>CAJOCR010000010.1:0-157001 GCA_905236755.1 uncultured Prevotella sp.
TATATCTTGTCACAACTTGAACCAAACAGTCATTTCGAAGTGCACATCGAGAATACCATTCTCAGGGGAAGCGACCGCTGCACATTCCGAATAATGCGATTAAGCGAGAGCAGAATCAAGCTTGCTTGAATTATGCCGAGCGATAGCATTATGCGCGTAAGCAAATAACAAGACATGACGGTATTTATTTTATGAAAAAATGATGGAAACGCTGTTTGATATCCTTTGCACAATTGTGCAATTGCGCATCAGCGCTACATTTTCCAAGCTTAAGCATGAGAGCCCGAACTTGTGAGGCAGGAATATTTATATGAACCTGATGGGAGCTTGCTCACAAAAAGGTTCAGAGAAATATGCCACAAGGCTTTGAAAAAGCCGTTCATGCTTAAGCATTTTCTTTAATGTTTTTAGTTTTCTCCGTTAATTATTGCCAATGCACCATTAATTGGAGTTAATGAATTGCTTACAGAAATAGATTCGTTAGATTTCTTAGATTAATTTCATCAGCGGTAAAGCTGAACACGAATCACAAGAATAAGATTAACGATAAAATTAACATCTTAATTATACGGTAAATTATACGGAGAAAAATAAAACGTAAAGAAATTGAAAGATGGAAAAATTGAACCGAAGGTCACTGACAGAATACTTGTTATTGGCTTGCCGGAGCGGAGCTATTGAATATTGAATATTAAATATTATCACTGAGTGAAGGGAAGTAAAAAATGAAAAATGGAAATAATAATGAGCTTTGCGCTTATATTTTTCATTATTTCCATTTTTCAATGTTCAATAGTTTCATTTGTGAAGCACTGGGATGGTAGAGACTATTAATTAACGGTTATATGAAAGCAGCCTTGGTGAACCTCGTATTTAACGAGACAACGTTGTTGCTTGCGCATATCATTAAGAACCTCAGAGAGAATCCATTTCAAGGTGTCGTTGGTTACTACTCTTCGGTGTTCTCCGGGAGCCTCAACAGTTTTATAACGATTATAGCAAATATCGAAGGTGGTGCCATAGAGGTGACATGAGTTCTCTGTGGCATTCTGATTATGGGTGCGCAGGCGTTGCACATCAGCCTTAGAGCGCATAACACTGGTTACTATTATCTTGTGAAGCGGTACACCCTTTGTTTGCAAACTATCAAAGAAGTTACGACCGATTTCCTGAAGGAGTATAGATGCACGAGGCACAAGATAAGGAATAGATGTACGGAGACGGTCAACATGGAAATATGGGTTTGAACCCACATATGTAAGTTCGTTCTTACGTTTTTCTGCTTCCTTATCATCGAGTACAGGTTTCACACCATATTTATTAGCGGCAACGAGCTGTACGTCATTCTGATCAGGAAAGGCATTGCCGAAATGAGGAACACTGAGAATACGGTTCTTCACTGGTGTGCCATCAGCCTTTAAGAATCGAGAAGGCAGCAATGGTGTTTTAGCTATAGAATCAGAATCGCAAGCAAGACTATCGACAACTGTTGGTTGTTTCGTTTCAACACGGTTACTGTCGGCAACCTGTGGACATGCACATCTGATGATTGCCAAAATGACAACTACGAATCCGAAGCCTTGGAGATATCTATTTTTTGATATTTTCATCTTTCTTTTTTTATCGAATGCAAAGATACTATTTTTTTTTGCTGATTTCACTTTTTTATTGTATTTTTGCATCCAAAATTAAGTAATATTACATTGATAGAGAAACATATTGTTTTAGAAGATATTGACCCAGTAACTTTTTATGGTGTCAACAACTGTCATCTTGTGATGATAAAATCACTTTTCCCTAAGCTCAGGATTGTGGCAAGGGACAATGTGATTAGGATTCTTGGCGACGAGGAGGAAATGGCCAAGGCTGAGGAAGACATTGAAACCATGCGCAAGCATGTGCTAAAATATAATACGATAAACGACGAGGACATTCTTGACATCATTAAAGGCCGACAAACGAAGGCTGATGCGGTGAAGGGTGTCCTCGTTTATAGTATTTCGGGACGTCCGATAAAGAGCAGAAGCGAGAACCAGCAGAAGCTGATTGATGAGTTTGAGAAGAAGGATATGGTGTTTGCTGTTGGTCCTGCAGGTACGGGAAAGACTTATCTCAGCATTGCCTTAGCCGTAAAGGCATTAAAAGACAAACAGGTGAAACGTATTATCCTCAGTCGTCCTGCTGTAGAAGCTGGTGAAAAATTAGGTTTCCTCCCTGGCGACATGAAGGATAAGATTGACCCATATCTGCAACCATTGTATGATGCATTGGAGGATATGATTCCTCCTACCAAGCTGCAGGATATGATGGCAAAGCATATCATTCAGATTGCTCCTCTGGCATTTATGCGTGGACGAACACTTAGTGATGCAGTAGTGATTCTTGACGAAGCTCAGAACACCACCCCGCAACAGATAAGAATGTTTCTTACCCGCATGGGATGGAACACTAAGATGGTGATTACGGGTGACCTGACACAGATTGACCTACCACGAGAACAGAAGAGTGGCCTGAGGGAATCGTTGCGCATCTTGAATGGCATCGACGGTATTGGTGTTGTGGAACTGGGAAAGAAAGATATTGTGCGTCATAAACTGGTTACACGAATAGTAAATGCCTACGAGGCCTACGACAAGAAGATGGCTGACGGCATGATTGAAGAAAGGAAGAATAAACGCGTCAAGAAGTCGGATAGCGACAAGATAAAGTTACGCGTGACAACAAATGGAGAAGATAATATCAATTAAGAAAAAAGACTAAAAAAATGAAAGCATTAACTAAGACAGATTTCCATTTCAATGGACAAAAGAGTGTTTATCATGGTAAGGTACGTGATGTTTATGACATTAACGACGACGTGATGGTAATGGTAGCTACCGACCGTATCTCAGCATTCGATGTTGTCCTTCCTAAGGGTATTCCATTCAAAGGTCAGGTATTAAACCAGATAGCTGCACAATTTCTGGATGCAACAAGCGACATCTGCCCTAACTGGAAACTTGCTACTCCAGACCCAATGGTAACTGTCGGACTGAAATGCGAGGGTTTCCGCGTAGAGATGATTATTCGTTCTATCCTCACTGGTAGCGCATGGCGTGAGTACAAGAACGGTTGTCGTGAGCTTTGTGGTGTTAAACTTCCTGACGGTATGAAGGAGAACGAGCGTTTCCCAGAGCCTATCATCACTCCTACAACAAAGGCTGACGAGGGTCATGACATGAACATCTCAAAAGAAGAGATTATTGCTCAGGGTATTGTTAGTGCTGAGGACTATGCAGTGATGGAGGATTACACACGTAAGCTCTTCGCTCGTGGTCAGGAGATAGCAGCTAAGCGTGGTTTAATCTTGGTTGACACCAAATATGAGTTTGGTAAGCGTGACGGTAAGGTTTATCTTATTGACGAGATTCACACTCCTGACTCAAGTCGTTATTTCTATGCTGACGGCTACGAGGAGAAGTTGGCTAAGGGTGAACCACAGAAGCAGCTCTCAAAGGAGTTTGTACGCCAGTGGCTCATTGAGCATAACTTCATGAACGAGCCTGGTCAGACTATGCCAGAGATTACAGATGAATATGCTGAGAGCGTATCAGACCGTTATATCGAGCTGTATGAGCATATCACAGGTGAGAAGTTTGACAAGGCTACAGAGACAGGTGATATTGCTGCACGTATTGAGAAGAATGTGGCAGACTGTCTGGCTGCATTGAAACGTTAATCTGTTTTCAGATAGCGTTTGAATAGAAAAGAATATTAGTAATACATATCAGAATAGTGTATAAGCAGGAAAACATTAGACCCTACGGCAAAGAGGGTGAAAAAGGAAAACTGGTAGAGGAGATGTTTGACAACATCGCCCCTACCTATGATACTCTTAACCATCGTCTGTCGTGGGATATTGACAAAGGCTGGCGTAAAAAAGCCATCAAGCAATTGGCACCATTTGCTCCAAAGACAATGCTTGACATTGCCACAGGAACAGGTGACTTTGCCATTCTCTCGGCTAAGATGTTAAAACCGGATCATCTTGTGGGTGTTGACATCAGCGAGGGTATGATGGAGATAGGCCGAAAGAAGGTTGCCCAAGAAGGACTACAGGATATCATCAGTTTTAAGAAGGAAGACTGTCTGAACCTGTCGTTCGAGGACGAGACCTTTGATGCTGTTACTGCTGCCTTTGGTATTCGTAATTTCCAAGATCTCGACAAGGGATTGAAAGAGATGTGCCGAGTACTGAAGAAAGGTGGTCATCTGAGCATTGTGGAGCTATCTGAACCAGTAAGTTTCCCTATGCACCAGCTATTTAAGATATACTCTCACACCTTCTTACCGTTAGTAGGTAAGCTAATATCAAAAGACCGTGGAGCCTACGATTATCTCACAGCTACTATCGAGGCTTTCCCACAAGGTGAGGAGATTACTGATATTCTTAAGAAAGCAGGCTTTAGCCAAGCAAGTTTCCGAAGACTTACTTTTGGAATATGCACAATGTATTTCGCGACTAAATAGAATCATTATGGACAAGTACGGACTAATAGGTTTTCCACTGGGACACTCTTTCTCGAAAAACTATTTCAACGAGAAATTCGCTAACGAAGGTATTGATGCTGAATACATCAACTTCGAGATTCCTAATATAGAAACTCTGCCTGAGGTGATTGCTTCTAACCCAGAGCTAAAAGGGTTTAATATTACTATCCCTTACAAGGAGAAAGTGATTAACTACCTTGACTCGCTAAGTCCTGAGGCACGAGCTATTGGAGCCGTAAATGTTGTGAAGGTGACTCACAAGGGTAATGATGTGGTGATGAAAGGTTATAACAGCGACGTTATCGGTTTCACACGAAGCATTGAACCAATGTTGCAGAAATACCATAAGAAGGCACTCATCCTTGGAACAGGTGGAGCATCAAAAGCTATCAACTACGGACTGAAGAGTCTGGGACTTGAAACCTGTTATGTCAGTCGTTACGAACGTGCAAACACCATACAGTATGATAAGATTACACCTGAGGTGATAAAGGAATACAATGTTATTGTAAACTGCACACCTTTAGGTATGTATCCAAAGACAGAGGAATGTCCTGACCTGCCTTATGAGGCTATGGACACCCATACCCTACTCTACGACCTTATATATAATCCTGACGAGACCTTGTTCATGAAGAAAGGTAAGGAACATGGAGCAACCGTAAAGAACGGTCTTGAGATGCTTCTTCTACAGGCGTTTGCAAGTTGGGAGTTTTGGAAATAATAAATTTCGCAAGCCATGCTTGCTCTGAAGAAAAAGGAAGATAAAAGAAACAAAAAATAGAAATGGACAACAGATATATGATGCGCGGAGTTAGTGCCGCTAAAGAAGATGTGCATAACGCCATCAAGAACATTGATAAGGGTATATTCCCACAGGCATTCTGCAAGATCATACCAGATATCCTTGGTGGCGATCCTGAGTATTGTAATATCATGCATGCTGATGGCGCAGGAACAAAATCTTCGCTTGCATATATGTATTGGAAAGAGACTGGCGACCTGAGTGTTTGGAAAGGTATTGCTCAGGATGCAGTAGTTATGAATACCGACGACCTGCTTTGTGTGGGTGCTGTTGACAATATCCTTGTTTCATCTACTATTGGTAGAAACAAGATGTTAGTACCTGGAGAGGTTATCTCAGCGATAATCAATGGTACTGACGAGCTGTTGAGCGAGATGCGCGAGATGGGTATTGGTATTTATCCTACTGGTGGCGAGACTGCCGATGTAGGTGACCTTGTACGCACTATCATCGTTGACTCTACTGTTACCTGTCGTATGAAGAGAAGCGACGTTATCAACAATGCAAATATCCGTCCTGGTGACGTTATTGTTGGTTTGAGCTCAACAGGTCAGGCTACATACGAAAAGCGTTACAACGGTGGTATGGGTAGTAACGGTTTGACCTCTGCCCGTCATGACGTGTTTGCTAAGTACCTGGCAGAGAAATTCCCTGAGAGTTTCGACCACAATGTACCAAACGAACTGGTGTATAGCGGTAAGTACAAGCTTACTGATGAGGTTGAGGGCAGCCCTGTTAATGCAGGCGAGCTTGTTCTCTCACCTACCCGTACTTACGCACCAGTTATCAAGCGATTGCTTGACGAGATGCGTGCAGAAATTCACGGTATGGTTCATTGTACTGGTGGTGCTCAGACAAAGGTTCTTCATTTCGTTAACGACAACTGCAAGGTTGTAAAAGACAATATGTTCCCTGTTCCACCATTGTTCAAAGCTATTCACGACTGTTCAGGCACAGACTGGAAGGAGATGTATCAGGTATTCAATATGGGTCATCGTATGGAGATCTATGTACGTCCAGAATATGCCGACAAGGTGATAGAAATAAGCAAGAGCTTCAATATCGATGCTCAGGTTGTAGGCCACATCGAGGAGGGCAAGAAGAGTCTGACCATCAAGAGCGAATTCGGTACATTTGAGTATTAGAACTGTCCTACTCGATTACTTCTAAACTTCTTTGACTTCTAAAATTTGCACTTGTGAAACAATAATTTAGAAATATGGCAGATAACAATAAAATATTAGAAAAGCTGGATGGCCTTGAGGCCCGTTTTGAAGAAGTAGGTACACTGATTACCGACCCTTCAGTTATTGCTGACCAGCAGCGTTATGTAAAACTGACAAAAGAATGGAAGGACCTTGGTGACATCATGAAGGCCCGTCAGAAGTATATCAATTGCCTGAACAGTATTCAGGAAGCTAAGGACATCCTTGCCAACGAGAGCGATCCCGACATGAAGGAGATGGCCCGTGAGGAGTTGGCCGAGAACGAAGCCTTGCAGCCACAGCTCGAAGAAGAGATAAAGATTGCGTTGGTACCTAAAGATCCAGAAGACGCCAAGAATGTACAGATGGAGGTACGTGCCGGTACCGGTGGTGACGAGGCTGCCCTCTTTGCTGGTGACCTCTTTAACATGTATAAGCGTTTCTGCGACAAGAAGGGTTGGACTCTAAATGTTTCTAATGCGTCTGAAGGTGCTGTTGGCGGATTCAAGGAGATTGACTTTGAGGTCAGTGGCGAAAACGTATATGGCATATTAAAATATGAGTCAGGTGTACATCGTGTTCAGCGTGTGCCTGTTACTGAGTCAAATGGTCGTATGCAGACATCAGCAGCTACTGTAGCTGTGTTGCCAGAGGCAGATAAGTTTGAAGTAAACATCAACGAAGGTGACATTAAATGGGATACCTTCCGTTCATCAGGTGCTGGTGGTCAGAACGTGAACAAGGTGGAGTCAGGTGTTCGCTTGCGCTACCCTTGGAAGAACCCTAACACTGGTGAGGTTGAAGAAATTCTTATTGAGTGTACCGAGACCCGTGACCAGCCAAAGAATAAAGAGCGTGCGTTGAGTCGTCTTTACACATATATCTATGATCATGAGCATCAGAAATATGTTGATGACATCTCAAGCAGAAGAAAGAGTTTGGTGTCAACAGGTGACCGTTCGGCTAAGATCCGTACATATAACTTCCCTCAGGGTCGTGTTACTGATCACCGTATTGGTTTCACTACTCACGATCTCTCAGGCTTCCTCAATGGTGACATTCAAGAGATGATTGACGCTCTTACTGTTGCAGAAAATGCAGAGAAGCTTAAGGAAAGTGAGTTGTAAGTGCGAAGCGCAAAAAGCGCTTCGCTATTGAATAATAATTTTCAACACTCCACATTATTATGGGCCTTGTATACACAAAGAAAAACGATGAGACGAACAAAGACGATCGTACTGTGAAACCTGAGGATTTCGCAAGACGAATGATGTCAATGAAACAAATTCGTAACGAAGAGAATAAAAAAGAACTTCCCAAAACGGAAATACAGAAATAGATTATGAACAGAAAACAGCTGGTAAACGAGATTTTCACTAAAAAGAGTTTCCTTTGTGTAGGATTGGATACCGATCTGAAGAAAGTACCAGAGTTCCTCTTGAACGAGGACGATCCTATCTTTGCTTTCAACAAAGCAATCATTGATGCTACTGCTCCTTATTGCGTGGCATACAAGCCAAACCTTGCTTTCTACGAGTGCTTTGGTTTGAAGGGTATGGCAGCTTTCGAGCGTACAATAAAATACTTAAAGAAATTCTACCCTACCCACTTTATCGTTGCTGACGCTAAGCGTGGTGATATAGGAAACACATCAAGTATGTATGCAAGAACTTTCTTTGAGGAATACGATGTTGACTCGCTTACCGTAGCACCATATATGGGTGAAGATAGTGTGAAGCCATTCTTAGAGTACGACGGCAAATGGGTTATCGTGCTGGCCTTGACAAGCAACAAGGGAAGTCACGATTTCCAGCTTACCGAGGATAAGGAAGGTGAACGACTGTTTGAGAAAGTATTGCGCAAGAGCCAGGAATGGGGTACACCAGAAAATATGATGTATGTTGTTGGAGCAACACAGGGAGAGATGTTCAAGGATATCCGCAAGGTGGCTCCAAACCACTTCCTTCTCGTACCAGGTGTAGGCGCACAAGGCGGCAGTCTGCAAGAGGTATGCAAATATGGTATCACCAAGGACTGCGGTCTGCTTGTTAACTCTTCTCGCGGCATTATCTATGCAAGCAAGGGTGAAGACTTTGCTGAAGTAGCAGCTCAAAAGGCTAAGGAACTGCAGGAGCAGATGGCAGAAGAATTAGCTAAGTTAGGTTAAGCCTAAGAAAGGAGGAAAAGATGAACGATAGCAAGATTATCAATGATCCAGTATTTGGATTTATCAAGATACCAAGGGGATTGCTTTACAATATTGTAAAGCATCCTCTTATGCAACGTTTAACAAGAATAAAACAACTGGGTCTTGCCTCAGTTGTTTATCCAGCAGCCCAGCACACTCGTTTTCAACATTCACTTGGAGCGTTCCATCTGATGAGTGAAGCTATACTATCACTTCAGCAGAAAGGAAACTTCATCTTTGACAGTGAGGCTGAAGCCGTGGAGGCAGCTATCCTGATGCACGACATCGGACACGGTCCGCTGTCGCATGTTCTTGAGAACACGTTGATAAATGGTATTTCGCATGAGGAAATATCATTATTGATGATGGAGCAGATCAACGAAGAGATGAATGGCGAGTTGAACCTCGCAATGAAAATCTTCAAGGATGAATACCCTAAACAATTTCTTCATCAGCTTATAAGCAGTCAGCTTGATATGGACCGACTCGACTATCTCAGGCGCGACAGTTTTTTCACAGGAGTAACAGAAGGAAATATCGGCAGTGCACGTATCATCAAGATGCTTGATGTTGTTGACGACAAGTTAGTGGTTGATTCCAAAGGTATATACTCCATTGAAAATTATTTAACATCCCGCCGACTGATGTACTGGTCGGTTTATCTGCATAAGACAGCAGTAGCCTTTGAGAAAGTACTTATCAATCTGCTTACAAGAGCCAAATACCTGGCACAACAAGGCAAAGAGATCTTTGCCCCGCCACAGTTGCACTTCTTTTTGTATAATCATATTGAAGCCAAGGATTTCACATTAGGCTCGGACGCCTTGAAAAACTACGAACTACTTGATGACAACGATCTATGGAGCAGCATAAAGGTATGGGCGCAATCTGACGACAAGATACTCTCTATGCTTGCAAGTGATATGATAAATCGTAACATTTTCAAGGTAGAGATTCACGAACACCCTATCAATGACGAAACCCTTTCAGAGATTCGTCATAAACTTGCCAAGAAAGCAGATATCAGCTATGAAGACACGAAATTCCTTTTTAGTGTTTCGAAGATACAGAAAGACATGTATGATGTTAATGACGACCAGATTTCCATTCTGTATAAAGACGGCACCATCAAGGATATTACAGACGCATCTGATTTGTTGAATGTGTCTCTCCTTTCTAAAAAAATACGTAAATATTATCTTTGTTATCAGCGTATCTAAATAAAAATTGCTATATTTGCACAATAATTGAAAATGATTTGATAAAGATGGAATTTACCGCAAAACAAATTGCCCAGTTCATTCAGGGCACAGTGGAAGGTGACGAAAATGCCACTGTTAATACATTTGCAAAGATAGAAGAAGGAGTTAATGGAGCTATTTCATTTCTGGCAAATCCAAAATACACCCATTATATTTACGATACAAAATCATCTGTAGTTCTCGTTGATGAAACTCTCGAACTGGAGAAGCCTGTTGAGAACACTACTATCATCAGAGTAAAGAATGCCCGCGACTGCGTAGCTAAGCTTTTACAGATGTATTCAGCTGCTCTTAACCCAAAGAAGAGTGGTATTGATTCTTTGGCTTTCATCTCACCAAACGCTAAGATTGGCGAGAACGTGTATATTGGTGCCTTTGCATATATTGCTGATGGTGCTGTCATTGGTGACGGAACAGAGGTTTATCCTCATAGCTATATTGGCGACAATGTAACATTAGGCAAGGATTGCAAGATCTATCCTAACGTAACAATATATCACGGTTGTAAGCTCGGCAACAACGTAACCATTCATGCAGGTAGCGTTATTGGTGCCGACGGTTTCGGTTTCGCACCTAATGCAGAAGGAACAGGCTACGACAAGATTCCACAGATTGGTATTGTAACCATCGAGGACGATGTAGAGATAGGTGCTAACACCTGTATCGACCGTTCTACAATGGGTAGCACATATATCCGTAAGGGTGTTAAGCTTGACAACCTTGTACAGATTGCCCACAACGACGAGATTGGTGAGAACACAGTAATGTCTGCTCAGGTTGGTATTGCCGGTTCTACAAAGGTTGGTCAGTGGTGTATGTTTGGCGGTCAGGTAGGTATCGCTGGACACATTGAGATTGGCGACAAGGTATTCCTCGGAGCACAGAGTGGTGTTCCTGGTAAGGTTAAGGGTGGTCAGACCCTTATCGGTACTCCACCTATGGAGCCAAGAAGTTACTTCAAGAGTCAGGCTATCTTCCGTCGCCTGCCTGATATGTATCAGCAGTTGAACGAGCTTCAGAAACAGATAGATGAATTAAAAAAGAAAACACAGGAATAAAAATCTTGTGTAAAACTTAAACTGAAAGATATTATGTCAAAACAGAAGACACTTAAGGGAAGTTTCTCTCTTTTTGGTAAAGGTTTGCATACTGGATTAAATCTCACTGTAACATTTAATCCTGCTCCAGAGAATACAGGATACAAGATTCAGCGTATTGATCTTGAAGGTCAGCCTATCATTGATGCCATTGCAGAAAATGTTGTTGACACTCAGCGCGGTACCGTTCTTGCTAAAGGTGAGGCTCGTGTATCAACTGTTGAGCACGGTATGGCAGCCCTTTACGCATTAGGTATTGACAACTGTCTCATTCAGGTTAATGGTCCTGAGTTCCCTATTCTTGACGGTTCTGCCGAGATGTACGTTAAGAAGATTCAGGAGATCGGTATTGTTGACCAGAATGCAGAAAAAGACTATTATATCATCCGTCATAAGACAGAGGTAAAGGACGAGGAAACAGGTTCTGTGATTACTATCCTGCCAGATGAGCAGTTCAGTATTACAGCAATGTGCTCTTTCAACAGTAAGTTCATCAACAGTCAGTTTGCTACTCTCGACAATATGGAGAAGTTCCCAACTGAGATTGCTGCAGCACGTACCTTCGTCTTTGTACGTGATATCATGCCTTTGTTGCAGGCTAACCTCATCAAGGGTGGAGACATGGATAACGCTATTGTTATCTATGAGCGTCAGGTTGACCAGCCTACCCTCGACAAGTTGGCTGACCTATTGAAGGTTCCTCATATGGACGCTAACCATATTGGTTACATCCAGCATCGTCCTTTGATGTGGGAGAACGAGTGCACACGTCATAAGCTTCTTGACATCATTGGTGATATGGCCCTCATCGGTAAGCCTATCAAGGGACGTATCATTGCTACACGTCCTGGTCACACTATCAACAATAAGTTTGCCCGTGAGATGCGTAGAGAGATTCGCAAGCACGAGATTCAAGCACCTATCTACGACCCTAACGAGGAGCCAATAATGGACAACAAGCGTATCCGCGAGTTGCTTCCTCACCGCTATCCAATGCAGTTGGTTGACAAGATTACCGCTATGGGTCCTACAAGCATTGTTGGTATTAAGAATATCACAGCCAACGAGCCTTTCTTCGTAGGTCATTTCCCACAGGAGCCTGTTATGCCAGGTGTTCTTCAGATTGAGGCCATGGCACAGTGTGGTGGTCTGCTTGTTCTCAGTCAGCTTGACGAGCCTGAGAGATATTCAACCTACTTCCTTAAGATTGACGATGTGAAGTTCCGTCAGAAGGTTGTTCCAGGCGACACCCTACTCTTCCGTGTAGAGCTTCTTGCTCCAGTACGCCACGGCATCAGCAGCATGAAGGGCTATATGTTCGTAGGCGATCAGGTAGTATCAGAAGCAACATTTACAGCACAGATTATCAAAAACAAATAATAAAACGAGAAAAAAATATGGCTAATCAAATAAGCCCACTTGCATACGTGCACCCAGAAGCAAAGCTCGGTGATAACAATATCATTGGACCTTTCTGCTATATTGACAAGAACACTGTCATTGGAGACAACAACGTAATGCAGAATTCTGTAACCGTCAACTATGGTGCACGAATTGGTAATGGAAATGAATTTATGCCTGGCTCAAGTATATCTACCAAGCCACAGGATTTAAAGTTCAAAGGTGAAGAGACCATTTGCGAGATTGGCGACAACAACAGTATTCGTGAGAATGTAACTATCTCTCGTGGTACAGCCTCTAAGGGTACTACCATCGTAGGTAGCAATAACCTCCTTATGGAGAATATGCATATTGCTCACGACTGTGTTATTGGTAACGGCTGTATCATCGGTAACTCTACTAAGTTTGCTGGTGAGGTTGTTGTTGACGACAATGCTATTGTCAGTGCTACTGTTCTCTGTCACCAGTTCTGCAAGATTGGTTCTTATGTAATGATTCAGGGCGGATGTCGTTTCTCACAGGACATTCCTCCATTCATCATTGCAGGTAAGGAGCCAACACGCTATTGTGGTGTAAACCTTGTTGGTTTGCGTCGTAGAGGTTTCAGCAACGAGCAAATCACTCTTATCCATGATGCATATAGAATACTGTATTCTAAGGGTATTCTCAAGGAAGGTATTGAGGAAATCAAGCGTACCCTCACTATCACCCCAGAGGTACAATACATCATCGATTTCGTAGAATCATCTAAGCGAGGCATCATCAGATAAAAATCATTCAGCAACACACTTGCTGATAAAAAAGAATGAAGTCTTTAATAGTAATACTCGGTCCGACGGGAGTAGGCAAAACGGAACTCTGTATTCAGGTAGCAAAACATCTGAATGTTCCTATTATCAATGCTGACTCCCGTCAGATTTTTGCAGAGCTGCCTATTGGTACTGCAGCTCCCACTAAAGAACAGCAACAATTAGTAAAGCATTACTTTGTAGGCAGTCACCACATCACCGACTACTATTCTGCTTCTATGTATGAGCAGGATTGTTTAGCGTTGATTGAAGAAATGTTTAAATCATCCGACGTAGCTCTCATGTCGGGCGGAAGTATGATGTATATTGATGCCGTATGTAAAGGTATTGATGATATACCTACTATCGACGACACAACAAGAGCATGGATGAAAGCCCGACTGGAGACAGAAGGCTTGGAAAAGCTGGTGGAAGAGCTTCATGAACTCGACCCCGAACACTGGGCTATAGTTGACAGAAACAACCCTCGACGAGTGGTTCATGCGTTGGAAATATGTCACATGACCGGAAAAACATATACAAGTTTCCGAACGAATACTGTTAAGGCGCGTCCGTTCAACATAATAAAAATAGGATTGAACCGCGACCGTGAAATTCTATACAACAGAATTAACCAGCGTGTATTACAAATGATTTCAGACGGTTTGGAGGAAGAAGCTCGGAGTGTATTTGCACAAAGAGGTCTGAATGCATTGAATACAGTAGGTTACAAAGAGATGTTCAGCTATTTCGATGGCAATATAGATAAAGCCGAAGCCATAAGGCAGATACAGTCGAATAGTCGCAGGTATATGCGCAAGCAACTTACATGGTTTAAGAAAGATACTGACATATACTGGAACAATCCCGATAACATTGAAGAAATCATAAATTATATAGATAAACAGTTGCAAGTAAAGTAGTTTTTATTACTTTTGCACATGAATAGATAACAAAATTATTATGTCTAAGATAAAAAGATTTGTTAGCTGGATGCTTCGCAAACTACGTGGCTTCTGGCCTTGGTACAAAGGTCTTTATGTTGGAAAACCTTGGTGGAAGAAAACTATTATAGGTTTTGTATCTTGTATTGTCGCCTTATTCATATATCTTGGAATGGTTGACATGAACTTCCTCTGGCTCTTTGGTAAAAGTCCAGGTTATTTCTCAGGCATCATGGACCCACAGACCAGTCAGGCATCTGAAATATATAGTGCCGATGGAAAACTCATTGGAAAATACTTTAACGAAAACCGCACACCTGTTAAGTATGAGGAAGTTAACCCTGCTTTCTTCAAGGCACTCATAGACACAGAGGACGAACGATTCTATAAGCATTTTGGTATTGACCCAATAGGTATCTTTGGTGCTGCCAAAGATGCTATGGTTCATCACGACGGTCGTGGTGCATCAACAATCACCCAGCAGTTGGCTAAGAATATGTTCCGTGTTCGCTCGCGCTACTCTACTGGTTTGTTAGGTAAGATTCCTGGCTTGCGCATCCTTGTCATGAAGAGCAAGGAATGGATTATTGCAACAAAGCTCGAGACTGTATATAGCAAGAAAGAAATCCTTACTATGTATGCTAATACCGTTGACTTTGGATCAAATGCCTACGGTATCAAGACTGCTGCAAAGACCTATTTCAATGTATCGCCTAAGGAATTGACTACCGAGCAGGCTGCCGTTCTTGTTGGTATGCTCAAGGCTACCACCTACTACAACCCTAAGTCAAATCCTGAGAATGCTCTTGCTCGTCGTAATACAGTATTGAACAATATGGTTACTCATGGCGACCTCTCAAGAGTAGAATTCGATTCGTTGAAGAATATTCCTATCACCCTTGACTTCAAGGTTGAAGAGAACTACGACGGTCAGGCTAAATATTTCCGTGAGGCTATTGCCGACTACCTGAAAGACTGGTGTAAGGAGAATGGTTACGACCTCTATTCAAGTGGTTTGAAGATATACACCACTATCGATACCCGTATGCAGAAATATGCTGAGGAAGCTGCTATGAAGCAGATGAAACAGGTGCAACGCAATTTCGATAACCACTGGTCAATATACCGTAAGGAAAGCAAGAACTGGTTGCGTCAGGAACCATGGGTTGACGAGAACGGACAGCCTATTCCTAACTTCATTCAGCAGATTGCTGAGCGTCAGCCTTTCTATAAGGATTTGTTGGCTAAGTTCCCTAACAATCCTGACAGCGTGAACTACTACTATAAGGAGTGGGTACATCCTGTAAAGGTGTTCGACTATGAAAAGGGAACAATAACAAAGGATATGACCTCTGAGGATTCTATAAAATACATGACCACATTCATGCACTGTGCTATGTTGGCAATGGAACCTCAGACTGGAGCTGTAAAGGCTTGGGTTGGCGATATTGATTTCGGTACATGGAAATACGACAAGGTAACTGCCATGCGTCAGCCTGGTTCTACCTTTAAGCTCTTTGTATATACCGAAGCAATGAATCAAGGACTAACTCCTTGTGACAAGCGCCGCGACGAATATATCTCTATGCAGGTATATGACAAGGTTCAGAAGAAAGAAGTTACATGGACACCATCAAATGCCAACGGTTCGTTCTCTGGCGACTCAATGCCTTTGAAGAGTGCCTTTGCAAAGAGTATCAACTCTGTTGCCGTGCGCCTTGGTCAGGAGATGGGTATCAAGCGAATCATCGAGACAGCTCAGAAGATGGGTATCAAGAGTCCGTTGGACGAAACCCCTTCTTTGGCTCTTGGTTCAAGCGATGTTAACCTCCTTGAGCTTGTAAACGCTTATTGTACTATTGCCGACGATGGTAAGCACCACGAGCCTGTTCTCGTTACACGCATCGTTGACAGAGACGGTAATGAAGTATATACTGGTCCTACTACCAACGAACAGGTTATTCCTTATAAGAGTGCATACCTCATGCAGAAAATTCTCATGAGCGGTACCCACGACGGAGGTGGTACTTCTATCAGCTTTGCTGCAAGAGAATACGCAGGAAACTCATTCAAGGACACCGACTGGGGTGGTAAGACAGGTACATCAAACAACCACTCTGATGCGTGGTTCATGGGCGTTAGTCCTAACCTCGTTGTTGGTGCCTGGGTAGGTGGTGAATACCGAAGCATTCACTTCCGTACAGGAGCATTAGGTCAGGGTTCTAAGACTGCCCTTCCTATCTGTGGTTACTTTGTAAACACACTCCTCTCTGACCCTGATTTCCAGAAATATCATGGTAAATGGGGCAAGCCAAAGGACGATGATATCACAAGCGACATGTACGATTGTATGGGCTATGTAGCACCTGCAAAGGTAGATACTACAGCACACGACACACTCGTTAGCAGTCATGAAATTATCCTTGACGAGAACGGCAATCCTATCGTCAGCGAAAGTAGCTCAGCTATCTCTTCAGAAGAAAAAGAGAAGTCAAGAGACAAAGCTACCGAACCTAAGAAGGAGAAGAAACGCAAGCCTCATGAAGAGGATGTGAACTTTGATGAACTTTAAGACACTCCCTTCATCTCCTATTATCTTCTAAACTTCAGTAAATTATTGGCTGAGAATATAGAAAAAATCGATCTTGAAAATCAGGAGTTGCAGCAAGCACTCCAGATTATAAAATTTACCCGTCGCTCACTTTTTCTTACTGGAAAAGCAGGGACGGGTAAATCGACTTTTCTACGTTATATAGCAAAGACAACAAAGAAAAAGCACATTATCCTTGCGCCTACAGGTATTGCTGCCATCAACGCTGGCGGAAGCACCATACACAGTTTCTTTAAACTACCCTTCCACCCGCTGTTGCCTAACGACAGTCAATACAGCATCCGCAATATTCGCAAGACTCTTAAATACAACAACGAAAAGATAAAACTCATCAAGGAGGTAGAGCTTATCATCATTGATGAGATTTCAATGGTTCGTTCTGACATCATCGACTTCATAGATAAAGTGTTACGCATATACTGCAGAAATATGCGTGAGCCTTTTGGTGGCAAACAGCTGCTGCTCGTGGGCGATGTGTATCAGCTTGAACCTGTGATGAAAGACGATGAGTGGCGACTGCTGCAACCATTCTATCCATCAAAATTCTTCTTCGATGCACATATCTTCCGTCAGTTCCAGTTGGTGTCGATAGAGCTCAACAAAGTATATAGACAGAATGACTCTATCTTCATCAATATACTCGACCGCATACGTACATCGAAGGTTACGCAGGCTGACCTCAGTATGCTTAACAACCGTGTGGGAGCAGAACTCGACAATAAAGATTCAAAGCTTGCAATCACACTCTCTACACGTAGAGATACTGTTGACTTCATAAACAACCAGAAATTAGCTGAGATTGAAGAAGAACCAACAACTTTCTATGGAGTGATAGAAGGCGAGTTTCCAGAAAGCAGTCTCCCTACCCCAATGGAACTTGAACTAAAGCTCGGTGCTCAGATTCTCTTCATTCGTAACGACAGAGAGAAACGATGGGTGAACGGTACTCTGGGAATGGTCACAGGAATAGACATTGAGACTGGTCTTATCTATGTACGAACAGAGAACGGCATGGATGTAGAGGTTGAGCAAGAGATATGGAGCAACGTTAAATACTCGTTCAACGAAACAGAGAAGAAGATAGAGGAACAAGAGATTGGCACCTACCGACAGTTCCCTTTGCGTTTGGCGTGGGCCATCACCGTTCATAAGAGTCAGGGTCTCACCTTCTCACAGGTAAAAATAGACTTCACAGGTGGCGTGTTTGCGGGTGGTCAGGCATATGTGGCTTTATCACGCTGCACATCGCTTGATGGTATCTCTCTTCAAGAACCACTACACCGCAATGAGGTGTTTGTTCGTAACGAAGTAACAAGCTTTGCACGCAATTTCAACAATAAGAACACCATCAACAGCGTGCTGAAGGAAAGCAAGGCCGATAAAGAATATTTCGATAGCGTGCAAGCCTTTGAGGCTGGTAATATGCAGAAAGCACTCGATAATTTCTTCCTCGCCATACATAGTCGTTATGACATTGAAAAACCTGCTGCACGAAGACTGATAAGACGCAAGCTCAACATCGTAAATACTCTTCGAGAAGAAAACGACAAACTGAAAAAAAATATTGAAGATCAGAAATCATTCCTCAAAGAGTTAGCCGTAGAATACTTCATCATGGGCAAAGAGTGCGAGAAAGAAAAGATGATTGGTGCCGCCATCAACAACTATCAGAAAGCACTCAAGCTATGCCCAGACTACAAGGAAGCTGAAAGAAGAATCAAGAAGTTATCGTGACCTATCCCCCCCGCCCTGCACTTTTGCCGCAGAACAAAATGTAGATGTAGCCTCGCTGACTCTCATTAACTAAACAACATTTCAAAGAACGATATTATCCTGTTTTATCTTCCCTTGCATTTTTCTCTGTTCTACTCCCCCTCAGGAGTGGAGGTCGAGAAGGGTCTCTTCCTTCGAGATACCTCCGAGATTCCTTCGAGATGCGCGCTTCATCTTTTGAACTCACTGCAATTGTGATGCAAGTGCGAATACAGAGCCGAGTTTCTCGAGCTATGCTGAGCCGCAGCTCACAATCGCACTTGTCAACTTTTGACAAACGCAAAGATACAAAGAAAAACAGCAGGTTGTTCAATTTGAGATTATTTCGCAATTCAAAACTCGCTCATTGCCTATCCACAAAGGACAAACGAGAGAAAAACATGTTTTATCAGTTATCAGTTGATTGAAACTCGAAAATGTGTGCTTTAGCCCCTTATATATATATAAGACCCTAAAAGCGAAAAAAAAACGCTTGAAGTTAACTGATAACTGATAAAGAAACATTTTAACAGATTGTTTGCTGAATATATTTTACATTTCAAACGCAATCAAAAAACTTTTTCCTCAAAAAGCGTAACAAATTTTTGTGAGCGTCAAGAAAAAAATGTATATTTGCAAATATATAAAACCTAATAACTATACAGAAAATATGAAAGACGAATATACATGGAAAGGAAAAGTGTCATGCCAATATGTTGATAAAACACTTGCATTAAACACAAAACATATCAAGACATCAGTAAGCTGCTATTTATATAACATTGTTGAGGAGGGTGAATGTTGTGTTGATTATGGCGGAGAGGAGATAACTCTACGGAAAAATCAACTAACGTTTTTCACGCCTAACGAAATACCCATATTAAAAGGGGCGTCAGACGACTACAAGGCAATAACCTTGATTATTCAAGCCGATTTCATTACAGAGAATATAATAATAAGGAAAATGCTGCAGACGGCATTCTACAGCTCGATATATATAGGTTCGCCAACAATAACTGTCGAGGATGAAAAACATCTGGAACTAATAAAAAGTGATATGCGACAAATAATGCAGCATATTGATAGTCCTCACCAATATACATATCAGGCCATACAGGGAGCCTACTCAAGTTTCCTTGCCGATCTGATGGCTGTTTTAGGTTACAATATCGGCAATGTGAAAAGCACCAATCGTAATTACGGTATCTTCATATCGTTTACCGAACTATTAAAGAACAATTTTAAGGAACATCATGATATTTCATTCTATGCACAACAGTTGCACATCTCACCCAGATACCTTTCTATGATTATAAAAAAACTTACAAACAACACCGTTGTATATTTCATAAACAAGAAGCTAATGCTTGAAGCTTGCTGGTTACTCAAGTCATCAAACATAAGTGTTCAGGAGATTTCTGACACACTTCACTTCTCTGATCAGTCGGCTTTCTGTAAGTTTTTCAAACGACAAGTGGGAAAAGCACCGTTGGCCTACAGACAGAAATAGGCGCAAAAGCAAAAGCGTTTTGTGAATGAAAATGAGTAATGAAAATAAAAAAGCATATCTTCACAGACATGCTTTTTTCCGAAAATGATAAATATAGATTAAATATGTGTCCTTTCATCAAGGACTAATTTTACTTTTATTACTGGTACAAAATTATAAATAATATTTCAGAAATCAAATGATTCTCTAAAAATTTTCATTTAATTCCTGATAAATGCGCTGAACAGGAAGTCCCATTACATTAAAATAACTACCTTCTATTCCTGTTACCGCAATATAACCAATCCACTCTTGTATGCCGTAGGCACCTGCCTTATCCATAGGTTTGTATCGTTCTACATAATAATCTATCTCGTCGGCAGTAAGAGTTTTGAAGGTTACCTTTGTTGATACCGAGAAATGATGTTGTTTCTCTTTGGTAGTAAGACACACACCTGTTGTAACTAAATGAGTGTGTCCACTTAAACGCCCAAGCATATCTTTTGCATCCTGCTCGTCCTGCGGCTTGCCCATTATCTCGTTACCAAGTATTACAACCGTATCAGCAGTAATAACAAGATCATTATCACCAATAGATTCAAGATACGCAGCTGCTTTCTGAACAGAAAGATATTCAGATACCTTCTCGGCTGCAAGTGTTGAAGGATAAGACTCGTCGATATCGGCAAGTACCTTTACTTCAAAAGGAATATCAAGCCCAGCCAATAATTCTTTTCGCCTTGGCGAATTACTTGCAAGAATAAAGTTATATTTCTTTTTCACGTTGCTTAACCTCTCATTTTTTAATATTTCAATATTTCAATTTTTCAATCTTCCTTACCATCCAAAGGCCTTGGCGTCGCTAAGCCATTTTCCTTGTGCTTTCAGCACTTGTTCAACGATATCGCGTCCACAGCCGTATCCACCCTTACGGTCTGATATGTAAAGACTTATGGCCTTGATGTCGCTACATGCATCAGCAGGACAGCAAGGACAGCCGCAACGCTTCATCACCTCATAGTCAGGAATATCGTCGCCAACATATATCACCTCATCGGCAGAAAGGCAGTACTTCTTCAAGAACTCTTCGAAAGTAGTAATCTTCACAGAACACTTCATATAGATATCCTGTACTCCAAGATTCTCGTAACGTGTGCGAATAGCATTAGTGTTTCCACCTGTGAGTATAGCTATTCTAAGTCCCATTTTCTGAGCCAACTGAATAGCATAACCATCCTTAATGTTTACTGTTCTAAGAGGTTCACCTTCACTCGACATAGTAATTGTTTCTGCCGACAGAACACCATCAACATCAAACACTATCGCCTTGATTTTCTTTAAGTTATAATTTATCATTTAATTAAAGCTTTACGATGAATACTTAACGACATTCGCTCGTAGATGTCTTTTACTATTGGATTATCTTTGAGCAGTTGTGACTGTGCCCGGATAACATTTTCGTCGTACCTCACAGCGGGTCCCGTCTGTGCTGTCTGTGGTGACAGTTCGTGAACCTTTCGTGCTGTTTCGTCAATCAATGGCAGCATTACGTCAAAGGGCAGTCCTTTCTTTTGCAGCACATCGGCAGAGAGCGCATAACAATGATTAGCAAAGTTACAGGCAAAGACTGCAGCCAGATGAAGATACTTGCGGTCGTCTGACGAGAGTTCATATATCCTATCGGATATAGAGCCAGCCAAAGAGAGAAGCATGTCTTTTGAGTACTTATCATTAGCCTCAACGAAACAAGGTATCTCTCTGAAATTCACTTCGCGCTCCTTCGAGAAAGTCTGCATAGGATACAGAACGCCATAATGCAGAGCCAAACCGTCAAAGATGTTCATAGGCATACTTCCTGCTGTGTGAACAAATAGACGGTCTTTGCGTTCTGAGCAAACCTGCGCTACCAGTTCAGGCAATGCACTATCCTTGACCGACAATATATATATATCTGCATCTGTGCGTATTTCTGTAATCTCATTTGTGGGAGCAGCTCCTAACTTATTTGCCAACAGAGAAGCAGATTCCATTGTGCGACTATACACCTGTGCGATATCGTGACCAGCGGCATAAAGCGCCTTACCCATATTGGTGGCCAGATTACCAGCACCTATCAATACAATCTTCATTATTAGTTATTTTTTCTACCGCAAAGATAATGATATTTTGTCATATCATTGATGATTTTATAAAAAGATTTATTATTTTTGCAAAGTGGAAGACTATAAAATAAAGATTATATCTAAAGCTGAAGAACTACCCCAAACAAGCTATAGCAACTTTTTCCATAGCAAGGAGTTGTTTCTGATATGCAAAAACACGAAAGGACTAACCCCATTTATGGTTGTGGCTTTTCGCCAAGATGGTTCTGTAGCCGCCCACATGCTTGCCTTGCTGAGGCGCACAGGAAGTTTCTTCCCTCCGTATCTCCATTCGCATGCATTAATATATGGCCAAGGAGAGTATGACGATGAAGAAGGGCAGAAAAACATCTTCCCACTAATATTGAAAGCCATAACAAAAAAACTAAGAAGACAACTGTGCCTTTTTATCGAGTTTATAAACATCACACCAAAGATGTTTGGATATAAGGCATTCAGAGAAAACGATTATTTCCCTGTCAACTGGCAAGAGGTTCACAACTCGTTGCACAGCAAGGCTCCCATAGAACGACTGTCTAAAAGACAGATAAAGCGCATTGAGAAGGCTCAAAGGATGGGAGTTTCATCACATAAGTTAGAGACAAAAGACGAGATTGACGAGTGGTACGATCTGCTTCATCGTTTCTACCGAACAAAGTTCCGTAAGTTCCTACCATCAAAGAGTCATTTCACAGAGTTGTTCTCGTCAGAGAATGCAGCTTTGTTTTCTACTACTTACCGCAACAAGGTGATAGGTGTGTGTGCCTGCGTGTATTCCGAGGGAAACGCCTATCTGTGGTATCTGGCTTCACGCAGAAAGCGTTACCCTAAACAACATCCTAATTTCATGACAATATGGTACGCCATACAGTATGCCTATGAACACAACTATGCGCATATCTATTTCATGGACGCAGGTCTGCCGTTCTCTCGTAATCCTTATCGCGACTTTATTCTTAGCTTTGGTGGCAAACCAGTATCACACTATCGCTGGTTCAGATTATCGCTTCCATGGATAAACCGATTCCTAAAACATTTTTTTCTCAATTAAAACTTATCAAGAATTAAAGAATACTAAACTTGAATTAAAATAAAATGCAAAAAAAAGCGTTTTTATTTTAATGAAAAGAATTTTATTATTTGCAATACTAATTTATTGTGCAGTTATTGCAGCTGCACAATCTTTCACATTAAAGGGGCGTGTCATCGATGAAAACATGGCGCCTCTGGAACTGGCAACTGTATCTGTATTGAAGCAAGGAAAGGTGACAATGACTAATCTGAAGGGTGAATTCTCAATGCAGCTTCATTCCGCAGATAGCGTTGTTGTAAGTTTCTCTATGGTGGGATACAAGACCAAGAAACGTGTGTTGCGCAATCCGCGAGGAAAACAGAATCTTCAGATCGTGATGCATAGCGATAATGTTATTGACGAGATAAACGTAAAGGGACAGAAGATTCAGACCACACAAACGCAGGAACTAAAAACAAGCGACCTAAAAAATATGAATGGTGCATCGGGAAACAATGTAGAGAAACTGGTGCAGATGCAGGCAGGTGTTACCACTCATAGCGAGCTGTCGTCACAATATAATGTGCGTGGAGGCGCATTCGACGAGAATAGTGTGTATATTAATAACATAGAGGTATATCGTCCTTTCCTGGTAAGAAGCGGTCAGCAGGAAGGCCTTTCGGTTATCAATCCGAATATGGTTGAGAAGATAGACTTCTCTACAGGTGGTTTTGATTCGAAATATGGCGATAAGATGTCGTCGGTGCTAAGCATAAAATACAAACGTCCTACCCGCTTTGAGGCTTCTGCAGAAGCAAGTCTTATGGGAGGTGGCGTGTACGTTGGGTATGGCAATAAGAAGTTCTCGTGGAGCAATAGCGCGAGATATAAAACCAACAGACTTCTGTTAGGCAGTCTTGAAACAAATGGTGAATACCGCCCTAACTTCCTTGATTATCAAACATACCTTAGCTATCGTCCTAACGAGAGGTGGACAATAGATCTTATTGGCTGCTTGAATAACAATCATTATAATTTCAAGCCTACAAACAGAGAGACAAGCTTTGGTACATTAGAGAATGTGAAGTCGTTTAGAGTGTATTTCGACGGACAGGAGAAAGATGTTTTCCGCACATATTTTGGTAGTCTTGAACTTACCCGTAACTTCTCACCAAACAGTTCACTGTCGCTTCAGGCATCAGCATTTTCAACCAACGAACGTGAGTGCTACGATATACAAGGACAGTACTGGCTTACACAGACTGAGACAAGCGAGAACTTAGGTGTAGGAACGTATTTTGAACATACGAGAAACTATTTAAAGGCCCATGTGGAGAGTTTCAAGATGATGTTCAAACATAAGATAGACAAGCATAATATAGAAGCAGGTGCAACTATCAAGTTTGAACACATTGAAGACAACAGCACAGAATACGAGATGCGCGACTCAAGCGGATACAGTATTCCTCACACAGGAAAAGACCTTTATATGATTTACTCTCTTCGTGCAAGAAACACGATAGACAGTAAGCGTATAGAGGCTTATGCTCAAGACACATGGCGTTTTACAAGCGCTGGCGGCAACACCCATTTCACATTGAACTACGGTATCAGATTCAGTCATTGGAGCTTTAATCGTGAGACTATTGTTTCACCGCGAGTAGCACTCGGCATTATTCCTGCATCCAACGAGAACGTTACCTTCCGTTTGGCAACAGGTATTTATTATCAAGCTCCATTCTATAAGGAACTAAGAGATACATCTACTGTTAATGGTGTTACGAAAGTAAATCTTAACACTAATATACGCAGTCAGCGCTCTATTCATTTCATAGCAGGTTATGACTACCGTTTCAAGATGAACAACCGACAGTTCCGCTTCACGGCAGAGGCTTATTACAAGGCACTGAGCAACCTTATCCCCTACTCTGTTAACAATGTGAAGGTTGTGTATTATGGCAAGAACGAAGCTAAGGGACACGTAGCTGGTGTAGATTTAAAGCTATACGGCGAGTTTGTACCTGGAACCGACTCATGGCTGAGTCTGTCTGTTATGGACACAAAGATGAAACATAACGGACAAACCATCCCTATGCCTACCGACCAGCGTTATGCCCTGAACCTGTTCTTCACAGACTATTTCCCAAATACAGACAGATGGAAGATGTCGCTTAGTCTTAACTTTGCCGACGGTCTCCCCTTCTCGGCTCCTCATCAAGAGCAGTATCGTGCGTCGTTCCGTGCTCCAGCATATAAGAGAGCAGACATCGGTATGAGCTATTGTCTGTTTGATAGTAACAAACAAAACAAAAAGAGCTTATTCCGAAACGTGTGGTTAGGACTTGAATGTCTTAACATCTTCGGAATAAACAATGTAAACAGCTATTACTGGATTACCGATGTAAGCAACCAGCAATATGCCGTACCAAACTATCTTACGGGACGTATGCTTAACGCAAAGGTGAACTTTGCGTTCTAACTAAAATACATAAACCAGAGAATTACCAACGCTGCTATTATTGCAACAGCAATAACAGATTTGATTAAACAGCTTGTTATCTTCTTAACTATAACAATTCCTACTACAAGTGCTATAAGAACAAAAATAAAATATGTCATAATTTAAACCTCACCCTAACCCTCTCCGAAGGGAGAGGGAAAGTAAACTGATGAAATATATTTTAAAACTATTTATAACTAAAATAACCTCGCAAACCATCCTCAACCTGTTGATTCTCCTCCCCTTTGGCGAGGTTGGGAGGGGTTAGCCCTTTAGCGCATGAATAAAGCTTCCTGGTATCTGGCTTTCAAATTCCAGTCGCTGGTGAGTGATTGGATGAACGAAGCAGAGCACATAAGCATGCAGACATAATCTGCCACAAGGGTCATCACCATTACCATACTTAATGTCGCCACATACAGGATGTCCCATATCAGCACTATGAACGCGTATCTGGTTCTTTCGGCCTGTCTCTAACCTATATTCCACTAACGAATAGTTGGCTGAACGGTTGAGAACATGGAAATGGGTAACAGCATATTTTCCTCCGTTGTCGGTAGGCGAAGAATAAGTGATATAAGCTTTATTGTCTTTTAGCCAGTTGGCAATTGTGCCTTCCTCGTGTTCCATCTCACCTGACACAAGAGCCACATAACGACGATCATAAACGGTATTGTGCCAGTCTTCCTCTAACTTCAGTTCTGTAGCCTTGTCCTTGGCATATATCATCAAACCGCTGGTATCTCTGTCGAGACGATGAACAACATGAGCATTGCATTTCTGACGACTCTGATGGAAATAATCATCAAGCACAGCCTTTACATTTAGCGAACTGTGACCTGCAGCCATAGACAGAATACCAATATTCTTCTCTACTACAACAAGATACTGGTCTTCATAAACAATCTTCACGTAACGATTCTTAAACACAGCATTATTCTGCTTTGTCTTGCTCATGCTGATACGCATACCTGGACGAAGGGCATAGTCGAAACGGGTAACTATTTTCCCATTAACCTTTATGCCTTTTCCTTTTAGGGTGGCCTTAACCTTACTACGGCTCACACCCTTCACATTATTCAAAAGCCAGTCAAGCAACTGACCTTCTTCTTTTACCTCATATTGAGCGTAATCGCCTTTTGAAATCTGATTGTTTATTCTCATATCGTCTGCAAAGATAATAAAAATCGCATTAATATCTCTGCAGATTAAAGATTTTAGCGCTTCTAACATACTTTTAGGCCAAAAAGCATTACCTTTGTAACAAGTTGAAAATGTTTTTATTACACTATGCATAATACAGATATCTCACCAACCAAACCACTGATAAGTTTCATCATCACAACATACAACATCCCAGGCGATTACCTTGTGGAGGCGATAGAAAGTGCGATGAGCCTTACCCTTTCAGATCAGGAACGTGAAATTATTGTTGTTGATGACGGGTCAGACAGTATTGACACACTGAACAGCATAAAAAACCTTGCCAACAACATTATATATATAAGACAAGCCAATCAAGGTTTGTCGGCAGCTCGCAATACCGGTCTTAGAATAGCGCAAGGACAATACATTCAGTTTATTGATGGTGATGACAAACTATTGCGTACACCTTACGAGCATTGTCTTGATATTATGCGGTATCACAACCCTGATATTGTTATCTTCGAGCTTACAACAAAGAACGAGAAAACAATACCATTCAACTACGAGGGTCCGATAACTGGTGCTGAATATATGCACAACAATAATGTAAAGGCATCAGCATGCGGTTATCTTTTCAAGAAGAAGGCATTAGGTTCGCTGCTCTTCCCTCTTAACATTCTTCATGAAGACGAAGAGTTCACTCCACAACTGCTTCTTCGCTGCGAACGAGTGTTTACTACTCAGGCAGAAGCCTATCTGTATCGTCAGCGCAAGAATTCTATCATGCATCCTTCATCAAAGGAAAAGCAAGCAGAAAGTCTTAACGATACCGAGCAGGTTATCTATCACCTGCAGAAACTGTCTCTAAGCTTACCAGAGGTAGAACGAATAGCAATAGAAAGACGCATTGCACAGCTCACCATGGACTATTTATATAATATAATGTGCAAAACACATAGCCCAAAAGAGGTAGAAGAAGCTGTTGAACGACTATCTAAACACAATCTGTTTCCACTACCAGACAAGAAATACACGAAAAAGTACAGCCTATTCAGAAAGGCTACTATGACTTCGTGGGGCAGAAAGGCAATGACAATAGTAGCCTCTCTCCGACCCTCCCCAAAGGGGAAGGGAGAACTAACTGACTAAATTGTAATATGGAAGCCTATCCCAACCTTCCCGATAGGGAAGGAGTTAAAACAGCAAATAAGTAGCCTAAAGCGCAAACAGATGGTTAGCCCCTTCCCTAAAGCAATATGTAAAGATTGAAAGAAGGAAAATTGAAATATTATCAATATTCATTATTAATTATTAATTAGCATTGCTTGCAATGCGTCAAGGGGGATGGGGGAGGCTACTTATTTTCTTCTTGATTATGAACTATTATACAGAGTATATTTACTTGCGAAACTTAAACTATATTACTTCTCTTCGGTTTAAAATTCAAAGTTCAAAGTTCAATATTCAATGGCAGAACACCGCTCCGCGTTAACGCACACAATATTTTTAACACCAGTTAACAGTTTGTAATTTATTGATTTACAATACTTTACAGAAAAGTTACAAAATACCCTAAAAAAAGTTCATAAAAAAAGAACAACCTATTAAAAAATTACTTACCTTTGCAACGTTTTAATAAACAAATGATTGTTTTACAGATTTAAAAAGCAAAGAAAATGAAGAAATTAGTTTTAATGTTCGTAGCTATCGCAGCTATCTCTTTCGCATCTTGTGGTAACAAAACTGCTGCTAACGCAGCTGCTGCAGATTCTGATTCTGTAGCTGACACAACTCTTGCAGATTCAGCTGTTGATTCTGCTGCTGTTGACACAACAGTTGCTGAGTAATTTTAGCTCGAATTGAAAAAATGAGAGACAAACCGTCTGGAACTCAGTTCCGGACGGTTTTTTTATTCCCTTTTGCAAACACCCCTACTTTTAAAATCAAGATAAACACTCATGAAACATACTAAAGAAGAAAAGCTAAAAGCCTTTGGCAGGCTCCTTGATGTGCAACACCGACTTCGTAAGGAATGCCCATGGGATAAGAAACAAACATACGAGAGTCTGCGTCCAAACACCATCGAGGAAGTATTTGAACTTTGCGATGCGCTGATGAAGAACGACAGCAAGGAAATAAAGAAAGAATTGGGCGACGTGATGGAACACATCATGTTCTACTCTATCATAGGCAACGAGAACAATGACTTTGACATTGCTGATGTATGCAATCAGGAAGCCGACAAGCTGATGTTCCGTCACCCATTCATTGATTGGACTGGTTGGGAAGGCGATCCAAAAGCAAAGAACAACGAAAATACAGACGCTGAGAAGCCTGCTGATGCTGAAAGCGTAGAAATGACTTGGGAACAGATAAAGCAGAAAGAGAAAGACGGCAATAAGACCGTTCTTAGCGGCGTTCCCAACGCACTGCCAAGTCTTATTAAAGCTTATCGCATTCAGGACAAAGCACGCAACGTGGGTTTCGACTGGAAAGAGAAAGAAGACGTATGGGACAAGGTCAGAGAAGAACTCAACGAACTTGAGGCAGAACTAAGAAAAGAAGACAAAGAGAACAGCACTAAGGAACTCGGTGATTTCCTCTTCAGCGTGATAAATGCTGCCCGCCTCTATCATCTTAATCCTGACAATGCTCTTGAGCATACCAACCAGAAATTTATCTCTCGCTTTGGCTATATTGAGCAACACGTGAAAGCAGCAGGAAAAGAGTTCAAGGATCTTACCCTTGAAGAGATGGATGCTTTATGGAACGAAGCTAAGAAATTAGAAAAACAATAGAACGAAAAAAGGAACTTGTCTCACGACAAATTCCTTTTCCATACTTACTAAAACTAAATTAACCACTAAAAAAACTAATCTTATTTAAAGTTATTACTTTAATCAAATTCCATTCCCTAAATCACTTTAGGTAACTGCAAAGGTACTAACTTTCTCGAAACTACCAAAG
Organism: uncultured Prevotella sp.; assembly: GCA_905236755.1. Lineage (GTDB taxonomy): Bacteria > Bacteroidota > Bacteroidia > Bacteroidales > Bacteroidaceae > Prevotella. The sequence goes on from CAJOCR010000010.1 coordinate 29,839, forward strand.
TCTCACGGTACTTTTTTTCTTAAAAAGGCGATATTTATTCCATTTTTAACAGTTGCCGCCCGACTTTAGACCTTTTTTAAAGTTAGAATCGATAACCAACAGTCATCATAAACTGGTGACGGTTGTTCTCAACTTTAACACCATTTGCAATATTATCATTAACAGAAGGCTCTACTGCATTCTCATAATAGTTCATGAATGGATGGAACTCACCCTTTGTTGCACTATACTGATAAGCTAAATCAATATTGAAATTCTTGATTGAGTAGCCAATACCGCAGGTAAGACGGTTAGTATCCTTCCAGTTGGTGTAATCTGTCTGTGAAGCATAATAACTACCCTGAGAATATATTGAACCATCCTTGTAGCCGTCGTTCATATTATACATACCTGAAAGGAAGTTGTAACCAGCACGCACAGCAAGATGTGGTGTAACCTTCACCTCACCACCAACCTTCAAAGTATGAACGCCTTTCAAGGTACGCTTAGTATGACTGTTCATAGACTTATCGCTTGAACTTGTCTCGTAATATGTACCGTTCCAGCTATCATAGTATTCACCGTCCTTCTCTCTACTGTCAATACTTCCGTAATCAGCATACTCGTAAGTAACGCCAAGAGCAAGCACGTTATCGACAGTATGACCAAGACTAAGACCAAACTTCCAAGGAGTATTCACTCTGAAGCTAAGACTTTCGCTTGAACTAAAGGCATCTTTCCCGTCGGTAAGTACAGTGTAATTACTTGTAGTAAGATCGTAGAATGTAGGTGTATGGATATAAGCACCAATACGGAACGGACTTGACTCTATTGGACGGAAGATTGCACCAACCTTTACATCAAAACCTGTACCGGTAATCTTACGGTTGTCAAGAACAGCCATTGTACCTATCTCTTCTGGATTATCAACAAGTCGCTCTACATATTCACTGTATCCGTTATAATGAACATCGTGAATACCTACTGTAAGACCAAGATACCAGCGGTTGCCCAAGTTTCCACTAACGTTGAAATCGTATTCGCCAATATATCCCTTGTCGCCACGATCATAGACATAACCATTGGCAACATAATTATAGAATGTTTGATCAACCGCATTATACAACAGGTGCTCTGTATATAGATAGTCAAGCTGAGTATAATCCAAATTTAAATCATTAGGATTAAAGTAATCACTTGCCATCTTATGAAAATACTTAATATAACTAAGCTTATTCTGCGAAGCATTATTCAAAGCGTCAGCAGCACTAAGAATACTATTAAAGTTTCTACTCTTATGATAGTTGAAACCGAAGTTCAAATACGAATTACGGTCTTGTTTCATTGAGTAAACAATACCAAGCTGGTCAAAGCTCAGAGCCGTTTTGCTGGCATTACCAAAGCTCTTATACTTTTCCTGAGAAGTGATGCTAAGACTACCGTCAACCTTTGATTTACGGAACAAGCCAACACCAGCTGGGTTTGTTGAAATAGTAGAGATATCAGCACCTAAAGCTTCCATTGCTCCACCCATACCCACATAGCGTGCAGTACCGTTCAAGTCGTTATCAATGAGCTTAGTATTCTCGTATGTCTCCTGAGCTGCTGCTGGCATTGCCAACAGAGCAAGAGAAGCCAAATATAATAATCTTGTTTTCATATTTGTATCTTTATGATTAATCGTTTTATGTTTTCACATCACTACTCTATCTGCGATTGCCGAAGTGGCCACCACCGCCACCACCGCCTGAGCGGCTGCCTCCGCCTGAAGAATGGGCACCACCGAAGCTGCCACCACCAGAACGACTACCACCAAAGCTGCTGTTTGAATTGTTAGTGCTTCGAGATGGGTTCGAGTTCCATCCGGAATTATTATTGTTGTTATTGTTAGTATTCATACTACGTGTACCGCCAAAACGCACATTACTGTTGTTCAGGTTCACACCACGTGTAGCAACAGAGTTAGTTGAGTTGCGCTTTCCAAAAGAGCCACTACCAGTTGAGCGAGTTCCTCCGAAGTTTGTATTACCGAAGGTACGACCACCAGCAATACTGCTTCTTGAGTGATTGCGTGTACCAGCAGGACCTCTATAAGAAACGTAGCTTACAGTTGGATAGCCATAATAACGATACCAACCACCATAGTATGGATAGCCATAGCCATAATACCAAGGATCGTAGAATCCTGCATAATAAGGATAACCATAACCCCAGTAACCATAATAATATGGATCATACCAGCCATATCTCCAGAATGGATCATAACCCCAATAAGGTCCATAACCCCAACGGTAAGAATAGAACCAAGGATCATAGAAACCGTCCCAACGACTCATGCGTCGAGTGTACAAGTAGTCGTCAAGATCATCCTGAGAAACCACTGTATCATAATACTTACCTACAAAAGTAGTATCAATATATGCAGAATCAGGATAAACACCATTACCCTTCTTGAATTCTATGATGTCGTTGCCCTTTTCGTCAACGCCCACTTTCTGATAAAGACTCCATGATTTGCCTCTACGATTATATTCATCAACATCACGATTACTACCTACGTAATATGCAGGCTTGGAATCAATGGAACTAACTTCTGATTTCACACTCTTCTTTGGTGTGAAATAAAGGTCGTCTTGCGCCATAGACACTATAGGCAACGAACCTAAAAGGACCGAGATAAGAAAGAACTTTTTCATATTTTACCCTCCTTATGTATATTTACTTTTTCTATGCTACAAAAATATTGGTTTATTTACTGCAAATTTAAGGAAATTCCCTAATCAATGGTAGGTTTTTCCCTATTTTTTATATATTTGCAACATAAAAAGCTTTAATGTATGAAATATTATGCGATAAAATTCAACATTCAAACTTCTGACGACATGCTACAGGTTGCTCGCGACCTATTAGCTGACAGTGCCGCCGAAGCAGGATGTGAATCTTTTGAAGATACTGACAATGGGCTTACCGCCTATGCACAACAAGAAATATGGAACCAAGAAGAGATGGATTCACAAATAGAGAACTTCCCCCTTCTTGACACAAAAATTACTTACACCGTAGAGGATGCGGAAGACAAAGACTGGAATCAGTGTTGGGAAGATGAAGGTTTTGCACCTATCATCGTTGACGACAAGATTGTTATCTACGATGCCAAGCACACTACTCTTGACGAACTGTCGGCTCTGAGCACCAATGCAGAAACAACCATTGCTATAGATGCGCAATTAGCATTCGGAACAGGCACCCATCAGACAACACGCATGATTGTCTCTACCCTACTGCATAGCGACATTGAAGGCAAGAGAGTTCTTGACTGCGGATGCGGTACAGGTATTCTGGGTATCACCGCTTCAAAACTTGGCGCACAAGAAGTTGTTGGTTACGACATTGATGACTGGAGCGTAAACAACACCCGTCATAATGCAGAAATAAATAAGGTTGAGAACATGGAGGTTCTTCATGGCGACAGCACGGTATTGAACCACATCAGTGGAATGTTTGATATTGTAATGGCAAATATCAACCGCAACATCCTTCTTCAAGACATGCATCAGTTCCGCGACGTGATGAGCGGAAACTCCACACTTATCCTTAGCGGATTCTACGAGGAAGACGTACCCCTTCTACTTGAAAAAGCTAAAGAATTAGGACTTGAGGAATATGGCCGTAAGACTGACGACAACTGGTGTTGTCTGGCTCTTACCACAACTCACTATCACACCTGTAGATAACCCTACCACTCGTTATCTTGATTACCGATAGTAAGTTTTCTTAAGTCGTAATAACTACCGTTATAAATATTGAAGTCGACATATCCCTTCACCCCGGGGAGCTTGCCGGCATCAGTATGCTGCCAGAACTTCCATTCACCCTGATATTCCACCTTCTTCACATAATAATGCGCTATCCAATAAGGATAGTCATCGAATACAGGTGCATTTAGATAGTTCTGCTTGAATTTATAATAAGTATAGATGATAGGCTTCACATGATACTTATCTTCTACAATATGCAACCATGTAAGCACGTCACGCTGAAAATCTTCCACCGACTGGTCTTTCTTCTTATGTTCAATATCAAGAACAGGCGGAAGATCGCCATCCTGCAGATGAACCTTTTTTAAAAACCAATAAGCCTGTTCGCGAGCCGACGACTTATTTGTCCAGAAATGATAAGCACCACGAATAAAACCATAGTCGCGGGCATTTTCAAAATTATCATAGAAAGTATCGTCTAAACGCGAAGAGCCCTCGGTACTCTTCATAATGATAAAGCGGATTGGGCAACCTTCTATCATACCGTTCTGTAGCTCATCCCAATCAATCTTTCCTTGATAATGACTAATATCTATACCGTGAATCTCATAGCCTTCGGGGTATTTAGCATCACCATAAAGGGCACGCCAACGAAAACCCATTGGTCCTACAAAGAAATAGTAGAATAACCATACATACAATGTGATGATGCCCACGCCACCAATCCAAAGAGCCAAACGGTTCTTCTTGTAGAACGTAAAAAAAGAAGAATGACGGGAACCACGCGAGCCACGACCACTTTTCTTCCGATGATAAGTATTGGAAGAAGCATTCTTTCGTGAATAGCGTTTTGTTCCCGTCATTTATTTAGAACTAATGATTACTTAGCCTGTTCCAAAGCCAAAGTACGTGTTGTCTGGTCGCAAACAGCTGCAGGACCCCAGTACTGGATTGGACCTGGATAGATATAGCCTGTTTCAACAGCAAGACGATCACGCATAGCCTCCCAAGCCTTGAAAGGAGCACCGTCGAGCTCTACAAGAGCCTTACGGATAACTGGCTTCATCTCACCGTTACGCTTCTCCATGTTCATCATCATAGTGATTGGCACACCACCTGCCTGCCAGTTATCAGCTACGTCAGTAGTATTCTTAACGATAGCCATATAACCAGTCTTGCCATTAGCAATCAGCTGAGCTGCTGAAGTACCAAGAGCGTAGCAGTAGTCAGCATCGAAGTTAGAAGGAGCTGCACAACGACCCTCGTAACCGAAGAAGTGGTGCAAAGCAGAGAACTTACCTACATACTTACCCTCTGCCTTCATCTGATCAAGCTTCTGACCAACCATAGTTGACAACAACTTCTCTGTCTCGATCAATGAAACCTGTACGTTTCCGTGTGGGTCACGGTCGAGAGCCAACTGGCGAGCAACGCCTGTAGGCAGAGAGTTGAATACAGCAAGGTTCTCAGCTGTGAGGTGAGACTTAGCGAAGTCGATAGTTTCTGTACGACCAAGGTTCTTAGCTTCTGGCAATGCCAATACATCGTTCAACTGAGCGATAAGCTTCTTGATAGCAGGAATAAACTCGATAAGACCCTCTGGGATGATAACAGTACCGAAGTTGTTACCGTTAGCAGCACGCTTAGCAACAGTCTCAGCAATAGAAGTTACGATATCATCGAGGCTCATAGCCTTAGCCTCTACCTCCTCAGAGATGAGACAGATGTTTGGCTGTGTCTGCAAAGCACACTCAAGAGCGATATGAGAAGCTGAACGACCCATAACCTTGATGAAGTGCCAGTACTTACGTGCAGAGTTACAGTCACGCTCGATGTTACCAATAAGCTCAGAATATGTCTTACAAGCTGTATCGAAACCGAAAGAAGTCTCAATCTGATCGTTCTTCAAGTCACCGTCGATAGTCTTAGGACAACCGATTACCTGTACGCCATAGTTCTTAGCTGCATAGTACTCAGCAAGTACACAAGCGTTAGTGTTAGAGTCGTCACCACCGATGATAACAACAGCCTTGATATCGAGTTCACGGATAATTTCCAAACCCTTCTCGAACTGGTCAACCTTCTCAAGCTTTGTACGACCAGAACCAATCATATCGAAACCACCAGTGTTGCGATAGTTAGCAACTACATCGTCGGTAATCTCCATATAGTTGTGATCAACAAGACCACCAGGACCCATCAAGAAACCATAAAGACGGTTTTCTGGGTTCAATTTCTTAACAGCATCATAAAGACCACAGATAACGTTGTGACCACCAGGAGCCTGACCACCTGAGAGGATGATACCAACGTTCATCTTAGCTGTGTTAGCCTCGTCACCAGGTACGAACTCTACGAGAGGCATACCGTAAGTGTTAGGGAACAACTTCTTGATTTCTTCCTGGTCACCTACACTCTGAGTAGGCTCACCTTCTTTTACCTTTACTGCACCCTGGAGGCCCTTAGGCAGCTTTGGCTGGTAAGCAGCTCTCTCCTTCTGCAATGCACTAATTTCCATAATAAATTGTATTTTAATTAAAAAATTTAATCTACATAAAATTTCTGCTCTGCAAAAATAGCGTTTTTCCACGAATTATGGAAAGAATTAATGGTTAAACTGCATTTTTTTTTGCACAAATACTTGCATATCCCATTTTTTTTCTATCTTTGACATTGGATTGTGTTCTGAAGAAACAAATCCGTGCGAGAAAATATATTATTGTTTACAACAAAACAAACGGAATTATGGCTAACAAAAGAGATTTAAAAAAGACAATCGGTTTTATCTGCAGCGATATTTTTGCTGAAGCTTACGCTGCATCATTGGCATGTTCAGAAGAAAAGAAAGAGAACATTGCTGCTATCCTTTCATCTGTCATCATTACTCACAACGACTTTGTACGTCGCATTTCTCATCCTGAACCAGGATTGAAACAGAAAACTTATTTCAAGACTATCATTTCTGATTTCAACAAACAGGCATCTGAGCTTATTGACCAAATCGTTAATTTAGGGTAATATGCTGCAGAACCTTTGCAAGTGGATTTTATACAAGCGTTGGGGATGGAAAACAAATATAACCGTTGACCATCCCGACAAGTTTATCATCTGTTTAGCTCCTCACACCAGCAACTGGGATTTTATTCTTGGTCAGCTTTACACTAAAGCCGAGGGCATGCACATCAATTTCCTTATGAAGAAAGAATGGTTTTTCTGGCCATTAGGACCTATCTTCAAGAAACTTGGTGGAATACCAGTATGGCGTTCCAAGCACAGCAGCATGACTGATAATCTTGCCAACACAGCTATGCAACGCAACAGCTTTAAACTCTGCATCACTCCAGAAGGTACTCGTTCGCCAAATCCTGATTGGAAAAAGGGATTCTATTACATTGCACTCAAAGCACAGATTCCCGTTCTACTCTATGGCGTTGACTACGAGAAGAAAACCATTGAGTGTACACGCAGTTTCATACCTTCAGGCGACATCGACACCGAGATGAATGAAGTAAAGACTTATTTCAGTCATTTCAAAGGCAAGTTCCCTGAGAAATTCAGATATTAACATTGGCTATAAAAAATTTTATACTTGGCAGTTTACTGCTTCTCGCCCCTTTCCACACCAACGCCCAACAATTCAAAAAAGCATGGGGCGACATCGAATATAAAGGCAAACCATGGGTTACCAACGCTTCCAAACCTAATAAGATTAAGCACGGATTAAGCAACAGGCACCTTAGCGTATGGGCAAGTCATGGTAGATATTTCGACAACGAAAAGAAGGTGTGGAAATGGCAACGTCCACGATTGTTTGAGACAACAGAAGACCTCTTCACTCAAACTATCGTGGTTCCTTATCTTATTCCTATGCTCGAGAATGCTGGAGCCATTGTGTTCACACCCCGCGAACGCGACTGGCAACCTCTTGAGGTTATCGTTGACAACGACCACAGCACAGCTCTCTCACGCTATACTGAACAAAGCAAATCACGTTTGTGGACCCGTTCCGACGAACGTGGTTTTGCTATGCACGAAGGCAATTATCAGAACATTGAAAATCCCTTCTCTGCAGGTACTGCCCGCCAATGTATCACAACAAGCAGTCACTCTAATGCTTCATCAGTAAGCTATCAACCACAGTTCTCATCAGAAGGCAGATATGCAGTATATGTCAGCTACCAAACAAATGCTGCCAGCATTGATGATGCCGAATACATTGTTTATCACCAAGGACAGAAAACCACCTTTCACGTAAACCAACAGATGGGTGGCAACACATGGGTGTATCTTGGTTCATTCAATTTCGACCGAGGTTGCAACGAGTTCAACCGTGTTGTACTCACCAACTATTCTAAACACAAAGGCGTTGTATCTGCCGATGCCGTTCGATTTGGTGGAGGTATGGGCAATATAGAACGTGGAGGCACCACCAGCGGATTTCCACGCTGCCTTGAGGGAGCACGCTACTATGCACAATGGGCAGGCGCCCCTTACGAAGTATATGGCACAAAGCACGACGAGAGCGACTATGGCGACGATATCAATGTGCGCCCGCTGATGACCAACTGGCTCGGTGGCGGTTCGGTATTCATGCCAACCATCAAAGGCAAGAAAGTACCTCTTGAACTCGCCCTTGCCATTCACAGCGATGCAGGAAAGACAAACAACGACTACGACCTCATCGGTTCGCTTGCCGTATGCACAACAGAATACAATGAAGGACTTCTCGATGCTGGCATCTCACGACAAACATCCAAAGACCTTGCCCGCCGACTCCTCGACGGCCTCGATAGAGACCTTCCTCCTATAGCAAGTCGCTGGGCACGTCGCTACCTCTGGGATCGTAACTATTCAGAAACACGAAACCCAGAAGTTCCTTCAGCAATTCTTGAAACACTCTCTCATCAAAACTTTGCCGACATGAAGTTAGGACACGATCCAAACTTCAAGTTCGCCCTTGCCCGTTCGGTATATAAAACCATCGCAAGATACGTTAACGACCAGCATGGCGAAAAGACTGTTATCCAGCCACTTGCACCACATAAGTTCAAGTTAGAGTTCATTAAAAAAGGCACCGTTCGCTTGTCGTGGATTCCAACCTACGACCTGCTTGAACCAACAGCCACCGCCAAGAGCTATAATGTATATGTAGCAACAGGCAACAGTGATTTTGATAACGGAACAAACACCCGAAAAGATTACTACGATATCAAGCTCGAACCAGGAATAGTATATAACTTCCGCGTATCGGCAGTAAACGATGGTGGCGAGAGTTTCCCATCAAATGTGCTTTCTGCCGTATATCAACCAGAAGCAACAAACACAATTCTCATCGTCGATGCATTCAACCGCCTTTCATCACCTGCCGTTGTAAACAAGCCAGGCAAGAAAGGTTTCGACCTCAGTGTCGATGAAGGAGTAACACGCGGCATAACAGCTGGTTGGGAAGGTCAGAACATGGTTGCCGGCAACGACTTCAACCATGTGCGTACCCATGCCGACGCCATCGCCTCAACACATCAATATAATGTTGTGAGCACCAGTGCCGATGCCTTCGTAGAAGGCGACCAGAGCATGTATTACACAGCCATAGATCTTGTCTTTGGATTGCAGAAGAATGCACCTTGGCAACTGAAATACTACAAGACCTTCACCCCTACCATGCAGAAGAAGCTCAATGCCTACTCACGTCTTCATGGTAAGATAATGGTTAGTGGCAGCTTCCTTGGCAGCGACATGCAGAACCCTACCGACAAGAGCTTCATGCAATCACTGTTCAAACTGGAGTATGCACCAACCCAAACCGACTCTATCGGCAACATGCTCAATGGCTTGGGAATGATGTATAACTACTATCGTTCCATCAACCCCACTCACTATGCAGCCACCCATCCCGAAGTGTTGCAGCCACTGCAGAATGCCATCTGCGCCATGCAATACGACAACGGCCTTTCGGCAGCAGTAGCTTACAAAGGCAGCGACTATGCCACCTTCGCCATGGGCGTTCCCTTCGAATGTATCAGGGAAAAGGGTGAGAGGGATAAGTTGATGCAGGGGATACTAAACTATCTAATAGCCTCCCCCAGCCGATAAAATAAAAATTCGTGGAGACAAAAATAGAATCGCCAAAATAGTAGATAATAAACATAAAGTAATAATTTTTAAAAAAAATCCTCAAACTCAACAGCCTTGCTAATTTTGTTATCAAAGGTTTTAATCCGGAGGTAATGAGCAATGCGAGGCTCTCTAAGTAAGATTTAAATATTGAAAGAATGAAAAATTTAAATATTAAAAAGCGCTGTGCGCTTCAATATTCAATCTTCAATATTCAATCTTCAATAGCGAGTATTTACTATCATGAAAATTCAAGCAAACCAATCTGGTACCCGAAGCATCGAGATTACTGATAAGCATCTCGAAACAATTGAAAAGTATCAACTCTTCCGCAATCTCGTTGATTCCAACGGATTTGTTGACGAAGCAGTTCTTGACAAGTTGAAACTCAATGTCCGTGCACTTCTCGAAAGCAGCACAAAGGACAATGACCTTCTCGACCTCTGTCTTGATGTCATTTACAATAACAATATGAAGGCCTTAGGGCTCCACAACCTCGTATTAGCATACGTGGAGTGGAAGAATAAAAATAATGGAATATAAACTAACAGATTTTCTACCCACAACGAAGAAAGAGTGTGACCTTCGTGGATGGGATCAGCTCGACATCATTCTCTTCTCGGGCGACGCATATATTGATCACCCTGCCTTCGGAGCAGCCGTAATTGGTCGTTATCTGGAGGCTGCGGGATATCGTGTGGCTATAGTGCCACAACCCGACTGGCATGGCGACTTCCGTGATTTCAAGAAACTCGGACGCCCACGCCTCTTCTTTGGTATTGCACCAGGAGCCATGGACTCAATGGTAAACCGCTACACAGCCAACCGTCGCCTGCGTAGCGAAGATGCCTATAGCCCTGACTCACGTCACGACATGCGCCCCGATTATCCAACAATCGTATATACACAGATTCTAAAGAAACTCTATCCCGATGTGCCTGTTGCCATTGGCGGCATAGAGGCTTCCCTGCGCCGTGTCACCCACTACGACTATTGGCAGGATCATCTCGAAAAGAGTATCCTTGTCAAGAGTGGTGCCGACATACTTATCTATGGTATGGGCGAAAAGCCTATCACCGAATTAGCTAAGCAGATAGAACTGGGTAGAAACATCAAAGATATTCGCGAGATTCCTCAAACAGCTTATCTCTGCAAGGAAGACGGCATCGATGGCGGTATCAAAGACGACGATATCGTTCTGCATAGCCATGAGGAATGTCTAAGAAACAAAAAGGCTGAAGCCGAAAACTTCCGTCATGTAGAGGAAGAATCAAACAAGATGCATGCACAACGCCTTATACAAGCCGTTGACAATAAGTATGTGGTTATCAATCCACCTTACCCACCAATGACAACACCTGAGGTAGATGCGTGCTACGACCTTCCATACACACGTATGCCTCATCCAAAATACAAAGGCAAGACCATTCCAGCCTTCGAGATGATTAAGTTCTCGGTAAACATCCATCGTGGATGTTTTGGCGGATGTGCCTTCTGCACTATCTCAGCTCACCAAGGCAAGTTCATCGCCTGCCGAAGCAAAGAGAGTATTCTTCGTGAGGTGAAGAAAGTAGTTAAGATGCCAGGGTTCAAAGGCTACCTCAGCGACCTTGGCGGTCCTTCAGCAAATATGTATGGCATGCACGGACGCAACCTCAAGGCATGCGAACATTGCAAGCGCCCATCATGCATAAACCCACAGATTTGTCCTAACCTCGTCACCGACCACAGCAAACTTCTCGACATCTATCATGCCGTTGACGCCCTTCCAGAGATAAAGAAGAGCTTCATAGGTAGTGGTGTGCGTTACGACCTGTTGCTGCACAAGAGCAAAGACGAGAAGAGCAACGAGGCAGCACGACAATACACACGCGAGCTTATCACAAAACATGTCAGCGGACGACTGAAGATAGCACCTGAGCACACCTCCGACCGTGTGCTGAAGCTCATGCGCAAACCATCGTTCGAACTGTTCTATGAGTTCAAGCGCATCTTCGACAAGATAAACAAAGAAGAAGGACTTCGACAACAGATAATACCTTATTTCATCAGTTCGCATCCAGGATGTCATCCAGAGGACATGGCAGAGCTTGCTGTTATCACCAAGGATCTTGATTTCCACCTCGAACAGGTACAGGACTTCACCCCTACCCCAATGACTGTGTCAACAGAGGCATGGTACACAGGTTTCGACCCTTACACCCTCGAGCCAGTATTCTCGGCAAAGACACCAAAAGAAAAACTTGCACAGCGTCAGTTCTTCTTCTGGTATAAGCCAGAGGAACGAGCAGGCATACGTCAGGAACTCATACGCATGCACCGTGAAGACCTGCTGCAGAAACTCTATCCTAACGGCATACCAGGTGGTTTCAGCAACCACAAAGACAAGAATGCCCGTCACAAAAACGACGAGCCCCGTGGACGCAGAGGCAAAGAAAGTCGCAAGAAACGTCCCGATGTACGTTATGACGACAAACCCGTCGGCTCAGTATATGACAATCCGGGAGTAGGAAAAGCAGCCAAGCCAAAACACACCGGCTCCGGCTATTTCAAGGGCAAAACCCAAAAGAGCTTTAACCCGAACTTCACCCCTTCCAACAAGAGAAAAAAATAAAATAAAGAAAATAGAGAGCAAAGACTCAGATGAGTCTTATGATGTACTTGATATACACTCTTTTATAAATGCAAGCATTTAACAAGATTGTATACAAGTCCATCCCCACTACGTGGGTTGCTCTCTTTCGAAAATGCAGCAAAGCTGCTAAAATTGCCTTCGGCATAAAATTTATCATACATAATATAACAGTCTTTTATCATGAACAAATTCGAAATAAGTAAAGAACCTATTAATGATGTTCTTAGGAAACAACTTATAGATTATGCTTATCCTATAATCGGATGTATGCACTATGTTCACGAAAATCTTGGACCTGGTTTACCTGAATATTGCTATCAAGAAGCCTTGACAATGACCCTAAAAGAAAAAGGGTTTGAGATTATGAAAGAATATAAGCATAACATTGTTTTCAACAACCATACCTTGGATAGTTTTATAAAAATGGACTTGGTTGTAAAAATGCCAAAAGGAAACATTATAATTGAATGCAAAAGCATAAAAAGTATCGGAGATAGAGAACAATTCCAAACATTTGGATATCTTAGAGGAACTCAATTTCCTATTGCAATACTTGTAAATTTTGGAACATGGCCAAAAGCTCAAATTGAACGCTATTATTACAAAGATGGTGTTATAAAAGCCTTTTAAGCCCATATTGCTGCAAATTACTTACAATATACACAAATATTTTATGCCGAAGGACAACCGTAGGTCATCGACTGAGCGCTTGCAGTCAACGAAGTTGGTGCAAGCATTAAAGTGAAGGAGATTATTTTGGCTCACCCGTAATCCCCTGTGTTAGGAAGAAAACCTTTAAAACCAAGAAAAAATATTAACTACGGAACTTTCTCAAGTGAATATTTATTAGAGAAAAAAATAGAAAGCAAGGCTTTAATGAGCCTTATGATGTTCTTACTTGCTTTCTTTTATAAATGCAAGCATTTAACAAGAAATCAAGTAATTCCATCTCCACTTCGTGGTTGCTTTCTTAAAGCTGCTAAAATTGCCTTCGGCATAAAATTAAGCAATCAAATTGTGTATATTTTATGCGCACAGCGCAATTTTGGCGCATAGCGCCCTATTTTCGTAATGATGTAAGGCTTTAGCCTGATGAGATTATATTCCAGGCTGTTGAAAACTTGTTTTCATAAAGCCTTAAATATAATCTCATCATAAGAGCGAATGCTCTTTACATCATTATTTTCCTTTATTTTACTACGTATTTTTGTATTTATTCCATAGAAGAAACCGAAAGAACCGTTACATCTTCCAATGGACGGTCATCGCCTGATGTTTTCACATTCTGAATCTTTTCCACTACATCAAGCCCCTCTTCCACTTCACCAAACACAGTGTATTGGTTGTCGAGGAAAGGAGTACCACCGATAGTGGTGTATGCCTCAACCTGTTCATCAGTGAACTTAGGCTTGCCCATTTCCATACATGTAGCCTTAGTTTCAGCAATCAACTCATCCTGCAGCTCCTGCAATCCTGCACGGTCACGGTTTCTGCGCAGAGTCATTATCTCGTCATGGTGAGCCTTGGCAAGGTTGTTGAACACCTGCTGTTCCTGCTGCATAGCCATCTGCTTCTCCATCTGTTTCAGTTCTGCAGGCTTGAAGGTCTTACCCCATACAATATAAAACTGACTACCACTACTTGCACGCTCAGGGTTCACCTCGTCGCCAGTACGGGCAGCACTCAGGGCACCACGTTTATGAAACAGCTGAGGATAAACAAACTCAGCAGGGATAGTATAGTCAGGACCACCCATGCCAAGACGCTTGCCCTTAGGCGCACCCTTACTGTCGGGGTCACCACCCTGAATCATAAAGTCTTTGATAACACGATGGAACAGAGTACCATCAAAATAACCTTCCTTAGCTAACTTCACAAAGTTATCTCTATGCTTAGGAGTCTCGTCATACAGGCGAACAACGATGTCGCCCTCGCTTGTTGAAATCTTAATTCTTGTTGACATTATTTTATAGTTTATGAGTTTACTGTTTACCGTTTATAGTTTTACCGTCTCGAATCTTTTTTTTTTCTCGTCTCATTTTTTATCTCGACGTGTTGATGAGAGTTTGCACGAATAATTCGAGAATTCATCCTCTTACATTCTTCTTGTCAACACAAAGTAGATGAGCAAGCCCACGAAGTGCATTGCCACCATTGTCCTGAAAGCAGCGTCATAGCCAAAGAACTCAGCCACCACACCGCCGCCGAGAATACCAAGACCTAATCCCAGATCCCATGATGTGAGAAGAGTAGAATTAGCTGTTCCTCGCTCATTATGGTTGGCAATACCGATAATCATATTCTGAAAGGCTGGCCACAGATGACCATTACCCAATCCTATCAATATAGCACTTCCGTAGTATCCCCACATCGAAGGCCATGCAATGAACATAGTGTATCCCACCATAGACAGCATAATACCCTCTGCCCCATTCCTTACAAGATGTCCTTCCTTCAGCGATTTACGTCCCTGTAATCGCGAGGCAATAAGACCAATAGACAGCAGGAGAAAAAAAGTGCCCGTTCCCGAGGTAATGCCCAAGTGTTCTTTTCCATATATGGCAAGATAATTACTTAGCACACCCCAGCAGAAACCAAAGAACATCATGTTCAAAGCCAGATACCAGCCCTTAACAAGGAAGAATCTATCCAACGACAGCTTGCGTTTCACCTTAATCTGTTCCCTCTTAGGCATTTTTACCTGTGAAGCCGTAAGAAAACCTATTCCAGCTATTATAAAGGCAAGCCAGAAAAGCATATCAAAGTTGTGCACATAACGATAGATAAAGATACCCACCGAAGGCGCTATTGCCGAACCAAGATTATTACTTATGCCATAAAAGCCAATACCCTCATTACGCCTTGACGACGGCAACACATCAATAGCCACCGTAGAGTTAGCCACCGTAGAAGCACCAAACGGACCACCATGCAATGTTCTCACAATAGCAAACAACACCACAGAGCCAGCAGCTAAATAACCCGCAAAGCACAAGAAATATAAAAACAGCACCACTAACAGCACCCTCTTTCGTGGAAACGAATCCACGAAGAACCCGCTGAACGGACGAATGAGCAGCGCCACAAGAGTATAGCCACTAAGCACCAATCCTATCATATCCTTCGTCGAGTGAAACGTCTCAGCCATATATATCGGCAACAGAGGCGTAAGCAGATAAAACGAGAAGAACAGACAGAAATTAGTTACCATCACCTTGTTATAATTTCCATTCCAAAGTTTCTCTGTTTCCATATCATGTGCAAAGATACTAATTTAATGTGGAATTACGAATTATTAATTCGAATGAATAATGAGTAATTAATAATGAGTAATCATCGACTGAGTGCTTGCTGTCGGCTTGCCGGTGCAAGCATAAAGACGAAGGAGGTAATTACGAATATGCTTCTGCTAAATGACAAAGCAAACTCCTATTACCTATACCCTACCCATACTACAACCATACTATAACTATACCCTTCCTCCGTCTGTTGTCCGTTTGTTGTTCGTTTGTTGTCCGTTTGTTGTCCGTTTGTTTAACGAACAACAAACGAACTTCAAACGGTCTTCAATCGAACTCTTAGCCTTGTTAGAGTATAGTTGTAGTATAGTTACAGTATGGCTATGATATAGTAATAACAAGCTTATGACTTGCAATAATACAGAAAAAATGCCTATCTTTGCATTATTGCAAACAACCCCTTCGGGGAGGACACAACAAGATATATAAAAATGGAAGCAAAACAGCAAAGAGTAACAGTACGCCAGGTATTGGCAGACGTATATGAGGAAATCAACTGGGCATATCTTGCTAAGAATTATTTCGGCAAATCTCGCTCATGGCTCTATCACAAATTTAGTGGCATGAACAACGGAGTGGAGGACGATTTCAACGATATCGACCGCGAAAAATTGAAAAGTGCTCTTCATGATATTGCAGCTCGTATTATACAAGCTGCAGATAGGCTTTAACTCATAGCCTAATTTTTTATTTAACACCTGAGGATGCGCCTACACATAGCGCATCCTCTTTCTTTTTTATTTAGCCAACCATTCCAAAGCAGCCATGTCCATAAAAGATTTATCATTAGCTTTGTTGTGATTAGCTAAAAATGCCTATCTTTGCAATATTGTTATAAAGAAAGGAAAATGGATGGAAACAATTCTCAACGATTATCACAAAAAGATAAATTCGATAAAGATTCAATCTGTGACATCTTGGAGCAAGCTGAAACTATCTCACAAAGAGTGCTTGAATCAATTCAAGAGACTGCAAGCACAACGCATTGCAAGAAACACTAAGTAATAATGAAGATTGAACCGAAATAAAGATTAAAGGCTCTCGCAGAAATTCTGCAAGAGCCTTTATTTTATCATTTATCATTTATCATTTAGCACGCCAACGGCGTGCGCTTAAAAGGTGGCGTAATGCCTCTATTGGTGAATAGATAATCATTCTTGGACCAGCCTATGCGTCAGCAAATACTTTGCCGTCGTCAAGGGTTATCTTGAGTTTTGCGTATTCGCAATGGAAATCGTTTTTAAGACGTTCTAAATAGCGTTTGCTCTCCCACAGGCACATTGGCAGGTCGTGAAGGAGATAGTTACCACATGCTTCAGGTTTGGTTGCTGGCACTTCTGTCTGCGTGAGTATCCATTCAAGACACTGAATAGTGAGTTCACGCATATCCTGAACAGTATATTCGCCTGTCATAACTACATACATACCTGTGAGGCATCCCATAGGACCTACATACACTACATTGTCCTTAGCTGATGAATTGCGAAACCATGTAGCCATAAGATGCTCAAGGCTGTGCATGGCTGCAGGTGCAACAGCTGGCTCTTTGTTAGGCTCTGTGATGCGAAGGTCGAATGTTGTGAAACCCTTGTCTTTTCTTGATACATAAATACCTGGTTTCAACTTTGTATGATCGATTGTAAAACTCTGTATTACTTCCATAATGTATTATTGTTTTGATTTTCGATGCAAAGGTACAAATTTAATGTGGAATTACGAAGTAATCATCGACTGAGTGCTTGCTGTCGGCTTGCCGGTGCAAGCATAAAGACGAAGGAGGTAATTAGTTGCCCTACGGGCAATTATTGAATTATTCAATTTATTTAAGGAAAATAGAGAGCAAAGACTCAGATGAGTCTTATGATGTACTTGATATACACTCTTTTATAAATACAAGCATTTAACAAGATTGTATACAAGTCCATCCCCACTACGTGGGCTTGCTCTCTTTCGAAAATGCAGCAAAGCTGCTAAAATTACGCTAACGCGTATAAAATAAGTTACTATATGATAAATTTTATGCCGAAGGCAATTTTGGCGCAAAGCGCCCTATTTTCTAAGAAGATGATAGGCTTTAGCCTAATGAGTTTATGATGCAGGCTGTTGAAAACTTAAATCATTAAAAGAGCAGAATGCTCTTATCATCTTCATTTTCTTTTGATTATGAATATTATACAGAATATATTTAAAATTTCAACACAGGATTTTGCGAGTGACCCCCAAAAAAGAAGGGGTTTGCTTCTCAGCAGCCCCTTCTGGATTTATAATCATTAAAGATTTTCATGTAAAAAAGCGAAAATAAAAATTAACCCAAAAAAATGCGAATAACCACGAATAACCTAAATAAATGAAATTAACCAATATTATAATCTAATATATAATAGCGAAACAAATCTATTGTCTCTTTTTATATCACAAATATACACATGAAAACAATACGTGTCAAGAGGTAAAGGCCTTGTAAATTAAAATTATAGTTATTTTTTCTTCCGAAAAGCCCAAATACTTCCGTTTGGAACAAAAAAAATGCCCTCCCCTGCATTTTTGTCGCAGAGGAGAGCTGGATGAGAGGTTGTTTCCTACTCAAAGAAATGGAAAAATGCGATGTTGCCAGTTGAGCTAAGAACCTGCTTTACTGTTTCTGTTGTTGGGTTATAGGCAAAGATGCCGGCTGCATTTACTCCGTATGAAGAGAAATAGACTTCACCATTATGGCATTCTATTGCTACACTATGTCCATCGGTATATGGAATGCCTTCTATCTTCTTTATTGTCTTGTTCTTAAGATCAATGATTACTGGCAATGAGTTGCGGGCAGTATATGGATTGTCGGTCATCAGTTCCATTACACCAACATATGCCGCCACTTTGCTGTTGCCAAGATACTTGCAGTTATAGATTGAAACAGCCTTATAAGGGCATCCTTCGATAGATGTCTTGCTTATATCCCATGTCTTGCTGGCATCGAAAGACTGACTTCCTGCTGGGATGCATACGAATCCAGTCTTTACATACTCTGGGTTGTAACCAAAATAACCAGCACATGCTATATAGATGTCGTTTTGTTCGTTCTGGAATATCATATCCTTCAGATGAGGACGTGTAGGGAAGCAAAGTGCTGTTTCTTTCTCTGATGCTATCTTTACTACTTTGTCTGTGTTGATATCAATGACTGCAACATCTATCTGGCGATAGTCGTCGTAAGGCATCCAGTTAGCACCTATCTGATCTAATGCAAGATAGAAATAGCCATCACGAATCAAACCTGCTGCCGGGTCGGCACTATTGTCACCGTGTGCATAAGGGGTAAGGTCGATCTCGCCTGTCTGCTGCATTGTAGTTGGATTGATGATCATTACCTTTCCTAAATTGTAGAGTGGTACATAGGCTTTGGTTGCAGACACCTGCACAAGGTTATATGGTGAGGAATTAGGGATTATCTGCATCTCGCCAACATGCTTTATTCCTTTGGCTGTGTGCTGATACTTATAAATACATTGCTTGCCAGTTGTGCCTGTTTCTGGAAAGAGGTACACATCATTGCCTACGATGGAAAGAGTTGAACTGAAACCTGTTTGAATACCCTTGCTTAAATCAAGTGTTCCTGAGAGTTCAGAAATCTGCTGAAGATATGTCTGACCGCTTGCGCCATCAATATTCTTCAGGGTTGTTTCCAGCAGGATATTTCCTTCGCCACCAAGGACTTCCTCGGTAGAAGGATTATCGTTGTTGTTACTGTCACATGACGTGGCTAAAGCCACCATTACACTCATGGCAAGTACTTGCCAGTTTTTAATACTTACTTTCATCTTTTTGTTGTTAATTATTTAAAAATATATCTTATTTTCATACCTAAGCTGCGACCAGGAAGTGGGCGGTTGAACTCGGATATTACTTTGGCATCAGTTATGTTTTTTACTTTTCCTGAAATAAAGAGTCGCTGATTCATAAAGCTATGTTCGAATCCGAGGTCAAGAGTGGTGCTTCTTGGAATTCTACGCTTGGCATTTTCTGTTACCTCGAAGTCATAGTAATATTCATCAATAAACGAGAGGTCGGCAAAGAGTCGTGTGTTCTGTCCCTTACCGCCAAAGAGGTTTTCTTTATGGAATTCAAGTCCTGCATTTGCCATGAGATAAGGGATATTAGGTATTCGCATGTTCTTTGTTGGGTTGGCAATATTTGAGCCGTCACCATATTCACGTGTATCTCTCATATCCTGATAGGTGGCATTGAGATAGCCGTAAAGGAAAGGAAACATATCTGCCTTAATCTCGAACTCTACACCTAATGTGCGCATCTCTCCGAAGTTCTGATATTGTGCACCAAGGATTCCTGCTGTGAAGCGAATCATGTCTTTAAGATACATGTAATAGCCACTAAGCTCTATCTGAAGGTTACTTGGGTGTTTGCCTGTGAGATCGTATAACAATCCTGCATTAAAGCTGAGATTACGCTCTGGCAGCAGTTGTTCTGAAGGCGAAACGGTATAACCATCGCCAAGCAACTCTGTTTCTGTAGGGATGCGCACATCGTAACCGCCCGACAACTTTGCCATGAAAGCAGGAGTGAAACGATAGCGCATGGCTTCACTGAAGCCTATACTCGTTTTGTTTAGCTTTATATCTTCAACTGGTGTATTGATATATATGTTTTGGTATTTTGTCTTCATTGAATACCAATAGAAACGAGTAGTCAATGAGTTCAGGAACTTATCGTTGGTGGTGCGGTAATCATAAGACAAGCCCCCTACCCAACTTCTCATTCGAGAATGGAAATCAACTTTCTTACCTATACTCTTCTCTTTGAGTGGATCAGAGGGGTCTCCATTAGCCATTGTGAATACTGAATTGAAACTCAAAGAATGGTTCTTGGTGATTAGATATTCGAGATTGAGCTTATTGAGCAATGTAAACTTATGATTATCTGACTGTGAAGCATAACGTGTTTCGAGCTCTCCTCCATAAGGCGATGAAGAAGGATAGCTGTTACCATTCCAGTCGTACCATACTTTTGCTGTGTCTATAAGCTGGTATTGTGTATAAGCAACGGCTGTTGACATATCGAAGTCTAAACCCTCTAAAAGAAAATTGTCTTTCTTCAGTTTGTTGATAGCACCATACACACGTGAACGGGAATGTGCCTGACGAATATCAGTTTCTACACCTTGTATGTCTTTATATGTGTCGATATATGTTGGTTCGAACTCTACTTCATCGAACCACCATTTATATGCCTTTAGGCTTCCACCACAAAGGATTTTCTTATATGTATCGTGGTCGCGTTTTATCTTTAAACCTTTCACATAAGGCGATTCCATTGTGTAGTTGTTGCCTGCATAGGTGTAGCCACCACCAACACCAAAGACCAAACCAGCATCTTTAAGATGACGCTTCAACACGGCTTGAACCTTATTGCTGTTGAACGACTCAAGAGAACAACTAATATCGGCATAACGGTCGGGATATTCCTTTAAGACAATATTTACGGCTCCACCCATTGATGAGCCACCAAACTTAGCAGGCACAATACCTTTGTATATTTCGATGCGGTCGATCATGTCAAGAGGAATGTCGTTAAGATCAACATAATCTGATTGATCGTTCATTGGTGTTTCATCAAGGAACAAACCAATGCGCTTGCCCTCAAGTCCACGCAACGATAATCTTGAGGCACTACCAACACCACCAGTAGAACGAATAGCAACACCAACGGTCTTGGCAAGAATGTCTTGCACATTGCCGACAGTACCCTGCAGTTGCTTCATACTGATGACCGTTACTGGCATAGCCTGCTCACGTATCTTTCGTGCCTCGCTCTTTGCTGTTACAACAACTTCTTTAAGCGATTGCGATTGTGCTGTAAGCCGTATTATCGACTTTTTATCGTTATCAGCACTTACACTGATCTTCTGTGTCTTACTTGTGTAACCAACGTAGTTAATGGTGATAGTGTAAGTGCCCACAGGAATATCAGGCACGGAGTATTCGCCATTGGCATCAGTGAGAACTGTTTTCTTCAGCTCTTCAATAAAGAGTGTTGCACCAGAAAGCGGTTCTTTACTTGCTGCATCTATAACCACTCCCTCTATATGTGCATTGGGTGTTTCGGCAGCCACAGCGCCTGTAATGCCAACACCCGTAAGCATAATTACTGAAAGGAAAATTTGAAATAATTGTTTCATATATTTGTAAGTTTTTGAGTTTTATAGTTTATGAGTGTTCATTAGTTCTTGAGTTTATGAGTCGGTAAGTTTATGAGTTAGTGAGGGACAAAAGAGAACATTCGTTCGTTTCGTTCTGCAACAAAAAAAAGAGCCGCTCTTGAAAGAGCGACTCTAATTTTAAATATCATACCTTTACCCATGATTTTTATTATTCTACGTTCATTAGTTTTTTCCATCCTCCAGTTACATATCTTACATACTCATTGAGGAAACGTTCTGTTTCCTCGTGAGACAGTTCCTCGTGCAGAGCTGTTTCTTTCATCATATCAATCCAACAAGACGATGTATATCGCAAAAAGAAACGTGATATATCGGTATTCAGTTCTGGATGCAATCTCTTCATTTCATCCATATACTCAACACTCTTCTCTGTGCATCTGTCAATCCACTTTTCAAGATAATCCTGATACATTGAACTCTGTGAATATAGAAAGAGCAGTTTAATTTCTTGATGATAATTGGTAACTATCCTCATTATCTCGTTCAAAGAACCACGGATATAATCTTCTGATGTAAAGATATCGAGAGATAAGCCACCAGGCTTGTTATGTCTTTCCAACATTCTATCCATCTCATTCAGCAAAGGACGAAGAACAACTGTGAGCAGTTCGTCTTTGCTGCTGAAATAGTTATATATATTGCTTAAGCCTATGCCCGACAATTTTGAAATCTCACGCATAGACACTGCTTTATAGCCTTTTTGGAGGAACGCTTTTCGAGCGGTGTTCAGTAATAGTTTTCGTGTATTATCCTTTACGACTTGCATTATTTAAAAGCTAATAATTCTGGTGCAAAGGTCGCAAAATAATAAATTACCTACAATACCTAAATCAAGTGATTTTTAAAACCTCTCCCCGACCCTCTCCGAGGGAGAGGGAGAGATTATTCTGAGTTTTCAGAATATTCCGAGTATTCTGAATTTTCCGATTACTCTGATTATTCCGATAAATCCGATAATTCATCAAAAAGCCCTTACAGAGAAAATCTGTAAGGGCTTTGATATTATAATTCTAACTTTTTCTGTTAGTTCTCCTTCCCCCCAAAAAAATGAAAATATTGAAATATTGAAAATGGAAAGATTAAAAGCGCTGTGCGCTTCTTTATCATTTTTCATTTTTCATTTATCATTTAGCGGCATAGCCGCGCAGATTTATCATTTTTCATTTAGCTCTCCTCCCCTCACGAGGGGAGGCTGGGTAGGGTCTTTACAATGCTGCTGACGCAGCATCAATCCAACCATATACTACACTGCAGAAACCAAAGAGGATGATACCTGCTGTGCAGATGGCAAGAGCAAGACGAGTGCTCACATTGCTACGGAAAGTAGGAAGTGGAGCATCGTTGTGCTTGATAAACATTGCCTTCACGATGAGCAGATAGTAGTAGAGTGAGATAACGGTATTTACCAAAGCAATGAATACTACTGAATAAGACAGTGCACCAATGCCTGAATCTATACTCATACCCTTTACTGCTGCCATGAACACGAAGAACTTGCTGAACATACCTGCAAATGGTGGAATACCACCAAGCGAGAAGAGTGCAAGTGTGAGAAGGAAGGCAAGGCGTGGGTTGGTGTTATAAAGTCCGTTGTAGCTGTTGATTTCAACAGTACCATTGTTATGCTCCTCAACAGCACTAATCACTGTGAACACAGACATGTTAGCCACGATGTAGATAAGTACATAGAAGCTAAGTGCTGTAACACTCATAGTGTTGTTGCCAACGATAGCCAAAACGATGTAACCTGCCTGTGAGATTGAACTGAATGCCATGAAACGCTTCAGATCGCTCTGACGGATTGCAAAGAGGTTGGCGATGGTGATTGACAATACAACAACTACGAAGAGCAAATACTGCCAGTACTCGGTTACTGGTGCGAACACCTTCATAAGGATTGCTGCAAGTGTGAATGCTGCTGCACCCTTAGAAACAACGCTAAGATAACCTGTAACGGTAGTAGGAGCACCCTGATAGGTGTCGGCTGTCCAGAAG
This sequence comes from uncultured Prevotella sp., assembly GCA_905236755.1. Lineage (GTDB taxonomy): Bacteria > Bacteroidota > Bacteroidia > Bacteroidales > Bacteroidaceae > Prevotella. Next base: position 53,845 of record CAJOCR010000010.1, read on the forward strand.
TGGAATGGTACGAGAGAAATCTTGAAACCAAGTCCGCTGAAGAAGAACACCATACCCATGATTACCATAGGTGTTGCCTCAAGACGTGTTACTACATCTTCGAAATAAAGAGTACCTGTAGCACCATAGATGAAGCTAATACCGAAAAGCATTACACCACTTGAGAATGTAGCGGTAAGGATGAACTTAGCGGCTGCCTCAGCGCTGTTGTGACGATACTTGTCAAGACCAACAAGACATGCCATTGGTACTGATGCCATTTCAAGACCAAGGAAGAACAAGAGGAAGTGGTTAGCACTTACCATTACGTTCATACCAAGGAGGGTTGAGATGACAAGAAGATAGAACTCACCTTCTTTGAAAGAGGTGTCCTCACGGAGCATCCACTCACGACTCTGAATAAGTACTATGAGAGTACCGAAGGCAAGGATAGTCTTGATAACACCTACTGCAGCATTTGTGTAGTACATACCACCGAATGTGGTGGCTGCCTCAGGAGTGCCTATGTTAAGCAACAGATGTGCAGTAAGCAAAACGCAGACAAGAGGATTGAACCACTTGCGTGGTGCATCGCCAGGTTTTGTGGCGGTAAAGAAGTCTGCAATGAAGACGATAAGCAGAAGTGCTGTCAAAGATACTTCTGGTATCATATTGAGAAATTGACTATAATCGATATTCATAATTTCTAATCTTTATTTTTAATCTTACATTACAGAGCTGCTACAGTAGCAGGGTTCAAAATATGACCAATGATTGGTGCTACGGCGTCAACAATAACATTCTGGAAGAAGAGTGGGAACATACCCAAACCTGCTACACAGAAAATCAAACCACCGATAGCGAAGCGCTCATCCCATGTTGCATCGTGAAGTTCGTAGAACTTTGGATTTGGTACTTTCTGAAAAAGAATCTTACCTACAACACGAAGGATGTAAACAGCTGTTACTACAATAGAGGTTGTTGCGATGATGGTACATACACGATGGAAGGTATCGCCATTCTCGAAAGAACCTACGAAGATGGTCATCTCGGCAACGAAACCAGAGAAACCTGGCAAACCGAGGTTAGCAAGACCAGCAACAACGTATGATACTGAGAGGAATGGGATGATCTTCATCAAACCACCAAGATAGCGTACATCACGTGTACCTGCGCGGTGATAGATCATACCAATACATGCGAAGAAGAGAGCTGTCATCAAACCGTGTGAAAGCATCTGAAGCACAGCACCTGTGATAGCAGTCTGAGTCATCATAAGAAGAGCAAACAACACCATACCACAGTGTGAAACTGAAGAGTAAGCATTGATATACTTAAGGTCTGTCTGTACACAAGCAGAAAGCGCACCATATACTACTGAACATGTTGTGAGGATAAGGAATATCCAAGAAAGCTGCTGAGCAGCCTCAGGCAACAAGTACATAGCAATACGGAAACAACCGTAACCACCAAGCTTCATCAATACACCTGCGTGAAGCATAGATACTGCTGTAGGCGCAGAAGCGTGACCGTCAGGAGACCATGTATGGAATGGGAACAAAGCTCCGAGGATACCGAATCCAATGAAGATGAATGGGAAGAATACCTTCTGAATGTGAACAGGGATATTATGAAGAGCTGCAATGGCATTGACATTCATTGTGGTAGCACCACTGAAGTAGTAGATACCAAGAATACCAATGATCAAAAGTGCAGAACCACCCATGAGCATGAGAGTAAGCTTCATAGCAGAATATTCCTTTGCTCCTGTACCCCATACACCAATAAGCAGATACATTGGGATAAGAGCAACCTCATAGAACATGAACATGGTGAACATATCTACTGAGATGAAGAAGCCAAATACACCAATGCTAAGAAGAACAAACCAAAGGAAGTATTCCTTCTTCATTGGCTCAAGCTGCCATGAAGCAAATGTACCGGTGAAAACGATTACTGCACTCAGAAGAATCATTACTACTGATATGCCATCGACACCTACACTATAACAAATGTTCAGAGGAGCAAACCATGGAATGCTGTAAGCAAAAAGCATCTGGTCGGTATTGCCTGCATTGCGCATCTGAACGAAAGCGATGGTAAGCCAGATAGCAAGACCAAGCAAACAGCTGGCACCAACTACCATCACACCACGAACCTGATTGTCGTTCTTTGAAAGCCAAAGACCAACAAGCATCAGCAGTGGGATTACGACGAATAATGTTAATATACTCATTTTGTAATATTCAAATGTTGAAATTATAATAAGATGCAAAGCAGGAATACGGTGAGAGCTACAGTACCCATGAGGAACCATGATGCGTAAGAACGAACATCACCACTCTGCCATGGACGAAGAGTCTCGCCAGCTTCCTGAGTACCCCATGCTGCAAAGTTGAAAGTACCGTCGATAACGTGACGATCGAACCATGCTATAGGCATAGAGAAGCAACGGAACACAATCTTATGGGTGAAGAACTGCCATGCGTTGTCGATATAGAAACGCTGGAGTGCTGCTTCATGAAGCTTAGGCATCTTGCGCTTAAGCATATCTGGAACAGGATTCTCACCACTCTTATACATCCAGGTTGACAAACCGATACCTACAAGAGCAACAACAATTGAAACCCAAGCTACTGAAGGCCATGTCCAGATAGCAAATGTCTGGATTGCGATATCCTCGGCTGCACCATCGAGAGACACGAAGTGACCAAAAGGAATAAGACCGCAAAGACAACCTACAATACAGAGGAACACAAGTGGTCCCCACATGATAGCAGGAACTTCCTGTGGCTTACGACGATTCTCAGGATCTGCCTCATAGTATGACTTACCCCAGAAGATTACGTAATAGAGACGGAACATATAGAATGCTGTCATACCTGATACCAATGTCATGAACCAACCAAGGGCTGGAGAGAAATGGAAACAAGCTGCTACGATCTCATCCTTAGAGAAGAAACCAGAGAAAGGTGGAATACCTGAGATACAAAGACATGCCAAGAAGAAACACCAGTTAGTGATTGGCATGTACTTATGAAGTCCGCCCATATAGTCCTTGAAGTTGCTGCCGATGATAACGATGATAGCACCAGAGCAAAGGAACAACAGAGCCTTGAACATTGCATGTGTGAAGAGGTGGAACATGGCTGCCATATAACCTACACTACCCTCGCCTTCCATAGCTGTGCAAACACCAAGTGCCACAAGCATATAGGCAATCTGAGAGATGGTAGAGAAAGCAAGACCACGCTTGATATCACGCTGAGTACAAGCTACAGCTGCTGCATAGAAAGCAGTGAAGGCAGCAATGTAAGCAACGTAATGCAAAGTTTCAGGAGCATACTTCAACCAAATAGGCATCAATGAAGCAACCTGGAATACACCAGCAACAACCATAGTTGCAGCATGAATAAGAGCTGATACAGGTGTTGGACCTTCCATAGCATCTGGCAACCAGATGTGGAGAGGGAACATTGCTGACTTACCAGCACCACCAATGAACATCAAGAAGAGAGCCACTGGAAGTATTGATGCTGCCATAGGCAAACGATCTGCGATTGTTGGATCGGCATTCAAGTCGAAGTTGAAAGTACCTACATAGAAGCTATAGAACAGAATACCGATAAGGAAGAACAAATCGGCAAAACGTGTTACGATGAATGCCTTCTTAGAAGCGTGTACGGCAGCATGCTTTGGATAGTAGAAGCCGATGAGCAGGTAAGAGCAAACACCTACAAGCTCCCAGAACATATACATCTGGAAAATGTTGGTAGCAACAACAAGACCTAACATAGACATGGTGAAGAGAGAAAGGAAAGCATAGAAACGCTGGAAACCTTTCTCGTAGCCCTCTACCTCGTAGTGCTCATCGCGCTCAGCCATATAGCCAAGAGAATAGATATGCACCATTGTGCTTACTGTTGTAATTACAACAAGCATCATCACGCTGATAGGAGTAAGACGGAAACCGAGGTTGAATGTCAACTCTGTACCGAAAAGAGGAGCCTTACCAAAGTCGAGCCATGTGAAGTCGAATGCTGTGACTGTAGGATACAGGCCTGTAGCAGCATCTCTTCCTATAGCGAAGAAATACTCATAGGCTGTATAGAGAGAAAGAAGCCATAGTGTGCCGAGAACGGTAGTACCAATGGTGAAAGCTACTTTCTCTTTCATCTTCATACCACAGAGACCGAGCACTAAGAAGCTCAGGAAAGGCAGAAGAAGTATTAAAAATGAATAACTGTATTCCATTGTTTTTAGAATTTCATGTTTTCAATACTGTTCACCTGATCACTGTGATAGTTGCGGTAAACATTAATAATAATAGCCAATGCAACGGCTGTTTCGGCAGCACTTACTCCAATAGAGAACAAGGTGAAGAACATTCCCTCCATCTGTCCAGGGAAGAGCATACGATTGAAAACTGCGAAGTTAAGATCGACAGAGTTCAACACAAGCTCAATAGAGATAAGCATTGCAACAAGGTTACGACGTGTAACGAAACCGAATACACCCAAGAAGAACAACATAGTGCTAAGGGCGATAAAATATTCTACAGGAATCATTTGTTGTCCTCCTTTCTTGCAATCATGATGCCACCAACGATACATGCCAACAAGAAGAGAGAGATGAACTCGAATGGAAGCACATAACCATACTTTTCGCTACCTACGAGAGCCTCACCAATCTGCTGCATTGGTACCTCAACATCAGCCAACTGAGCGGCATTGTTAATGAATGAATTCTTAATTAATACTGCACCTACTACTACAAGGCCAAGCACAGAAACGATAACGCCCTGACAAACACGTGAACCCTTGAAACGTTCTACGAGATTCTGAAGAGCATGCTTGTTAACAAGCTGGATAGCAAACATATACATTACTGTGATACCACCAGCATAAACTGAAATCTGAGCTGCACCAAGGAAAGTGTAGTCGAGCAGGAAATAGATGCCTGCAACTCCAAAGAGCACGAACAGCAAGAATGTAGCTGCACGCATGATGCTCTTAGTCATCACACACATCACGGCTGAACCAAGAATGACTACAGCCAAGATGATAAACATTACTAAATTTGCCATAACCGATTACTTGGTTTTTGTATTAAACTTACCGATTGTCAGTGGAGCACCACCATTGATAAGGTTAGGAAGACTACCGCCCTCATAAACCTCTTTGTCAAGATGGAGTTCAAGCTGTGAACGATCGAATACAGAATTCTCGAAATCGTTTGTAAATTCGATAGCATCGAAGTTACAAGCATTAACACAGAGTTGACAGAACATACAGTCACCGAGATCATAGAGATAATCGTCGAGAACCTTTTTCTTTTTGCCATCCTCAAGTGTTTCCATGTGAGCTGTGATGCGAATGGTGTCGTTAGGACAAGACTTCTCACACATTGTACAAGCTGTACACTTATAGTCGCCAACCTTAAGACCACGTGCCTGAATCTTAGCATCCTGCAGGTCTTCTTCGGTAACACGCTTGAATACAAGACGTCCACGGTGGCGCTTAGCTACATGAAGTGTTGTTTTGCGGTTTTCTGGATACTGCTCAGTGCTCTTTGGTGTGAAGTATTCCTTCATGGTAATCTTCAAACCTGTTGCAAGAGTCTTTACAGCAGCTCCAATTTCACCGAAATATGAATTTGACATATTATTATTTCTTTTATTTTAGAATGTTAAACCGAATGCTACACAAGCAGTCATAGCAACCAATGTGATAAGCATCAGAGGCATGAGATATTTCCACTCAAGCTGCAGAATCTGGTCGATACGAAGACGTGGGAATGTCCAACGTACCCACATAAGAACCCATACAATAAGAAGGGTCTTTCCTGCCATCCAAACAAAACCAGGAATAAGATTCATGATGTTGTCGAATGCCTCAATACCAATGTTAAGAGGTGCCCAACCACCAAGGAATACGGTTGCAGCAAGACCTGAGATAACAACAAGGTTAAGGTACTCTGCAAGATAGAAATAACCAAAGCCCATACCAGAATACTCAGTGTGGTAACCAGCAGTAAGCTCACTCTCTGCCTCGGCAAGGTCGAAAGGACCACGGTTTGCTTCTGCATTACCAGCAATAAGGAATACAAAGAAAGCGATGATTGCTGGGATGTGGCCCTGAATGATGAGCCAGTTCCAAGGACCTGTCTGAGCGGTAACGATGTCGCTGAGCTGCATACTGCCACAAAGCACAACAGCTGTGATGAGACAAAGACCGAGAGACATCTCGTAAGAAACCATCTGTACTGCACCACGCATAGCTGATACTACAGAATACTTATTGTTACTACCCCATCCTGCAAGGACAACACCAAGAACACCAATAGAGCTGATGGCTGTTACCATGAAGATGCCGACATTGAAGTCGAGAACGGCAGCACCCTTGTTCCAAGGAAGGAAAGAGAATGTGCCAACAGAAGCAACGATGGTGAGCAATGGAGCAAGTGCATAGAGCATCTTGTCTGAACGATCAACACCGAAGATCTCTTTGATCAACATCTTGAGAACGTCGGCCATAACCTGGAAGATACCCCAAGGACCTACACGCATAGGGCCAAGACGACACTGGAAGTAGGCGCAGACCTTACGCTCAAAGAAAATCATGAACATGGCGATGAGGGCATAGAGTGTGAGCACAATAGCACCTACAACAACACATTCAATGAGGATTGACCAGAAATCTCCCAAACCGAGAGTCTGACGAAGAAGACTGTCAAACCATTGTGTAACTATAGAAAAATCAAACATAATTGATTTATAATTTTAAAATTAACGATCCAAATCAGGAATTACGAAGTCGATAGAAGCACCTGTTGCTACAAGGTCAGCAATCTTCTGTCCCTTAAGCATCTTGTCGAATGCAGCAGCAAGGGTAAGACCCATTGGGCGCATCTTAACACGATAAGGACTCTTATCACCACGACTCTCGAGGTAAACACCGAACTCGCCGGCACCACCTTCAACAGAGAACCACCACTGTCCCTCAGGAAGTTTGATGATTGGCTTCTGCTTGATATAATACTCACCTTCTGGGATATTATCAATAAGCTGCTCAATGATATTGAGACTCTGATAAATCTCGTTGATGTGAATCATATAACGCTCCATAGAGTCAGCACCTGTACCTGTGATTTCCTTCCACTCTACCTTGTCATACATGTCGTAAGGATGATTCTTACGAACATCGTTATGCCAACCAGCTGCACGACCAGCAGGACCTGTAACACCATAGTTGATACAATCCTCAAGGTTCATGTAACCACAACCCTCAAGACGCTTATGAGTAATAACATTATCACCAAAGACATCGAGGTATTCCTGAACCATTGGACGCATGTACTTGCAGAATGCCTTAACGTTCTCTACGAAGTTTGGATCGATATCATCCTGCAAACCACCTATTCTATAATAGTTCTGGATAAGACGGCCACCAGTTGTTTCCTCCATAACGTTGAGCAAATGTTCACGGTCACGCATGCAGTAAAGGAACGCTGTCAAAGCTGAGAGGTCCTGTGCACATGTACCAAGGAACAACAAGTGGTTATCAATACGCTGAAGCTCATCCATGATTGTACGAATGTACTTGATGCGATCATTAAGTTCTACACCAAGAGCCTCCTCAATAACGCCTACAAGAGCGTGACGATGATGCATAGCGCAAAGATAGTTCAAACGATCGGTCAAAGCCAAAGTCTGTGGATAGGTCATATTCTCCATCATCTTCTCAAGACCACGATGGATGTAGCCAAGATGTGGATAGATATGCTTTACTGTCTCACCATCAACAACTGTCTGCAAACGGAGCACACCGTGCATTGATGGGTGGTTAGGACCGAAGTTTATAACGTAATCGTCTTCATCGAAGAGACGATGCTTTGTTTCTACAAGTTTACCATCCTCTGTGAGGTTCCACTCTGAAGTCCAGTCTGATTCTGGTTCGTCAGTCATTGGGAACTTGTTCTTCTCAGGACTCATATCGAAGTCCTTACGAAGAGGATAGCCCTCAAAATCATTACGCATAAACAGACGACGCATATCTGGGTGACCCAAGAACTTGATACCGAAGAAATCAAATACCTCGCGCTCAAGAAGGTTTACGTCTGCCCAAACATGATAAATAGATGGGATTACATAATCCTCACCTACTTTCTTTGCAAGCTGCTTAACGCTGATTCGCTCGTGTGTCTGTGTATTTTCAAGAATGTAGATACATCCCAGGCCTTCTTCTTCACCGAAGTCCTCACCAATAATGGTAATAAGATAGTCGAAATGCTTCTCATTCTTCAACTTCTTCATCTCTGCGAGGAAGTTGTCAAAACCGAATTCAATATTTTCTAATTTCATTTTCTCGTACCTTATTTATTTACATTCTGTTCGCTTTCGTTGAGTTGAGCAAGCTCTTCAGCCAAAGCCTCTACCTGTTCCTTTGTTGGAGCACCTGTTACCATGATTGGTTTCTTGTTACCAATCTTCTCACCTGAGAAGTTCTCGTTAGAAAGACCATGGAGACCACCGAGCTTCATACTCTCTGCCTTTTCCTCTGCTGTCATCTTATGATTAGCACCACCAAAGAACTTCTCAACCTTTACCTTACGCTGCAACTGCATCATACCGTAAAGAATTGCCTCTGGACGTGGAGGACAACCAGGGATATAAACATCAACAGGGACAAGCTCGTCAATACCGCGCACTACATTGTAGCTCTTCTTGAAAGGGCCACCTGAGATGGTACATCCACCTACAGCAACAACATACTTAGGCTCGGCCATTTCATCATAAAGACGCTTAAAAACAGGCGCCATCTTGTTGGTAATGGTACCAGCACACATGATGAGGTCGGCCTGACGTGCAGAGTTACGAGTAACCTCGAAACCAAAACGTGAGAAGTCATAACGTGCACAACCTACAGCCATAAACTCGATACCACAGCATGAAGTACCGAAAGTGAGTGACCACAGCGAGTTGCTTCGTCCCCAGTTGATAGCCTGATCAAGACTACCGAGAACTACGTTTACTCCACCTTCATTAAGTTCGTTGGCAATGTTCTCGAGAGTTTTATTATCCTTAAACTCGTCGTAAGGAATACTCTTGATGTGTGGTTTTCTTACTTCCATTCCAACGCTCCTTTCCGCCATGCATAAGCAAGGCCTAATACCAATACCACCAGAAAGAAACCAATGCTGATAAGAGCAAGTGGTCCAAACTGCTTAACTACTACTGCCCATGGATACAGGAAAACAGTCTCGATGTCGAACATCAGGAAAAGGATAGCAAAGAGATAGTAACCAACATGCAGAGGCATCCAACTGCTTCCGCGTGTAGGAATACCACACTCAAAAGGCTCACCTTTTACCGGATTGTAAGAACGAGGACCGATAAGTTTAGCAACGACAAAAGCGCCGACTACCAAAACTACCGCCGTGAGCAATACGGTAATAAACAATGTAAAAAAACTCATAAAAAATTATAACGTTATTATATATTATGCAATTTTGCGATGCAAAGATAGCAATTTATTTGGTATTAGAATAGGAAAATATAAAAAAATACAATATTAGTTTGTGAGTTTGTAATATAAGATTCTCCCCGACCCTCCTTAAAAGGAGGGAGAATTAAAAAACTTAAAAAAGTCACAAACTCATTAACTAAAAACTCTTTCCAACAATTCTAAGCACATTCGACTATTATGATATGGGCACTTCCAAAAGCCAGCCTTATCATCAATATGGTTTGTTGTTCCATCGTCGAGTATTGCCCAATACCATTCGCCATTTTCTTTGTCAACAAGATTGTTTTGTATATAATCCCAACATTTTTTAGTGTTAACTAAAGCCTCTTCATCATGAAAATACTGATAAAGATCAATATGTCCGATGACGCTTTCACATTGTACCCACCACTGACGCTGAAGATCATAGGTATTATTATCTTTCCAATGCTCGTAAATCATACTGCCATCAGGGCGCAACCCTTCGTCAGAAGCCTTGGCTATGCGACGAATAATTGGCTCTATGTTTTTAATGACTTGCTCATCACCGAGCACCAAGGCTGTTTCATGTAGAAGCCAACTTGCCTCTATGTCGTGACCATAGCTTTCAATATTGCGTTTACCATGCCATTTATCATCAAAAAACAAGTCGAGGTGATAGGTTTCTTTATTCAGCAGTTTTTCTGTAAAAATGTCAATAAGGTTTAGAATTGATTTCTTAAGGTCTTCACTCTTCCATACACGATAGAGATTTGTGTAAGGTTCAATAATATGAAGATGAGTATTCATGGTGCGACTTCCGTTTTCGTCTTTATCACTCAGTCGCATATCTTGAATAGGTTGCCAGTCACGGGTAAGAGCTTCTATGTAACCGTTTCCTTTACTGTCATAGGCTTTTTTCTCTATATCGTAATACAGGTTTATGGCTGATTCAAGAGCGCGCTTAGAACCTGTTGCACGTGCATACTCACTAAGACCATAGATTGCAAAACCTATGGCGTAAGTCTGTTTCTTTGTGTCAAGAGGCTTGCCCATATAGTCAAGACTCCAGAAAACACCACCCTGTTCTTTGTCTATGAAGTTATCAAGGAAATAATCTAAAGCTCTTGTGGCGGCATCAAGATATTCTGCGCTTCCAAGGACACGGTAAGCGGCAGAGAAAGCCCATAATATACGGGCATTCTGCACAGCTCCTTTTGGGGCGTGTGAATGAACAATATTATGTCCATCCACACGTCCGAAATATCCCCCATTTTCATGGTCGGTAACTCTTTCTATCCAATACTTTAAGATATTCTCCTCAAGGAGTTCTCTAACCGTTTCCTTGAATTCGCAGGATTGCATATTATTTCTTAATTGGATATTTAATAACAAGCAAAATCATCAAACATGCTATTATTGCAGGGAAAATAGAGAACAGACACCAGATCATCTGGCGAACAGATTCTTCATTGGTAATAGTGATTACTGTTTCACCTGTCTCTGGATTAGTACCTGAAACGAAACCAGCAACACCAAGAAGCAAAGCAACAAGAGAACCAGAAATGGCAGAACCGAATTTCTGCGACATTGTACCTGATGAGAAGATGAGTCCTGTTGAAGAAGTACCGTTCTTCTCGGTTGCATAATCAGCAACATCAGCATACATTGACCACAATAGTGGTGAATACAAGCCTACACCAACAGAGGTAAGCACAACAAGAGCTATCATTACCCAGATGTAAGAAGCATCCATAGGTACGAAGAAGAAAGCTACAGAGAACACAATACATATAAGTGTTGCTACATAGAAGGCTTTTTTCTTTGATCCCATCCACTCGGTGAACTTTGGAGAAACGCCTCCGAAAATCATACAAGTAACTTCACCAAAGGTCATGAATACAGTGTAGTTGATGATAAGTCCGTTAATAGTGATATCACCACCCAAACAATAGGTAAGCAGATAAGCAGCTACTGCATAACGGAAGCCATTGAAGAAGTTGGTACCAATACCGATAAGGGTAAGATAAATCCATGGTTTGTTCTTAAACAAATCAGCAAATGGCTTGAAAGAAAATTTCTCTGCACGAACAGGTTTTAGACGTTCCTTTGTGAGTAAACCGCAAGCTAAAGTCATAGCTGCAGCAAGAACACCAAATCCTGCACCAAGAACGGCATACTGATGAGCATCAGAACCACCAACCATTTTCTGAAGATAAGGGAAAGAAAGCAGAGTTATGAAGCCCATGGCATAAGCACCTACCATACGATAAGACGAGAATTGGTTTTTCTCATTATCATCGTCGGTCATCACTCCAAGAAGCGAACCATAAGGTACGTTTACTGCTGTATAAACAGCCATCATCATTAAATAAAGGCTATAAGCCCAAATGCGCTTACCAAGAGGTCCAAAATCTGGGGTAAAAAGCAAGAGCGCAAAGATAAGTCCGAAAGGAATAGCACCATATATGAGCCAAGGACGATAAGTTCCGAATCGACTCTGCGTACGATCGGCTAAAGCACCCATCATTGGGTCGGTAACAACATCAAACAAACGAGCTATAAGCATCAAAGTAGCTGTGTCGGCGATGGTAAGTCCAAACACGTTGGTAAAGAACACAGGAAAAGCAATAGACATAATTTTCCATGTAATACCACCAGCAGCAGCATCACCTAACGCATAGCCAATTTTTTCTTTTAATTTTGCCATAATTTTTAGTTACAAGTTTTATTTTATGATATTTATTTTATTACAAATTTGATTTATTCTTTACCACTAATTTCTTTATTGCTTCAACACTCGCTGACGATGTGAAGCCGTCTTCTGGTGTGTTCATGCAATAGTCAACGAGCTGATCTATTGTTGATGTAGCCACATGCATACGAGTATCAGAAGAAGCATAGTAGATAAACACCTTGCCGTCTTCATCAGCTATCCAGCCATTAGCAAACGTAACATTCATCACATCACCAATATATTCCTCACCCTGTGGAACAAGAAAATAGCCACCTGGCTGTGCAATGACACGTGTTGGGTCTTCAAGCGAAGTCATATACAGATACAATACATAACGAAGACCCGAGGCACAGGCACGCACACCATGAGCAAGGTGCAGCCATCCGCGGTTTGTCTTTATTGGATGAGGGCCTTCACCATTCTTCACTTCCATGATAGTATGGTAATTACGCTTGTTTATGATTTTCTCTTCTTTCACCTCAGCATGTTCTATATCATCAACAAGAGCCCATCCAATGCCGCCACCTGAACCTGCATTAATAAAATCGTCCTGTGGACGGGTGTAGAAGGCATACTTGCCATTAACAAACTCTGGATGAAGAACCACATTACGCTGCTGACTCTTTGACTTCAGATCAGGCAAGCGGAACCAAGTCTTAAGGTCTTTTGTACGAGCAATACCCGCTGTTGCCGTTGCTGCAGAGAGGTCGCCTGGCTGTGAGTCGTCATGACGCTCTGCACAGAAAACGCCATAAATCCATCCATCTTCATGGGCAGTAAGGCGCATATCATAAACATTTGTTGCAGGCACAACATCCTCTGGCATTGTTACAGGTTCGTCCCAAAAGCGAAAATTATCAATGCCATTAGGACTTTCAGCTACTGCGAAAAAGCTCTTACGGTCAGCGCCCTCAACACGAACAACAAGCAGATACTTGCCATTCCATTTTATCGCACCCGAGTTTAGGGTGGCATTAATCATTATGCGTTTCATGAGATAAGGATTATCCTTCTCATTAAAATCATATTGCCACTCAAGAGGAGCGTGTTGTGCTGTAAGAATAGGGTTTTGATAACGTGTATAAATACCATTCCCCCATTCTTCGGGAACATTCACTTTACTCAGCAGTTCTTCATGGTGAGCACGTAAGCGCGCCACTCTTTCTTTAAAATCTTTCATATGTCTCTATATTTATCATTTTACATCTTTAATATCATTAACAAAGAGGCTTTTCTTTTCATTAAACAGAAGCTTGAAATCTTCCTCTGTTGGCTGACCAGGTGAAGCCATATAAGTTTCTTTTGGCTGATCCCAGGCGTTACGCCAGAAAAGAACATAACTCATTTTGAAGTCTTCTATCGCGGGCCAAAGAACTGTTGTAAACCAGTCGCTATAAGGCAGTTGCTGACAACCTGTTTCGGTGTACGCCATTATCTTATTATGCTTTTCAGCTATTGCACTTATCTCGGCAAGACTGCTTTTGGTTAGTTCTGTATATTTGGCATTATCTTTATCGAATTCATATATGTCAATACCAATCATATCAACATATTCGTCTCCGGGGTAATATTTCATATAATCATCGCAACCACCATTAGGTGAATAAGACCAAACGATATTATTGCAATGATACTTTTTTTCTAATTGGTCATGTGTGTAGATGAACAGTTGCTTATATTCTTCTGCGGCCTTAGCCCCCCACCAAAACCAGCCACCACCCATTTCGTGCCATGGACGGAAAATCACAGGTACAGACTTTCCACCAGCTGTCTTCAGTGACTTTATGAAGGAAGCAATATTATAAAGCCAACAATTAAAACGATTATTTTGTTCGCCTCCAGGAAGAACGGCCTTTACGGCATCACCAGAAAAGTCCCATGCTGTTTTCAAAGTTACAGGGTTGTCTGGGTGCCAGCTAAGAGTGACAATGCCGCCACGTTCGTATTGTGCTATTATTTCCTCACGCATACGGTCAAAAGGAACAGCATCAAGATTCTTGTCCCAGCCAAGTTCCTTCTTACCAAGATCGAAACCCATTACAGCTGGATAATCGCCACATACTTCCTTTATGTCAGAGCGTCCCCTCTCCCACTTCCACGAATGGCCATATACAGGGTCGTCCTGATGACCAATCATTATGCCTTTCAACTGCAGTTTTTGCAGTCTTTTTATGAGTTTCTGAGCAGGAGTAGTTGCATTCATATTTAAGTTCAAAACAATACAGAAAACGATAGTTAGTATTTTTTTTAGGTTTATCATAGGTATATAAGATTATTTAAAAAGTTTTGTTCTAATATATTCTTGCCATTCATCCCATTGTTCTTGATACCAGAAATGAGCAGTTTGCTGATATACTGATAATTTCTTTTCAGCTGGATAAATATTATAAAGACTATAAGCCGAAGTAGGCGGAACTACATCATCATTATATCCAAAAGAAAACCATGCTGGTATGGTGCATCGCTTTGCAAAGTTCACACCGTCATAATAGCAGGCACCATTTATGCGCTGAACATTATGAGATGCGTTTTTCTTTTCATCATAGAAATAGTGAGGCCACCCTCCTGCTCTACCATGACACTCTGCCTCGTAATCACACATAGCGTCATGAACGGCAGCAAGAAATGTTACTCGCTTGTCGAGTGCAGCCACGGCAAGAGAAAGGAAACCGCCTTGTGATGCTCCAGTCACGCCCAATGTTTTTCCGTCCCATTCAGGTAACGATGCAATCATATCAACGCCACGCACAGCACCAGTAACAACACGCTTATAATAATTTCTATCTGGATTGTCTAAGTTGGTATTCCAATAATTATTCAATGCGCCAGCCATCAAATTATCATATATATTCTGACTCATAGTAACTGGTATGCCATGAATGCCTATTTCAAGAACAATACATTTGCCATCGGCTGTATAAGTGTCACCAGAATAAGGACGAGCACCTGCACCAGGTACACGAAGCAAAGCGGGGTATCTGCCTGGTTTCACAGGTACAGTGAGTATTCCGTACATACGACTGTTCCACGAATCGTTACAATAGCTAACCTCATACACATTACTTTTTTCTGTGCAACGCTCCGTCAACAATCGCTTTGTTATGTTCAATCCGTTCTTTCTTGCTGATTTCAAAGCGTTTGACCAAAACTCATCAAAATCAGAAGGGCATTGAGCAAAAGGCTTTAGTTTTTCTGGCGAGAAAGCAGCTGTACACCAGCCTTCATAGTCTTTCCCAGCAATAGTAGCCTTTACTTTAAGGCGATAGAAGCCAGGTTCTTTCATTGTTGCAGAATAAGTCATTGTTCCATTCTTCAACAATGCATTCTTCTTCACATCAGGATACATTACAGGGCCAGCCTCATAGCTCACCTCCACATTATTCAATAATGTAGATGACTTTAATATATTAACTGTGAAAACAGCTGTTTCACCAACTTTATAATTCCAATCTTTGTGATCAGGTACAACAGAAACAATAATATTCTTGCCAATTATCTGCGCTTCTGCCACTAACGACGAGAACAAACAGATAACAGCAATAATTACCATTAACAGTTGATTTTTACTACGCATTTGTTTGGTTTTAATTATTAAATCTTAAGGACGGTACCTCTTTCAACTTGCAAAGATATGTAAATTCAACCAAAAAGAATGATACTTTTTTGATTAATAATAATACTTTGCTAATTTTATTTTTCCCTCATGCCTTCGAGATGCCTTCGAGATGCGTTCGAGATTCTCGATATTTCATTAGGATGCGTTTAGGATTCATATAGGACAAATATTTTTTTGAAAAACAAAATAGTATCATCTTTTGGCAAAAAAATATTAGTACAAGAAAAATATTCTTACTACATTTGCATCGATAAAAGTATGCTGAAAACATGATTAAACACAATAAGCTGCTTTATATCATGAAAAAACAACACATGCGAATAAAAAAGCACGTCTTTAAACCATGTAACTAAAAATATACATTATTAATTATATAAACCTAAAAAATCAAGTATTTATGAAGCAAGACAATAAAATTACATTGCTTGCGGGAATATGTAGTTTAGCACTACTTGGATTTTCACCGCAAATGTATGCTACTAACAAAGCAGAATTGTCTATGTCTGTTCAGCAGACTAAAAAAATTACTGGTACTGTATATGACTCACAGGGCGCAATCATTGGTGCTACTGTTAAGGTTAAGGGAACCAGTAATGGTGCTGTTACTGACATGGATGGAAAATTCTCTATTAATGCACCTGTTGGCGCAACAATAGAAGTTTCTTACATTGGTTACATCACAAGAACATTTAAAGTAGGAAACCAAAGCAATGTAAACATCACGCTTACAGAAGATAACCAGAACCTTGACGAAGTTGTGGTTGTTGGTTATGGTACCATGAAGAAAAGCGACCTTGCAGGAGCCTCAGCGTCTCTTGACGAGAGAACCCTTAAATCTACACCAATGACAAACATTGATGAAGCTTTCCAGGGTCGTATCGCTGGTGTTAACGCAGTACAGACCTCTGGTGCTCCAGGTTCAGCTATTACTGTAAACGTACGTGGTATCAGCACTATCAATGCTGGTGCCGACCCATTATATGTTGTCGATGGTGTTATATGGCAAGGAGGAGGAACAAGTGGCGCTTCCTATGGACTTGGAGATAAATTAGGAAACAGTTCTCACTCTACAATCTCCCCATTGGCAACTCTCAACCCAAGCGACATTGTAAGCATAGAAGTACTGAAAGATGCTTCTGCAACTGCCATCTACGGTTCGCAGGCTGCAAACGGTGTTGTTTTAATTACCACAAAGAAAGGTAAGGCTGGTGAGGCCAAGTTCAACTATTCTGGTCAGCTAACTGTTCAGCGCCAGAATAACCGTCTTGATAATCTCAACCTCCGAGAATTCGCAGAGTATTATAACAGTTTGGCTAATCAAGGCGAGATTGCAAAGCCTGACCCTGTATATAGCGACCCTTCAATTCTTGGTATTGGTACTAACTGGCAAGATGCCATCTTTAGAACTGCTCTTCAGCATCAACACACCATTAGCGCTGAAGGCGGTAACGATAAGACAAAGTACTTCATATCAGGTAACTATATGAATCAAGATGGTACCATCATCGGAAGTAACTTCAAACGTTTCTCTGTACGCGTTAATCTTGATACCCAACTAAAAAAATGGTTGAAATTAGGTGTAAACGCTACCTATTCACAAACACACGACGACCTTAAACAGGCAGATAGTGAAGAAGGACTTATCAATTACGCTCTCGTCACACCACCTGATATTCAGATTTACAATATCGACGGTGGCTATTCAAGCGTATCAAAAGAAGGCTTCTCAAATCCTAATCCTATCGCAAAGGCTTTGCTGAACGAGATTCTTCTCAAACGCCAAACACTAAATGGTAGTGTATATGTCGATGTAACCCCTATAAAGCATTTAACATGGCATGCTCAGTTGGGCTTCGATATAAACGCATCAAAGGGCGACACCTATGAGCCAGTAATACATCTCGGCACATGGTATCAAGACAAGAATAGTGCACGAACTCAGAAGAACAGTGGAAACTACTGGTCACTAACCAACTATCTTACATACACAAATCAATTCGGCAAGCATAACATCACAGCTATGCTTGGTCAAGAGTGCTGGGAATCAAACTATGACTACCTTTTTCTTACTGGTTCAAAACTTCCAAGTGACGAAGTTCACAACCCTGCATTAGGTACAGCAGAGCCACAGGTTGGCGAAGGTTGGGGAAGTTCTTCTATGGCTTCTTTCTTCACTCGTGAAACCTATAACTTCGACGACAGATATTTAGCAACATATACTTATCGTTATGACGGAAGTTCTAACTTCGGTCCTAACAAACGTTGGGCAGGCTTCCATTCTGTTGCCGTGGCTTGGCGCTTCTCTAACGAACAGTTCATTAAGAATATTACTGGTGAGTGGTTGTCAAATGGTAAGCTGCGTCTTGGTTGGGGACAGACAGGTAACGCTAACATCGGTGGTTACAAGTGGGGTTCTGCTATGTCAACAATGGAAACAGGATTAGGTCTTTCTTATCGTCCTGCAAACCTAAAGAATCTCGACATTAAGTGGGAAACACAGGAACAGGTGAACATTGGTCTCGACCTCGGCTTCCTCAATAATCGCATTAACCTTACAGTTGATTGGTATAAGAAGATTTCTAAGGACATGTTGATGCAGCTCGTCTTGCCATCTATTATGGGTACAAGTGGAAACAGTAGCTCTGCTCTTGCTGCACCTTGGGGTAACTATGGCGATATCGAGAATAGCGGTCTTGAAATTGAATTAAAGACACGTCCTATCTTAACTAAGGACTTTGATTGGAGTTCTGACGTCAACCTTTCTTTCAACAGTAACAAACTGAAGAGCTTGTCAGGTAGTACAGCTATCGTTGGTTATGGTCAGTGGACAGACGTTGTTTCACGCTCCGTACCAGGAGAAAGCCTTTGGAACTTCTATGGTTATGAAGTAGAAGGCGTGTACAAAGATTTTAATGACCTTGTAAACTCTCCTGTTAACTTGTTACAGAAGAACAACCCTGTTGAAACCAATGCTGATGGTACAAAATCATGGAGCAAAGACCCAACAAAATACAACCGTTCAAACACCACATATGTAGGTGACCTGAAATACAAAGATGTGAATGGTGATGGTGTTATCGACGAGAACGACAAGACAAACATCGGTTCTCCACTTCCTAAGGTAACCTTTGGTTGGAACAACACTTTCCGCTACAAGAACTTTGATTTGAATATCTTCATCAATGGTACTATCGGTAACAAAATCGGTAACTACACAGAAATGAAACTTTCGCACATGAATAGTGCATGGCAGAATCAACTTACAGTAATCAACGACCGTGCTATTTTGGCGCCTGCTGATGGCAATGCCACAGGCAATTGGTATGACAATATTGCTAACGTTGTTGTTGCAAACCCATCAACCTCTATTCCTCGTGCATCTATCAACGACCCTAACGACAACGATGCTTGGAGTACCCGTTACATACATGATGGCTCTTATCTTCGTCTTAGGAGCATTACCCTCGGCTACACATTCCCAAGAGCATTTGTTAATAAATTGCACATGAGTAATCTCCGCATGACATTGAATGCTACAAACCTGTTCACTATCAGCGGCTACAAGGGATACGATCCTGAAGTTGGTATTTCTACACAGAGTGCAAACGTAAGTGGTTTGGACAACGGTCGTTACCCACTCCCAACTACATTCACTTTCGGTCTTAATGTATCCTTCTAAAACCTAATAACTGTATCATTATGAAAATAAAAAATATAAAATATGCCGCAGCAGCCACACTGATTTGCTTCAGTATGACTTCATGTGACAATTTTCTGGACAAACCAGTTGTAGATAGCTACAACACAGATAATTACTACAATTCTGATGATGCCTGCATATCAGGTGTCAACTATCTATACAATTCTCCTTGGTATGACTTCCAGCGCGGTTTCATAAAAGTTGGTGAGGTGTTCTCTGGTAATATGTATTGGGGAAGCAGTCCTTATATGAACTTTAGCGTTAACGGTACTGATGCCGACTTGATTAATATGTCATACTCACTATGGTCGGTAATTGGCCATGCAAGCACCGTTTACGAGTCGCTTGGCAATGCTAAAGCCTCAGCAAGCATAAAAGCACAGTGCATGGGTGAATGTCTGGCATGGAAGGCTATGGCTTATTTCTATCTTGTTCGTACATTTGGAGATGTACCTATTATCCATAGCAACTCTGAAACTTTGGCTAAAGGCGACTATAACACCGCTCTAAAAGTACAGAAAAGTGATGTATATGATTACATTATCTTGACTTTGGAAAAGGCTATGGAACTGCTGCCTAAGACCAAGAGTACAAGTGGACGCATTGACTACTATTGTGCAGAGGGACTTTTGGCAAAAGTATATCTTACAAAGGCTGGTGTCAGCGGTCAACTAAACAATGACGACCTTCTGAAAGCTGCTACTTACGCAAAGGATGTTGTTGACAACTCTGGACGTGAATTGATGCCTAACTACGAAGATATTTTCCGTGGAAGTAACAACAACAGCGATGAAAGTCTTTTTGCATGGCGCTGGACTGTTGGTGCGCACTGGACTTGCCAGAATTCTCTTCAAAGTGACCTTGCTATAGAAGGTTTCGACGAGAATGGTGATGTATGGGGTGGCTGGGGAGGTCCTTCTTACGACCTTATGCTTGCCTTCGGTGTTGATCCAAAGGATAATCCTTCTAAGCGTACCGATAAAGATGCACGTCGTAAGGCTACTATCATGATGGCTGGCGATACATATAGTTATTTCTGGCGCGACCATGCTATGGCTGATGGAAAGAAAGGCTTAAACTATCTACAGTTCATTTACGACAAGGAATATAACAAAGCAGCAACAGGAAAGCTACAAGGTCCTTGCGGTGGTAACAACGTTAAGCACCTCTATGGCGACGATGCCGACCATATCGC
The DNA here is from genome assembly GCA_905236755.1 of uncultured Prevotella sp. Classification (GTDB taxonomy): domain Bacteria; phylum Bacteroidota; class Bacteroidia; order Bacteroidales; family Bacteroidaceae; genus Prevotella. Next base: position 74,557 of record CAJOCR010000010.1, read on the forward strand.
TGAAATGGGTATGTCTTCTGCTCGTATGGCAAGTGCTTTAGCTACACATATTCTTCGCCTTTCCGACGTTTATCTCGTCCTTGCTGAAGCAAAAGTTCTAATGGGTAAGACAACAGATGCCGACGCTCTTGCTGCTTTCAATGCTGTTCACCAGCGCTCTGTTCCTTCAGATGTAGAAAAAACATCTCTTACTTTTGATGATATATGGAAAGAGCGTCGTCTCGAATTCGCAGGCGAAGGCGATCGCTGGTACGACTTCGTTCGTAGAGCTTACTACGATGCTGATGCATGTATAGCTGAACTCAAGGCACAGAAGCGTAACGCTGTATGGAATGTTGATGGAGCTTACAAGACATACTTCGAAAGTGGTGGCGCTACATGGGATCCAAAAGATATTGAATACGATGCTGATACTCCAATACCTAATGTTACAAAGGCAAGTTTCATTCTTCCTTATCCAACAGAAGATGTAACTCTTAACCCTAACCTGTCAAGTAGTGCAGAACCTATTCATGTAGATGTTCGCAGCACATACAGCTATTAATAGTTTATACTTTAGAAAGAACAATTATGAACATAAAAAATAAAAAATGGACATTGATGGTTGCACTTGCAGCTATTAGCGCTGGTTTTACTTCTTGTTCTGATGAACCCGACAAGTATGAATCAACCAGCGGAATACCTACCATCAGCTATATTCGTCCCGTAGATGTGTCAAAGAAAGACTCTATGCTCGTAGAGGCTACAATGGACAACCCTATATGCATTATAGGTAATAATCTTCGCAGTATCAAACAGATAAACTTTAATGACCAGAAGGCTGTGCTTAATACCAGTTATATCACAGATCATTCTATCATTTTAACTGTGCCTAAGACTATACCTACAACTATTAGCGATAAGATTTATTTCATCACTACCAGCAACGATACTGTAAAATACGATTTCAAGGTGACCATTCCTGCACCTATAGTTTCATCTATGAGTAATGAATGGGCAAAACCTGGTGAGGAAGTTACACTCATTGGTGATTACTTCTTGGATTACGACAATTATCCATTAGGCATCAATGTTGGCGACAACTACGTTATTCCTCGCAGTAATATCAAGTCGATTTCTAAAACTGATATTAAATTCATCGTTCCTGAAGATATGCCAAAGGATTATATTAAAGTTAGCACTAAGTTTGGAAAAACAAGAGCAGCTTTCAAATATATGGATACACGCGGTATGCTCTTCGATTTCGACACACCGTGGGATGGTGTTAATGTTCTTGGAAACCATGGTTGGCACGATCAGGTTATCAAGAGCGACGAAACATCACTTGAAGGCAATTATCTAATGCTGGGAGATGTCGACATGGGTGCTAACGGTGCCTGGAACGATGGTAACTTCGCATTTGAGTATTGGCCAGGTACATGGAATAATACTTTCGATGCTGATGGTCCTAAGTTGAATGATGTGGCCGACTTCACTGATTTCGCTAATATGAGCTTGAAGTTTGAAATGCTTATTCCTTCATCTAACCCTTGGATGTCTGCTCCTATGCAGATTGTATTTGCTGGTTGCGATAAGGTTACACTTAGTGGCCTTAATGGTTTCCCTGCAGCAAACAACACCTACTTCCACGCTGGCGATGGATGGCCACGAGCTCTCTACCAGCCATGGGTAACAAATGGTGGCAGCTATGATACTGGAGACAAGTGGGTTACTGTTACTATTCCTCTTACTGACTTTAATATGGATTGGGATGGTAATAAAGCTTCTGGAAGCTATAAAACTGCTGAGGATTTCGCTTCACTCCTAATCTTCGTAGTTAAAGGTGGTTACAACGACAAATCTGCTACACCTGAAGGAACAGATTGTCACCCAATTATCAAGATTGATAACATACGTGTTGTTCCTAACAAATAATACTTTAAACACATAATGTATGAAAACTTACTATTATAATATATTGACAATGTTAGCGATAGTCCTTTGCGGACTATCACTAACGTCATGCGGCGATAACGATGATTTAAACACCGACCAATATGGTAATGAGGTGGCGCTTAACGTTTTTGGTCCATGTCCTGTTCTTCGTGGTGGAACACTTCACTTCTTAGGTAGCAACCTCGATCAGATTTCTGAAATCGATATTCCTGGCGCTGACCCAATAACCCAGATTGAGGTTATCAAAGCCGGACGCGAAAGTGAGATTACTATTCAGGTTCCTGCAGAGAAATGCGCCCCTGGCATAATTACTCTAAAAACAGCCAAAGGTGGTGTCATAGAAACAAAAACTCCTATTACCTATCGTGAAGACATTTCTGTAAGTAAGGTATTTATCGGTACAGAAAACAATCTCACTGGTAACGTGGGAGAAATTCTCACTATTAAGGGTGACTATCTGAATCTTCTACACGGAATTATCTTCGCTGATAAGGATACTGTACGTGAAGATGAATTTATTGCACATGATCGCTACACTATTCAGGTTGCAATACCAGCAGAAGCAAAGTCTGGAAAGTTCATTCTCACTGATCTTGCAGAAACTCCTACAGAATTAGAATCTGAGGATGCTATTACTATCAATCTGCCTACAACAAGCAACGTAAGCAATGTTACACCAAAAGCTGGACAAACAATAACCATAACTGGTGTAAGTCTTAACCAAATCGCAGCTGTAAAACTGAATGGAGCAGAGCTTACTGCTGATGATTTGACTATAAGCGAAGATGGCAAGTCTCTATCGTTCGTTGTTCCTGCTACAGCTACAGATGGCGAGATAACTCTTATTACCAAGAGTGGTGTGTCAATACCTGCAGGAGAGATTGAAACTGTAGTACCTACAGATCTTTCTGTTTCTCCTACACCAATAAAGAATGGTGCAACAATCACTATATCAGGAAAAGACCTTGACCTTGTAACTGGTATTCAATTCCCTAACACAGAGAGTTCTGCTCCTGCTACTGTAAATGCAACAACAGTAACAGCCGTAGTACCAGTAAAAGCTCAGGAAGGAGATATCACACTTAGCCTTGCTAATGGTAAGACTGTAACTGTTGCTTACACACTTGTAAAGCCTACTGTTACTTCATTCACACCTGAAACTCTCATGGCTGGTAATAAGGTTATGATAAAGGGTACTGATCTTGACCTTGTAGCATCTGTAACATTCCCTGGCGAAACACCTGTTACGGCTTCTGAAGAAGATACTAAGATTACTGCAACAGCTATTGGTACTGTCATTCCTACAGCTGCTGTTGGTAGTGGTTGCACTCTTAATCTGAAGAACGGTACCACTGTTAGTGTTACTGGTCTCACAATAATAGCCTCTACTACTCCTGCAGTGAATAACGCACAGACAAAAGGAACCATTGGCAAATACGTCACTGTAGCTGGTAAGAACTTCTTCAATGTAGAAAGCGTATATATTGGTACTACAAAAATCAACAAATACAAGTCAAAAACTGGTGAATCTATGGAATTCCTCGTTCCTGAAACATTAACACCAGGAACCTACGACTTCATCATGGTTGACCATGATGGAAACCAAAACATTGTAGGTCAGTTTATCGCTGTTTCTGCTGAAATTGACATTACAGCATGCTGTGTTAACCAAAGTTCAATATCAACTCCATTCGAATTCCCAGTAAGCCTTACATGGGATGACACCGGTCGTTTCCGCATCCAGAATAACGTAACTCCAACACTGAAGACCATGAACCTCACTGCAGGAAAATCTAAGTTGATCTTCTATAAGACTGCATCTGGTCAACTTCAGTTAAACGACGCTAACTGGGGAACATATCAGACAGTAGAAGACTGGAATAATGAAAAGACCATTATTGAATTTGTACTCACACAAAACATGATCGACTGGATCACAGGAGCACAAAATGACGGTTGGAGTAATACAGCCTTTATCGTACAAGGTAATGGATGTAACATAACAAAAGTTACAGTCCTTCCTTAATTGATAATAATTTTAGTAACTTTGTGGCGTGGTCTTACGTATCACGCCACAATTTTAAACCTAAACCCCATCGATATGAAGAGACTATTCCTTGCACTTTTATCCTTCATCTACACACTTTGCATAAATGCAGAAGAGAAATCCTTAATCATCACTTTTAACGACAACACAACACAAGCATTTGCTCTTGCGGAACTACCAGACATCTTAATGGAAAATGACAAAATGATTTTCAATGCGGGAAATACTACTATAGAATATGACCTATACAAGGTTAAAACGTTCACATTTGGTATACCATCAGGTATTGACAATACAACAATACAAGACGTTTTAATGAATGGGAACAAGCTTTATATACCAGGAACAAATAATAAAATAAGAATATTCTCTATTGATGGAACATCCGTCAAACTACCTAATATCCAAACAGGCAACGCTAACGTTCTTGACCTTGACCCATTACCAAAATCTGTTTATATCATCAATGTAAATGGCAAATCAGTGAAAATCATTAAGAAATGAAAAAGATATTTACTACATTAGCTCTTGCGATAATATCATTAACTACGTTTGCACAAGCAGCAACGGATAAATATACCGTCACCACTACTGATGGTAATAGTACTACACATATAATTAATGACGAAAATCACTTAAAGTTCACAGATGCCAACACATTAGTGAACTATATAACTGGATTTGAAGAATTTGGAGCAAGGTCAACATGGAATGTTGATAATATTAAAAGTATCACATTTGATATTGCACACAACAATCAAATTGATGTTACTGGCGTAAATCTTGCTGATGCTAATGCTACCGACGCCACAAAGAAACTATACAAATACCTGCAACTTATTTACGGGAACAAGATTTTATCAGGTATCATGGCTGATGTTGACTGGAATCATAACGAAGCCGATAAGATATATACTCTTACAGGCAAATATCCTGCTATAAACTGTTATGATTTTATACATATAGCTGTTCCTGAAAACAACTGGATCAATTATAACAATATAACACCTGTCACTGAATGGGCTGAAGCTGGAGGCATTGTCAACCTAATGTGGCATTTCAATGTACCTCTAAACGAGAATACTGTTATCGGAACAGACGGCAGCGGACAAGCTATAAGTTCGCCAAAAACTACTTTCAAGGCTGCTAATGCGCTTATTACAGGCACATGGGAAAACACTTTCTTTATGCAACAGCTTGAAAAGGTTGCCAATGTAATTCTCAAACTACAAGACGCAGGCGTTGTTGCTCTATGTCGACCTTTCCATGAAGCTGCAGGTAATGCAACACTTAAAAGTGTAGCCGACTGGGGAAAAGCATGGTTCTGGTGGGGAGAAGATGGTGCAGAAACCTACAAAGAACTGTGGAGGGTAATGTTCAACTACTTTACCAATAAAGGTATCCATAACTTAATATGGGAATGGACTTCACAAAACTATAATGGCAATTCTGAGCAGTTTTACAATGATTCCGACTGGTATCCCGGTGATGAATACGTTGATATCATTGGACGTGATCTTTATGGCTACGATGCTGAAAGCCAAGCAACAGAATACTCACAGCTAAAAGCCCTCTATCCTACCAAAATGATTACGCTATCTGAATGTGGTTCAAATAAAGAGAATAGTACTGTAATCCCAACCGCTGATATAGCTGAAGCATGGAATGCAGGAGCAAAATGGTTGAACTTCATGCCATGGTATGGCAATAATATGCCTTCTGACGAATGGTGGAATAAGGTCATGGATGAGGAAGTTGTTATAACACGAGATGAAGTGAATCAAAACGCTACATATATCGAAGAAACTGCACAGAGTGCTGTAAACAACTTTGGCTTGGGATGGAATCTTGGCAACACTCTTGAAACTAACGGTGCTTGGATTGGTAATCACCAAGAATATTCAAAATACGAAACAGCATGGGGCCAGCCACTAACAACACAGGCTATGTTTACCTTCCTAAAGAAAAATGGGTTCAATGCTGTAAGAATACCTGTTACATGGGTACAACACATGGATGATGAAGGAAATGTAGATACTGATTGGATGGCTCGTGTAAAAGAAGTTGTTGACTATGCAATGAACGCAGGACTATACACCATTATAAATGTTCATCACGACACTGGTGCTGGAGAATTGGCTTGGATAAAGGCTGATACTGAGGTTTACAATAATACAAAAGATAAGTTCAAAAAACTATGGACTCAAATTGCAAATACCTTTGCAGAATATGACCAACATCTGATTTTTGAAGGCTATAATGAGATGCTTGACAAAAGCAACACATGGAACGCTCCTTTGGCTTCATCTGGTTACACAGCATTGGACAACTATGCACAAGACTTTGTTGATGCTGTTCGCGCAACAGGTGGAAACAATACAACACGAAACCTTATTGTTAACACTTATGCTGCAGCTAAGGGCAGTAATGTGCTAAACAACTTCACCATACCAAAAGATATAGTTGCTAATCATCTAATTGCAGAAGTACATTCATACGATCCATGGAACTTCATAAACACTCATACCACATGGGATAGCGAATGTCAGAATACTCTAAAAGGTATATTCACTGATTTGAATAATAAATTCACCAATATTCCATATATCATTGGTGAATATGGTACTTCTGGTGATGCAGACGAAAGTGGTAAAGAAACTGTCGTAAGTAAAGAGTCACCTGCTGCAAAGATTCAAATGGCTGCTGACCAAGCTGCAAATATGGTAAGTCTGTGCAAACAAAACAATTCTGCTTCATTCTATTGGATGAGTATCTTTGATGGTACTGACCGTTCTGTACCTCAATGGAGTTTACCAACTGTTGTAGAAGCAATGCAGAAAGCTAATGAATAAAGAAAAATATAAAAAAAATGAGTAAAACAAAAATCATTATACTAACATTCATAATTCTTCTTGCTGCTTGTTCAAGTAACAAGAAGAAAAGCTATGAAGAATATGCTTTTTCTGGTCGTACTACAAGAACAGAAAATATGCTTACTAACTTAACACGATTCACACAAAAAGGTGTTATCATTGGGCAAGAATATGGCACTATCCAAGGCATAGGATGGAGTTGTGATAGTTCAAGAAGTGATATTAATAGTATCTGCAACGATAATCCTGCTGTTGTTAGTTACGAGCTTGCAGGTATAGAATCAGGAAAAAAACAAAATAACGACAACCTTCCTTTTACTGCAATAAAGAAGAATGTTATTGACTTTTTCCATCATGGAGGATTAGTCATTATGAATTGGACTTGCCCTGAAAATGCAAACACTGAAAATATGCTAAAAGAAGAAGTAAAACAAGTAGCATATTATTTGAATAGCCTTGAAGACGGGTATGGCTTTAAAGTTCCTGTAATACTAAATATCATGCCTATTGATGGTAAATCATGGTATTGCAAGCTTAACAAAGAAGAATACAACAACTTATATAAAGAAATAAAAGATTTGCTTGAAGACTATGACGTTAAGAGCATTGTCTGGGGTTATTCTGAAACATTTAAGAATGACAATTCTTTCTTAAAACTATTCACAAATGAAGCTGAGGTTATAAATATAAACTATACAGATAATAATACTGTCAAAGCAAATGATTATTCAAGCAACTTGAAACAGATTCTTTCCAAGGCCGTTTCGTTTGCACAAGACAACAATAAACCAATAGGTTTAACAACAGGAATTGAAGGTATTCCATATAATAATTTTTTCTCAGAAACACTTCTTCCTATAATCAAACAATACAGACTATCATATTTGATGTTTGGAAGAAACTATGGTGAATATAAAGATGGACATTTCTTTACACCATACCCAGGAGAAAATAATGATATTATTAGTGATTTTATTACATTCTATAATGACGAAAGCACTATATTCCGTAATAAACTCAATGGATTATATCTTAAATAAAAAAATCCTTCTCTGTCATTCCTTAAACAATAAAAAAAGTTATATTAAAACATTAGAAAAATATTTCCCGAAAGAATACTTGTATGAAAAAATTACTAATTATATTATTTTCCTTTATGTCTATGAGTTCTTTTGCCGCTGACAATTTCGTAAAAGCTGAAAATGGTCGTTTTATTCGTGACGGCAAACCATATTATTATATTGGCACCAACTTCTGGTATGGCGCAATACTTGGTAGTACCGGACAAGGTGGCAATAGACAACGCCTCATTAAGGAACTTGATGCTATGAAGAAAAATGGAATCGACAACCTTAGAATTCTTGTTGGTTCAGATGGCGAAGAAGGTTCACCTGTTAAAGTACAACCTACTCTTCAAAAGGCACCTAATGTTTATAATGACAGCATTCTTGATGGTCTTGATTTCCTTTTGAAAGAAATGGGCAAACGAAATATGTTAGCTGTTCTGTATTTGAATAATTCTTGGGAATGGAGCGGCGGATATGGGTATTATCTTGAACAAGCTGGATGCGGTCCAATACCTCTTACATCAAGAGATGGCTACCCTGCATTCATGAAATATTGTTCTCAGTTTGCTACAAATACTAAAGCACAACAATTATTTTACGAATATGTTCGCTTTATACTTGGTAGGAAAAATCGTTATACAGGAAAGAAATATATTGACGATACAGCTATCATGAGTTGGCAAATAGGAAATGAACCACGAGCATTTGACAAGAACGTTTTACCACGATTTGAAAAATGGTTGAGTGAAACATCTGCATTAATACGCAGCTTAGATAAAAATCATCTTATAAGTGTTGGTTCTGAAGGCGCTTGGGGATGCGAAAATGATATTTCTTGTTGGGAACGCATCTGTTCTGACAAAAACATAGATTATTGCAATGTACACCTATGGCCTTACAACTGGGGATGGGCACATAAAGAAACATTACTTGAGGACATAGATATTAGCTGTAAAAACACAGAAGAATATATCAATATGCATCTTGCTGTTTGTGAACGAATTAACAAGCCTCTTGTGATGGAAGAGTTTGGTTACCCACGTGATGGCTTTTCTTTTTCACCAAAATCATCTACAATAGCTCGAAACAAATATTACAAATATGTCTTTTCGCTTGTAGGAAATGATAAATGCGGACTTTTTGCAGGTTGTAATTTCTGGGGATGGGGCGGTTTTGCAAAACCAAAACACGAGAATTGGATTCCAGGAGATGACTATACTGGTGACCCTGCGCAAGAACAACAGGGACTTAATTCTGTATTTATCACAGATAAAGAAACGCTAAATATCGTGAAGAAAGAAGCCAAAAGACTTAAGAAATAAGTTGCAAAGGCATTTTTTCTATAGTTCAACCATACTCTAACCATAACACTACTATACCACTACTATACTACAACTATACCCTTCTTCCGTCTCTTGTCCGTTTGTTGTTCGATTGTTGTCCGTTTGTTGTCCGTTCATTTAACGGACAACAAACGGACTTCAAACGGTTATCATTCGGACAAAGAACCTTGTTGTGGTATAGGAGTGGTATAGTTAGAGTATGGATATGATATAGTTGTGATATAGAAAAAACTGGCAACCAGAATAAGCATAATAAACATTTAGCACTAAGTGCGTTTCTTATTCCAAATTCTTTTGTATCTTTGCACTTAGTTAAATAGCATTCATTTTTAATCAAGAATAGTATTCTGGTATGAAAAAAATTATTCTCATCATATTACTAACACTTGTTTTGTTGCCTGCCAATGCTGTTCTAAAGGAAAAAAACCTTGAGAACACATTATCTATTCTACGTTCTGAGTTGACTAACTATCGTGCAGAGTTAGAACGCCAGTCGGGCTACATTAAAGAACAACAGCTAAAGGTGCGCACGAATATCATGGGAGTAATGAATCAGAGCAACCTGAATGCGTTGATGCTCTATTCACAGAAGCCAGAATATGTATTTGACCTCGCATATGCTTGTCAGGAAGCAACCAAACAATATCAAGCCTTCACTAAGGACGTATTGCCTTTCAGAAAGTTTATTGATAAAAGTAATGCTCAGGTGGCAAGATACGATTCATTGGTGGCATCACTTTCCACGATGCGCACAAATACCCTATCCGAGAAAGCATTAATTGACCGCAATGTGTGTCTCACATTAGCAGTGAACATCCGCAGAACGCTGAACGACAACAGTCAGCAGATGAGCGAATATATTCGTTATTACAAGATGACTGAGCAGCGTTTGAGCAACCTCAACGACTATGCCAACAAGAGATATTTAGAAATTCAGAACAATATTTTCAGCAATTCTGGAGAAAACTATTTCAACACACTTAACAATCTTGGTACTCAGATAAGAGATACAAAAGACGATATTCAGCAGAAATATCTTATCAAGACAAGGGTTCGTTCACAATGGGATATCCGTTTGATATTGTTCTTGTTTTCTATGATTATTTTCTATGGGTTCATAGCTGGATTACTTAATTACCTGTTTTTTAGATTTATTCTTCCGAAGCGTATTGTAAATAAAATAACAGGCCGAGATAAGATTGAAGAAACTACCTCTGCCGAAGAACAAAAGAAAATAAAGAAGGCTGCCAAGAGCAAGAAAACTTGTATCACAATGGCCACTTCTGTTATTTCATTAGCTATAATATTGGGAATTCTAAGATTAGTTTTTGCGGAACAGAACTTCCTTGTTATGGCAAGCGGATTACTGGTACAATTTACTTGGCTGATGGGCGTAATACTAATCTCGCTGCTGCTTCGCTTAAAAGGCAACCAGATTATGAGTGCATTCAGAATTTATTCGCCAATCATGGCTATAACATTCGTCATCATTGCATTCCGTATAGCCTTTGTGCCTAATGACATGACAAATCTGGTATTGCCACCAATACTGCTTATTGCAACAATATGGCAACATAGCGTGATAAGACGTCACGGCAAGAACATTCCTAAAAGCGATGTAATTTACACATGGATGACCCAGATTGTATTCATTGGTTCCACCATCGCATCATGGTTAGGCTACGACCTGCTCTCTGTTCAGGTGATTATATGGTGGACTATGCAGATGGCATGTATCTTGACCATCAACTGTATTACCCAATGGATGCATGGCTATTTCGAGCGTCATGAAATTATGAAACAGCCAATCACCAAGACATGGCTGGTAAGGTTTATCTATTATGTTGTTTTGCCTTGCTTAGGTGTTTATTCATTCATCATAGCTCTATATTGGGCTGCAGATGTATTCAACCTAAGTGAGACTACATGGATGATATTCACAAAGGAATATATCCACACCGATAATTTCTCTGCAAGTATCTACACCTTGTGTCAAGTTATAGTGTTATATATATTCTTCTCGTATATCAACCACACAACAAAGGCGTTACTGAAACATCACTTCATTAAAACCGACCCAGATTCGGCTGCCAGTCGTATCACCATGTCGAAGAATGTGATTCAAGTTTTGGTATGGGGCATTTGGTTGTTTATTGTATTGGGCATTTTCAACGTAGGAACAAAATGGCTGCTCACCATTGGTACTGGTCTTTCAGCCGGTTTGGCATTTGCGTCAAAGGATATTCTTGAAAATATATACTACGGTATATCACTCATGGCAGGACGCGTAAAGGTGGGTGACTATATCATCTGCGACGGTCAGAGAGGAAAGGTTATCTCTATAAGTTACACCTCAACCATGGTTGAGGCAACAGACGGTTCAGTGATTGCATTCACCAACTCACAGCTGTTCACTAAAAACTACAAGAACCTTACAAAGAACCACGGCTACGAGATGGATATTCTTGAAGTTGGTGTTGCATACGGTTCGGATATTCCAACAGTAAAAAAATTGTTGATTGACGCTATCGAGAAACTCGAATGCATTGATCACGACCGACCCGTGAAGGTGGTACTGAAAGAGTTTGGTGACAATTCAGTAAACCTGAAGATTCTTGTATGGGTACCAGTATTAGGCCAATATGGTGCTGGTGGAGAAATCATGGAATGTGTGTATAACACACTAAGCAAGAATAATATTGAAATTCCATTCCCACAAAGAGATATTAGAATTATAAAAGAAAAATAATATACCACAAATATATGACGAAAGAAGTATTTATAGCAGGACCATGCGTGATAGAGTCGGCAGAACTACTGGATACCGTGGCTCAAGAATTGGTGAAGATTAACAAAGAATTAGATGTTGAAATTATCTTTAAGGCATCTTTCGATAAAGCTAACCGCACATCAATCCACTCTTTCAGAGGACCTGGCATTGATAATGGTTTAAAGATGTTGGGTGATGTAAAAGAGAAATATGGGCTGCGTATATTGACAGATATTCACGAAGCTTGGCAAGCAGAGAAAGCTGCTGAAGTATGTGATGTTTTACAGATTCCTGCATTTCTTTGCAGACAGACCGATCTACTGGTGGCAGCTGCACAGACAGGCAAGATTGTGAACATTAAAAAAGCGCAATTCCTGTCGGGAAGAGATATGGTTTATCCTGTGCAGAAAGCCAATGATAGCGGAGCTAAAGAAGTATGGCTTACAGAGCGCGGTAACACGTTTGGATATAATAACTTGGTTGTTGACTTCCGAAATATTCCCGATATGAAAGAGATTGTGCCTACAGTTATCATGGATTGTACACATAGTGTGCAGCGTCCATCAGCAGGCAATGGCAAAACTGTTGGCGATCGTAAGTTTGTACCAGCAATGGCAAAAGCAGCCAAGGCTTTTGGTGCTACTGGATATTTCTTTGAAGTGCATCCAGATCCAGACAAAGGACTCAGCGATGCAGCAAACATGTTGGAACTTGCCAAACTGAAATCTCTAATTGAAGAATTAAAACGATAACTCGATGAATCAAAATAACATAAAAGAAAGAATTGCCAAATCGTGCACCTATGCCGAGCAGTGTCTGCGTGATGAGGCACAAGCAGTATTAGACCTTATTCCACAACTTGACAGCGATTTTGAAAAGGCTGTAGAGATGATGTATAACTGCCACGGAAAGATTATTGTTACTGGTGTTGGTAAAAGTGGAAATATCGGTGCAAAGATTGCAGCTACACTGGCATCTACAGGTACACCGGCATTCTTTATAAACCCATTGGATGCTTATCATGGTGATCTTGGTGCAATGACTAGCGATGATATTGTTTTGGCATTGTCAAATAGTGGTCTTACTGACGAACTGCTGCGTTTCATCCCAATCCTTATGCATATGAATGTGCCAATAATCTCAATGACTGGAAATCCCAACTCACTGCTTGCAAAATACAGTAACTGTCATATAACAGTACATGTTGACAAGGAGGCCTGTCCTCTGAACCTTGCACCAACAAGTTCAACTACAGCAGCTTTGGTTATGGGCGATGCCATTGCCATTGCACTAATGCAAGTTCGCGATTTCAAGCCAAGAGACTTTGCTCAGTTCCATCCAGGAGGCGAGTTAGGTCGTCGATTGCTTACAACAGCTGAGGATGTAATGCGAAGCGAGGAACTACCAATTGTACCAAAGGAAATGCACTTAGGGGAGGCAATCATTGCAGTAAGCAAAGGTCAGTTAGGCTTAGGTGTCAGCTTAGATGCAGAGGGACGTGTAGAAGGTTTGATTACTGACGGCGATATTCGTAGAGCCATGGAGAAATGGCAAGCTCAGTTCTTTGACCATTGTGTTAGTGACATTATGACCCCTACCCCAAAGATGGTCAGTCCTTCAACAAAGATTACCGAAGTACAACGCATTATGCACAAGCACAAGATACATTCTGTTTTGGTAACAGACAAGAACCAGCATCTACTTGGTATTGTGGATAGCTATGCAGCTTCACTTATGAACGCATAACACAAGGTGACTTTTACTAAGTCACCACCAAAGCGAAAACAAAAATATATTTGCTAATAAGAAAAATAGTAATTTGAAAAAAATATTATTATTCATATTGCTTACCGTCGTGACGATGGCGAAAGCGCAAACTGCAGACTCGTTAGTAGCACAAGATTTGAGGACACTTGGAATAAACTTCTCCAACAATAACTCTGTTGTGCTACTGACTAATGGTCAGGAAAAGTTCGACGATTTGTTCCGTGCTATTGATCAAGCAAAAAGTTCAATACACATGGAATATTTCAACTTTCGTAACGACTCGATAAACAAAGAACTGATTAATCATCTTGCCCCCAAAGTAAAAGAAGGCGTTGAGGTAAGACTGCTCTATGATGCGTTTGGTAACACATCAAACAATCGTCCTATGAAGAATCGCGACCTAAAAAGGATTCGCAGTCTCGGCATAGAGATCTATGAGTTTGACCCTATCACCTTCCCTTTCATCAATCATGTGTTCACACGTGACCACAGAAAGATTGTTGTTATTGACGGTAAAATAGCATACACCGGTGGTATGAACGTTGCCGACTATTACATTAAAGGAACAAAACATGTGGGCGAATGGCATGATATGCATTGCCGACTGGAAGGTGATGTGGTTAACGATTTGCAAAGCATATTCATAAGAATATGGAACAAAACCACAAAGCAGAATGTGCATGGTACCAAGTACTATAGAGGCATTTATAATGCTGACTATGTAAAAGGGTTAAAAGAATCACCATGCGAGGATAGTGGGAGTATGATGGTTGGTATCATCAATCGTGAACCAAGAACAAGCAATAAGATTATTCGCCAGTTTTATCTCTCGGCAATAAACAATGCTCAAGATAGTATCAAGATAATAAATCCATATTTCACACTTAACCATAAAATAAAGAAAGCACTAAAGAATGCAGCTAAGAGAGGTGTACAAGTAGAGATTATGCTGAGCACAAAGAGTGATATTCCACTAACACCTGACTGTGGATTCTATAACGCTCATAAACTGATGAAGGCAGGATGTACAGTATGGATGTTTGAAGAAGGTTTTCATCACACGAAAGTAATAATGGTTGATGGACGATTATGTACTGTTGGTTCAGCAAATTTGAACTCTCGTTCACTAAGTTGGGACTATGAGGAAAATGCCGTTATACTTAACAAATGCACTACCCAGCAGCTTGATAAACTGTTTAATGAAGAACGTGCAAGAAGCTTTAAGCTTACACCAGAGACATGGAACAAATGGCGCACTGGGTGGCAGAAATTTCGTGGATGGTTTGCACATTTATTGTCACCATTCCTTTAAACATAGTAGTAGAAAAAAAATAACGAAACGATGGATGCAAAAAAGATGCAAGAAATGATAGGAAGTGGTCGCCCTAAAGTAGCTATCATAGATAACAATACTTTGGCGATAATGGGACTGAAGAATCTTCTTCAGCAGGTGATGCCTATTATGGAAGTTAAAACCTTCTGCTCTTTTAAAGCTTTTATGGATAGTGATGTTGAACATTTCTTTCACTATTTCGTGACAACAAATATAGTTCTTGAAAATCGTCTTTTTTTTCTTGACCATCAGCGCAAGACAGTTGTATTAACAATATCCAACGACCCCAACTCTCAGCTTAGTGGTTTTCATTGTCTAAGCGTTAACACCAGCGAAGAACAACTTATTAAAAACCTTCTTGAGTTGGCACAGTTTGGTCATGCTGGCGGTAAAAACCTGCCAAAAATACCTGAACAACAAATAACAAAGCAGCTCAGCGACCGTGAGATTGAAGTTTTGTCACAAGTTGCACAAGGCAAAATAAATAAAGAGATTGCTGATATTCTGAATATTGGCTTGACAACAGTGATCACTCACCGAAAGAATATTCAAGAAAAGTTAGGTCTTAAGAGTGTTAGTGCCCTTACCATCTATGCCGTTATGCACGGATATGTAGATATTAACAAAATATAATATGCGCAATGCAGAGCATTGCTAAATGAAAAATGACAAATGATAAATGATAAATGATAAAGAAGCGCGAAGCGCTTTCATTATCTCTATTCCATCTTTCATTATTCCATCATTTGTTTTCCAGATGCTAAGCTTGCTTAGCACTGGGTTGGGGAGATGATTCTTTCCAGAATCGGTATGTTATGTCAACGAAGTCACTATCTGAAATTTTCTTATAAAGACGTTGGTTTGTTGTTTGATCTTTCAAACAACCAAGATGAGCAATATATGGGCCAACCTTGATATAATCAAAATCAGACTTATTTACCACCCCCGGCACTCTAAGTCTGCCACTATACCACCCTATCTTATATTCTGGGTGAACACGATGCATGTATTGTGCAAGCTGATTAATATATTCAGGTTCAGCATCACCACCCATAAAACAGAAACACGTTACTTCGGAACCGTATTCCAGCGCAAATCCGTCAAGAACAACAGGCGTTAGTGCCTCGCCAATATCTTGCCACAGAAATTTGCTGTGACACCCTGGACAATGGCAAGGGCAGTTGCTGATGTTTATGGCAAGAGTTACCTCATCAGGTATTTCCTGGAATACGATTCCTGTATTAACGTATTTCATAGACATAGATTAAACTTCAACAAGTTGTTTTTTCTTATCAGGGTTATGCTGATAGAAACGACGAGAAGCCTCTGCCTGACGAGGAGCAGAGAAGTTGCTTACACGCTTCAGATAACCTATAATACGAGTCATATAATCAACATTCTTGCTATGACAGCATGGACATTCATGAAGGTAACGCTTATCAATATGCCCACAGTCATTACAGATAGTATTAGGAATGTTGAATGTAAAGTAATTACATCCTTCTTTCGCTGCCACACAGAACATATGGCGATACTGCTCTTTAGAAAGATGTTCTTCAAGGTTCATATGAAGAGCCGAGCCACCAGTAAGATGCTCAATATATGGAGCACCATGCAGTTTGAACTTATCAATAATACTCAGGCTGTCATCTTCTACGACATAGAAATAACTGTTATAGCAATCACGAGGAACAAAATATCCATCTTCACGATCCCATTTTGCGTGTTTCACGCCCACATTTTCAGCAGGAATCATCTCACAATTAAACATAAGATCCTTAGTACGGAATTGCTTATTATATTTCTCTATAAGACTAAGCAGTTCTTTTACGAAAGCCTTATACTTCTCATTAGGAGTTATCTGCAAGCCCATAAACTCTGCAGCCTCTACAAGACCATTGATACCAATGGTAAGATACTGACGAGACATATTAATATATCCAGCATCAAACAAAGGCAACATACCATGTTTTTGCAATTCAAGTAAATTCTCATTATAAGCTATCTGAACCTTATGACATAGTTCTATAACATGAGAAAGGTATTCCTTATAATCTTGCTTATTGTTTATAGCATACTGTATGCAGCGATTAAGGTTTATGGTAAGCACAGACTTAGAACCAGTAGAAACACCACCAGCACCAAGTGTGTAACTAAATCCATTGTCCTGAATCTCGTTACGCAAACGGCAACAAGAACTGAGCGAGTCGGCATTATCACTAAGGTAAGTAAAGAAGCTATGACCAGCAGCATACATCTCTGCTGCAAAGTCGCCCCACTCTTTATCCTTGCAATCGCCATTCTCTGTAAGCATTGCCATAGTCTCAACAGGGAAAGTAAGAACAGTCTTTGTACGCTCCTCATTAAACCACTTCATGAAACGTTTCTGCAACCAGTTCACACCTTCCCAATCAGGCTGCGAACCATCAGGGAAGAAGAAGTTACCGAAAAGGCTCTCGAAATAATACTTATCATAATATGATATATTCCAGAAAACAGCCTGATAGTTACGAGCACCAGTAGGCTGATTCAAAGAATATACAATCTGTTCGAAACAATCGGTAATAACCTTATCTATACTGCGTTTTTTAATACTCAGATCAACAATCTCGTCAGTACGCTTATAGTAGCCTTTACCGTATTCAAGTTCTATGAAATAGTTCATATACATAAGAAACTCAGGAGTAGCGCATGCACCTGCAAGCATAGAGCTCACCATAAAAACCATATTAATAAAACCGCCACAAAACGACTTCAGATTGCTTGGTGCAGTTGAATTTCCGCCAATGCTTGTTGTACCGCCAATGAGCCATGGATACATGGTGATAGAAGCGCAGTAATTAGCAAGATTGGTTTCATCATTCTTATAAATAAAATGATGAGTCAGCAAGTAAATATACTCGTCTGCAAGTTCTTTTCCGTATATTTTTTTTATTCTGTCAGTAAGAAGGCGACGATTAAGGCGAATAAAGTTTGATTTAGGTAATTCACCAATGAGAGTAGCGATATTTTTATGCTCTACATTGGCATTAGCATCGTATTTTGAGCCAGTAGCAGCATTGGACGCCTCACAGTATTCAGACAAGAACTTGAGTTTAGATAGAGTTTCACGGTCTTCTGTGTGTTGCTGACGATAAAGCATAAAGCTCTTAGCTACCTTATAGTAGCCCTCACGCATAAGAGCCTCTTCAACTTGGTTCTGAATATCTTCCACCTTGATACCCTCATGAATATCTAAATGACTGATAATCTTAGAAATAGACCCTAAGTCAGCAGGTTCTGCAACAGATTCAAATGCCTTAATAATAGCATTCATAATCTTGTCAAGTGAGAAACGATCTTTGCTTCCGTCGCGTTTTGTAATGGTAAAGTTTTTAATCTCCATATGGTGTTAATGCTTTAGTTTTAGGGCAAACTTTTTGTGATTTTCATTTTTACAATTCTCCAAAAAGAAAACTTCATGAAGAAATCATAATATTAAATTAACCCGTTTTTTTGTTTCCCGCAAAGATAGCATAAAAAAGAAAAAATCGAGCATCGAGGCCCGATTTTCTTATGTTTTTTTACAATTATTAGCGAATGAATTTCAGGATTATTTACAGTGATTTTTAAAGTATTACTGACGAAATATCCACTAAGTTATTGACTATTGCATAGATAGTAAGTCCAGCCGGACTATGTATCTGTAATTTGCGTGCAATATTACGACGATGTGTAATAACTGTATTGGTAGAAATACACAAATGATCAGCAATTTCTTTGTTAGTCATACCTTGAACAAGACTAATAATAACGTCCTTTTCACGATCGCTCAACGCATCAGAATTGTCCTGGCTCTGATTTATCATATTGCTTATCTTCACGCTTACATCGCTTTGGCGATTCTTCTTCTCAAGACTTCGAATAGCAGGTACGAAAATCTCGTCCTCAACAAGTCGGTGAGCAGAAAGCCATTCTTCATTATTATATATATCGTAAAGAGTTGCAGTAAGCTGATTGTTATGAAGTCCGTCAGAAGGCAGGTATTTAATAATAATATTCTTTAATTCCTTAAGTTTTATATCTGCCTGAGTATGATGTTTTGAGAATGTATCAATATCATAATCCCCCACTACATTGTTATCGAGCAAAGACTGCACATAAGGGAACACGTTTTTCTCCTCATACTTCATGTGAGAATGAATCTGATGAGCATACTCATCATATAATTTCAGTATCAGACGTGCAAGATTATCATTTTCATCAAGAGCCTCTGAAAGTTCTTTGCGAATGAAAGGCAGTTGGAATTCGAGATAATATTCATGACTTGCCTTAAGATACTTCAAAAGAGTTGGTACAGAAAGACGCTCTACATCATCAATATTGCGATAACCATTAATAGTGAAATTAACAACAGCGAGAAATGTGTTAGTATCAACATTCTGGTCTTCGCACACATTTCTTACTGTCTTGTCACCAAAGCCTATATTGATACCGAAAGCACCAAGACTCTGCAGTATGTTATAGTTATCACGGATGATATTGATGAGCTTATCATCAGCCTCATACATTTTCTGATTCTTCATTCTCTTTGCACGTATAATATGTAATTATGTGCAAAATTATAAAAATACTTGCAGAAAAGCAATACTTACAAGTAGGTATTTAAAAACAAAAAGGGATGCAAATTTCTTTGCATCCCTAATAAAATATTGTGATGATGTTATTTTGCGTAAGCAACAGAACGAACCTCACGGATAACGGTAATCTTAACCTGACCTGGGTAAGTCATCTCGTTCTGAATCTTTGTTGCAATCTCATCGCTGAGCTTCAGACTCTCATCGTCGGTCATCTTATCAGCTCCTACGATAACACGAAGCTCACGACCTGCCTGAATAGCATAAGTCTTGGTTACACCTGGATAACTCATAGCAATAGCCTCAAGATCGTTAAGACGTTTGATATAAGCCTCTACAACCTCACGACGAGCACCTGGGCGAGCACCAGAGATAGCGTCACAAACCTGAACGATTGGAGCAATGAGACTGGTCATCTCTGCTTCATCATGGTGTGCAGCAATAGCATTGCAAATATCAGCCTTTTCCTTGTATTTCTCAGCTATCTTAGCTCCATAGAGTGCGTGTGGCAATTCGGTTTCCTCATCTGGCACCTTACCAATATCGTGAAGCAAACCAGCACGCTTAGCCTTCTTAGGATTGAGTCCAAGTTCAGAAGCCATAACAGCACAAAGGTTAGCTGTTTCGCGAGCATGCTGCAATAGGTTCTGACCATAAGAAGAACGATATTTCATCTTACCAACAATACGGATAAGTTCTGGGTGCAAACCGTGAATACCAAGGTCGATAGCTGTGCGCTTACCAGTTTCAATAATCTCGTTCTCCAACTGCTTCTTAACCTTAGTAACAACCTCTTCGATACGAGCTGGGTGGATACGGCCATCGGCAACAAGCTGATGAAGAGCCAAACGGCATATTTCGCGACGAACAGGGTCGAAAGCTGAGATTACTACTGCATCTGGTGTATCGTCAACAACGATTTCTACACCTGTAGCAGCCTCAAGGGCACGGATATTACGTCCTTCACGACCAATGATGCGTCCCTTTACCTCGTCATTTTCAATATGGAACACGCTAACACTATTTTCGATAGCAGTTTCAGTTGCTACACGCTGAATAGTCTGAATAACGATTTTCTTCGCCTGATTAGTTGCGTCGAGCTTAGCCTGGTCTATAATCTCATTAACATAGCTTGCAGCATCGAGTTTAGCCTGGTCTTTCAAACTTTCAACCAAACGAGCCTTAGCCTCTTCAGCGCTCAAACCAGAAAGTTCCTCGAGTTTTGACTGCTCTTGCAGCATCATCTTTTCAAGGTCCTGCTGCTTTACAGCCAACAGTTTCTTTTCATTGTCAACACGCATTTGGAACTGTTCAACCTCCTGACGGCGGCGACCGATTTCCTCCTGTCGCTGATTAAGACTGATTTCGCGTTGTTTTAGTTTGTTTTCACTCTGCTGAATCTTAGAGTTGCGTTGCTGCACCTCTTTCTCCAGTTCACTTTTCTTGTTTAGGAACTTCTCTTTAACCTCAAGAAGTTTTTTCTCTTTAATAACTTCAGCTTCTTTTTCGGCAGCTGATACCATTTCATTATATTTTCCCTTAATTACATAACGGAAAATTGCGTAGCCTACTAATCCACCCACAACAAGGGCGACAGCAGAAACTATGATGCTTGTTAATACCATTATTATTTATTTAAGTTCATTTATTATTTTGATGATACATACCTTTATTATAAATGAACAAATATATTTTTAGTCTTTCAGAGCATCTTCAATTTCAGAAGTAAGTTTGCCAAGAAGGTCCGAGAACGGTTCGGTATCGTTACGAGACGCTTCACGCTCATATCTCAAAGCAATATCAATGAGACTCATATACAATAAATCCTTTTCGCCTTTAGTTCCTTTAAAGGCGTTTGCATAAGTATTCACAGTATCAGTAATAAGCTTTGCTGCATTACGATACAGATATTCTTCTTCTGGAAGAACATTCACCGACATTTCTGTATCGTACACATGAAGTCGTATACGTAATTTTTCTTTCTTTACTTCTGCCATCGCTTCTGATTATTTGCCACTCAGTAGCGTAATACATTTGTCCACGTCTCTGATGAGCGATTGAACTCTCTTCTTGGCTCCTTCAATGTCGCCGTCAGTAATTTCAATCATCTTAGCCATCTTGAGACTATCGTAATCTCGTTGCGCCTGAGCCAACTGTTCCTGAAGCTGTTTTATTTGAGCGTTTTTCTCCTCTACCTGTTCGTTCAACTTCTGACAAGCAGTTTTAGTTTCCTTAAACTGCAAAATCATTTGTCTCACACGGGTAGAAAACAGATTCAAAGTTTTCTCATTTGCGTCCATAGATATACAATTTGGTTACAAAATTAAAATTTTAAATTGACAAAACCAAATTATTCTTAAAGTTTTTGTTTAAGAAAAAATAATTATTTCATCATTGCTTTGGCCTTCTCAACCTGCTGCTCTGATGGTTTTGGTTCTTTCTTTGCCAACATTACTACCTGATAAACGAAGTCTGTAATCCATTTCTGCGAGAAGCCTAAGCGCTGATCATACTGACGAATAGCCATAACAGCCTTGATTACACTTGCATCGGTATAATCATTCTTGGTAAAGATATCAGAAACAGTTTTCTGAGTCATTGTATAGATAGCCTTTTTAAAGAAAGAAGGCAAACGAAGTTTAAACTTCATTAAATTACCAGTAAGCATCATCAAATCCTGTGTGAAGCCCTGGAACTGAATGAGATAGGTCTGAACATCCTGAATTTTACGACAGTTCTTACGAATACTCTGGTCTATCTCCTTGAAGAAACTATCGTCGAGAGTGTACATCTCTTTCAACATTTTCTTACAATGATTGCGTTCACCGATACCTATCTTATTATTTACTGTAGCTACATGGAAAGTAGCCTTGAACATCCGCAAGTCAGGAAGCATAGCAAGATTGTTTACTCCTGTATTTGTTGCTATCGATGCCTGGAAATACACTCTAATAAGAGTCATAAAATCTTCCATTCCACCAACCTTACTTGCATTATCTTTATTTCCGAACAATTTTGATAAAAATCCCATAATAATTTTTGTTTAACTTTGCAAAGTTACAAAAAAACGAGTGCAGAACAAAATAAACGTGTTTATTTTTTATGCCGAGCACAATGTAACTTATCCCCTCCCCTTACGAATGAGAGACTGGGAGAGTTGAAATTTAAAGGCGAAAATTACGAAAAAAGCTTGTAAAATCAACATAAATACCAACAAGTTTGTTCCGTTAAAAATAAAATACTAATTTTACAATCTGAACATTATAAAAATAAACATGAAGAGAATCGGACCTATTTCTATATTAGCGTTGCTGGGCATAATAACATTTGCCTTTTCATTACACAGCTGTAAGAATAACAAGAAAAAGCAAGATAAGGTAGTTAATCTCGCTATCGACAAAAAACCAGAAATCAAGAATAAAAAATCTTTTCATACTTCAAAACATATTGGTATTGGTGGAACGCTATCGGAGCAATGGAAGAAATCAGATAGTTTGTACACCCATACTTCTACAAAGAAACTAATAGAGCTTGCATCGGATCAAGATGATGTGATTGAAAGTTTGATTGCTTTTAGGGCTCTATTGATGAAGAATCCACATAAGGCTGTTAACTTGGCCATTTCCGAAATAGATGATACTACCAATGTATCAACTTTAGCCGGGTGTTGTAGAGAAAACGATTGTGTATCTAATGTAAGAATCAGTATGATACAATATGCAAGAAAGTACTATAAAGTTTCTATGGCAGATTCAATACGTATTGATAGCGCACTACTGTTTTCAAATTATCCTTCTAAATTTTATTACATATATCATCTTTATCACAAACTACCAGCCAAGCCTGAGTACGAGAAACGACTTCTACAATTATACAAACATGATCAATATGCATTGATTGCTTTAGCAAGGTATCATAGAGTAGCTACAAAACAAGAGATTATCCGATTGCTTTCCAAAATAAGCAAAAATATTAATATAGATAATCGTGACACAATTAACACAGTATTAGATGCAGTTACAACATGGCCTTCGGAATCATATAAACATCAAGTAATAAAAGTATGTCAGCATATACTTAATAACCCTGATACACGTGGTTGCTATCGTAATGTTTTTGGTGCCTTAATGGCCTATAACGATAAGTGGAGCTACAATTATATAGACAAGACTTTATCAAAAGCAATAAAAGAAAAACAAGTTTCATTCGCCACATGTTACTCTTTTCTTGAAGCATACGAAGCCAACCCTCTTCCATTATTTAAGCCATTGGTACAGAAATACAAAATTTCACTGGAATAGACAATTCAATGGTAGGATTTTCAAAAAAGTCACTTTTTAATAAATGTGGTTTCTCTTTTTTTTATACCTTTGCGAGAAAATATAATTAAAAGCCAAAGATACGCCCATGAAAGGAATTGTACTTGCCGGAGGTTCTGGCACACGTCTATACCCTATCACAAAGGGTATAAGCAAACAACTGATACCTATTTTTGACAAACCAATGATATATTATCCTATATCAGTATTAATGCTTGCTGGTATCAAGGATATCCTTATCATATCTACCCCATTCGACTTACCTGGCTTCAAGCGTTTGCTTGGCGATGGTCATGAACTTGGAGTAAACTTTGAATATGCCGAACAGCCAAGTCCAGATGGATTGGCTCAGGCTTTTATCATAGGCGAAAAGTTCATTGGCAACGACAGTGCTTGTTTGGTTCTTGGCGATAATATTTTCTATGGTGCAGGCTTTACTGGCTTGTTACAAGAGAGTGTTAAAGCTGCAGAAGAAGGCACTGCAAGCGTTTTCGGCTATTACGTTAACGACCCTGAGAGATACGGTGTTGCCGAGTTCGACAAGAACGGCAACTGTTTGAGTATCGAAGAAAAACCTGAGCATCCTAAAAGCAACTATGCCGTTGTGGGTCTTTATTTCTATCCAAACAGCGTAGTAGAAATAGCTAAAAACATAAAGCCTTCATCACGAGGCGAGCTCGAGATTACCACTGTCAACCAAGAATATCTGAAACAACAGAGTTTGAAGGTACGCACCCTGCAACGCGGTTTTGCTTGGCTCGACACAGGCACCCACGACAGTCTTTCTGAGGCAAGTACCTTTATCGAAGTCATTGAGAAGCGTCAAGGACTCAAGGTAGCCTGTCTGGAAGAAATAGCCTTCCGCCAGGGATGGATTGATGCCCTGCAACTAAAAAAATTAGCAGAGCCAATGCTCAAAAACGACTACGGAAAGTATCTTTTGAGCTTGGCAGAAGAAAAATAAAAGCATAAATACGATGGAGAAAATCCCTCCATCGTATTTTTTTGACACATATATTTGCCCTATTAAAATAAAAAGCGTATATTTGTCCC
This sequence comes from uncultured Prevotella sp., assembly GCA_905236755.1. Lineage (GTDB taxonomy): Bacteria > Bacteroidota > Bacteroidia > Bacteroidales > Bacteroidaceae > Prevotella. The sequence goes on from CAJOCR010000010.1 coordinate 99,680, forward strand.
CGCATCAAAAAAACGATGCACAAATGTAGCTTAAACCATTGAACACATTAATTAATAATTATAATCTAAATCATGGCAAATTCAGTAAAGAAAATTTTGTCAGGCGATTTTAACAAGAGAAAGGCATTGATGTTTGGCATCACTGCCTTATTAACGCTCATTGTTTGGAATCTGCCCTCAAGCTGTTTTGGTATAGATGGTCTTACCACAGTACAGCAGCGCACCATCGCCATCTTCGTTATGGCAGTAATGCTTTGGCTCACAGAGGCTATACCTGCTTGGGCCACATCAGTAACCATCATTTTCGTATTGCTATTCTGTGTTAGCGATTCCGCCTTTAACTTCCTGCAAGGATCTGAGGGTGATGCCGGAAAGCTTCTCGACTATCAAGGTATCATGGCATGTTTTGCCGACCCAACAATCATTCTCTTCCTTGGCGGTTTCATTCTGGCGATTGCAGCAACGAAATCAGGACTTGACGTAGTGATGGCACGCAATCTGATAAAACCATTTGGTAAAAAGTCAGAGAATGTGCTCTTAGGCTTCATGCTCATCACTGGTATCTTCTCAATGTTCATCTCTAACACAGCCACAGCGGCAATGATGCTTACATTCCTCACCCCTGTGTTTAAATCATTACCAGCCAACGGAAAAGGACGTATAGCCCTCACAATGGCTATTCCTATCGGTGCTAACTTCGGCGGTATGGGAACACCTATTGGTACGCCACCTAACGCCTTTGCTTTCAAAACCCTTAATGAATTAGGAATGGGTATAGGTTTCGGGCAGTGGATGGCTGTTATGGTACCACTTGTTATCGTGATGCTTATCCTTTCATGGTTTATCATTAAGACCTTCTATCCTTTCTCAAAGAAAACAATAGAACTGCAGATTGAAGGCGAAGTGGAATGGAACTGGCGTACATACGTTGTTGCTATTACATTCGTTACCACCATCCTGCTTTGGGTATTTGGTAAGCAGGTAGGCATCAACGCCAACACCGTAGCAATGCTTCCTATTGCCGTATTTGCATTCACTGGTGTAATTACAGCTGACGACCTTAAAGATATTGACTGGGGCGTTATCTGGATGGTAGCAGGTGGTTTCGCTCTTGGTCTTGCCATGAACGGAACAGGTCTTGCCGAGAATGCCGTTAAGAGTATTCCATTCGGCGACTGGAACCCTATCGTGATACTTATTATCTCTGGTGTGCTTTGTTTCGCACTCAGTAACTTCATCTCAAACACAGCCACAGCCGCTTTGCTTATTCCTATCCTTACTGTGGTTTGTCAGGGAATGGGCGATGCCTTGTTACCAATCGGAGGCACATCAACCGTTATCATAGGTATTGCCGTAGCCGCCAGCTGCGCTATGTCACTTCCTATCAGTACCCCACCAAATGCCATTGCCTACTCTACTGGTCTTATCGAACAGAAAGACATGGCCAAGGCCGGTTTCACATCAGGCGTGATAAGTCTTGTAATAGGTTATATTGCCCTAATTGCATTCTGCAAGTTAGGAATATTATAATTAAGGAGATAGAAGAAGTTTGAAGGAGATAGAAGTAGATAAAAGACATTAGTTTTAATGGCATTGTCCTCTATCTCCACCGCAGAAAGCGGCAAAATCCTTTTAACTCAATACAACTTCTTTTATTATTATAATTTAGATCTACGAACCTTTTCTATTAGGACTTCCTTGAGATTAGCATCTTCAGGAAGTCCTATTTTTGCTCTGATATGTGCTCGCTGACTTCCCACATTACCCTTTGTTTTTTTCAAAAACCGGCATATATCTCCCGTTGTCTTTCCTTCAATAATAAGTTTCGCAATCTCCAGTTCAGAAGGAGTGAGCATTGGGAAAACCCTTTTCAGATTATCTTTTTCAGCCTCTTTAATCACCAAATAATTCTTCAAAGCCGTCATCATTCTATGACGTGTTTCAACGTTAATAGAATCTATAAAACTATAAAGCGTTGATTTATCTTCACTGTCAGCCTCCGCCTTCTCGTTTGTCAACTGAACAATTTTCAATATCTGACTTGTATCCAAACCTAAGGCAGACATAAGCTGAACCTCACGTTTGCGCATATCAATATTATCTGTACGCAAGGCAAGAAGATTTCTGGATATATACCAACATATCAGACTAACAGAAACAATCATAAGCAAATAAAACACCGACAACTCAGTAAGTGCACCATGCTTGTCTTTTATGGCACTATATACAAAGACGCTGACAACCAATACAGACGCCACAATAGCATTGGCAGGAACATAAGCCAACACGCTTGCTATAAGAATAAGCAGAAGAAGACAAATATTTCCAAGAATCAGAAAACCCGAATATGTATCCGTATTATCAACAACAACAAGATTCTCGCACGATGTCTCTATAGCTGCATAGAGCAAATCAACTGTCAAGGCAGTCTTTACTTTTATCTTCCCTGCAAAAAACAGACAAAGAGAAGAAATAAGCACAAGTTCGTAGCCTATCAACAAATGCTTGAATATTATGGTCTGAAAACCATACAAACCTATCAAGCCACCTGCTGCACCAACAACTCCGAACACTGTAATGACATAAAGAATCATTCTTTGCTGCCTATTTATTATATCTAAAGAAGCAAAATTGCCTATTTGATTCTTATTAGCAAAATGTATCATAAATGAACCATTTAATAGTATTATCAACCCTTTTCAACCGCAAATATAATAAAAATTATCGATATCAGCCTATTTCAGCCATAATAAAATTTGGGGATACTAAAACAAGGTCATACCTTTGCAATCACAAAGATATTTTTTGATTTTAAAATTATATGTGATATCGTGGTAAGTGATTTATAGCATATCGCATTAGTTTTACTTACTAAAGTTGACTCAATAATATATATGTGACTCAAAGGGACATTCTTCGCTGGTAAAAGATTATTTTTATAACAAGATATTACTAAGTGAAGGTCAAGTAAATTAAGTAAAAAAAGAAGCCTGGTAGAAAACTACCAGGCTTTGTTTTTTTAAAAGATTCACCCCGTCCTACTTGCAAGGAGCGAATTTACACTAAAATACATTCTAACTGTGAGATTACCTCCCTCCCTTCAAGGGAGGCCGAGAGAAATCTTTTATGGGGGCTTATCTCTTTCTTATATAATCCAGCGCTGCACCAATAGCTGTGCAGAACTCACTATATTTTGGTATTATGAAGTGAACACCATAGAGTTTTTCCATAGCACTATACACCTCTTTACATTGAGGTAACAAACTCAAGTTACCAATCATAACGAAATCCTTGATGCCACTACCTAACGAGCTGAGAATACTTGCAGAACCAACAGCCTGCAGAACCATGTGAATCAAGCCTACGGCAATATCCTCGCGTGAGGCATTGGCCTTGGCATTACTAAACAAGCTGGCTGTTGCCGACATAGGCAATCCTGGCAGAGGCTTGGCACTTATATCGCCAATAAGCAGGTTGATATGGCTGATATCGCCCTCCATAGCTAAATCAATGATATTCTTTATATCATCGGTCTTTAGGAGCAGACGGCTCAAACCAGTAAGGGTGCCACCACCAATACCAATACCACCAATATGACTGATGTCATCACCATCGCATTTAACAAGTGAAGTACCTGTGCCCATAGAAACAACTATCATTCTATCGAGCTTTGACTCGTATTTGGCACCAAGACCATCGGCAACAAACTCTTCAGCCTTTGTGGTTGGCAGACCATAGATATTTTCTTCTATATAAGCAGCACCTACACCTGTAAGCATCACGTGTTCCACTTCTTCAAGACGAATCTTATTGTCGTGAAGATACTTTCCGAATGCTCCATATAAAGATGTAATTGGATCAGTTGCCTTGATACGCAAAGGTGATACAACCATACCCTTACTATCAATACCAACTATTTTCGTTGTGGAAATACCAACATCAATACCTATTACTATTTTATTCATAATCAAAAATTATTCACGGGGCAAAGATAACAATTTATCACCAAACTTTATTATCTTTGCAAAAGAAAAACAATCACTACATGGAAAAGAAAGAGCAAATGAGGCAGATGGTTGATAAGCTCAACGCTGCTGCCGAGGCATATTATAATGGTAAGGGCGAGATAATGACCGACTACGAGTGGGACCAGCTGTTTGATCAACTGAAAGCACTCGAGAAAGAAACAGGCATCGTTCTTGAAGACTCACCAACAAACAATGTTTCTGCCGACAATACCGAAGGTCAGAAGGAGGAACATGAGTTTGCTGCTCTTTCACTTGCCAAGACGAAAAAGACCGAGGAGCTGGCTAAATGGGCTGAGAACCGTCCTATATGGCTCAGCTGGAAGCTCGACGGTCTGACTCTTGTTGTTACTTTCGACAACGGCAAACTGACAAAGGTTGTTACACGAGGCAACGGACATATAGGAACAAATATCACTCATCTTGCTTCTGCCATACAGGGAATACCAGAAACTATTAAGTCGAAAGGTCACGTAGTGGTGAGAGGTGAATGTGTTATTTCGTACGAAGATTTCAACAATTTCCTTCTTGAAAGTGATGAGGATTATGCTAATCCACGAAACCTTGCTTCTGGCTCTCTCACACTGAAAGATGTAAACGAAGTAAAGCAGCGCCACCTAAAATGGATTCCATTCACCCTTGTATATACTGATGAAGAAATAACCAGCTGGGGTGCACGAATGGACTTCATCGAGCAAAACGGTATGAAAGCCGTTGAACGCGAATGTATAAAAGAACCAAATATCCAGAACATCAATAACGTTATTGACAAATGGACAGAAAAGGTTACCAGCAACATTTGTCCCTACCCTGTTGACGGTCTTGTTATAGCATACGATGACTACGAATACTCTCAAACAGGAAGCGTAACCGGGCACCACGCCACACGAGCAGGCTACGCCTTTAAATGGCAAGACGAAAGTGCACTCACACAACTCGACCATATAGAATGGAGCTGTGCCGCTTCAACCATTTCGCCTGTAGCTGTGTTCACGCCTGTTGAACTCGAGGGCACCACCGTGAAGCGTGCGTCATTGTGCAACATTTCAGAATGTGAACGATTAGGCATTGGCGGCAAAGGCACAAGTATGCACGTTATTAAAGCCAATAAAATCATCCCAAAAGTTATAAAAATAGAGCAATCAGTTGGCATTTTAGACATTCCAACCACCTGTCCTGTATGTGGAGCGCCTACAAAAATAGCCATAAGTGCATCAAGTGGAACGAAAACTCTTCATTGCACCAACCTACAGTGCCCTGCTAAGCAGTTAAAAAAATTCAGACGTTTTGTAAGCAAGGACGGCATGAATATTGATGGTATAAGCGAACAGACTATTGCCCGATTCGTAAACCTTGGATGGATTAACGAATATGCCGACATATACCGATTAACAGAGCATATTCAGGAAATCTCAACCCTTGAAGGATTTGGCAGAAAGAGTGCAGTAAACATTAGAGAAGCCATCAACAAAGCAACAACAGTAGATGCACGTAAACTTCTTTACGCTCTCAACATACCGCTTGTTGGACAAGATGTGTGCAAAAGACTCTTAACCGCTCATAAACTCGACGAAATTGTACAATTGGCTACACAAAAACCAGACTTTTCACCCGTAGAAGGCGACTTATTTGCCCCAAATGACACAGTTGGCGAATACATTTTTGCCTCTATCGATGGTATTGGACCAGAGAAAAGTGCTTCAGTTGTGCGATGGTTTAACGATGAAAACAACCTCAGAACATACAACAACCTCGTGAAACTTATTAACATAACACAAGAAGACAACACACCTCTTGGAGCAAAATGCGAGGGACTCGCTTTTGTTGTTACAGGCGATTTGAATCATTATAAGAACCGTAACGAACTGAAGAAATACATCGAGAGCCAAGGCGGCAAAATGACAGGAAGCATATCAAAATCAACATCTTATCTCATCAATAACGATGTTACCTCAACAAGTGGCAAGAACCAGAAAGCCATGCAGTTGGGTACACCTATTATTAGCGAGGAACAGTTTATTGAAATGTTTGGACAATAATTAATTTAAAACTTAACGGCTGTTTTTTATCAGTTATCAGTTATCAGTTAACTTTTTGCGAAAAAAAATCATGCTTCAGGAGCCTTATATATATAAATATATATATTTATATAATATAAGAGGCTAAAACGCACATTTTTTGACTTTCAATCAACTGATAACTGATAACTGATAAAACATGTTTTTTGCCCGAATTCCCTTTGTAGATAGGCGATGAGAGAGTTTTGCATCGCAAAATGATCTAATTTTGAACAACCAACTGTTTTTCTTCGTATCTTTGCAATGTGATTAGGAGCCAATTAGGACTCATATAGGAGGCATCTCGAACGCATCTCGAAACTATCTCGAAGGCGAGAGCAGAGCAAAATTTATTTTGACTATGCCGAGACAAGAGATGGTTGGACAAAGTCAACGAATCTCGAAGTCTTGCGCAAGCCAAAGGCGTGCTAAATGATAAATGATAAATGATAAACGATAATGATAAAGCCCCATTCCAGCCTTCCCTCCAGAAGCCCCTTCCCAGCCTTCAATGGTCTTTACCCCCCCCTTCGGTTCCCCCGTCCCCGGGGGACAGGAACCTCCAGAGGGAAGGAGTCGTAAACAGACAAATACCTCCTGCTAATATCTCTCCCCTCATGAGGGGAGTAAGGAGGGGTCTTAAATCTCTCCCCTCTGGAGGGGAGTTGGAGGGGTCTTTGGATAGGGCCTTTTTAGAAACTCCACTTAGCTGCAATAGTAGGAATAGCGTAGAACTTGTCGTTACGACCTGCCTCGTCGTAAACGAAGTTGTTGCTGAGTTCCACCTCGGTACCTAAGCTTAGATTAACGCCATCCATACCCTTGATGGTGTTGAGGTTAAACCAGAACTGAGGCTCTGAAAGGAAGATAAGCTTGCCACGAACATTTGGATTGCGCCACAAGTCAGCAAAGCCAGAAAAGGTGCAAAAACCATTAGCAAAAGTATGGCTCCACACACCAGTAAGCTGGAATCCGTGGAAAGCGTCAAGATTAGCATGAGCATTCTTGAAATAATACTTATACATTGTCTGCAAGCTAAAAGTGGTGCTAAAATCAGAGCTATGCCAGTTGTAAGCAGGACCTACGAGAACAGCGTGCTGGAAACGATTACCATTATACCAGCCTTCGGTTTCACCTGATGTAACACCACCATTATACTCTATATGCGCAGCAAATCTTTTGTTCTTTGAAATATTGAATTCGCGGCTAATCTCCCAGTAAGCACCCATCATACCATCGCCATGATAATCAAGGTCGGTGAAGAAATAAGTACTACCCCACTTGTCGGCCTTAAACATCTCAACAGTAGTAGTAACCGACTGGCGATTAGTAAGTTCCTTGTAAAGAGAGTGACCTAAATCATAATGTAACTGAATGTTTTGAGCAGAGATGCTCACAAAAGCTGCCATGAGAATGGCGAGGGAAAAGATTCTTTTCATAAATGTTTATACTGTGATTAAAGTTGCGTGCAAAGATACAAAAAAATATTAAAGATAATTTATGAATTGTGAATAATTTACTACCTTTGCACCTATGAGAATAGATATTATTTCCGTTTTACCTGAAATGCTGGAAGGATTTGTTCATGAATCAATCCTTGCCAGAGCAGAAAAGAAGGGACTGGCTGAAATACGACTTCATAACCTTCGCGACTACTCGCTGGACAAATGGCGTCGTGTTGACGACTATCCATACGGAGGAAGTGCTGGTATGGTTATGCAATGCGAGCCTATTGACAGATGTATTTCTGCCCTTAAGGCCGAACGCGACTACGACGAGGTGATTTACACCAGTCCTGACGGCGAACAGTTCAATCAGGGTATGGCTAACGAGCTTAGCATGAAAGGCAACCTGATAATTCTTTGCGGACACTATAAAGGAATTGACCAGCGTGTGAGAGACCATCTCATCACTAAGGAGATAAGTATGGGCGACTTCGTGCTTACAGGTGGCGAGCTGCCTGCTGCCACTATTGCCGACGCTATCGTGCGTGTTATTCCTGGTGTGCTGAACGATGAGCAGAGTGCCCTCAGCGACAGTTTCCAAGACAATCTGTTGGCTGCACCAATATATACACGTCCTTCAGACTATAAGGGATGGAAAGTACCCGAGATTCTTCTCAGTGGCAACGAGGCAAAGATTCGTCAATGGGAAATGGATCAGGCTATTGCTCACACCAAGAAGCTAAGACCCGATTTATTGAAGTAAGCTTATAGTTTTTAAGTATATAAGTTGGTGAGTTTTTTAAGTTTTATCTCATTAACTCACAAACTAAAAACTCACAAACTAAAGAACTAAAGAACTCATATATTTCTTACAGAAGGTTTCGCCAAGTGCGAGACCTTCTTCGTATAGGCGTTCTAACTTAACTACATCGCGAGTCATACGTCCCACTTCAAGAGGGCGCTCCGGACGAATACAGATAATCTTTCCCGCCTCTTCCAAATCGTCGATGAGCTGCAGTTGCTGATTATACACCTCGTGACGGCGACTCAACACCACTCGCAAACGAGGATAGTTCTTATATATAAGGTTAGACTCCTTACGGTCTTTAGAATCGTCGCGCCATCCCTTGTTTCGTGTGAGCACAACAACATTAGTAAGATGTCCCTTTTCTATTGATCGCAAAACAGGAATACTGTCAACAATACCACCATCGAGCATAGGAACACCGTCGATATTCACTATCTTGCTTACGTAAGGAAGACTTGACGAGGCTCTTACCATATCGAGAGCCCGCTGACGATCAGACGTTTCCTGCAAGTATTCAGCTCCGCCTGTGAGACAGTTTGTTGCCACACACTCAAAGGTAGAAGAATACTTGAAATAAGTATCGAAATCGTATGGCAGCAGTTTATTAGGAAACGTATCGTAGAGAAGCTTCTGGTCGAAGATGCAGCCCTGAGTAACCAAATGGCGCAAACCAATATAGTCATACTTAGACAGATAATCGATATTTGAAATACGGGCTCTGCGAGGCTGACGACTGATATACGACATTGCGTTGCATGCTCCAGCCGAAACACCAACAACATAAGGGAAATACAAATTGTACTTCATAAAAGCGTCGAGAACACCACTGGTAAATACCCCACGCATGCCGCCTCCTTCAAGCACTAAACCTGTATTTTTATCTATCTTCATAAGCCACAAGCTCTATTAAAGTTTTATAATTTTGAAAGAATTATCCATTTTCCGATACAAAAGTAACACTTTTTCTGCAAAAATTATGTAACTTTGCAATCAATTAAAGTAAAAAAGCAAAATGTTTAAAAAAGAAACATATATAACCCGTCGTAACGAGTTAAAAAAACTTGTTGGTGAGGGAATCATCATACTCTTTGGAAACAACGAATCACCAGCTAACGGACCATACAACGGCTATGATCCTTTCCGTCAGGACTCTACATTCCTATACTATTTCGGAATACAACGAGACGGTCTTGTGGGTGTTATCGACATTGACAACAACAAAGAAACACTCATTGGAAACGACATCGACATCGAAGACATAGTATGGTTTGGTTCTGTTGACAGCGTGAAATGCCTTGCAGAAAGTGTGGGCGTAGAAAACACAGCTCCAATGAAGCAGTTGCAGCTGGTATGCAACGATGCCCTACGCAACAAACGCAAGATTCATTTCCTGCCACCTTACCGCTTCGACATCAAGCTGCAGATATTCGACCTCTTGGGCATTCACCCAAGTCAGCAGAAAGACTCAGCATCCATGCAGCTCATCAAGGCAGTAGTAAAGATGCGCTCAACAAAGAGCGAGGAAGAAATTGAAGAACTGGAGCGTGCATCTGTCATTGGATACAAAATGCACACTACAGCTATGCGCCTGACAAAACCAGGGCTCACCGAGAAATACATTGCTTCACAGGTAGAGAGCGTTGCCAAGAGTTTAGGTTCGATGGTTAGTTTCCCTACTATATTCACCCAGCATGGCGAGATAATGCACGGTGCACCATCATTAAACACACTGAAAGACGGCCGATTGGTTCTTTGTGATGCAGGTGGCGAGACAGTGAACAACTACTGCTCTGACCACACACGAACATACCCAGTAAACGGAAAGTTCACACAGCGCCAGCTCGACATATACAGCGTTGTAGAAGAATGTCACGATATGGTATTAGACCTTGCTAAGCCAGGAGTAAAATATGCTGATGTACACTTCGCTGTATGCAAGAACATCTTTAACAGAATGAAAGAACTGGGACTTGCCAAAGGCGATACCGAAGAGGCTGTTCGCAACGGAGCACACGCTATGTTCCTGCCACACGGACTCGGCCACATGATGGGTATGGACGTTCACGATATGGAGAACCTTGACCAGATAAACGTAGGTTTTGATGAAGAAACCCGTCCTAACCTCGAACAGTTTGGAACAAACTGCCTGAGAATGGGACGCCGTCTGGAAGAAGGATTTGTGGTTACCGATGAACCAGGCATATACTTTATTCCTGCCCTTATCGACGAATGGAAAGCCAACAAGCATTGTGCCGACTTCCTGTGCTTCGACGAACTGGAGAAATACAAGGATTTTGGTGGCATACGCATAGAAGACGACATACTCATAACCAAAGACGGTTGTCGCTTCATTGGCAAGGACAGAATACCATATCATCCAAAAGACATAGAAGAGTTCATGCAGAGCTCACAACAATAATACGAGAAAGAATCACATAATTAAATAAATAGAGAAATGAGAAAACTTTTAGTAGCAGCACTTCTTGCTTTTGTGGCAACAGGTGTAAATGCACAAGACAAGAATGCTGAGAAAAAGGCAAACCCAAACAAGCCTGTTTTCACAGTTGTAAAGGAAAACCCTATTACAAGTATTAAAAACCAGAGTCGTAGTGGTACCTGCTGGGACTACTCTACCCTTAGTTTCTTTGAGTGTGAAATTCTAAAGGCAACAGGCAAAACCTATGATCTTTGCGAAAGCTTTGTAGCCAACAAGACATATATGGATCGTGCTATTCAGGTTGTACGCCTGCACGGCGATTGCCAGTTTGCACAGGGTGGTAGCGCTTACGACCCATTGTACGTATTGCAGAACTACGGTATCTGCCCTGAGGATGCAATGCCATTCCCAGGCAGTCTTTACGGTGACTCATTAAACAACTTCAACGAGTTCTTCGAGATTATGACTCCTTACGTTACAACAATAGCACGCAGCAACGCTAAGAAGATTTCTAACCAGTGGAAGGTGGGACTTCAGGGCATTCTCGATGCATACCTCGGCAAGTGCCCAGAGAAGTTCACATACCAGGGCAAGCAGTACACTCCAAAGTCATTTGCAGCAAGCTTAGGTTTGAACTTCGATGACTATGTAAGCTTCACCAGCTACACACACCATCCATTCTGGCAGGGTTTTGCTGTAGAAGTACAAGACAACTGGCGCAACCCACTTTCATGGAACGTGCCAATCGAATATCTCGAGAAGATTATCGACAACGCCATCATGAACGGCTACACAGTAGCTTGGGGTGGCGACGTATCTGAAGACGGCTTCACACGTTCAGGTCTTGCTTACGCATACGACACAAAGAAAGTTCCATCACTCGCAGGTAGCGATATGGCTCATTGGTTGAAGCTCACTAAGACAGAGAAGAAGAACATGATCGACTCACTTGGTTGCAGAGCACCAGAGATTGTTCCTACACAGAAGCTTCGCCAGGAGCGTTACGACAACTGGGAGCTCACCGACGACCACGGTATGCTTATCTACGGTATTGCAAAAGACCAGTACGGTAAGGAATACTACATGGTTAAGAACTCATGGGGCGAGACAGGCGACTACAAGGGTATTTGGTACATGACCAAAAACTTCATCGTTGCTAACACAATGGACTTCATGGTTAACAAGAATGCTCTTCCAAAAGATGTACGCAAGAAACTGAAACTGTAAGCTACACAGAACATTAAAACATATAAAATAATAGCAGATAGTGATTTTTTTTTCGCTATCTGCTTTTTTTTTGTTTTTATTTTGTAACTTTGAACTCGGATAAATGTTTAATAGCATGAAATATCCACATACCGCTCAACCCAGCGGACCTACCACAGAAGAATAAAAAAAAGACATAAATGCATTTTAAATGGAATTACGAACCTCCTACATCGAAAGAGATAGCGGAAGCTAAGGAACTGGGCGACAAACTCAGTATAAGTCCTATTCTGGCTCAACTTCTCATAAAAAGAGGTATTTCCACAGAATCAGGTGCAAAGCGCTTCTTTCGTCCGCAGTTAGCCGATCTCATTAATCCATTCCTAATGAAGGACATGGATATTGCTGTAGATCGTCTAAACGATGCTATGGGAAGAAAAGAGCGTATACTGGTATATGGAGACTACGATGTAGATGGGTGTACAGCCGTGGCACTGGTATTTAAGTTTCTACAGCAGTTCTACTCCAATATCGACTACTACATTCCCGACCGCTACGAAGAAGGTTACGGAGTTAGCAAGAAAGGTATTGACTACGCCAAAGAAACAGGTGTAAAGCTCATCATAATACTCGATTGCGGCATCAAGGCAATAGAAGAAATTGCATATGCAAAGAGTCTCGGTATCGACTTTATCATATGCGACCATCACGTTCCAGACGAAGTGATGCCAGAAGCTGTTGCCATTCTTAATCCAAAGAGAGAAGACGACTCATTCCCCTTCAAGCATTTATGTGGATGTGGAGTTGGATTTAAGTTCATGCAAGCATGGGCAAAAAACAATGGTATTCCTTTTGCCAATCTTATCCCCCTACTCGACTTTTGCGCTGTGGCCATTGCTGCCGATATTGTACCAGTTGTTGACGAGAACCGCATTCTCGCCTTCCACGGATTAAAACAGCTGAACCAAAACCCAAGCACTGGTCTGAAGGCAATCATTGATGTATGCGGACTTAACGGCAGAGATATTGCCATGAGCGATATCATATTCAAGATTGGTCCACGTATCAATGCCTCTGGCCGTATTGAGAACGGAAAAGAGAGCGTTGACTTGCTTGTTGAGAAAGACTATAGCACAGCCTTGAAAATGTCGAAGCATATCGACGAATACAACGAGCAACGCAAAGACATCGACAAGCAGATGACAGAAGAGGCCAACCAGATTGTGTCAAAGCTGGAAAGTCAGAAACACCATTCTTCCATTGTTCTATATGATGAGAACTGGAAGAAAGGCGTTATTGGTATTGTAGCATCACGATTGACAGAAATTTATTTCCGTCCTACTATCGTTCTTACACGCGATGGCGATTTGGCAACAGGAAGTGCCCGAAGCATAACAGGCTTCGACATCTATGCTGCTATAAAATCATGTAGAGACCTGCTGCTGAACTTTGGCGGACACACCTATGCTGCAGGACTTACACTTAAATGGGATTCAATTCCTGAGTTCCGCAGTCGTTTCCAGAAATATGTGGAAGAACATATTCAGCCTGAGTTAACAGAGGCAATGCTTGACATTGATGCACAGATAGACTTCAAAGACATTACCAAGCGCTTGCATAATGATCTTAAACGCTTTGCGCCATTTGGTCCTTGTAACCCCAAACCAGTTTTCTGCACCAAGAACGTATATGACTATGGTACAAGTAAGGTTGTAGGACGCGAACAAGAACATATCAAACTTGAACTTGTTGATTCAAATTCAAGCGACGTGGTAAACGGCATTGCCTTCGGACAGAGTGCTTCGGCAAGATACATAAAGAGCAAACGCGCCTTTGATATTGCCTACACCATTGAGGACAATATTTTTAAACGCAATCAAGTGCAATTACAGATAGAAGATATACGACCAGAAGACGAGAAATAACATATTGTTTTGACTATCAGCAGATAGATGGAAGAATATAAAAGCATACTTCAAAAATATTGGGGGTATCCTGACTTTCGTGGCATTCAAAAAGAAATTATAGAATCCATTGGCAAAGGTCAGGATACTCTTGGTTTAATGCCTACTGGTGGTGGAAAAAGTATCACCTTCCAAGTACCAGCATTAGCATTAGAAGGAGTTTGTATTGTTATTACTCCACTTATAGCCCTGATGAAAGATCAGGTTGATCACCTGAGAGAACGACACATCAGCGCCGACGCAATATATTCAGGTATGACAAGAACTGAGATTATAAAGGTTCTTGAAAATGCTATCTTTGGTGGTGTGAAGATTCTGTATGTTTCGCCCGAACGTCTTTCTTCAGACCTCTTTCTACAAAAACTGTCACGAATAAAAGTTAGCTTCATAACCATAGACGAAGCTCACTGTATAAGTCAATGGGGATACGACTTCCGTCCATCGTATCTGGAAATAGCAAATATAAGAAAGATAAAGCCAGAGTGCCCTATCCTTGCACTTACAGCAACAGCTACACCAAAGGTTGTTGACGACATTCAAGAAAAACTGGAATTCAAGAAAAAGAATGTCTTCAAGATGAGCTTTGAGCGCAAGAACCTTGCCTATGTAGTGAGATTTGCAAAAGACAAGGATTCTGAACTCATACATATCTTAAACTCTGTAGAAGGATGCTCTATTGTGTACGTGCGAAGCAGAAAACGTGCAAAGGATATTGCTCTGTTGCTGCAATCAAACAATATCAACGCAACATTCTACCATGCCGGATTAGACCACTACACAAAGAACATTCGACAAAAAGCATGGCAAAACGATGAACAAAGAGTAATGGTTGCCACAAATGCCTTTGGTATGGGCATTGACAAACCACAGGTAAGAACTGTTGTACACTATGATTGTCCAGATTCTTTGGAAGCCTACTTCCAGGAAGCAGGAAGAGCAGGACGCGACGGCAAGAAAGCTTATGCCGTCATGCTATACAATAACAACGACGAGCATAAACTAATAAAAAGAATTGCTGATAACTTCCCACCAAAGGAATATATAAAAGAAGTGTATGACCATCTTGCATATTTCTTCCAAATAGGATACGCAAGCGGTTTGGGGCATACCTTCACGTTTGATATAGGTAAGTTCTGCACTGCATTTCATCATTTCCCAATACAGGTAGATGCAGCACTTCATATCCTCGACAGAGCTGGATACATTCACTACGAAATGGATCCAGACGGCAAGGCGCGCCTGCATTTTCTGTTAGGACGAAACGATTTATATAAGCTTCAGGAACTAAATGGCATAGAGGAAAGTGTTTTAGAGGTGTTGTTGCGCACTTACACAGGACTCTTTGCCGACTACGTATTTATTGACGAAACATACATAGCAGAGAAGGCAGGTGTCAGCAAACAACAAGTGTATAACACTCTTAAAAGTTTCTCACAAAGAAAGATCGTACACTTCATTCCGCAAACAAAAACACCGTATATCACATACAGACGCAATAGAATAGACGGCAAAGACATTGCGCTTACTAAAGAGATTTACGAAGAACGAATGAAAGAGTTCGAAAGACGCATTAAAACAGTTATAATTTATGCAAACAACAATAGTGTTTGCAGGTCGCGTCAGCTACTCTACTATTTCGGTGAAGAGAAAACAAAAAACTGCGGTCATTGCGATGTATGCCTGGAACATCAGACAAACCAAGATTCAAAGAGCAGAATAGATTCGGCAAAAGAAACTATTCTCGCATTTCTTGCCGACAAGAAGAAACACCATATCACAGAATTAAAATCGCTGCAAATTCCAGAAAGAAAGCTTGAAACAACATTGCACCAACTTATCAACGAAGAAATTATTCAAATGGATGGTTCAAACATTTTTTTGATGGACAAAAAATAATTCAACATTGAATAATTTATAATCGCACGAAGTGCGACTGATTACACATTATACATTACACATTCCACATAAAAAAGGGGCACTTACCCACACGGCAAATACCCCTCACAACATTATGTACGAGAAAAAAATTAGTTATTCTCAGGACGAAGCTGACGAACTGTCTCGGCTGCACGCCACATCTCCATGTCATGCATTTCCTGAAGTTCTTGATTCAACTTCTCACGATAATCAGGCTGAGAATTCTTGTCAATAGAAATCTGAGCCTCGTTACCTGTTGCAACACTCATATACAACCACTCCATAACAGGCTTGATGGCAGACTTAAAGCGAGGACGCCAATCGAGAGCACCACGCTGAGCTGTTGTTGAACAGTTAGCATACATCCAGTCCATACCCTTTTCTGCGAACAATGGGCCAAGGCTCTGAGTAAGCTCTTCAACTGTTTCGTTGAAAGCCTCAGAAGGTGAATGACCGTGTTCACGAAGAACCTCATACTGAGCCTCGAGCAATCCCTCAATAGCGCCCATCAAAGAACCACGCTCACCAGTAAGGTCTGAAGTAGCCTCACGCTGGAAAGTTGTCTTGAACAGATAACCAGCACCAATACCAATACCAAAGGCAATAGTCTTCTCCTCAGCCTTACCAGATGCATCCTGATAAACAGCATAAGAGCAGTTCAAACCACGACCCTCAAGGAACATTGTACGAAGAGAAGTACCAGAACCCTTTGGAGCAACCATTATGACATCAATATCCTTTGGTGGAACAACACCTGTACGATCCTGCCAGTTAATAGCGAAACCGTGTGAATAATATAGAGACTTACCTGGAGTAAGATATTTCTTTATCTTTGGCCATGCAGCAATCTGACCTGCATCAGAAAGCAACATACAAATAATAGTACCCTTTTCAGCTGCTTCCTCTATAGAGAACAGTGTCTTACCAGGAACCCAACCGTCAGCTACTGCCTTATCGTAAGTTTTTCCCTCACGCTGACCAACGATAACATTAAATCCATTATCACGAAGGTTACCAGCCTGACCTGGACCCTGAATACCATAACCAATAACTGCAATAGTTTCATTCTTAAGAACTTCACGTGCTTTCTCCAATGAGAACTCTTTACTTGTGACTACTGTTTCAGTAACGCCACCGAAATTCATTTCTGCCATAATACTTATGTTTTTTAAGCAATCTAAATCAGATTGCGGTTATCTATTTTTTTAGTTTCTTTTTTATCTTCTCTTTGTTGACTGCAAAGATATAAAATTATAACGAAACAACCAAAAAATCTTTCAATCTTTTACAAAATTAACCATACATCTTACTACTTCTACTTCTTCAGGGGTTTCGTGTGACGTTTTGGTTATTCGTATTTGACATACTTTTTCTGTATTATTGGAGTCGTTTTCTGATGATATATCTTCTTGATAGAAATTAAGCACATCGCCCTGGTGACTCTCTGCAACATAAGCTATATCAAGTCGCTTCAATCTGTATTGCTTATACCATTCCAAAGAAAAGAGGTCGAGAACATGCTCTATATACTTGACACTATTAATATGTCCATTTACATCTACATCATTATAATATGTATTAATAGAACGAACAAGTTTAGCGTTTTCTCCCATCTTCACACGTGAAGAGCGAGCTATAGGGCACTCTTTCTCTGTTTCTACATATTTAAGTATCAACCCGTCATGAATAGCAAGTATGTCGGTAGGCTGTCGGGTATCAGTATCTATCATTGCCCAGATACTTTTACCATAACCATACTGATGACCATCTTCACCAACAACAGAGAAATTTCTGCTGGTAAAGAACTTCATTGCACTTTCAACCCATGTTTCTACAAAGAATTTGTCATACGACTTAGGCATTTCATTCATCTCAATAGCAAGACGACTAAGTACCCATGTCTTATGTATTGGGTTCAGGTAATTCATTCCATACCCACGGTCGTTGCTATGGAAATCAGCTGCATTCAACATGTGGTTTCCTAAATGTCCCATAAACAGACGCTTAGAAAAATCACAATGAAAAGGTTCAGCTAAAAATTCATAACGTCCAACCTTTGATAATAATTGTTCACTCATTTTTTCTCGTACTTTTAATTATTCTATTTCTCTTGTTCGTCGAGGAACTCACTAATTGCTTCCTCGAAACTTCTGGTTACTGCTATTCGACCACTTCGAGTGTATTGCAGCAAGCAGTTATATTCATTAAGCTGCTTAAACAAATCAGCTATATCTTCAGTCAAACCTGCCAAGAGAACAGTACTATATGTTGGGTTTACCTCCATCATACGAGCGTCGTGCTTTCTGATAGAACGACTGATTTCTGGATTATCCAACAATACAGGGGTAGATATTTTAAAGAGGGCAACCTCATGAATAAAAAGCTCATCATCAGTATAATAATTTGCTTTTACTACATCTATCTTCTTCTCTATAGCCTTAGTAATCTTTATTACCTGTTCTTCATTACTGAAACAGGTGATAGTGTATTTATGAATATTGGCAATGCTACTTGCCGAAACATTCAAACTCTCAATATTCACCTGACGGCGTGTGAATACAGCAGTTATCTGATTAAGGATACCTGCAATATTCTCAGAGTAAACGAGCAATGTATATAATTTCTTTTCTTCCATTTTTTACCAATCTTGCTTATTCAACAATCACAGGAATCAATAATTCAACTCAAGCTGCATCTCATCAACACTTTTTCCAGGCAGAGTCATAGGAACAATATCCTCATCTTCCTTAATAGCACATTCAAGTATGTATGGACCTTTAGTAGCAATCATCTGCTCTACCTTGGCCCTAAGATCCTTACGGTCAATAGCCACATCATAAGGAATACCATATCCCTTAGCAACAGCACTATAATCAGGATTTAGCATACGTGTAAACGAATGACGGCCATCAAACATCAAATCTTGCCACTGACGAACATTACCTAAATAGTTATTATTCAACAAGATAATCTTTACTGGTGCTTGCTGTTCCATGATAGTACCTAATTCTTGAATACTCATTTGGAAACCACCATCGCCACAGAAGAAGCATACTGTACGGTCGGGTGCGCCAAAGGTTGCACCAACAGCAGCGGGCAAGCCAAAACCCATAGTACCAAAGCCACCACTGGTGACAATACTACGCTTTTTATTAAGCTTGAAATAGCGACTTGAAATCATTTGGTTCTGGCCTACATCATTTACAAGTACGGCTTCACCATTAGTTACTTCAGAAACAACATTAGCTACTTCGCCCATCAACAACGCACCTTCTGTTGGATGAATATCAGGTTCTATAACCTTTTCTTCTTCCAACTTCTGGTATTCTGCGAAACTATCTATCCATTCTTTATGATTGTTCTTATCTAACAACGCAGTAATAGCTGGCAAAGTTTCTTTGCAATCACCAAGAACAGGAATATCAACCTTTATATTCTTATTTATCTCGGCATGGTCAATATCAAGATGAATAATCTTTGCTTGCTTGGCATAAGTAGAAGGCAGACCTGTAATACGGTCGCTGAAACGCATACCAATAGCAATGAGCACATCACATTCCTGAGTCTTCATGTTTGTGCAATAGTTGCCATGCATACCAAGCATGCCCATATCAAGAGGATGATCAGCTGGGAAAGCAGAAAGGCCTAATAATGTACGGCCACATGGTATATCTGCCTTTTCGAGGAAAGCCTTTAGTTCTTCCTGAGCCTCACCAAGTTCTACACCCTGACCAACAAGAGCAAAAGGTTTTTTAGCGCTGTTGATAAGGGCTGCAGCCTCACGTATCTTATCGTTATCTACTTTTGGATATGGCACATAAGAACGCACATGATCAACCTTCAATGGTTCCCACTTGCACTTATGAATCTGTGCATTTTTAGGGAAGTCAAGAACAACAGGACCCGGACGACCACTACGTGCAATATAAAATGCACGACTAACAGCCCAAGCCACATCTTCTGGACGACGAATCTGATAAGCCCACTTGGTGATTGGCTGAGCACAGCCAACAAGGTCAACCTCCTGAAAAGCGTCAGTACCCAAAGCACCTACACCCACCTGACCAGCAATAACCACTAATGGAGTAGAATCCATCATAGCATCTGCAACACCGGTAAGGGTATTGGTTGCACCAGGACCAGAAGTAACAATGGCAACACCTACTTCGCCACTAACACGAGCAAACCCCTGAGCAGCATGAGCAGCTGCTTGCTCATGACGTACGAGAATATGGTTGAACCACGCATCCTTGCCACGTGTACGATGATAAAGAGCATCGTAAACAGGCATTATGTTTCCACCGGGGTAACCAAATATCGTCTTTACATTCTCTGTATATAGGGCGCGCATCAATATCTCTGCACCGGTACATTCGTCACCAATGCATACACCACCCCATCCGTTATTCTTGTTTTCTGCCATAAAATCCTTAATGATAGATTAATCGATAATTCTTACACCACCCTTATCAGCACTTGACACACTCTGTGCATAAGCACGCAAAGCCTTGCTGACGACACGATTTCTCTTGAGTGGCTGCTGAGGACGGGCAGCAAGCTCTTCATCACTCAGTTTCACCTCTATCTTACGTGATGGAATATCAATAACAATAATATCGCCATCCTTTATCTTTCCTATATTACCTCCTGCTGCTGCCTCAGGAGAAATATGTCCGATACTCAAGCCTGATGTTCCGCCTGAGAAACGACCATCAGTAATCAGAGCACACTCTTTACCTAAATGACGACTCTTGATATACGATGTTGGATAAAGCATTTCCTGCATACCTGGACCACCCTTTGGGCCTTCGTGGGTGATAACAACACAATCACCCGAGTTAACCTTGCCTCCAAGAATACCCTCGCAGGCATCTTCCTGTGAGTCGAAGCACACTGCAGGACCTTCGAAATGCCACAATTCAGGAGCTACTCCCGCTGTTTTTACAACACAACCGTTCTGTGCAATATTACCAAAAAGAACAGCCAATCCACCATCTTTAGTGTAAGCATGCTGCAAATCACGGATACAGCCGTTCTCACGATCAGTATCAAGACTCTCCCAACGAGTATCCTGTGAACCCATCTCGGTAGAGAACTTTCTACCAGGAGCAGAATGGTATATTCTGTCGGCTTCTGCATCTATATCAGCCTTAGTAATATCATATTTTGAAATCACTTCGTCAAGTGTGTATCCATCAACACGTTTCACATTACCATTGATGAGTCCGCCTTTATTTAGTTCATTCATAATACCAAGAATACCACCAGCGCGGTTACATTCCTGAACACTATATTTCTGAGTGTTTGGTGAAAGCATGCACAGACAAGGAACCTTACGACTGAGCGCATCAATATCCTGCATCTTGAAATCGGCCTCAGCCTCCTGCGCCACAGCCAACAAGTGAAGAACTGTATTGGTACTTCCACCCATAGCTATATCCAATGTCATAGCATTCAAGAAAGCATCACGAGTAGCAATATTCTTTGGAAGAACACTCTCGTCACCATCCTCATAATAAGCATAAGCATTCTTAACTATCTGGCGAGCTGCCTGCTTAAACAACTCTACTCTGTTCTTATGTGTAGCAAGAATTGTTCCATTACCAGGAAGCGAAAGACCAATAGCCTCAGTAAGAGAATTCATTGAGTTTGCAGTAAACATACCTGAACAACTACCACAACCAGGACAAGCACATTGCTCAATCTTGGTAAGGTCTTCATCAGAGCACGAATCATCACCACCATTGATCATAGCAGTAATAAGGTCGGCATTTTGACCCTTCCAGCGTCCAGCCTCCATTGGGCCTCCAGAACAGAAAATTGTTGGAATATTCAAACGCATTGATGCCATCAGCATACCTGGTGTAACCTTATCGCAATTACTGATACAAATCATAGCGTCTGCCTTGTGAGCATTTACCATATACTCAACAGAATCTGCTATAATATCGCGAGAAGGAAGCGAATACAGCATGCCATCATGTCCCATGGCAATGCCATCATCAATAGCGATAGTGTTAAACTCTGCTGCATAACAACCCATAGACTCAATTTCTTTCTTTACTATCTGACCAA
Organism: uncultured Prevotella sp.; assembly: GCA_905236755.1. Classification (GTDB taxonomy): domain Bacteria; phylum Bacteroidota; class Bacteroidia; order Bacteroidales; family Bacteroidaceae; genus Prevotella. Next base: position 121,614 of record CAJOCR010000010.1, read on the forward strand.
TCTCGTGCAGATGAGTATGTCCAGGCACAAACTGAGTAAAACTATTCACAATAGCAATAATAGGTTTGCCAAACTGTTCATGTTTCATTCCTGCAGCCACCCATAAGGCACGTGCGCCAGCCATTCTTCTACCTTCTGTACAAATAGCACTTCTCAATTGATGTTTCATATCTATAAGTCGTTAATTTCGTTATTATTTATCCCTCTTTTCATAATGATTATGCAAAGATAATCAGTTTTTGTATAACAACCAACAGTTTTATACTATTTTTCCGCATAATATTAAAGTTTTACTATATAAACCACTTTATTTCTTACGATTTAAAACAAACACTATTTATATATCATCAACATTTACACCCCAATCAACACAATGCAAAGATACACAAGAATAGCCACATTAACAATAGATTTCCCACGACTTGTGTCATAATTTCCCACGGCTTGTGAATAAGCCTCTAAAAGGAAGATATTTGTAGTCCATATCTCCCCTTCACATACATATACTGTTTTTTGCTTGGTAACGGTAACAAGGTAACATTTACACCACAAGCGAATACTCGCCTCAAAAAAAACAAATTTCAACTCTCTGCCTGGGCTGTTTTTTCTAGCTGGCTGGAAAGTGAAAATTAAGGTTTCCGACAAGAGCACTACATAAAATGTTACCTTGTTACCGTTACCTGCTAAAAAACTATATATACTACCCCTATATATAACCTTAGATATTTATAATCTTAGTTTATTTCTTAGAAAGGATATACATATATAAGTATCGCGCGTGCGCGATATACCTGTTGTAATGGTTTCATTATTTGGCAAACCATAGAATATATACCTATACATTTTTTTTGCTGGTAACGGTAACAAGGTAACATTTCACAGATGTCTAAATTTCATAAATTTTAGGTATTGTGTAAATTTTTATATAATAGTAATTTTGCACAACGAAAGAAAAAAACTTGATTACAATCAGGTATTTTTTTATACAATTTTACAACATCTAAAAATAAGTTTAACTCTATTAAGGTAAAAGAAATGAAAGTATTAAAGAAACTATCTGTGTTCATGATTGCTTTAGCTGTAATAGACAATCTGTTTGGATACACTCCCAAAACATACTATTGGAACTCGCCCACAACAAAAGGAAGAACCTTCTCGATAGGTCTGTCTATCGATATCGATAAGATAAAAAAAGGCTGACTCGCATCGCTGCGAATCAGCCTATAAATTAGAGAGTTATAAAAAAATCAAGTTATTTTCTACTTATAAAATTCTTTCTTTCCTGCTGCCAATGTATTCTTCATCAAAGAACAGATTGTCATTGGACCTACGCCACCGGGAACAGGAGTAATGAAAGAACATTTTGGTGACACCTCGTCAAACTTTACATCACCATTCAAACGGAAACCGCTCTTACGTGATGCATCAGGAACACGTGTTGTACCTACATCAACGATAACCGCACCTTCCTTTACCATATCGGCAGTTACGAAATCTGGCTTTCCTATTGCTGCTATGATGATATCAGCTTCCTGACATTCTTTTTTCAGATTCTTCGAATGAGAATGGCATACCGTAACAGTTGCATCACCAAACTGCTTCTGCATCATCAGCTGTGCCATTGGCTTTCCAACAATATTGCTTCTACCAAGAACAACACACTTCTTACCACTTGTTTCAATATTATAGTGCTGTAACAAAGTGATAATTCCAAGTGGAGTAGCCGAAATGAAACAAGGTAAGCCTATAGCCATTCGTCCAACGTTTATTGGATGAAAACCATCTACATCCTTACGATAGTCAATAGCCATTATGATTTTCTGCTCATCAATATGCTTTGGCAAAGGCAACTGAACAATGAAACCATCAACATCGTCATCTTTATTCAGTTTATCAACGCATTCAAGCAGTTCACTTTCGGTTACATCGTCTTCATATCTAATCAATGTAGACTTGAAGCCACATTGCTCACAGGCAATAACCTTATTCTTAACGTATGTCTCGCTGCCACCATCGTGACCTACAAGCACGGCTGCCAAATGAGGTTGTTTACCACCTGCCGCAACAATCTTTTTCACTTCCTCAGCTATTTCTGCCTTTATAGCAGTAGCTGTAGCCTTTCCATCGATTAATGTCATTTTAGTTTTGAGTTTATTGTCTTATAATAATATTACATTCCAGGTAATTTCATACCTTTCATTCGTGACATCATACTTGCCATCTGGTTTCCAGTAACCATCTTCATCATCTTACGAGTCTGGTCAAACTGCTTAATCAGGCGGTTTACTTCCTGAATACTTGTACCAGAACCCTTTGCTATACGATTTTTACGACTGGTGTTCAGAATTTCAGGATTAGTACGCTCTTTTGGAGTCATACTGCGGATAATAGCTTCAATACCATTGAAAGCATTATCGTCAATATCAATATCCTTGATAGCCTTACCTACACCAGGAATCATACCAGCAAGTTCCTTGATATTACCCATCTTCTTGATCTGTTCTATCTGACCAAGGAAATCGTTGAAGTCAAACTTGTTCTTCTGAATCTTCTTCTGCAAGCGACGAGCCTCTTCCTCATCAAACTGCTCCTGAGCACGTTCAACAAGAGAAACAACGTCACCCATACCTAAGATACGGTCAGCCATACGAGATGGATGGAACACATCAAGAGCATCCATCTTCTCACCTGTACCAATAAACATAATTGGCTTAGAGACAACAGTACGAATACTAAGTGCAGCACCACCACGGGTATCACCATCAAGCTTAGTAAGAATAACACCATCGAAATTCAAACGATCATTGAATTCTTTTGCAGTGTTAACTGCATCCTGACCGGTCATTGAGTCAACAACAAAGAGAGTCTCATCTGGCTGAATGGCATCTTTAAGATTCTTAATCTCAGTCATCATCTCTTCGTCAACAGCCAAACGACCTGCAGTATCGACAATAACCAAATCGTATCCCTTAGCCTTTGCTTCCTGAATAGCATGTTGAGCAATCTCAACAACATTCTTGTTCTCTGGTTCTGTATATACAGGTACACCAATCTGCTCACCAACAACCTTCAACTGCTCAATAGCTGCAGGACGATAAACGTCACAAGCAACAAGCAAAGGATTCTTGTTTCCTTTATTTTTCAGACGGTTAGCAAGCTTTCCACTAAATGTTGTTTTACCAGAACCCTGCAAACCACTCATCAAAATAACAGAAGGATGTCCCTTGAGATTAATCTCAACGGTATCACCACCCATAAGCTCAGCCAATTCATCGTGAACAATCTTCACCATCAACTGACCTGGCTTAACAGCAGTAAGCACATTCATACCAAGAGCCTTTTTCTTTACAGTATCTGTAAAGGTCTTAGCTACTTTGTAGTTTACATCGGCATCAAGGAGGGCACGACGAACGTCCTTTAAAGTTTCAGCTACGTTAATCTCGGTGATTTTTCCTTCACCCTTAAGTATTTTAAAGGAACGATCAAGTCTGTCGCTTAGATTCTCAAACATAATTTTATTCTATTTTATCTCGTTATGATAATTGAATTACAAGTTTTTAAACTCCTCTACTTTCAGTAGGTTGCAAAATTACTAATAAAAAGGTGAACGAATGGAAAAAAACTAATGTTTTAAGTCTTTTTAAATCACTATCGCCTTTTCTTCCACCCGCAAAGAAAGATAAATATAAATAATAAAAACTACGTTTGACTAATTATCAGCAAATTCAAATCGCGCTATCAAAGGAAGATGATCGCTAAAACCATTATTCCACTTAGCTCCATTAAAGTTTCTAAAAGGCTTTACTCCTCCATATTTCTTATCGTCTTCTAACAAAAACGGATAATCAGCAATAAAGCACTCTGTTTTCTTATCAGCAAGAGCAGAACTACAAAAGATATGATCTAAACTGCCCCATATTCCTTGAAATTTATATGTGCCTTGAGCGCCATTTGTACCCTTAGCATTTGCTGATATTTCTATTAGTCGGTTTTCAACCAACATATTAAGGCTCTTGTCACCTGTATAGTCATTAAAATCACCTGTTACTATTATATTTGCATCAGCATTCTGATGCCTTATCGAATCAATACTCTCACACAAACGTTCAGCTACACATATTCTGAAAGGTCTTGAGAAGCGCTCTCCTCCTGTTCTACTCGGCATGTGAACAACAAAAACGTGTAAGGTATCACCACTACTAACAACACCAGACACATACAGAATATCTCTTGTTGCACGCATATCCTTAACAGGTTTTATTCTGATTGGATAATGATTTATTGGCAGAAAGCTTGAAGGCTGATAAAGCAAAGCAACATCAATACCACGCACATCAGGCGAATTAGTCACCAAATACTCATATCTTGCCGTACGCAACAAAGAACGCTTTGTCAAATCTCTGCACACAGAGTCATTCTCCACCTCACACAAGGCAACCATATCAGGCAATACCCATTCATGTGTTTTATCGTTACTGGCAATAATTTCCTGACCTATATGGTCAAGCTTACGCCAGTAACGATAATCATTCCAGTGATGATAACTCTCAGGCAAAAACTCTTGGTACTGCTTTAAAGAGTCGTGTTGTGTATCAAACAGATTCTCACAATTCAACTCCATCAACGTAAATATGCCCAACAGTAATGCCCAGAAACTCATAACTTACTTAATATCTTCTTTCACATTATTGCGAATTTTATTCAGATAAGTCTTAAAACTCTTAGCATCTTTATTATCAATGATTTCTATGAGTTCTTTAAGTTCCGAACGTATCTGACTCACCTGCCCACTTGTATAGGGGTTGAAGAGTATTTCCTGCAACAGATAATCATCCTCATTCAATACGCCTTTAGCAATACGCATGTGACGCTTAAATGTGGTTCCAGGAGCATCCTGATGTTTCATCACAGCAGCAAACACAAATGTAGAAACAAAAGGAATACTCAAAGAGTAAGCCACTGTTTCATCATGTTCCTTGAACGTATATTCATATATGTTCAGATCGAGCTTATGATAGAGGTCTCTGAAGAAGATACGCCCCATATAATCACCCTCGCTAATGATAATAGCATTCTCTTCGCTCAACTGGTTGAGATTAGCAAATGTAGGGCCAAACATAGGGTGAGTGCTCACAAACGGATGACCGCTCTGCTCATAAAAATCCTTCAGTCCTGTCTTTACAGATGCTATATCTGAAATAATACAGTCGTCGGGAAGATATGGCAATACTTCCTTGAATGCCGACAACGTGTATTTTACCGTTACAGCATTAATGACGAGTTCTGGCTTGAAATCACGAACTTCATCTAATGTCTGAAAACGATAACAGTTGTATGTAAAGCGCAAGCGCTTCGCATCTTTTTCATATACCGCCACCTCATGTTCAAAAGACAGCAGGTCGATAAAGAAGGAGCCCATTTTTCCGGCTCCCATAATCAGTATTTTCATGCGTTATTCATTAACTATCTGCAGCTGCTGACGAACACTCTCTTCGTGGATAAGCTCAAAAACATGAGCAGCAAACTGTGGGTCCATACCGCACAAACTTGCCTGAGCACCACGCTTCTCAAGAATCTCACTATAGCGGTTTGCCTGCAACACAGTCATGTTATGTTCTTTCTTGAAGGTTCCTATCTCACGGCAAACACGGAAACGCTTTGCCAACAGTTCCATCAAGTTATTATCAAGTTCGTCTATCTGACGACGCAACTGACCTATTCCCTCTGTTGAAGTGTGCTCGTCACGAACAACAAGCAAGCTAAGAATATAATCCAGAATATCTGGTGTTACCTGCTGCTTAGCGTCGCTCCATGCTTCATCTGGGTTACAATGACTTTCAACAATAAGTCCGTCAAGACCTAAGTCCATTGCCTGCTGACATAATGGAGCAATAAGGTCTCTACGGCCACCAATATGACTTGGGTCACAGATGATTGGCAACTCTGGTATTCTACGATGAAGTTCTATTGCTATCTGCCACATAGGGAGATTACGATAAATTTTCTTGTCGTATGAAGAGAAACCACGATGAATAGCACCCAAGCGCTTTATACCTGCCTGATTGATACGCTGCATGGCACCTATCCACAACTCAAGATCTGGGTTAACAGGGTTCTTCACCAATACCGGACCTTCAAAGCCTTTCAAACTGTCGGCAAGTTCCTGCACAGCAAAAGGATTGGCTGTTGTACGCGCACCTACCCACAGTATGTCAATACCATATTTACGAGCCAGTTCAACGTGTTCAGGAGTAGCCACCTCCGTTGCGGTAAGCATACCTGTTTCTTCTTTCACACGCTGCATCCAAGGCAAAGCAGCCTCTCCGTGTCCTTCAAAGCCACCTGGTTTTGTGCGTGGTTTCCACACTCCAGCACGAAACATATGGCAGCCTTTATCGGCAAGTTCTTTAGCGGTTGTCATTACCTGCTCCTCTGTTTCTGCTGAACATGGTCCAGCTATAACAATAGGGCGTTCGTTATCACTTGGTAAATTTAGAGGTTCTAATTCCAGTTCCATAATATCTTCTTTTTATGTTTCTATTTTTATTGACATTAAACAACCTCCTCTCCGATTGAAAACCGAAAGCAAACTATTGGCATTTCAATCAAATTTTATCTGTTGGGTAGCCCCATGTAAAATTGAAAGATGGAAATAATGAAAGATTTAAATATTATATCGGCATAGTCGACTAATCTTCAATGTTCAATTTTCAATATTCAATAGCGAAGCTCCGCTTCGCGCTGGGGATGGGGGAGGTTTCTATTATTATTTTTTCAAAGCTTTGATTCTTTCAAGAGCCTGACGCATCTTCTCGTCTTTTGCACATAGCGATATTCTTACATATCTTTTTCCGTTACTTCCAAAGATAAATCCTGGAGTAATAAAGACTCTCGCCTCGTGCAAAACTTTTTCTGTAAGCTCCTCAACATCGTTGTATTTTTCTGGAATACGTCCCCAGAGGAACATTCCCACCTGATCAGTATCATACTTACATCCAAGTTCGTCCATAATCTGTTCGGCTATTACTCTACGACGTTGGTAGTTTTCAATATTATTTATTCTATGCCACTCGTTGTCGTTGGTGTTATACGCCTCAGCAGCTGCAAGTTGGATACCTTTGAATGTTCCGTTCTCAATATTGCTTTGCACCTTGAACATCCAACTGATGAATGTTGGATTACTGATTATCATAGCCACACGCCAGCCAGGCATATTGTGACTCTTAGACATAGAGTTCAGCTCTATGCAACAATCCTTTGCACCTTCAACCTGCATGATACTCATCGGATTGTCGTTCAATATCAACGAGTATGGATTATCGTTCACAACAACAATATTATGCCGCTTAGCAAAGTCAACAAGCTTCTCGTAGGTTTCTCTTCTGGCATTTCCACCTGTAGGCATATTGGGATAGTTTGTCCACAATAGCTTTACCTTGCTCAAATCCATCTTCTCCAACGCCTCAAAGTCTGGTTGCCAGCCATTATTCTCACATAAATCGTAATAGGTAATCTTTGTACCGAAGATCTTGTTTATGGCTGTGTAAGTAGGGTAACCAGGGTTTGGAATAAGCACCTCATCGCCAGGATTACAGAAAGCAAGAGTTGCATACATTATGCCTTCCTTACTACCTATAATTGGCTGAACCTCGCTCATAGCATCAAGTTCCACACCGTATGTGCGCTTATAGAAACCAGCCATAGCCTCACGCAACTCAGGTAAGCCCGACGATGGCTGATACCCGTGTGCATTTTCCTGTTGAGCCACTTCACAGAGCTTGTCTATTGTCTGCTTCGAAGGTGGCATATCAGGACTGCCGATAGCCAAGGAAATAATATCTTTGCCTTCTGCATTCAACTTAGCTACTTCCTTCAGTTTTCTACTGAAGTAGTATTCCTGTATATCGTTTACTCTATTTGCAGGTTGTATATTCATAATTATCTTTCCTTATATTCACCTAATATTTTTATGTTTCTCACTAAAGGGGTTATTGCGTCTATCGACTGACGGTAACGTGTAAGATTATCAAACGTTACATCAACGTAGAACAAGTATTCCCACTCATGACCTATGATAGGCAGGCTTTGTATCTTTGTAAGGTTGATGTCGTAGAAACTCAATATGGTGAGAATCTTACTCAAACTACCTTCCTCGTGAGGCAAACTGAACACAAGACTTGACTTGTTGCAGTTTTCTATCGGACGAAGCAACGCAGCCTTATGAGGGTCGCAACACACAAGGAAACGTGTGAAATTGTGCTTATTGTCGTGAATATCGTTCTGTAGCACTTTCATACCATACATCTCTGCTGCATACGCAGAGCAGATGGCTGCATTTCCTTTCAGATTATGTTTCTTGATATATGCCGCACTTCCCGCAGTATCTTCAGCCTCAACAGCCTTCAATGTTGGGTGAGCGCTAAGGAAATTTCTACATTGCATCAAGGCTACAGGGTGAGAATGCACTTCGTTTATGCTGTCCCAGTCGTCTTCAGGCAAACAGCAAATTGCATGTTCTATATGTAGTCTGTGCTCACCCACTATCGTTGTACCCGACGAACGCATCAGTTCGTAGTTATGAAGCAAACTTCCTGCAATAGTATTTTCTATGGCACAAATTCCAACAACTGTTGGGTCTGACTTAATATGTTCAAACACCTCTTCAAATGTAGCGCAGCAAATAAGTTCTATCTGCTCATTTTTGAAGTATTCATGAGCAGCTATATCGTGAAACGAGCCTAATTCTCCTTGTATTGCTATTCTTTTCATCTTTTAGTATATAATGAAAACGGCCCTACTCTTTATTGAGCGGGACCGTTTCGTATATTCTTACTTTATTTCATTTTCCTAAGTTGAAATATCACACGCAACTTCCCGCTCTACAATTTCTTGCAAAGTAAAAGTAATAATAAAAAGATGCATATGACATATTCATATTTTTTTAGCTTTTTGTTTCTTAACAATTGCAAAAGTATAGTTTTTATTTCACTCCGCCAAACAATTTGCTATATTTTTTATTATTTTCCTTACAATTTCCAATTAAAAGACCACTCCAAGACGCATTGCAAGCAATGCTATTGAAGATTGAATATTGAATATTGAAAATTATCACTGACAGAGCGTTTGCTGTCAGCGTAGCTGGTGCAAATAAATAGCGAAGGAAGTAATATTGAAAATTATCACAGACTGAGCGTTTGCTGTCAGCGTAGCTGGTGCAAACATAAAGGCAAAGGAAGTAAAGAATGAAATATTATATCGGCGTAGCCGACTAATCTTCAATATTCAATCCTCAATATTCAATAGCGAAGTTTACTTCGCGCTGGGAGGACGGGAGGGGTCTTCTATTTCACCCTCATCCCCGTATTTCCAGGATAGTTATATTGGTCAAAGTATGCAGGCGAGTTATTATTATACCAAGCACCTTCAACATTTATCTGTATAAAGAAATTCTTGTTTGGCGAATATCTCACGGCAGCACCAAGCACATCAGCACCAGGAGTACCCATTCCTACTCTATTATAATACATAGGACCATACAACGGAGTCCAGCCCCACATGCCATATCTACCATAACCCCAGCCATAATTATTGAAATTGTTGGCTATGTTTTTCTGACCGTAAATCCAACCCTCCCAATGCTCATTAAACTTATAACCAAGCATAGCATATAGTGAAGCATTATAATAACGGTCGCTTCCCCAGTTTATATGCCTTACATCTCCACCTAAGGCAAACCACGCCTTCTTGTCTTTAGTCAAAGGAGCAAGATAGGTAAGGTCAACACCCTGTGAAAAACCTCCGTGATGAGGCAATCCCTTTCCCGACACATAAAAGGCACTCAAGTCTATAGAAGCATTCAAACCCTCATGCATATCGGCAAAGGTATTGGTAACCGCATTATTCTCTTTCTTAGATTGTTCTTTCAACTGCACGCTCTCACCTGTATAAACTCTACTGCCATTCATGTCGACCAACGTGTCACCAGGCAACAGCCAGTCTTCACGTGGCGAGTCAAAGCTATGCAGCGGACCTCGACGAATTTCCTGCGCCTTACTATTAAACGGCAAAGCAAGGATAAGCAATATGATATATAACAGTTTATTCATTTTTTAATACATTATTGTCTCCATTTGAGCTATCGTCAGCCTTCGACATTCCTTCGAGATGAGTCTTAGATGCCTTTTAGATGAAATCATGCCCTTTTCTTCTCTTCAGAACTTAAAATATTCATTACATATTTCTCCGCTGCTAAGGTAATAAAATAGTTTGAAAGTCATTCTGCCATTAAAACTTTTTATTACTACAATAGCAAATTTTAAGTTGCTTTTTGTATCTTTGGCTTCGCCGAAGATACCGGCACTCGGAAATGAAAAGAAAAGCAAGCTTTCATTTTGCATTTCTCTCGCTTATTTGTACTTTGGCTTCGCCGAAGATACCGGCACTCGGAAATGAAAAGAAAAGCAAGCTTTCCTTTTGCATTTCTCTCGCTTATTTGTATCTTTGCATAAAATCAATAATAGAAATAAAATGTCTATAGAAAATAATTCTGCCGAATATTATTTGGCACAAGCACAAAAAGCCAACGAGAACAAAGACATAATAAACATAATAGCTATGTCGAGCAAGTGTATTGCCCTTTGCGAAGAAACAGGCAATAAAGAGTCAACACTCATTACTGCATATATTCTTCGTGCCAACACACTATTGATGATGGGCGACATTGCCGGAGCGAAGAAAGATCTGGAGCAGGCCCTCTTGCTTTCCAACGAGAACACCGACGTGCTTCTCCTTCAAGGACGCATTCTTGCTAAAGAAGGCAATCACACTGAAGCAATAGAGTGTTTTTCTAAGGTCATAGCCCTCGATGCTTCTTCTGTAGAAGCTCTGCGCGAACGTGGTGCAAGCTATCTTGCCACAGGCGACAGAATAAAAGCCACAGAAGATGCCGAACTCATCATGACACTAAGTCCTGACAAGGTGAAAGCCGTTTCTGGCGATTTCAAAGGCGAGGGCTCAGACTAATACGCAACCTCAAACTATTCATCACCACAGAAACCGATGATAACGCCATTAAGGCACTTGCCCACATTGGCGTTATCTGGAAGTCAACACCAAACAGATACAACACTCCAGCAGCCAGAGGTATACATATTATATTATATACGAAAGCCCAGAAAAGATTCTGCCAAATCATCATTACCGTACGCCTGCTAATATTTACTGCCTCAGGAATAGCCATCAGGTCATTACCCATCAACGTTACCTGAGCCACATCCATAGCCACATCAGTACCCTTGCCAATAGCAATACTTACATCAGCCAAAGCTAAAGCCTGAGTGTCATTAATACCATCACCCACCATAGCAACAACCTTGCCTTCTGATTTCAGCTTCCTCACCAGATTCTCCTTATCTTGTGGCAACACCTTACTCTGCCAATGCTCAATACCAGCCTTCTCAGCCCAGTATTGCGCAGCCTCCTCCTTGTCACCACTCGTCATATACACCTCTACTCCATTCTCCTGAAGCATCTTCATCGCTTCATAAGCATGCGGCTTTAAAGTTTCACGCTCTTCTAAAGGCAAATCCTCGGCCTTGGTAAAGTCAACAGTCAGATTAGGAATAGTCAGCGTACCCGTCTTATCTGTAACCAACGCATTCACCTTTCGCATACTCTCCAACGCAGCCGCATCCTTGATAAGAATCAGCTTTTCTGCCGCCTTACCTATCCCAACCATAAGAGCCGTAGGCGTAGCCAAACCCATAGCACACGGACAAGCAATAACCAATACAGCAATAGCCGATATAATAGCCTGAGGCAGATACATTGTTCCACCAATCACAAGCCACGCAAAGAAAGTAAATATAGAAATGCCAGCTACAACAGGTACAAACACCAATGCCGCCTTGTCAACAATACGCTGAACAGGCGCCTTAGAACCCTGCGCCTCCTGCACCATCTTTATTATCTGTGCCAAAGCAGTATTCTCGCCCACCTGACGAGCCCTCATCCTCAACCGTCCCTGACTGACAATAGTTCCTGCCAACACCTTAGAACCTTTCTTCTTTTCAGCAGGAGTAGGCTCTCCGCTTATCATGCTCTCATCAACATAAGTCGCGTCACCAGTCATAAAACTCTCAGCCCAGGTCACATCACCATCAACAGGTATCTTATCACCAGCTCTCACCTCCAGCACATCACCATATTGAATAGTAGATATGGGCACCTCCCTTACATCATCGTCAGCAGGAACAGCCGCCCCACACAGCTTAGCCGTCTTAGGAGCCAAGCCCATGAGCTGCCTGATACTCGACGCCGTACTACCTTTAGCCTTCTCCTCCAGCACACGCCCAGTAAGCACAAACGTTATAATCATAACACTTGCGTCAAAATAAGTATGCCATTCCATACCGCGAACCGCCCACACACTCTCGCCAAAGAAAGTGTTAAACGAACTGAACAAGAAACTGATCAACGTTGACAACGTAACCAACGTATCCATATTAGCAGCCCCATGCCATATCTGCTTCCATGCAGAAACATAGAAATTCCTTCCACAATAAACAATATTAGCAAGAGCGATTATCAAACATATCTGATTGGCAACAAACCTGTCACCGACAACTACCCATTTCATAGAAACAGCCATAACCAATAAAGCAAACATCCATGAAAGAATAGTCTTACGTTTCAGCAACACATACTCACGCCTTGCTATTTCCTCAATACTACGGTTTTCCTCTATCACAAGGTCAAAGCCAATAGAGTTAACCTCCTCCTTCATCTTCTGAAGAGTAATCACGTCAGGGTTATATTCTATCAACGCAGAACGACCCAACAAGTTGACCGAACAACTCTCCACTCCCACAAGCGAACTCAACTTTTGCTCTACATGAGCCGAACACGCAGAGCACGCCATACCAACAACCGGAATAGTTTTCTTCATAATCATTTTCATTTCCTCCGCTACAAAGGTAAGAAAAAAAATATATATAGAAAAAACTCCTCCCCCGACGCATTGAAAGCAATGCTATTGAACCATCGGTAACTGACCGAAGGGAAGAAGTTCCTATGACCAACAGGAATAAATAGTGAATAAAGAATTGACCGCAGGCAACAAATTACACACCCCACATTCTAAATTCAAAATTATTCTATGTTATCGCGCACAACCAATGGGGTTTTATTACACTAAAAAATGTGTCCGATAACAATGTTAATAAATGTTTAATTACTTGGAACTTGTTATACCTTTTATTAGATTTGCAGCAAATAAAGTTCTTTATCTGTCATAAGCGTAGGACAATATAAACCTCAGAAGGGTTCTGTGCATTAAACTTTTCATTAACAACAAGTTATAGAGTTTTACACGATAACAGCTCAGATCACCGGACGAGGGAAAATACCTCCCGGTGACTCTGAGGACTACATATAGATGCAAGCCCCGTTTGGCTAACGACATTACAACTATCAGAACATTATAACGTATAATATATTGAAATTTTATCTCTCTTTAAAAACGTAATAATTTATTTTCGCAATTTAAGCTACAAGTTTTTTCAATGGGTTGAAATTAGTGAAAGGAAAAAAGACATTCAGGTTTTATGATTTAGACGTGAGTCTATTAAAAACAAATAAGCGTTGCAAGGTCCTCTTGCAACGCTTAAATATTATACTCACCCTCAACCCTCTCCAGTTTTTATCGAAGGGCGGGAAGGAAAGGTCAATTATTTATTATCTGCAGAATTCTCTCTGCCGTTCTTCCATCCCATCGGTCAGGAATAGCACTCTTCTTCCACTCGCCATGACACATGTCATTAGTAGCCTTAGCCAACAGCTCAGGATCTTCTCCTACAAGTACATTAGTACCCACCTTAACAGTTTCAATATGTTCAGTATAACTGTTCAAGGTGATACAAGGCACCTGATTGAATGTTGCTTCCTCAGCCACATTGCCACTATCGGTAATAATACCAGCAGCATGAGCAGTAAGATAAGAGAACTGAAGATAATCCAATGGTTCTACAATATTAAACAATGAAGGATGCTGACTTCCACGAACAATCTTCTCAACAACCTTTGCAGCGTTTGGACGCAAAGGTGCAATAACAGTCATGGTAACATCATCACAACCACGTATTACAGCCTCAACAAGGCTACGTAGCTTCTCCTCATCGCCAATAAGTGCCTTACGGTTCAAGGTAAACACGATATAAGGATAACGTCCCTCACCGATATGAGGAATCAAGGCATTCACCTTATCAGGCAGAACAGCATTTTCTATACGGTCGTGATTATATCTCAGATTATCCATAAGGATATTACCCACCATATACACCTTGCTCAGTTCTGTACCACCCTTATTGGCAATAGAATTATTACTTATACCTGCAGTAAAGAGAATATCGCTCAAGCCATCAATGACCAAACGGTTAATCTCCTTAGGCATGGTAATGTCAAAAGAACGAGTACCAGCAGCAATATGTGCGAGCAATATGCCCTGCTTCTTGGTAACAATAGCTGTCGCCATAGTTGAAGCCAGATCATCAACAACGATTACTGCATCGGTAGGATTCTTCTGCAGATACAATTCAAACTTGGCCATCACAAGACCAGTCAACTCGTTAAGATTCTGACTATCGGCACCCAGAAACACATCTGGGCGTTTAATATCAAGACTATCAAAGAGAGAGTTCTCCAATGTAGCATCATCCTCCACACCAGTGTAGATAAGTTGATAATCTATTGATGCAAACTGAGCATTCTCTCGTTTGCTTTCAAGAACTCTTATGATTGGCGCCACCTTGATAAAATTAGGGCGTGCACCGCAAACAATTGCTAATTTCATTATATGTTATTTGAATAATTCTTTTATGCCACCCAGACTACCCATGATATTTGATGCCTCATATGGCAGGAACACGGTCTTGGTCTTATCACCCTGAGCCAACTGCTCCATCATCTGGATATAGTTCTTTGCCAACAGGTAGTTAGCAGGATTGCTACTCTGACCTACAGCCTGAGTAATCTGGTCAATGGCTCTTGCTTCAGCCTCAGCCTTACGGATACGAGCAGTAGCCTCACCTTCAGCCAACAAAATAGCCTTCTGCTTCTCAGCCTCTGCACGATTAATCTTAGCCGCCTTTTCACCTTCAGACTGAAGAATCTGAGCCTGCTTATTACCCTCACTTGTAAGAATGGTAGCACGCTTGTCACGCTCTGCCTGCATCTGCTTCTCCATAGCCTGCAGCACACTCGATGGGGGAATAATATCCTGCAACTCAACACGGTTTACCTTGATACCCCACTTATTGGTAGCATCATCAAGAACACCACGCAACTTAGTATTTATAGTATCACGACTGGTAAGAGTCTGGTCGAGTTCCATCTCACCAATAATATTACGCAGAGTAGTCTGTGTAAGCTTCTCTATCGCGTTAGGAAGGTTATTGATTTCATAAACAGCCTTGAAAGGATCAACAATCTGGAAATACAGCAACGCATTAATCTCCATCTGAATATTATCCTTTGTGATTACGTTCTGACGGTCAAAGTCATAAACCTGCTCACGAAGATCAATAGAGGTAGAATAAACATAACGTCCATTCTTCAAAGTCACCATTTCCTTAGCACGGTCAATGAAAGGAATGATAATATTGATACCTGGCTTCAAAGTAGCATAATACTTTCCAAGACGTTCAATAATCTGTGTTTCACTCTGAGAGATTATCACAATAGTCTTCTTTACAAAAATCAATGCAAGTAAGACAAGTGCTATTAGCACATAAGTTAAAATTGGCATATCCATATGCATTTTTTCAGTTATTAGTTATTATTTATTATGAAACATGGCAAACAGTAACAACGATACTATTGCGACTAACGATCTTCACTCTTTCGCCTTCAGCAATAGTTTCACCATTCTCACCAAGAGCACGCCAGCAGTCACCATCCACCTTCACATAACCAGGCTTGTCAGCTTCAATGCTTTCAACAACCTCACCAACACGACCTATCAAGGCATCAGCATTACTCTCGCGCTCTTCACCACCCCTATGCAGAGCTTTCAGCAATCGAGGACGAATAAGCCATATACTCAATACCGAGCAAACAGCCCATACCACCACCTGTACCCAGAATGGTACTCCGGCAAGCGAAACACCAACGGCAACAAGTGCACCTATAGCAAAACAAGTGATAAAGAAATCACCAGAGCTCAACTCCAATATCAAACATATAAACATGATGATAGTCCAGAGGAGCCATAAATTTTCTAAAATGTAGTTTAGCATAATAATAAATTAAAATGTAAATATTGAAAGAATGAAAAATTGAAAGATTAAAAAGCGCTTTGCGCTTCATTTCTTCCCGTTGGTCAGAGTAACTCTTCAATATTACTTCCTTCGCTGATTGTTTGCACCAACTGCGCTAACAGCAAACGCTCAGTCAGTGATAATTTTCAATATTCAATCTTCAATATTCAATAGCGAAGTTTACTTCGCACTGGGAGGGGTCTTTTATTTCTTTTTCTTCGTTGTTTTCTTTGTCGTCTTTGTCTTTGTCGCTGTTGTCTTAGTTGTTGTTGCAGGCTTATAATATTTCTGAGCCTCAGGCAACCACTTATTGATATTTGCTATGCGAGTAGCATCTGAAGGGTGATCGCTGAACAGTTCAGAAGTATTGTTTGTTGAGCTTGCTGCCATACGCTGCCAGAAAGAAACAGCAACAGAAGGATCATATCCAGCCATCGCAGAAAGGATAAGTCCGATATAATCGGCCTCCGACTCATTATCACGACTATATTTCAAATTCTTAAACGAGAAATACTGACCAGCCACAGCACTTGCTGTCTGAGTGATTCCCTGATCAACACCTAACGCACCCAATACGGCAGCACCTGCCTGAGTACCATATTGCTGACGATATTTCTTACTCAACTGTTCAGCACTATGCTTAGCAACAGCATGGGCAATCTCATGACCTAACACAATAGCCAAAGAAGCCTCATTCTGAGTAACAGGAAGCAAACCCTCGTAAACAACAATCTTACCGCCAGGCATACAGAACGCATTCACCTGTTTGTCGGCAACGAGATTAAACTCCCAGCTATAGTTCTTCAGATCAGCTTCCATACCGTTATTCTTAAGGTATGTCTCCACGGCATTAGCCAACTTCTTACCTACACGTGTAACCATTGCAGTATTAGTGGCATTAGTAGATTTCTTTGCACTCGCCATATACTGTGTGTATTCCTTTGTAGAAAGACTCAGCACCTCCTCGTCAGTAACCAATAAGTTATGCTTACGACCAGAGATAGGAACTGTTGACGTAGTACCACAAGCAGAAAGCATTAATACCCCTGCTATCAAAAGCATTAAAAGGTTTTTCTTTTTCATATATACTATACATATATTTAGTTCTATTGCAAAGTTACCATTTTTTTTAATTCTTCATCGCACAAAGTCGAATATTTCCACATTCAACATTAAAAATTCCACATTTTATATTACCTTTGCAATGTTATCAACGAATTTTCTAACAACAAAACCTAACAAAAATGAGAAAAACTATTCTGGCCATTACTGCCGCCATTATGTTTAGCACAAACGCTATGGCTCAGGGCGATGTTTACGAGCGCTCTAAAATATACGAATGGCCTACCGACAAGCAAGTAGTCAACAAGCTTCACCAATGGCAAGATCTTAAATTCGGAGTACTGTTCCACTGGGGACTCTATGCCGTTCCCGGAATAGTAGAATCATGGTCTATCTGCGATGAAGACTGGGTTACACGCGACACTACAATGACCTATCAGCAATACAAAGACTGGTACTGGGGACAAGCCGACAAATTCAACCCTACCGACTTCAATCCTGAGCAATGGGCAAGCGTTATGAGCGATGCTGGTATGAAATACATGATCTTCACTACCAAGCACCACGATGGTTTCTGTATGTTTGACAGTAAATACACCGATTTCAGCATTGCCCACCATGCATTCAAGAACGACCCACGTCGCGACGTACTTAAATATGTCAATGACGCCTTCCGTCAGAAGAACTTCATGATTGGAACCTATTTCTCTAAGCCCGACTGGCACTCACAAGACTATTGGTGGGATGTGTATCCAACAAAGAGAGGTCGTAATGTAAACTACGACATCAAGAAATGGCCTTGGCGTTGGAATGCATACAAAGAGTTCACATACAATCAGATGAACGAGATTCTCTCTCGCTATGGTAAGGTTGACATCCTTTGGATGGATGGTGGCTGGGTATGCAAAGAAAACAATCAAGACATCGACATGCCACGCATCGCAGAGATGGCTCGTCGCAATCAGCCTGGTATCATCATGGTTGACCGTACTATTCACGGTCCATACGAGAACTACCAGACACCAGAGCGCACCATTCCTGAAACACAGCTCAACTACCCATGGGAAAGTTGCATTCCACTCACCAACGACTGGGGATATGTAACCCATCCTACATGGAAGTCACCAGAGAAAGTTATCAACACCCTTATCGAGATAGTAGCCAAAGGTGGTAACCTCGTCCTTGGCGTTGGCCCTACCCCACAGGGAACAATCCAGCCAGAGGCAGTCACCCGTCTTCAAGCCATCGGCAAATGGCTAAAGAAGAATGGTCGTGCCATCTACAACACCACAACAACAAAGAACTACCACTCAGGCAATGTGTGGTTCACAGCAAGCAAAGACGGCAAGCACCTCTATGCAATATACATGCTTCCAGAAGGCGAAAAACTCCCTCAAACCGTCACATGGCAGGGCAACCTTCCAAAGAAAGGTTCAAAGGTTAAGGTTCTTGCAAATGGCAAGAGCATAAAGCCTACTATAAACGGTAACAACGTAACCGTGAAGCTACCAGCAGGCTTGCCTCAGCAGTCGGTGGCGTTTGAAGTTAAATAAAAGACCCCTCCTAACCTCCCCTCCAAAGGGGAGGAATCCATTCAAATAGCAAAAGCCTCTTGTAGAAATCAACAATCTACAAGAGGCTTTTTTTATTCTTAAAGTTCTGTATATGCTTCTTAAGTATAGCCAGCTTGTTTGTGCAATACTTCTAAGCAAGTTACGATTCCTCCCCTCTAGAGGGGAGGTTAGGAAGGGTCTTTAATGCTTCAACATCTCGCACGCCATTCATAAATGCAATGCCCTGCATTCTCTTCTTACCGGCAGGCTGCACCTCAGTCAGTTCCACGCTACCCTTACCAGTAGCCACATAAAGGTGTTTCTTATCGCGGAAGAATTTACCGGCAGGCAGTTCCGTTTCAGGTCCAATCTTAGTAGCCCAAATCTTAATTATCTGCTCATTATTACCATCGGTAACTGTAGTCCAGGTACCACGGTCATAGAGTCCACGCACGAAATCGTGTACCTCCTTAGCCGACTTCTTCCAATCAATCTCACAATCCTCCTTATTAATCTTGTGAGCATATAAATATTTCTCCTCCAATTCAGTTGCAGGCTGATCCATGGCAGGAATCTCCTCACCATATTTAATAATATCGTCAACAGTCTGCAGCATCACCTGAGTACCAAGAACAGCCAAGTCATTATACACCTGTTCAAAATTAGCATCAGCATCAATAGCATATTTCTCCTGATGGATAATCTTACCAGTATCAATATCATGATCCAAGAAGAAGGTAGTAACGCCCGTCTCCTCGTCACCATTGATAATAGCAGCGTTGATAGGCGAAGCACCACGGTATCTTGGCAATAACGACGCATGAACATTAAAAGTACCGTATTTAGGCATACCCCACACCATCTCAGGCAGAATTCTGAAAGCAGTAACAACCTGCAAGTCAGCATTATAACTCTTAAGCTGCTCAATAAACTCAGGGTCTTTCATCTTTACAGGCTGCAGAACAGGCAAGCCTTGTTCCAGAGCATACTCTTTCACCTTAGTAGGTTGCAGCTTATCCTGATGACGCCCCACAGGTTTATCAGGCTGAGTCACCACAGCAACTACATTATATCCACCCTCAACAAGTCCCCTGAGATTAGCAACAGCAAACTCAGGAGTTCCCATAAATACAATTCTTAAATCTGTTTTAGTCATCTCTTACAATTAAAAAAAATAGTGAATAAAGTGAGAAAAAGTCATAGCCAATATCTCATTATCCACTATTCTGTATCATTTTCCTTTTAGTTACCCCCTCCTACTGGAGGGGGATGGGGGAGGCTCCTTTTTTATTTAATGTCCCAACCAACAGCACTTGCGCCAAGTACAGCTGCACTTGAGCCCTCAAGGCTACTGATAAGGAACTTAGCCTTATTCTTGTAAATCTTCAATACGTGAGCATCGTAGCTCTTCTTCAAAGGCTCCATCAACAAATCACCAGCCTTGGTCAAACCACCAAAGAAAATGAATGCTTCAGGGCTGCAGAATGTAGCGAAGTTAGCACAAGCCTCACCAAGCAACTCACCAGTGAAAGTATATACTCGGTTAGCCAAAGCATCACCCTTAGAAGCAGCAACACTTACATCGTATGAAGTAATATCCTCTGGGTTCATATCACGGAGCAATGAAGGCTCATCACTTGTTTCGAGGAACTCACGTGCTGTGCGGGCAACACCTGTAGCAGAGCAGTAAGCCTCAAGACAACCCTTGCGACCGCAACCACATGAACGACCGTCAGGACGAACTACCATGTGACCAAGCTCACCGGCGAAACCATCGCTACCATAAACCATCTGACCGTTGATAACAATACCAGAACCAACACCAGTACCAAGAGTGATGTCGATGAAGTTAGTCATACCACGAGCCACACCGTAAGTCATCTCACCGATAGCAGCTGCATTAGCGTCATTGGTAAGAGCAACAGGAAGGTTGTTCAAGCGCTCGCTAAACATCTTTGCCAATGGCACTACACCATCGTGACCCCAGCTAAGGTTTGGTGCATATTCTATAGTACCGTTGTAGAAGTTACCGTTAGGTGCACCGATACCCATTGCCTTAATCTGCTCCAGACCACCTACCTGATCAACGATAGGCTGCAATGCGTTCACAGCAGCATCAACATAATCCTCTACTGTATCATAACCTTGAGTTTTAATAGCAGTGGTAGCCTTAATGTTACCACGACTGTCAACAATACCAAATACGGAGTTAGTTCCTCCAAGATCCAGGCCAATAACATATGGCTTCAAAACCTGTTCTTCCATGTGTTTTATAAGTTTATTTGTTAGTTATTACTTTTCAAAAAGATTGAATTTCGCACAAAATTAGCATAATCGCCCGAAATATGCAAATAAAACCCGTTTAATTTTGTTATCTCACCCTTTTACTATACCTTTACTCCTTGCGGCGTGAAGGTACTGGCACTCGGAAATGAAAAGAAAAGCAAGCTTGCATTTCTCTCGTTTTTTTATACCTTTGCACCTTGATATGAACTCACTATTTCCATTCCAGATTAATATTCTGGAGCTCATTTTTAAAGGCATCATCATAGGTATCTGCGCTTCTGCTCCTATGGGACCTGTAGGTATTCTCTGTGTACAACGCACACAGAAGAAAGGCCGTTGGTATGGCTTTGCCACAGGTGTTGGCGCTGCAGCCAGCGATTTCATCTATGCTCTGCTCACAGGATTGGGTATGAGTTTCGTTTTAGACTTTGTCAACGATCCCGTTTACAAATTCTATCTTCAGCTCCTTGGTGGCATCATGTTACTTGTCTTTGGTTTCTACAGTTTCAACAACAATCCGCTGAAGAATGCCCATCAAGGCGGACAAAAGCAGAAAGGCAGTCTATGGCATAATGGTTTCACAGGCTTCCTCATCACCTTTTCAAATCCAATGATTATACTGCTTTTCATGGCACTCTTCGCACAGTTTGCCTTCGTCATCCCCGACCATCCCCTTGAGATGTGTCTTGGATACACCAGCATCATCTTTGGTGCCCTGCTATGGTGGTATAGTCTTACATGGGTTATCGACATCATGCGCAACAAGTTCGATGAACTCGGAGTAATCATCATCAACCGCATCATTGGCGGAGCCGTAATGATTTTCTCTATCATCGCCCTCATGGGAACATTGTTCAATATCTATCTTCTGCCTAAGTTCTAACCGTTCTTAGGCACATTTCATTTTGAATCATAAAGGAGTTATATATGAAGATTGCTCAAAAATTACGTAAAGAGAACATCGCCGAATACCTGCTATACATGTGGCAGATAGAAGACCTTATCCGTGCTTTCGGATGTTCACTTCCTGTTATTCGACGTAATTACATCTCACAGTTCAAAGACCTCACAGACGAAGAACTCGATGACGAGATTGACTGGTTCTCAAACCTCATCCGAATGATGAACGAAGAGGGAAAACGTGAAGCAGGCCATCTGAACATCAACAAAGTGTTGCTTCAGGATCTTGAAGACCTACACGCCCGACTTCTGCAGTCAACGAAGTTCCCATTCTATAGTGGAGAATACTACAAGGTACTGCCATTTATTGTTGAGCTGCGACAGAAAAACAAACAGGCAGAAGCCAAAGCCCGCCGCGACGAACAGGACGGAATAGCCGACAACGACGAGCTGTCACTTCTCAATTCTGGCATTGACAACAAGTCTGAAGTAGAAACCTGTTTCGAAGCCCTCTACGGCACAATGATTCTGCGTATGCAAGGCAAGGAAATTTCGCAGGAAACCCAACGTGCCCTCAAGGAAATCACCACCCTCGTCGGTCTCCTCAATGATTACTATATCAAAGACAGAGACGAAGGACTGGAGTACTAACACCTCTCCCCCCGCCCCTCAACGCGAAGTAAACTTCGCTATTGAAGATTGAATATTGAAGATTGAATATTGAAGTGCACAGCGCTTTTTAATATTTAAATTTTTCATTCTTTAAATATTTAAATCTTACTTAGGGAGCCTCACTAACGTTCAAATTAATTCATAATATAAATATATATCAATTCTAAACTCCACATTTCAAATTTGTAATTCAAATTTGGCACTCTCCCACTCGGGGGAGAGAGGGGAGAGAGGTTTTACGCATCATGAATATTCTAATCACCGGTGCTAACGGTCAACTTGGCCACTGCATGCAGAACATAGCAAAGCAGCATACAGAGCACAAATATATTTTCACTGATGTATGCGATGGTTACACACATCTCGACATCACCAACCTCGACGCCATCCGCAAGATGGTTGCCGAGCAACACGTTGATTGTATCGTTAACTGTGCAGCATGGACAAATGTAGATGCTGCCGAAACAGCTGGCAACATAGTAGAAACCCTCAACGCCAAGGCACCAGAATATCTTGCTAAGGCAATGAAAGAAGTAGGTGGACTACTAATACACATTTCATCCGATTATGTCTTTGGTGGCGACCCATACAATACACCATGTCGTGAAGACCAGAAAGGCACACCAACAGGTGTTTACGGACTTACCAAACTTCATGGCGAACAAAACATTCAAGCAGTAGGTGGTTCATACGTTATTCTTCGCACATCATGGCTCTACTCAGAGTATGGCAAGAACTTCGTAAAGACCATGCTCAACCTCACAGCCACCAAGCCACAGCTCAAAGTTGTGTTCGACCAGGTGGGCACACCAACATACGCTGGTGATCTCGCAAACGCAATTGAAAGTATAATCAAAGATTACGTAAAAGACCCCTCCCAACCTCCCCTCGAGAGGGGAGGAGTCCCAACTGCCGAAAAACAGCAAGAAACGCAGCAAGCCAATAGCAAGTTGGTTAGCCCTTCCCCTTTGGGGAGGGATGGGAGAGGCTTTCCTTCAGAGGGACGGGGTGAGGCTTGTTACTCAAAGAGTGGCATTTACCATTTTTCTAACGAAGGCGTTTGTTCATGGTACGATTTCACAAAAGCCATAGCACTATTGGCAGGCAACACAGCGTGCGAGATTCTACCATGCCACTCATCAGAGTTTCCTTCCCCTGTCACACGCCCATCATACAGCGTGCTCGACAAAACAAAAATCAAGGAAACATTCAACCTCTCTATCCCCTATTGGCTCGACTCTTTGCGTAAGTGCGAGGAACATTTATTAAACGAGAAAAAAGATTAATTCGTGGACACCTCCACAATATATATTAATAGAAAATGAACGAATTAGATAGAAGAAGAACATTTGCCATCATCAGTCACCCTGATGCCGGTAAGACAACACTTACAGAGAAATTCCTTCTCTTTGGTGGACAGATTCAGGTTGCTGGTGCAGTAAAGAGCAACAAGATTCGCAAGACAGCTACTTCCGACTGGATGGAAATCGAGAAGCAGCGTGGTATCTCCGTATCAACATCCGTTATGGAGTTCGACTACGAAGGTTATAAAATCAATATCCTCGACACCCCTGGTCACCAGGACTTTGCCGAAGATACCTATCGCACCCTTACTGCCGTTGACTCTGCCATCATCGTTGTCGATTCAGCAAAAGGTGTTGAGGCACAGACACGTAAGCTCATGGAAGTGTGCCGTATGCGCAACACCCCTGTAATCATCTTCATCAACAAGATGGACCGTGAAGGTCGCGACCCATTCGATGTTCTCGACGAACTCGAACAAGAGCTCAACATCAAGGTACGCCCACTCTCATGGCCTATCGGACAAGGACAGCGTTTCAAAGGCGTTTACAACCTTTATGAAAAGCAACTCAACCTCTTCACACCTAACAAGCAGCGTGTAACCGAGAAGATAGAGGTTGACATCAACTCCGACCAACTCGACAACACCGTTGGCGATGAAGCAGCAAAGCAGCTTCGCGACGACCTCGAACTTCTCGAAGGCGTATATCCAGAGTTCGATGTCGACACCTATCGTTCTGCCGAGGTAGCACCAGTATTCTTTGGTTCAGCCCTTAACAACTTCGGTGTGCAGGAACTTCTCAACTGCTTTGTAGAGATAGCACCAAGTCCACGCCCTACCAAGGCTGAAGAACGCATGGTTGAACCAACCGAACAGAAGTTCACAGGCTTCATCTTTAAGATAACCGCCAACATCGACCCTAACCACCGTTCATGTATCGCCTTCTGTAAGGTATGTTCAGGTCGTTTCGAGCGTAACAAACCATATCTCCACGTGCGTCAGGGCAAGACTGTACGTTTCTCCTCACCTACCCAGTTCATGGCACAGCGCAAGAGCACAGTAGAAGAAGCCTACCCTGGCGATATCGTTGGTTTGCCTGATAATGGCATCTTCAAGATTGGCGACACCCTCACCGAAGGCGAAGACCTCCACTTCCGTGGACTTCCAAGCTTCTCACCACTACTGTTCAAATACATCGAGAACGACGACCCAATGAAGTCAAAGCAGTTCCAGAAAGGTATAGAGCAGCTCATGGACGAAGGTGTGGCACAGATGTTCGTCAACCAGTTCAACAACCGTCGCATCATCGGTACTGTAGGTCAGCTGCAGTTCGAAGTCATCCAGTATCGTCTTGAGCACGAATACAATGCCAAATGTCGTTGGGAACCAGTACACCTGCACAAAGCATGTTGGGTAGAAAGCGATGATCCTAAAGAGCTTGAGAACTTCAAGAAGCGCAAATACCAATACATGGCAAAAGATGTAGAAGGTCGTGACGTCTTCCTCGCCGACTCAGGCTATGTCCTCAGCATGGCAAAGCAAGACTTCGAACACATCCGTTTCCATGAAACAAGCGAATTTTAGCGATTAAGTTCTAAACGGGCATGTCCGTTTAGAACCTAATCTATTGAAGATTGAAAATTGAATAATGAAGAATGAATGCCTCACGGCATTTATATTGATAAAACAAGCGCAAGTAATTTTTATAAGCATAGGCGTTTTATTAATGCTTCTCCTCCCGTTGGTCAGAGGAACTTTTCAATATTCAATATTAATTATTCAATAGGAACGCAGTGAACTCACAACACATAACGCAGCAAGAACGATGATGCCGTAGGCATTCATTATTCAATATTCAATATTAATTATTCAATAGTGAACGAAGTGAACGATGAAAGACAATATTATTGCCACAAAAAGTGAGGACTTTGCTGTTAGGATTATTAATCTAAGCGAATACATGCTACAAAATAATCCTAGTAAAAATATTCAAAGTTTGTCAAATCAAATTTTGAGAAGCGGAACGAGCATCGCTGCTAATATTGCAGAAAGTAAATATGCGCAAAGCAAAAACGACCTCATAACAAAGCTTAGCATCTCCCTAAAGGAGGCAAGCGAAACATCTATGTGGTTAAGACTTCTAAATCGCACAAAATATATTTCTGACGATCAATATAACTCACTGCACAATAATATTGATGAGCTAATACGTATGCTAACAGCAAGCATAAAAACTCTTAAAACAAACAATAGCAATCCATAATTGCTAAAGTGAGAGTACAAGAATATAAATAAAAGCACTGCCGTACAAAATAACAGTAAAGGAAGTAAATATTTAAAGCGCATAGCGCTTCATTATTCAATATTCAATATTAATTATTCAATAGTAAAACGCCGTGAACGCCGTGAACGAAACCTGGTTTGCTATTAGATTATTCACGCTACGTCAGAATGACGTAGCTAATTACTTCAAGGAACAGGGACTTGAGGTTTTCATACCTATGGACGACAACCATAAGGTACACCACATTCTGCGCCCTGTTGTACGCAATCTTATTTTTGTTAAAAAGAGCATAGAAGAAAAGGATTTTAAGCAGCTGGTAACCGATTGCCAATACAAGATTGCAGTAATCACCCGCAACCGCAACAGCCGTGAGTATGCCGAGATACCAGCAAAACAAATGGAAGAATTCCAAATAATGTGCAATCCCGACCTTGCCATGACAAAATACATAAGCACCGACGAAGCACGACTAAAGAAAGGCACAACGGTAATTGTTACCAATGGTCCACTAAAAGGCCTCACAGGACGTCTTGTACGTCAGAACAAGCTCTATTATCTACTAAAAGAAGTACCTGGCTTGGCAATCCTGCTAAAAGTATCCCGTTGGTGCTGCAAGCCATGCACAGACACTCAGCTATAAATGCGCGACAAAGCCGCTTCGCGTCATACCACAATCATGTTATCAACATAACAAAAATATGGTAGTATAAATACCACCATACTGGTATTGCCGTCCTTATAAAAGCATCGTACCTTTGCAACTGTAAAACTATTAAAAGAACGTTCTTTAAAGTAAAAAGGTTAAAAAGGAAGATAAGCGATGCGAATAAAGAAAATTATTACAATACTTACACTACTGTTGCTACCAACAGTAATATGGGCACAAGACAATCTTGTCGGAGTGGTCACAGATGCCCAATCAGGCGAGCCACTTATTGGTGCAGCCATCAGTATTAACGGACAAAAGGGAACAGGAGTCGTAACAGATATAAACGGTTCTTTCTCTATTCATACCAACAGTAAAACTCCATTTGAACTAAGTGTTTCATATACAGGATATAAAACACAACAAGTGAAAATAGAGAACAGTCAAAAAAAAGTAAATATTCACCTCGAAGAATCAGTTGACTATCTTAAAGAAGTTGTTGTCGTAGGCTATGGCACACAGAGCAGAACACAGATCACAGGTGCCGTAAGCACCATCAAAGCCGATGTCTTTGCCAACACAACAGCAGCCACCCTTGACGGAGCATTAGGCGGACAGGTAGCCGGTCTGCACGTAACCAACGCCAGCGGACAACCAGGTGCAAGCAGTTCTATACGCATACGTGGTGGTAACTCTATAAATGCAAGCAACGAACCTCTTTATGTTGTAGATGGCTTCATCTATTTCAAGGATGCAGCCAACAACAGCACTGGTCTGGGTGCTATCGAAAGCAGCCTTAATTCCCTGTCAACAATCAACCCTAACGACATTCAAAGCGTAGAAGTACTTAAGGATGTCAGCGCCACAGCTATATATGGTAGTCGCGGTGCCAACGGTGTTATCATCATCACCACAAAGAAAGGACATATCGGCGATAACAAAGCACGTATCAGCTATGGTTACAGACTTGGCATCAGCAACATAAGCAAAAGGCTAAACCTTCTGAACGCTTCTGAATGGGCACAATATCAAAAGACCTACTGGGGCAACAAAGCTGGATATTCCGATTCTGATATTGCTGCCTTAGGCAAGGGAACCGACTGGCAAGATGCCGTTCTTCGTACTGCTGCCCAGCAGACTCACGAGCTTAGCGTCAATGGTGCTACTGAAAAAAGCAGATATGCCTTCTCTGCCAACTACACCGACCAAGACGGTATCATACTCAACTCAGGCTTCCAGCGTTATAATTTCCATACCAACGTAGAATGGCAACTGCAGAAAGATCTCAACTTCGGTGTCAACATAACCTACGGCAGAAGTAAACAACGTGGCTTAACCACCAGCGAAGAACAGGTGTATAACTCATCACCTTTCTCTGCAGGCATCACCAACAGCTTTGTATATGCCCTGCTCATGCCACCTGTCGTCAACGTATATAATGCCGATGGAAGCTACAATTTCAACAACCCATACGAATATGCCTATTTCGCTATTGGCGATCATGCAGCCAACCCTGTTTACGACCTCAAGGAGAGCGTTGCTGAAAACATCAATAACTATCTACTCAGTAATATCTGGGTAACATATCAGTTAGGCGACTTCCGTCTGAAAGCCTCATTAGGTCTGAACTCCGAGAAGCTCACACAGAACTATTTCTCTGGCGCCTACACCTCTCTTGGACTTGCCACAGAAGGTGTTGGAGGTGTTGGCAATCGTCAAACCGACATCTGGCAACAAGAATATACATTAGGCTATAATAAGGTTGTTAACGACATTCATCAGATAGATGCCCTACTCGGCTATACCCGACAGACATCAACATCAACCTTTAGCAGCATACGTACAAATCACTTCACTAATGAGACCTTAAAACACAATAATCTGGGAGATGGCTCCGGCATCTACACCCCTAAAAACGGCATCAGTGAATCAAACCTTAATTCGCTTATCGCTCGTACCAACTACACACTGTTAGACCGTTACAATGCTACCGCAACGTTCAGAGCCGACAACTCAAGCCGTTTTGCAAAAAAGCATCGCTGGGGCTATTTCCCTTCTCTTGGCCTTTCATGGAACATAGATAAAGAGGCTTTCCTGCGCAATGCTAAGAAACTTGATTATCTTAAACTGCGCCTCTCGGGCGGTGTGGTTGGAAACCAAGAAATCAACGACTATGCCTTCAGCACTTCCTACAACACAGGCTCATACGCTGGTTCGTCAAACTACAGCAAGGGAAATGCCGTTAACGACAATCTGAAATGGGAAACAACAGCAAGCTATAACTTAGGTATAGACGCTGGCTTTGCCGACAACAGACTGAATGTCGTTCTCGACATATACTACAAGAAAACAAGCGACCTTCTCCTTGATGTACCAGTAGGCTTCGCACAAGGCGTTACATCACAACTGCAGAACGTAGGCAACGTAGAAAACAAAGGTATTGAGTTTGCTGTCAACGGTGTGTTGCTACGCAGAAAGAACATCAACTGGACACTCTCTGCCAACATCGCACACAACAAAAACAATATCAGCAGTCTGGGCACAGCCAAAGACATCATACAGGGAGCCGACAACCAGCTTATCATTCGTCAAGGCGAACCATTAGGCTCGTTCTACGGATTAGAGTTTGCAGGTATTGTTCAAAAAGGCGAAGATGTCAGCAAGCTACCTGTCATCAACGGCATCACACCATCACCTGGCGACGCAAAGTTTGTTGATACAGATAATAACAATATCATCAACAACAACGACCGCAAGGTACTGGGCAGCATACAGCCATCGATAACATATGGCTTTTCATCACAATTTCAGTATCGGCATTGGGACGCCTCAATAACATTCGCAGGAAGCTATGGCAACAAGCTGTATAATGCCTTAGGCCGACGATTGGAACAAACAGGCGATTCATATAACGTACTTACAACAGTACTCGATTCATGGACACCTCAGAACCCAACAAACCGACTGGCATTGGCAAGCAAATCACGTCCATTCTCATATATCGACAGTCGTTACGTACAAGATGCCTCTTATCTGAAGCTCAAGAACCTCACCATAGGTTATCAGTTTGCTCTTGCTGCTGCCGAAATAAGAATATACGCAACTGCTTCAAACCTTCTTACTATTACACCATACAAAGGATACGACCCAGAGGTCAGTGGTGGCACCGACAGTGGTGCCTACCCCGCATCACGCACCGTTAGCTTTGGAATAAACATAACACTTTAGCGCGAAGCTAAATATGCGCGAAGCATAGCTTCGCTAAATGAAAATTACTTCCTTCGCCTTTATGTTTACACCAGCTACGCTGACAGCAAACGCTCAGTCAGTGACCGTTGGTTGAAAAATGATAAATGATAAAAAAGCGCGTAGCGCTTCAATATTCAATATTACTTCCCTTCGGTCAGTGACCGTTGGTTCAATATTCAATATTTAATAGTGCAACACCAATGAAGTTAACTTACTAAACATAATATATTTCAAATTGTTAAACAATTTATTTTAAGGAGAGAAATTATGAAGAAGAAAAAAAATCTTATCATGTCAGCTGCCGTAGCAGCAACTTTGTTTACAGGATTAACATCATGCAGTAGTGACAATGCTGGCGACGGCAATCAAATCACAGATGTTAACGTAGTTCAGAACGACGCAAGTGCCCTTTCACTTGTAAATGGTATCTACAGCCACTGGCAGCCACTGAGCTCGTCGTTCTCGTTCATCATTGAGTTACAGTCAAACAAGCTCATTTCATTCGAAGGCGAAGAGAGCGAAGCAGGACCACTCAACAGTCGCTTTGAAGCTCAGGGAGACACTTGGTATCAGATAAAGATTTTCAATCACCTTCTATTAGGAATAGCACAGGCTAACGAAGCCATTGCATCTATCAACAAGTCGTTAGAAGAAAAGACCGTTTCACAGGCAGGATACGATGCTGCCGTAGGTAAAGCCAAATTCCTGCGTGCTCTGGCTTACCTTAAGTTAGCACAGCTTTGGGGCGAAGTACCAGTGTTCACCGAAAACGGAGGCAGCACCACCGAGCGCAAGTCTATCGATGAAGTGTTCACACAGGTAGTATCCGACTTTACCGAAGCCGAGAAACTGCTAAAAGACTTCGACGGCGATCCACGCGTACCATCAAAGCAAGCTGCACAGGGACTTCTTGCACGCACATATCTTGTATGGGGCGACAACCCATTAACAGCCGAGCAGGTAAGTGCCATTGCCAACACACAAACCGACCCAGAATTCACCACAACACCAAGCCGACTCGAGAAAGCAGTAGAATACGCTAATAAAGTCATCAACAGCGGTAAGCTTGCTCTCGACCCAGACTACAGTAAACTGTGGGGACGCGATTACGAAAGTAACAAACGAGGCACCAACGAGCACCTCTTCACTATTGCTCACGATGGCGACAAGTTCGATGCACAAGGCAATCACCAAACACACTGTTCATGGACCTTCCCATTCCAGAATGGTGAAAACGGACAGGGATACAGTCAGAACCACACCGAAGTTGCCGACGACAACCTCTACGACGACTGGAAAGCTGAGCAGCCTAACGACAAGCGTCTTAAGAAGACATACCTCACAAGCATAGTAAACCCAACCGATGGTAAGACCTATAAATACTATTCACCTGTTTACACACCTATCAATGGTAAGGGTGTTGACGAAAGCTATGACAATGCACAGAACCTCGAGATAACACAAAACTCTGTCGATCGTATCGAGATTCGTTATGCTGAGGTATTGCTCACTAAGGCTGAAGCGCTCGTGCAGCTTGGTCGCAATCAAGAGGCTGCCGAACCATTCAATCAACTGCGCACACGTGCAGGCATAGAGACAGTAGCAGCCCCTACCCTTGATCAGATAAAGAGAGAGTGGGATTATGAGTTCACCTACGAGCAGTTCTCATTGCTCAACTCATACCGTTGGAAAGACCTTATCGCATCAGTTAAGAAAGTAAAGAACTACAAGCACTTTGCCAACGACTGGGAGTCAACAGATGATTACACCAGCGAAGAAGAAACATTCTTTACTAAGGTTCACAACCATCTGGTAGCAAAATAC
This sequence comes from uncultured Prevotella sp., assembly GCA_905236755.1. GTDB lineage: Bacteria > Bacteroidota > Bacteroidia > Bacteroidales > Bacteroidaceae > Prevotella. The sequence goes on from CAJOCR010000010.1 coordinate 153,706, forward strand.
AACAATGTGAAGGGACGTAACTATCGTCAGCCTATCCCATCAGGACTATCAGGTGAAAACCTGAATATCAAGCAGAACCCTGGATACTGATTTGCGCACGCCTATGGCGTGCTAAATGATAAATATGCGCGGCTTATGCCGCTAAATGATAAATGAAAAATGATAAAGGATAAAGGAAAAAAGTTATGAAGAAGATAAAAAATAGTATATTACAGATCATCCTTGTTGCAACATCAGTATTCACACTCGCATCATGCAACTCTAACGATGATGTAGATTTAGACAAAACACTCGCCGAGTCAGGAATAACAATCACAGGCGATGCCGACTGCTGCTCGGCAGAAGAAGCCCTGCAAGTATATAACTTTCTTAAAACAGTGAAGAACATTCCAGAACTGAATAGAGAGATAGATGGAAAATATAAAGTCTTTGCTTATAGCAAAACAGGCACCTTCACTCAAGGCTACAACGACATATACTTCGTAGCCACAAAGAAATCATCAGGCAACTACGTGAAAGATTTCCAGGTGACCAACGTCACACCATTGATGTATATGACAGCAATGAAAATGGAACACAGCACACCAGTAGCCACTGAGGTAGGCGAAACCAATGAAGCCTACAAAGCTGTTCGCCACGGCTGGATATCATTCGTGATGAGCTCTTCTGACAACGGAACATGGTCGCTATCATACAATTTCCGTGTTCTTAAAGCCGAAGACAAGATAGAACGACAGGCAATAACCGTCAACGCCCTACCCGACGGTCAGAAATGGTTAAACTCATTCAAGATAGGTACCGATGTGTATCACATCTCATTGGTTAACCCCAATGAATGGCAAACAGGCACAAACACCATCAAGGCATATATAACCAAGAAAAATAGCGTTATAACAACACCTTGGACACCTACCGACAAGAAGTTCACTGTTGAGTTTGTACCAACAATGCCTGATATGGGCAACCACACCTCACCCGACAACACACCACTCTTGCAGCAGGCCGACAATTCATACAAGGGAACCATCAACCTCACCATGACTGGTCTGTGGCGCATCCATCTCACTGTGAAAGATGCAGAAGGAAATGTAGTGGCAGGAGGTGATAATCTCAGCGATGGTTTTAGTTCACTTTATTTTGACGTAACAATATAGTACATGATTATAGGCTTAGTTTTATCTTCATTCCTAACCTTAAACAGCGACACCATAGACAACCCTCATCAAGTGGATGAGGTTGTCGTGGTGTCTTCAAAAACAGACAGAGGCAAACGCTCTGTCAAAGGCTCATTGGCAAGCATCGACGAACATCTCGCCACACTGTCGCATGTCAGTCTGGTACGCCGTGGTTCGTATGCCAGCGAAGCAGTAGTCAACAATATGTCGTCAGAACGAGTATCAACAACCATCGACGGCATGAAGATATTTTATGCCTGCACCGATAAGATGGACCCCGTAACATCGTATGTTGAGAGTGGCAATCTGCAAAGCATAAGTCTGAACAGCGGACTCGAAGGCAACCCGCAGTCAACAGGTAACATAGGCGGCAGCCTCGATCTGCGATTAAGAAAAACAGGCTTCAACAAAGCCCCCTTTCAGCTAAACACAGCAGCTGGATATGAAAGCAATGGAAATATGCAGATTTATGGTGCAGATGCAGCCCTCTCTTCATCACGATTCTACACAAACTTCGGATTGTTCTATCGCAAGGCCAACAACTACAAGGCTGGAGGAAACATAGAAATACCGTTTTCACAATTTCAGAAAGTCAACTTCTTCACAAACCTTGGCTTCCGCTTTCCATCTCACAACAGGCAATACGACATTCTCGAGGCTACCGTCATCTACGACAAGGCAACCAATGTAGGCTACCCTGCCCTCACCATGGATGTAGCCAAGGCTGAGGCACTCATCACATCCATATCCTACAAGCACCAGTTTCTACATCCACTCCTTGTGTCATGGGAAACAAAGGCATACTATAACCATATAGTACACATCATGGACGATACCAAACGACCAGATGTAGCCATACACATGGATATGCCAGGCAAGAGCACCACAGCAGGCTTATACAGTATGCTACTGCTACGCAACAGCATCCACGATGCCACCATCAACTACGACCTCTACTACAACCGTCGCTTTGCCGACATGACAATGTATCCAGGTGAAGCCAGTCCAATGTATATGGTCACATGGCCCGATGTGGGCACCCTCAACACAGGCCTCTCGTTTGCCGATGCCATAAGCATAGCAACAACCCACACACTACACATAAACACCAAGTGGGCAGTGCAGACACAAAACCTGCACAACGAAGAAGGCTACAAAGCCCTGAAAGTGTTCTTCCCGCAGATGAAACAGAAAAACAACCAGATGATTGGTCGCATAGCAGCAAGCTACGAGTGGACACCACGCAACTGGAACATATCCATAGGCACAGGCTGGGGAAGCAGAGCAGCCACCATCACCGAAGGCTACGGCTATTACCTCAACAACACATTCGACAAATACGATTACATAGGTAATCCTCATCTGAAAAACGAATCAGCCATAGAATGTAATGTAGCCATCAAATACGCCACACGCACACCAGTGCAAGGATGGAAATACAACATCGGCATCGATGCCAACACCTTCTTCTTCAGCAACTATATCATAGGACTGTTTGAGCAACGCATCTCACCAATGACCGTGGGTGCCGAGGGCGTGAAAGTATATGCCAACATACCTCATGCACGCATCATCAACAGCCGTCTGTCAACACAGTTGGAAACACCCCAGATAAAAAACATATATCTGATATGGGCAAATAACATCAGCTACTCACAGGGAACCGACAACCACGGCGACAACCTACCCTTCATAGCCCCATGGCAATTCACCACATCACTCAACATCGTAGGAACAACGTGGTCAGCACAGATACAATGGAAGGGCGATGCCAAGCAGCGCAACTATGGCTGGAAATACGGTGAAACAACCACCCCAGCCTACAGCATCCTCAACATCACCGCCGAATACCAGTTCTCACTGTCCACACTTAATATTACAGCAAGAGCAGGCGTCGAAAACCTCCTCGACCGCAACTACTCCACCTATTCCGACTGGAACAAACTGCCACAGAAAGGCCGCAATGTGTACGTGAGTTGCACTCTAAACATTTGAGATGTTTTCGTTTTATTTTTTATCAAGTTACTGAAGTTTCGTAAGTGAATATACTCTGTATTTTTCTCTTAATATAAAAGAAAATAAAGACGAAAAGAGCATTCTGCTCTTATGATGAATTTATGT
>CAJOCR010000010.1:157106-160655 GCA_905236755.1 uncultured Prevotella sp.
CGTAATTTTAGCAGCTTTGCTGCATTTTCATAAGAAAGCAACCACGAAGTGGAGATGGAATTACTTGATTTCTTGTTAAATGCTTGCATTTATAAAAGAGTGTATATCAAGTACACCATAAGGCTCATTAGAGCCTTTGCTCTCTATTTTCCTTAAATAAATTCAACATTGAATAACTCAATAATTGCCCTTTGGGCAACTAATTGCTTTTTCTCCCGTTGGTCATAGGAACTTCTTCCCTTCGGTCAGTGACCAAAGGTTCAATATTTCAATTAAAAAAAATACCACAAGTATAGTATTTCACAAGCCAAATAAAACCCGTATTTTTGCACACACAAAATAAAACTAACAAATCTCAAAAAGCGAAAAATTGAGAAACTTTAGTTACTATTCAAAAATTGATCATATAGAGACTGAATTATGAAAGAGAATCAGCAGAATGAAAACGACCCTTCGTGTTGTTGTAAAGAGAAGAGAGGTTTATCAAAAGAAACACAAGCCATTCATGTAGCCTATCGCAAACGCGATGCCTATGATGCACTCAGTGTACCAGTTTACAATTCCGTGGCATTCGAGTTCGACAATGCTCATGCCATGACCGAAGCCTTTACAGGTCGTTCAGGAATGCCCGACTATTCACGTACCGCCAACCCCACAGTAACCAATCTTGAAGATCGTGTGCAAGCACTCACTGAAGCTTATAGCGTAACAGCCTTCAATAGCGGTATGGCAGCCATCGGCAACACCCTGTTGGCACTTGCAGGAAGCGGAAAAAACGTAGTTACATCACATCATCTGTTTGGTAACACCTTTTCCCTGCTCACCTCAACACTAAAACGATTTGGTGTAGAAACCCGTCTTGTTGACCTTACCGACATAAAAGCTGTTGCTGAAGCAATCGACGAGAACACCGCCTGCGTATATTTTGAAATCATAACCAATCCGCAGATGGAGGTTATAGATATCAAAGAACTGTCGCAGGTAGCACACAGCAAAGGCACCATCATTGTTGCCGACACCACAACTATACCATTCACACAGTTCTCAAGTCGTAACTTAGGTGTTGACATCGAAGTACTCTCAAGCACCAAATATATCAGTGGCGGTGCCACATCACTTGGCGGACTCGTCATCGACTATGGCACAGCAAAGCAATTCACAGAAACAATAAAAGGCGAACTGCTGTTCAATCTCGGAGCATATATGACACCACAGGTAGCCTATCTGCAAACAATAGGCTTAGAAACCCTTTCAGCAAGATACCGTGTGCAATCAGGCAATGCCCTTGAACTTGCCAAGCGCCTACAACAACTGCCACAGATAAAACGAGTAAACTACGTGGGACTTGAAGACAACCCATATCACGAGTTGGCAAAGAAACAGTTTGGAGCCACAGCAGGAGCAATGGTATGTATCGACCTTGAGAATGTAGAAGCATGCTATAACTTCATCAACAACCTGCAGCTCATCCATCGTGCCACCAACCTGTTCGACAACCGTTCATTAGCCATCCATCCTTACAGCACCATCTTTGGCAATTTCACACCACAGCAGAAAAAGGAAATGGATGTCCTCGACACCACCATCCGTCTGAGCATTGGTCTTGAAAATGTAGAAGATATCTATAATGATATAGCGCGAAGCATAGCTTCGCTAAATGATAAATGAAAAATGATAAATGATAAAGAAGTGGAACTGAAAAAGAATAAATAAAGAAAACAAAAAAAAACATCTCAAAAAGGGAAGGGCTAACCAACAGCTTGAGTTTCTTGCTACTAAAGTTTAATGTTCAAAATTTCAAAGTCAAAATTGCAGGTTGATATTTTTTGCGCTTATTCGCGCAATTGCGCATCAGCAGGCGCATTGTAATCAATGCTATTGAAGATTGAAGATTGAAAATTGAAATATGAAGCACAGAGTGCTTTATTATTTTTCAGCAAGAAACGCCAATTAGTTAGCCCTTTCCTACTGGAGAGGGATGGGAGAGGCTTCTTTTTAAACTTGTTTTCATAAAGGCTGAAACATAAATTCATCATAAGAGCAGAATGCTCTTTTCGTCTTTATTTTCTTTTATATTAAGAGAAAAATACAGAGTATATTCACTTACGAAACTTCAGTTCAACATTACAATTTTATGTATAATTTCAACACCATAATAAACCGTAAAGGCACAGGCGACCTCATGCACGAGGCGCTGCTGCCACGCTGGCATCGTGACGACCTTCTACCCATGTGGGTTGCCGACATGGACTTTGCCGTTTGTCCTGCCATCATCGATGCACTAAAGAAACGACTTGAACACCCCATCTTGGGATATACCGTTGAGCCCGACGACTATTTCCCATCCATCCACGACTGGGTACTCAGTCACCACGGATGGGACATAAAACGCCAATGGCTAAAGTTCATACCAGGAATAGTCAAGGGAATAGGTATCGTTTGCAACCTATTCCTTAAACCCGACGAGAAAGTAATCGTGATGCCACCAGTCTATCACCCCTTCTTCCTCACACCGCAAGGCAACCACCGAGAAGTAGTGTGGAACCCGCTAAAGCGCAAAGACGACGGCTACTACGAAATAGACTTCGAACAACTTGCCAACGTATATGATGAGAAATGCAAACTGCTAATCCTCTGCAACCCACACAATCCGGGAGGAATATGCTGGGACAAAGAAACACTCATAAAACTTGCCGATTTCTGCTACGAACACAATATCCTTGTCGTCAGCGACGAGATACATGCCGACATGGCAATCTTCGGACACAAACACATACCCTTCGCATCAGTAAGCGAGAAAGCAGCAGAGATAAGTATCACCTTCCAGGCACCAACAAAAACATTCAACATAGCAGGAATAATATCAAGCCACGCTATCGTGCCAAACAAAAAGATACGTGATGTGCTATACACATGGCTCACAGCCAACGAGCTCGACGAAGCACATATCTTTGCACACATAGCAACAATAGCAGCCTTCAGACATGGTGAAGAATGGCGTCAGCAGATGCTGGCATACGTTGAAGACAACATACGTTTCGTAGAAGACTACTGCAAGCAACACATACCACAAATAAAGCCATTGCGCCCGCAGGCATCATTCCTACTATGGCTAAACTGTAGAGATCTACACCTGTCGCACGACGAGCTCCTCGATCTATTCATCGACAAAGCCCACCTGGCACTCAACGATGGCGAGATGTTCGGACAAGGTGGCGAAGGCTTCATGCGCCTCAACGTAGGCTGCCCAAGAGCAATGCTACAACAAGCGTTAGAACAGCTGCGCGAAGCCAAAGCTTCGCTATTGAAGATTGAACATTGAAGATTGAATATTGAAGATTGAACCAACGGTCATTAACCGAAGGGAGGAAGTTCCTATGACCAACGGGAATAAATATTGAATTACTGAAGTTTCGTAAGTGAATATACTCTGTATTTTTCTCTTAATATAAAAGAAAATGAAGATGATAAGAGCATTCTGCTCTTTTAATGATTTTATGCTGCTGTCTTTATGAAAACAAGTTTTCAACAGCCTGCATCATAAACTCA
>CAJOCR010000011.1 GCA_905236755.1 uncultured Prevotella sp.
CTTTTCAAAGAATTAATCTCTTGCGAAATCTAAACCGCACTCGGCTTATTATCTTGCTCCCGTGTTTTCGAAAGCGAGTGCAAAGGTAGTCCTTTTTTCTAAACTACCAAAACTTTCAGAAAAGAAATTTCAATTTTATGCAACTTTTTCCATTATATTGACAGACCGTACGCAGCCGTAACAACATATACATTATAATATTAAAAGAACCAAAAAGAACATCTGATTAAGAATGTGGAATTAGGACTGCGTAGCTGGCTGTTCCCGATAGGGAGATAAAGCAATTGGTTGCCCTGCGGGCAATTATGAACCAACGGTCATCGACCATTGGAAGATAATTATTCAATGTTGAATTACTTTCCTGTTGGTTAGCCCTCCCCCTCGCAAAGCAATATGTAAATATTGAAATAATGAAATCTGGAAAGATGGAGCGTACAGCGCTTTAATTCTTCATTGAATAATTCAACATCGCACAAAGTGCGACTAATTGAAAATTCAACATTCCTAATTCCAAATTTCTTTTGGGCTGATAGCCCCTAAGTAGCCCCATAGCAGCCCCTAAGTAGCCCCCAACTAGCCCCTTGGCAGCCTCTTAGCAGCCCCTTAGCAGCCCCAAGCAGCCCCATAAGGGCTGCTAAGAGGCTGCCAGTGCGCCGAGAGTACTGAGCCTGTGCGCTGGGAGTTCGCCTACAGTAATCATGAATAATGAGGATTTTTGTAGGTAAACAAGGAATCTAAACCAAGATTAAAATCAAGGTTAAGGTTAAAGTTGTTATCAAGGTTAAAGTTAATGTTCCCCCTCTCTCCAAGCCAATTTAACGATTTCTCGAACAAGGTCAACCTTTGCCCATTGTTCTTGCTCCGTGATTCTGTTTCCAATCTCACATGAGGCGAAACCACATTGAGGACTAAGACATAGGTTTTCTATTGGGAAATAAGTTGCAGCTTCTTTTATTCGTGCCAGAATAAAATCCTTATCTTCCAGTTCTGGACGTTTCGTTGTTATAAGTCCGAGAACCACCTTCTTGTGTTTAGGAATAAATTTCAGGGCTTCAAAACTACCAGATCTCTCATCGTCGTACTCAAGATAGAACGCATCAACATTCTCTTGTGCAAACACGTATGGAGCAACACGGTCGTATGCACCAGAGCTTGCATAACAAGAATTATAGTTACCTCTACAGATATGAGTTGAAATAACCAAGTCAGCAGGTTTTCCTTCCAAAGCCAGATTGTTCACTTTTAGGAATTTCTCTGCCTCATCTTCGAAAGATGTCCAGTTCTTTATCTTTTCCTGAAGGTATCTATCGTCAACAATCATACCCCAGGTGCAGTCATCAAACTGAATATTACGGCAACCAGCATCATACAAATCTTTTATCACCTGCTGATAAGCCTTTGCAATATCGTTGATTAGTTCTTCATCATCAGGATAGTAAACACGTGTATTCTCAGTGTTGTCACCACGGAAAAGTTCTGTAAGGAACTGCGCAGGAGCAGGGATGGTCTGCCGAGCAACAAAGCCCTCTTCCTCAAACTGTTTCACATAACGATAGTCATCAACAAAAGGATGATTCTTTCCACCTATCTTTCCAGTAAGTTTGATAGAACCCTTAGCTGTTTCTATACCATGAAAACGATAGCCATGTTCAAGTTCTATATGCTCAACGTTATTGAGTCCCCACATAAAATCAAGATGCCAATAAGCACGACGGAATTCACCATCAGAAAAAGCATGAATACCATGTTTCTTTTGTTTTTCAACAAGATCCTTTATCAAACGGTCTTCAACCTCTCTTAATTCTTTTGCAGAAATATTACCTGCAGCAAACTCACGCCTTGCTACTTTCAATTCCTCTGGACGAAGGAAACTACCAACCACATCTGCACGAAAAGGTGCATGCAAAGTCTCTTTACTCATAATAATCTGTTATTAGTTTTTATCGCAATTAACAATCACGACACAAAAGTATAGCTTTGCTTTTTATCCACCAAATATTCTGTGATATTCAGAAAATTATGCTATATTTGCAAAGAAAACAGATTATATACAGAATATTATTCTGCAATTTTAAAATAAAAGCGAATGGAAAATTCAGATGTATTAGACGAAACCGACAAGGCGATATTAAGGATATTACAAAAGAACTCACATCTTACAGTAAAGGAGCTGGCCGAAAAAGTGCACCTTAGTCCCTCTCCTACCTTTGAACGTCAGAAAAGGTTAGAGCGATTAGGCTATATAGACAGATATATGGCTGTTGTTAATCCCCATAAGGTAGGGAATAACATTCTCGTACTATGCAATATCCGTTTAAAGCAGCACACCCAGCAACTCATACAAGAGTTTATGGATGCAGTTCAACATATTGATGAAATTACAGAGTGTTATAATACCAGTGGTGATTTCGACTTCCTGATTAAAGTATATATTAAAGACATGAAGTCCTACCAACAATTCATGCTTCACAAACTGGGAACAATCCCCTGCATCGGTAGCTTGAATAGTATATTTGTTATCGACCACACCAAAAGCACACGAGGCGTTCCCATTCCGAAATAATGTTTATTTTTTCGTCTTAACCATTACAACGCTACTCTTGTCATCACCAGTATATTCCTTTGCCTCTTTCGAACCTGCTTTATAAATGGTTATACTCTTGATTGCGTGAGGATTGACTTTTCGGATATCACTTTCCGATACAACCTTATCGCCAACAACATAAACTACTTTAGGGATATAATCCTTCATCATAACACGGATTTCTTCCGCATTCTTTTTCATTTCTTTTGCAGCTTCTTTCATTGCTGCACTTTTCTCTTTAAGATACTTAAATCCCTGTCTTATACTATCAGCTTTTAGATCATTCTTCCAAAACACAGTATCAAGAACTACAGGTTCGGTAATACGATTGATTTTCTTTGTAGTAATCGTATGAACTTCATCATATTTCTTTGTCTTCTTGTTCTTCACCACCTTGACATTATAATCCTTAATGGTTTTCCCTGCCAAAGCAGAACCATCAAAATGCTTCACCACTTTTCCGTCAACAATATATATTCTGACAGTATCACCCTTCATTTCAAATGCCTGCATCGCCACTATTCCAACAAGAGCAAACAATGTAGATAAAATTATTCTTTTCATATTCATTCTGTTTTTAGTTTATTCTTCAATATTGTTAATTACAAAGGTACCTTCGGTTTCGTCTGTCATACATAAGCTATAACGACTGCCGTTGCCAGCATCATCAAAAGCAGTAACCATATAGCAGTCTCCAGCATCTTCATTTACAATCTCTATCCTTTCTGCTGTAGGGAAAGCCATAGCAGCCAAGTCTGAGATTTCAATAAAGCACTCTCTTCCTTGTCTTTCCTCCAAACCTGCAGTTGCAGTTTGAGAGGAAAGACTGTGTTGAGAGATACGAGAAACTTTATGGATTATTTTTTTGTTCTTCCTATGTTCTATTAGCTTTGAGTCGTCTTTATTCTCTGCTTGAGAAACATTTTCTCTAACAGTCATCTCTTTTGCAAGCTTTATATCATTTTTCGAATTCTTTCCCTCTACCCTATCAGTAACCAATTTTACCTGAGCAAGTTTTTTCTCTTCCTTACCAAATGGACTAATTAGCCAAATGGCTGCTAATATACAAGCAGCAGCAAGCCAAGGAAGAATACACACAAGTCGAGTCTTAATTGTCTTTGCTGATTCAGCAGACAATTCTTCTGTTTCTTTTTCATCAGCAACAAAGCTATCAAGTTCTGCCTCGCTGAAATCATAAGCATCAGTAGCAAAACTATCAAAAAGCATTTTGTATTCAAGAAATTCCTTCGGAACATTCCGAGTATTCGCAAAATACTCTGCCAACACTTGTTCTTCTTGCTCTGTCGTTTCACCAGCCATGAAGCGATGAAGAAGTTCCATTATGTGTTCTTTACTATCTTTCATTTCGTTGTTCCTTTCATTTGTTTCATAATAGCCATTCTGGCTTTGCATATCATTCCCCTTACCGATGATTCGGTTGTTCCCATCACCTGTGCAATATCAGCATACGAGAGGTTTTCCACATTACGCATTCTGATCATTGCCCGTTGTTTATCAGTTAGTTGAGCTATAGCACACTCCAGTTTTCTCCTGTCCTCTTTTTCCTCCAACAGTCGTTGGGCATCACAATTATTTGTGAGGTTGTTAGCTGGACTTAAAGATTGAGTTGCACGCTTTCGTTTAAGAAATGTAATCGACGAATTCTTCACCACCACACTGGCAAGATGCAGCATTTTATCTTTATCTGCAATCCTCTCCCTTAGTGCCCATAATTTCAACAATACCTCCTGCACCAAGTCTTCTGCATCATCTTCGTTTGCGAGATAATGCAATGCTTGCCGAAACATTTGTTCCCTTAATGGCAATATGTTTTTTATGAATTCGCTTCTTTCCATTTTTTATTCAACTACAAAAATAACTCCTATTGCACAAAAACGCTACGCGAAATAATATTTTTCTTGTTTTTTTCGATATCATTTGACGATTGAGGAGTTTTTGTTTATTTTTGCAACATATTCAAATGTAATTAACCCAAAGAAATGAAACTAAATTTAAAACCCATAGTTTTCATGGCGTTTATGATTGTTGCTACTTCATTGAATGCACAAGACAACAAGCATGAGTTCAGAGCAAACTTAGGTATAGGAATAGACCAACATCTTAGGAACGTACAAGAAAGATATATCAACGACTATCATCTTGACCCTGTAGTATTGTGTATGCAACTGCCCTATATTAATCAGGTCTCAGCATCTCTTGAATATTTTAATCATATCAATAAACATTGGGCAATAGGTGGAATCTTTGGTATTTCTGCTGCATCATGCGATAATGCCAGATTTAAAGACGAAGACATAGATTTCTATAGCTATTTCATTAACTACTTTTTCGATCCTACATCTGATTTTAGCTTTAAAAGCTCATCACAATATCTTATGCCAGCATTTAAATATTCGTGGATACCACAAAAGCATTTCTGTCTTTATTCTAAAGCTGCCATCGGAATCATGCATTACAAACAGGATGTCACATGCGATAAAATGCCATTCCTCGAACGCCATGAAAACGGAATAAGATTCGCCTATCAGTTTTCACCTGTTGGTTTTGAATTTGGTGGCGAGCGCATTAGAGGCTTTTTTGAATTAGGCTACGGCAAGCAAGGAATATACAATGCAGGTATTTTGTTTTACTTAAACAAACAGAAAAGATAAAAGCAAAAGAAGCTAAAATTAATTAGATTATTTCACCAAGTAATTTGGAGTGTAAACTTTATTAGGCTATATTTGCAAACGCATTACAAGAACAAACTTAATTTCACTTATATGAAACCGATATATAGCGTTATTGTATTTCTGATACTCATTACGACATCAGCAATCTCAAGCATACATAACTATCATTCAACACAATGGATGATAGAGGAAGATTTAAATCATGCCCTTGTTCAAACACTAAAGACAAAATCAGAAGGGTGGATAACTCCTGATACTATTAAAACATATAAAAATAACATCTCCATTACTGCATTACGCGATTATGCATATATTTCATATGCACTTCCTAAAGATAACAGAACAGGAATAACAAGTAAAAGTATGAAATGGCATGGTAACGGCAAAACTTTTGTCTTTAAAGGCTATGCCGCTTGTTCCATGGCAACCATGCTGAGTCTTTCTGATCAGCGACTTCCCATGACACTTGCTTCGCTTGCTATGCTATGGGCTATATTCTCATTGGCAATAAGAAAAAAACAAGAAAAAAACGTAGTTTATTCACAAACGGCATCATTCGGAGGAATAATATTAGATGAAGTTCAAGACATCTTTACAGACAAGAACAGTAATGAGATCCATCTTACCCCCATGCAACATCAGTTGATGAAACTATTTTTCTCTGCAGAAAATCACAAATTATCAAAGGACAAAATATGTTCTTCACTTTGGCCAAAGAAAGAAGATGCAAGCGACACTCTATATACCCTTATCAAACGTCTTCGCCCTACGCTGGAAAAACATTCTTCTCTTAAAATCGTATCCGACAGAGGAAAAGCATACCATCTAAAAGCTAAATAATATCAGTTCAAACGCAAATATAGTTTTCAACTATAAAGCACTGGCTAACAACAAGATACAAAACCTACCAGTTATCTAACAATTAATAATGTCAGATAACTGTCAGGTTCTTTTTTTGTGTCTTTTCATTTTACAACATAACTTTGTAAAAGATAAAACTACACTCAACAATTTAAGAATAAATTCTATTTGTATTCATTCGTATAATCAGAGTAAAATGAAAAAAGTAATATTTGTTTTTGCGTTTTTATACACCCCTACCTTATCTCTATGGGCACAAACAGATAAGGAAGTATCGCTTAGTGAAGTAAATATCATTGCATCAAAGATTATCCAGAAAGTAGATGGAAAGAATATCATTCCTTCTGACGCCCAACGAAAATCATCTACAAACGGCTATAATATTCTTAATAAGTTATCACTCCCAGATATACGAATAGATGAAAACACTCACACAATAACATCGCTTACCAATCGTGGAGGCATACAACTTCGCATCAATGGAGTTATAGCAAGCAAAGCTGATATGCTTGCACTAAATCCTATGCTGATAAAACATATCAACTTTATTGACAATCCTGGTGTAAGATTTGGTGAAGGGATTGCCTACGTTATTGACATTCGCACAAAGAAAGCTGATATTGGATACACTACTGGGTTAGAAACAAGTAATGCTATCACCTGCAGAATGGGAAGCAACATCATATATAACAAAATTAATTGGGCGAAATCAGAATTGGGTATAACATACAATTTTGATTATCGTGATTTTGATGGTACACGCTATTATGAAGAAGCCAACTATCTATTAAATGACAACTCTCACTATATAATAAGTCGTAATGATATTTCTTCCCGTAAACGCCATTTTAACAACAATATAGAGTTGAAATATAATATGGCAGATTCTGCCTCATACGTATTTCAAGCAAAATTTTCAACATCATTCAATCATACACTAAATAACGACGAAGACATCATGGTGAACGCCCCCTTTGGTACCTCACTAACAAAGAGTCGTAATCACGATAAAAGTACAAGTCCTGTTCTTGATTTTTATTTCTATCACACCTTAGGACAGAGACAGTCAATAACAGCCAACTTAGTTGGCACACACATAGCTACCAATACCTATAGCTACCAGAATGAAAAAGACGATTATGAATATCTTGTTGATGGCAACACTTCATCACTTATGGGTGAGGTAATATATGAAAATCACTTAAAGCAATTTACTATTTCATTAGGTTCACAATGGAATTGGAAATACACAAGTAACAATTATTCTGGTGCAGTAAACTCAATTAATAACATGCACAATAGTAGTATGTATTTCTTTGGAGAAATAAAAGGACGACTAAATAACATACTGAGCTTTATGGCTGGGATTGGCACGAGCAATCAACAATATAGACAAGGTACTGATAAGTTTAATTTTTGGCTTTTTCGACCTAAAGTAACTATAAAATGGACAATATCACAACCTTTGCAACTAAGATATAACTTCGAGATTTCTCAACATATATCACAGATTGCAATGATTAGCAACACACAAATTCGTATCAATAGTATGGAATGGAAAATTGGTAACCCTAACATAAAACCAACATGCAGATATACCCATGATATAACATTAAACTATTGTATACCACGAATTAGCATCAACTTTTCTAGTGAATATAGGCACAACCGTCATCCTAACATGGCTCTATGGAGTAGAACTACAGATAATCAATTTCTATCTTCTCAATCAAACCAACATGCTATAGATATGCTTTTCGGAGAAACATATTTTATTTACGATATCATACCAGATATTCTAAAAATATCTGCTAACGGTGGTATATTTCGCTTCATCAACCTTGGAAATGAATACAGCCACTACTACACATCATATACATATGGAGCCGACATACAAGCATATCTTGGTAACTGGACCATCATGGTACAAGCAGATAATGGTTGGAGATGGATGGAAGGGGAAAACAAAAATCGTAACGGATCTAATCTTGACTTATCAATAAGTTACCAATGGCATAACTGTAACATTTCTCTTATATGCAGCAAACCGTTCACAAAGACTCCTCGGTTATATCAGTCGCAACTTATCGACCGTTATGTATCTAAAAGCATCTGCACAAATTCACAAAATGCAGGCAACATGATTATGTTAAACATTTCATGGAACATACATAAAGGTAAACAATTTAAAAAGATAAATAAACGAATTAACAAAGAGGACAAACAGACTGGTATCTTAAATTGACAATAAACTACAACAATAACCCTATGAGAAAACTACTCATTACAATCATTGTATTTATAACGGTCAGTGTTATAGCCGCTATGTATGAGCATAGCGAGAAGCGCCCGTTTCAAAAAGTATTCAAGGACGGAATGCTTTTTGCTAAATACGACACATATATCGACCCCGATTTCAACTATTGTTTTGAGTATCCCTCATTCTTTCAAAAAGACGATATAGACTACTATGGCGTTGGACACGTACAATATGGCTATCACGCTAATGATACCAACATTGTTATGGAATGTAAGGTTGTTCCTGATAGTACTGTTTCCTGTAAGAAAAAAGATTTTATACAAAAAGGTGCCTGCAAGAGTTTTTCCAACTACTGTTATTATAGCCACTACATTAGAAAAAAGAACGCAGTATATATTCTGTCGTTAATATACCCCAACAACTATGAAGAAGCTGTAAGCAGTATCTTATATCGCATAAAACGATGGAAGCCGTTTGGAAACCCAAAAAAGTTAGAAGTTAGGAGATAGAAGTTAGGAGATAGAAGTTAGGAGATAGGAGTTAGGAGATAGGAGTTAGTAGTTATTCTACTAATATGATGTTTTTACGAATATGCTTGCATACAAGTAAAAGCATACAGCCACAATACAAGAGACGAAGTCTCAACCTGAAAAACGGGGTTTTAGAGTTTTTTTTCCTAACACAGGAAATTACTGGTGAGCCTGCTTTTTCCCTTTAAACATGGGGATAGCAAGGAGAACAAGGAAAGCAATAAGGATGAAACTCATTTCCAGTACATGCTTTTGTGGCTCCACCCAGAATTCATTGAAGAAATTAAGACGTCCTAATATCTCAACAGGCACCCAGAACACAATAACCGTAGGAATAGCCATTCGTATGTTTGCACCCCACGACGCCAGTTTCAACTGTTTTTTAAAGATAAAGAAACTACCCACAAAACAAATAGCTCCAACAGCCATAGTAACAGGACTGTGATCGCCTATGAAATTATTATCATAGCAGAACATCAGCAACAGATAACTTGCCCAAAGAATAAGATTTATCTCTTCAAAAGTCACAATGGCAACATGACGAGTAACAGGAGCAGCAACGATGATATCTCGTTTCTCACGAAGAATATGTTTCTGTATCCAATTAATAAAATTACAACCAGTACGAATACTAAACAGATATAGCACCATAAACATCATAAAGAATCCAAACGAAGCTGGCAGTATAAGATACTCTGGCTTTGTCACCACCTCGCCATTCTCTATCAATGGCTGAACACCAAAGCGATCAGCATAATATTTGAAAAGAAACTCCACCCATCCTGTCCAGAAGAACAATCCACCGAAGAGTCCGTAAAGAGTCTGTTTAGTACCACCTTGAGCAAACACACCTATAATGGTAATTATCAGTCCCAATAATCCAAGAAAGAATGCTGCATAATGGAGTGTTGTTGGCTCCATTGTCTTCTCCATGATTATCATTGCAGCATGTCCTAATGGCATAGCAAAAAGAACAAGCATAAACGACAGAATACTCTTAGCGTAATAACGTTTCTTTTCCATAACAGATTTCATGATTTAGTTTTATGCACACAAAGGTAATAAAAAAATATACCTTACCACTACTTTGACTATACATTAACTCTAATATAACAATATCTGTTGTCCGTTTGTTGTCCGTTTGATGTCCGTTTGTTGTTCGTTCAGTTAACGGACAACAAACGAACAACATTCGCACTATAATAGGAAGAAGTATATTGTTGATGTATAGGAATACTATAGGATGTGCTTAGAATGAATTGACTTAAAACAATTGTTTTTTATAATCATTATTCAAGTTTAGCAAATGCATGTTTTTTCAAGAATTAGAGAATTTTTGGCATACGCTCTTGAGTTATTAACTTGTCTGAATTATTAAGAATTGTAGCAATACTTGCTATACTACTTTCTATAAATTCTTATAAATTCAACTTACATTCATACTATAGAACAAAGACGTTAGCAAAAATTCTCTAATTCTCTAATTCTTGATTTTATATATCTACTTGCGAAAGTTCAGTAATCATAAATAAGTCAAGATTGCACAAAGTGCGACCAACTCCACATTACTTCCCTCGCTTCTTCAGATGCACAGGCAAGCCGACAGCATCCACTCGGTCAGTGACCTTCGGTTCCAAATTCAAAATTGTTTTTTATCCTCATTAATTAGTATTTTGATACTTTCAATGGGGTATTAAATGTGGTTTTGATACTAAATTAAGATATTTTTTTGTAATTTTGTGATGTAAAATAAAAAGCGGAATGTATCTATAGATATGAAATATTTGAGAGAGATTTGTTTCCTTGTGTTTATAAGCGTGTCTTTTATGGGATATGCACAGAAGGATAGTATCGAGACCGATGTTCTTTCTGAGGATTTATTAAGCGTGAGTCGTTCTGATATATGGAGCGCTCTGAGCATCCTTTCTCCTGATTTTCAATTACTTGACAGACAATATTCTGGAACAACCATGAACTATGTTCCATTGTCATCATCCATTATGGGACTTTCACGATGGGCAACAGGTGTAAAGACTCAGAATGTTGAGTTTATAGTGGATGGTCAACGTGTATCTGCTGATATGCTTCGTGGCATAAGTGTATATAATATTAAGAGTATCAGAGTATATCGTGATGCCCTATCTCTTGCTCGTTGGGGACTTCACGGTGGCGATGGAGTTGTTGAGATTATCACACGTCCACATGAGAAAGGAAGTATAAACGTGAACTATCGCACAGACCTATCACTCAACTGGGCAGACAAGACAGGTTTCCGTAATCGTCATCAGCTTGATTTCGAAGGAGGTGACAAATATATAGGTTATCATCTTTCAGCTCTTCTGTCACCATCTTCTAAAGGAGTGAAAGACGGCAGCAAAAGCGATATCTTAGGACTCAGAGCTATGGTTGAATATAACCGCAAGGCATTAAGCATGAGTAATGACATCTCATTTATGAACGTTAACGAATATCTTCCTAATATTCCAGAATATGCTGCTGGCTCTTTCGACAAAACCAAATACACCACTCTTACCGACCGTTTCTCTGCAAAACTACAGTTGACTTCTAATCTATGGGCTAACGGTCATTTCAGTTTTGCACGTCTTTTATCACGCCGTGATCAATATATATCACCATCATCTGCCGTATTTGCAAATAACGAAGATGTGCGTGCCAACGGAACATACCATATCTTACGTCATGATGCCACCAGTTTCCAGGCAGACTTTTCTATCAACTATGCCCATCAACTAAAAAATGGAAACAACCTTAAGGCATCGGCAGGAATGAAAGTATATAGTGGAACGAACTGGGGCGAAGGCTACGGCGGTAGAGGAATTATCAGCGATCAGATGGGATATGTAACATTCACCCAGGCATACGACAGCTTGCAAAAGCCAACAGCCTACCGCAATCACGAAAACGAGATACAAGAATATATTGATGTTATGTGCTACGACAAACGATTAGGAGTAGAACTAACAGCCAATCTCAACCACAGCAGTTTATTGTCTAAGAAGCATAGAACTATTATCTATACCGGTTTGAAATGCTACTGGGATTTATCAAACGATGACATAACAAAAGACCTTGGGCTACAGAAACTGAAATTTACTGTTTCTGGCGGTTTCACGGGTGTTGTTCCTTTCTCTGACAGCTATTGGAGAGCAACCTATCGTAATGACATAAAGAATGAATATATTTATAACTACTATCAGATAGGTGCTTCTCTGCAAGGAATAGCCAATGAAGACCTACGTCCCACAGACACCTATTCAACGACCTATTCTATTGACATGGCAGCAAAAGGCTTACAGCTGCATGCCGATATGTATTGGAGAATATCATATAATCTGCTTACTTATTCAGCCCTACCTCTGGTATATGGCTACACAGAGATGCCTGACAACGGAGGAAAAATACACAATAGCGGTGTGAATATAAGAGCTACACAAAAGATTATAGACCGAGAGTTTAAACTCAACGGAACACTTGCATTAAACTATAACTGTAACAAGATAAAAGAGATTCCAGAATATTTCAATACTCATTATTATGATGTTGATGCTTCTCTGCAAACATTCCTCAACAAGAGAATACTATCAGGAAGTATGCTCTTCAATGCAAGATGGCACAACCTGACAGGAGCAGTCACCCTGTATAGCACCAAAGACTTCCACAGACTGACAACCATGCAGATAGGCTATCAATGGGAACAGCTCAAAGGTGCAGTAAAATCAGCAGATGTAACCCTCACAGCCGAGAATATGAAATGGTCAAATAGTGTGATGGCTTCTCTGCATCTTCATTTCTAAACTCAAAGACAGATGAAACGAATATATATTTTTAAAACTCAAGAAACAAAAGAAGATCGAAGGAAAGTATTTAAATATGCCTTCGGCATTTATCATTCAATATTCAATATTCAATCCTCAATAGCGAAGTACTTCGCGCTATCTTCTTTTATCTTCTTCTATCTTCATCTAACTTCTTCCTGTTCCAACTTCCTTGAAAAAGAGAACGATGGAACAGCTCTGTCTGACAGTCGTTTTTTCAAAGACGAGAGTGCTTACCTTCAAGCTCTGACAGACATATATACCCAGATGCGTAGCAAGCATCTCTATGGTGGAAGCCTCACCCTGACAATGAACGAGTTTCTTGCTCATAACTTCACACCATATAACGAGGTGTCAACAGCAGCATACAACGGCACTTTTTCAGACGCAGCCCTTACACAAACCTTAGATTCGACTGTTGCAGCAGCCTATCGCATTGTAGCAGGTTGCAACAAGATTATATCAGAAGCAGAAAAATCAGATGTGGTGTTCTTCAATACTGGTCAGAAAGAAGTGATAACTGGCGAGTGTTATGCTATTAGAGCAGCCTTGCAGTTTGACCTTCTTCGCCTCTTCCACCCTGTTCCATCACAAAACCCTACATTCTCTGGATTGCCTTACGTAACAGAATACGCACAGAGGAACTTGCAACCACTAACCACACAAGAGATATTAGCAAATGTGAACAACGATCTGGATCGTGCAGAAAGTCTTCTTTCTACCTACGACCCAATATTGAAGGGAAGCACTACAACGGTAAAGGCAGGACAGCTTGACCGTGCCCTACGAACATTCCAAATGAACTACTATGCTGTGAAAGCCCTTCAGGCACGTGTAGCCCTATGGGAAGGCAACTATCAGAAGGCTGCTGATGCTGCTGAGGTAGTGTTTAATCACCTACGCAATGTGAGCACCCGCAATCAGTTGTTCTATTACGTTACTCCTGGAAAATACGGAAGTGACTATAGTTTCTCACGCGAATATATTTTTGGTATTGCCTCAACACCAAATGGTTTTACTGCATTAAGCGATAGTTTGTTTAAAGTAAACAACGTTACCACAACAAACAACCTGAGAGAGATTTATCAACAGAACTCAGATATCCGCTATCGTGCATGGTTCCGTTCAACAAATGGAGACTACACAATGGAAAACAAGTTTGGTAAAGAAACACTTTTAAGTGGATATGTTGTCAGTTCCACAGGCGGAACCACCACCCTACCAGCTGCCATTCCATATATCAAATTAGGCGAGGTGACACTCATCAAGGCTGAAGC
Source organism: uncultured Prevotella sp. (assembly GCA_905236755.1). Lineage (GTDB taxonomy): Bacteria > Bacteroidota > Bacteroidia > Bacteroidales > Bacteroidaceae > Prevotella. Next base: position 14,042 of record CAJOCR010000011.1, read on the forward strand.
CCTCAATGAGTTAGGACATACTACCGAAGCCTTAGAGTTGCTCACCACCATGCAATCAAACAAGAACGTGGACTATGCAGCCTCAACACAAGACATAACAAAAGAGAAACTCAAACAACTCATATACGATGAATATCAACGTGATCTGTTTGGCGAAGGGCAACTGTTCTATCTAAACAAGAGAATCTATGCGCCTACTCTTGTGCTACCTATTCCATCACACTTACTCGCTCTATGATGAAAAAGAATATACTCAATTATATAATCCCATTACTACTGTTGTTTGCTGTTGTTCCTCATATGCAGGCACAGGTGAAACAGAACTCAGACAAGAGTTCTGAGCACCATGCCATGATAACAGGTATGGTAACCGACGATACCGGTAGTCCTCTTGTTGGAGTTACCATCCGCTTGGTAAGCATGAAACCATCACATAAGCTGTTGGCTTATGGTGTTACAGATGCCAATGGTGAGTTTAAACTGAATGGCAATGGTAAAAACCTATATGTCACAGCTAACTATGTAGGATTCAAAGGAAACACGGTTGCCGTAGAACCAGGAAAGAGAATCGTGATAAAACTCAATCCTGATGTAAACGAACTGAAGGAAACAGTGGTAACTGGCTATTTCTCAAAGGCTAAGAACAGCTTTACGGGAACAGCCGTACAGGTAACAGGCGACGAGCTAAGAGAAGTGAACAACACCAGCATCTTTGATGCACTTAAAGTGTTTGACCCATCATTTCAGGTTGTTGACACTTATGGCACCTTTGGTTCTGATCCAAACCATGTTCCTGACAAGATAGAAATACGTGGTCAGAACACAATGCCCGATATTTCACAAAGCAATCTTGAAACAGTTACCTCGCTTCCTATCTTCATACTTGATGGTTTTGAGGTTAGCGTAAGCAAGATTTACGACCTCGACATGAACCGAATCAAGAGCGTCACCGTACTCAAGGATGCTTCAGCCTCAGCAATATATGGTTCACGAGCAGCCAACGGAGTAGTGGTCATTGAGACCAGATCGCCAGAAGCAGGAAAGCTACAGATAAGCTACACCCTCAACGGAAAATTCGAGATTCCTGACCTTAGCTCTTACAACCTTATGAACGCAAGCGAAGCCCTTGAATTTCAGAAAGCAGCAGGTATCTTTGATGCTTACAGAACAGGCGAAGACGGAGGTAACAATCTCAACTCATATAATGCCATCAAGCATGCTGTTCTTAGTGGTGTTGACACCTATTGGCTTAAAAAGCCTTTACGATTGGGTTTCCAGCAGAAACACACGCTCATGATTGACGGTAGTGTTGGAAAGAAAGAGAAAGAAAACGAAGGTGTGCGTTTCTCTGTTGACTTAGGTTATGGAAATACCGAGGGTGTGATGAAGGAATCAGGCAGAACATCCTACGAGGCAGGAACAAAACTCATATACAACTCGAAGAATATAAATATCAGTAACGACATACAGTTCACAATGGTAAACAGCAACGAGTCGCCATACGGTAGTTTCTCTACCTATACAAAGGCTCTGCCCTACTATACCGACCGCGACGAGAACGGCAACTACTACCGCACACTCTCTATAGCTAACATGGCTCCTGCTGGAATGGCATTAGGTGTACTGGCTTCACAACAATCGCCTATCTACGAGGCTAAGTACCTAAACAGCTACACCACAGCTGAAACGATGAGCGTCACCGATAATCTGAGTGTTAACTGGCGAGTGCTGCACGACATAAGGATAAAGGGTACTTTCTCGCTCAGCTATGATTACGGTCGTAACGATGCCTATGTGTCACCTGGTAGCTTTGCTTATATCAACAGCAATTACGACACAACAACCACTCCCGACGAACTATACAAAAGAGGTAAATACAGCTTAGGTCATTCGTCAGGAACAACCTATTATGCAAATATTGTTGCATCATACACTCATACCTACGGACTCTTTGATGTGCAGAGCATACTTGGCGCCGATGCCCGACAGACAAAAACCGAAAGCGACTCATACACCCTTACTGGTTTTCTTGGAAATAACCAAGACTACCTGTCATATGCCGTACAATATGAGAACTACGGCAGAATAACAGGTAACGAGTCAACTGTTCGTACAGCAGGCATCTTCTGTAACCAGAATTATTCTTTCGATAACAGATATCTCTGCGACCTTACCTGTCGTCTTGACGGTTCGTCGCTCTATGGAAAGAAACAGCAGAAGACGCCTTATTGGTCAGTTGGTATTCGCTGGAATGCAACAAACGAGAAGTTCCTTTCAAACAATAAATACATAAACCGTCTGTCTCTGCGTGCCAACATAGGAACTACAGGCAACCAGAGCTACAGCCGTAATCAAGCCAACAATATGTATAGCTATCTCAACCAAGTATATGGCGGATACTTCGGGGCTATAGTCTCTACTCTTGGCAACCCAGACCTTAGAGGTCAGAAAACCTATAACCGCAATATCGGTATTGAGGGAACACTCTTCAACAAACATCTGAATTTTGAATTTAACTTCTACAATAATTCAACAAAGGGAAACCTCACAAGCATCACCATTGCGCCATCAATAGGTTTCAGCTCGTACAAAACGAATATGGGCAACCTCACCAACAGAGGTATGGAATTCAGCCTCAGCTATGTTGCCGTGAGAAATAAGGATATGCTGCTTAGTTTCTCGCTGAACGGAGCACGTAACCATAACCGTATTGAAAAGATTTCAGATGCTCTGCAGGCATACAACGATCAGGCTAAACAGAATGCTCAGAACAGCAGTTCTACAAGTACTGTTTTCCTTTTCAAGGAAGGCGAGTCTATGAACACTATCTATGCTGTAAGGTCATTAGGTATTGACCCTGGAACAGGTAGAGAGATTTATCTCAACAAAGATGGTAATATGACCTACACATGGAATGCCAACGATCAGGTTGCTGTAGGCGTGAACGAACCATATATGCAAGGATATTTCGGTGTTAACCTCAGATACAAGTCATGGGAGACTGGCACAAACATTGGCTATTCTTTTGGAGCAGACAAATACAACAACACGCTTGCAAGCAAGATAGAGAATGTTGACTATATGGTGAACAACGACCGAAGAGCTCTTTCTGAGAGATGGCAGAAGCCCGGCGATGTGGCACGCTACAAAGGAATAACCGATAATAGTGTTACAAAAGCAACATCACGTTTTGTACAACGTGAGAACCGCATAAGCATGACCTCATTACGCGTAAGCTATACTCTGCCTCAGCAGTATCTACGCAACAAATGGTTGTCTATGGCTAAGTTCTCGCTTACTGCCAACGAGCTGTTCTATCTCAGCACCATAAAGCAAGAAAGAGGATTGTCTTATCCTTATACTCGCTCGCTAACCTTTTCTCTACAATTGAACTTCTAACCCTCTGCACGAAATGAAGAAGATACATATATATAATACGATTATAGTCATTATCACGACGCTTATGATGCTGTCGTGTTCGTGGTTTGATGTAGGCTCACAGTCTGACAGAAACGAAGACGAGATGTATGAAACAGCCGAAGGCTACTATACATCGCTGACAGGTTTATACATCAATATGGGTACAACAAAACTCTACGGAGGCAATCTGCCTTTGCTTGCCCTTGAGCCATTATCACAACAATACACTATCAGCGATGATGAGCCCGAACGTCTTGCATGGTCAAAGTTCAACTATGCCACCGAATACGGCGAGACAACAGTCAGCGATATATGGCAAACAATGTATAACACCATTGTCAACGACAACCTTTTACTTAGCAAGATGGGCAGTCAGGCTAACGATATGCTGGGCGAAGATGTAGCACAGATAATGAATGGTGAAGCATTAGGTTTGCGAGCATTTATGTATTTCGACCTGATAAGAATGTTCAATGCAAGCTGGGACGTAAACAGCCAATCGTCGAACGTACCTTTCAAAACCGATTTCGGCTTTGCTCTTGGCAAGAAAGTCTCAACCGAGGAAGTGCTCGACTCGCTTAGCAACAACCTTATCATGGCTCGTAATCTGTTGAAGCACGACCCAATCTGTGGTAACAACACATATAACAACAAATATCTGAACTACAACCGTAATGAGCGAATGAACTACTATGCTTGTACTGCCTTGCTTGCACGCATAGAGCTTTATCGACAGAACTATCAACAGGCAGCCAACTACGCCATGGAAGTAATAAACTCAGGTAAGTTCAGATTCATAGACGAAACAGAGATTCTAAAGACCAATATCTATGGTGTTGAAGAAGAGGTTGATAGACTCTTCATGCCAGAGATGATCTTTGCTCTTTACAACGAAAACATACTGGTAGCATCTCGAACGCATCTCGAAGGGCTCTCGAAGGATTTCATAAAGAGCACCGATGCATATTCCGAAAGTGATGTGCGCCAGAACTGGTTCTTTAAGAACCCAAGTGCCAACAATAAGATTAATCTCATTCGTTATCAACGAAGCACGCTGAGCAGCGACAGTTATAAATACAAGAATCCTGTTGTGCCTATGCTGAAACTCAGCGAGATGTATCTTATTGCTGCTGAATGCTCACTCATGGGCGTAACCTCATGTCCTTCAGCAATAGAATTGCTTAACACCATCAAGGAGGCACGCAAAGCCATTAAGCTAAATGCTTTAGCCACCCAACAAGAGATATGGCAAGAGATTACCCACGAGTATATCTGCGATTTCAAAGGCGAAGGTCAGCTGTTCTATTACTACAAGAGGCAAAACATGCCTACTGTTGACGATGGCTACTATGATGGAAACACCATTGCCATTAGTCCATTGCAATACACTCTGCCTCTGCCGGAATATGAGAAGCAATTTGGAAGCCCATCCCCTACCCTTCCCGATGGAGACAGCCTCTCCCCTGCCCTCTCCAAAAGGAGAGGGAGTACTAACTGGTAAAAATTAGGTTTTTCACAGACTGAGCGGAAGTAAAGATGGAAAGATTGAGATAATGAAAGATGGAAATATTTAATAAACTATAAACTTATGAACTTTAAAATAGGAATAAGCACGATATTGGCGGCTACACTAATGGCATTAAGCCTGGTGGCGTGTAGCGAAGACAAGCTGGAGGTTTATAACACATCATATACTGCGCTGAACATAGCCAAAGGTTCTGTTTTTGGCAATGCAGAACTGTACCCTGAGGAATATTCTTTCAATGCCTATTTCCTTGGAAGTAACATCAGCAACTACACACTAAATATCCCTGTGCGTCTGCAAGGAACAATAGACTACGATAACGACCGACACTATAATGTGGCACTCGTTAGCAACGAATCAAAAGGAATGACAGAGGAACTTTACACTATGGCGCCAACCCAAACATTCAGACGAGGGCTTGCTCAGGACACCTTGAAGATAACAATACATCTTGACCGCATGAGCACCACCCAAGACTACAAGGCACGCATAGCCCTTGTTCCCGGTGATGACTTCAAGGCTGGACTTCCAGAATATCAATATGTTGATATATCATTCACTAAGAACCTGTCTATAGCCCCTAACTTCTGGAACAACAACAGTAAATTGCGTAAGATAGCCTACTCTGCACGCAAATGTGCTGTATTCCTGCAGATTAGCGGACTAACAGACCCCGACTGGACAGACGATGGAAGTAGCGTTATCCTCGACTACTGGATATCACTATGTCAGCAATGGTTTCTCACTCACGAGGAATATGATGAAAACGGTAATAGAATATATTTTAATTAAAGAATGAAAAAGATATACCTTCTGTTGCTAACGATAATACCTCTTCTCTACTCATGCTATGGTGGAGAAGACAGCACTGATATTACCAACATACAACAGGTAACAGCAGTATCGGGAATAAGCAACGACACATACAAACTCTATCAGGGCGATACGCTGAAGCTGTCGCCTACCCTTTCGTTCTCAGAAGGAGCCGACACCACACTATACACCTATCGTTGGCTGATAGGCAAAAGCGAGGTGATAAGCAATAGCCGTAACCTGACATGGCCAGTCTGTCTGCCTAACGGCTACAGTATGGCTGGCAATATCCCTGGTGTGTTCGTGGTACAGAACAAAGAAAACGGACTGGAGTTCCGACAAACATTCACCTTTCAGGTGTATAGTAACTACACACCATCATACGTGGTTGTATATGAGAAAGGCGACAACACCATTGAATGGATGTCGCTTCAAGGCGAGCCAGCTGATTTTACCCGCTATTTCGACAATATGGTTCAGCGCATCAATCCCGAAGAGCCAATAAAAGGCACATACACAGGGGCGCTCTACTCCACCAACGAACTTGCCATCTTCACCAATCATCATCCCGACTACGGCAAGTGTATCAGTATGCGAAATGCTGACCCTGATAATGGCTATCTGTATAATGTAGGCGAATACACAGGTAACGTGTATGGAAAGATGTATATGGGAACAGCCTCATCGCTCAACATACATAACTGCACATTCGGCTATGGTGCATCAAAGTACTTTATCTGCAATGACGTGCTTCATGTGTTCAATGGTCTTGACCGCAAGCTGCCAGTATTCAACGAAAACACTTTTGTGAAGAGCACAGAGGTGAAGCAAGCACTATCAAGCAAACAGTTTCAACGTTACAAGAAAGCAACATTCGTACTGCATAAAGACGGACATGTGGGTTGTTACCATGTGTATGACGATGTAATGGAAAACGTGAAGATAGATGGTAAGCCTTTTGTCCTCGACTCACTATATGGCTGTTTTACTGAAGCAACAGGAATGGGTTCAAACAAACCTTATAGCGTGTATCTCTTAGGCAGCAAGGATGGTGAATTCAACCTCTACCGTTTCTACGTTAACTATATCAACCGTGTGGTGCAACCCCTTACCTTAGAAGCCAAGATGCCTGTTGATGCCACCTTTGCTAAAACAACAAAGTTCTGGTGGGGTTCTTTCGGTGAGAGCTACGGCTTCTACACTATAGACAACAGCATCTATCGCTTCGACTATTACGAAATGGAAACCTTCGAGCCAGCAACAGCCAAGAAGCTCATCACCTTTGATGCCGATGAAGAGATTGTTGATGTGTTCCCCCTCACCACAGGTATGGGACTACGTGACGAAGACGACTGCACCATTGTACTGCTCTACAAGAAAGCCACCAACACCAGCAGTTTGTTTATTTACAACACCGTGACTGGCAAGAAGATAAAGGAATACAAGGATATTATACCGGGAAAAGCAAGGAAAGTGGAAAAGGTGATATAAGCCTCCCACATCCCCCTCCAAAAGGAGGGGGCTAACCAACAGTTTGAGTTTAATGCTCAAAAAAACAAAGCTGTTGGTTGATATTTTTTGCACTTATTGTGCAATGGCGCATCAGCGCTACATTTTCCAAGCTTAAGCATGATAACCCGACAAAGGAGGGGCTTATATTTGACTAAATGCCGTTGGGAGCTTGCTCATATAAGGCTTTAGACAAATTGAAGCGAAGGCTTTAAAGCCATTCATGCTTAAGCATTTTCTTTATGCTTTTAGTTTCCTCCGTAGAGTTCCTTGAGAGTTTTGCTCGAAAAATTATCGTAAAATTGGTTTTTCTTTAAAACTCAAAGTTCTTAAAAAAAATCTCAAGTAAAATATTCACTTCAATATTTACATTCCGTCAGGACGGCTGTTAGCAGAGCTGCCACTCATCTGTGGCATTCCGCTAAGAGCAATTCTTATCTGCATTAGAAGGTCGGCGTAGTGAGCACGAGTATCAGCATCAGTGGTACGGGCTTTCTGCAATCGACCTTTTATCATGTTCAAGCCAGCCAGAGCATAAGGTTTCTGCTCGTCAACCATATTAACACGCCAAGCCTTAGCTAAGTTAGCCACCACCTTACGCTGTATGTGTTTTGTCCATAAAGACGTTTTCTTACCACTAACAGTAGAGCTAAACACATAGTTAACCAAATCGGTGATATATTCCATTGGTTTGTAGCCGTCAGGCATATAGCTGTGCTTGCTAACCAAGTTAATAGTCATTGCACTTGTAAGCTTATCAACAACCTCATCAGCAATACCAAAGATAAGGTTCTCGGGCACACGGTTAAGGCGTCTTACATAAGGTTCGCTAACAAGCCATGTAGGCTCGGTGAACACATTGGCATTGATCCAAGCCAAGGCACGTTTCTGTGTAGCACGGCTAACAGGAGTATAAACCACACCATCCTGCTCGGCACTCTTGAAATCGTGATAACAACCGCTGATATTTGTAGCCACATGACGCATATAACGTCCCATCTGTGCAACAACATTCTTATAAGCAAACTTCAGTTGCACATCCATGTCGCCCTCCTTGTAGTTCCACTCAGGAATCTTCTTAACAATGCGCTTTAGGTTCTTAATACCATAATCGCTTGCCTTCATAGCATCATCACCCAGATCTTCGGTCTGAGCATGAGGATCATTGTCAGAACCTTCGCCACCAAACCAATAGCGTGGACTCTCCTTCAACTTGGCAATAGTCATCTTGTTCAATATCAGGCGTTCCTCCTCGGCATCCTTAGCATCTGGAAAATAGCGATAGCCCCAGTTGATAGCCCATTTATCATAATCGTTGATGCGTGGGAAGATACCTTTTTCTGATATGTTATCCTCTGGCTGAGCAACATAGTTGAAACGGGCATAGTCCATAATAGAAGCAGTATGTCCATGCTCTTCTACCCAAGCCTTGTCACGCAGTTTCTCTACAGGTGTAGCCGAGCTGGCACCCATGTTATGACGCAAGCCAAGAGTGTGTCCAATCTCATGTGAAGAAACAAAACGTATGAGCTGTCCCATCAGTTCGTCGTCGAACTCAGGTTTCTGAGCCCTCTTGTCAACACATCCTGCCTGCACCTGATACCAGCTGTGCAACAACTGCATCACATTATGATACCATCCAACATGACTTTCAAGAATCTCACCTGTACGTGGGTCGCTGCAATGAGGACCGTAGGCATTAGGAATATCACTTGCCAAATAACGAATAACAGAATAGCGGGCATCCTCAAGGCTCATAGTAGAATCGTTTGGCCAGTCCTTTGCAGCAATAGCATTCTTGAAGCCTGCAGCCTCAAAAGCCACGTTCCAGTCCTCTACACCAGCTTTCAGATAAGGACGCCATTTTGCAGGTGTTGCAGGGTCGATATAATAAACTATCTGCTTTACTGGTTCCACCAGTTCGCCTCGCTTATAAGCCTCTATATCCTTAGGTACAAGGCGGTAGCGTGTAACCACCTTCTTGCGTGTCACCTCTTGCTGGTTATCGCTGAACTCATTGAACTCCTCGGTAAAATATCCCACTCGTGGGTCGAAGGTTCTAAACTTCATTGGTTCTTTTGGCAACAGCACAAACGAAGTGTTCATCTTCAATGTCACATTACCTGTTGCCTGACCAGCAGGAAGTTTTGTCAATGCCTTGGAAGCAAAGGTTCTCACCGTAACCACCTCGGTATTTATAGGAAAAGTGTGGATATAGTCGATATAAGACAGGTCTTTCTTGTAGTTGGCAACACCCAATCTTGATTTCATGTTGCTGTTAATGGCAAACACATCAATATCAGAATTGAACAAGCCTGTTACCTCCACACTATAGAGCTTTGCACCAGTTGAATCGGTAACAGTAGAGTCTATCTTTGCATTGAAAACAATTGGATCTTGTGTAGAGTTTTTCACAGCCAATGCAATAGCATCGGTAGAGTCTGTGCGAGTGTCGTAGAGGTTAGCACGCAGATACAGTTGTTTGCCTCGTTTCTCCCAGTACAGCACCTGACTATTTGCAAGTTCACCTCCATAAACACCAGCATCGACAGGAGTAGATACAAAACGGGTATTCACCATCAACAGTCTGCCAAGCAAACTATCTGGTATCTGGAAATAATACTTATCCTTATGAAACTGCACGTTGAACAATCCCTTCGTAGCAGGTGTTCGCACCTCAGTTTTCACAGGACATGCATTCTTCTTTTTCTTCTTTGCCTCTGCAGGAGCAGCCATAATAACGGCAGCAAGGGCAAGCATAAAAATCTTCTTCATGTTATTCGTATTTCCAATTTGTGCACGAAGATAATTAAAAGATTTGGAATAAAAAAGTATTTGCTGTATGATTGAATCATTTTACGTCATTCATAAACATATAACTTAGCACTCATAAACCATATATTAACCTTGCATAAACCATATACTTACAACTCATAAGTATATAGTTTAATTCTTGATATACATTCACGAGTTTTTGGGGGCTCACCAGTAATTCCCTGTGTTAGGAAGAAAACCTTTAAAAACCCATTTTTCAGGTTGAGACTACATCTCTTTTGTTGTGGTTGTATGCTTTTTTCTTGTATGCAAGCATACTGACAAAAGCCTCCACCCACACCATCAGCCTTTACAGGCAACAACCTGAAAAACGGAAAACCAAGAAAAAAAATAGTTGCAAGTTTGTAAGTTGATGAGGTTTTCGTTAGGGTTTTGCGAGTGAACCAATTTTTCTCTGCATGTTGGATAGCCCTTCCTCAAAGCATTCTGTTAATATATTAAGTTTCTCAAGTTTATTTTTTATCAAGAATAAACATTCACTTGAGATAGTTCAGTTATTAAAAAAGAAAAAGAGATAAAAAAGGACAAAATAATGGCATGGCTTTTGCAAGGAATAAAAGAAAAAGACTATTTTTGCAGAGTATAAAAACAAAAGTGATCATAAAAAAAACAAGAATATGGATTTAAAAGATTTAGAAAAACAAGTATTTCAGCAGGAATTAGGTAACGGCTTTGCTGTGTCTGAGGCTTTTCCTGCATTAATGCGTAAGGTGTATGTATGGATGACTATGGCATTAGCCATTAGTGGAGTTACGGCCTATGGTGTAGCAAACTCTCCTAACCTCCTTAATCTTATCTATAGCAACCAAATATTGTTCTATGGAATAATCATCGCTGAGCTGGTATTGGTATGGAAGATATCATCAAGTGTATGGAAGCCTAACCGTTCTCTCACTACAACAACAATGATGTTTATCATCTTCTCTATGTTGAATGGTGCTACATTAGCGTATATCTTCGTATTGTTTGCTCCAGAAGCAATAGTAAAAACATTCTTCGTTACTGCTGGTACTTTTGGTGCAACAGCATTATACGGCTACACAACTAAGAAAGACCTTGTTAGCTTCGGCAGCTTCTTTATGATGGGTCTTATCGGTTTGATTATTGCAGGTGTAGTAAACATGTTCCTACAGAGCAGTATGATGGATTTAATCATCAGTATTGCAGGTGTAGTGCTGTTCATTGGTCTTACTGCATGGGACAGTCAGCAGATAAAGAGACAGTTGGCTATGATGCCTGATCTTAGCGAGGGCAGTCAAAAGGTTGCTCTGTCGGGTGCATTAAGTCTGTATCTCGACTTCATCAACCTTTTCATTTATTTATTGCGTATATTCGGAAGAGAAAGATAATGAAGAAAATTAGTGTAGCTGCAGTTGCAGCAGTATTCGTATTGAGCAGTTGTGGTATCACAACAAACGGCACATCAGGTAATGATGCCGCTAACGTACTGAATGGTGTGTTGGGTTCTATCTCAAACCCTAATAATATTGGTAACGTACTTTCAAGCGTGTTGGGTATCGACAAACCATCGGTAAACGACATTTACGGCACATGGTATTATGCCACTCCTGGTGTGGCTTTCACAAGCGAGAACACACTGGCAAAGGCTGGTGGCGAGGTTGTGGCAAGTCAGATAAAGGATAAATTGGCAGGCTACTATAGTAGCGTAGGCCTCAAAAAGAGTAACACCATGTTCACTTTTAACAAGAACAACACTTTCTCTGGAAAGGTTGACGGCAAGAGCGTAAGCGGTACATGGACCTATGATGCCAACAACCAGAAGATTACATTGAAAACCTTACTATTCACTATCCCAGTATATGCAAAGAAAACAAGCAACGGCATGAGTTTCCTTATGGAATCAAAGAAGTTGCTCACCGTTCTACAGACAGCAGCAGCCCTAACAGGAAACAGCAACCTACAGGCTATCGGTGAGTTAAGCAAAAACTACGATGGTGTGAGAATGGGATTCGACATGAAGAAATAATTCCCATCAAAAAAGTTCTCCTTTGCGTAATCGTGCAAAGGAGAACTTTTTTTGAAATGTGGAACCGAAGGTCATCGGCAGAGTGCTTGCTATCGGCGAAGCCAGTGCATGAATAAGACGAAATACGACTAATTCCACATTTCTAATTAGTAATTCCAAATACTAATACTCCTCCTTGCTCTATCATCTCGTGAGTGATATAATTGCGTGGATAATCCTTTCCGTTGAAAGACACTTTCTTTTTCCCAGCATTTTCCTTTAAAGCATTCTCAACTATGATGGTGAGATTACCGATACGAATCTTATCGAAAGTTGGGATGCCCAACACATAACGGTCTGACGCAGGAGAAGGATAAAAGCCTAATGCTGAGAACACATACCAGGCATCACTATCTGGGATACTGTTATTAATGAAATCAAGATTATCAACAGCCTTTTTCCAATTAGCAGAACGTTTAAGCAAGAGTTTGTAATCATCATCCTTACCCAATTTCTTAGCAAGATGAGCCAAGCTATAGGCTGCTAAATCATTAACATCGTTTCCTTTTGTATAAGGTGTTGCAAGAATGCTTTTGCGCATAGCTTCATAGGCTTTTTCGGTCTTGATGCTTCTACCCCCCTTTAGTAAAGCATCAGCCAATACAATTGTGGCATAATGAGTATCAGACACAGAAGCCTCGTTGTTGCATGCTGGAAAATCAGGAAGACAGCCACCTTGTTCATACATATCAACAAGATTTTGCATCATGGTACCATACTGTGGTTCGATAATTAGATTCAATGGATTTTGTGCACGATAGGTATAAGGCAGAGGATAGTCCATATATGTGCGACGATAGATAGCCTTACCACCTATCTTTCCTAAGGAATAAACCATTACACTATCTTCGTGAGCGAATGTAGGAAACCTACCGTCCTTATCGCTGAAGGCACGAGGAAGGAAACTATTACGATAGATTGCGCTATAGAACTTATCAACGGCAGAGGTGTCACTGCTTTCAACATCAATACGACTAAGACGACGAATCCACGACTCAGCTACTCTACAGCGAGTATCATAGAACTCCCAATGTGGTATCTCCTCCTGCATGTTGTTCCATGCACCCTTCATATCAACAAAGCTGGTGGCAGCCTTAACCAACAGTTCATCGTTATTCACAACATCAAAAGCCACCCATGCATATTGGACAGAATCAACGGTTTCTATCCCCCATGAAGATATCTGATCCTGGAAAGCAACAACGAAATAGCCATTGACACCTGCCTTTTCTCCTTGTTTATGGAATATACGATTAACAGGATTGCAACCATAAACGATATTCCTTACTGTATCAACCTTAAGCCATCCCTCATGTAGGTCGCTATTAGCCTGAACAACAAAATAAGCACGACCATCTTTCTGATATTTGAAACGGAAGAAAGCGCTATGGCTCATACCCGTCATCTCAGCCTTCAGGTTTTCATCAGGCAGAACAACAGAATAATAATCAGGGCGACTAACCTCATTCTGATGAGAATAGCGAGAAGCACGTGCCGTTGGTTGCAAACGCAAGCTATCCATCAAAGGCATAAGAGTGAAAGAGCCATAATCCTGAGCCTTTACTCCATTAAGCCAATGACTGGCACGGAAACCTTGAAAGAGTGTGTTTTTGTAATTATAAGGAGAAAGACCTTGGTGCTCGCCTTCTACATTCTGAGCCGTCCATGAGTTCATACCAAAAGGTTCAAGAACAGCAGGGATGCAGAGAGCAGATGTATCAGCAGGATTCATAGTGTTGATGCGCTGAAGCAAACCGAGTTTCTCGGCCCTGTTGATACGCTTACGCATATATTTCTTAACCTGACTCCATGTATAGAAACCATTCTTATCCTGCTCACGGAAGAGTTTTACCTGTTGCTCATTGTGCAATATCTGCACAATAACATTCTTACCATTACTATAGAACACCATCTGCAGATTGGCAGCCATAGGAATAGCCTTGTCCATATCATCAAAGCGTTCATCACTCAAACTGCTTACACCCATCAAAGAAAGAAGACGATAAAGACTGCTATCGTGACCAAAACGAAGAGTAGCACCATGAAGATTATGTGAAATATATCTGTCGGCTTCAGTCTCTATATTTGTCCAAAGACTCACTGCTGAACGCTGAGGGATACCATAGTTATCAGGCGACTGTCCGTTGACAACCCACATACGTTCATTAGCCTCTTCATACAGGCTACGCAATTCGTCCTCTGTGAAATAGACAAAGAGGTTAACTTTAAGATTAGTGTTTTGAATATCAGAAGCGATAGTATAGAACTCACGCATAAACCTTACAGGATTATCCACACGAGAAACATCCTTGAAGAACTGAGCAACAAACCTATCAGCATCTATACTATTATCATAACGATAGTTTTTTATCAGTTTCTCTTCCTCTGCGCTGCTATATGCTATCCAACTCATATCAGCCTCATCTTTTCTCTCAGAAAGAGTCATGTGACCATCGGCATTATGAGAACGCAACACATTAAAGAAAGAAGACATGCTGTTATAACAACGAGACATCATACTGCTATAGCCCTCAACCTGAGCACCTGAAGCAAAAGCCTCAGGGAAAGCAGAAAGCATTCTGCAAGCAATACCTTCGTGCTGCGACATACCAAGAGGAGTGAGCATACCTATATTTGTCTGAGCATCCTTCCACACCTCGTTCAATACTTTCTGCGCCTTTTTTCCCTGAGCAGTAAGGTTTGACTTATCAGCAAACTGTGCAAGAACATCTTTATATTGACTCTCATTAGCCAACCAACGACTACCATGGCGGGCATAATGAGAAATAAGAATTGGTTTGTAACCATCAGGAGCATCCACAGCCCCACTCCTCTTGGGTGCATGATAAGCATAATAAACACCACCCATCTGTTCATTTGTTTTTTGAGCAGACAATGACATTGTACCGAATAGTGCCAATAATATAAAAATAAGTTTATGAGTTTGCGAGGTCATGAGATGATAAGTTTATAGTTTATAATAGTTTATTGTTTACTGTTTACAGCTTATGAGTTTTGTAAACTACTAATGTGGCAAAGATAAGAAAAAAAACTATAATATCTAATTTAAAGCATAAAAATTCATTAAGTACAAATTAATCAAAAAACACAAGAAAAAGAACAATTTTACGAATAATTATACCTAAAATTACATATACCATTTACATTTTTGCTAAAATACAAGCATTTTATTAACAGATAATTTGGCTATATATACGAAAAGTTGTAATTTTGCACCTGTAAGTTGAATAAAAATACAGAATTATGAAGATCAAAAACAGCAGAATGGAAGCTCTGAAGATGCTTATATCAAGCAAAGAATTAGGTTCACAGGAAGAAGTTCTTCAGGCTCTTAAGAAAGAGGGATTTAAACTTACTCAAGCTACATTAAGCCGCGATTTAAAACAATTAAAAGTTGCCAAGGCAGCCTCTATGAATGGTAAATATGTGTATGTGTTGCCTAATGAAACAATGTACAAGCGCATCCACAAACCAATTTCTGCCTTAGAGATGATGAACACCCCAGGATTTATTTCTATCAATTTCTCTGGCAACATGGGTGTTATCAAGACACGTCCAGGATACGCAAGCAGTATTGCTTACAACATTGACAATAGCGATATTCCTGAGATCATGGGAACAATCGCTGGCGACGACACCATTTTTATTGTAGTTAAGGAAGGAGCAAACAAAAACAACATTATAGAAGGTCTCAACGGTATTATACCAAATATATAAAAGAATGGAAGAAATTAAGGTAATGGTTGCCGACGAATCACATATTAAATATGTCGGAACCATACTGCAGACAATTGCTGACGCAGCCAAGGTTCGTGGCACAGGTATAGCCAAGCGCTCACCAGAATACGTCGCAACAAAGATGAAAGAAGCTAAAGCCGTCATTGCCCTGCAGGGTGATAAATTTGCAGGTTTCAGCTACATAGAAACATGGGGTAACAAGCATTATGTGACTACATCAGGACTTATTGTTCATCCTGACTTCAGAGGTCTCGGACTTGCCAAGAGAATTAAGAACGTTACGTTCACCTTAGCACGAAAGCGATGGCCAAATGCTAAGATATTCTCGCTAACATCAGGTTCTGCCGTGATGAAAATGAACACTCAACTGGGCTATCATCCCGTTACCTTCGCCGACCTTACTGACGACGAAAGCTTTTGGAAAGGATGTGAAGGTTGTGTGAACCACGATGTATTGGTAAGAACAGGACAGAAATACTGCATCTGCACAGCAATGCTCTTCGACCCAGAGGAACACCTTCCTGCAAAACTTCCACAGGAGGTGATAGAGAGAATAAACAGAATAGACGGAAGCAATAAATAAACCACACAAAATAAATTATTATGGCAAAGAAAAAAGTAGTCGTAGCCTTTTCTGGTGGTCTCGACACATCATATACAGTAATGAAACTCGCCCAGGAAGGTTGGGATGTTTATGCTGCATGTGCTAACACTGGTGGCTTTAGCGAAGAACAGCTAAAGACAAACAAAGAGAATGCCTACAAGCTGGGCGCTGTAGAGTATGCTACTCTTGATGTTACCCAGGAATATTACGAGAAGAGTTTGAAATATATGATCTTCGGAAATGTTCTACGTAACAACTGTTACCCTATCTCGGTTAGTTCAGAGAGAATATTCCAGGCTATTGCCATAGCACGCTATGCGAAAGAGATTGGTGCTGACGCCATTGCTCATGGCTCCACAGGAGCAGGCAACGACCAGATTCGTTTCGACATGACATTCCTCGTTATGGCTCCAGGTGTAGAAATCATTACTCTCACTCGTGACAAGGCTCTATCTCGTCAGGAGGAAGTTGATTACCTGAACGAGCACGGTTTCTTTGCCGACTTTACTAAACTAAAATATTCATATAACGTAGGTATCTGGGGAACAAGCATCTGTGGTGGCGAGCTCCTTGACCCTACACAAGGTCTGCCAGAGGAGGCTTATCTGAAGCACGTCACAGCAAAAGAGCCAGAAGCTGAACTAAAAATAACCTTCAAGAATGGTGAGATCGATGCTGTTAATGGCGAACACTTTGACGACAAGGTAAAAGCTATCCAGAAGATTGAAGAGATTGGCGCAAGCTATGCTATAGGTAGAGACTGCAACGTTGGCGACACCATTATTGGTATCAAGGGACGTGTTGGTTTCGAGGCAGCTGCTCCAAAGTTGATTATCGAGGCTCACCGTCTGCTTGAAAAGAGCACCCTGAGCAAATGGCAGCAATACTGGAAAGACCAGTTAGGCAACTGGTATGGAATGTTCCTGCATGAGAGTCAGTATCTTGAGCCTGTAATGCCTGATATGGAAGCATTCCTTACAAGCAGTCAGCGTCATGTTAACGGAACAGCTATTTTGAAGCTCCGTCCATATAGCTTTGAAACTATTGGTGTTGATTCTGACGAAGACCTTACCAAGAGTAAACTTGGCGAATATGGCGAAATGAACCACGGATGGACTGCTGACGATGCTAAGGGCTTCATCAAGATTACTTCTACTCCACTTCGTGTGTTCTACGGAATGCACCCAGAAGAGAAAAGATAATTTGGAATGACGAATTTGGAATTACAAATTATTCTAATTACGAGTTACGAATTTGAAATTAATAATTCAAAATTACTAATTTATAATTGCGCTTTGCGCAACTAATTCAAAACTCGTAATTCGTAATTCAAAATTAGGATTTGTGCTTTTTCTTTGATGATGCAACTTTTCAGATAACCATTGCGTCTAATAAACAAAGAAATAATTAAAGCATACTAATATGTCAACAGGAAAAAGAATTTATCGTTCGGATGATCGCATCCTTGGAGGTGTATGTGCAGGACTTGCAGAGTATTTTGAGTTTGACGCTACATGGGTACGCATTCTATATGCATTACTCACTTTCTGCACAGCCTTTAGCGGATGTCTCCTCTACATCATCATGTGGATAGTCATCCCTGACAAGAACAGAGTTTTATGATAAAAATCGGTATTCTCGGTGCAGCTGGTTATACAGGAGGCGAACTTATCCGCCTTCTGCTTAACCATCCTGAAGCCGAAATTGTTTTCGCTAATAGCGAAAGTAACGCTGGCAACCCTGTGACTGATGTTCACGAGGGTTTGCTAGGCGAAACAGAACTAAAGTTCACAGACCAACTACCTTTCGACAAGGTAGATGTAGTTTTTTTCTGCTTCGGTCACGGAAAGAGCGAAGCATTCATGAAGGAACACGATATTCCCGCTAACGTTAAGATCATAGACTTAGCACAGGATTTCCGTCTGCATCCGCAATCAATTCCTAATGCAGGTGCAGCAGTACATCCTACTGCCGACTGTCATGACTTTGTTTATGGTCTTCCAGAAATAAACCGAGATATTATTTCCAAAGCACAACATGTTGCTAACCCTGGTTGTTTTGCTACCTGCATACAGTTAGGACTAATGCCTGCAGCTGCAATGAAACTTATCAATAGCGATGTTGCAGTGAATGCTATTACTGGTTCTACTGGTGCTGGTCAGAAGCCAGGAGCAACAACACACTTCTCATGGCGCAACAACAACCTGAGCATATACAAAGCATTCAAGCATCAGCATGTGCCTGAGATTCGTGAGAGTCTCACACAGGTGCAAGGATATCTTGATGCAAGCATAGACTTTATCCCTTATCGAGGAGATTTTGCTCGTGGAATCTTTGCTACCGAAGTAATCAAAACCGACAAGCCTCTTGAAGAGATCGTTGCTGGTTATAAGGAATACTACAAAGATGCAGTCTTTACACACTACAGCGACAAAGCAATAGACTTGAAACAGGTGGTAAACACCAACAAAGCTATTGTTCATTGCGACAAGGTTGATGACAAGTTGCTCATCACTTCTTGTATTGACAACCTGCTGAAGGGAGCAGTTGGCCAGGCTGTACAAAACATGAATATCATGTTTGGAATAGACGAAACATCAGGTTTAAAACTTAAAGCAAGCGCATTTTAATTATGAAGTTATTTGATGTATATCCACTCTTTGACATCAACATCGTTAAAGGTGAAGGAACAAAGGTTTGGGACGATAAGGGACAGGAATATCTCGATCTATATGGTGGTCATGCTGTTATCAGCATAGGCCATTGCCATCCACACTACACAGAAAAGATTACCCAGCAGCTTAATGCCTTGGGCTTTTACAGCAACTCTGTTATCAACAAGCTGCAGGTGCAACTGGCTGAACGCTTAGGAAAGATTAGCGGATATGATGACTATCAGTTCTTCCTTATCAATTCAGGAGCTGAAGCTAACGAGAACGCCTTGAAGTTAGCATCGTTCACTAATGGTCGCAAACGTGTGTTAGCTTTAAACAAATCATTCCACGGTCGTACATCGCTTGCCGTTGAGGTGACAAACAATCCTAAGATTGTAGCTCATATCAACGACAATGGTCATGTAACCTTCTTGCCTATCAACGACCTTGAGGCATGGGAAAAAGAACTTGCAAAGGGTGATGTGTGTGCTGTCATTCTGGAATGTATCCAAGGTGTAGGCGGTTGTAACATGGTAAACGAGGAGTTTGCTCAGGGACTTGAGAAAGCCTGCAAGAAATATGGAACAATACTTATCTGTGACGAGATACAATGTGGTTATGGTCGTACAGGTAAATTCTTTGCACACCAATGGCTGAACATACATCCTGATCTTATCACAGTAGCCAAGGGAATTGGTAATGGTTTTCCTATCGGTGGTCTGCTTATATCACCTGAGTTCACACCAGTATATGGAAGATTAGGTACTACTTTCGGAGGTAATCACCTTGCTTGTTCGGCAGCCTTGGCTGTTCTTGATGTTTTTGAGAACGAAGGACTTGTTGAGAATGCACACCTTGTAGGCGAATATTTCATCGAGCAACTCAAAGAACTACAGAAAACAGAACCACATATCACTGATGTACGTGGTAAGGGACTGATGATAGGAGTAGAGATGGATATTCCACAGAAGGATGTAAGAAACAAACTTATCTACGATGAGCATGTTTTCACAGGTTGTGCCTCTACCAATATCCTAAGAATACTCCCTCCACTTGTGCTTACCAAAGACGATGTGGATGAATTCATGAAGAGATTTAAGAAAGTACTCAAAACTATTTAACTATGAAAATATCTATAATTGGAGCAGGCGCCATGGGTGGTGCTTTTGCGGAAGGACTGCTTAAGTCGAATACTTTTGCAGCTAACGACATTACCGTTGCCGACCCATACCAGCCTACTCTTGACCACTTTAAAAGTGAAGGAGCAAATGTTACTTCCGACAATCGTTCTGCAGCTAAAGATGCAGACATCGTTGCTGTGGTGGTGAAGCCATGGCTTGTAGAACAGGTACTTACTGAAATAAAAGAGGTGCTCGATTATAGCAAACAGTTACTTATTATTATTGCTGCTGGCATTTCATCAGAAAGTATCAAGACATGGATGAGCAAAAACGGTGCTACACCACATTTCTTTCTTACCATTCCTAACATAGCAATTGCAGAAAAGGCAAGTATGACATTCATCGTTCCTGTTGATGCTACTGCCGAAGAAACACAAATCATAAGCAATATATTTGATGAGCTTGGTGGCTGCCTGATTACCGAGGAGCGACTTCTTGGTGCAGGAACAACACTTGCATCATGTGGTATTGCATATGCTATGCGCTATGTACGTGCTGCTGCCGAAGGTGGTGTAGAGCTCGGCTTCAAAGCCAAGGATGCAACGAAGATTGTTCTGCAAACTATGGAAGGTGCAGTAAAACTGCTACAGGCAACAGGCGAACATCCAGAATCAGCTATAGATAAGGTAACTACACCAGGTGGAGTTACCATAAAAGGACTGAATGCCATGGAACATTATGGCTTCAGTAATGCTGTAATAGAAGGGCTGAAAGCAGGCTGCAAATAATAGCATATTGGAGATACTGCACAAAGTTTCTGGTTTGTGCAGTATTTTTCATTTCTTTACACAAGTTTAAAGAAATAAACATTAGCTATACCTATCTCTAAGAAAAAATTCATACTTTTGTCCGAAATTAAATACTAAAGACGAAAAAAATGGAAGAATCTATCAAACAAATCGGAGAACGCTTAAAAGGACTCCGTGACGTTCTCGACATACCTGCCGAGGAGGTTGCCGAACTCTGCGGCATTTCTCTTGAACACTACTTGAAGATAGAAGCAGGTGAAGCTGACCCATCAGTATATCGCCTGAGCAAAATATCTAAGAGATATGGTATAGACCTTGATGTGCTTCTCTTTGGAGAAGAACCTCGAATGAGTACATATTATCTTACCCGTAAGGGAAAAGGTCAGGAAATAGACCGTAATGATGATTATAAATATCAAAGTCTGGCAGCTGGATTCCGTGGTCGTAAGATGGATCCTTTCTTTGTACAGGTAGACCCACTTCCTGGTGATACCAACCACAACCAGAACCACCACGATGGTCAGGAGTTTGACTACATCCTCAAGGGAAGTCTTGAGTTGACAATCGACGACAAGGTACTGGTATTGAATCCTGGCGACAGTATCCATTTTGATGGCTCACGCCCTCATTGTATGCGTGCGCTTAATGACGAGCCAGTAAATTTCATTTGCGTAATCATTTAAAAAGAGATAATAACAATGATCGAGAGATTTCTTAAGCAGACTCATTTCACTTCAGAGGAAGATTTCAAAGAGAACCTGCATTTCATAATTCCAGAGAATTTTAATTTTGCCTACGATGTCATGGACGAATGGGCACGCATCGAGCCAAACAAAGTGTGCTTGCTGTGGACCAGCGAACGTGGCGAGGAGGTGAAAACAACATATAAGCAGTTCAAGGAACAGACAGACCAGACTGCTTCTTACTTCCAGACCTTAGGTATTGGTCGCGGAGACAAGGTGATGCTTATACTTAAACGTCACTACCAGTGGTGGCTGAGCATGATGGCTCTTTGCAAGATTGGTGCAGTAGCCATTCCTGCAACACACATGCTCACCAAGCACGACATCGTATATCGTAATAATCGTGCAAGCGTGAAGGCTATCATCTGCGTCAACGACGAATATGTTACCACTCAAGTGAAGGAAGCGATGACCGAAAGTCCTACAGTGAAAAAACTTGTTGCCGTAAACTCTATGATAGAAGGCGACAAGGCTGTTCCTGAAGGCTTTCACAACTGGCACGAAGAATGGGCACAAGCTCCACATTTCCGTCGTCCAGAAAATGTCAATGAGAACGACGACACCATGTTGATGTATTTCACCAGCGGAACAAGTGGTGAACCAAAGATGGTTGCTCATGACCACTTGTATGCTTTAGGTCACCTCACGACAGGTGTTTTCTGGCATAACCTCAATGAAAATAGTCTGCACCTTACCGTTGCTGATACAGGTTGGGGTAAGGCAGTATGGGGCAAGCTCTATGGTCAATGGTTTGCTGGTGCAACAGTATTTGTGTATGACCACGAGAAGTTCACAGCCGAGAAGATTATGCGTGCTATGGAGAAATATCGTGTTACCTCTTTCTGTGCACCACCTACCATTTATCGTTTTATGATATTGGAAGACTTCAGTAAATACGATCTGAGCAGTCTAAAGTATTGCACAACAGCAGGCGAAGCTATGAACCCATCTGTTGAGGATACATTCTTCAAACTCACAAACATACATATCATGGAGGGGTTCGGACAGACAGAAACAACAATGACCTTAGGCACCTTCCCTTGGATCAAACCAAAACCAGGAAGTATGGGTAAGCCTAACCCACAGTATGATGTATGTATTCTTCGTGAAGACGGTACAGCATGCGAGGATGGTGAGAAGGGTGAGATATGTATCAACACTCTCAACGGCAAGGCTATCGGACTGTTCAAAGGCTATTATCGTGATGAGGAAAAGACACATGATGTATGGCACGATGGTATCTATCACACAGGTGATATGGCTTGGCGCGATGAAGATGGCTATTATTGGTTTGTTGGCCGTACAGACGATGTTATTAAGAGCTCAGGCTATCGCATTGGTCCGTTCGAGGTTGAGAACGCACTCATGACTCATCCAGCAGTAGTAGAATGTGCCATCACAGGTGTTCCTGATCCTATACGTGGAATGGTTGTAAAGGCTACTGTTGTCCTGGCAGACGAATACAAGGCTAAGGCTGGCGATGAACTTATCAAGGAATTGCAGAATCACGTAAAGCATGAAACTGCTCCTTATAAATATCCACGTGTCATAGAGTTTGTTGATGAACTGCCTAAGACTATTTCTGGAAAGATTCGTCGTGTAGAAATACGCGATAATGATTCTAAGAAATAAATTGAGGTTGTGAGTTTATAAGTTTTTGAGTTGATAAGTTGCAAACACACGACAAAAATCAAAACTCAAAAACTTATAACTAAACAACTTACGAACTCAATACTTATAAACTTACGAAACTTATAAACTCAAGCACTAATATTTGAATAGAGACGATGAAACGAATAGTAGTAAAAGTGGGCAGTAATGTGCTGACCCGAAATGACGGAAAACTCGACGTAACACGTATGTCGGCTATTGTTGATCAGCTGGTGTGGTTACGCCGTCATGATTACGAGATCATACTTGTGTCTTCAGGTGCCGTGTCAGCAGGAAGAGACGAGCTTCATCCCGACCATGAACTTGACAGCGTGGAACAACGACAGCTTTTCTCGGCTATGGGACAGGTGAAGTTGATGACTCTTTACTACGATCTTTTCAGAGAATACAATATCAAAGTGGGTCAGGTGCTTACAACTAAAGACCACTTTGCAAATGAAGATGCATATCAAAACCAGAAGCGTTGTATCTCTACTATGCTCAGTAATGGTGTCATCCCTATCGTAAACGAAAATGATACTGTGTGCCTCACCGAGCTTATGTTTACAGATAATGATGAACTATCTGGCCTAATTGCTGAGATGATGAAGGCAGAAACACTTGTCCTTCTCACAAATGTTGACGGTATATATAACGGTGACCCAAAAGATCCAAACACTCGTATCATACCGTCTGTTTACTACGATCGTGACATTAGCGAATATGCTTCTGACGAGAAGAGTTCTAACGGACGAGGCGGTATGGCATCAAAAGCAAAGACTGCTCATGAGATTGCCAACAAGGGTATCCGTGTTATCATAGCCAACGGCAACACTCCAAATATTCTTATAAACCTGAAGGAGCAACCTATGAATACTATGCACACGGAGTTTGTAGCACGAAAATAATAAAAGATAAAAAACTATGACCACTCAAGAGATATTCAAAAACGTTAAATATGCCAGCTACACGCTGACATTCCTTGACGACAGCAAGCGTAATGAGATTCTGCAAACTGTGGCAGATTCTATCATAGACAACAAGGAAAAACTCCTTGAAGCTAATGCCGAAGACCTTGCTAAAATGGATAAGACGAATCCTCTTTACGACAGGTTGCAGCTCACAGATAAGCGTCTTGAGGATATAGCCTCAGATATGCGCCATGTAAGTATGCTTCCCTCCCCTCTTGGCAGAACCCTAAAGGAAAAGACTTTAGAAAATGGTTTGCATCTACGTAGAGTAAGCGTTCCTTTTGGTGTCATAGGCATGATTTACGAGGCTCGCCCGAATGTTACATTCGATGTATTCTCACTTTGTTTCAAGAGTGGAAATGCTTGCATTCTAAAAGGCGGCAAGGATGCCGACAACAGCAATAAGGCTGGTGTAGCACTCATAAAGAATGTTTTGAAGAAATATGGCATCAATGAGCATGTGGTTGAGCTATTACCAGCCTCACACGAGGCAACAGGCGAGATGCTTAATGCCGTTGGATATGTTGACCTTGTGATACCACGTGGTGGAAGAAAGCTTATTGACTTCGTGCGTAACAACGCCAAAGTGCCATGTATAGAAACAGGTGCAGGAGTTGTGAACACATATCTCGACAAGGATGGCGACATAGATATGGCTGCTGCCATAGTGAACAACGGCAAAACACGAAGAGTGAGCGTTTGTAATGCCCTCGACTGTTTGATTGTTCACGAAAAGCAAATGTCTAATCTCTATAAGGTCTGTGATCCGTTGAGCGAAAGCAAAGTGATGATATATGCTGATGAGCGTGCATTTACAGCTCTCTACGGCAAATATCCAGAAGAACTGTTGAAACATGCCACAGCAGAAAGTTTCGGCACCGAGTATATGGATTACAAAATGGCTATTCGCACAGTAGATAGCGTAGAAGAAGCCTTAAACCATATTCAACAATACGGTTCTGGACATAGTGAAGCTATCATAACAAACAACAAAGACACAGCTCACTTATTTGAACAAAGGGTTGATGCAGCCTGCGTTTATGTTAATGCACCAACAAGTTTTACCGATGGTGCACAGTTTGGATTAGGTGCCGAGATAGGTATAAGCACTCAGAAACTTGGTGCCCGCGGCCCAATGGCTTTAGAGGAAATAACAACCTATAAATGGCTTATTGAAGGAAGTGGACAGATTAGGAATTAAAAGTTTTGAATTACGAATTTGGAATTAGTTGCGCAAAGCGCAATTATAAATTATTTAATTTAAAATTATTAATTCACAACTCGTAATTAAAATAATTCGTAATTTGTAACTCGTAATTCGTAATTAAAATAATTCGTAACTCGTAACTTGTAATTATCAAAGATATGAAGACATTTTTCAACGTAGAAGACCTTGGAGATTTAAATAAAGCCCTTGACGAGGCACAGGAAGTAAAAAAGAATAGGTTTAACTATCAGGAATTGGGTAAGAACAAAACCCTGTTGATGATATTCTTCAACAACTCATTGCGCACACGTTTGAGTACGCAAAAGGCAGCCATGAACCTTGGTATGAACGTTATTGTGCTTGACGTGAATGCAGGAGCTTGGAAACTGGAAACAGAACGAGGAGTTATCATGGATGGTGACAAGAGTGAACACCTTCTTGAAGCAATTCCTGTTATGGCAAGTTTCTGTGATGTCATTGGCGTAAGAAGTTTTGCTGGGCTCTCAGACCGTGAATACGACTATGCCGAGACAATAGTAAACCTGTTTGTGAAATATAGCGGTCGTCCTGTCTTTGCTATGGAAACAGCCACCGTACACCCTTTGCAGGCATTTGCCGACCTTATCACCATTCAAGAGAAATGGGAAGAGATAAAGGCTTCAAATGCTCACAAGCGTCCAAAGGTAGTGCTCACCTGGGCACCTCATTGTCGTGCTTTGCCTCAGGCTGTTCCTAACAGTTTTGCTCAATGGATGAATGCTGCTGACGTGGATTTTGTTGTTACTCATCCAAAAGGTTACGAGCTTGATCCTAAGTTTGTTGGTAATGCCGAAGTAGAATACAACCAGAAGAAAGCCCTTGAGGATGCCGACTTTGTGTATGCTAAGAACTGGAGTTGTCCTGGTGTTGACAACGCTGCCGACTATGGCAAGATTCTATCAAAGGACATGAGTTGGACTATAGACTCTGAGCACATGAGCTGGACTAACAACGGCTACTTTATGCATTGTCTGCCTGTACGTCGCGGACTTATTGTCACCGACGACGTTATAGAAAGTGAACATAGTCTCGTTATTCCAGAAGCAGCAAACAGAGAAATCTCTGCCGAAGTTGTCATCAAGCGCATCCTCGAAAAGTTATAAAACTTAACATTAGCATTCCAAGAACATCCGATAGGAATCCTAAAGGAATCCTAAGAGCATCCTAAAGGATAATATACTAACAAGTAAATCATTAGAATTTCAAAACGTAGGACAATATAACAATAAACCTCGCAAAATGGAAATCCCTTTTGCGAGGTTTATTATTTGTTAGAAATTCAAAACATTCTTATAGAACTTATTTTGTTAGATGAGTAAAATTGATTACACAAGATAATCCAAAATGGGGAAAGCCGCAAACTCTGCCTTCCCCAGATTGAATTTAATGATTTCTACAAGGATGAATTACAAATCATTATTAGCAACTATATCCTGAGAAGATTTGCTATTAATAACAGGTTTAAATTCATCTGCATCTCTATCATAAACAACAGAATTCCACAATTCGTTGAACTCTTGCTCTGTTATCATTTCAATATCAAACTTTTCTTTAAAATCTTTAAACGTTGCATTAGTATCCAGCCAAAAGCCACTGTTGTTGTCATCTGGCATTTTTACAATAACTCTGTTATTGACATCTAATCCTATCTCACGCCAAGACGTATCATAATCTTCACGATTATCGTATTCTATATACCATTTTGCTACGTAAATTATTTTGTGATCAAAATCAGGATTAGCTCGTCCCATTCTATAGACTTTATCCATCATTTTTCCCCATAAAGTTTTTTTCCGCTTGCGTATAGGAGCTTCTCCTCTAAATGGTTTTTTATTAAATTTAAAATATATCATACTCTATAAAAAGGATACACTCTAATTAGACTTACTCTTTGCTCTTTTCGGCCTTATCAACACAAATCTCAAAGAATCTGTAAGAACACATTTATCGTTTTGCATAATAAAGTCAGAAGGCAAGACAAATAAAACTAAAGGTTCTTTGATTTCTTTAGATTTGTCTTTACGCTCATAGCGTAATCGTACAGATAACACACGATTCTTAATACGCATATTATTTTTATTATATGAATCAGTTCCAGAACATGGTATTGACTTCAAGAGCTTTATGTTATCATCACATATTTTCAGCTTTAAGGAATCGGGATTTATTACATACTTCCCCTTTAAATCGAAAAGTAGGTAATGAGAACCATTGAAATACATACAACTTGTCTTAACTATGTTACTTTCTGATAAAGCAAAATCATAACTAAATTTATTATTATCCAATGGAAGTGTTAGTCCCGAATCGCAAGATTGGATAAATAACATAATGATGACACAAAAGCCAAAACATTTAAATCTTCTTTTTTGTCTCATATTAAAGTATAATTAGATTACTAATGTATAACTCGTAGTATAAAGCGCCCTCCATATACTCATTCTAAACATCTGCAACAGCTTTATTTTGAAATCAAAATAGATTTATTTATAATTGGACTTCCGTTACACAAAATAAACGAAGATGGCTTAAATACCACTATACTTTTTTGAGCATACTTAATTGGGTATTTATTGTTTATAACAAGAGTAATCGTGTCTTTACCATGAATATTAATTGTCCTTTTAGTATCCCCCAATATCTTGTTTTTATAAAGGATGCTAACATTACTTTTTTCGTTAGAAGTATGACCATTTGTGATATTTAATGAGTCTATATTGACAACAAAATCACCAATAAAATTAAATTTAATACAATCATTTGTTAGCGTTGTTCCTGTTATATTTACTACACCACAATCCGCAGAGATAGAATAATTAGGAACACCATTAACAAGAAGAACAGAAGGAGTATCGCATGCCATCATACTGATAACAATTATAAATACTCCTAATATTTTACTGTACCGTTTTGCTTTCATACCTCCTAAAGAATTATATTTTTATACACGCCCTATTTTCTAACCCTTACTTTTTCACGCTCTCCATCCCATAGTTGATTATGGGCTTCTTGTGCATCGAAATGAACTTTGGTCTTTGTGAAGTCGGGAACATTATAGGCATCAAAGAGGTCGTGATAGAATTTCCAAGGGTTACGCTGAGGAAGAAGGAAAGGCTTTGTGGCATTTCCCTTGTCGTCAACACATGATAGATAGAGGCGGGTGTACATTCCATCTTCACGCTTTGATGAGAACACAAACCAACGGCTGTTGCTCGACCAGTTATGATAGCTCTCGGATGTGCTACTGTTAACGGCTGCAAGTGCCCATGTTTTGCGAGTGTGCAAGTCGAGCATCCATAGGTCGGCATCGGGCTGTGCTACTGGGAAATTGCTTCTGCTGCAACGACTATACATAAGCCAGCGCCCATCATAGGAAGGACGAGCAAGAACATAGCTCATGTTATTCTGTGGTCCATTAAGCAAAGTGTCAGTCTGCTCACCAAACAAGCCAGTCTTAGCATCAAAAGGAATAGCCACAATAGAGCATTTAACCTTTAGATAGTCGTTAGGCATTATACATGCCTTTGATGTGCTATAATAAAGAGTTTTGCCGTCTGCCGAGAAAGCAGGAAAGATAGGCAACGACTCTGGATTATTCAATCGTTTATCGAGAATAACCTTATTTGTTTTTGTATCATATACAAAGATGCTGCTGAAATTGTGAAAAACCTCTATAGGCTGATGCTTTCCCACAAAGAAGCTCTGGCGCACATCATTAGCCGAATAAGCAACATAACGCCCGTCGGGGTGCCAATAGGCATAGCTTCCTGCAGCACGTGTAGAATCTGTCTTTGTGTCTATCCAACGCTGCTTACCATCCTTCATGATAAGTGTTCCACCATGATCCTGACCACGCATCTGCATGGTGAGTTCCTTTGGATTGGTTCTGTTTGCCGTGTGACAGTTGATACAGTTTCCCGGAACAGCACTCTCACGAATAATGCAGAATTCATCGAAGTTACTAAGGTTGCGTTGATAGATGCCCAGATCGCCACCCACCTCATACCCAGGTGGAATGCGTCGGTAGGTAAGTCCCCAGTCGTCAAGACTGTATCTGCTCACAAAGATCTTAAAGTCGCGATATTGTTTCCAACTGCCATTCTCCTTTGTGCGCACAGAAAGAGTTATATATCCACCCTTATTCTGTTCTGTTAGCTGATGCCATTCATCAATATCAAAGTCAGCCCAATCGCCTTGAGCATTTATCTCGCCAGCCTTACTACCCTTTGCTATAACATCAACAGCCTCAACATCACCACGCATATTGAAGTTGAGCGGAGCAATACCCACAGGAACAGTCACCCCAATATAATCAGGGAATATCGCAGGAAGCTTGTCAACATTAGTAATATCTGTTGGAGTCTCCTTACATGAAGAAGCCACCAGCAATACAACAAGCAATAAAACCGTCTTTATATCTTTCATCACGTTTCTCATATCTTGTAGGATAAATCCTCTATATTCCGTCTATAATCCGTCTATATCGATTGTTTATTGATTTTGATTAGCTGCCATCATTCTTTGGGCATAATTTCCGTATGCCGTTCCATAGGCTTCGCCTTGTGACTTTATGTAGGTGATAGCATCCTGATAGCCCATAGGCATAACTGTATATCCGCCATAGCTTTCAACAAAGCGCAGATAGTTCATAAACCCTTGCATATCGCCTTTGAGAAGCATTCCGCCCATAAAATAGTCAAGAGCCATCTTGTTTGCCGTGTTATCAGCAAAAAGCTGACCTATCATCTTCTCTATATCGGGATAGCTGAACAGATATTCCTGCTTAAAATGAAAACGGCGCATACGCCCCCACTCTGCATGAGCATTTATCATGGCTTCTTTTCCAAGATATTTCTCAGCCTCAAGAGCCCATGAGCGATAGAACAAAGTCTGCTTTAACAAATCAATCTGTTTCTGAGCCACAGCATACTTGCCATTCACGATATGACATTCGGCAATGCGCTGGGTGAAACGACCACTCTTTCTGCGATTGAGTATTGACTCCTGAAGGTCGGAGAAATAACGTAGACATGAGTTTACCATACCCAGACGAAAGAAAGCCTCAGCAGAACCAATATTACTTATGTTGTCACGAACAGAAGGAAGAATCAAAGCCGACTCGCCACTCTGATAGAAACTAAACATTCGTTCTGCCAACTGGCGGCGCATAGCCAAAGACAGGTTTACATAGCAGCTGCTAACAGCATTCTTCACCTGATAATCCTCTGCCCGCTGAATAACATCATCCCAACGACTCTGACGAACAAGCATATCAAGTTTCAAAGTCTCGCACATATCCTTGTCATAATGCTTTGCATCATCAACAAATCCAAGTGCAACAGCAGCCAAAGCAATAACAGGCAAGGCTATATTCTTTCTCTTTATTCTGAAAACAAAAGGAAGGACAACAATAACCACAGGAATAACAAACTGCAACAGATGCCACACACAAGGCACACGATAGTAGTTAATGCCAAGCATAACCTCACCAACAGGAATCTGTGGCAATATATATATGCAAGCATATTGCAAGGAAAGCAAATATGCAGCAAGTAAAATATATACTTTCCATTTGTTTGCAGAGAAAGCTCTAAGCACAAGATACACCCATGCCATTGGACCTGCAAGCCAATACATAACAGGCAAAATGAGAATATCAAGCACCCATTTTCTACACCCTTTCATCAAGCCAGCAACACTAGTTGCAAGAAGCAAAGAAACGGTGTAAGACAACAGAACTTCCTTATCGCCCATGTGCCACAGTAGCAAAGCTACAGGAAAAAGTGATGTCAACTGAGGAACTAATGTCTTTCTATCGGGCAACTGATATAATATAGTTCTTTGAAGAGCAACAAAGAGCAAAGCAAGCACCAGAGCACCAGTCCACGCATAATAATAAAACTGAACAAGAAATTCACCTATCCAGTCTGCCAATCCACCAGGAAGTACAACACGCTGAACAAAATAATCCCATGAAAACAAGAACAGTTGGTTCTGCTCATGATAATTAAGATATTCAGGATGAAGAACACCCCAAAACAAAAAGATAAAAACTCCAAATAGAATACTAATAGATTTGTTTAAGTATTTGTTGAGTATTGTTTTCATTGGTACTTATCTCTTATTTGAAATAAATAGATCCTCCATTCATTATTTTATTTCTAAATCTCTGGTTATCCACCCCTTATCATAGGTGTTCACACTAAGATGAATGGTTGTTCCCAAGGAAAAATCATTCAATGGCACACTTATATAGCCATAACTGGTATAGTATTCTGGAACACCATTCTGCTTATGAACAACCTTTATATAAGGATTACGTGAATCATTTGAATTGTTCACATCAGGGTCGTAAACAACAGATAATGTTTGAATATTATCATTACCATCCTCAACACCTGTCTTTATACCAAAATAAAGATTAAGATATTTCCGATTTTTACTTATCCATGCACTTTTCAGGAAAAGAGGATCAGTAGAGATTTCATCAGTACCCTTCAGCTTATGAATCTTAACTACAGGTATCTGAACAATAGAATACACCTCGGTAGTGCGGTCGTCGTTAACCTTATTATAATACAATAGCGAACGATAAACGCTATCAGGAGTAGAAGCCCACTCCTTAAACACATGAGGAGAGAAAAGAAGCATATCACCATCATCTGTACGAGCAGAAACAAGTTCCTTTGATGCAGATGTATTAGCCTCTACAAAATCGGCCTGCAAATAAGAATACTGTCCATCACCCGACTCATAACTATCGTTCTTACATGCGCTAAGCATTAAAAGAGCCGTTACAAAGATAATGATATGCTTCATAATAATATTTTATTTTATCTTCTGAGCAAACGAAGCTTGCCTATAATGTCTTCATTTTATTGATTGCAGGATTAGCATACATCGTAAGAATACGCTCACGAAGGAAAGCCTCATCCTTGTTCTCAAGGTCTATCTTAGCCAACTGTCCAGCAATATACTTATCAAAGACGGCCTTATCCTCAGCTGTATATTTATCAGCATGAGCCGTATTGCCATTCAGTTCGTCTAAAGCAATATAGTTACTTGGATAGAGACGGTAGTTCTTATGTATCTGCAAGTCAATATGCTCAGCCACAACTCTGTAGATATCAGCCTTTGGCATATCGGCAGGAAGAGAACGCAAGAAATCGTCAATACAAGCAGCACAATGATAGTGAACATGCCCCTTGTAGCCCATGATACCAGTTTGCATACTTACAACATCATCGTTAGGACCTTTTTTCCATCCCTCGATATCACGTTTCTGTTGGAACTCCTTAGCCTTGAGATAGTCACATGGGTCATACTCATAGCTAATAGATGTAGGAACAATATGCAATTCAAGCAAACGGTCGATAATGCTTCCCTCGCCTCCCATGGTCATCATCTTGAGAATAGCCTCCTGAGTGCGGTCGTCGCTATCTTTAGAACGCCCCTCACGCTGAGCTATCCAAAGATGTTCTTTCTTTTCCTTTATTGCAAAATGCATATAGTCAGAAAGAAGTTTTGATGCTGCCAGCATCTGACGCATTGGTAAGCCACGCTGCACTATAAAAGCCTTGTTCACACGTACAAGATCCTTCACCCAGGGTAAAGAGAGAAGATTATCACCAATAGCTATCTCACAAGTAGTGGCAAACCCATTGTCAACAAGCAACACATCAAGCAATCCTGAATCCATCACAATATCACGGTGATTGCTAATGAAGGTGTAACAGCCCTGACGGTCAAGCTCCTCGTCTTGCAGTTCAAAACCAGTAGAAGCCTTCAGCATAAGCTTCTTTATAAAATCATACACAAAGGCCTTCTGAAATTCCAGATTAGTCTTACATGTCTTCAGCTTTCCTGCTATAGCCTCAAGAGGCACACCAGGAAAAAGGAACGCAAGAACTTTCTTGAACTGTTCATTCTGCAACAAACGGTCATACACCTCTGGCAACTCTTCAGGTCCCCAAGGTTTTATCTCATTGAATTTCTCTGGAACTATCATATTATCTGCTCTTAATGTTATGATACTATTAGAACTGGTTCTCAACAATCTCGCTCAACACATCCTTGATATCAAGACCTGCTGCACGAACCTGCTGAGGGATAAAGCTTGTTGCTGTCATACCAGGTGTGGTATTTATCTCAAGCATATTCACCTTATCCTTGCCATCCTTATCCTTAGAGATGATATAATCAATACGAATAATGCCGTTAGCATGCAGAATATCATAGATGCGACTTGTTGTCTTAGCCACCTCCTCGGCTGTCTCTGGCGCCAAACGAGCAGGAGTGATTTCCTTCACCTGACCATTGTACTTGGCATTATAATCAAAGAACTCATTTTCAGTAACCACCTCAGTAGCTGGCAACACAACACTCTTCTCGCGTGTTTTATAAACGCCCTGACTAATCTCAGTACCATCAAGGAAGCCCTCTATCATAACCTCGTCAGCCTCCATGAAAGCAACACGAAGAGCAGGTGCCAACTGATCGGCATTCTTCACCTTGCTAACACCAAAACTTGAGCCATCGGCTGCAGGTTTTACGAAAACAGGCATACCAAGACGCTTCTCTATCTCTTCTTCATCATAAGCCTCACCACGGCGAAGCAATATGCTGTCGGCAACATTAATGCCAAAGCCACGCAGATAATTATTCAAAACATACTTATCAAAGGTCATAGCCTCAACAAGTACACCACTTGTAGAATAAGGCATATTGATAAGATCGAAATAACCCTGCATAGTACCGTTCTCACCTGGCTGACCGTGGATAGTGATATACGCATAGTCAAAATAAACATGCTTACCATCAAGCA
Source organism: uncultured Prevotella sp. (assembly GCA_905236755.1). Taxonomy (GTDB): domain Bacteria; phylum Bacteroidota; class Bacteroidia; order Bacteroidales; family Bacteroidaceae; genus Prevotella. Next base: position 48,551 of record CAJOCR010000011.1, read on the forward strand.
TAAAAGAGAAATCGTTCTTATCTATTTGTGCTATATTGCCATCCTGTAAATCGACATGCCAGTCGGTTCCTTTCACATCAACAAGATAGATGTTGTAACGTTCTTTGTCGAAGAAAGAATAAAGTCCCTGACCTGAACGCAGAGACACATCATGTTCAGATGAATCGCCACCACAAACAATGGCAATGTTTCTTTTTGTTTCCATTTTTTATATGTATCTTTTTTTTTAATCCTTAAAAGTATCTGCTGTTGTTCCACTAATGAAACCACGCCATTTTTCAATTAGAGCAGTAAAGTCGGATGGCCACTCTGAAGTAAAGTCCATCTGCTTGTTCTGACGAGGATGAACAAAACCCAAGGTCTTGGCGTGCAACGCCTGACGTGGGCACAGCTTAAAGCAGTTCTGAATAAAAGCCTTGTAACTTGACGAACGCTGTCCACGCAGAATCTCATTGCCTCCATAAGTTTCATCGGCAAAGAGCGGATGACCAATATGCTTCATGTGTGCACGTATCTGGTGTGTACGTCCTGTTTCAAGAACACATTCTATAAGAGTAACATAACCGAAACGCTCTATAACACGATAGTGTGTAACTGCCGATTTGCCAATACCAGAATCAGGAGCAAACACTTTCATTCTGAGACGATTTCTTGGGTCACGAGCAATGTTTCCTTCTATGCGCCCCTCATCCTCAACAAAGTTACCCCACACAAGTGCATTATAACTGCGATGAGTTGTCTTGTTAAAGAACTGCTTACCCAAAGCAGTCTTTGCTTCTGGAGTCTTAGCAACAACAAGCAAGCCGCTGGTATCTTTATCTATGCGATGAACAAGTCCCACCTCAGGGTCGTTGGCGTCAAATGATTCAAGATCCTTCAGGTAATAAGCAATGGCATTTATCAATGTGCCTGTGAAATTACCAGCACCAGGATGCACAACCATTCCTGCCTCCTTGTTGATAACCATAAGGTCATCATCCTCATAAACCACATTAAGCGGAATATCCTCAGCAACGATACTTGTATCATGCTTAGGGCGATCAAGCATCAAAGTGATAACATCATTAGGGCGAACCTTATAATTACTTTTTACTGCTGAGCCATTAACATAGATGCATCCTGCATCTGCTGCCGCCTGAATACGGTTACGACTTTGATAAGGATTCTTCTCTGCAAGGAATTTATCTATACGCACAGGAGTCTGTCCAGCATCAACTTCTATCTTCCAATGTTCATAGAGTTGCTGTTCATCATCAAGTTCGTCGTATTCGTTATTTATATCTTCTACCATTATTATCTATTTTGTTGTTATTCTGAATCACCTTTTGATGTTTCGGCTTCTGGAACCTCTTCAAAGTCATCAATATCACCCTCATCATCTCCATAATCAGAAGACACAGGATCGATATAGTCTACAGAGTCTTCACCATCACGCAATCCGTTTCCTACCTGTATAATCAATGTTTCCTCTACAGATATCCTGTCGCCAGCCACAACATGGCGGCCTTTAACAAGAATGCCATATACCCAATCTTTCTCGCCTGCTATATATTGAGGCATACCAAGCTTAAAGCCCATTGCCGACAACTTAGCCATTGCCTCACGCAAAGAGCTATTGTCAATAACATCAGGAAGAGTGATTGTTGGAGAATGAGACGCATTTATGGTAACAGTAATAACATGTCCTGACTTTACCTTTTCTCCGGGAGCAGGCGATTGCTCAAGAATACAATTTGCAGGAAGTGATTTTACATAACCTGTATCAACCACCTCTATCTTTAAACCTGCATTTTTCAAGATTTGTTCTGCATCAGCAAACTGTCGATGCTTAACATTCGGAATTTCTATAGACTCACCATGATGAGTATACACATCAAGTCCATATCGTACACCAATGCCTACGGCTAACACCACCATAAACATTGCCAGTAAGTTTCCCCAAAGATACCAACTTTTGAATTTACCAAAGAATTCCGATTGCTTCATTCAATATTGTTTTATTGGCACAAATATAGATATTTTTTTTCTATTAAGAGCGCATTATACTGAAAAACTGACCATAAATGCAAAAAGCAGCAAAGAAATAATCCTTGCTGCTTTTTGTTAATGTGTCAAACGACTATCAGAAAATTATTACTTTCCGTGATGCTCGTCAGAAACAGTTAACTTCTTACGGCCATGAGCGCGACGCTTGTTAAGTACGCGACGACCATTCTTTGTTGCCATTCTCTCGCGGAAACCGTGCTTATTTACACGACGACGGTTGTGAGGCTGAAATGTTCTCTTCATTGTTTTATCGTTTTATTTTGTTATTATTGCAAAATGTTGGAAATGAGCACAAAAGGAATGTTTTAGAATCCAAAGAGCCCTTTCGAGGGTGCAAAATTACTCATAATTTTCGAATTACCAAAGATTTAAGCGATTTTTAAGCCTTAAATTGATGATTTTTTGTATTTTCTTTGTAACTTTGCGCCGCAAAGCAACATTATCTGATAATAATATTATTAAATAAATAGCAATGATTAATTCACAGGAAATCAAAATCGGAACTTGTATCCGTATGGATGGTGGTATTTGGAAGTGCATTGACTTTCAGCACCGTAAGCCAGGAAAAGGTAACACTGTAATGAACACTAAGCTGAAGAACGTAGCTGATGGTCGTGTACTTGAGCGTACATTCCAGGTTGGTTTCAAGCTTGATGACGTTCGCGTTGAGCATCGTCCTTACCAGTATCTCTATGAGGATGCTACAGGCTTCATCTTCATGAACCAGGAAACATACGACCAGATTCCAATCGCTAAGGATATGATTACTGGTGTTGAATTCATGAAGGAAGGTGATGTTGTTGATGTTGTTACTGATACTGAAACATCTACTATCCTTTCTGCTGAAATGCCTGTTAAGACTGTCCTCACTGTTACTCACTCTGAGCCAGGTGTTAAGGGTAACACTGCTACTAACGCTACTAAGCCAGCTACTCTTGAGACTGGTGTTGAGATCCGTGTTCCATTGTTCATCAACGAAGGTGAAACAATTCAGGTTGACACACGTGACGGTAGCTACCTCGGTCGTGTAAACAGCGATAAGTAATCATAAATTACATCTATAAAAAAGGTAAAAAGGTTAATGATTTGCAGAGAAATCTGCAAGTTGTTACTTTTTACCTTTTTACATTTTACCCTCTTACCATTTCAAGCGAACTGCAGCTCTCCCCAGATGGAGATGGAAAGATTATGCAAGTTGCAGCTCTCCCCTCTTGAGGGGAGGTGGAGGGGTCTTTACTTTTTAACTTTATTACTCTTATATGAAGTTCAGCATCATTGTCCCAGTTTTCAATCGCCCTGATGAAATTGACGAGCTTTTAGAAAGTCTTACTCTACAGTCTGTTCACGATTTCGAAGTTATAATCGTTGAAGACGGCTCACAGAAACCATGCAAGGATGTATGTGACAAATACGCCGACAAGCTCAACCTTAAATACTTCATGAAAGAGAACAGTGGACCTGGACAAAGTAGAAACTATGGTGCTGAACGTTCTGAAGGCGAATACTTACTTATCCTTGACAGCGATGTTGTGTTGCCAGAAAACTATTTGTACGCAATAGAGGAAGAACTGCATCGTGATAAAGCCGATGCCTTTGGTGGTCCTGACCGTGCTCACGACTCGTTCACCGACACACAGAAAGCAATATCTTACTCCATGACCTCTTTCTTCACTACAGGCGGTATTAGAGGAGGCAAGAAAAAAATGGATAAGTTCTATCCTCGTTCTTTCAACATGGGAATACGTCGTGAGGTGTACAATAAGCTGGGAGGTTTTTCTAAGATGCGTTTTGGAGAAGACATCGACTTCTCTATCCGTATTTTCAAGGCAGGTTGCAAATGTCGTCTATTCCCTGGTGCATGGGTTTACCACAAGCGCAGAACCGATTTCAGAAAATTCTGGCGTCAGGTTTACAACAGTGGAATTGCTCGCATCAACCTATACAAGAAATATCCAGAGAGTTTGAAACTCGTTCATCTGCTCCCTATGGTGTTTACAGTAGGAGTAGCAACACTATCCGTTATCACCATCTTAGGTTTGATAATAATTGCACTTGGAGCTGCCGTTAGCTTATCAACAGCAGGCATGGCCTTTGGTAGAGCAAACATTTTTATGTCGTACTGGCATATAGGAAGAGCCATTGCATGCTTAGGCCTCTCCCCTATGCTTCTATATTCCGCATTAATATGCATTGACTCGTCAATTAAGAACAAGAGTGTAAAGATTGGATTACTCAGTATTCGTGCAGCATTCACTCAGCTAACGGGCTATGGATGTGGCTTTATCGAAGCATGGTGGAAACGCTGTGTTCAAGGTAAGGATGAATTTTCTGCATATCAAAAGAACTTTTATAAATAAATAACTGTCCCATGAAAGACAAACTGAACATTAACGAATGGTCGGAAGAAGACCGCCCAAGAGAGAAACTTGAAAGGCTGGGAGCCTCAGCTCTCAGTAATGCCGAACTGCTTGCAATCCTCATTGGTTCTGGCTCTACAGACCAAAGTGCCGTAGAACTAATGAAAGACATTCTCAAAGATTGCAACAACAACCTTAATACTCTTGGAAAGATGTCGTGTCAGCAGCTACAGAAATATAAAGGAATGGGACCAGCCAAAGCTATCACCATCCTTGCTGCTTGTGAACTGGGAAAACGCAGGGCAGCCACAAAAGCCGAAGAGCGCCCACAAATGAATTGTGCCGCTGCCATTTACGAGTATATGCTCCCAAAAATGCAAGATCTCGATGTTGAAGAGGCATGGGCTTTATTCATGAACCAAAGCAAAAAGCTCATCAAGGCAATACTCATTGGACGGGGAGGAATAAGCGAAACATCTGTTGATGTACGTATTATTCTACGTGAGGCTTTACTGTGTAATGCAACCATTGTTGCATTCGTACATAATCATCCAAGTGGGAATATAAATCCAAGTAAACAAGACGATAAACTAACACAATCCATAAAGGAAGCCTGTCAAACCATGCGCTTGTTCTTTATGGATCACGTCATCGTTACCGATGGAATGTACTACAGCTATTATGAAGCTGGGAAGTTGTAAAATGGAAAGATGGAAAAATGGAAAGATGGAAAGATGGAACCGAAGGTCACTGACCGAGTGGATGCTGTCAGCGAAGCTGGTGCATCCGGATAAACGAGGGAAGTAAAAATTGAAAGCGCTTTGCGCTTCTTTTTCATTTATCATTTATCATTTGTCATTTAGCAATGCCCTGCATTGCGTTATAGTTTGGTCTCTCCCTCAATATACTGTTCCATGAACAAGTGTTCACCATCGAAAACAGCATAAGTGAACTGCCATATCCAGTCACCGAGAATCATCATGCGAGTATTCTCTGATAGGTTAAGGTCGAGTTCTATATGGCGGTGTCCATATAGAAAGTAATCAATATTATTATGAGTTTTCATATACTCCTTGGTGAACAGAACAAGATATTCCTTATCCTCACCCATATATGGCGCTTCCTTACCGTCAGCCCTCTTTAATCTACTATGCTTTGCCCAGTTTAATCCAAGCTGCATTCCCCACCAAGGATGAAAAAAGTTAAGCAGTTTCTGGCAAGCACGATTATGGAACACCTTACGCAACAGTTTGAACTTGTTGTCAGGATCACCTAATCCATCACCATGAGCAAGAAAAAACACTTTTCCATTAATCTCGGTTGTAACAGGCTTACGATGCAAGATAACCCCACATTCTTCTTCAAGATAACCATAGGTCCAGAGATCATGATTACCAGTAAAGAAATGCACTTCAACACCAGCATCAGTAAGTTCGCTTATCTTTCCTAAAAAACGAGTATATCCCTTGGGGACAACATATTTAAACTCATCCCAGAAATCAAACATATCACCTAAAAGATAAACAGCAGAAGCCTTATCTTTTATTGAGTCCAGGAAACGCACCAATCTACGTTCCTGCATGCGGGCATGCGGAATAGCCAATGAGCCCAAATGGGCGTCTGACAAGAAATACACGTTTTTTCTCATAATAGCAATTAGTCAAAACCTAATTCAACACGTGCCTCTTCGCTCATCATGCTTTGATCCCAAGCTGGTTCAAAAACAAGATTCACGTTTGCAGCATTCACTCCAGTAACACTCTCTACCTTTGTGCGAACATCTTCAAGAATAAAATCAGCAGCAGGACAGTTTGGAGCAGTAAATGTCATATCAAGATCAACCGTATGATCGTCCTTGACATCAATCTTGTATATCATACCCAGATTCCAGATATCAACAGGAATCTCTGGGTCATAAACGGTCTTCAGTACATCAACAATGCGCTCTTCTATCTGTGTCTTTTCTTCTTGTGTCATATTGTTCTTTTACTTGTTATATTGCAAAGATAATGAAAAATATGTATTTTACTTGCACACCAACAAATTATTTGCCGATTTCGTTGACAATACAGAATATTTCTATTAAATTTGCAAATGTTGAGAGAGATTATTTTTTATTTGAAGTTTGCACATTTATAACACAACATATTTTGTACGAGACTTTCTATAAGTCGTATTATTTTATTAGAATTCTAAAAAATAACACAATTATAACAATGAAAAAAGGCATCTACACCCTTATCATGTTGTTGTTTGTGCTGATTTTTTCAGTTCAGAGCACAAGAGCACAAGGCTCCAACAACAAGAGAGAGTACTCAGTAAATCTCTCTGTTAGAGAAAAAGGAACTCAAGAATCTGTTATGATGGCAACGGTAAGTATGAAACCACTTGAGGCTATTACCGTTACTGATGTTGATGGCAAGGCAACCATACATAACGTGCCATACGGAAACTACACCATTGAGATTTCGTATGTTGGCTTTGAGAAGTTCACAACAACCGTTCTTGTGAACAAAAATCTGAACCTAAACATTCAACTCACTCCAACATCACTCGCATTAAAGGAAGTAGTTGTAACAGCAAAACAGAAATCATCTGGAGCATCAACAACCACCCTCATAGAACGACAGGCAATCGATCACCTGCAAGCCACATCACTTGCCGATGTGATGCAGCTCATTCCTGGCATGAAAATGGGTAACACCGATATGACTCAGCAAAGCAACCTGCAGTTGCGCTCACTTGTAAACAACAACACCTCTGCTTTTGGTTCAAGCATTGTTGTTGACGGTGTGCCAATAGATAACAACGCCAACCTATCGGCAAACGGTTTTTCAAGTACAGCATTTACTGGTACCGACCTTAGACAGGTTTCTGCCGATAATATTGACAATGTAGAAATCATCCGAGGTATTCCATCAGCAGAATATGGTGACCTCACCAGCGGTTTGGTTATTGTTCATTCCAAAGCAGGTATCACCCCATGGCAGGTAAAAGGAAAAATCACCCCAGAAGCACAGAACTATTCTATAGGAAAAGGCTTTGGACTTGATAAAGCAGGTATTCTTAACTTCAACTTTGATTATGCTAAGGCTTGGGGCGATCCACGACAGAAAACTCGTTCTTTCGGTCGCTATACCTTTAACATGAACTATGCCTACAACATCACAAGGAAATGGCATACAGACACAAAGTTGCGCCTTCTCTATTCACGTGACTGGAGTGGTAATGACCCAGACGTTATCGACGATGGTTCTGAGGCAAAGAGCACCAACTACACCATCGGTCTAACACATAACGGACGTATTAATTTAGAGAAACTTTTTGCACGCACTCTTTCATATACCTTTGGTATTACTTATTCACAAGCAAAAAACAAAAATACAGGCTACGTAACCAGCAGTACAGGATTAAACCCTATTATCACAGCAATGGAAACAGGTTACTATCCTGTAGAGTATCTTTCATCAAGCTATCAGGCTACAGGCTTCACAGAAAGCCGTCCTGGCAACATCTTTGCAAAGATCAACGACTCGTTCTTCTTCAAGACAAGCAAAACACGCCAAAGCTTTAAGATTGGTGCCGACTACCGATATAACTGGAATAGCGGAAGAGGTTTTTATAACCTTGACGAGACACGTCCTTACAAAAGCAACAACAATGGTCGTCCTCGTGCCTTCAGCGACAAGCCAGGATTGCATCAGATTGCAGCCTATGCAGAAGACCAGTTCACTTGGAACATCAATAAGGTGAACCAACTGCGTGTGAATGCAGGTTTGCGTTTTACAGCCCTTCAGCCTTTTGCCGAAGTGGGAACAACAGCCTTATCACCTCGTTTGAACGTGATGTTCTCTGCAACAAAATGGCTTGACCTTCGCGCTGGCATTGGCTTGAACTCAAAGACTCCCGGTCTTGAGTATCTATACCCAGACAAAAAATATGACGACCGTGTAGCTGCCAACTATATGCCACAGGATGGCGGTACTCAGCTACTTATGTATCACACACAAGTATATAATGTTGAAAAGTCAAAGGATTTAAAGAACGCAACAACCACAAAGGTTGAGTTTGGTATTGACATTAAACTTCCAGGACAACGCAAGCTTTCAATCCTTGCTTATCAAGACCGCACACCAAACGGCTTTGGTCCTGTAACAGAATATACTACTTACCTGAATAAGTTCTATTCTGCAGAAAAAGGTCTTATCATCAATGGTGAAGGAGATCAAAGAACTATCACTGTTGACTTTGATAACCCAGAGCGCAAAGAGATTATTTATATGACTACAGGTAAGATTGGTAATACCAATACTACTGTGAACCGAGGTATTGAGTTTGACTTCAACCTTGGTGAAATAAAGCCAATAAAGACATCGCTATTCTTCAGCGGAGCATACACAGAGACAAAGACATGGAGCACAGACATGGTTAGTCAGAATGTTTCTGCAAGTTTCCTACCTGCAAGTTATTCAAAATATGGCTACACTCCTTTCAAGGTTGTTTATCCATCAGATCTTGACTATAACAAATATCGCAGATTCATCAACACCCTACGTGCTGTAACCCATATACCAGCTCTTCGCATGGTAGCATCATTCACTGCTCAGGCTATCTGGTACGACTGGCATCACGACTTCGTTGCAACAAAAGATCCAATCGGATTCATCAGCCCTGATTTGAACTATCATGAAATCAGCAGCGAAATGCTTAACGGATATCTTGGCATGGATGGACAGTACTATGCTACAGCTCCTGCAGGTGAAGCAACAGTAAAGATAAGCGACCTGACAATAAAATCCAGTGATTCTGTTCCTGTTAAGAACACTATCACATGGAACCTATCCGCACGTCTTACCAAAGAGTTAGGCAAAATTGGTGGTTTATCACTCTATGTAAACAACATGATGTTCTACGAGCCATATCTAAAGAACAACATTACAACATCATTAGTTCAGCGCAACACTAATTCGTTCAGCTATGGTGTAGAACTTTACTTTAATCTGTAAGAATATGAAGAAGATATTTATATATTTCCTATCAGCTTTAGCCATCACAAACATGGCAAGTTGCGTTAACTACAATGATGCAACAACAGCTGTTTCTGTTAATGTGCAGGTTGTAGCACCTGAGGAGTTCACAAAAACAGGAGACCTCTCGGGGCAAATAGTTACACTCACAAATAATAACAAGCAATCACAGCAGGCCATTACAGATGCCAACGGCATTGCAACATTCAACGATATCATTCCTGATGTATATACGATATCCACATCATGGAATATAACTTCAGATGAATATAGTGAACTTACAGGTGATGATGTTGTTAACAACGGAGCCGTTATCTCAGGTTCGATATTAAACCAGCTCATCGCAGGCGAAAGCACTATTGACCTCGCTACCCAGCTAAGCATCAACCGCTCACTTGTTATTGGTAAAGTTTACTTTGCAGGAGCAAAAGATGATAACAATAAGAACTATCTACATGCACGATATGTAGAGCTTTTCAACCAAAGCGATGAACCTGTAAATGTCAAGGGACTTTATATTGGTTTGGTTGAGAGTAACTCTACACCAGCATATACTTTAGAACAGCTTCACTCAGAATACAACGATTCTGTTGTCATGTTGAAACAGATATTCCAGATACCAACAGATCAGGATTATATGGTAGAACCAGGTGGAACAGTACTACTCACCAACAGCGCTATTGATCATAGCACCAATGGGGCAAGCTCTCAACCAAACCTACTTACAGCCGATTTTGAGGCTAAAGATGAAAAAGGTAAAACAGTAAACAATCCTGCTGTGAAAGGCTTGAATCTAATATATACAAATACAAGCGGTTTAAGCTATATGAACATTCTGCAAAGCGGTCCAAGCAGCATTGTTATCTTCCGCACAGATGCCAACATAAACGATTGGCCCGTAGTATATAATTACGGAAAAACAAAAGGAACACAGCAAACAGCTATGCCAAAACGATTCATCATTGATGCTGTTGAAATACTGAAATACAAGGCTACTGGTGTTGAAACTGCCAACAAGCGATTCTATAACGACCTTGACGCCGGATACACCAATATAAACTCAGCAACAGGATACACTGGCGAAGTTGTATATCGCAAAACCTCTACTCGCAAGGGTAAGGATGGACATAAGATCCTTCAGGACACAAATAATTCAAGTGACGACTTCAAGGTTTCAACAACAATTAAAATCCGCGAATATGATGATTAAGAATATACTTTCTATAACTGCTATGCTGGTGGCTATCACAGCCTCTGCACAAAACGATTCACTTATGAATCAGGGCAGATATGATTATGAACTAAGCAAAAGTGCATGGCAAGGAAGCAACAATGCTGCCTCTCTGTCATTGCAAAACCATATAAACTTTGGTAAAGCATATTTCAACTACAGCCATAAAGGAGGCGATTTCTATCGTGTTCAGGAAGGCGATATGAACAATCGCTTGCAATTCTTCACCGAAAGCTGGCAGAAGTTAGGCAAATATCTCTATGCCTATGGCAAGTTTGATTTCAACACCGGTCGCACCAAAAACCGTTCATGGACCGATGTTATGCGCCCTTATAACAGCAATCCTTACTTCTCCGGATCTGGCATCAAGGCATCCTACGAAGAACAAAATATCAATCTTACAGCTGCCATTGGTTCTGTAGAACTGATGAACGGCTGGCGTTTCGGTGCAAAACTCGATTATAATCTTGGAGACCTGAGCCGACTACGCGATCCACGCTCACGTTCTCAGCTGCTCAACTACAAACTTACACCAGCCATTACCTATAGCACAGGCAACAACATCATTGGTATTGCAGGCTGGTACAACCGCAGAAAAGAAAAAATTTCAAACGTAACCACAGTTGATAACACAACAAAGAAGATTTACTATTTGATGTATGGTTTGGAAAATGCTGTCGGTTCTATGGGAGGTTCAAGCGGCTATCAGCGTGAATGGGTGAACCATGAGTTTGGTGCAGAACTCAGTTATGGATACAACAACTACAACTACAACAATATGACAGTAGTTTCTATTGCACGTGGTTCGGAAGGTGTATATGGTCAATACAAGTATCAGCCAGGACACTACTATACATATAACTACGCATTTAAATCACAGCATCGTTATAGAAGTAGTGAAACAACCCTTCATCAGCTCGACCTGTACGGAAGCTACACCGAAGGCTATGCCAACGAATATCGTCAACAGTTAGTTGTTACAACAGATCCTTCAACTGGTTACAACTCATACCGATACGACAACCAGCTCACCTATAACAAGCGCTATCAGGTGACACTCTTTGACGCAAACTTCCATTATCGTTTCAACAAGGTTGCTAATAAAGAGATACCTATGTTCGTAGGCATCCTGGCATCACTGAAACAAGTAAACAACAAATATCTGTTGAACACCTCTACTCTAAAATACAGCAATGTTGATGTAACATTGGAAAACGGTTGGAACTTCAGCAACATAGGTTTTTCTACTACAATACAATTAGGTTATAACAACTCTACAAAGAGCACCCTTGAACTAGCTGACCCTTCAACCGATTATGCACAAAACGTGCTAATCCCCGACATGGATATACTTGGTGCAAGCTATGCTCACGGCTATCTTGAACTGATGTATCAGCGTCCTGTATCTATCAAGGGAATGCGCAGCAACTGGTTCATTAAAGGCTATGGTAATTTAGCTATATCAAAGAAGATAAACGATGAAAGACTGAAACGACACACCATCGGTCTCAGCATCGGACTGTTCTATTAAACACTTTTTTAATACATATCAACAAATAAAGCGTGGTGCTCTACTATGAACACCACGCTTTTGTATATTAAAACAGTTCTTTTAAACTATTCTTTTATATCTCAAAGATATACTATTTCATTGATATCTTTGCTGTAGCTAATCCTTTTGCTGAAACAGAAAGAACGCATTTCTTACCACCTCTATCAACAATAGCAAGACAACGACCATGCCAAGTGCGATGTTTTGCATCAAAATATGGGTCATCATCCTTTATGTCTGCATTACCAACAGCAAGCAAGCTACCACCATTGACTGTAAATGTAAGTTCGGTATCTGATGTAGGAACAACACGTCCTTGTGCATCAACAATCTCAGCTGTTATAAACGACAAATTCTTATAGTTCTTCGTTGTTAAGCGTATCTTATTAGGAGTTCCTGCTGTATGAAGTTCTGCCTGTTCATCGCCTGCTTCAGCACGGAGTACACCAGGCTGATATGACAATTTAAATACAGCCTTCATCTCTTTTGTTTCTTGCTCACCAACCAGCTGGTCATTAAGATATAGACTAACTTTAGGTTTGGTGCTATAAACCTCTACCTCAATAGGCTTACCTTCCCAATTAGGCCATGTCCAACTCTGTTGTGTAGGCCAAGTACTCCACATTGATGTTTTTACCTTACCAATATAGCCGTCAGGTTCACGAACCGCCATAGCTGTTTGCCCACCATTCCACAGTAGTGAACGATAGAAACTGATAGGCTTTCGCTGTCCAACGAGGTCAATATCACCACAATATGCGGCATGCCATGGATATAACGGACGCTCCCATGACTCACCAGGAACATCTCCCTCATAATAATAACGACCAATACCAGACTCGCCAATATAATCAATTCCTGTCCAAACAAAATCTCCGATGATATAATTATGTGTCTGTACCGTACGATAATTATTCCAAGCATCACGTGGATAACTCTCGGTCTGCATCATCACTCTATTTGGCACACGCTCATGATCGCTTTCAGCCTTAAAAATCATATAATTATAGCCAACAATATCATGTTCGGCAGCCAATGGATCGTAAATATCCCAATCTCTATCCCATGCTGCAAGAGCAGATGTTACAGGACGGTGCTGAGGGTCGTTCACACGTATGCGAGCAGCTAAGTTATGAGCAGTCTTAACAACCTCTATCTTTTTACGCTCAATAACCTCGTTACCTATACTCCAACAGAAAACACTTGGGTGCAAACGATCGCGTTTTACCATTGCATCAATATCGCGCTCCCACCACTGGTCAAATATAGAAGAATAGTCGTAATCATTATTATTCTTCTTTTCACGCCAGCCATCTAACGCCTCGTCTATAACAAGAAGTCCCAATTCGTCACAAGCTCTCAAAAAAGCTTCCGAAGGAGGGTTATGAGAAGTGCGCACAGCGTTGAAGCCACCTTCTTTTATCAGCTGTGCCTTGCGATATTCTGCATCATCAAATGCTGCAGCTCCCAGTATGCCATTATCATGATGAACACATGCTCCATTCAGCTTTAGTGGCTTTCCATTAAGGAGCAATCCTTTATCTGCGCTGTAATCTATTGTGCGAATACCGTATGTAACTGGTATTTTATCGCCTTCAGGTATTGTCAGTTCTGTATGATACAGATATGGCGATTCTGGCGACCACAGCCGAGGATTTTCCACCTCTATTGTCTTTTGAAATGCACGTGTAGAACCATCAGCCTGCACCACATTTGCTGTAAAAACAACATGATGTATATCAGGAGTGCTCACAGCCACACTCCAATCATCAATATATGTTTTGTCGGTAGTAACAAGCCACACATTGCGATAGATACCAGAGCCAGAATACCAACGACAATTAGGTTGCTTTGAATTATCCACGCTAACAACTATTTCGTTGTTACCAGCATGAACATAAGGAGTGGCATCAACCCAAAAAGAAGAATAGCCATAAGGCCAACCACCAGCCTTTTTACCATTTATATACACCTGAGAGCTCATATATACTCCCTCAAAATATAGGCGAATCTTCTTACCTGTGTAATTTTTACCAAGAGATAGTGTGCGACGATACCAACCTTTTCCCGTAGGCAAATAGCCACCACCGCCACCGGCAGGAGCATTAGCATTAAACCGATGGTGAATGCTCCAATCGTGTGGAAGAACCACAGCCTTTGCTTTAGTAAAGTCACTGTCGTTTTCAACAAACTGCCATTGCGTGTTCAATAGCTTTTTACGTTCAATGTTTTTTGTCTTAGCAGCTACTGTCTTAGTTGCAGTCAGTAGCATCGCTGCTATTAACAGCGAGGTTGATAGTTTTTGAATATCCATAAGATTTGTTAATAAGAAGTGTAAATGTAGCAATATTACCGCAGAACCAAATGCAAGCACAAAATAAATTAACATTATTTACCTATACTTCCTGCAGAGTAATCTGTTACAATTAATAAAACATTATCATTACACGGAAAATTAACGACATAATTATACGGACATTATACGGAGAAGTTTACTGACTGGTTAGGGAAAAATTTCTCTCTGCCCTGAAACTTAAAATTTCACTATTTGGTGTTTTTCATTAACAAGATACATACGTAAGTTTTTGGGGTTACTCTTAAAAAACTGTGTTGATATTTTGAAGAAATAAAAAAAACGTTCTGTGCTGTATGCTTTATAAGCATTCAGCACAGAACTAAGAACCTGTTTTCTTTCTGACACAGGAGTTTACAGGTGATCCGCTTTCTATCTCTGAATACGACCGCCAAACGAGGTCATATTAGAAAGAATTTCCTCTTCGGTGACAAGATTCTGATCACCTGCTACGGTATTCTTCAATGCCGATGCTGACACAGAGAACTCAAGACAGCGCTGATCATCATCACCCCATTTCTTACGGGCGTGCATGAAAGCAGCCACCCAAGCATCACCAACACCCATTTGATCGACGATAGGATTAATGTCGTAGATGCGCGAAGTGTATATCTTTCCTTCACTCCACAGAACTCCTGCATTGACATGATGTTGGAAAGATAGCTGGTTGCGATGAGCAATGAGCATTCGCTTACAACGTGGGAACATCTCGTGAAGTTTAGCAAAATATTCCTCGTAAGCGTCAAGATCAAACTGATAGCTCTCATCAAGGGCTGTAAAAGGAATAGGCTTCAAGCCACTTGCTACATACCACTCGTTCTGATCGCCAAAGATAAACGAGCTATACTGCATCAAGTCCTGCAAGGCTTTCTGGGCATTTGCACCTGGATATTTCCACAGATTGCCACGATAGTTAATATCACAAGTTAGCTCTATACCACGTTCAAAAGCCATTCTTACAGCATCCATAGTGGTGTCGAGAGCAGCCTGAGAAGTGGCACAGGTGATACCTGAGCAATGAAACAAGGCTGCATCCTTGAAGATAGGTTCCCAATCGATATCGCCATACTGCAAGGTGTTGAAAGAAGATTCGTCGCGATCATATACCACCTTGCTGCCTCGCATAGCTGCCGAGGCTTCAAAATAATATGTTCCAAGACGCTTTCCACCCCTTACAACATGCTTTACATTAAGTCCATACTGACGCAGGTGCATCAAGGCAGCCTCTCCCACAGCATTATCAGGTACACGAGTAACATATTCCACATCGTCGCCAAGCATGGAAAGACTAACGGCAACATTAGCCTCAGAGCCACCATAGTTACCATTAAAGGTGTTGCCTTGCATAATACGATAATGCTCAGGCTTGGATAGCCTGAGCATTATTTCGCCAAATGTGATTATTTTGCCGTTCATTACTTCTTTAATTCAGCAACGAGATCACGAGTATCACGAGCAATAACAATCTCTTCG
This sequence comes from uncultured Prevotella sp., assembly GCA_905236755.1. GTDB lineage: Bacteria > Bacteroidota > Bacteroidia > Bacteroidales > Bacteroidaceae > Prevotella. The sequence continues at coordinate 64,590 of CAJOCR010000011.1, forward strand.
TCGGTAGGAACAAGAACAACCTTCACCTTTGAGTCATCAGCAGAGATGATTGTTTCCTTGCCACGAACATTGTTGCGCTCCTCATCAATCTTAACACCAAGGTAGTCGAGACCGGCACAAGCGTCTACACGCATACCTATCTGGTTCTCACCAACACCTGCTGTGAAGACGATGATGTCAACACCATTCATTGCAGCTGCATAAGCACCGATGTACTTCTTAATGCGATAGCTATACATCTCGAGTGCGAGGTGAGCCATCTTGTCGCCATTGTTATCTGCATTCTCAACATCACGCATATCAGAGCTGATACCTGTGATACCAAGAACACCACTCTCCTTGTTAAGGAAGTTAGCCATTTCCTGTGGAGTCTTGTTAAGCTTCTCCATCAAGTATGTAACAGCAGAAGGATCGATGTCACCGCAACGGCTACCCATCATCAAACCTGCCAATGGAGTAAGACCCATAGAGGTGTCGATAACCTTACCATTCTTAACAGCAGCAACAGATGCACCGTTACCAATGTGGCAGGTGATAATCTTCTGAGTGTTGATATCTACGCCAAGCATCTCACAAACGCGCTGTGAAACATAACGATGGCTTGTTCCGTGGAAACCGTAACGACGTACATGATACTTCTTATACAAGTCGTAAGGAATAGCGTAGAGATAAGCATAGTCAGGCATAGTGCTATGGAATGCGTTATCGAATACTGTTACCTGAGGAGTGTTAGGCATGAGCTCGTTAACGGCACGAATACCAGCCAAGTGACCCTTGTTGTGAACAGGAGCGAGATCGATAAGGCTCTCGATACCCTTCTCTACTTCTGGAGTAACAATGCAGCTCTTCTCAAAGAGGTCGCCACCCTGCACTACACGGTGACCAACAGCATCAATCTCATCAAGACTCTTGATAGCACCAATCTCAGGATCGAGCAAGCACTCAAAAACCAAAGCAACACCTTCCTTGTGTGTAGGAAGATCGCGCATAATCTGCTTCTTCTCGCCATTGTTGAGCTTCACCTTGATGAAAGCCTCATCAAGACCAATACGCTCAACACCACCCTGTGCCAATACAGCCTCATTGGCCATATCATACAACTTATACTTAATAGATGAACTTCCGCAGTTCAATACTAAAACCTTCATATTTATTAATTTGGAATTACAAATTTGAAATTACGAATTATATTAATTACAAATTAAGAATTACGAATTAAGAATTACTCATTCCTTTCCTTCATTTTCACGAGTCGTTTTCGTGATTGTTGTAAGTAGCTTTTTAAGTTCTAAGCAATCAGCATAAATTGAATCATACTGATCTTTAACTAATAGCCTTACACTATACAACAACTGCAACCAATAAAGAGTTTCATTTGCTTCTTTCAAAGCTATATATATCTTAGCTATGAAATCATTACGACTAACGGCACATTGCGCCTCTGCAAGATTTGCTCCTATACTGGTTCCACTACGAAAAATTTGGTCAGCAATTCTATACTCATGCTTCTCTTCATTCAGAAAATGAGCAAGATTATAAATCCTAATCGAAAAATTAAGACTCTTATCTCCTAGTATGTCACCAAATTCGCTCATAGGTTATTTTATTTATTGACACGTGGCAAAAAAAATAATTCATAATTAAATCATTTAAAATGCCACGCATCAATTCGTAATTCAAAACTTGTAATTGTGCATTTAAAGCTTGGCATCCTGAGCCTGGCAAGCTGTGATAGCTACCATGTAGTAGATATCATCAACTGAGCAACCACGGCTGAGGTCGTTAACAGGACGAGCGATACCCTGGAGGATAGGACCAATGGCAATAGCACCTCCAAGACGCTGAACAAGCTTGTAACCAATATTACCTACTTCGAGACATGGAGCAACAAGTACGTTTGCCTTACCTGCGATGTCGCTACCTGGAGCTTTCTTTGCACCAACAGCAGGAACAAGAGCAGCATCAGCCTGCAGCTCACCATCAACCTTAAGATCTGGATTCAATTCGTGAGCCAGCTTAGTAGCCTCAACAACCTTATCAACAACCTCGTGTTTTGCACTACCCTTGGTAGAGAAGCTCAACATTGCTACACGTGGATCAGCAATACCAGCTACGCTCTTAGCTGTCTGTGCAGTACATACTGCTATCTGTGCCAACTGATTAGCATCTGGCATAGGAGTAACAGCAACGTCACCCATAACAACGACACCATTATCGCCATATTCAGGCTGATTGGTGATAAGAAGCATTGCACCAGAAACACAGGTGATGCCTGGAGCGCACTTGATAATCTGAAGTGCAGGACGAAGAGTGTCACCTGTTGTTGAAAGAGCACCAGAGATCTGACCGTCAGCACCCTCAGTCTTGATAATCATACAACCAAGATAGAGAGGATTCTTAACGAGTTCACGAGCCTGCTCAACAGTCATACCCTTCTTCTTACGAAGTTCAGCAAGCAGTTCAGCATACTCCTCGCCCTTAGGATTGTTCAGAGGATCTATGATAGTAGCCTTGTCAATATTCTGAAGTCCCCACTCTGCAGCGAGCTTCTTGATGTTGTCAGGGTTACCAATAAGGATAAGATCTGCAAGGTCGTCGGCCAAAACACGGTCAGCAGCCTTCAATGTACGCTCCTCTTCAGCTTCTGGGAGCACGATGCGCTGCTTATTTGCTTTAGCACGCGCAACTATTTGCTGTAATAAATCCATAGTTTGTTACAATAAATTTTATATTTTTTGTTTGAAATCTCTTTGCCTTAAAATGCTATATACGGGTTGCAAAATTAGCAATAAAAAACGAGATAAAGGGCATTGTAATGAATAATTTTATATTAATTATGTGTACACTACAATGGTGCACACATAATTAACGTATCATTTCGTGAGCTAAGATACTCTCAAGCTCTTCTGCCGACAGACGTAAACGGAACTCTCCCTTGATAGCCACAGAGATACGTCCTGTCTCCTCAGAAACAACAACGGCAATAGCATCACTATCCTGCGAAATACCCATTGCTGCACGATGACGCAGTCCCAACTCTTTAGGTATGTCAAGATTATGACTCACAGGAAGAATACATCCCGCAGCCTTGATTCTTTTCTTTGAGATAACCATCGCACCATCGTGAAGAGGCGAATTCTTGAAAAAGATATTCTCTATAAGTCGCTGATTAATAACCGCATCAATGGTATCACCGGTATCAACAATATCATCAAGCGGAGCACCACGCTCAATGACGATAAGTGCACCAACCCTTCCCTTTGCCATACTCATACATGCCATCACAATAGGCATGATTGTCTCCTTGTCTTCTTCCTCGCTATTCCTCTTTCCTGAAGAGAAAATACGAGATAGTCTGCGGAAACGCTGATGGGCTCCCAACTGATAAAGAAACTTACGTATTTCTTCCTGGAAAAGGATTATCAATCCAATAACTCCCACACTAACCAGTTTGTCGAGAATGCTTCCCAACAATCGCATTTCAAGCACCTGACTGACAAAGAGCCACACAAGTACAAAGACAAGAATGCCCATAAAGACATTTAGTGAACGGCTCTCCTTCATCAACTTATAGATGTAGTAGAGCATCAACGCGACAAGAAAAATGTCAATAAAGTCTTTTAAATCAAAATTGAAAGGCATAATATTGAGAATGTTGAGTTTAGTATGTGTAATGTGAAGTTAGTCGCACTACGTGCGATGTAGAGTTATCTAATTATAAATTATTACTTCCCTTCGGTCAGTAACCGTTGGTTCAATAACGAAGCTCTGCTTCGCGCACCAACCTTGTCGCTTCAACAGCTGCCTTCACATCATGAACACGTAGGATATTAGCGCCCTTGGTCAGAGCAAGCGTATTGATAACCGTTGTGCCATTAAGAGCCTCATCAGCTGTTATATCAAGCGTTTTCCATATCATGCGTTTACGAGAAACGCCCACGAGCAGAGGTAAATCCATCACCTGTAGCTTATCCATCTCATGAAGGAGTCTGAAATTTTCCTCCATCGTTTTTCCGAAGCCAAAACCAGGATCAAGAATAATATCTTTAACACCTAAATCACGTAATTGCTGAACTTCTTTAGAAAAGCCTTTCAGCATATCGTGAACATCCTTCTGAACCGACATCAGGATATAAGGCACTTTCAACTTTCCCATCATACGGAAGATAGCAGGATACTCATCATCGTTATCTTGCATCAAAGGAGTATCAACAATTCCTGTTATACCACCTTCTGATACATCGTTGATGATGTCAGCACCATATTCCTCAACAGCCATCTGAGCCACTTCAGGTCGGAACGTGTCAATAGACAAAGCTACATCAGGCTGTTCTTTTCTGATAATAGGCAGAGCCTTGCGCAAACGAGCCATCTCTTCCTCCATAGAAACCTCATCTGCCCCTGGACGGGTTGAAAAAGCGCCCACATCAATAATCGTACCACCTTCAGCTACAATCTGATTGGCTCTTTGAGCAATCTCCAACTCGGTTTGCTTTCTGCTTCCGGCAAAGAAACTGTCGGGAGTAACATTTAGGATTCCCATCACCTGTGGAGTAGCCAATGACAGGAGTTGTCCATGTACATTTATGGTTGAATTGATAATCTTAGTCATGCTTTGCAAAAATAACAATATTATTTCAATTATTCAATTCCATTTATGAAAAACATATTGTTTTTTCCTTTTCCATTATACATTGGTACCTCTATGACACTAACATAACTATACATTAACTCTATCATAACAATATCTGTTGTCCGTTTGATGTCCGTTTGTTGTCCGTTTGTTGTCCGTTTACTTAACGGACAACAAACGGACAACATTCGCACCAGAATAAGAAGAAGGATATTGTTAATGTATAGGAAAGCTATAGGATGTGCTTAGAATGCTTTGTAGTTTATGAGTTTTTTATTGAGCTAAATCAGTTCAGAAGATAGAGGAAATTAAAGGGAGTTATGCCGCTTTCTGCGGCGGAGATAAAGGACAATACTTCAAATGGTTCAATACTTAAACTTTTGAACTTCTTGAACTCTAAAGTGGTTAACCTTCGATTCCACATTCTTTATGTAACTTTAGCTTCGCCGAACTTACTTTGTCTCGGAAATGAAAATAAAAGCAAGCTTTCATTTTGCATTTCCCTCGACTTTATGTAACTTTGTCCAAAAATAAACATTGACATGGATATTTCAGAATTATACAAACTATATCAGCAGCACCCTATCGTTACTACTGATAGTCGTGACTGTCCCAAAGACAGTATTTTCATAGCATTAAAAGGCGCAAGTTTCAATGGAAACAAGTTTGCTGCATCAGCTCTTGAAAAGGGTTGTGCATACGCCATTATCGATGAAAAAGAATATGCCATAGAAGGCGATTCTCGTTTTATTCTTGTTGACAACTGCCTTACTACATTCAAGGAACTGGCTCGCGAACACCGCCGTCAGTTTGATATTCCTGTTATAGGCATCACAGGTACCAACGGTAAGACAACTTCAAAAGAACTCATCTCTGCCGTGCTGGCTAAGAAATACAATGTTATGCACACAGAAGGTAACTTCAATAACGATGTAGGTGTACCTAAAACATTGCTTCGTCTGAACAAAGAACACGAGATTGCTGTTGTCGAGATGGGAGCAAGTCACCCTACAGACATTAAGGTACTGGTGGAATATGTTGAACCTACATGCGGTATGATTACTAATGTTGGTCGTGCTCACCTACAGGGATTCGGTAGTTTTGAAGGTGTGAAGAAAACCAAAGGCGAACTCTATGATTTCATCAAGGAACATAATGCCCTTACCTTCCTCAACGAAAGCAATCCCGACCTTGTTGAAATGGCACAACAGCGTAATCTCGACCGCATCATCAGCTATGGTCAGAGCGAAGAAAACGATTACGAGGTTAGCGGTCATGTTATTAGCTGTGCTCCATTCCTGAAGTTTGAATGGCAGAGCAACACCACCTCTCCATGCGAGGTACAGACACACCTTATCGGTGCTTATAATATTGACAATATGCTTGCAGCCATCACCATCGGTTTGCATTTCGGTGTTTCTCCTGAACAGATCAACGAAGCTCTCGAAGGATACCAGCCAAGCAACAACCGCAGCCAGCTCACAGAAACAGCCGACAATCATCTCATCGTAGATGCCTACAATGCCAACCCATCAAGTATGGCAGCAGCCCTTGAAAACTTCAAGCTCATGGAGGTTGAAAACAAAATGGCAATCCTCGGTGATATGCGTGAATTAGGCGAAGTATCTGATGCAGAACACCAAAAGGTTGTTGACAAGCTGCAAGCCGACGGCATAGAGAATGTATGGCTCGTAGGTGAAGAGTTTGCTAAAACAAACTGCAGGTTCCGCAAGTTCAATAATGTAGATGAAGTAAAAGCCGAAATTGCTCTCCACAAACCTCACAACAGCTACATCCTCATAAAGGGTAGTAACGGCATCAAACTCTTTGAACTCCCCGAAATTCTGTAAACACTTTCCTCCTCTTATGAAGGTTTCTGCCCCCGGGGAACGGGGGAATGACGTGCACCCCAAAAGTTTTTTTGTCTAACTTTTGGGGTGCACATTATGGGAACGAGGTTTTATTTTTTATGAATACACATCAAAGTTTTATAGAAGACTAACCTCATATATTATTGCAAAAATAGGAAACAAAAACAAAACTAAAGCCACAGAACCATAGAGTAGTTTCTTTTCCACAGAGAAATGCGAAAACTCTTCTGAATACTTCTCAAATCGGTTATTACGCTCAAGAAGGAAATAATCTATTATCTCAGATATTATCATTAATGCACACACGCATAATATCTTATAATCTTCATTTGCAATAATCTTAATCTGAGTAATTCCACAATTATATAACAATAGCAATATGCTAACTATATACAAAGTTTCTCCTACAGCAAATAATCCATATGAATAAAATGTCACAATATTATTAACCATATATTCTCCCTTGCGTTTTCTGTTATCACGTGGAGTAAAAGGAGAATGATAATAGATATAATAACCATATACTTCTACAAATCTATAAATCAAATAGTATAAATAAACTATAAATTTCATAACTTTTTTTTATCTGAAATGGGCTGTAATATCTAAGGAGAATCATTAACCAGCTAAAGTTTATATTGTCATTAGAGATGCAATATATCCGCTAAAAACTTACAAACTCAAAAACTCCCATTTTTTCGGACAAATTTCGGTATAACTTCCTAAAAAGAAGAAAGCCGCTCGTCTCCGAAGAGAACGGGCGGCAAATGAAAGGAGGAAGTGGTACCTCTTGGAGTTGAACCAAGGACACATGGATTTTCAGTCCATTGCTCTACCACCTGAGCTAAGGTACCATTATTACAATATTAGTAGGTCTTTACGACTCATTTCTAAATTGCGAGTGCAAAGATAAATGTTTTATTTTATATAGGCAAACATTTCCGGAGATTTCTTTGTAATTTTTATACCAATTCAAATAAAAACAGTATCTTTGCACCGATAATTAAGATTATCACTCGGGATTTAGCGCAGTTGGTAGCGCACTACGTTCGGGACGTAGGGGTCGGGCGTTCGAATCGCCTAATCCCGACTTTAAAAAAAATAGGTAGCCTCCCCCATCCCCCTCCAATAGGAAGGGGCTAACCAACAGCTTGCATTTTAGGCTACTTATTTGCTGTTTTAACTCCTTCCCTGTCGGGAAGGTTGGGATGGGCTATTTTCTAATCATTACTTTTTGATTATCCACAACGTAGATACCTTTAGCAAGGAATGTGGTATTCTGCACTTTTCTACCATCAAGGGTATATACGCCTGTCATTTTCTTTTTCTTATGTTTAGGAATGCTTATTCCTGTGGCCTCATTTTTCTTCTGTGCTAACGCTAAACGAGCCATATTCTCCATAAGTGAAACACCACTTGTCATTGCTCCCATAGAAGGAACTTCAGTGGGATCAACCACATCGCCCCAGTAATAGGGACAGAACACACGAGGATAGTCTTCCAACTTTAACTTACTCCATAAGGTATTGGCATTTTTCTCCAAGAAAGTGGTGAATCGCTTACGATAGATCTTCGAGGTGCTTTCATCAAGTATAAAATTCACAATATATGGAACTGCCACAGCCTTAAAGATACTCTGATCCATTGATTGCCCTTCGTTACGAAGAAGTCCTCTGTCTGTGCAACGCGAATTACTACAAAGAAAGTGAATTACCTTCTGCGCTGCATTAAGATACTTTTCTTCGCCTGTGATATGATAAAGCACTCGGCACGCCTCACCAAATGTGCCTTGAGTGTAAGAAAGAGGTGGTTCTTCTACACGTCCATCGTTATCATACTTTTTCATCACAGTAAACATATAGTTACATAGGTCGATAGCTGTTTGCTTATGTCGTTCTTCATTATACTTCAGATAAAGTTTGCTTGCCACCAGGCTACCTGGCGAGTTGGTACAGGCACCACGACCATCGTAGTTGAGTTTCCACGGAAGAGCCCAGATACCGTTTTCATCAGTACTTCCACGAGGCACAATAAAATCATTAAACAACTTATATGCCGTGTCGGCATATTTATCATCGTTCAAAGCCTCCGACATGTGAAGAAGAGTCAGACATATCCAACACATATCATCAGTATAATCATTGACGAATCCCGTTGGGTCATTTTTATCATAATACCAGTTGTTGGCATGATTCTCATACCACAACCCCATGTATCTTTTATACTTGTCTGCCGTGTTTGGGTCTTTTTCTTTTATACGCTCATAAGAATATATCAGCGCATCCATGGCATGAGCCTGTTGCCAATACACATTTCTACTCTTTGAATTACGGTCTTTCTGATCGCGTGGCACAGCCCAGAAAGTACCTTTTGCAGGATTCAGGAACTGACTTACTAACGCTTTTGTAAGCGTGTCAGCCTTTCCTGAATAATCATCCGACAGGTTGTCGGCTTTACATGTAATACCTGTCCACAATATCATGAGGACAGCAATCATAGTTAAACGTTCTTTTTTCATGTTAGTCTTTGTGTTAGTTATATTTATTTCTCGATTTCTATATATGGTCTTAGTCGTTCTAAGTCTTCGGCTGAAAAACATTTCAATAGGCGTAGTTGATTAATCTCTGTCAATGGGCCATGCAATCGCTTGTATTCGTCTATTGCCCTTGCTTGATAATAGTTGATATAAGGATGTCGACGAAGATCACTGAATGATAGTTTATTGATATTTATCTTATGTATCTCGTTCTTATCAACATCAACATAACGGAGAGCATCCTCAGGGAAACCTTCTATCTGCTTCAGCTGTGCAGAAGAATAAAATCCGCCCAGACGGTCGCGCAAGCGAACAATCTCTTTGGCGTAATAGCTGCCTATACCAGGTATCTTCATAAGCTGTGATGTGTCGGCAGTATTTATCTGCATCTTCTGTCCCTCACGCAGTTTTACTGGATATTCCACCATCTTCTGCATCAGGGCAGTATGCGCTCTGTCACGAGTCTTTTGTCTTTCCTTTGGAAACAAATCAGCTGCAGGCTGATAATCTTTCCCGATATGAATATACGGTTCCAACGCTCTATATTGCCCTTGAGTTAAGCCATAGACACGTGCAAAGTCGGATGCCTTTCTATACACACCACCCATAGCCCTATATTTATAGATGTTCCTCACCTGCCAAGGCTGCAGTCCGAGACGAAGCAGCTGAGTGCTGTCGGCAGTATTTGGGTCAAAGGCAAACAGTTCTATTTTTCTACCCTCTACCTTATAATAACGATAAAATGGGCGTTTTTGTTGTGTTCTCGATACAAAACTAATACTATCATCTGGATTTGACGTAGAATACATCTCGCCATCGTCAAATATCAAGAACACCGTCACACACACCAAGATCACAAGCAAAAAGGTGACTATAACAATGCGGTCTGACTTCTGAAAATACAACCATTCACGGAACGACATAGATAATTAAGGGGTTAAGGTTTTTAGGATTTTAGAATACATTCAGCTGATGTAGGAACACAGCAAGAATACATATCGGACAGACATACCTTACCAGGAGAAGCCACAAGGGATAGAGAACACCGCTCACAGTGCCCCAGTTGGTAAACTCGTCGTGTACAACCTTCTTAGGCACATACCAACCTATAAAGATACAAGTGAGGAACGAGCCTAAAGGCAGAAGAATGTTTGATGTGAGGAAATCACAGCAATCAAGGAATGACTTCCCAAACAAACTAATATCAACAGCTCCCTGCGAGAGCGAACAAACAATACCAATAACAACACATATAGCCGTTTCTATACATGCGCCATATTTGCGGTCTATATGCAACTCTTCAAAGATAACAGCCGTTCCTATCTCGTGCATAGAGATTGTTGATGTGAGGGCTGCAAGAGCCAAGAGTGCATAAAACAGCAAACCAATAACATATCCTAACACAGGAGCACCATGAAAAGCCTGCTGAAAAACATTTGGCAAAGTTATAAAGATTAGCGAAGGACCAGAATCTGGATTCACACCAACAGAAAAGGCTGCAGGGAATATCATCAAACCAGCAAGGACGGCTATCATTGTATCAAGAAAAGCTATCTGTACCGATGACTTCAACAGATTGGTCTGACGACTGAAATAGCTGGCATAGGTACAAAGACAAGCAGTACCTAATGACAGCGAGAAGAATGCCTGACCAAGGGAATCAAGGAACATACTATGTGTGAACTTGCTGAAATCGGGCTTAAACAAAAATTCCACTCCCTTCATAGCACCGGGCAGAGAACACGAAGCAACAACGATAACTATCAGCAACACAAACAGAATAGGCATAAGTATGTTTGAAACACGTTCAATACCCTTTCTCACACCTCGTGTAACTACAAAATGAGTAAGCAACACAAAGGCAACAGTCCAGATAATCGGTTCTACAGGGTCAGAAACAAAGTTCTTGAAATAAACCTGCACGTAATCGGCATCACCACTAAGGTTTCCACCTATAGACGCAAACAGGTACTGCAAACACCATCCTGCAATAACAGCATAGAAGCCCAAGATAATCATTGACGTGATTGCTCCTACAGCTCCTACCAACGACCACATACGGCCACCTAAATTACCGTATGCACGAACAGCATTAGCTGCAGAATGACGACCAACGATAAACTCTGCTATCATACCAGGAATACCCAATATCATAACACAAGCCAAATAAACAAGAATAAAAGCTGCTCCTCCATCCTGTCCTGTCATATATGGGAATCGCCAGATGTTTCCCAAACCCACAGCTGAGCCTGCCGTAGCGAGAACCACTCCTAACTTAGTACCAAATTTTCCGCGTTCGTTCATCTCTCAAATCTCAATTTAAAATCATGTAAGTATGACAAAATCATATCACCGTGAATTCAACTAACAAATGCAAATTTAAACAATTATACTCAATACTGCAAATTCCACGATTCAAATCTTTTGTCTCCATTTCTCCTTCTCGCTTTTTCCTTGCTGTTCAATTACAAATATGGGACAACCATCAGGCTGTCCCATATTCTTTTTTTAAGCATATGCTATTTATGATGATTACAATAATCTATGGCAAAAAGCAATAATAATTCAACAATAAACACGCTATAATTAAAGTTTTTTGCTTTTTTTATTTTCAACTTCATTTCTGGAGTATCGCTTAACCTATTATATTCATCAAAAATTTCTATATATCTTTTATTTCGATAGAAAATAACATACTCTAAAATCGCCCAAAAGAATAAATATAAATAGACTATTGCCTTATTAATATGAAAGTGTATGTCTAAAAATAGACATAAATAATAATCAACTTCCACTATAAAAGCAAAAGAAAAAAAATAGTGTATTAAACAAGCATACGAAAGCGACGATTCGAAACTCTCTTTATGTCGTCTATAAAAGCGATATATTACATAGTGTATAATATAATAAAATTCCATAACTATAATATATATTATTTATTCCAAAAATCCATATTATATGATTCTAATGCACTCTTTCCAAGAAAGTAGCCACATGAAATAGCCCAACCATAAGTAGGGATAGTTCCGACTCCAATCATAATTAAATCAAGACCACCTTCACCAATGACATTCTTTTGTCCGTCAGATATTTCGTATAAAGTCATACCCAAAGATACACCTGTAGTAATCTTACCCAAAAACTTTATACCTGACCCTATCTTATTTACAGTTTTAAGGTTATACTCTAAATTAATGTTTCTAAATTTAAATGTAGGCTTTACAGAATTGCAATACTGTCCTGTCCCATCAATAATTGCGTAGGCATTACTCCTTGCTAATGGTTTAGCTAATCCATATCCTGCAAAGCCTACGCCCGTACCAAGATCAGTGTTAACATCACTTATATTCTTCCAGAGCTGACTTTCTGTTATTGTGGGTTCAAAACGTCTTTCAAGAACATTTCCTTCAATATATGAACTTCCATCTGGACTTAATGCCACGTACCATTCATTTCTATCTTTTGCATAATGTATATTTGCAAAACTTATATGATGTGTCCATGCATATTTTAACGCATCTGCTCTTGAAGGAAACAATCCGTTTATATCTATATAATTAACAGAATTATCATAACAAAACGCATACGGACTGAATTCTGGAGCAACTTCACACAAAGGGTCTATTCTATCCCAAGCAGGTAGAAAAGCGTAATACTGGCGTGCACCATAGTCATATGTGTTTAATCCGTGCATCTTGTCGTATTCCTTGCCGTTGTATAGATATGATTGCAAATTACTCTCTATAGCCAAGTTGTCTGTTTCTGTATTAAATGGAGATCCAAAAGAGTAATAATTAACAGCCTGAACTACTTTTCCATTCTCATCTACAACGACTCTAATATTGCCAAGATTATCCTTTTCGTAGAAATATGCTTGTACCTTCGTGTCTTGCGAAACGTTTGTTTCTATTTGTGATGCTATTTTTTCTGCATCTTGCTCATTATAATTCATTCCTGGATAATTTGCATTTCCATTTGTAAATTTAAAGAATCCACCATCAAACAAATACTTATCCAGCTTGTTGTTTGTCATAACCAAACTTCCATTTACAAGATAATCTATAGAATCCTTATATAATATTTCGTCACTTGATAAAATATGGGTATCACCAGAAGAAACTTTGATATTTGGAACTGAAGTATAATGTATTGTACGTAATTTCTCACCTATTGCAGAATAAACATATTCTGTAACATTACCATTATCAAACTGAATTCGTCTTGGATTATTCCAATCATCATAGTCTATATTTGTAATACCCCTGCTATCATCTCTTATTAATGCCCCTGAAGTATTATAAGCTAAACTATGCCATGGCTTAGAATCTACAGCATGATAATTATTATCATATGCTGTTAGTATCCTAACTTGTGAAATTTGATTCCCTTTATAATTAGCATCTATAATATTTATATTTTTTCCAAGATCAGGATTTTGTCTATCTCCTCTCCATAATTGTGTTATATTTCCATTATCATCGTATCTAATATCTTCATCTTTATTTCCAACATTATCGTTGAAATTATTTTCACCATACTTTGCTAAGGTTAAACGATTTAAACTATCATAGTAATACTTATATCCATAATTACCATTATCTTTATTATTACTCCAAGTCATGCTACTGATATTACCATTATAACATGGATTTTCACCATTAGAATAGCTAAGTTTTTGCTTAAAATTAGGAGAAGTAATAGAAGTTAACCAACCATGAATATCATAGTCATATGTCACTTGTACAGCCCTTGCCCCACGAGTTATACTTTTAATGTGGCCGAGTTCATCATATTCATAGGATGCAACGGTACTATTCTTAGAAATACCTGGTGCACCAATTTTCACATCAACTTTTGATAGTTTGTCACTTTTTAAGTCATAGTTTAATGTCGAAGACACCATAACAAGCCTTTCTTTTCCTTTTACAACAAGAAAAGACGATGATGCAGGTTGATTAGTGTATGTATATGTCTTTACCAAAGTAACATTTGCTCCATCAAGATTACGTTCTTTTGTTTTATATAATAAACCTTTCTCATTATAATACATTACACTATAAAGATACTTACCATTTGAAGTAAGAGTTATAGATCCTGTCTTTAATCCTGTGGAACATGTTGTGGAAGACCCTGCAAAACTAAAATCATTTTTATTAACACCAGATAAGAAACGATATCCATCGTAATAGTTAACTATTTCAATCTGAACATCTTCCCCTAGATATGACGAATTATCAATGACATATCCTGTATTTTCAACACCTTCTTGAGCTGTATCATATACAGCAATTGGAAAATTATTTAGTTTATATATATTTAGTTCTGGCTTTTTACATACTCCTTGTACAGCAACTCGTCCTAAGCCATCATATAAATAAAATCTGTACCGATTATTTTCTCGTAGTTTACCATCCTGCATTAATACAACGCGTCCACCCTTGTCATACCAATACCTTATACCTGCACATCCCGGAAGTATCTTTTCCGAACATCTTCCATGCGAATCGTATTTATAAAAGAAAAGAACATCTTTAGATTTTGTTTTACTATACAACGGTGGGACAACAACCCTTAATAGCCCCTTATCATACACATAATAAGTATCATTTGTACTTTCATCCGAGTTATTAATATTACTACGCCTTTCAAGTACAACATTACCAAGGATATCTGTAAACTTTTCTAATGCATACCCATCCTCATCAATTGATTTTATACCCTTTAATGCTCCTGCTGGATAAAACTTATTGGTACATTCCAATTCTCCAGAAGTAGTTACTCCGTACTTAATTACTGAATTCGCAGAATTAGTAGTATACTCTTTTTTAACACCTTTACCTGCATTATACCAAGTTGATCCAGCTCTACGACTAAAAGTACAACGATTCATTGCATCATAGCTATTAATCGTGTATCCATATTTATCACCAAAATATGTACTTGCTGACAGATTAGAAAATTCACTTGGCAACATATTGTCACACGAAGAACCTCCAACAACAGGCTGCCATACTTTATAGTCACGTCCCAACATATCATATTCCATCATGGTGAATACATATTTAGACACGTTATTCTTCCCTCCTTCTGCCAAAACACTTGGCTTACCAAATCCATCATAGTACTGTACAGACTTGACTGAGATAGAAGCGTCAGAATTTATAAACTTCTCCGTCATTATATAGTTACTTTGTTTGGATTGAGAAAAAACTCCCTGCGTTATACCAAACAAAGATACAAACAGAAAACCATATAAACCTATGGATAAAGTTTTTATTTTGTATTTATAACTATTATTTATTTTCATTACTATGTATTTAATTCTTATTATTCTATCGTAAAAATTCCCCCATAAGCAATGACATCAACCAATTTGCGATTATGAGTATCTTCTCTTATAATATATACGCTATATCCCCCTTTTTCCCACTTTGAGTAATCTTCTGAATAATGACTTTCAATATATTTACCAGGACGTATTATTCCATGACATACATATGGAGTCTTCATAAAATCCCCACTAAAATCCTTGTATATATTCAGGAATGTTGTAACATTACCACTAGATTCATCAGCCTTCGTATATATAACTAAAGTTTTATCAATAAAATTATTTACGACATCAGAATAATATTTATTATTAGATGTCTTAAGTTTTACTGTATCAATAGGTTTATTGTTATCACATAGAACAATTTCGTATTCTTCATTTTTTCCACAAACGCACTTCACTCTACCATACCCAAAAAGTTTATCTGTTGATAATGGTATAGTTTTAATTACCAAACCATTACTCTTTTTCCTTACAACTATTTTTGGTGAAATAGCATTTTTATTTACGGTATAAGCATAAACCAAACATGAATCTATACAGTGATAGTTATAAAAGCGTATTCTGGAAGGATATATTTCTTCAAAATTGTTAACTTCAGTCTGTTCATAACATGGATATATTCCAAAGTTTTCCGTTTTTGAACAATCACTATCTGATGAAACATAATTATATGAATATTTTTCGATAAGATTATCGTTTTCATCACGTATTTCTGTAAGTCTTCCAATTCTATCATATTTGTAGTTTGTCTCTATACCATTTCCGCTTGCAGAATTATAAACTAGTCCCTTGCTATTATATGTACAGACATCTACTTTTGTAGGTAAATCACCAAAAATTTCTCCTTTTTTAGAAGAAACAAGAAGTTTTTTAGCATGATTAGTACCAGCGAAAAGTCCTATATTGCCAGACCCATTAGCTACAATAGCAACAAGTTGATTTGTACTATTATAGAACAGTTTATGATCAATACCTTCTTTATTAATTATTTCTTTGGGAAAGAATTTCGAATTATATGACTTATATTGAGTAATTACATCGCAGTCTTTTTCATCACTAAAATACTGAATTTCTTTTCTGGGAACCATTTGATCATTACACAATCCATATATTGTTTTATGCCCCTTTATCATCTTACCATTTAAAAAGCTTTCTGTCCCTATTGCTGGCAAGCAAAATTGATTTGCCAACTTATAATCCATACCAGATAAAGGATAGCTATAAACAGTCTTTAAAGTATCTCCTCCTATTTCTTTAGATTTACTTGTTAGAAGTCTAACATTTGTTTTATAATGTTTTCTTTGGGTAGAACAATAATCATTTTCTATATCCTCATAATTATACGTATTCTTTTCAACAAACCATTCATTATTGACCAATTCCTTAGTTGTCTGTTCTATCAATGAAACTTTTGGATAGTATAATTTGTATATATTTCCGTAACAGCATCCTGCATAAGAGCCATAGTTTAATGTCAACGTATAATGATTCAAATTAAAGTTTCTGTCTGAGGAATAATTAAGAGTTGTTTCTCGTATTTTTTTACCCTGAGCATTGAAAAAAGCTTCTGATGACAGTTTTCCAAGATAATATCCTCTCTCACTAAACTTATTATAAGGATTCGCTCCGTCACATGACATAATTGTATATTCATACGGATCATCATAAACTTGTGTTGCATCCACAAATGTGTTGATTCTATATGTATTATCTTGATTAATTTCTTTTACACAAGAATAGCCTACAGACGGACCAAAGCTATTAGACAAAGGAATTAATGAAGAAGTACCAAATCTATAGGCAACACGATTATCACCACTATAATTATCTGTCCATTTGCAATAAGTTTGTGGAAGCGAATATAAAATACCACTTGATTTTCCTGGAGCAAGTTCATATTTATATTCTTTTATTTCTTTTGGAATACCTCCTTCTAAATTACGTATCTCTGCCACTCTTAATCCTCCAGCAAATTCTGGTCTAGAAAGAGTAGTAAAACTCTTTCTGTCTGCATTAATATACTTATTATATGAGTTTAATTCATATTTAAGTTTTGTATAACCACCTGTGGGATAAGTAATTTGTGTAAGCATTCCACACATAGTGCTTGAGAAATTAGGGGCTAATTTTTTCTCACTATCATTTGAATTGTTATATCCATTATAATATCCCCAATAGTCAACCATCTCTGTCAAATAGTCTTTAGGTATACTTTCATATGACTGATATTTCATTGTATATGTTTTCTGATTACTTGAACCTGTTGTAAAATTGACAGAAGATAGATGAATTCTATTTTTCATGTCGTAATTCAAATCACAATCAAAAATAGTACCCTTATTTGATACTACAATTTTTTCAAGTAATTCAAGATCCATCGACGAAAAAGGGTCTATATTCTTGTCTATATCTCGATGTGCCTGATAATCCTTGAGTGCATTGTCAGTTGTACATTGAAGATAATACTGAAAATAAACAGGATTATAGAGAGCATTATATTTATCTGATTGTGGAAAAAAACAGTCAGACATATCCACTAATGCTCCCTCCGACTTATATAACGATGGGTATAATTCATGCGACGCTATAGAATTAGGAAAAGCCGATTTTCTAATAAAATATAGCGTCAAGCCTGAAGCACTGGTAATATCTGTTAAATATACTGGTGAATTAAGAGAACCTGAGTATTTGGGATTAATAGATTCACCGATAGAAAAACTATAACTAGATAAAAATGAAGAATATTCTGCTTTTGTTAAAAAACCAGTCCTGGTTTTGTATAATTGAGTTAAAAATTTTCCACGTGAATATTTAAATTTATACAGATTATTTCCAAATCTATCATCAATAGAAGTCAACATCCATGTATTTGCTGTCCAATTATAATACCAATCACGATCAAAATCTACAGCAAGATCTGTAACATACTCTATTGATGAAATATCCCCACCAAAAGTATATCTTACTCCATCATCTGTTACAAGAGTAAAACCCTTAATTGTCTTAGGATTTTTATCCGTTGTTTGTGGCTTTTGAGCTATAAAAGGATAAATAAAGTTTCTATCATCATTATAATCAAACTCAATACATATATTTTCATCACTTTGAACTTTCCATTCTCCATCAGAATCTAACCAAAATTTTCCATGATGTCCCATAAAATTAAAATAAAAGACATCAGCATAAATATCTGTTAAAATAGGTTTTTTATTAGGATCTTGCTTTGACCGATTTATATATTCAGGAACCTTATCATAAACCTTAAAATAGTTGTTCAATTTATATTGACACAAGCCTTTAGGATCAAGTTCCAGCTCATCTTCCCAAGAATTTACTTTTCTTGTTATAGAACCACCTGCCATTAAATTCCAACCATGACCTGTCCATCCTGGTAATTGGTTTATCAACAACCCAGAGGTATCATATTTCAAATTTATATCTAATGTTATCCCCCTTTCTTGCATTTTATAAATGGGAATAGAAATATCTGCTGTTCCTGTATACATAGAAACTGGAACTAATCCAAATTTTCCTAAATTACTTGCAGTTGGAGTTGGAATTTTGTCTGGAAGTTCTTGACCATGCATAATAAGAGAAAACATGCAGAACAATAATAAAAAGATGTATTTTATAGTCTTCATCATTTCAAAACCACTTTTTCTGAATAAATTTTTCCATTAACATTCATATATAGCACATATTGACCACGAGTCAATCCTGAACAATCAATTGTTTCGGTAAAACAACCTTCTGTTGTTCCATTCCATTTCTTTTGTTTATATACAATTCCCATAGGACTTGAAACAAGACTTGAAACTCGTGCATCCTCATCAAGTTGGTAGTTAACATTAATGATATTTCCATTAACTTGAATATCATAATGAAAGATATTCTTTTTCAGAGCATCTTGATGCGTCTTTTCCTCTAAATCATGTTTTTGTATTTCAATATTTATAGAATCATTCAATGTCATTTGGTCTTCAGGAAGATAACAATACGCCTGATATGTTGTACCTAATGTTTTTAGATCAGCATAGCTTGTGCTTGTTATAGTTTCAAATACAGGATATCGATATCCTCTGGCAAACCACTGATAGCGTTCTTCTATAACTTGTTTTAATTTTGCAGTATCAAGAGCCTCAAATTCCATATCCATTGCTAAAGAATATGATTTTAGAGTATGAACTCTCAAAACATTAGGAATTGTATCTTTTTCTGAAAGAATGATACTTCCATAAGCATCTCCATGCAGGGTAACAAATCCACTTTCCTTAAAATGATGGGTTTCACAATAAACACCATAGCCAAGGAAAGGTTTACTAATAGAATCAGCATATACAAAAGGATAATGCATTACAAGTATTGGAGAATCATAATTAATCTTCTTAAGTCGTGATTCGTTGCTACACAAAAACAAAGAATCATCCTTTATAAGATAATAAAATAAACCAGTATCTTCAAAAGAGAGTATGTTTTCTCCATTTTGTTTATTAATTACAACATGTTTTTTATCTGATTGACAAATTGCCGAGAAATCCCATAACTGATTTTCTCCATCATTGCCAGAATCAAAATACTCAATACAGTTCTTGATCATACTATCAGGCTGGATAACATTTGCTTGTTTACTCAACGCATTTTGAGCAAAAACATGTACGTATGAAATTAGCATACACACAAAAAACATCGTTTTTGTTAGAACATAACTAAACTTATTCATAATTCATTCCAATATTTTCAACTAATATTTGATAAAACTAAAGAAAAAGATAATACTACTTTTCGTGAAAAACAAATCACACTTAATCAAATAAAACATTTCTACTATATCGGAACAATTCTTCTTTTTTCAAAAAATAAAATCATATTAACATTTTCGGATAATTCCCCGCAAAAGTACAAAATAATCTGAAAACAAAATACATTTATATGTAACAATTTCTTTCTTAAAAGTCTCTTTTTCTAAAATTACGAGGAGATTGTACATCAAATTTGGAATAATATTTATCTATGCTAAAATCTTTTATCATCATTCCCTCCTTCTCAATTTTGGTAAGCATTCAAAAAAAAGTGCACTTTCAAATTCACCTTTCTCTCGCTTCTCTCTCGTTTCTCTTTCGTCTATGTCTCGTCTATGTTTCGCTCAAGAGCGAAGGAGAGACGAAGAAACAGCATAATAAAGACGAAAGAAAAGCGAAGGAGATACGATAGCTTTCTAGGAGGCAACAGATTGATATCATTTGCACGCTTGTGCAATGGCGCATCAGCGCTTTATTTTCCAAGAGAGTGAATGCTAGTGTCCTCTAAAAGAGGATGTTAAGGTTGATGATGGCTTTGGAAAGCTTGCTTTCTGGAAGCCAAACATCAAACTTGACACTGGCTCAGAATGAGCTACCTGCATTCACTCACATTTTCTCAATACTCTATTGTTTATAGAACAAATATTCACTTGAGAAAGTCGAGTGATGTATTTGTGTTTCGGATTATTATCGTTTTTTCGTGCTTTTCGGAATAAAAGAAAGAGCTCCCATATAGTAACCATACACCAAGCGTATAGATGGAACATAGATACAATATAGCTGGCATATAGGAACCATATCTTTTTGTACGCTAAGTATATGCTTTCCATATACTTACTATATGGTTTCTATATGGTAAGTATATGGTTTTGTTTATATCACTCCGAACTGGTGTAACAGAATAGCTAAAATGCACAAAGGACAGATGATACG
>CAJOCR010000012.1 GCA_905236755.1 uncultured Prevotella sp.
AAAAAGTAAAAGAGTAAACTCCTAACTCCTATCTTCTAACTCCTAACTTTATTGTTGTCTGTCTCAGAACGCTTCCTCTTATTGTAGTAAAAAGTGTAAACTTATCTATCATTTTATTGACGAGTTCGTTTCTTTTACCCAGATGAGATTACTCCCATCCGCTTCTTGTACTACGTATTCTGTTTTATGTAATCTTTTCAAAGAATTAATCTCTTACGAAATCTAAACCACACTTGGTTTATTATCTTGCTCCCGTGTTTTCGAAAGCGAGTGCAAAGGTAGTACATTTTTTGATACCACCAAAACTTTTTGCAGATATTTTTTCAAAAAACTAATATTTTTCTTTTCAATTGACATAAATCAAGTAAAAACGCCCCATATATATGGCGATTATAGACAAAGTTATAAACTTACAAAAATAAAAACCTTGCCAACTCAAAAAATGATCTTCATTTTTCTGCTACAAAACACCTTATATAATTATAAAATTAGCTATCTTTGCGAAAAACATAAAAACATGGAAGATTTTAAAGCTCAAAGCAACGATATTGGACCAATAATTGATTTTGGTCCTATTGAAGATAAGTCAAAAGACATAATAAAAGTAATTGGTGTTGGCGGTGGAGGATGCAACGCTGTTAATAACATGTTCAACGAAGGAATAGCAAGTGTTACCTTCGCTGTAATAAACACAGATAGCAAGGCTTTAAAAAGTTCGCCTGTTACTGTAAAAGTTCCTATCGGAGATACAGGACTGGGTGCTGGTGCAAACCCTGAGGTTGGTAAAGAAGCAGCCAAGATGAGCATTGACCAGATACATCGATTACTTGATGATGGAACAAAAATGTGCTTTGTTACTGCCGGTATGGGTGGTGGCACTGGTACAGGAGCAGCCCCAGTAATTGCAGGCGAAGCCAAAAGCATGGGTATCCTCACCATTGGTATCGTCACCATTCCTTTTTATTTTGAAAAACGCAAAAAGATAATAAAGGCATTACAAGGTGTTGAAGAACTGCGAAAGAATGTAGATGCTCTCCTTATTATAAATAATGAGAGAATCAGCGACATATATTCCGACTCAGAGGTAACAGTAAAAGAAGCCTTCAAACGTGCCGACCAAATTCTTTGTGACGCAACAAAGTCTATTTCAGAACTAATAACTGTTGAAGGCGATATTAATCTTGACTTCAAAGATGTAGAAACAACATTACGTGGAGGTGGTGGAGCCATCATGGCTATAGGACGAGGCGAAGGCGAGCATCGTGTGGAGAAGGCCGTTATTGACGCATTAGACTCACCCCTACTCTATGGAAGCGATTTGGATTCTGCAACAAGAATCTTGTTCAACATATACACAAGCAAAGATCATTCTTTGCGAGTAAGAGAAATGAATGACATTGATGAGTTTATGGACAAGCTAAATCCAAACATTGATGTCATTTGGGGTGTCAGCGATGATGATTCTCTTGGTGAAGCAGCAAAGGTAACTATCCTCGCGACAGGTTTTGAAGATAAGTTTTCTCCTAAGTTCTCATTAAAAGACAACGAAGCCTACGTTGAAAAACTCATCGAGCAACTCTATCGTCCATATAAGAAAAATGACTATTTTAAAGATGAAGATGATGACTCTACGAAAGAGAATACAACTACTGAAGTAAAAGATCAATCAATCGATGGCATTGAGGTTACCATAACCACCAACACCCCAACAGAGTCAGCACCTTCTCCAACACCAACACCTGTTCCAACTCCAGAACCAGAAAAGCCAAAGCGCCCAAGTTTTGTGGAACGAGCAAAAATGATTTTGAACAAACTGGGAGAACTGACAGAAGAACCCTAATTGTATAAAAGATAAAGGCAGCTGCTATCAATAAGCAACTGCCTTTATTATTTTTACATCCTCCACAGGACGATTATTACTGTCTGTTTCTACAGCCTGGATTTTCTGAACAACATCAAGTCCTTCTATCACTTCGCCAAAAACAGTATATTGTCCGTCAAGATGTGGCGTTCCACCATGTATCTTGTAATATTCCCTAACTTCAGGTGTAAGCTTTACTTTTCCATGTGTGGCTCTATCAATACGATCTTCAACAGCATCAAGCATGTCGTCATTAAACCTGCGTCCCCACACAATATAAAACTGACTTGCAGAAGAATCATAGTTTGGATTAACATCATCACCCTCACGCGCAGCAGCCAAAGCACCTCGCTTATGGAAATATTTTGGGAACACTATTTCTGCAGGAATAACATAATCAGGTGAATATTCTCCTAACAATTTTCCCTGTGGAGCATGACGAGAGGTTGAATCACCACTCTGAATCATGAAATTACTAATAACACGATGCCACAAATTTCCATCATAATATCCCTCCTTCACAAGCTTCAGGAAGTTATCACGATGCTTTGGTGTCTCATTATACAAGACAACACGTATATCACCCATCGAAGTTGTAAACAGAACTTCATGCTGTTTCTCAACGCCTGACTGAGCAAAAGCACCAACCGACGCCATAATTATTAATAATGTGAAGAGTAGTTTTTTCATATCTATATTATTTTCCTGTTGCAAAGATAATGTTTTTTATATAACAAATAGCATATATCATCACATTACTTCTGCTCTATCATTGATTCACGCTTGATATTATGATCATAGTCTATATATCCTCCAAAACCATATAGAGTCTTTATTTGAAATGCCTCAAGCAACACCTTAAGATTAAGAGATTCTGGGGTACAACAAAAAATGCGGTCCGCATACAAATCAGTATAGCAATTATCACATACTGCCTCGTAGCTATTGGCCAATATAACATGAAATTGGGGCACTCAACTTATGACGTCTTGTAGATTCTTAGCATATAACTGACATACAAAACTCATTTGCAAGACCTGTTCGATAAGGCTAATTTCAACGATATAATAGAACACGATTATCCTCTTTTTGAAGGACAAATTGATTAATATTTAATTCGTCCATTTTTTATTGGACACTAATGAAGTATTTAAAAAAAAACTATCACCTATCAATGAACATTGCTTATCTGGCTCATAATTAAACTCTCCAAAGCAGCCTTAAGCAGCCTATAACCAGCCAACAGGCAGCCACATAGCAGCCTCAAGCAGCCATAAGGTAGCCTTAGGTAGCCTTATTATGGCTACCCATAGGCTGCCTAAGGCTGGTATATAGGAGGTTGTAAGGAGGTTATAAGGAGGTTGTGCAAATTAAGAAATAGGCAAAAATTGAATAAATTTATAATTGAACAACTCAACATCGCACGAAGTGCGACTAATTACTTCCTTCGGCTCAACTTTTTTTTATTATCTTTTCGACTAAAGTCGAGAAGTTACGCCCACTCGGCATAAAAAATAAACGAGTTTATTTTGTTCTGCACTCGTTTTTGCGTAACTTTGCAACCTCAAAGAATTCAAAACATTATGGGCAAAGGTAAATTAGCAAAATTCGCAGAAATGGAAACATTCAAGAATGTATTCCAGTATCCTTTTTCAGTAGTAGATAATGTGCCTTTTGAAATGAAGGGCCATTGGCATGAAGAGTATTTTCATAACGACAACCCTATTGTACTTGAGTTGGGCTGTGGAAAAGGAGAATATACTGTTGAACTTGGCAAGCTATACCCAAATGTAAACTTTATCGGTGTTGACATTAAAGGAGCTCGTATGTGGACAGGTGCCAAGCAAGCACTTGAAGCTGGTCTTGAGAACGTTGCCTTCCTTCGTACAAACATTGAAATCATTGATCGTTTCTTTGCAGAGAACGAAGTACAGGAGATATGGCTTACATTCTCTGACCCTCAAATGAAAAATGCCCGTAAGCGTCTGACAAGTACATTCTTTATGAATCGTTATCGTCATTTCCTTGTTAATAATGGCATTATTCATCTGAAGACAGACTCTAACTTCCTTTACACCTATACGGATTACATGGTGAAGAAAAACTCTCTTCCTGTAATCTTCCAAACACAAGACCTCTATCACACAGTAGGTATTGATGAGGAAACAAAGAAAATCCTTTCTATTCAGACATATTACGAAAGCATGTGGATAGAAAGAGGTTTGAACATTAAGTACTTGAAATTCAATCTTCCTGCCGAAGGCGAGTTACATGAGCCTGAAGTAGATATTCCACTTGACGAATACAGAAGCTACCACCGTAGCAAGAGAAGTAGCAAAGATACAGGAAGATAAAATAAAAAGAATTATGACTCTATATCCAAAACTTATCACTGATGCACTGGCTACAGTAATCTATCCAGGCACCAAAAAGAATTTGATTGAAAGCGAAATGCTTGCCGATGATGTCCGTATAGACGGCATGAAGGTTTCATTTACTCTGATATTTCCACGTGATACAGACCCATTTATGAAATCAACTCTTAAATCGGCAGAGGCAGCTATTCACTACAATATCTCTAATGATGTAGAAGTAAGCATTTCTACTGAATTCAAGTCTGCTCCACGCCCTGAGGTAGGCAAACTTCTTCCAGAAGTAAAGAATATCATTGCTGTCAGTTCAGGTAAAGGTGGTGTAGGTAAGAGTACTGTTTCTGCAAACCTTGCCATTGCATTAGCAAAACTTGGCTATAAGGTTGGTCTGCTTGATACTGATATCTTCGGTCCTTCTATGCCTAAGATGTTTGGTGTTGAGGAAGAGCGTCCTTGTGCTGTAAGAAAAGACAACAGAGACCTCATTGAGCCTATAGAGAAATATGGTGTAAAACTCCTTTCTATTGGTTTCTTCATTGATCCATCTAAGGCAACACTATGGCGAGGCGGTATGGCAACATCAGCCTTGAAACAGCTTATTGCTGATGCCGACTGGGGCGATCTTGACTATTTCATTCTTGACACCCCTCCAGGCACAAGCGACATTCACCTTACATTGCTTCAGACACTCGCTATCACAGGTGCGGTAATAGTAAGTACACCACAGAACGTAGCTCTTGCTGATGCACGAAAAGGTATTGACATGTACACCAACGATAAGGTAAACGTACCTATCCTTGGTCTTGTAGAGAACATGGCATATTTCACACCTAAGGAACTTCCTGAAAACAAATACTATATTTTCGGAAAAGACGGATGCAAGAATCTTGCTGCCGAAATGGGATGTCCACTATTGGCACAAATACCTATAGTACAAGGGATATGCGAGGGTGGCGATTCTGGAGAACCTGCTGCTACAAAGCCTGACACCATTACAGGACGTTCATTCCTGAATCTTGCGCAAGCTGTAGTAACAGTAGTTAATCGACGCAATAAAGAGCGCCCAAAAACAAAAATCGTTGACGTAAAGAAGTAAATAAAAAAAGGATCACCTTTATTGGTGGTCCTTTTCTATTTTTCTCTTTTCTTCGGCAGCTTCATGAGCTGTCAGTTTCAGTCTTCTAACATTCTCTATTGCATGTGCTCTGGTTGAATTAATCTGATAACGATAAACCACACAGGTCAACAAGAAATAAACAAGAGTCTGTATCCATAATGCCTGGAACTGAGGTTCTATATCAGATAAAGAGGCTCCCATACTACTGATACCTAGAAAACCTCTCACACCATAAGTAGAAGGGAACAACATAGCTATTCCTTGCCATATACCTGGTATATTACTCTGTGGCCACGACACACCCGTCATAAACAATAATGGCACGGAAGTAAATACAACCAGTAAGAACACATTCTCACGATATCTAACAAGACATGACAGAGCCATACCAAAGAATATACATGATAGCACGTATGGAACTAAAAGACCTATCAATGTCGTTGCCATTGCCATTGAGGTAAAACTGAAGAAACGCGGAACGCATACTGCAAGGTATGTGGCCAAAACAGAATATATCATGAAATAGCACAAGCCCTTTCCTAACACAATTCTGAAAATACCATTATAATGGCGACTTATAGGAATAAGGTCTTTATAACGGTTGTTTTCTCGAGCAGTACCTGCCGACAAGCCAATACCCAAAAGCAATGTTTGCTGAATAATCAGAATGAGCACACCTGGAAGAATAGCATTTCCATATCCTCCAGTAGCATTGAATATTGGCACTTCGTCAAAGTCCAAAGGTTGAGTGGTTACCTCATCCTCACGATCAGTATAGTTCTTTGAAGCACTTATTTGGATATCCTTGTTTATCTCGCCAGCAACAGCCATTGTAGTTTGATAAACAGCCTTATATGTCAGCATCAAGCTCATATCGCAATAAACGCTCACATGCGACTGTTCACCACGAAATAACTTCTTGTCAAAATCAGCAGGGAAATAGATTACACCATGAACAACCTGACGGCCTACAAGCTCCTTTGCCTCATCCAGATTATTACTATAGTATGCCACCTTAACATCAGGACTTGCATCAACCTGCCTGATAAACGATCTACTGGTACTACTATGTGAATAATCAACAACAGCCACAGGAACATCTCTAACCACCTCGTTATTGTATATCCAAGAATAAAGCAAAGGGTATAGCAATGGTACCAAGACAAAGAAGATAAGCATACCTTCATCAGTTATTGTATTGCGCATCTCCTTAGCCCAGATATAGCACATATCCGAGATACCTTGTTTTATCTGATACAATAAACTATCTTTTTCCATTGTTTATGGCATATAAATATATTTCAGCATGGCTGTCTTAATATGGCGCACCGAAAGAATAGGAAGTGCAGCAAACAGTATCAATGCACCAAAATGCAAAGCAGCATAATGCATTGGATAACCATTAAAGATAGTCATCTGATAAATCATATAGTAATGGCGCAAAGGGAACAAATTTCCCAATGCCACAAGAACACTATCCATTGCAAAAAGAGGATAAGTAGCTCCACATACAGACAAACTCAACACCGCCCACAGAGAACACACACTCATTGACATTCTTAAAGAAGGCATAAGGCCAAACACAAAAATACCAAAGCCTTGTGCTGATACTACAGCAAGAAAACCCAAAAGCAATATTGGAACAATACCTCCAGAATGTGGGAAGCCTAATACATAATAGATATAAAACTCGAAAGCATAAAAGATTGTCAGAAAGATAACAAAATGTGGCAATATCTTTCCCAATACTGCAACATGAACATTATTATCTGCCAACTTCATCCATTCACGTGAACGCTTAAACTTCAATTCTGTTCCTATAGAATAAGGAGTGAGCAAGAATATAAAAAGCATCAACACTCCGGGAATCATTACAGTACTGAGATACACATTGTAGTTTGCCCATGGATTGGCTATCATGTGCGCATCAACAGCAATAGGTTGAAGAAACGTTCTTATCTCGTTATCTGTCTTGCCAAGTGCCGACAACTTCGCCATTCCTACTCCCGCAGAGCCCAATGTTGATATTGTCTTTAGGTCTTTGAAGGTATTACCTCCTGCAAGCAATGTAACATTACTATAATAGAATGATATCTTTGGACGAGAGCCATTTATCAAACCATTTGTTGTGCCCTTGGGAATAAGCAAGAAAGCATAAATCTCACCTTTCTGTATAGCATCACGAGCCTGATTCATATTTTCGTAAGAATCAACTACATGACTTGTTTGAAAAGCGTCAAGTTGACGAATAAGTTTACGAGTTGTTGACGTATTATCCTGGTCAACAACACCAATAGGCATATCAACAGGTTGACCATCATCTAAGAGCGAGGTAAAGAAAAACATAACAATCAAAGGAAACACAACCATACAAAACAAATATATAGGGTTGTGCAGCATGATTTCACATTCTCTAATCGCAATATGATATATACGCTTTAACATTCTAAATATGTAGAATATTATTTCTTATAAATCAAACTCATTCCAGGGCGCAAGCCATCAATCTTGGTAACAGGGCGAGCCTTAACTTCGAAGGTCTTAAGATCATATTGACCTGTAGTCTTTGTAGCCTTCCACACTGCAAAACTTCCTTCATCCTTAATGCTATACACCTTCATCTTAATATCCTTATTAAAGGCTGGAGAGAAAGCTGTGAAGGTATCACCTGTCTTAAGACCATTCAACTGATCCTCGCGTACATTGAATGTTCCCCACATGTCACTCAAAATAGAGATACTCATAATAGGAGAACCAATGCCTACCAACTCGCCTACCTTAGGATATACAGAACTTACTTCACCCTCAACCTGAGCTACCTGAACTGTTTCTTTGAGCAGACTGCTAACAACCTTAACAGCACTCTTGGCAGCCAAAGCATTATTAGCTGCAATCTGCTTTTCCTGAGTACGTGCGCCATTGTTAGCCATATCATATTGACTCTTAGCAGCCTTCACCTGAGCTTCGGCTGCTTTAAATGCAGCATATACCTCATCACGTTTCTGACCACTTATAACACCTTCGTCATAAAGATGCTGCATACGTGTATATGATTTCTTAGCAATCTCCTCAGCAGCAAGTGCCTGCTGCCACAACTGATAAGCACCTTGAATCTGTTCCTTTCGTGCACCAGCATCAGTAAGACTCTCTACTGCCTTTGCTGCTTCACCTGTTGCTTGAACAACCTGCTTTTGAGCATCTACTTCAGGTGCTTCAAGAATAGCAAGAGTGTCTCCCACCTTCACATAGTCCCCTTCCTTAACACGAAGTTCAACTATACGCCCTGGCAGTTTACAAGAAACTCTGTACTCTGAAACCTCTACCTGTCCTTGAATTATTTCTTCATCTCTTCCCAAAGAGAAGAAACCAATAATACCTACAATTACCACTACTGCTATGAAACCCATCACAGCCAATAGAATGTTGTTATGTTGTGTTTTAGCTGACATAATAGCTAATTATTTAGTTTATGGTTAATATTATTTCTTAATTAAGAATACCTATCGCCTTCTTCAAGTTTATCAGCGACATTCTGACATCTACTTCTGCATCTATCTTCTGACTCATTGCTTGTTGCCAAGCTGTCTGTGCAGCCATAACATCAGTTGACTCAATAACTCCTTCCTTAAATCCAAGAGTAGCACATCGCAAGTTTTCTTCAGCACTATTAATATTCTTCTTTGCCATTAGCAGTTTCTTGCGGGCCTCCTTTACCTTGAACTGACTTTGAGCAACCTGAAGATTAATCTTCTCTTGAGCATCCGACAACTCCAACTGTGCCATTGTTGTAGCCACCTTCGATGCTCTTACCTTATACGTTCCCTCAAACCAGTTCCACACTGGCACATGAACAATAACACCTACCGACCAGTTTCCAGCAAACTTACGCTGGAATCCATTAAACACATTAGGATTTGATATCATATAACCTCCAGCAAGTGCTACATGAGGTAAATATGCTGCTCTTACAAGATTTGTTGCTTGCTTTGAAAGGTCAACAGCATTCTGAAGCATACGCAATTCTGGTCGAGCCTCGGCAACATCTGTTTCTGGAATATCATCGTTAACCATTGGAGTAACAATATCATTCTTTGCCTCATCCTCAAGAACAATATCTTCAGACAAAGGCAATCCACAAAGTTGACAAAGCAACATCTTAGCTAAAGACAAACCATTCTCAACCTGAGTAATCTTCATCTCTGCCTCGTTAACTTTTACATCAACCTTCAAGCCATCGGCCTTCGTTGCCACTCCTTCTTTTATCATCTTGTGAACATCCTTGTCCAACTTGCTGATAAGATTCAGATAACTATTGGCAAGTTCCTGCTTCTGGCGAAGAGAAACCACCAACCAATAAGCCTGATCAATACTATAAAGGGTAGCCTGTTGTTTTGCATCGATATCATTAGCAGCAATTTGCTCATTTATCTTTGCCATCTTATTCAATGCAGTAATGGCACCACCCATAAAAACAGGTTGTCTCACCATAACCGCTCCTGCCCAGATATTATGAGTATTTGTTTCAAAGGCATCTATAATAGAATTTCCAATCTTATCACCTATATCTGCAAAAGGACGCCCAAGATTTCCAATAACACCACCCAACTGCTGTGCCACATTTGGAGTTATGAGTCCTTGACTTACAAGACCTGTTACCAAATTTGTAAGGTTTTCTCCTGCCGAAGTAGCAAGATTATCTCCCAATCCTCCCAATGCTACTTTTTGATCTTCATTAAGCAGTGATACCGAACGACTATTGTATTCGTATCCTCCAAGAGCATCAACCTTAGGCAAATATTTTGTCTTTGCTGCTTTACTAATATTCTCAGCTACCTCCGTCTTTAATTTCGAAACGTTCAGTTGCTTATTGTTACGCAAAGCCAACGCTCGACAGCTGTCAAGCGAAAGCACACGCTGGGCAAAAGCAGGAACTGCCGAGCTTATTATAAAACAAATAAATAAAGCCTTTTTCATATATTGATTAAAATGCTATACTTCCTATTCAAAAGAGAAACTACGAGAACCAATCATATTTCCATCAGCAAACACGCTCACTCTATATGTTCCAGCCTCTAACGCCTGAGCAACATTCCAGAACATAGACACCATAGTTTCCTGCCCCGTATATTCTACTGCTTTCTTCATTGAACAGGTCAATGTACGATTCTCGTAATCAAAGCTTCCAGCATTACCAAGAGTGCTACCTGTTGGTGACTTGATGACAACATATACATTCTTCATACCACTCTGAGCTGTTACATTCTTTGCCAAGCTAAAGGTAACCTGCATAGTACGAATTTTCTTCAACTTATTAGTAGTCTTTCCACGCTTATCCTTACCAGTAAGAGAAATAGCCACAGCATCAAGCTGACTTGCAATAGCTACCTTCTCAGACAAAGATGCTTTTTCGGTATTCAAACCTTCAATCTGACGAGTAGCCTCTTCATACTTACCTCTAACGCGTGTATTTTCTTCAGTTAGATTCTGATTTAAACGATTCAAAGAGTCAATCTCCAACACATAGCTACGTAACACAGCACGAACAGTAGCAAGTTCCTTCTTCAGTCGAGCAATCTCACGAGCGTCAGTGCTCTTCACTCTACGCAACTCATCAAGAAGTTTCTGTGTTTTATTCTGCTCCTCTGTAAGCTGTGCCACAATAGAGTCATTGGTAATCTGACTCTTCATCTCACTATACTGATTTGCAAATTGCTGATATTCGTTTTCCATTTCCTTCTTGTCCAGCTCTGCCAGTTCCTGCATAGCCTTATTCTCTTTCTTTTGATCATCAAGACTAATTGCAAGGTAAACAACACCGCCTACAAGAAGTAAGCAAATAACTATCAATGGGATTAAAAACTTTTTCTTCATTTTAAAATTATTACGTAAATCATTGCAAATTTATTATTTTTATATTAAACAACAAAGCATTTTCACGTCATAAAGCGTTAATCATTACAAAATTACCTTTTCTTTGGAAAAAAAGATGAAATTCACACTTCACACAAACTATTAGTAGCCCCCAAGCAGGTCCTTAGCAGCCCCCAACTAGCCCCTAAGTAGCCCCTTAGCAGCCCCTTAGCAGCCTCAAGCAGCCCCTTTGGGGCTACTAAGGGGCTACTTGTTCACTGCCTGTACTGAGCCTGTGCGCCGGGAATAGATAAATTGGAATGTGGAATATGGAATTTGCAATGTGGAATTACGAATTATAAATTATAAACTACGAATGAAATTAATAATGAGTAATCACTGACAGAGTGCTTGCTGTCGGCTTGCCAGTGCAAACGTAAAGACAAAGAAGACAATTGGTCGGCTTCGCCAATTGCAAAGTGAAAAAATTGCTTTTACTGCATTTCTAAGAAGTAAGCACAAGTGTAAATATTTTCTGCTTCAGCAGTAAAAAAAAGACTCTTGCAATTCTGCAAGAGCCTTAAATATTCATTATTCTTTATAAATCACTCATTCGTAATCCAACTCCACCCGACCTTCTCTTAAGAGAAGGAGGATTATTCAATTACAACGGTTGTCCAACCATGTTTATCTTCAATAGTGCCATACTGAATACCACGAAGAGTTTCATATAGTTTGGTTGACCATGGTCCTGGTTTGTCGCCGAAGCTATATTTTGCACCTGTATCCAAATCATCAAGTTCTGATATTGGAGAGATAACGGCAGCTGTACCACAAGCGCCAGCCTCCTCGAAAGAAGATAGCTCATCAACAGGAATAGGACGACGCTCAACCTTCAAACCTAAGTCTTCAGCAATCTGCATCAAACTCTTGTTTGTTATTGAAGGCAAGATAGATGTACTTTTAGGTGTTACATAAGTGCCATTCTTGATACCAAAGAAGTTTGCTGCACCACACTCGTCAACATATTTCTTTTCCTTTGCATCAAGGTAGAACTCAGAGCCATAGCCCTTTGAAGCAGCAAACATATGAGCCTGCAAAGAAGCAGCATAGTTACCACCAACCTTATAAACACCAGTTCCTAATGGAGCTGAACGATCCCAGCCACGAACAATAGCATACTTATTACTCTGGAAACCACCTTTAAAATATGGACCTACAGGAGTAACGAAGATAAGGAACAAGTAGTCCTTTGCAGGATGCACACCCACCTGTGGAGTGATACCAATAAGAAGAGGACGAATATAGAGAGTTGCACCACTTTCGTATGTAGGAATCCATTCCTGGTTCAAGCGAACAACCTTCTTTACCATTTCCTCAAACATCTCTGTAGGAACCTTTGGCATAACAATGCCATCACATGTGCTCTGAAGACGTTCTGCATTATCCTTCACTCGGAAAATACGAACCTTACCATCAGGACAACGATAAGCCTTCAAGCCCTCGAATGCCTCCTGACCATAATGCAAACAGGTAGCAGCCATGTGCATGTTAATGTATTCGTCGGAGCAAACCTCTATCTCGCCCCATTTTCCGTCACGATAGTAGCAGCGGACATTGTAATCTGTTCTTCTGTAACCAAAAGAGAGACTACCCCAGTCAAGATCTTTCATAACACAACTTTTTAATTAATTCTTATTATCAATCTTTTTGCAAAGATACAAACAAAAAATGATATTTTGCAACTTCTACTGCATTATTTTAAGAAAAAACGTTATCACTTTTGACTTTCAAGTATCTTTTTGATTTCATTATCAGTCTTAGTCAACTTATCCTTACACAGCTTAATTAACTTCTGAGCCGTCTTCAGCTGTTCGCCCATAGTATCGATATCAAGCTCATTATTCTCAAGCTTTTCTACGATTTCCTCTATCTGACGCATAGCGTCCTCGTATTTCATCTCGGTCTTTGTCATTTTATAATCGATTTAAATATTCCTTTTCTAACCTTAGTCTCTACCTCATCACCACTCTTCAGCATTGAAGCATCAACAACCACTTTTCCTTTACATAGAGTAATACTATAACCTCTTTTTAGCAGTATTTCAGGATCCAACGCTTTCACTCGTTGCTCGAGCATCATAAGATGATGTTTTTCTCTTTGTAATCGAACATCAACAAGAGGTTTTATTTTTTCCTCCATCAATAGCACATTATGTTTTTCACTTGACACCTTTTCATTTATCATAGAAGAAATTGTCATCAGCAGTTTATCAAGTACATTTTCATAATGCGTTTTCACCAATGAGAACAAAACAGGTATCTTTTCTGCTATATGGCTCAAGCGTTGTTTCTCGTTCTCTATCCTATGCTGAGCAACAGTAACCAGCTCGTTTTCTGCTTCCATAAGCATTTGCCACACCACCTCAAGATGTTCAACAAGCAAGGCGGCAGCTGCTGTTGGTGTCTTCACCTTAGTATGCGAAATCATATCGAGCACACTCTCGTCTCTATCATGTCCAATACCAGTAATAATGGGCAAAGGGAAATTAGCTACATTCTCAGCAAGAGCCAGTGTATCAAAGCCACTCATGTCGCTTGTAGCACCACCACCTCGGATAATAACAACAACATCGAACTCATCAAGTCGTTCGTTGATTGCATCGAGAGCAGCTATCACACTTCCTTCTATGCCTTCGCCTTGCATAATAGCAGGAAAGAGTTCCACCTGGAACTTAAAGCCATAGGAATTATCTGTAAGCTGACGAGTGAAATCGCCAAAGCCTGCAGCATTCAGGCTTGAGATAACGGCCACCCGCTGGGCAAACATAGGTATTTCAAGTTCTTTTTGTAGATCAAAAACACCTTCCCGTTTCAGTTGTTCTATTATATGCATACGCTTTTTAGCCATGTCGCCAAGCGTATATTCTGGATTTATATCTGTTACTATCCAGGAAAAGCCATAAGCCTCATGAAAATCAGCATAGACCTTAAGCATCACCTTCATACCGGTGTGCAGATATTGTCCTGTAATCTGTTCGAACTTCGGACGGACATACATCCACTTACTCTTCCAACACTTAGCAGAAGCCTTTGCTACTGGTGTATTTGAGAACATATCCTTCTGCACAAGTTCCATATAGCAATGCCCCCTGACCTCTCTCACCTCTGAAAGTTCAGCCTCAACCCAATACTCCATAGAGAGATCTGTAGCAATAACCTCTCTTACCAAATTGTTAAGTTCGAATAACGATAGCGGAGTATTCATGCAATCAATGAGTTATTTATTATTTCTTTGTTTTCGTGCATCTTGATAAGCCTTTCCAAAATCAGGAACGCCATAACCAAAGATATTATTTGGCGAAGAATAATTATTACCACTTCTTCGTACTAAATCAATAATTTCAAATGCTGTCTTATCAGGACATGCCTGCCACAAACAAGCC
Organism: uncultured Prevotella sp.; assembly: GCA_905236755.1. Taxonomy (GTDB): domain Bacteria; phylum Bacteroidota; class Bacteroidia; order Bacteroidales; family Bacteroidaceae; genus Prevotella. Next base: position 14,646 of record CAJOCR010000012.1, read on the forward strand.
ACAAGTCCGGTTATCAAAGGAGCCGAAAACGACGTTCCCATATCATTAATAACAGAGCCTCTTCCTGACACTACAGCAGCAGGACTTCCAAAAGCCATCACGTCGGGTTTAATTCTGCCGTCAGCAGTTGGGCCAATAGAAGAGAAGGCTGCATTAATGCCATTAGGAGTTATAGCTCCAACGGTAAGAATGTCTGTTGCATCAGAAGGGAAATTCATTTTCTTCCAACAGCCCATTCCCTCGTTTCCAACACTATTCACAAGAACAATTCCCTTTGAAGCCAACATGGATGCTGTTCTTGATATCAATGCGGTCTTACCATCAAGTTCGTTGTAGGTATGACTGCTTGAAACATCATCAAACTCATGATATCCAAGTGAGGAATTGATAACATCAACGCCAACCGAATCAGCATATTCCACAGCCTCAGCCCAATAGTCTTCCTCGGCAAGGCTCTCAGTATGCTGATCCTCGCATCTCAGCAACATATATGATGCCTCAGGAGCAGTACCAATATAATATCCAGGCACCTCAACCGCCATAGCCGACAGCACCATTGTACCATGATCAGTTTCTTCGAATATGCTTTTTGCTCGTGGAAAAACAAAATCTTTTATGCCTGCCAGTTTTAAACCATGAAGACAAGGAATACGATCTACATTCATAAAGCCCGCATCAAGAACAGCAATCAATATACCCTTACCTTTATAACCTTGTTGATGCAAGCTCTCACCTTTCAGATTTTCTATCTGGTCGGCAGTAGCTCCATAAGGATTCTGCGATTCTTCCTGCCACTGATTAATCTCTTTTTTGCAAGTAGAACGAACAGATGTCTTTATTGAATCAGGAGCAGTAAACACTTTCAAACATTTACTAACAAATGGAAGTTTCTTCACCATATCCATCTGTGCAGCCTTGCGACATTTCACCAAAAGAGTATTGTTCCATTTGCTTTTTCCTACAATCTCAACTCCTGTTTGCGAAACTTTTCTGATATATTCCGGTGATACAGGAATATCTGTAGAATCTATCTTGATATTCTGGCGGACACGTCTTTTCAATGCTCGTTCCGATAGGAATTCATATGGCTTAGATAAAGAATACTTAGAATGACCTTTATCAGTTAAGTGGACTCTGAAAAGCATACACTTTCCACCTGGATAAGACACCAGTTCCACCTTATGAGCACGCGAGTTGCCCAGCATACAACATAGTAATCCAAGAATTATCAGTAAGCCTTTCTTCATTGATATTCATTTAAGTTTCCTACTAAAACTTCGCTTGCTTAGCAGATAGACAAGTTTAAGAGTTTAAGGAATTCAAGTGCCTACGGCAATTTGTTCAAGAGTTTAAGGAGTTCTAACTTTTGAACCATTGGAACTTTTTAAACCATTGGAACTTAGAAACAAATGGTATTGTCCTCTATCTCCGCCGCTAAAAGCGACATAACTCTCTTTTACTTTCTATATCTTCTAAACTAACGATAGTTCAGTTTCCTAAATGCAAAAGTAGAGAAAATGACCTTAATAACAAAATAAATAGGTGAAAAAGCTATAATAATTCATGTTTAATCAATTGTTTTCATTATCTTTGCATTCATATAATATACTTATATACTTAGGATTGATGGACAACAAGAAAGCAACACTCGAATTGGGAACCAAACCGGTAGGACATTTACTTTGGCAATATGCCCTACCTGCTATCATAGCGATGACTGCTTCTTCACTCTACAATATCATCGACCGTATTTTTATTGGTCAGATTGTAGGTCCTGATGCTATTGCCGGCTTGGCCATCACCTTTCCATTCATGAATCTTAGTGGTGCTTTTGGTGCTGCCGTTGGCGTTGGTGCTTCAACAGCCATCTCAGTAAAACTTGGTCAGAAAGATTATGCATCAGCACAGAATCTTCTTGGCAACACCGTAACCCTAAATGTCATAATTGGCATTATGCTCACTGTTGTGTGCTTAACATTCCTCGACCCAATCCTTCGTTTCTTTGGAGCAAGTGATGCCACTATTCCTTACGCCCGTGATTTTATGCAGATCATTCTTGTCGGAAATGTGGTAACCCATATGTACTTTGGTATGAATGCCCTCTTACGTGCAGCCTCTAAGCCACGCATGGCCATGTTTGCAACAATCTTCACCGTGGTGATGAACATACTGCTTGATGTGGTCTTCATTCTTTGGTGGGGCTGGGGTATTCGTGGTGCCGCCCTTGCAACAATGATTTCACAAACCCTTGCAATGTGCTGGCAATTCTCTCTTTTTGCTGATCAGAAACAAATGCTCCACTTTAAGCGAGGCATATATAAGTTAAAGACACACCTTGTAAAAACCATCATCAGCATAGGCATCAGTCCTTTCCTTATGAATGTGTGTGCATGTATTGTGGTCATCTTCGTAAACAATCAACTTTACCACTATGGTGGTGACATGGCAGTTGGAGCCTATGGTATTAGCAATGCCGTTGCAACGGTTTTCGTGATGTTTGTTATTGGTCTTAATCAGGGTATGCAACCTATTGCTGGCTACAACTATGGTGCACAACAGCTTGACCGCCTTATGCGTGTTGTTCGCCTTGCCATCATAGCCGCCACATGTATCATGACCGTAGGATGGCTTGTAGCCATGTTCATGCCGTCGCTCATAGCTCGTGCTTTCACTACCGATACCGAGCTTATGCGTCAGGCTATCGTTGCTATTCGTTTTAACCTCATGGTATTCCCTATCATTGGTTTCCAGATGGTTACAACCAATTTCTTCCAATGTATAGGCAAGGTAAAGATCAGCATCTTCCTCTCACTTAGTCGTCAGATGTTGCTTCTTCTCCCACTACTGGGCATACTTCCTATGTTCATTGGCCTCAATGGCGTATGGCTTGCCCTTCCATCGAGTGACTTTCTATCTGCATTACTGGCTTTCACAGTCATGACTATATTCATGCGCAAATTCAAGAAGCAGATTATAGCGCAGGAACAATTAAAAAACGAAACAAAATAACAAACCATATGGAGAATATAATAATCAATATCGGAAGACAAATAGGCTCGGGAGGCCATATTATTGCAAAGAAACTGGCAGACGAATTCAACTGCACATTATACGACCGCGAGATTCTTAATCTTGCAGCCAAGGAGAGTGGTTTCAGCCAACAGTTCTTCGAGCAAAACGATGAATGCAAAGGCTTTTTCAAGAGTCTGTTCAATTTTCGTTCACCCATTGTTGGTGAAGGTAATTTCTATGATAATTCTTTTTCTCAGGAAGGATTATATAAGTTCCAGAGTGATGCTATTCGTGAGGCAGCTAAAAAAGGTAATTGCGTTTTTGTTGGTCGCACAGCCGACTATGTGCTCCGTGACTTCAAAGAATGCATTAACATCTTCATATCAGCCAACCTAGACGAACGCATTGAATGTGTTAGCAAGCGACATGATATCAGTCATGAAGCTGCCAAGAAATACATACGAGAACACGAAGAAGAACGTTCGTCCTACTACAACTATTATACAGGAAAGAAATGGGGACATAGCGAGAGCTATGACCTCTGTATAAACACATCACTTTTAGGTATTGACGAGACAACAGCTTTCATAGCCAGTTTCATTCGTAAGCGCTTCAACATTCCTGCAGAGAACGTAAATAAGCAGAAAGGAGTTTTCGAATGAAAAGAATAGGCATCATCAGCGATACACATGGTTGTTGGGATGAAAAATATGAATACTACTTTGGCGAATGTGATGAGATTTGGCATGCCGGCGATATAGGCAGTATAGAAGTAGCCGATAAGTTCGAAGCTATGAAGCCAACCTTCAGAGCTGTTTATGGCAACTGCGATGACTACGACCTCCGTTCACGATATAAAGAGGTTCTTCGGTTCAAATGCGAGGACGTAGATGTATTAATGACACATATCGGAGGTTATCCTGGTAAGTATGACAGAAGAATACAGAACACTCTTCTCGCCTCACCTCCCAACCTCTTCGTTGATGGTCATTCTCACATATTAAAGGTAATGAACGACAATTCACTTAGACTTCTCCACATAAACCCAGGAGCAGCAGGCCACATGGGTTGGCACGGAGAGCGCACAATGATTCGCCTTATCATTGAAGGCAAGTCGTTCACCGATTGTGAAATAATAAAATTAGGAGCAAACGATTCAAGACTTTAGCCACAGAGTCTTTAACATATTAAACAATTAAAAATAAATGAAAACATATCTCGTAACAGGTGCAGCAGGCTTTATTGGTGCAAACTTCATAAAATACCTGCTCTATAAAAAATACAAAGACCAAGATATAAAGGTTATCATCCTTGATGCTCTTACCTATGCTGGAAATCTTGGTACTATAAAAGACGATATCGATAACAAGCGTTGCTTTTTTGTAAAAGGCGACATCAGAGACCGCGAACTTGCCAACAAACTTTTCTCAGAAAACGATATAGACTATGTTGTAAACTTTGCAGCCGAAAGTCATGTTGATCGTTCTATAGAAGATCCACAGCTATTCCTTTCTGTAAACATCTTAGGTACCCAGAACCTTCTTGATGCTGCTCGTCGTGCGTGGATAACAGGCAAGGATGACAAGGGCTATCCAACATGGAAAGCTGGCAAACGCTATCATCAGGTTTCAACCGATGAGGTGTATGGATCTCTTGGTGCTGAAGGCTATTTCACAGAAACCACACCCGTGTGTCCTCACAGCCCTTATTCATCATCAAAGACAAGCGCCGACCTTATAGTAAAGGCATATCACGACACATACCACATGCCTGTAACAATTACTCGATGCAGCAACAACTATGGTCCTTATCACTTTCCAGAGAAACTTATCCCATTAATCATAAACAATATTCTTGCTGGAAAACAGTTACCAGTATATGGCGAAGGGTTGAATGTACGCGACTGGCTATATGTTGAAGACCATTGTAAGGCTATTGATATGGTTGTACGTGAAGGACGTGAAGGCGAAGTTTATAATGTTGGTGGACACAACGAGATGAAAAACATCGATATCGTTAAGCTCACCATAAAGACCATTCACGATATGATGGCAGAGGATAAAGAACTTCGCAAGGTGTTAAAGAAACAGGTTAAAGATGCTAATGGCGACATTGACATTACATGGATTAACAACGACCTTATAACCCATGTTGCCGATCGTCTTGGCCATGATGCACGCTATGGTATTGACCCAACTAAGATTAAAAACGAACTCGGTTGGTATCCTGAAACTAAATTTGCCGATGGCATTGTAAAAACCATCAAGTGGAACCTTGAAAACCAACAGTGGATAGAAGAGGTAACATCTGGCGACTATCAGAAATATTACGAACTCATGTATGGCAATAGAGGTAAAGCCTAATAACCATAAGAATAATTATCCATTATGAAAAAAATCATGCTGTTAGGCTCAGGTGAACTGGGCAAGGAATTTACAATTGCAGCTAAGAGAGCTGGAGTTTATGTTGTGGCTTGCGATCATTATGACAACGCACCAGCCATGCAGGTTGCCGATGAACGAGAAGTGTTTGAAATGCTCGATGCCTCAGCTCTTGAGGCTGCAGTGCGCAAGCATCGTCCAGACATCATCGTTCCAGAGATCGAAGCTATCCGTACAGAAAAGCTTTTCGATTTCGAAAACGAAGGCATTCAGGTTACTCCATCTGCCCGTGCCGTAAACTTCACCATGAACCGTCGTGCCATTCGCGACCTTGCTGCTCGTGAACTGGGACTGCGTACAGCAAAATACTTCTATGCTAAAACATTCGACGAGTTCAAGAAAGCTGCCGATGAAATAGGCTTCCCTTGCGTTGTAAAACCATTGATGTCATCTTCGGGTCATGGCCAGAGTTATGTTTACAACGACGATGAACTTGAAGCTGCATTCAAGGATGCTATGGAAGGTGCTCGTGGTGATGTTAAGGAGGTTATCATTGAAGAATTTATTGACTTCGATTCTGAATTTACTCTCCTCACCGTAACACAGAAAAACGGTCCTACTCTTTTCTGCCCACCTATCGGACACGTACAGAAAGGTGGTGACTACCGCGAAAGTTGGATGCCTTATCAGCTACCTGCCGAAGCTCTCAAAGCTGCTGAGCACATGGCTGATGAAGTAACAAAGGCACTTACCGGCTATGGCATCTGGGGCGTAGAGTTCTTCCTGACCAAACAAGGCGAAGTAATATTCTCTGAGCTTAGTCCTCGTCCTCACGATACAGGTATGGTTACCCTTAGCCATTGCACCAATCTCAGTGAGTTCGAGCTTCATTTCCGTGCTGTCATGGGCTTACCTATTCCAGCTATCCATCTTGAACACAATGGCGCTTCGGCAGTAATCATGTCTGATAAAGAAAGTACCGAACCTCTTGACTACAACCTCCTTGATGTATGTAACGAAGATCATGCACGTGTACGCATCTTCGGCAAACCTATTGCGCACAGAGGCCGTCGCATGGGTGTTGTTGTATGTTACGATGAGATAGGAAGTTCTATGGACGCCCTTCGTGATAAGACAAAACGTCTTGCACAAACCGTTTTAGGTACTGATCCTTATATGAAGAAATAAATGATAGGCAAAATCATAGACTTATCCAAGATAACTGATCCGCGCGGTAACCTTACCGTCGCGGAACAGTATAAAGACATACCCTTTGAAATAAAAAGAGTATATTGGACTTACGATGTACCTGGAGGAGAAACACGAGGAGGACATGCTCATAAAAAACTATACCAACTGGTAATTGCTACCAGTGGCAGTTTCATTGTCACCCTTGACAATGGCAAAGAAAAAGAAACACACCTGCTCAATCACCCATGGCAAGGCCTACTCATAGAGCCTGGTATATGGCGGGCACTTGAAGATTTCTCATCAGGAGCAGTGTGTCTGGTTCTCGCATCTGACTTATTTGATATCGACGATTACATTTACGACTATGATGAGTTTAAGAAGATATACGGCTGAAGATGCTACTATATGGAATAAGTTCGTAGAACAATCCAAAAATGGCACTTTCTTATTCAAACGCCAGTATATGGATTATCATAGTAATCGATTTACCGACCATTCGTTACTATTCTTCGACAGTAAGAATCATCTAATATCCATACTTCCTGCCAACGAGGTAGAAAATACTGATGGAACACGATGGCTCTACTCTCACCAAGGACTTACTTATGGTGGTTTTATACTCAACACAAAAGCAACAATGACAATGGTTCTTGAATTGTTCGAGCAAACCATTAGTTATCTAAAAGACAAAAACTTTTCTGTATTTTATTACAAGCAAATACCTACCTGCTATCATCTTTATCCTTCAGAGGAAGATGAATATGCTTTATGGAAGCTGGGAGCACAAATTGAAGTATGCAATATCTCTTCAACTATAAGCCTAAATAGCAACTATTATAATATACCATTTGAAAACAGAAGACAAAGAGGTATAAAAAAGGCTCTAAAACACAATTATACTATCGAAGAGATTGATACTCCTGATGAACTATGGCCTATTATAGAAAGTAACCTTCAGGAACGCTATCAAGTAAAACCCGTTCATAGCCTCAGCGAAATTAAACTGCTAATGAAACGCTTTCCATCTGAGATAAAATGCTTTCTTGCGCGCAAAGATAACAAAACAGAAGCGGGAGTAATTGCATATGTCACAAAAAATCTTGTTCACATACAATATCCTCATTCTTCACATACAGGAAAGAAAGAAGGAGCGTTAGACCTTGTATACAACTACATAATCAAGAAATACACTCTACTTGGATTTCAATATATCGACATAGGTATTTCAAATGAAGACGGAGGAAAATACTTAAATGAGAATCTTATAGCACAGAAAGAAGGATTTGGAGCACGAGGAATAGCATATAAACAATGGAAATTGATTATCTAAGCCTAAAAAAAATCAATGATATGCATGCTGAAGAGATACAGCAAGCAATATCTCAGGTACTATCCTGCGGATGGTATCTGAAAGGGAATGCTACCCATGAGTTTGAAAACAACTTTGCCAAATATATTGGCACCAAATATTGTATAGGTTGTGGTAACGGACTTGATGCCCTTTCACTTATCTTCCGTGCATATAAAGAGATGGATATAATGCACGAAGGTGATGAGGTTATAGTACCCGCCAACACCTATATTGCCTCAATTCTTTCGATAACAGAAAACAATCTTAGACCTGTTCTCGTTGAACCTCGCATAGATTCACTTCAACTCGATGACTCTCTCATAGAACAAGCTATCACTCCAAGTACAAAAGCCATTCTTCTTGTTCATCTTTATGGGCGTTGCGCCTACACTGAAAAAATAGGAGAAATATGCGCTCGCCACAACCTCAAACTCATTGAGGATAATGCACAAGCACAAGGAACAATATACGCTGAACGTAAACTTACTGGTTCGTTGGGCGATGTGAGTGCACACAGTTTCTATCCTGGAAAAAATCTGGGAGCAGTAGGTGATGCCGGAGCAGTAACCACCAATGACGATAAGCTTGCAGAAGTGGTTCGTGCATTAGGCAACTATGGCTCATCTCACAAATACATATTCAAATATAAAGGAAAAAACTCACGCATTGACGAGATTCAGGCTGCCGTACTCAATGTGAAACTAAAATATCTTGATGCCGACAATACACGTCGCAAACAGATAGCCAGTTATTACTACTCACATATTAATAATCCTGCTATCACATTGCCTAATAGCTCTGCTGACAGCATTTTCCATATATTCCCTATACTCTGCAAGGACCGTGACAAGCTACAGAAGTATCTTGCCAGCAAGGGAATAGAAACACTTATCCACTACCCTATTCCTCCTCACAAGCAGGAGTGTTACAAAGAGTGGAACTATCTCTCGTTGCCAGTAACGGAACTCATTCACAAACAAGAGCTCAGCCTCCCCTGCAATCAAACAATGACTGATGAGGAGGCTGAATATATAGCTGACACAGTAAATAACTATACTTAATACTGTTTTTCAATACTAACAACAAATAATTTACTTAGCACATATTCTCAACTAAAAATTATATGAAAGGGTGAATCTAAAGTTTCGTCCTGGCTCTGACTGCCAAACATAATAGTTACCATACTTACAACCACTAAATAGATAAGCATCCATAATGTTATTCACATTCAATAGAACAGAAATCTTATCGTTTTTCCAGCCAAGAGAGCCATCAACACGTATATAGTTTGGCATTGACTTCTCGTTAACACCATCAGCAAAGGTCCATGTACTTCTATCAAGCAATGATGTTTCGCCAAGAGAAACATTAAAGCCTTTAAACAATCCACCTAATACCTGATATTTCATCCATACATTAAACTCATGCTTTGCATTTCCAGGCATACGAGTACCAACAGGATTAAGCACATCCTCTGATTTTGTTACCTTATAGTCTGTAAAAGCGTAATTAGCAAGAATGTTCAATCCTGGAAGAATTTCTCCATTAACATCAAGTTCAACACCTTTAGAAACCGACTGTCCCACCTGAATATAATAGCTCTCGCTACCAGTATTTGAAGGATCTGAACAAATTTGATTATCTACCAAGATATGATATAGTGACAGAGAAGTCTGTAATCTACCGTCAAACCAATTTCGTTTTGCACCAATCTCCCAGTTATTACTTACCACAGGCTTTACCTTGTCGCCACTTCTCAACTGTCCCATCTGCGGAGAGAACGTTTGATCATAAAGAGCATAGAACGAAGTAAACGAATCCAAATTATAGGTTAGTCCTATGCGAGGTGAGAAATGATTCTCTACAGTCTGAGTAGTGCCATAAGAAGCATCCTCTACATGAGTATATCTACCTGCAAGTGTAAGTAACAGCTTTTCGTTCAACAAACCTACCACATCCTGCACATATACTCCATAACTACTTTGCATAATCTGAGTATTATTAGCACGTTCACGAATGTCTTTTGAACGATCAAAATGTGGATAACCATAATAAGGTGCACCCATAGGCTTATCTCTAAACACATTATATGTGCCAACACTATCAAGAGCAAAGCTTTGCATCCAGTCATACCATGCATGCTTATCACTCATATCAATACCGCCAAGAATCTTATGCGAAATACTACCAGTAGCAAACTTACCATTCACATACACCTGTCCGAATTTCATCTCATTCAACACATCTGCATTAGAGATTGTTCGAATCATGTCGCCATCATCCTTAATATCGTACGACCATAACGAACTACCTGTACGCTGATAATTAGAATATGCAGTCTGAGCTGTTAGCTTCCAGTCATCACCAAACTTATATTGATAATTCAATATTGCAGTATGATCGTATGCACGTGTAGGCTCCAAACCTGGTTCAAGGAACGAGTAATCACGTGGTAAAGTCTTATAACCTGCTGGTGAGAAAGCGTATCCGCCACCAATATTAGATACATTCATATACTGCAAATCATATTCAAATGTAAGCAAAGAATTATCATCAATAACGTATCTCAACACAGGAGCAATACTGTATCGCTTATTAAACTCATTAGCACGCATTGAGTTATTACTCATACCCATAATATTCAAGCGGTAAAGCAATTTTCTATTCTTGTCAAGATGCCCATCAAGATCTAACGTTGTACGATAGTAGTCATAACTTCCCAGTGAGATACTTGCTGTTCTTGCATCTTTACCTGTTGGCTTTTTGCTCACTATATTATACAAGCCTGAAGGTTCGCCATTTGACATCATAAAACCAGCTGGTCCTTTCACAAACTCCATACGATCAACATAACTCATATCCTCTGTCATAGGTCCCCATGTGCTGGTAAAGTTCATACCCTCTCTAAAAGCGGCCACTCTTGATCCACGCGCATTTACTCGTATATAATCGCCCCAATGTTCAAGTTTGGTAACACCACTAACGGTACGTTGAATACCCTCGTCAGCAGTTGCTATACCCAAATCATTCAACATATCACGTGTAACAACATGAATATTCTGAGGAATCTGTATAATTGGCTGATCCAATCTTAAACTTGATGAGAGTTTCTTCTTTGCATAGACTTGTTTACGACCACTAATAACCACTTCACCAATTTCCTGTTCACGATAAGCAAAATTTGTATCAACCAATGCTTCATCCTTTGTGTTCACTGCTACCATTGGTAAAGTTATGATTGTAGCCAGTAAAACCACTCCGATTGTTCTTTTTACCATAATATTTGTGCTATACTTCCTATTTATTATTTGAGCTGCAAAGGTAAAAACATCATTTTACTACCACAATACCTAAAAATAATGAATTAATATAAACATTATAAAAAGAAATATGTACCTTCGTACCTAACTAAAGCAATATTTAGCTATGAACATCATTTTACGTGCAAAATCATTATATCAACGCATCATATCATGGATGCAAAATCCGTATTCCATCCCTGACACAAGCACATGGGAAAAGCACACATGCAAAAACTGTGCTACAGAATACACAGGCAACTACTGCCCACAATGTGGACAGGGCTGTAAGGTGGAACGATTCACTATAAAAAGCGTTATAAGCAATATAATGGAACTGTGGGGATGGGGCAACAGAAGTATGCCACGAACACTACTGCACCTTTTCACTCGTCCTGGTTTTATGATAAACGACTATCTTGCAGGACGTAGGCAGCCTTATTTCCCACCAGTAAAACTGTTGTTCATCACAGCAGCCATCTTCAGTATCTTCACCTTTGCTATTGCACCACAAAATAATCAAGACGAAGAAAAAGGATCTATAAAGATAACCTCACATAACCCTGAGAAATTAGACTCTACAAAGGTAGATGGACAAACATTCATCATAGACAGGAGTCTGCCGAGACGAAGTCAGAAAATAGCTATGAGCGGTTACAAAGTATCAAACTATCTCAATAATGATAACCATCGTGCCTTTACGCTGCTGCTCATCCATTCGGCTCTTGCTATATGTTGTTTCATCTTATTTAGAAGAAACCGTCAAGGCATAAAACTCACCCTTTACGAACATTTCTTCTGTCAGATGTATATTGCTGCACAGCTTCTTGCTCTTGGCACAATATACAGCATCATCACATGGGAGAAAGATAGTTTCTATAGTTTCCCTGTAACATGGACGATTATAGTTATTGTTATTGACTTCCTACAGCTCTTCGGAGGAAAGTTCATACCGTCTTTCTTTAAAATTCTCTTTGCTCTGTTCCTATCGGCTATCCTCTGTTTGATATTTCTCGCTGCAAGTATTGGTGTCATAGGACTGGTGTCATAGCGAAACCCCTAACCAAGTATAGGGAAATTCCCTTGACACTCTCTGCTCTTTGCAGTAGTTTTGCACACATAATCAATTCTAAATATCGAATATTATGAAAGAAAAGATCATTTCTGCCGCTATCATTGCCGTAGGCATTATAGTTTTAGGCTTGTGCATCAAAGGAGGTTTCGACAACTTCACCAACAAAGACCGCAAGGTAACAGTAAAAGGTCTTTCCGAGAAAGAAGTAAAAGCCGACAAGGTAACATGGCCAATAGTATCAAAAGAACTGGGTAACGATTTGCCTGAACTCTACACACGTATTGGTCAGAAACAAAGAACTATAAAAAACTTCCTTATTGCCAATGGCATTAAGGAGTCAGAGATTAGCATCAATGCCCCTAAGGTTATCGACCTTTCTGCCGAGCAGTATTCCGACAACAATCGTCCTTATCGCTATAACGTAACACTTGTAATTACTGTAACATCAAATAATGTTGATCAAGTGCGAAGCATCATTGCACGACAAGGTGAACTGCTAAAACAAGGAGTAGCCATCGTAGCTGGTGATTACGAAAATCCTATCACTTATGAGTATGTTTCCTTCCGCAAGATGAAACCAAAGATGATGGAAGAGGCCATTGCCAATGCTGAGAAAACTGCTCAACAGTTTGCCACCAATAGCCGCTCAACACTCAACAAGATTGTTAGTGCCGACCAAGGGCAGTTTTCTATTGACAACCGCGACAACAACACTCCATATATTAAGAAAGTACGCGTTGTTACCACTGTAACGTACTCGCTGAAAGATTAAACAACTAAAAACGGCTGCACTTTGATTGTGCAGCCGTTTTGTTATACTTGGCTTGATATATATTACTTTTTGAGTGTAATAACACTTGTGATTCTAGTTTCACCACCTTTTAGAATTGATACCTTACCCTTATTCTCGCCAGTAACAGGAATCACGTATTGAATCTTTTTGTTATCTTTCGTAAGAGTTGCTGTTCCATAGAACATCATCTCACCACCCCAATAGCGCCAATGAATGTCTTGATAGCTGACAACATCCTTCTCTTCATTAGTAAGTCCGCTCCAGTCTATATTCAATTCCTCAGCAGCAGCCTTTGACAAATCACAGATCCATGCCTTTACAGGGAAAGAATTATTATAAATTACTCCTGGATCATTACCTGTAGAAGAATCATCATAACCGTCAAGAACATAGGCAATACCATTATAATAATCTCCCAAACCATGTGCATAATGCTCTGGACGATTAACAATAGTGTATGCAGGTGTAGCTGCTGGGTTAAAAATATTCAATTCTTGTCCAGCTCCCCACATCATCTTGCCCTCTTTAGAATGGAATACAGGCCAAGGAATACCTGTTATACCGTTATGAAGTTCGTATCCATCATACTCATCTGGATTTGCGTTTGCCCATGAGGCCTTAACATCACTTGTAGTAACTCCATCTTCAGAAATAAGAACTTCTCTTAGTTCTGCCGCATTACTGTTTTCGGCACGAGTGATATAATAGAGAGTGCCATTCAGAGCACAAAGTTCTCTTTCATCACGTATTTCATCTTCCTTGGCATGAGTTCCATCGTTTTCTGTATATCTTCTATATGCTCCAATAGTTTTCTTTGTTCCATCAAGAGAAAAAACGCAAGCCTCACCCACTCCATGACAGTTTTGAGCACTCATAGTTGTTTCGTTGGTGAGGATTGTACCTATATGTCCATCTTTTGTTGGAGCAACGAACATTGCTTTGGTATATTCACCCTCTGAAGGACTGATAACCTTTTCCTGCAGACCAGCAATAGTTGCATAGAGAAGAACTATCTGACGGTCTTTATTTATATAAACAATAGAATCGCCATCTCCATAAGGTTCTACAACGCCATATAAATCTTCAGGACTCATATAATCACCTCTTATTCCTCTTTGCTTCTCTGGTGCATTTATCCAAGGGAAAATGGCTCCATCAGATACCCGTACGAGATAGTGGCGACGATGAGTATCGATATAGTTATCAACAGTTTCGCTCATAAGTGGCAAAACTTCTGTTTCCCAATCCAAGCCATACTGTTCCTTAGCCATAGTTGGTGCGGTCTCAAAATCACCTGCATATTCAAGATTACACTTGATCATCCACAACCACTTATCACCAATAGGATAGATATATGGCAAAGACAATACAAGATCGTCCTTTATTCCTTTAATAAAAGCTTGCTGATTAGACGGTAAAGTAGCAATGAAATCATCCCAATCGAAATCCCAGGCAACAGGCTTAATAACCTCACCATTCTCGTTTATCTCGCTCAGAATACCCGCAACATTACCCTTACCACCTTCTTCCCTACCACTTTCATTATTACCAGTAGTTTTCAGTAAGAGTTTAGCATCATGATCACTCTTTAGCTTTACTGTACTCGCAAGTCCTATAGCAGAAGCACCTTCGAAAGACGTTTCTGCACCTTTCTTGGCAACAACAATCTCTCTAACATCTTTGCCAGAGTTGTTGATAATGCGAACAGTTTGACCAGCAGTAATAGGAGCAGTAACACCATTTGTAACTGTTACTGTATTATCCCCAACCTTTACTTCCCATCCAGCAGGTACATTCTTTATGCTATTCTGTGCAAATGCGCCAATAGATGTTGTAAGTCCTCCAACAAACAAAAGTATTATCTTGGTAAAAAATCTCATATTCCTTTAGTTTTTATAGGTTAACACTCTGTTTTCACACTCTAACGCATGAAAACACTATTTCTTAACAACAACAGCCTTGCCGTCTTTAATGTAGATACCCGACTTCTTTGGTTCAGCAGGCAACTTACGACCACTAAGGTCGTACCATGTAACCTTCTTCACTTTCTTATCCTTAATCTCTACAATAGCGGTAGTACCATCAGTATAGGTTATTGCCAAAACAACATCTTTTTCTGGCATAGTAAAAGTCCATTCATTTGAACCGCCAGATGTGGTATTAATGCTTTTGTCGTCGGCTCTTGCACCTATTGCTACCATTAAAAATAAAGCAACTAAAAAAAGTAAATGTTTCCTCATAAGCATTATATGTTTAATGATTCATAAATTATTTAACTCGAATAGTGACTTGAAAATCAATAAGATATCACCCACAAGTCATTCATTTTACAAATATAGTTTTTATATACATCGGTTACTAAAAAAATAATCTTTTTTACCCTCTCTATTAATATTATTTAACATTACAACATTTTATCTACACTCTATCTTTACCATTGCATTTTTTTTAGAATTAAAAGACTCTAACAGGTTAGAGATACCGAAAAAAGTTTACTTTACATTCTATACATTCCTTTTGGATGGTCTTAGGATGCCTTTAGGATGAATTTAGGATGTTACTGGTAACGTATTATTACATTTTTATGACCTTCGGTTCAATATTAAAAAGGCTGGGGTTTTCTCACGAAACCCCCAGCCAACAAACTTAAACAACCAATAAAAGAAATAGATTGTTTATAAAATCTCTTTTAGTGAAGAGTATTTTTATCTGATGAAGAGTAATTCTCTATATTTTGGCAATGGCCACAACTCATCAGCAACAATGAGTTCGAGCTTGTCGATGTGATAACGAATCTCGTCCATCTTAGGTTCTACGGTATCATGATAAGCTATTGCCTTGTCGTGTTCATCAAGAATCTTGTTGGCTACCTTACGAGCATTAACAAGATCTTCTACACCACGCTCAATAATACTTGTGCGCTCAGCAATCTCACGGATGAGAGCAATGTTACGCTCAGAAAGAACAAAAGCGTCGTCCTTACCAAAGATATCAATCATGTTCTGAACATTCTTTGCCAACTGACTCTGATAGTGTGTAGCTACAGGGATGATGTGGTTCATTGTCAGGTCGCCCATCACACGAGCCTCAATCTGAATCTTCTTGGTGTAGGTTTCCCATTTAACCTCATTGCGTGCCTCAAGTTCATTCTTCTGCATAACGTTCATATCGCTGAACATCTTAACGCTCTCAGCATCGAGATAGCGCTCAAAGATTACAGGACAAGATTTTTCGCAATCCAAGCCACGCTTACCAGCCTCAACAACCCATTCGTCGCTATAGCCATTGCCATCGAAATGGATAGGCTTGCAGGTCTTGATATCCTCACGAAGAACATCAAGAATAGCCGAGAACTTGTCTTCGCCCTTTGCCAAGAGAGCATCTACACGTGCCTTGAAATCAGTAAGAGCCTCAGCAACAGCTGTATTCAATACTATCATTGCTGATGCACAGTTAGCCTCAGAACCAACAGCACGGAACTCAAAACGGTTACCTGTGAAAGCGAATGGTGATGTACGGTTACGATCGGTGTTGTCGAGCATAATCTCTGGAATCTCAGGAATATCAATATCAACACCCTTCTTACCTTCAAACTTAAAGAGGTCTTTCTTATCAGCCTTCTCAATGTGATCGAGCAAATCGCTAAGCTGCTTACCAAGGAAGCTTGAGATGATTGCAGGTGGTGCCTCGTTAGCACCCAGACGATGTGCATTTGTTGCACTCATAATAGAAGCCTTGAGCAATCCATTATGACGATAAACACCCATAAGAGTTTCTACGATGAACACAGCAAAACGCAGGTTCTCGACAGGAGTCTTACCAGGACCATGGAGCAATACACCTGTATCAGTAGAAAGACTCCAGTTATTGTGCTTACCAGAACCATTGATACCATCGAATGGTTTTTCGTGGAGAAGCACCTGGAAGCCGTGTTTACGGGCAATCTTCTTCATGATAGACATGAGAAGCATGTTGTGGTCAACAGCAAGGTTAGTTTCTTCGAAGATTGGAGCGAGCTCAAACTGGTTAGGAGCAACCTCATTATGACGTGTCTTGCAAGGAACACCAAGTTCAAGAGCCTCAAGTTCAAGCTCTTTCATAAATGCCTGCACACGCTCTGGGATAGTACCGAAATAGTGGTCGTCCATCTGCTGGTTCTTAGCACTATCATGACCCATAAGAGTACGACCAGTAAGCATGAGGTCAGGACGAGCAGCATAGAGGTCAGCATCAACAAGGAAATATTCCTGCTCCCATCCAAGGTTGCTTGTTACTTTCTTTACATCAGGATAGAAATAGTGGCACACATCAGTAGCTGCTACGTTAACAGCATGAAGGGCACGAAGAAGAGGAGCCTTATAGTCGAGAGCCTCACCTGTGTAAGAAATGAAAATAGTAGGAATACAAAGAGTATCGTCAATAATAAATACAGGAGATGTAGGATCCCATGCGCTATAGCCACGAGCCTCGAAAGTATTACGAATACCTCCTGATGGGAAACTTGATGCATCTGGTTCCTGCTGGACAAGAAGCTTTCCTGAGAACTCCTCTATCATGCCACCCTTGCCATCGTGCTCAATGAAAGCATCGTGCTTTTCGGCTGTACCTTCGGTAAGAGGCTGAAACCAGTGAGTGTAATGAGTAACACCATTCTCATCAGCCCATTGCTTGATACCTTTTGCTACTTCGTCTGCAATAGAACGATCAAGACGAGCACCATTGTCAATGACATCAACAAGCTTTGCATATACATCAGCAGGAAGATACTTGTACATACGCTGACGATTGAAAACTTTCTTGCCAAAGATCTCAGAAGGACGCTCTTCGGGTGTGAGTACTTCAATTGGCTTCTTACGTGAAGCCGCTGCAACTGCATCAAATCTTAAGTTTACCATAAGTTTTTTCTATTTTTTGTGGTTGTTCTGTCTTTAATTAACAACCTCCCTCCCCGCTCCCCCCTGCAGGGGGAGGGCCAAATTCTAAAGACGAATTTGTAGTTAGAAAGGTTGATTTAAAAGCACAGCGCTTTAATATTTCAATATTTATATTACCTGTCCCTCATTCACAACTGAGTGTAGCGAGGCTCTCCCCCTGCAGGGGGGAGCGGGGAGGGAGGTTTTATCCTATCCATTCCTTTATTCGCTTCATTGCCTCTATGCAATCTTCGCGTTCTCCAAAGGAAGTAAGGCGCACATAGCCTTCGCCTGAAGGACCAAAGCCCACACCAGGAGTACATACTACGCTGGCACCATAAAGCATTTCCTCGAAGAATTTCCATGAAGGAGTATTATTAGGAGTCTTAACCCAGAGATAAGGAGCATTCTCACCTCCGAACACCTGAAAACCAAGTTTGGTAAGTTCTGTGCGCATAATGCAGGCATTCTCCATGTAATAGGCTATAGTAGCCTTTACCTGTTCCTTACCTTCTGGAGTATATATAGCCTCAGCAGCACGTTGAGAAATATAGCTTGTGCCATTGAACTTTGTGCTTTGGCGACGATCCCAGATCTGATTCAAAGCAATTCTTCTGCCATCGATAGTAGAAGCGGTAAGTTCCTTTGGAACAACAGTATAGCCACATCTCACACCAGTGAAACCAGCAGTTTTAGAATAACTTCTAAATTCTATTGCCACCTTACGGGCACCTCTTATCTCATAAATTGAGTGAGGAATATCCTCATCCTGAATATAAGCTTCATAAGCAGCATCATAAAAGATGATACTATCATTACGCAAAGCATAGTTTACCCATTTACGAAGTTCCTCTTTGCGCAATACTGTTCCTGTTGGATTATTAGGATAGCAAAGATAGATCATGTCAACACGATGATCAGGAATCTGTGGTACGAAGTCGTTTTCTGCAGTACAAGGCATATAAGCAACATTGCTCCACTTGCCATTCTCGAAAACGCCAGCACGACCAATCATCACATTACTATCTATATAAACAGGGTATATTGGGTCAGTAACACCGATATTATTATCCCATCTCACAATCTCCTGGATATTACCTGTGTCACTCTTGGCACCGTCATTAACGAAGATCTCGTCCTTATCAAGATGTACACCACGAGTGAGGTAATCATTTTTAATAATAGCCTCACGAAGGAAATCGTATCCTCTTTCAGGACCATAGCCACGGAAAGTAGCTTGGGTAGCCATCTCCTCAACAGCCTTGTGCATAGCCTCTATAACAGCAGGACACAAAGGACGGGTAACATCACCAATACCTAAGCTGATAACACGCTTCTTTGGATGTGAAACCTTATAGGCTTTCACTCTTTTGGCAATATCCTGAAAGAGGTAATTGCCTGGAAGCTTCAGGAAGTGTTCGTTGATTAATGCCATATTCTTCTATTTTGTTGTTAAGTTTGTTACTATTAAATTATTCCTCAGGAAGTTTTATTTTACCATCAAAAACAAATTCTGCCGGACCACTCATCATAACATGATCAGTAACCTCATCCCAATGAATCTTAAGCGTACCACCATCCATAATGATACTGCTCTTGCGTGAAGCAAGATTTAAAGAAGCAGCAGCTACAGCCGTAGCACAGGCACCCGTACCACAAGCCATAGTTATTCCACTGCCTCTCTCCCACACACGGGTTCTTATCTCGTCTCTATTTAATATCTGAGCAAACTCAATGTTGCAACGCTCTGGGAAAGCAGGATGATATTCCAATTTACTTCCTAAAGCAGCCACATCAACAGTTGATATATCATCTACAAAAATCACATAATGCGGATTACCCATAGACACGAACATTGAACCGGAGGTCACCGACTGAGTGCTTGCTTTCGACTTGTCGGTGCAAGATTCAAAACGAGGGAGATAATCTTGAACGTTCAACGTTCCACATTCAACGTCAAATTGCTCTGGAACATCAAAACGAGGAGCCAGCATATCGACAGTTATTGAGCGAACAGTATTATGGCTGATATGCAACTGCAACGTTTTGATGCCCGAGCGGGTTTCAAGTTTTATGTTTGTATTGTTGGTTAATCCACGTTCAAATAAATATTTTCCTATGCAACGACTTGCATTTCCACACATCATAGCTTCACTTCCATCAGCATTAAAAATACGCATTGAGAAATCTGCTCCGCTACCAGGAGATGCTTCGCCAATGAGCACCAATCCGTCGCTACCAATACCCGTATGCGAAGCACTCCACTTAATGGCTGCTGCACTCGGATTGGGAATTTTATATTTTAAGGTATTGACATATATATAGTCGTTACCTGCCCCATGCATCTTGGTAAATTCAACGTTTTGTGTCATTTTGCAATCAAATTATGTAAATACGATAACTATTTGTTCATTTACAAGTGCAAATATACAACAGTTTGCGACAAATCTCCAAAAATAAACATCAAAACAATAGTTGAAATTACAGAAAAATAACAATTTAAAAGTATTTGTATGCAGATTTATTTCAATCTGTAAGCAAAACAACCTTATTTGATTAATATTCAAAACTTTCTTCTATTTTCAACTAACAAAAAGAAACCATAATATTGTTTTCATTGACAAAAAGACATAACTTTGCACCAACAACATATCAAAGTGAAAGCAAAATAAGTAATAAACCATTAAAAAGAGAGGTAAAAGATGAAAAAGATTGAAGCTATCATCCGAAAGACGAAATTCGATGATGTAAAGGAAGCATTGCTTGCAGCCGACATCGAATGGTTCTCTTATTATGATGTAAGAGGTGAAGGAAAGATGCGACAAGCGAGAATCTACCGTGGCGTGATGTACGACACAAGTAGTATCGAGCGTGTGTTGCTCAACATTGTAGTAAGAGACAAGAACGTAGAGCGCACCATTCAAGCCGTAACCAAAGCTGCCCAAACAGGCGAAATCGGTGATGGTCGTATCTTTGTTATCCCAGTAGAGGATACAGTCAGGATAAGAACAGGAGAAAGAGGAGACATTGCATTATATAATGCAGAAAAAGAAAAATAATACACTCCTTTTAAAATCTCTCGTATGAGGGGATAACAATAACACAAACACAACACTATTATGACAGATTTAAGTATTTCAATAGATACCATTTGGATGCTGCTTGCAGCAATGCTTGTATTCTTCATGCAGCCAGGATTTGCACTATGCGAAGCAGGATTTACCCGTAGTAAGAACACTGCAAACATTCTTTTCAAGAACTTCGTTGATTTCATGTTTGGTTCTATCTTATTCTGGTTCATCGGCTTCGGCTTTATGTTTGGTTCTGATGGTCAAGGGTTTATCGGTATGCCAAACTTTGGCGACATCTCTTTCTATAAGAGTGATGCTGGTCTGCCAACAGAAGGATTCCTTATTTTCGAAACCGTTTTCTGTGCTACATCAGCAACAATCGTTTCAGGAGCCATGGCAGAGAGAACAAAGTTCTCAATGTATTGTATCTACTCTCTCTTCATATCATTATTTATCTATCCTGTAGAAGGTCACTGGACATGGGGAGGCGGTTGGCTTTGCAATGCTGACGAGACAAGTTTCATGATGACTCATTTCGGAGCTATCTTCCACGACTTCGCAGGTAGTGCCATTGTGCATTCTGTAGGTGGTGTACTTGCTTTGATTGGCGCAATCTTCCTTGGCCCTCGTCTTGGTAAGTATCGTAAGGATGGTAGCAGTAACGCTATTCCTGGTCACAACCTTACAATAGCAGCCCTTGGTGTGTTCATCCTATGGTTTGGATGGTTTGGTTTCAACCCTGGCTCTCAGCTTGCAGCAAGTGGCGAAGTAAACAGAGTTGCTATCTCTCACGTATTCCTCACCACTAACCTTGCAGCTGTAGCAGGAGGTATAGCTACTATGTTCATCACATGGTTCAGATACGGCAAGCCATCATTCTCACTCACCCTGAACGGTGTGCTAGCAGGATTGGTTGGTATCACAGCAGGATGCGACATGGTAAGTCCTGTTGGAGCAGTTATCATTGGTTTGGTTTGTGGTATCGCCCTACCATTCGGTATTGAATTTATTGATCAGAAACTACACATCGACGACCCTGTAGGTGCAAGTTCTGTTCATGGTATCTGCGGTATCATCGGTACTCTCCTTACAGGAGTATTCTCTCTTAGCGACGGTTGTCTCTACGGACACGGATTTGGATTCCTCGGTGCTCAGACATTCGGCATCATCGTTATTGACCTCTGGGCTGCTGGCTGTGGTATCATCCTCTTCGGAACAGTCAAGAAGATTGCAGGTCTGCGTGTTGACAAGCGTATTGAAGAAGAAGGACTCGACATCTATGAACATGGTGAGAGTTGCTATAACTAAAACATAATATTATAAGATCATGAAAAAACATATTTTATGCCTTTTGGCTATGGTTGCGCCAGTAATAATGTGCGCACAGGATGAAATAGAAACGACCATTGGTGCTGATATCGTAAATCAGTATATATGGCGTGGACAAGAGTTAGGCGATGTGTCGGTACAACCCACATTAGGTATTGCCTACAAAGGCGTATCGCTAACAGCATGGGGAAGTGTTGGTCTTTCTGATAAAGACGATACAAAAGAATTCGATATCACAGCTGCCTACACAATAGGTGGTTTCCATATTGGAGTTACCGATTATTGGTTCAATACCCCCAACGAGCGTTATTTCGCTTATGAAGCTCATAAAACATCTCATGTGTTTGAAGCTAACACAGGTTATGATTTTGGAGTTGTTTCTCTTAACTGGTACACCATTTTCGCAGGTAATGACGGTGTGAACAAAGACGGTAAGCGAGCTTACTCATCATACTTTGAAGCTTCTGTGCCTTTCAAACTTGCTTCATGCGAGTGGACAGCAACAATAGGAGCAGTACCATACGCAACAAGTTTCTATGCCAACGCCAACGGCTTTGCCGTGACAAACGTAGGTATAAAGGCTACAAAAGACATAAAAATAAACGATCATTTCTGTATTCCAATCTTTGCAGGAATAACCGCAAATCCAAGTACTGAAAAAACATTTTTTATCTTTGGCTTATCCTTATAAGAGCCTGTTTTTAAACCCCATGCTCCCAGGTATGGTCGCATGGGGTTATTATAAATAAACCAATAAAAGAAAAAATATATGTGTGGAATTGTATCAATTTTCAACATTCAGGAACAAACTCCTGAACTTAGACAAAAAGCATTGAGAATGAGTCAGAAAATACGTCATCGCGGTCCTGACTGGAGTGGTATCTATTGCGGAGGAAGTGCTATCCTTGCTCACGAGCGATTGAGTATTGTTGACCCAGAATCAGGCAAACAGCCCTTGTTTTCGCCCGATAAAAAAGAAGTATTGGCGGTAAATGGAGAGATTTACAATCATCAGAATATTCGCAAAACTTATTCTAACTACTCATTTCAAACAGGAAGCGACTGCGAGGTTATCCTTGCTCTGTATCGTGACTGGAAAGCAAAAGGCAAGAATCCTGCCGAACTGCCAGCATTAATTGAACAGCTCAGCGGCATCTTTGCGTTTGCTCTCTACGATGTAGAAGACGACTGCTTCCTTATTGCTCGCGACACCATCGGTGTTATCCCATTGTATATAGGATATGACAACGATGGAAAAGTGTATGTAGCATCTGAACTTAAGGCTCTCGAAGGACAATGTGACAGCTATGAGCCTTTCTTGCCTGGACATTACGTTTATTCGGAGCGTAAGGATGCTTGCACAAAACCCGAGATGAAAAAATACTATTCACGCAAGTGGATGACAGAAACACCAGTCCCTAAACAGAAAGCCGAAACTAAAGCCGAGAAAGAATATAAAGAGAAATCAGCCGTTGAGGATATACGTGAAGCTCTTACCGATGCTGTTAAACGTCAGCTTATGAGCGATGTTCCCTATGGCGTTCTTCTCTCAGGTGGTCTTGACTCATCCGTTATCTCTGCCATTGCTGAGAAATACTCAGAACATCGTGTAGAGAACAATGGAGAAACAAAAGCATGGTGGCCCCGCCTTCATTCTTTTGCCGTAGGTCTTAAAGGAGCCCCCGACCTTGCCAAAGCCCGTCTTGTAGCCGAACACATCGGAACAGTACACCACGAAATAAACTACACCATTCAGGAAGGTCTTGATGCCATCCGTGATGTAATCTATTTCATTGAGACCTATGACGTGACAACTGTCCGTGCCTCTACACCTATGTATCTGCTTGCACGAGTCATCAAGTCAATGGGTATCAAGATGGTTCTCTCTGGTGAGGGAGCAGATGAAATCTTTGGAGGCTATCTGTATTTTCACAAGGCACCTAATGCTGACGAGTTCCATAAGGAAACAGTAAGAAAACTCTCCAAACTATATATGTATGATTGTTTGAGAGCCAACAAGAGTCTTGCTGCATGGGGAGTAGAAGGACGTGTTCCTTTCCTCGACAAAGAGTTCCTCGATGTAGCAATGAATATTGATCCTGAGCTGAAAATGTGCCCAGGTGAAACTGTTGAAAAGAAAGTTGTACGTGAAGCATTCTCTGATATGCTTCCTGCCGAAGTAGCATGGCGACAGAAAGAGCAGTTCTCTGATGGAGTTGGCTACAGTTGGATTGACACGCTCAAACAGATTACAGCCTCTGCCGTTAGCGATGAGCAGATGGCACATGCTGCAGAGCGTTTCCCTATCAACCCACCACAGAACAAAGAAGAATACTATTACCGTTCTATCTTTGCAGAACACTTCCCAAGTGACAGTGCTGCACGTTCTGTTCCTTCTATCCCAAGTGTAGCCTGTTCAACAGCCGAAGCCCTTGCGTGGGATGCCTCATTCAAGAATATCAACGACCCATCAGGTCGTGCAGTCAAGGGAGTACACGAAAAAGCTTATTAACCTTAGCGTCATAGACTTCTATATCCTTGATTTAAAGAGAAGTCACAAAAATGAGGATGCAAATCTGCATCCTCATTTCATTTCTGTCCGCAACAAGAACGTTTAATCCCAATGCGTTGTATTCTCAACAAGTTTTTCTGTCTCGACGTATAATTACCGCAAATTATCGTCAATTTTTCTCTGCATATTGGATAGCCCTTCCCTTTTGGAGGTCGAGTAGGTTCTTGTTCCTAATAGTATATCACATGTTGGTCACTACTTAGAGTTCCAAAGATTCCCCAACCATTTTCTATGTTGCTATATAGTCCTACAGGGGTGGTGTAAACATCGTCTGTTGAAATTCGGAATAGCATATATGATTTCAGGAAATAATATAAATCCTGACTTATTGACTGTAAATCAACGATTACACGCGGATTCTTTCCAAATCTTTTTCTGGTTTCAACAGTAAACGTATATTCCTGTCCATTAAACAGATGGTCATCAAAAACATTGGTCATGCCCGCTTTCATTCCCGCATAAGATTTTGTTAGCTGGCTGTCCATAAAGATAATGTCATCCGACGTGAATAAATCTGATATATTGTAGTATTCATGTGAATATCCAGGAAGCATTTCTTCTTCTCCCTCGGCTACTCCACGTATTCTTAACCTGTAAAAATTATGCATTGAAGGATCATCTTTTATCTTCATAGTGATAAGCATTACCGTATCAACTCCGAATTCCTCACGTGGGTCACCATAGGTGAGTGAGCCGTCATATTCATTTTCTTTATTGAGGATTTCTGTTTTTACAATGTCTATTTTTTGTGGCGTTTCCACCTTCGCTGTTGCATATACATCCTTATAATCTGGAGCTTTTACACTTATTGCAATATTATCTCCTTCCTTAGGGATATAATCACAGGAATAATCATACGGACTCTCCGTGTTATAATGCAAAGTATATCTATCTTTGTTATTGACTAAAATTTCTGCAGTTGCATCTTTTATAACAATTTGAGAACGATATAAAGAATCTATTTCTTTATAATAAGCTGAATAATTTGAAAATATCATCTTCGGGTTATCGTTCACTGTGAAGCTTCTTGATATTTTCAAAGAAAAAGGATCATTAGGTATCGCAACTGCATACACCGCAATGCCATTCTCGTATTGGGTGTTAAACTCTATCTCCTTCTCACAACTTGTAAAAAGGGCAATAATTAAAATTGGAAAACATATAGCAGCCTCCCCCATCCCCCTCCGATAGGAGTGGGCTAACCAACTGGAGAAATCTTGCATATACAAAACGAGTGTTCTTTCTTCTGCATTTTGTCCTTTGACAATAGCTTTTGAGAGGGCAAATAAGAGTATTCTTATAACTTCTTGAATATAAGAGAAGTTGAGTTTGTGAGATGAAATTTTCATAGCTTAAAACTTTTGCGTAATACTTATTGATGGCATAAATGGGAATGGACAAATGCCTTTTAATACAGCCTGATTATTACTGTAACCAATATATACATTGCTTATGTTATACTGGTTATAAACATTATATACACCTATTCCCAATATTGTTTCACCAAGCTTATGCTTTATAGACAAGTTTGTATTGATGTCAAGATGATGGGTATCCGGCAACTTGAAATCGTTGATATTGCGGAATGTATGGAATGTTTGGGCAACACCTGTGTCATTATTGAATTTTTCTCTATAAATATTAGTACCTTTAGTGTTCATCCAACCGATAACGGAAAACAAAGTCTCTCCATAAGCAATAACAGGAATGCTATTATATTTTTCGCAAAAACTCTGTCCATAGGTTATTGCGTATGGCACAGTACCTCTTCTTCCTGTTTGATAACTCCATGATGCACTAATATCAAGCGCCACTTTGCTTGATAGCGTAAAATGATGGCTTACGTTTAATGAAAGGTTATTCCTACGGTCGGTTGATGCATAGAACTCCTTTCCACCATTCAGTTCATCACCTGGACGATCGAATTTGCGTAATGCCTTCGACCATGTATATGACAGCCAGCCTGTAGTTTTACCTATTTTCTTTTCTATAAGCAATTCTACACCATAACTTCTGCCTTTTCCCAAAGCAACAATTTCTTGCCAGTTCTGGTCGTTTACAAAATAAGTAGCACCATTTCTATATTCCAAAACATTATCCAATGTCTTGTAGTAACCTTCAGCAGCAATATTAAAACCACAGATATCATAATTCAACCCTAATCCGTAAAGATTACTTTTCATCAGAGGAATATCTTTTGTTATAGGCACCCAAATATCACTTGGCATAACTAAATTGTTTGTCACAAGACGATGAATGCCCTGAGTCATATTTGAGTATGATGCTTTTACAGATAGTCTGTCGGTTATTAGGTATCGTAATGAAGCACGTGGTTCTACTGCAAAATATGACTTACCTGTAACATTATACATACCGAAGCGAATACCATAGTTTAGCTTCAACTTGCTTAATATGGAAAAATCATCTTCTGCATAGAGTGTAAGATTATTTATGTATAGCTCCTCACCACTTTTATAGTCAACATGTTCTTGTGTTATTTTATATTGAGGGTCAAGTAGCGAGACATCTCCATCATAGTTTAGTCCTCCAGCAAACCGTTGTATCTCGGAATCCTTGAACACTTTGGTATATGGTGCAAGCCATTGACGTGACAATTTTAATCCATAACGCAGGTCGTGTGTATTTCCTATGCTGAATAAAGCATCGGCAGTTAGTGCAAGGTCTTTAATACCCGAATGTGATGTGATGCTGTTTTTCTCGTTGCGTAAATAATACAATCTATACAGGTCGTTTATCTTATCATCAATAGTGTTTTTGATAGATAAATCATATAGATACTGACTGTAGTTGATATTAATGTTCAAACGATGGTTGGAGTTGAAAAATGTGGTATAATATATGCTTGTAAGCAGATTATTCCATTTGCTCTCACTTGTTGTTGAGCGATAGCCTTCTTCACATGACTGCATGGATGTCAGCACACGTGGGTCGTCTATAGTGTTTTCGTACTTGTAGTTTTGTGTAGGCGATTCGTTGTTGGTGTCGTTTCCATAATAGAACAATACAGAAAAACGGTTCTGCTCATTAAACTTATGAACCACCTTTGCTGTAATGTCGTAATATCCCATGTTTGAATAAGGCTGCAATGCTGCAGGACGGTCGTAATAGTGTTTCAGTACTGGCTTTGCTATAAGGTTGAAATACGACATTCTCGCTGCAACATTAAAAGAAGTATGTCCTTTCCAAATTGGTCCTTCTGCCTGCATACGACCAGAAAGCATGCCAAGACTAAGCAAACCATGATATTTGTTAAAGTCTCCTTCCTTTATTCCAACATCAATAACACTTGATAATCGTGAACCATAACGAGCCGGGAAGGCTCCTCTGTAGAAATTTATATTTTGCACAACATCGGGATTAATTGCGCTTACATATCCTTGTAAGTGTTCTGCATTATATAATGCCGAACCATCGAGAGTGATATAGTTCTGGTCGTAATCACCACCACGCACAAAAACACCTGCCGTTCCTTCTGTTCCCGACTGAACACCTGGGAATTTTTGAAGAGATTTCAATACATCAGGGTCGCCAAAGAATACGGGAACTGACATTATTTGCTGTTGGTTTATAGACACAGCACTCATCTGCGATGACTTCACACCAAAATTATTTCTGCTGCCATATACAACAACATTTTCGAGTTGTACCTCCTTTGCCAACTTGCCACTATCAGCAGGGGCAACATGCTTGCTGTTAAGCGTTGTTGCCCCCATCGATAATGTTATAAAGGAGAAAAATACAAAGAGTTTTTTCCTCATTACCTATACTTTATTACGGAATAATAGCTTTATATACCATTCTTGCATATAGAGAATTCAAATCAAATTCAGGTATTTCATCCTCCCTTTTTTCTTCCATAATAATACGTCCAGAATTCTTTGATAAGTCTATTGCAATAACAGTATAGGTTCTTGTTAATATTCCAGAATAACTTGAAGCGTAATTGTATTTTCTTTCTGCTATTACTTGCTTCCCTGAAACAGAGTAAGTCCATTCATCAAAAATGGTATTTAATAGATTATCCAACGTTCCGTCTTTATGAATTTTTGTTGGCAAGCCATGGATATCTGTTTTCTCAGAAACCTTATGATTATCATAATAGAAACAATATTCACGCTCCCACTCATAACTGTTAAGGGCATTAACAAGTTGTTCTTGAGTATAATTAAGATTAGCATCAACAAGAATACCATTTTCTAAGAACACTTTTCCCTTACCATCTTGCACGCGTGTTACCCTGTTAGGGGCTTTATCATAGTCATCACTTTTACTGCAAGAAACACACATTATTGTGAACAGGGCAAAAACAAAATATAGTAAATTTTTCATATCATATATTTTTAAGGAATGATAGCTTTCCAAACCATTCTTGCATATAAAGATGAAGTATTGAAGCCTTCAACATCATTATTAATTTTTTCATCCATAACTATACGCCCAGAGTTATTTGACATATCAAGAGAAATAACTGTAAATGTCTTCGATGTAGGTCCTGCACTTGACCAAACATTAACTTTTAAATTTGCAGTTATTTTTTTTCCAGATATAGAGAATGTCCAAATATCATCAGGAGTAACATAAGCATCTTCTATTATACCGTTTGTATGTATCTTTGTAGGTAAGCAATCAATCTCTTTTTTATCAGAAATCCAATTGTTATCATAATAGAAAGAATATTCACGTTCCCATTCATAACTATTAAGAGCATTAACAAGTTGCTCTTGAGTATAATTGAGATTTGCATCTACAAAAGTTCCATTTTCCAAGAACACTTTTCCCTTACCATCTTGCACACGCGTAATGATATTGGGATTTTCCTCAATATCATTACTTTTTTCACATGAAACAGATACGAGCACCATTGAAAGTGCAATTAACAATATTTTTCTCATCTTCTATCAATTACAAAAGTATCACCAGAAAATTCACCTATTAACTCATTAAATTTGTTGTAGAAATACAAATATATTTCATAAATACCAGTTTTTGTAAATGTTATATTTAGACCATTTCCTAAAGTTTCATTTATTATAGCACGTCCATCTTCCACAGCATCATCCCCTTTTGGATTAAGAATTGTATATTCCATTCTTATATTATTTGAATAATTTATTGTCGCCATGTAATAACTAGACGTGTTTTTAATAGTTACATCGTCACAATTTATGCGACCATATATTACTTCTGGAACAATATGACAATAGTACTTTCTTTCATTCATTTTATCATATGGGCCATAATTGGGAGCATGTCGCATTAAAGGCCATGATCCCCATTTTGATTCATACATACCTTTTACAGTTGGCGAGACTATAGCAGAGTGATCTGAATTATAATAAAAAACTTTAACTGCATTTTGCTCTGTTGTTTCTGAATAATAATCATCTGTCCAATATTTAGAAATATTAGGTTTTCCATCTGTCTTTTGTTTCATCCAGCACACAATAGAACCACCGTCAGAAATATTCCAAGCAAAACTGTGGCAGTTATATTTTATAGAAGCATCATTCAAAAAAGTTGCATTTGGAAACATGGTGCGACATTCTTCATTCATCTCTTGGATATAGTCATCTTCTAAATCATTTTCATAAATTGTAACATTTATGGCTTGCCCACCTTTTGTGTATATAGTCGTATATGTTTGAGCAAAGCTATTAATTATGTAGAAAGCTATAATAACAGTAATAATAATTTTCTTTTTCATAGATCTTTTGATTAAGTTATTTTGCAATTATAGCAGAAACCCTTGAATACTCTTTGGGATTTTCCACTTTTCCACCAACTTTAACAAATGACTTTAACACATCTCTTTCGTCATTAGAAAGCGTTCCGTCCTTAAGCTTAATTTGTGAATTAATGAGTAAGGAATGACGGATATTATATAACTTTGGATTTGGTTGCTTTAGTTTATTCTCAAGTACTTTATTTGATATTCTCTCAAAAGTAGATATATTCTCAGATTCATATAGTCCAGGAAGTTCTTTTGAAGCGAGGTATAATTCAACAAATCCCATGTATGTCATTTTGGAGAAGTCTTTTCTTTTGGTACTAACTATGCTCCTTGATTTTTGAGGGAAATTAACATCTTCATAAAATGCCAACATCTTTTGTGGAGCGTCTGCTCGTTCTTTCAATTCCTTGAAGCCATTAAAATTATTAATGACAACCTCTGCACCATCCAATTCGTTGTTATATGCAAAATACAATGCATGAAGCGGATGGCTCATACAAACCTCTATCAATTCATCTGTTGACATTGATTTAAGTTTAGCCTCTGGAATCTGACATGCAGCCATCATTTCTTCAAGTGTTTGATACCTTGCCCAGTTGTTTGGTTCGGTAATAGAATCAAATGAAAAAGTTACATTAGCAGCTTTAGATGTGACATCAGTGGAGTTCTCGTTCAACATTCTGTCGGAGCAAGAACACATTAGTGCAAGTAATGCACTAATCAAAAAGATTTTGTGTGGTGTTTTTTCCATAAGTTTTAATATTAGTATTATTATTGTTAAACTCAATATCTGCTTGTGCATGTACAATAAGTAACAATACACTAACATAATATATGCGTATAAAGGGCATTAAGTGTTTTTTTCGCTATTAGTCCAAATACGATACAAATATAAATTATTTTTATTTTGGTTGTTATCGTATGTATAATATTTTTCTCAACATTAACTATATTTAACAGTACAAACCATGTTTAAAAGTAAAAAGGTAAAAGAGTAAAAAAGTAAAACTCCTAACTTCTAACTCTTATCTCCTAACTCATTATTCCTCCTTATTTCTCGCTTCTCTCTCGTCTCTCTTTCGTATATGTTTCGCTCACGAGCGAATGAGAAGCGAATAAAAGACAAGAGAAATACGATTCAGTAGCGAAAGAAAAGGGTAATATGAATGTGGAATTACGACTTTTACAATTAAGGCGGGCATCCTCTGATGTCCGCCTCTGCTGTTTTTTATAAATGATAGGATAATTACTTTCGCAAGTATTTATCAACGTCAGCAGCTACTTTACGTCCGCTTGCAAGAGCTCTTACCACCAGACTTGCACCATTCTTAGCATCACCAGCCAAGAATACGTTCTCTGGAAGTTCAGCATGTTCAGGACGTAGGAATCCCATTGCAAGCAACACTATTTCAGCCTTAATGATTTCAGGCTTTCCTTTTTCAACCATCAAAGGGCGACCACCCTCTGGATTAGGTTTCCAGTCAATCTCCTGTACCTTTACACCAGTCAACTTACCATCCTTACCAATAAACTCAAGCGAATTGATGTTCCATCTACGCACACATCCTTCTTCGTGTGCAAAGGTGGTTTTCAGTGTACGTGGGAAATTTGGCCATGGATTCTTAGGATCTTCGAATCCTTCTACAGGCTTAGGCATTATCTCTATCTGAGTAACACTCTTACAGCCTTGACGATGAGCAGTACCAATACAGTCGGAACCTGTATCGCCACCACCAATAACAAGCACATCCTTGCCTTTGGCATTTACGAGTTCATCTTTCTTAAACTCAGCACCATAGAGCACTCTGTTCTGCTGTGAGAGCATTTCAAGAGCAAAGTAAACACCCTTAAGATCACGTCCTGGGATATTGAGGTCGCGAGCTACAGGAGTACCAGTACATAACACTACAGCATCGTATTTCTCTGAGAGTTCAGACACCTTTATCTTCTTATCCTTACCGAGTGTAGCATCATTCTGGATATCACCCTCCTTATCTTCAATTACCTTAGTACTGAAAACAAATTCTATTCCTTCAGCCTTCAGGAACTTTATTCTGCGATCGATGAGAGTTTTATTCAGTTTGAAGTTTGGAATACCATAGCGCAACAAACCACCTGCATCTTCGCGTGCATCATAAACAGTAACTGCATAGCCTTTCTGATTGAGCTGTGTGGCTGTAGAGAGTCCAGCAGGACCAGCACCCACAACAGCCACCTTCTTACCATTACGCTGAGGAACACGCACCTTTACATAGTCTTCTTCGAAGGCACGTTCAATAATACTACACTCATCCTCGCGATTAGTTGTAGGCTGATGATCCATAAGATTCAGCACACATGCTTTCTCGCATAATGCAGGACAAACACGACCTGTGAACTCAGGAAAGTCATTTGTTGCTGTAAGCAATTCGTATGCCTTTTCCCAATCACCTTGGTATAATGCATCGTTCCACTCTGGTGGTTTATTACCTAATGGACAAGCCCAATGACAGAAAGGTACTCCACAGTCCATACAACGGCTGGCCTGAGTACGGCGGTCATTACTATTCAGCGTCTGTTCTACTTCGCCGAAATCGTGTATTCTATCGTGTACCGGACGATATCCGGCTTCTTTTCTATCTATTGTTAGAAATGCTCTTGGATTTCCCATAAGCGGATTGAAAATTGAAAAATTGAAAGATTGAAAGATTAAAAAAATTCAGAGTATTCGGAATATTCAGATTCATCAGAACATTCTAATAGTCTCTCTGCATATCAGCAATTTTCTGTTGCAGTTTCTTCACCTGTTCTTCCTGTAATACTCGTTTATATTCAATAGGAACAACCTGAATGAAGTCTTCAACATAGTGATTCCAGTCATCAAGCATAGTGCGTGCAAGTTTACTGCCTGTATAGAGATAATGCTGACGGATAAGTTCGTGCAGTTCTTTTCTGTAGCTGCTCTCCTCAACAAGATTAATCTCAACCATATCCATATTACAGAAGTAATCAAAGTTATGGTTCTTATCCCATACATAGGCAACGCCACCACTCATACCTGCAGCGAAGTTACGACCTGTCTCACCTAAGACAACTACTCGTCCGCCAGTCATATACTCACAGCAGTGGTCGCCCGCGCCCTCGATAACGGCAATAGCACCAGAGTTACGTACACCAAAGCGCTCACCAACCTTACCATTGATATATAGCTCACCACTTGTGGCACCATACAAACCTGTGTTACCAGCAATGATATTGTCTTCAGCATCAAAGTTACTACGTATAGGAGGAAGGATTGATATTCTACCACCTGAAAGACCCTTAGCAAAATAGTCGTTTGCTTCGCCTTCAAGCTTGAACTCTACACCCTTTACAAGGAATGCTCCAAAGCTCTGACCTGCAGAACCCTTGAACTTAACAGAGATAGAAGCCTCATCGTCAGTAGATGCTTTAGCCTCTATTTTCTTTGCCTTTGCTCTTTCTATATAACCTGAGAGCATAGTACCCACAGCACGATTGGTGTTACGAATAGAGTAATCAAGATCTATCTCGCCACCTGTCTCAATAGCATCAGCAGCAGCCTTTATCATCTGTTCATCAAGAACACCATCAAGATCGTGATCCTGTGTCTTTGTGCAATATAAAGAAGAGTCACCTGTCTCCTTATACAACATTTTAGAGAAATCAAGACTCTCCCACTTTTCCTTAACAGCAGTAGGCAGTTCTGTTTCTTCTACAACAGAAGAAACAGCAAGAGGCTTAATAAGTTCTGTTCTACCTACGATATCATTAAGACTCTTGAAGCCCATCTCAGCAAGATACTCTCTTACCTCCTGAGCAAGGAATGTGAAGAAGTTAACTACATTTTCATAGCTGCCACGGAAATGAGCACGCAGTTTTTCATCCTGTGTAGCCACACCCATAGGACATGTGTTCTGCGAACATTTACGCATCATAACACAACCCAAAGTTATCAATGCTGCAGTACCGAAGGCAAACTCCTCGGCACCAAGCAAAGCCATCATGATAACATCTCTACCGCTCTTCAGCTGACCATCAACCTGCAAGCGTACCAAAGAACGCAAGCCATTCTTGACAAGTGTCTGCTGAGTTTCAGCCAAACCTATCTCTGGTGAGATACCAGCAAAGCGCATACTTGATGCAGGACTTGCACCTGTACCACCTTCAGCTCCTGAGATAATAATAAGGTCGGCCTTAGCCTTTACCACACCAGCAGCAATAGTACCAACACCACTCTCTGCCACCAGTTTCACAGAAATAGCTGCATCAGGATTAACATTCTTCAGGTCGAAGATAAGCTGTTTCAAATCCTCGATAGAATAGATATCGTGATGAGGAGGAGGTGAAATCAGAGAAATACCTGGTATTGAGTGACGGGTCTTAGCAATAATCTCGTTAACCTTATATCCTGGCAACTGTCCACCTTCACCAGGCTTTGCACCCTGAGCAACCTTAATCTGTATCTCCTCGGCATTAACAAGATATTCTGTAGTAACACCGAAGCGACCACTTGCCACCTGTTTGGTCTTACTGCTCAAAGATATTCCGTCAACGGTAGTGTGGAAGCGTTCTTCATCCTCACCACCTTCACCTGTATTGCTTCGAGCACCTAACTTATTCATGGCAAGACACATCGCCTCGTGAGCTTCCTTGCTCAAAGCACCAAAGCTCATAGCACCAGTAACAAAGTGTTTAACAATACTCTCTACAGGCTCTACATCCTTGATATCAATAGGTTTTCTCTTATAGTCGAAGAAATCACGAAGGAAGATAGGACGTTCCTTACGATCAACAAGAGAAGTGTATTTCTTAAACAGCTCGTAGTCGCCCTTACGTGTAGCCAACTGTAATGTAGCTATTGTCTCTGGGTCCCATGCATGCTTGATACCATCCTTGCGCCAATGGAACAAACCATTGAAAGAAGCCAGTCCTGCCTTTAGATCGGCATTCTGATTATCTGATGTCTTATTGAAAGCAATATCGTGCAAGGCAATGGCATCGTGAGCTATTGTATTCAGACCGATACCACCAACAGTACTTGTTTCTGTGCCAAAATAAGTCTTTAACAAACTCTCGTTCAAACCTATAGACTCAAAGATTTTTGCACCACGATAGCTGCGGATAGTAGAGATACCCATCTTAGCCATAATCTTGAACAGACCTTTCTTCACTGCCTTGATATAGTTAGCCTCTGCAGTAGCATAGTCTTCCTGTATCTTATGGTTCTTAACCAGATCATCAAGAATAGCATAGGTAAGATATGGACACAGGGCACTTGCACCATATCCCAACAACAATGCAGCATGCATAACCTCACGAATCTCTCCACTCTCAACGATAAGAGCTGTCTGCACACGTTTTCCTACAGAGATAAGATAATGGTGAACAGCACTTACTGCAAGCAACGAAGGAATAGCTACATGAGTCTCATCAACATCTCTATCACTAAGGATGATATAGTTGTAACCCTCGTCAACACTCTTCTCGGCTTCCTTGCAAAGAGCATCCAAAGCATTACGAAGAGCCTCACCGGCTGCTTGAGCAGTCTGTGCTTTCTCTACTTCTTCAGAAGTTAGAGGAGCCTTAAAGGTTATTGGAAGTTTTATAGTATTGAATCCCTTATAGCGGATATTACAAAGAATATCAAGCTGTGAGTTTGTCAATATAGGATGTGGCAAACGTACCATCTTACAGTTTGTCTCATTAGGCTTAAGAATACCTGTACCTACTCTACCAATATATTCAGTAAGACTCATTACAAGATTCTCTCTTATTGAGTCGATAGCAGGGTTGGTAACCTGAGCAAACTGCTGACGGAAATAATTAAAGAATATCTGTGGTTTGTCGCTCAACACAGCCAAAGGAGTATCATTACCCATTGAAGCAAGAGGTTCCTGACCCTTTGTTGCCATAGGAACAATAGTATAGTCAACATCTTCAGTTCCAAAGCCAAACTCTATCTTCTTGCGTTCGAGATTCTCTACTGCATTTTCAACCTTTCTACCACTGTGTATCTTCTCAAGCTGAATACGGTTTGTACTCAGCCACTGACGATAAGGATGTTCGCTTGCCAACTTATTCTTTATCTCACCGTCATAGTATATCTTACCCTCTTGGGTATCTATAAGCAGTATTTTACCTGGTTGCAAGCGTCCCTTCTCTGCAATCTCAGAAGGATCGAAATCCATAACGCCAACCTCACTTGCTACTACCATCATATCATTTTTTGTGAT
Organism: uncultured Prevotella sp.; assembly: GCA_905236755.1. GTDB lineage: Bacteria > Bacteroidota > Bacteroidia > Bacteroidales > Bacteroidaceae > Prevotella. The sequence continues at coordinate 51,618 of CAJOCR010000012.1, forward strand.
GGTGTAACGAGCAGGGCGCAAACCATTTCTATCAAGCAATCCACCAGCATATCTACCATCGCTGAAAAGCAATGCAGCAGGACCATCCCATGGTTCCATCAAGATAGAATAGTATTCATAAAAAGCTTTTAGATCCTCAGAAATAGGGTTCTTATCGTTAAAACTCTCTGGTACCATCACAGCCATAGCATGGGGCAGTGACATACCACTCATTACAAAGAACTCAAACACGTTGTCAAGACTGGCTGAGTCACTCATTCCAGGCTGTACGATAGGCGAAATCTCGCTTATATCGCCAAGCACATCAGAAGAGAGTACGCTCTCCCTTGCCTGCATCCATCCACGGTTACCACGAATAGTGTTTATCTCACCATTATGAGCCAACATTCTAAATGGCTGAGCCAAGCTCCATGTAGGGAAGGTATTTGTAGAGAAACGACTATGTACAAGAGCCAAGCCACTTGTGAAATAACTATTAGTAAGATCAGGATAGTACAAACGCAGCTGAAGACTTGAAAGCATACCCTTATAAATGATGCTCTTACTTGAAAGAGAACAGATATAGAAATCTTTTGCTCCAGTATTATTCAGTTCCTTAACACGCTTCTCTATCTTCTTTCTAATAATATAAAGAGTACGTTCGAATACTGGTACCTTATCATCGGTGACACCTGTGATAAACACCTGCTTAACATCAGGTTCACTTGCCAACGCAGCCTCACCTAAACAATCAGGATTAGTAGGCACATTTCGCAAATGCATCAAAGAAAGACCTTCACGCTCTATCTCCTCAATCATTATTGATAGTATTTCCTGCTGACATTTCTCCTCCTTAGGCAGGAAAACCAAACCAGTACCATATTTACCCTTCTCTGGCACAGGAATACCCTGAAGCAAAATAAACTCATGTGGTATCTGCAATAAGATACCAGCGCCATCACCTGTCTTACCATCAGCACCCTCTGCACCACGATGACGCAGGTTCTCAAGCACCTTCAGCGCATTATCAACAAGTTCATGGCTTTTGTTTCCGTGGATATTCACCACCATGCCCACACCACAAGCGTCATGCTCGTAGGCAGCATTATACAACCCTTCCCTATTCATCATAATATTTAGTTTTAATAATTTATCCTATCATTTTGTCTGCAAAAATAATATTTTTCTTTCATTTTGACAACTAACCATTTAAATTTAGCGCAAGTATTATAGCAAAAATAATAGTTTGATATCTATATGCAACTTACAGATTATAATAAATTGCCTATTATTTCTATTTAAAAATAACAAATTGATACTTTGTCAACTTTTTCTTGATTTCAACTTATTTATATAAATCAATGCAAAAAAATCACTTTTCTTTTAAACAGCAAAGCAAATTTACCTCATAAACCGTTAATCATTACAAAAACACATATAATATTAAACTTTGAACATTGAACATTGAGGTTTGAACATTGATATTTGAAATTTGAACCGAAGGTCAATGACCGAGCGTTTGCAGTCTGCGTAGCAGATGCAAACATAAAGGCGAGGAAATAAATATTAAAAAGCGCTTTGCGCTTCTTTATCATTTATCATTTGTCAACCAACGGTCACTGACTGAGCGTTTGCTGTCAGCGTAGCTGGTGTAAACATAAAGGCGAAGGAAGTAATTTTCATTTAGCGGAGCGTACCCGCGCATTCCTTCGAGATGGTTCCGAGATGCCTTCGAGACGGTTTCGAGACGATTCCACCCCATTTTGTCCAACTTTTTCCCCTTGCTACCAGCACACAAACAGCACATAACCAGCGCATAGGCAGCATACAAGCAGCATATTACCTCCTTATATGTGCAGTTGCTCTTCAGTTTAAGTGCACTTATTCTGCAGTATTTCTCCAGTGTATCACTGGACAAGTACTGGACATATACTGGACAAGTACTGGACATATACACTGCCTATATGCTGGTAATATGCTGCCTATATGCTGGTAATATGCTGGTAATATGCTGCCTAAAAGGAGGCAATAAGCAGAATAAAAACACTATCGAATACTGCTTGAACACATAAAATTAGATCTAGTAGCATTAGCTAAGAATGAGCCAAAAGCCTTCACACAACACCATAAAACACTATTAATCAGCATTTTATATCAATATAAGGGTTCACATAGCCTTCACATAAGGTTCACATAAACTTTCAATAACACAAGACAGACGTGAACCCTTGTGAACCTTCCGTGAACCCTTAAATCGCCACAAATAACTGATCCACAATCATTTACCCTCATATGTGAACCCTTATAAAAAAACTTTTCAGAAAAAATAATCACTACAACTCACTAGAATTAAAGATTATTTGTATTTTTGTAAGATATAACAAAAAATCTAACGACATGCAAGAAAAGTGGAACCAATTCGTATACTATCTGTGTGAAGCCAAGAAAAACGATGTAGATGAGTCTGAATATCATTCAACTATAGAGGCTCAACTACAATTGTTAGGTTGGATGAAATATAACAATGAAATATGCCATAAACCAAATCTATCCATAGGTAATAATGGACATATTCAACCCGACATATTAGTACAAAAAGACGAGCAAAAGTTGTTTGTTATCGAAGTAAAACGCCCTTCACATAGTAAAATAGCAAAAGACATTGACCAATTGGTTTCATACATGCGACAATTGAAATTGAAAGCAGGTATTTATATCGGAGAACACATCGAAATATTATACGATCAACCTGATAACGAAAATGCCGTTTCAGTTTTATCAATACCGCTTGAATTAGACAACAAGCGAGGCGCACTATTTGTGGAACTATTTTCAAAAGACCGCTTTTCCAAAGAAAATATCGTTCAATTCTGCGAAAATCGCATCAAAGAAATGCGTCATCAGGAAAGTTTAAACAAAATCAAAAGCCATCTTATTACTGATAGTCAGAGACTAATAACAGAAGGTATGAAAATGTACTTAATGGAAAATTACGGCAATACTTTCTCTGACACCGATATTTTCAATATGCTTGCATCACTACATTTCTCCGTAACACCCAAAGATAAACAGATACAAATACCCAAAGCCATTACAGTATCTAATAAGGAAGAATATAATACTAAAAAAAAGAAACGTCAATATGACAAAACCACATTTTCAATAAATGGAGGTACTTTTCAAGGAAAACGTCGCTTCGTTCATCAACTTGTAAAGACATACATTGAAAGTCATCCATATGCAACATTTGCAGAGCTAGAACAGGTTTTTCCTTCTAAGTTACAAGGGTCATATGGCATAATACGCACCATAAACAACATCAGAGAAAATAATATCGACAAGATTAGATTTTTAATGAATGAAGAGGATTTACTACATAGTGCAGACGGCATCACATTTGCAGTATGCTCACAATGGGGAATAGCCAACACACTAAAAGTTGTAGATTTAGCAAAAAAATTAGGCTACGTAATTGCAACGTCACAAGAAGCCCCTATTAAATCGAAAACAGAATTGATACCATGTGTGATTACACGTAATGCCAACGCAAATGGACTCTTCAATACAAAAAACAATACACTCACAGTATTAAAAGGTAGCAAAATAAACCCACAATACCTTAACAACATCAAAACATATGCTAAACAAAAACGCGAGGCATTAATATCTAAGTTTACAAAAAGAATTGGAACTGAGCTTGTTGTAGTAAAAGATGTAACTTTCGACTCACCAAGCGGTGCTGCATCATTCTGCATTGGCGGTTCTGCAAATGGTTGGATTGAATGGAAAGATCAAAACAACAACAAAATTGATATATATAGAAAAAAAATAGAGTCTTACGCAGAATAAAGGTTAACACAAAAACAGTGTAATACAATACATCCTCTGCCAAATTACTGCCTAAAAAGGCGCAACAACCTAATAGGAACACGGTAATTGAAGAATAAAAATAGAGCTAACAACAAATAAATTGCATCTAATTTGAAAAAAAGTACAGAAAAGTTTGGCGGTTAGAAAAATTATCCCTACTTTTGCACTCGCTTAAAAGAAACAAGCACAAACGGCTAACGCCATGGAGAGATGGTAGAGTGGTCGATTACAACGGTCTTGAAAACCGTCGTACCGAGAGGTACCGGGGGTTCGAATCCCTCTCTCTCCGCAAAAGTCTCACTTGCATTGCAAGTGGGACTTTTCTTATTCCCATTTAAATAGTACTCGACATAATGTCCATCTAATTTCCCATTTGTGTAATTGCAAATGATTTTCTTTGCACCATTATCAAAATAGGATAACGACTAACCTTCAATCTCACCATTGGAATTCACATAGTGCTTCGTATCTATTTGCCCATTCTTATAGTACCAAGTGCATTGGCCATATAAGACATCTGGGTTTTCGGATGAAATATGACCTACAAATTGCAGTTCTCCAGTAATAAAGTAATCTTTTGTAATGCTATCAACTATAGGTTTCCCATTCAAGTAATAGGCTTCTCTATAATAGGAAGCACCTACCTTTGATAGAACTTCCTTGAAGTTTGAATCAAAGTACGTTACCTGAAAACCATCCGGCTTGCTTTTGGGATGGGATTCTTCAATTGTTGCCATCCTATTTGTATTTCTACCCTCATTGCAAGAAATGAAGAATAGGGCTATCAACATCCAAACATACCTTGAATATTTCATATCCTTGTTATTAAGTTTATTGGATAATTATCTATCTCAATTAGTAGGTATTAATTTTTCTTTTTAAGTAACCCTAAAGCATACACAACAGCAACTTTTGCTTCCTTTGATAATCGTTTGGGATCAATATCCTTTATGTATATATCTTTTGTGAAACTCTTAGGGGAACCCCATATACCCAAACAAATATCAGCAAGGGTAATACTAGATGTAATACAAAAGGTTTTATTTGCCAAAACTGTTCGTTCTGTCAAGCAAATAGTTACATCAGCAAGACTTGGGTTATCTACTAGTTGTATATCTATACTACTAGCATTTGGTCTTTCAACAAAGCAAACATCAACATCTGTAAAAGCTCCAGTTCCAATCCACACACACATATCAGCAAGAACAGAATTTGAAGAAAAACCTATAGTAATATCCGCAACTGCTGAATTAGTAGTAAAACACATACTAATTGTTCTTGCATTTGTAATTGTTGAAGCAATCACAAACAACACTAAAAATAATACTTTCTTCATAGATATATCAATAACTTTTTATTCCGTTTATACCTGCTTACAAATCAAACAATAGAGGGCTGCTTTTTCTCTTTACTTGAAAAGTGGTTCTAATGCACGGGTGATGGCAATCCTAATATCATCTGCTTCGGTTGAACCTTGTCCTTCAGCAGTACAAATACATACAACAGAATGTGTCCTTGCCTGAAGGAATTGTATTGTTACTTCAATTGAATACCCAAGGTTAAGATTTCTTCTGCCACTTTCTCCATAGTTTACAACTAATGTTTTATCAAGAAGCTCAGGATCTAATTCTGGTAATCTAACCATTCCTTGTTTTAGCAGCACACCTGATATTACATCACTAGGATTCAATGATTTTGTTGTGGTACTCCCATAAGTTCCATATTGACCTCCATAAACACCACCACTACTTGAAGTCAATTCTGATGTTGGTGTTACATAAAAGTATCTATAAGAACTAACTGGTTCATTTTGCTGAATAATAGGTGATTTTAATGTGCCACATCCCCAAAGCAATATAGCACTTAATAAAACTGATGTTAATGCTAGTAATTGTTTCATATCTGTACTATTTTTATTGGTTTATTCTTTTCTCTCGCATAGTTAATGCTATAAGCAATGGAAATCTATTCTTCAAAGAAATCCTTATCTATCCGCTTTACTTCATAGGTGTATTCAGTAGTAACACCTACATTATATTGTATCATCAGATTAGTAAGCTGCTTACCATCTATTTTGGCAATTTTCTTTGATGATTTATATTCCAATGCTTCTTTGGTGAAACTTGATGTGGTAATGAATACACCCTTGTTGACACCTGCACCATCTAATGCACCAACAAATGCTTGCATTAGTGGCCTTTCCACCTTATTGTCCAGCTTATATCTTTTAGTCTGGATATGGATAATATCTAATCCAAGTTTATCTTCATTGATGACACCATCTATACCTTCATCAACAGTTCTTTGGGTTACAACACCCTTACCATAGCCCATCTTTTCAAGCAACTTCAACACAAGGTTTTCAAAGAAGGTTGGTGATTGCTCTAGAATGGTAGCAAGCAATTCTTCTGCCAAATCATTGTTGATGGCATTGTATGCTTTTTCTAAAGATTCTGTTGGGGTTAGTTCCTTCTCGGGTTCAGGTGTGCTTTCACTACTAGGGAAAGTATTCATTCCTGTACTTGTAGCATAAGCTGCAAATTCAGGATACTGCATCAAATCACTTTTGTATAGTGAAGTATGCTAGCCAGATAATCCTTTCCTCTTTGAGTTATGGCATAAGTTCCCCTTTGGGGAATGTCTATGAATAATGCCCTTCTAAAATACTGCCTACACCATCCAATTCTATCTGAAAGTTGGTTGGTATTTCCCCCTTTGGTCATTGTTGCACAATCTTCAGCAGTAAGGTTAAAATGATCAACATTCATTTCCTTTGTTGTTAGATTGGCATCCTTCAAGGCAAGAAGGAAAGGGTATAGGAATTCTTCAAATTGTGGTATCATATCTGAATAATTTTAATAGGTTTATCCTTTTCTTTGGCATAGTTAAGGGTGAACTTAGTAACATGTGATTGCCCATCCCAGAAGGCAAGTACACAATCACATTCATCCACTATCAGTTTGTTCCTTTCAAGTGGCGCACCTTTTCCATACTTTTCATAGTTTGGCAAGTATTCTATAAGTTTAAGCCCTTTCTTCTTAGCAAACTCTCTAGCATAGGTATCTGCACCCTTTACACCACCTGATACTATTGTGTCAGGGATGTACTTCAGATATTGTTCAATATCTACTGGTGAGCTGGTTCTGCTACCTATGATTGCTAGTTTCATTTTATTCCCAAAAAATCAATAATTTCAGATGAAATTTTTTGTGCTTCTTGTTTACCGTCTCTATCCAAATTATTGTAATATTCAATTAGTTTTTCTTTGTCACATTTACGAATATTAGTAATACCAATATTATTAATATAATTGACAAGCATCCTTAGTTCTTGGTTCTTTATATAAGCCGGAAAACACCTCTTAGAGGAGAATATCTTTAATGAAACACCATTTTCAAAATTAATCGTTTTAATTTTGTCATTATTGTAACATATGATGTTATTCGGTATAGTCTCCCTTATACCCATTAAGTATTCTGCATATTCTCCTGCTGGACATATTTCATAATTATCTCTTTTAGACAATTTGGATAATACGGAAATAATTGGTGGAAAAATTGGTTTGCCACCCTCTATCTTAGGATAACAATACACTCCACGGCAAACTCTGATTAGGACATTCTTGGTGCAAAGAGTAACAAATAATGTCCTAATATGCGTATATGACAAGCCCTTAATTTCCTTAAAGTCTTCAACTGTCAGGATTGTTCCCCTTGTGAATTTCTTTAAGTGGTTAATGACTTTATACATTCCAGAATCAGCAATTATAAAATTTGTAATCATATTTTAATCACGAGCTATTTCTTCTACATCATAAAAACAACAATCATCAGGGAATTTTATATTTGGAATCCATAATGGTTGCCCATCCCAACCTTTTTCTTTGCTTCCAAGTACTCGATACATAGTCAATACAACTTCCTTTTTGAAAGAATCACCTAATGTCCTATCATTAGGGGATAGTAATGTACCTGTACCTTTGGCAACATCACGATCTATTCTTACTATTAATTTGCACTTTAGTTGTGGTCTTTTGGTCTTCAATCCTTGTATGCAGGCTATATATTTTTTTGTATTGAAGTCCTCTATTGTTTCACTCTTAACAAGATTAAGAAGCCTAATAATCAATTCTGGTTCAACATCAATACTTTTTTCAGACGCATAATCTGCAATTATTTGATTAATTGTTTCCACATTTATGCATAAAGGTGTTTCAGCAAATATATTAACCCCTCCGTGTATTAAGTTTAAGAATTCATTATCTACTACATTTTTTCGCGTAGGTCTAATGTTACTTGGGAAAATAAGTTGAATGTTTTCCAAGTTTTCTTCCACCTGCTTAATAAGCATTTCATTTGAAGCATTAAGGTCAGAAAACAATTTGTATAGACCTTTGGGGATAAACATACGCACCATTTGCTTTTCTCTATCATATCCAAATATGCGTGAATGTTGCCAAAATGTATCTGCTTGAGGTGTCTTGGAAGTTCTGCAATAATAAACAGTTTGTAAATTAGGAAAGGTAATACCCCTACCTAAAGTATTACCACCAACTACAATATTAAATCCTTTTGACAAATCTAACGCATCAGGATTATTAGGATCTCTGCATACAAAACTCTTAGAATTCAAGGGAATGACCATTATCTCAGTATTATCAAGAATTTCAATAACTGATTCTTTAATATCTTCATAATCCTCTAAATCTGGTTTCGTTTGTTGCAAATTCTTCCATTCTTCACGAAGGTTTGAGTCAAATGCCTTTTCTTCTGTTGATCTTTGCAATAGATTGAGATGGTCTTGTATTGTTGTTACAAACTTATTATGTACATTAATCCTCATACTCGGATGTATCATAAAGTTACAATTGCTTTGACCATTGAGTTTTCTATGTGCGCAGTTTACTAAAAAAGAAAAGATACTTTTACTAAGTCCTATAGGGCAAATAACATCACCTCCTTGTGTTATAGAATCAAGTTCATAATCAGGGGTAAATATAGTATTAAGAGACTTGGTTTTGGGATAAAAGTAATTTCCTCCCAAATAATTTGCCCCAGGCTTAAAATAATATACAAATTTAGGTCTCCATCCAGACATAGAAGTTTGTAAAATAATAGCCTGAGGGGTTGCCGTTACTTCTATATATATTGTACTTGCAGCAGAAGATTTTATTTCCGCTAATCTCCTATTAATAGTGCTAACCCTATCTTTATTAACTAAAGTGTTAAGACTTGATGCATCTGCTTCATCATCAAAGATGACAAGAAATAGTCCTTTGCAAACATCTGTACTAAGCAAATGATTTTTCCATCTTGATAATACACGCGAATTTTTCTTTAGTACTACTACTGTTGGTTTTATTAGGGATGCTTTTGTTAATAGAGAATCTTCTTTCTCATTTAATACATTAAAACCTATCAATAAATCTTTAACTCTATTGTATGTTTGTCTATGGAGATCAACGTTGTCTGTAGTTAATAGTAAGAAGACCTTATATCCCTCATCAGCCATAGCAGAAATAATGCCAAGCATTTGGGCAGTTTTTCCACTTTGAACATTGCCAAGCAGTAAAGCATTAAGTTGTTCGCTAATAATAAAATTATCATTTATCTTTTGAATAAATGAAGCAGATGTTGTAGTTATGGTTTGAACCAATTCTACATTATCTATGTTGGATATATATTTGTTGAGAAACATATACTAAACTAAAGATAAAATGAATTTTCCTGTTGTTGTCTTTTGTAATCTTAAATGACTTTTGCCAAATTTTCTAAGGGTGTCCTCTGTGACAGGTGTGCCAATCTCCAAAGCTCCACAATTTTCCATTTGTCCTTTTATCCATCGACCTAATATTTTCAAGTCACTTTCTGACCTAAGATTCTTTGAGTAGTCACCTTGTCTGGAGCATTCAAATTCATATCCATCTGTAGTTATGACAGTAAATGCACCTTGGTTTTTGTTAGGTATCAAATCAATACCTGGTAATTTCTTTCCTACAATAATTTCCACTTCATACCATCCTCTTGGACTATATTTCCCTTTTATTTTCCCTTTTCCAAAATAGGTATTAAGGTTACTTTTAGCTTCTGTTTTTAATGGAATATCAACATATTGCCCAGTAATGGTGCTTAATTCCTTTTGCAATTGGCTATTTGTGAGTTTTTTTACATATGAGTAATCTTTGAGTAATTCAACATCTATTTCTTTGAATTTTTCAATCTGAGGTAAATCCCTGAAATCTGTTCCAAGAGCATTGGTTATTTGCTGAATGTATGAGTTTATTTGTTTTCCTTCATCATTTTGAAATAAAACATCTGCCTCAATTAGGTTTTGTGATGTGCCAACAAAACTGCCAAGATTTGATGAACCTACAAAAGATGCAAGGCAATCTCTCCCCTGCATAAAAGAATACATCTTCCCGTGATATAATGCTTGGGAAGATAATAACACCTTGCCAACATCGTACCTAGTTAAATAACCATCTAATTCCTTAATTGCATTATATTGAGGTTTAGTGAAGCCTTCCAAATAATTCATACCAATGAATAAGGATAGTTTTAACCCTCCCTCACGAAACTCTACAATCTGTTTTAAGGCCGCAATAGAGTCATTCGTAATGAAACCTGTTGCAATGTTAAAATTAGTAGCATTATCTACCAATCTATTGTACAAACTTGAAATGCTCTTCGTGTGTACTTGCTGTTGTATAATTGGGTTTGCAGGCAATAACAATTCCATATGACATCTATTTAGTTATTAATTTATATCGCTCTTCAAATGAAAGATTTATAAGTTGCTCTCTCTGCTTTACAAGATCAACTCTTTCATACTCACCAAAGAATAATGGTTTTAATGCATTAGCAATTGCGTGTACACCAACAGGAGGAACTGCATTTCCTATCTGTCTTCTAACTTCAGTAGTGTTTCCATAGAAAACAAAATCATCAGGAAATGCTTGAATCCTTGCCCTCTCTCTATTAGTCAAAGGCCTATTTTCTGGATAATGGTAACCCCAAGTGCCACCACCACCAGCAGCAATTATAGTCTTTGACGGTTCTCCTCTATGGATTCTTCTATAAACGTGGCTGATCATCCCTTTTACATAGAATGGACTATCCTTGGGTATGCAAGTGAAGTTTCCACCTTCAGGTATGAGACTGATTATTTTTTTAGTCCTTTCTTGTACGTTCAACAACTCATTATTGTATGGAACATCCTCAACCCCTTTGAAAGCTTCACCCACAGTAACATAAGGCAACAAACCTTTACCAACACCGTGTGTTGGCTTGGGATGTTCAAAGTGAAATCCTGTATCAACTCTAATACCAACTATTAGAACTCGTTCTCTATATTCAGGAACTCCATAATCTGCAAAGTTATAAAGATGGGGAATAACAACATAGCCTGGCTCTATGTTTTGAAAATCTTCAATTATCTGCTTAATTGCCTTTTTCTTGTTAGCAGTCAAAATTCCTTTCACATTTTCAGCAACAAATGCTTTTGGCTTCTTCGCATCTACAAATCTAAGGAAACTCTTATATAAATTTCCTCTCTCTCCATTAAGTCCAGGCTGCTTCCATATAATTGAAAAATCTTGACAAGGAAAACCACCTAAGATTAAATCGCAATCAGGTACAGATGGATTGGTGTAAGGATCAATTTTCTCAATATCACCTTCAACAATTACATCTCCAAAATGATTTCTAAAAGTTTCACAAGCTTCGTGCTTAAAATCGTTTGCCCAAAGAGTTTTGTAGTTTCCTACTTGTTCAAAGCCAAGATCAAGTCCACCACATCCAGAGAAGAGTGATACAATTCTTATTTCCTTTTTTTTCATATATAAGTTTTTTACATTATTTCTTGATTTTGCCGCATTTAGCCGCAAAGTTACTATTTTTTTGTTATATCTCATAAGGTAATACATTTTTTAACCGCAAAATAAAGGAAAGTTATATCTAAAAGCAAATATTATACAATCTAACCAATTAATCACACCACCTTACATCCCCTCTACCCATCAAAGGTATTGGGGGCTTTTCTTTTCTCACCCCCTCTTATGCTGCCCAAGGGATACCCCCCTGAGGAAGTTCAACCAGGCTGAAGGGGAATGGGGTGATATTTGAGGGATGAAGGTGGTTAAATCTCGCCCCCCTATCCTTTCCATAAAAGTTAGATTTCAGCAGACTTAAAACCTGATGATCAGGATGGGGATTACAAAAATCTGCAAAAAGTGTATATAGAGAAGGTAAGAAGTGGGGGTAAAAATGTAGGGGATGGTAGAAGAAAGAACATCTATTGGGGCTTCTCAGGCTACTATTATCTATTCACATCCTCTCTAGAGCTGCATTATTGGATGTGTTTTTACATTCCCTCAGGAGCTTCAGAAGCCAAAAATGATTAAAATGTACTGCTATTATTTGATGGTTCCAGATATTATGGCTACTTTTGCAGCATCAATAATGATGTCAAAATCTGAGACTATCCAAAAGCCAAATGGGAGTCAAGTGGTTGATATACAAGAGAATAGGACACTTTGAAAGAATCCCTCTCTCCGCAAGTTTAAACTTGAATAGACGCTCAAAAATAAAGTGCAGAATTAATCAAAAGGTCATTTTCTTGATAAAAAAGACGTTATTATTCCATTTTTCAATCACTTTTCAGCTAAAAATATTATCTTTGCAACAATACTTATAAATAAGTACTCATATACCAAATAAATATTTAGATATAAAAAAGCTAATAGTACGCGAACACAAATTCCATCTCCTGGCTCAGGAGACAACATAATTCGAAATACATATTATGAGCAACATAATGGAATATCATAGCGCAGTTAACATCATCAAAACCGCGATACTACAGAGTCAAGCACGGGCTGCAAAAGCAGTCAACCAGGAGCAGTTGGCTCTTTATTATGGTATTGGCAGATACGTATCGGCAAACACCCGTAAGAAGAATTGGGGGCAAGGAGCCATCGAAGCTATCAGCAACCAATTAAAGCAAGAGTTGCCTGGACTTCGTGGATTTTCTGCAACCAATATGCGCAATATGCGCACTTTCTATGAGGAATGGAGACTGTTGGAAACAAATTCATCAGTTGCAACTGATGAAATTCAGCAGTTGAGTTCAAATTCATCAGTTACAACTGATGAATTTGCAAAAATTAACAGCAATTCGGCAGTTGCAACTGCCGAAATACCCTCTGACAACGATATCCGCCAATTACAGCTGGCGAATTTGCCCGATTTCCCTTTGAGGGAGTTCCTGAGCATCAGCTTCACCCATCACATCGCCATTCTAGCCAAGGCAAAAGCCTACGACGAGCGTGTCTTCTATATGAAATATGCCGACTCCTACAAGCCTACCGTTGAGGATTTGGAGAAGACTATCACACAAGACCTCTATCATCATCAGGACAAGATGCCCAACAACTTCCTTGCAACTATTCCTGATTACAAACAGGCATATCGTGCCATTCGAATGTTCAAGGATGAATATCTGCTCGATTTTATTAATGTAGAGGAGTTGGGGATGCACGACGAGGAGGTGGACGAACGAGTGATAGAGAGCAATATCGTTCATAATGTGAAGAACTTCATCATGACTTTTGGGCGTGGTTTCTCTTTCTGTGGCAGTCAGGTTCACTTCGATAAGTTTGGACATGACCACTGGATAGATCTTTTGTTCTTTTGTCGAGATTTGAATCGTACTGTGGTATTCGAATTAAAGAATGGCGGCTTCAAAGTGGGCTACCTTGCACAACTGAGTGCCTACCTCAGAATACTGAACGATGATGACCGTCGTTGTCATGAAGAAGCCCCTATTGGCATCATACTCTGCAGGCATGCCGACAAAGAGTATGCAGGATATATCATGCAGGACTTCAAACAACCAATGGGTGTAGCCACTTACAAGACTGCTGACGAAATGGATCCAGATCTCCTGAAAGTTCTGCCCCCAAAGGAAGAATTGCAGAGAGTATTTGAGGAGAGTAGTAATAAAGAAGAGAAGAAGAGAAAAAGCGAGAGGAGATGAGAAAACCCGTGGGTTCGTAACCGTAAGCCCCAAAGGGGCGACGCTTTCAAAGCGAAGTGGCGAAAGAATCCCTCTCTCTCCGCAAGCTCAAAAGAGTGCAATAAGACTTCAGAACGAAAGTTTTGAAGTCTTTTTTTTGTATACTGCTGAAAAACTTATTTTCAAAGTAGGATACAAAAAAAAGACATTCACAATTGCGAAGCAATGTAGGCTTCTGCGCTCTTACTGAGCTTGCAAGCGCCCCTGCGGCGAGCAGACTAGGGATGCGCGAAGCGAATCCCCCCCCCAAAAAAAGAGGCTACCATGTAATCACAAAACTACATTCGGCAAATGGAAATTTTCCCACTTGCAACTTTTTGTATAACCTTTACGTCTAAACCTATATAAACTTTAAAACGAAACGATTATGATACTTTCAACAACTCCACAGATTGAAGGTCACACTATCCGCGAGTACAAGGGTGTAGTGACAGGCGAAACCATTATAGGTGCGAATATGTTCAAAGATCTGTTTGCTGGCATCCGTGACATTGTTGGCGGACGTGCCGGCTCATACGAGAGTGTATTGCGCGAAGCCAAAAACACATCTATAAATGAAATGATTGAACGTGCAAAAGCTATGGGAGCCAATGCTATCGTAGGCATAGACATCGACTACGAGACGATTGGAGCCCAAGGTTCAATGCTCATGGTTGCTACAAGCGGAACAGCAGTAGTATTATAAGTATTCAGAGTACTACAAACAATAATTACCCATTATACCAATTTAAACAGTTTACAGATTTACAAAATAAATCAACCTCTGGAACGAAAAAAAGGAAGTCAAACAACTTCCTTTTTTTTCGTTTATATCACAAATTCTTTTTCTATATTCAGTTTACAGGTTGAATTGTAGCGTCAGCAGATGACAAGCTTGTTGTAGCTTCAGCTGAGGTTTTACCAGCTCTAACAACGATATTATCAATTCTTCCACGACTTATCAACTTGTTGTTTTGATCAGGATTACAATATTCAAAAGTAAGAGAATAGGTTCCTTCCTTCATCGTAGCGCTTCCTGTTTCATTATATTCATAACTGGTTGCTATTGTTCCAACAGGACTACCGTTCACTTCATTATTCTTATAAATTCTGATATTACGCAAAGTATAATCTCTCGAAGCATTCTTTATAGCTATGATACCCCAAGTCTGGCGATTAGGACTCTTAAGATTCATTGTATATGAGAACTCGCTTGTTGAGTAATTAGCACGATTTGAATCATACTCAACAGCACCACGCCAATGATACCATGAACTATATTGCAATTTAACCTTTGCTCTTATAGAAAAGCCTTTGGTTGAATTATCCTTAACCCCTGCTTTTCCTGCAGGTACATGCCATACCCACACATTATTAGCATCAAACTCTGTGCGACATGCAGCCGGGAAGTTTTCAGAATAATTACCTATACCATTATCAGTAAGCTTCACATTATTGGAATAGTATTTGTATTTTACTGTTGGTGTTGAGCTGTCGCGCGAATAAGCTATAGTCTTTAGAGAATAGCTTGTCTTGCTTTCCCACCCCACTTCAAAACCTACACTACCTTCAATGTGTGCTCCTTGTATCTTGGACCATCCTCCACTTACAGAACCTGAAATATTCGCATGGAATCCATTGCTGTAATCCACAGAACTATTTTCGTTCTCAGGGATAGGCGTTTGCTGATAGCGCAACCCGTCAACCATATTATTTCCATCAAGTAGGTCAAAAGCAACATTCATCTCATCAAACCAATAGCCAAACATACGACAACGTCCCATACTAAATAAACCTCCTGCTTTTTCGTAAGATCCCCACATTGCATCATTATGTGGTGTCACCTTTCCCGTCACAATATAATAGTCACCAGCATTGGCTCCATTACATGACAGCATATATACAGGATAGATAGTGTATCTAACCGATACAGAAGAACTTTTATTAAGATACCAGTCTTCAGAAACACCGCTGGTAATCTTATTATTCATACTAAATGGGAAATTAGTCTCAAAGACCTGACCATCATTGTTGATATCGGCTTTAAGTTTTGCATAATCAGGAACATCACCTACTCTTGAAAACACCTTTGCCTGTTGAAGACCATCCATTTCCTCTATCCAATCTATAAAAGGTGTGATACGTATTTGCCAGTAGTTTACATTTTGTTCAATATCGTTGTCTGCATCATAAACAGGCAAAAGTTGTTTTTCCAGAGGATGTGTTTTTCCATACTCATGCGATTGAACCATCTGTTCTTGGTCAACTTCAACAGTATTACCTTTTCCATCAGACTCAGGTTCAGCTATCATCGTGTAGTGTTGTTCCTTATTGTTGAACGCAAAGAACAACTCGTCATACGCTTCATTATCAGTAAAGTCTTCATCTTCCACCTCATCAGGCAGTGTTCCATAGTTACTACTTGTGGGACGCATCACAACAAGAAGCCCACCTCGGTTATAGAAATCAGCCAACTGCTCTCCCAAAGCAACAGCTTCACTAGGACTAACAAAAGCTATATCAGCATCAGAGATTGCAGCCTTATTAGGAAAACGATTGTTAAGCACTTCCTTGAAATCTGCGTCTTCTCCTTCTAAACTACCAATAAATGCAGACTTTGGACAATTTTTCCATTGTGGATTAGAATTAACAACAAATCCATCACTATTAACAATAGTAGTAGACACACTATCCGATTCATTACATGCTATAGGAATCAGCATCATGGCTATCAACATAGTTGAGCCTATGATTTTATAGAAGTTTTTAGTCATATTATAAATGTTTAAGCGGTGAATAATATTTGATAAGAACTTTTAAAATTAACGCGATATACAAATGCAAAAATGTTACGAATTCATATTTAAAATTTTATATCTTCTGCAAAGATAACATTTTTTTTGCTAACTCCAAAGCATTTCGACAAAAATATTATTTTTTAAAAGTTCTTGGTTATATGAAATAAATTTGATAATTTTGCACTTAAATTGTAAGTAACACAGCAATGTGCCTTACTATAAGAGAGATTTATTAATTATGGTTTATGTAATTAACCACCCTTATGAAACATTTTACACATTTAGCTATGGTGCTCTGTATGACATTATGCGGAGCACACAACAAAAGTAATGCAACAAACATTGTAGAACTTCCAGACACAGTAATAACCAACGTTCCAAACGGTACTGTGAAGCATTATTATGCCAACAACTACATTTTTTGTAACGAATACGGGATGGACACGAAAGCGTGAGCGATATACTTGTTTATAATGTTGCTACCAGCAAACAGTCTATTACTACAGATATCAATAAATTAACAACTATCACACCTGCTAACGCTGAATATTACGATCTTCAAGGACACAAGATTTCGTCACCAACAAAGGGAATTAACATTGTCCGACAAGTAGATGGTAAAGTAGTAAAAATGATAAAACGATAATATCACATTCCCAAGATGAAAATAAGCCATGTATTAATGTTATACATGGCTTTTATTGAATAATAATTGTTAAATAAAACTTGATTTATGAATAGAGTTTTGATATTATCACTAAATTTGCACGCTAATATAGCAAATTTTGCTAATATTAAGATATATATATTATTGCAAAGGATTGGTTTCAAAATTAATAATAAATATAAAATAGGTATGAAAATTAAAAAATGTTTCTTTGTTGCAGCTGCTGCAATTACTCTTGCATCATGTGGAGGCAAGAGTGGTGGAATGAGTTTGGCTGATCTACAGGACAACGAGTTCGCTGTTCGCACTGTTGGTTCTTCCAATGCTGATTTCCAAACAACATATCCTGCTACAATCAAAGGTATTCAGGATGTTGATGTTCGTCCTAAAGTATCTGGATTTATCACCAAGATTTTTGTTCATGAGGGACAGCGGGTTTCTGCTGGTCAAGTAATGTTCACTATTGACAGCCAGACCTATCAGGCAACAGTTCGCCAGTGCCAGGCAACAGTAAATACAGCCAAGGCTCAGTTGAACACCTCTCGCCTTACCTACGAGAACAACAAGAAATTGTTTGACCAGAAGATTATCGGTCAGTATGAACTTTCTACAGCACAGAATGCTTATGCTACAGCTCAGGCTAATTTAGCTCAGGCTCAGGCATCACTTGCTTCTGCACAAGAACAGTTGTCATGGTGCACCATAAAAGCACCAGCGTCAGGTGTTGTAGGTTCTCTACCATATAAGGTAGGAACTCTTGCAAGTGCATCAACAGCTCTAACAACAGTAAGCGACGTTTCTACCATTGAGGTTTTCTTCTCTGTAAGCGAAGCTAACATGCTTGCAATGACCAAAACATCTGGCAGTTCTGCAGCAGCCATTCAGGCATTCCCTGCATTGAAACTACAGTTGGCCGACGGTTCTATCTACAATCATCCAGGAAAGGTAGTAAAGATGAGTGGTGTGATAGATGCCTCTACAGGTTCTTACAGTATTATTGCTCACTTCCCTAACCCAGACAAGTTATTGAAGAGTGGTGGCGCAGGACAGATTATCATTCCAAATATATCAAACAACGCCATTATCATTCCACAGGCTGCAGTTTCTACCGTTCAGGATAAATACTTTGTATATAAGGTAGGCAAAGATAACAAGGTAAAATATACAGAAATCACCGTTGACCCACAGAACGACGGCAAGAATTTCGTTGTAAAGAGCGGTCTTAACTTAGGCGATCGTTTTGTTTCTATTGGTATTACTAAGCTTTCTGACGGCATGGAGATTAAGCCTATTACAGAAGCTCAGTATCAGCAGAAACTCAAGAAAGCTGAAGAACTTGCCAAGAGTCAAGCTACCGCAGCTGGTTTTGCAGGTGCAATGAAGAAATAATTTTCTATAAAATCTAGAATTACTAGAAGCTTTAAAAAGAGCTATAAACACTAGAAATACTAGAATATCTAGAACAATTAAATTAAGAAAACAATGTCATTTTCAAATTTTATAAAACGCCCGGTACTATCTACGGTGGTTTCCATCCTCTTCGTGTTGCTGGGTACAATCGGACTGATATCACTGCCTATTGAGCAGTATCCAGATATCGCTCCACCAACCATTGTTGTGAGCACTACATATCAGGGTGCTGACGCACAGACTGTGGTTAATTCTGTGATTACTCCTCTTGAAGAGAGTATCAATGGTGTGGAGAACATGACTTACATGACTTCAACAGCTACCAATAGCGGTTCTGCAATGATCACTGTTTATTTCAAGCAGGGTGCCGACCCAGATATGGCTGCTGTCAATGTACAGAACCGTGTATCTAAGGCACAAGCTCTTCTTCCTGCCGAGGTAACACGTGTTGGTGTGTCTGTTTCAAAGCGTCAGAACTCGAACGTCATAATGTATTCTATTACCACGAAAGATGGACGTTATGATGGAAAGTTCCTCACCAACTACAACAATATTAACATTGTTCCACAGCTGAAACGTATCAATGGAGTTGGTGATGTGCAATGTCCTTCTATGTCTGACTATTCTATGCGCATCTGGCTCAAGCCTGAAAAAATGAAACAGTATGGTCTTGTACCTTCTGATATCACAGGTGCCCTCTCAGAGCAAAACATCGAGGCTGCCCCTGGTACTTTCGGTCAGGAAACAGATGTTGCCTTTGAATATACACTTCGCTACAAAGGTCGTTTGAAGACACCAGAGGAGTATGAAAATATTATTATTCAAAGTAAAACAGACGGTCAAACCCTTTATCTCAAAGACGTAGCAAAGATTGAGCAAGGACAGCTCATGTATAACGTTTTCCTTAAAAACAATGGTCAGGATGCTGTTATGGGTATGGTTAACCAAATTGCTGGTTCTAATGCAACCCAGATTGCTACCGATGTTAAGAAATCGCTTGAAGAGGCACAGAAGTCAATGCCCCCTGGCATGGAGGTAAAGATTCTACAGGATGTTACCGAGTTCCTTTTTGCTTCTATTGAAGAAGTAATCATGACTCTTGTTATCACTCTCCTGCTGGTGTTCCTTGTAGTATATATCTTCTTGCAGGATTTCCGTTCTACCCTCATCCCTATGATTGCCGTTCCTGTTGCATTGATAGGTACATTCTTCTTCCTTTGGGTGTTCGGATTCACAGTGAACTTGTTAACCCTTTCTGCATTGTTGTTAGCTATAGCCATTGTGGTTGATGATGCCATTGTGGTTGTGGAAGCTGTTCATGCAAAACTTGACCAAGGCTACGACAGTGCCCTCACAGCTTCTATTGATGCTATGAACGAAATCAGCTCGGCTATTATCTCTATCACATTGGTAATGGCATCAGTGTTCGTTCCTGTATCATTCATGGGTGGAACATCTGGTACATTCTATCGTGAGTTTGGTGTTACTATGGCTGTATCTATTGTTATTTCAGCAGTCAACGCACTAACACTCTCTCCTGCTCTTTGTGCTATTTTCCTAAAGCCACACAACAAAGATGCACATGAAGCTAAGAGTTCTACTTTCATTTCACGTTTCCACGATGCCTTCAACCGTCAATTTGAGAAGATTACCAACAAATACAAGAAAGGTGTTGAACGTGTCATAAATCATAAGATTATTGCATCTATAGCTGTTATTGTTAGTGTAGTTATACTTGCAGTATCAATGGCTCTCACCTCAACAGGACTTGTTCCTAATGAGGACACAGGAACCCTCTTCGTTATGATTTCTGCAGCACCAGGTACAGGTCAGGAACGTACACAAGAAATTACAGAACAAGTTGATAAAATGCTTGCCAACAACCCTGCAATTCAATATCGCCAGCAAATTGTTGGTTACAACTTCATGGCAGGTCAAGGTTCAGATCAGGCTACATTCGTTATCAAGTTGAAACCTTTTGAAGAGCGTTCAAATGGCTTCATTGACAAGATTATCAACACCTTTAAAGGTGACCCTCTCCGCTGGTTTGTAAATCCTAAAGAGGCTAACATGGTGCTTGGTATGATATACAAGCAGACTGCTAACATCAAAGATGCCCAGATTCTTGCTTTCGGTCCTCCAATGATTCCAGGTTTCTCATTGAGTAACGCTGTTACCATGACCCTTGAGGATAAAACAGGTGGTGACCTCAATAAGTTCTTCCAGATTACCCAGGATTACCTCAAAGAACTCAACAAGCGTCCTGAGATTCAGCAAGCTATGACATCATACGACCCTAACTATCCACAGTATATGGTTGATGTTGACGTTGCAAAGGCAAAACAGGCAGGCACATCACCTGCAGCTGTTCTCGCTGTTCTTCAAGGCTACTATGGTGGTATGTATGCCTCTAACTACAATGCATACGGTAAGCTCTTCCGTGTGATGATTCAGGCCGACGCACAAAGTCGTATGCGTCCAGAGGACATGAGTAACATCTATGTTCGTCTGAATAACGGTCAGATGGCACCTGTTTCCGAGTTTGTTACTCTGAAGCGTATGTATGGTCCATCGAACATTGCACGTTTCAACCTCTTCACCTCTATCAACCTCAATGTAACTCCAACAGGAACAACAGGTGAAGCATTGAAAGCTATTGAAGAAGTGGCAAAAGAGAATCTGCCTACAGGCTATGGTTATGAGTATTCTGGTCTTACCCGTTCTGAGGCTGAGTCAAGTAACTCTACAGCTATGATTTTCGCATTGTGCTTGGTATTCGTTTACTTAATTCTTTCTGCACAGTATGAATCATATATCTTGCCACTCTCTGTAATTTTGTCTATACCGTTCGGTCTTGCTGGAGCGTTCATCTTCACAAATCTCTTCGGCCATTCCAACGATATCTATATGCAGATTTCACTCATCATGCTTATCGGTCTGTTGGCAAAGAATGCCATCCTTATCGTACAGTTCGCCCTTGAGCGTCGTCAAACAGGTATGGCCTTGAAATATTCAGCCATCCTGGGTGCCGCAGCCCGTCTGCGTCCTATCCTGATGACCTCTTTGGCTATGATTATCGGTCTGCTCCCATTGATGTTTGCATCTGGTGTTGGTAAGAATGGTAACCAAACCCTTGGTGCTGCTGCTGTTGGCGGTATGCTCATTGGTACTCTCTGTCAGATTTTCGTAGTACCAGCCCTCTTCGTTGCATTCCAATGGCTGCAGGAGAAGATTTCTCCTCTCAAGTTTGATGATGAAGAAAATGAGGAAGCTGCTGCCGAGTTGGCGCAGTATGCTCATGCAAAGAAACTGGCAAATAATAAAGATCAGTAAGAAATGAAGATTAAAAGTATAATTATAGTAGGTCTTGCAGCAACGGCTCTCACCGGCTGCAAGAGCCTCTACGGAAAATATGAACGACCAGAGGTGAATACCGCTGGTATTGTTCGCAACCCTATTGGTGAAGGAAGTCTTGCCGAGAGCGACACCACCAATTTCGGAAATCTTCCATGGCGTCAGCTTTTCACCGACCCACAGTTGCAGACTATTATAGAGCACGCTTTAGCAAACAATACCGACTTACTTAATGCAGCTCTTAATGTTGACATAGCTGAGGCTCAACTCAAGGCCGCAAAGTTGTCTTTCCTTCCTCAGTTTGCATTTACCCCTCAGGGAACAATCACACGTTTCAACGAGGCAACAATAAAGAGCTACAGCATTCCAGTAACTGCAAGTTGGAATGTACCACTCTTCGGTGGATTAACAGCTGCTAAGCGTTCTGCTCAAATGGCACTCATCCAGAGCAAAGACTATCAGATTGGTGTACAAACAGCGTTGATAGCACACGTAGCCAATCTATACTACACCCTGTTGATGCTCGATCGTCAGCTCGAGATAGTTAACGATATGGAACAGCTAACCAAGGAAACATGGGAAATTATGAAAGTACAGCACGAGAGTGTACGTGGTGTACGTTCTACAGCTGTTCAGAGTGCTGAGTCAAACTATTACAGTATCCTCGTTAAGAAGGCTGACCTTAATCGCCAGATTCGCGAAAGCGAGAATGCACTTAGCTTGCTTATGGCAGAACCAGCCCAAGCTATTGCTCGTGGCAAGATTGATGCACAAAACCTACCAAGTCAGTTTGCTACAGGTGTAGCTATAGACCTTTTGCGTAATCGAGCAGATATTCATGCCAACGAGATGGCCCTTGCAAAGTGTTTCTATGGTATAGAAACTGCACGTTCTAAGTTCTATCCAAACATCACCATCTCTGGTACAGGCGGATTTACCAATAATCAAGGTTCAATAAATCCAGGAAAGTGGTTATGGCAAGCAGTAGGTTCTCTCACCCAGCCTATCTTCAAGAACGGACAGCTAATAGCTGGTCTTCGTGTAGCAAAAGATCAGTATCAGCAAGCCTATAACACTTGGCAAAACAGCATTCTCAAAGCAGGTAACGAGGTAAGCAACGCCCTTGTTCAGTATAATACAAGTGCCGAAAAGAGTGCTATCGAAGAAAAGCAAATTGCTGTTCTCAAGCAGAACGTAGAAGACACACGCGCCCTCATGGCAAGTGCAGGAAGCACATACCTTGAGGTTATCACTGCACAAAGCTCATTGCTCAATGCTGAGATTTCAAAGGTGTCTGACGATTTCTCTAAGATGCAAGCTGTAGTAAACCTCTATCAGGCTTTAGGCGGAGGAGCGAAATAGTTAGGAGTTACGAGTTAGGAATTAGGAGTTATGAGTTATGAATTACGAATTTTGAACCGAAGGTCATCGACTAAGTGCTTGCTGTCGGCTTGCCGGTGCATACGAACAAACGAGGGAAGTAACGAATAACTCCTGACATAAAACGTTAAAGATATGAATAATATTAGCGATAAAGCAGTTGTTTCTCCCAATGCAAAAATTGGCAACAACGTAGAGATATATCCTTTCGTTTATATTGAGGACAATGTAGAGATTGGTGATAACTGTGTTATCTATCCATTCGTAAGCATCCTCAATGGAACAAAGATGGGTTCCGGAAACAAGGTTCATCAGGGATCAGTTTTGGGTGCTCTGCCACAGGATTTTGATTTTACTGGCGAACAAACAGAACTCATTATCGGCAACGATAACATCATTCGAGAAAATGTAGTTATCAACCGTGCCACCCATACAGGCGGAAAGACAGTTATTGGCAATGCCAACTTCCTTATGGAGGGTGCACATATCAGTCACGACACAAAAGTTGGCAACAACTGTGTATTTGGCTATGGTACAAAGATAGCAGGTGACTGCGATATTGCCGATGGCGTAATCTTCAGTTCATCAGTAATTGAAAATGCTAAAACACGTGTTGGTAAGGGTGCAATGATCCAGGCTGGAACAACATTCTCTAAAGATGTTCCACCATTCATTATTGCTGGTGGTCACCCACTGCACTATAAGAGCCCTAATAAAACTATGATGACAGCTAACAATGTTGACGAGAAGGTACAGAAACATGTTGCAAATGCCTACCGACTGGTTTTCCACGGTCAAACAAGCGTATTCGATGCATGTTTGCAGATTAAGGATCAGGTGCCAGATGGTAAAGAAATTCGCATCATCATCGGCTTTCTCAAATCAACAAAAGCAGGTATTATAGGAAAGATGTAAAAAATACATATCATACCTATACATTTTTTTACTATGTATAATTAAGGGGAACTAACCGTGAGGCTCGTTCCCCCTTTTTTTTAGTATGATGCAGTACAAGGGATACCAAGAGCAATAACCCTATCTCGTATGGCATCAAGCTCTTCACGAGTAGCCTTCTCAAGATTATGGTCGGGCGTTTCTCTATCAATAGTATATACCATAACTTCTTGTGGGGCTATGTCCTTTACAGCTTCAAGCCAAGGACCAACATATTCCTCGCCTGTATTATCAACACTATATCCTTCACTATCTGTTCCTTTCATGAACATAGACTGAATGATAACATGTCCGTTGAAAGCCTTTAGCTGACCAATGATACGGTTTACATCATAGAAAGGACTTACAGGACGGTCAACACGAGCGATATACTCATTGTCAACAGTATCTATCTTCAGTATGTTATTGTCAACAAGCATAAGAGCATTAAACACATCTTGCTTATTGGTAAAAGTACTATTGCTAAGAACACTAACCTTAGCCTTAGGACAATACTTATTGCGCAACTTTATTGTGTCATTGATGATACCTGCAAACTCAGGATGTGCCGTAGGCTCTCCATTGCCTGCAAACGTAAGAACATCAGGCAATGCTCCTTCATTCTGCATTTCCTTTAGTTTCTCTTCCAAATACAATGCCACTTCTTGACGAGAAGGACGCTTCTTATGTGGAATATGATCTTTGTTAAAACCACACTCACAATAAATGCAGTCGAAAGTACATACCTTGCCGTCTGAAGGCATAAGATTTATGCCCAAGCTAATTCCTAATCTACGACTATGAATAGGACCAAATATTGGTGATGGATAAATAACTGTGCTCATATATTTGACAAAGGTATATAATAATTTGGAATTACATATAATGAATTTTAAATTAAACATTCATCATTAGGAATAATTACACTTTACACACTCAAAATCAGTAATTAACATTTTCTTTCCGTTAATAGTAGTTAATCATCTCCATAAGTTACTGTTTTTTTATTACTTTTGCAACAAATTTGGTGTAATATTGCCTTTTTGAAATGAGAAAGAAACAAAATAAATGTGGCAATCGTCATGGATTGCAACATGTTACTCTATGTATAAGCACTGCTATGGTGCTGATTTTATTAGGTATGGTAGTGTTCTCGGTGCTTGCATCGCGTAACATGTCGGATTACGTAAAAGAGAACCTTGTAGTTACGATGATGTTGCAGGACGACATGACCAAACCAGAAGCCCAACAGTTATGTACAAAGCTTAAGAACCGTCCTTATATAAACACCATTAACTTCATCAGTAAGGAGCAGGCTTTGAAAGAACAGACAAAGGCTTTAGGCACAAACCCAGCAGAGTTTATTGGCGACAATCCATATATGGCTTCTATTGAACTGCAGATGAAGGCAGACTACGCCAATAACGACTCTCTAAAGATTATTTCAGCAGAATTACAACGTTTTCCTAAGGTAGGTGAAGTATCATATCAGCAAGACCTTATGGAAAGTGTTAACGATAACCTTAACAAGGTTAACGTAGTGTTGCTTATTCTTGCAGCTCTACTCACCTTTGTATCATTCTCCCTCATCAACAATACAGTTAGACTGGGAGTGTATGCTCGTCGCTTCGACATTCACACTATGAAACTCGTAGGCGCATCATGGGGCTTTATCCGTAAGCCTTTTGTTACTCGCGCCATCTTCATTGGTTTTATTGCAGCCATCATTGCTTTAGCCGTTCTCGCAGGAGGCGTATATGCTCTATACAACTATGAGCCAGGCATCCTCACCATCGTTAGATGGGAGGTAATGGCCATCACAGGAGCATCAGTATTTCTCTTTGGACTTATAATAACAGCTATATGTTCAAACATATCTGTTAATAAGTTCCTGAGAATGAAAGCAGGAGACCTGTATAAGATTTAGGAGATAGAAGTTAGGAGTTAGGAGTTGACGCATTGCTAACAATGCTAATGCATAAAGAATAGTGAATATTGAATAATATTTTCATCTTTCATTATTTCCACCTTTCAATATTACACATTCAAAATTTATAAATGAATAACTCTTAATCGGCGAAGCCCACCAACTCAACATTCAAAATTCCACATTCGAAATTAATATTACTATCATGGATAAGAAAAATTTAGCTTTCGACAAAGTAAATTTCATTCTTCTGGCAATAGGATTTGCCGTTGTTATTTTAGGATTCATACTTATGGCAGGAGGCGGAACAGATGGTTCAGCTTTCAACCCTGACATTTTCTCTGCCTTGCACATCAAGGTGGCTCCAGTAGTATGCTTCTGTGGTTTCATCTCAATGATATATGCTATCGTTCGTAAACCAAAAGACACAGACAACGCCAATACACAGAATAACGAAGAGGAGGCTGCCGAATAATGGATACACTACAAGCATTCCTCTTAGGTCTTATCCAGGGTCTAACAGAATATCTTCCTGTAAGCAGTAGCGGTCACCTCACCATCGTATCAAATCTGTTTGGTATCAATGGCGAAGACAACCTCACCTTTACAGTAGCCGTACACGTTGCTACAGTATTGAGTACTTTTGCTATTTTCTGGAAGCAGGTAGTATGGATATTCAAAGACCTCTTTAAATTCCAATGGAACGAAGGCACACGCTATGCAGCATGTATCGTTGTAAGTATGATTCCTGTTGGCATAGTTGGAGTATTCTTCAAAGACTATGTAGAGGAAATCTTTGGTTCAGGTCTGTTCATTGTAGGCTGCATGCTTCTACTCACAGCTCTGCTGCTTGCATTCTCATACTATGCCCACCCACGCCAGAAAGAGAAGATTGGTTTCTTCGACGCATTGGTAATCGGCTTGGCACAGGCATGTGCTGTAATGCCAGGTCTATCACGTTCCGGAAGCACTATAGCCACAGGTTTGCTTCTTGGCAACAAGAAGGAATCGTTGGCTCAATTCTCATTCCTTATGGTGATTCCACCTATCTTAGGTGAGGCATTGCTCGACGTGATGAAAGCATCAAAGGAAGGATTTGCATCAGTAGCTGGCGACATATCAGCAACAGCATTGATAGTAGGATTCATAACAGCCTTTGTCTTTGGTTGTTTGGCATGTAAATGGATGGTAGATATTGTAAAGAAAGGCAAACTTATCTATTTCGCTATCTATTGCGCTATCGTGGGATTAATAACTATTGCTTGTTCACTCTAAACAAAATATATGGATTTCAAGGCAGGCGAAATATTCGCTATCGACAAACCCTATAAGATGACAAGTTTTGGAGCATTGGCACATGTGCGCTATGTGTTGAGCCACACCCTTGGATACAAGGTGAAGATTGGTCATGCAGGCACACTCGACCCACTTGCTACAGGCGTATTGATACTCTGTACAGGAAAAGCAACAAAACAGATAGAAACCTTACAGAGCCACACCAAAGAATATATTGCCGACATACAGCTTGGTGCTACAACGGTAAGCTACGACCGTGAGCATCCAGTAAGCGAGACTTTCCCTACAGAGCATATCACTCTCGAGCTGATAGAAAAACAGTTAGAGCAGTTTATAGGCGATATTGATCAAGTGCCACCAACATACAGTGCAGTGAAAGTAGATGGCAAACGCTCTTACGACCTGCGTCGTGCAGGCGAAGAAGTGAAACTTGCACCAAAGCATGTTCATATTGAGAGCATAAACATTGAAAACTTCGATGCAGAAAAAATGACTCTCCGTCTGCATGTTGTTTGTGGCAAAGGTACATATATTCGTGCATTGGCTCGTGATCTTGGAAGAGCACTCAACAGCGGTGCCTATCTCATAGATTTACGACGCACACGAGTAGGCGACTATTCTATTGCCGACTGCATTGATTTCGACAATGTGAAAGGCTGGGTGGAAGCCAATATGCCAACTCAGGAGGAAGAAACAAAAAAGTAAAAAACCGAAAGGAAGAATAAAATAATATGAAGTTATCACAATTCAAGTTCAATCTGTCTGAGGAGCAGATAGCACTTTATCCTCACACTACCGAAAAGAAGTTCGTTAACAGCAAAGGTGAGGAAGTTACCTTTAACGTTACTCGTCGTGACGAAGCACGTTTGATGGTTGTTCACAAAAAGTCTGGAACCATCGATATGTTCCAGAAAGACGAGAATGGTGAACCAATAGAAGGCAAATATATTGAGTTCAAGAATCTTCTCGACTACTTTGATGAGGGTGATGCTTTTATCCTTAACGACACAAAGGTCTTCCCTGCCCGTCTCTATGGTACAAAGGAAAAGACTGATGCCAAGATCGAAGTATTCTTGCTTCGTGAACTTAATGAGGAGATGCGCCTGTGGGATGTACTCGTAGAGCCAGCCCGCAAGATTCGTATTGGTAACAAACTGTTCTTTGATGAAGCAGGCAGTATGGTTGCCGAGGTTATCGACAACACCACAAGCCGTGGTCGTACCCTTCGTTTCCTTTATGACAACGACCAAGATCACGACCAGTTCAAGAGTGACCTCTTTGCACTTGGTGAGTCACCACTTCCACGATACATCATCGACCGTCGTGAAGAGCCACATGCTACAGAAGACGATCTCGACGATTTCCAGACAGTATATGCTCAGAACGAAGGTGCAGTAACAGCACCTGCAACAGGTCTTCATTTCTCACGTGAGATGATGAAGATGATGGAAATCCGTGGTATCAATCCTGCTTATATCACCGTTCACTGTGGTTTGGGTAATTTCAGTCCTATCGAGGTCGAAGACCTCACCAAGCACAAGATGGACTCTGAGCAGATGATTATCAACAAAGAGGCTTGTGATGTAGTAAACAATGCAAAGCGTAACGGCAAGAAGGTTCTTGCTGTAGGTACAAGTGTTGTTAAGGCTACAGAATCAGCTGTAGGTACCGACGGAATGTTGAAGGAGTTTGATGGTTGGACAAACAAGTTTATCTTCCCTCCATACGATTTCGGATTGGCAAACTGCATGGTATCAAACTTCTATCACCCATACTCTACCCTCCTCATGGAGACAGCAGCTTTCGGTGGCTACGACCTTATTATGGAGGCATACAATCTTGCAGCTAAGAACGGTTATATGTTTGGCTGCTACGGTGACAGTCTGCTCATTCTTAATGATTAATAATGCATAAGGTTTATCTTTCATTAGGAGCAAACATAGGCAATCGCAAAAGAGCCATGCGACAAGCCATCGAGAAACTCGGTGAGTTTGTTGGCTCTGTTGTGTGCCAGTCAGCACTTTATGAAACTAAACCATGGGGCTTTGAATCACCTAACGATTTCATCAACTGCTGTGTACTCGTAGAAACCCCACTCTCCCCTCGTCAACTTCTTGAAGCCACACAACGCATAGAACGCGATTTAGGAAGAGTAGAGAAAACGGCCGATGATCATGAATATCACGATAGAGTTATAGACATCGACATCCTGCTTTACGATGACATAACAGTTGATGAACCCGATTTAAAAATCCCTCATCCACTAATGAATGAGCGTGATTTCGTAATGGAACCACTAAAGGAAATTAGAAGAATTAACGATTAAATATAATATGAAAACATTCAAGACTTACCTGCCTGATATTGTAGCAGTGGTATTGTTTGCAGTTATCTCGTTTGCTTATTTCTTCCCTGCTGACACAGAGGGACGCATTCTCTATCAACATGATGCGTCTGCAGGACGTGGTGCAGGACAGGAGCTGAACGAGTTTAAGGAACAAACAGGTAAAAGCAGTAGATGGACAAATGCGCTCTTCAGCGGTATGCCAACCTATCAGATGGCACCATCATACAAGAGCACAACAGTTCTTTCATATGCAACAAAAGCCTATCACCTGTGG
The DNA here is from genome assembly GCA_905236755.1 of uncultured Prevotella sp. Lineage (GTDB taxonomy): Bacteria > Bacteroidota > Bacteroidia > Bacteroidales > Bacteroidaceae > Prevotella. Next base: position 81,906 of record CAJOCR010000012.1, read on the forward strand.
ATGCCAGAATACGTATGGTATCTATTTGCCTATCTCTTGGGCTTTTTCATTCTGTTGCGTGCTTTCGACTTCCGTCACTCGCTGGCTGTGCTAGGCTCTATAATATGGGCTTTCTCGTCGTATTTCCTTATTATCATTGCTGCAGGACATATCTGGAAGGTAATGGCTTTGGCTTATCTTCCTCCAATGATTGGCGGTATAGTGCTTGCCTATAGAGGAAAATATCTATGGGGATTTATCATCACAGCTATATTCTCAGCCTTTGAGGTTAGTGCCAACCACGTGCAGATGACATATTACTATCTGTTTATTGTTTTCTTTATGATTCTTGCCTTCCTATGGCAAGCCATAAAAGAAAAGAAACTCGCTCATTTCGGTAAGGCTACAGCCGTTTGTATCTTAGCTGGAGCTATCGGTATTCTGATAAACATCTCTAACCTGTATCACACTTGGGAGTACTCTAAGGAGAGTATGCGTGGAAAGAGTGAACTGGTGAAGAAGAATCAGGCTAACCAAACAGATAGTGGTTTGGATAGAGACTATATCACTCAATGGAGCTACGGCATTGATGAGACATGGACATTGCTTATCCCTAATACCAAGGGTGGTGCAAGCGTTCCTTTGTCAATGAACCGTAAGGCTATGGAGAAGGCTGACCCTAACTTTATGCAGGTGTATCAGCAGATGGGACAGTATTGGGGCAATCAGCCTATGACAAGCGGTCCTGTGTATGTGGGAGCATTTGTATTACTGCTGTTCATCCTCGGTCTGTTTATCGTCAAAGGACCAATGAAATGGGCTTTACTGGCAGCAACTATTCTCAGTATCTTGTTGTCGTGGGGACGCAACTTCATGGACTTCACCGATTTCTTCATCGACTACATGCCAATGTATTCTAAGTTCAGAACAGTGGCTTCTATTCTCGTTATAGCCGAGTTCACTATACCTTTGTTGGCTATGCTGGCATTGAAGAAGATTATTGAAGAACCAGAGATATTAAAGACAAAGGCTAAGTTTGTTTATGCAAGCTTTGCCATGACAGGAGGCGTATGTGTGTTGTTTGCTCTTATGCCAACAATGTTCTTCAGCGACTTCATTTCTATAAGCGAGATGCAGGCATTGAAGAGTATTCCAGCTGAGTATTTAGGTCCGTTAGAGAGCAACCTTCGTGAGATCCGTCAGAGCATCTTCACATCAGACTGCTGGCGTTCGTTCTGGATTATCGCTGTTGGTATGGCTCTGTTGATGTTATATCGTTTCAAGAAGCTTAATGCAACATATACTGTTGGTGCTATTGCTGTGCTCTGCCTTATTGATATGTGGCAGGTTGACAAGCGTTATCTGTATGACGATATGTTTGTTGAGAAGAGCGTTCGTGAGCAGCCACAGCAGATGACTAATACCGACAAGCAGATTCTTCGTGACAAGAGTCTTGACTATCGTGTATTAAACATGGCATCAAACACATTCAACGAGAACGAAACATCATATTATCACAAGAGCATAGGTGGTTATCATGCTGCTAAGCTACGTAGATATGCCGAACTCACGAGTCAATATATCTCACCAGAGATGCAACGCAGCATGCAGGCTATTGCTCAGGCTAATGGAGATATGACCAAGGTGAATGGCGACAGCATCTTCCCTGTGCTCAACATGCTCAACACCAAGTATTTCATTCTGCCTCTGCAAGGCGGTCAGACTGTACCTGTACAGAACCCATACACCTATGGCAATGGATGGTATGTTAGCAAGCTAACCTATGTTGACAATGCTAACGAGGAGCTTGACATGCTGGGTAAGATGGATATTCGCCATGAGGCTGTAGCTGATAAGAAATTCCAGGAGCAGCTTGGAAATGCCGTTGAGCAAGACACCAACAGCATTGTTAAGATTACAGCCTACGAACCAAACAAGCTGACATATTCTGTTAACAGCGACAAGGGCGGTGTTATCGTGTTCAGCGAGATTTACTATCCAGGCTGGACAGCTACCGTTGACGGACAGCCAGCAGAACTGGGACGCGTGAACTACGTGTTGCGTGCCCTTAACGTGAAGGCTGGTAGTCATAAAGTTGAACTGAGTTTCTTCCCTAAATCAGTTGATCGCACAGAAACAATTGCCTACATTGCATACGGCATACTTCTACTTGCCGTATTACTCGGAGTACTGTTGAGAAGAAAAGAAAAGGTAGAATAATTATGAAAATAGGTGTTATAGTAGCTATGGACAAAGAGTTTAACCAACTCAAAGCCCTTGGCGATATTAATGGCAAAGAAATTATAGTAGAGAAATGTGGCATTGGTAAGGTTAACTCTGCTCTTGGCGCTCTTGAAATGATAAAGCAGCATAAGCCCGACCTCATCATTTCAAGCGGTTGTGCTGGTGGAGCCGACACAAGTCTTAATGTTGGCGATGTTGTTGTTGCCTCATCATGTGTTTATCACGATGCCTATTGTGGTGAGAACTGTGAGTTTGGACAAATTCTCGGAATGCCAGCCCGCTTTGATGCTCCAAAAGAGTTCGTTGACAAAGCCCTGTCATTAAACACCATCTTTGCACAACAAGGCTCAGAGCTAAAGGTTAAGTCTGGCCTTACTGTCAGTGGTGAATGGTTTGTTGATTCACAAGACAAAATGCGTTCCATCATGGAACACTTCCCTGAAGCCACAGCCGTAGATATGGAGAGTTGCTCCATTGCTCAAACCTGCTACAAATACAATGTACCTTTTGTTTCTTTCCGCATCATCAGCGATGTACCATTGAAAGACCACAAGGCACAAATGTATTTCGATTTCTGGGATCGTATGGCTGACGGCAGCTTCGAAGTCACCAAAGACTTTATCGAGGCACTGTAAATAACAAATTTAAGTTTCGCAAGCCTTCCTTGCGAAACTTAAATTAATACAATAATCATCTTTCAATTTAATTCAATTTGCATCATAAGTATAGAGTACTTGGATTCTATTTTTCCATTGGTTCACGTTTTATATTATGATCGTATTCTATATATCCTCCAAAACCATATAGAGTTACTAAACTATCTTGAACCGTTTTAGGATTATCTGTGTAATAACCACTATACGTATGTCCATTTACAATTAGTACAGCAGCAATAACATCTTTATCCAAACCATCATAGAAAGTATTTTTACCCTTTACTTTTTTCAATAATGACGCAATTTTATCGTATTCTTTATCACTAAGATTTCTTGAATATTTCCATGGTCTAACATTTTTTAATTCTACACAACTTGTATCTTCATTTATACTACTATAATAGGATTTATTTGAAATAAATGATGACACACCTATTGTAAGAGGTTCTTGATTGTTTATACTCCGATATACTATATCTGACCCTTGACCACAATATACCGTCATTACGCCTGAATCATTAATCTCAATATAATAATGTCCATTATAAGACATTGTTGGAAAAATATAACATGCACATACTTTTGAATGTTTTATACCACATCCAACAAATATAATAGCAAAAATTAAAATTATTAATAAGCTTTTTTTCATCTTAATGTCTAATTCTTTTGTTTATTTTTTGTTCCTTACTTAGTTTATTTTCAGTGAATTTATATTCAAAGCCATCTATTCCTGTCGTAGTTTTTTCTTCTACATCTATATCATCATTCGCTTCACCTTGCATAGAGCGATAACCATGTATTAATTCATGCCCTAAAGCAATATGTGCAGGAACATTTTGCCAGATATTATGCCCTGATTCATTATCATGTGTAAGCACTGTTTGTTTAGACTTACTTGTGCTTGCAAAGACTTGAACAATTGATTTGGCGTTGTCACATTGGCACTTCCAACGAATAAATTACCAACTTTTTACTTCTATAAAAACAGCAACTTGCCCACTTAAAAAGTTAAAGTGTTCTATTTTTCGTGCCATACAGACATAACTTTCCCGTCAGATTTTCGAATAACAATATGTGCTGTCCCTCCTCTACTACCCTCTGGAAGTGACCCCTCTACAGTCCAATACCTGACATGCTCTGTTACAATATATGGTTTCTCGCCATCTATTTGTTCTTTTCCATACAAAGGATACCACGCTGCCTTAGCAATTAAAACAGCAGACAGAGAATCTGCAACAATATCTTCATCAAGAACATGACCAGCACCTAAGACTTTTTCTGATTTTGATAAACAAAAACTATAGGTACTATCATTATCAAATATGCTAAATGCAGTACTGTCGCCTGGATTAGCGTTGTTTACCATCATTATTTCTACACTATTTTTCTTCTGCATTTTGGGTCCTTTACATCCTGTAAAAACAGCGATTAAGCAAAATGCATAAACGTAAATATGACTTTGTACTTTCATTTGCTTTTGATGATATTAATTGTTTGGCATGTAAAATTAATGCTTAACCATTAAAGTAACAAACATATCAAAGATTATTTTGCCAACTATTCCACATTTTTTTGCATTCATTATTTTCTTTTTGATTATGAACTATTATACAGAGTATATTTAAAGCGAAACTCAAATTAGAACTCAAAAACTCATCAACTTACAAACTTGCAACTAATTAATATTTTTCTTGGTTTTTCCGTTTTTCAGGTTGTTGTCTGTAAAGGCTGGTGGTGTGGGTGGAGGCTTTTATCTGTATGCTTGCATACAAGAAAAAGCATACAACCACAACACAAGAGACGCAGTCTCCCTGAAAAATGGAGTTTTAAAGTTTTTCTTCCTAACGCAGGGAATCACAGTGAGCCATTTTTTTACAAGTATTTGTGTTTCGGATTATTTTCGGATTTTCGAGTATTTTCGGAATAAAAAAGAAAGAGCTCCCATATAGTTACAATACAGCTCCCATACACCAAGCATATAGATAGCATATAGAAACCATATGTTTTTGTATGCTAAGTATATGCTTTCCATATGCTAACTATATGCTTTCCATATGCCAACTATATGGTTGTTATATGCCAGCTGCCTCGAAATCCGCTGATTTAGGTTGTCAATTTTTTCACTTACGACTGTTTTTAGTTGACATGTTAGTATTATACAACTAATTCCTGTTGTCTATCTTTCCTGAAATAACATTTCAGTTGTTTTTTTGCAAATACATAATTTAGATAGATTAATTTTAGTATCTTTGCCATATCATATTATTAATTTAGGTATGGATAAGACGAATCTTCCAGATATGAATAGCGAACAGAACGATGTGATAATCTATCGATCAAAGGATGGAAAAATCAATGTTGCTATAATGACTCGTGATGGTAACGTGTGGTTAAACCAATCACAAATTGCCACCTTATTTGGGACCTCAGTTCCAAATATCAGTATGCATACAGCAAACATACTGAAAGAGAAGGAGTTAGATGCTAATTCAGTTATTAAGAATTACTTAACAACTGCCGCAGACGGCAAGCAATATGAGGCAGAACTTGCAGATGCTGAAGACAAAAAATATCTGGATGATCTCGAGAATGAAATAAAGAACAACCATTAGTGATTAGTATTATTGGTAAGAATTAAAATTGAATCATATTTTTCAGCAAGGATTAACTGTTTCTTTTGTGAACGAATATTAAATTGTTGCAGAAAAGTAATGATTATAAATGATATATGAAAATAACTTTGTACCTTTGCACCGCAATTTCGGAAAATCCGATGCATTCGAGAGCGTACCCCGAAGTGATTAAGTCGGTCAGCGCTTGAAGAACGTAATGTTGCAACAACAATTTAATCATTTACAACAATGTATTTAACAAAAGAAAAGAAGGCTGAGATCTTCAATCAGTATGGTAAGGGTCAGAGCGCTACTGACACAGGTTCTGCAGAGAGCCAGATTGCTCTCTTCACATTCCGTATCAAGCACCTCACAGAGCACGTAAAGAAGAACCACAAGGACTTCGTTACTACTCGTTCTTTGACTCAGCTCGTAGGTAAGCGTCGTGCTCTCCTCGATTATCTTTATGATCGTGACATCGAGCGCTACCGTGCTATCATCAAGGCTTTGGGCTTGCGTAAGTAATTCCTTTGCTTGATGCAAAAAAGAATTTAGCAGTCGAAAGACTGACAACAGAAAGCTGTATCAACATCGTTGGTGCAGCTTTTATTTGTTTATTCGTTTCATTAGAAACAAATACTAAAGGAAAACACAGAAATATTACAGAGAAAAAAGTTTATGTAACATAGTAAAAATATTAAACTTGCTTTTTTTCCTTAGCTTTGTAACGACAAATTTACTTATATAACCTAATTTTCATCTTAAAAACTTTTTAGTTTAAGTCATGAAAAAAATTTTATCGTTTATTGGAGCATTATTGCTGTCGTCGTCGGCATTTGCTCAGTTTGGAGTTGTTGCACCACTTCATGTGTCGGGAAAACAACTTAACGACGAGTATGGAAACAAAGTGGTGTTACATGGCGTTATGGACACACCAAGCCCTTATTTTAATAGGTGGCGTTGGGGATACAACTGTAATGATGCAGCTGTATCTGGATGTATAAGCTACTTTGACAAGCTGTTTACTGCTATTACAAAAACATCCGCAGGTGCCTACTGTAACATTTTCAGATTGCACCTTGAACCAGGCTGGACAAATGACCCAAACAAAAAAGCTACCAATGGTGGCGGAGAGAACGACATCTCTCGTTTTAGTGCCCAGCGTCTGCAGAAGTATCTTGACGCTCTTTATCTTCCAATTGCACAGAAAGCACTTAATCATGGTCTTTATGTGGTTATTCGCCCTCCAGGTGTGTGTCCTCAGGAACTAAAGGTTGGCGACTACTACCAGAACTATCTAAAAACAGTATGGAACATTGTTTCACAAAGTTCATGGTTGAAGGAGCATAGCGGTGTTGTTTCTTTGGAACTTGCCAATGAACCTATCCATATCAAGAATCAGTATGGACAGACTTCTGCTACAGCCATGCGTGATTTCTTCCAACCAATAGTAGATATTATTAGAAGAAATGGTTTTAAGGGTATTATATGGATTCCAGGTACAGGCTACCAGTCACAGTATCAGGATTATGCTACCTATCCTGTAAACGACAACAACTATGGTTATGCCGTGCATGTGTATCCAGGATGGTATGGTGCAAGCGATAACAGCTATAATCATCAGGCTTTCATCAGTAATTTCCAAAAGCAGGTACCTGTAGTTAACAGCAAACCTATCCTTGTAAGTGAAATTGACTGGAGTCCAGAACAGCCTGGTAAGGGAAAATATAACGAGTTTGGTCAGTGGGTAGCAGCCAACTATGGTACTTGGGGCACAGCCTCAACCTCTAAATGGGGTAACGCATGGAAAGCTGTCATGGACCATTTCGGCAATATCTCCATGAACCTTACAAGTGTTGAAGACTATATAGATATTGATGCTTACATTAACAGCGGACAGGTGAAACCTGCTTTCAATGGCTTAAAAGAGGCATGTAGTGGCGCTTGCTGGGAGTGGTATAAGGAGTATGCTAAAGTTAACTATGCTCACGCAAGTGGTTCTGGCTCTGGTAGCGGTTCAAACACTGGTTCTGGTTCAGGCAATCAAGGTGGCAATTCAGGTTCTGCCACTACCCCAACAGGAACAAGTCTTATTCCTGCATGGAGCGATAATGCCAATTATATTCCTAATGGTTGGACTGTTGCAGACAATGGTGAACAGGTTAATCCTGGAAACAATATCAGCCGTGGTCCACGTATCATGACTTTTGCCGGTGGTGATTTCAAGAGTGCATTCTATTGTAGAGAAATAGCTGCCGACAAGGCTGGATATATTGAATATGGTGCTACTGATGGTTATCGCCTTTCTTTAGGCTTTGGCGAATATCTGCTCACCTGTAATATTGCAGCATGGAAGGGTTCTCCATACGTTAAGGTCGAAGTTTTCAATCCTAACAATCAAGTATTAGCATCTACTATTGTCAAGGCAGGACCTAATATGAATGGCACACAGGGCAATGTCAATGGCTCTACAAAAGTAATGTTGAGTTTCTACTCTATGGATAAGGGCAACTATCGCGTGCGTTTCTCTCCTGTTGCCGACCAGAATGGCAACGGTGGCATATGGGAAGAAGCTCTGGTAGCTAACGTAAGTCTTATCAGCTTAGGTAATCCTTTAGCATTCCAAACAGCCAATGAGGTTCCTGCAGGCTGGACTATCTATAACGATGGTGAAAAGGTGGCTGCAGGAATGGCTGGAGCAGGTCCAAGAATCTTTAAACTTGAGTCTGCCGGTCAGCTGCCAACAGCTCTTTATATTCGTCAAGTAGCAAGTTCACGTGCAGGATATGCAGAATATGGAACTGCTCAGAACTATGGTATGTCGCTGGTTGCTGGAAACTATAATCTATCTTACTTTGCTGCTGCTTGGCAAGGCACACCATATATCAAATGTGAGGTATTCAACAAGAACAACCAATCACTTGGCAGTCAGATTATAAAGGTAACCAAGAATCTAAACAAGAATCTCTCTGTAGGCACATACGATGCTACTTACGGTGTTGTGAACTTCACAGCTCCTACTACTGACTACTATCACTTCCGCTGGACTCCTGTCGTTGACGAATGGGGAAATGGTGGCGATTGGCTTGAGCTGTTGTATGGACATATAAAAATTCAACATGCCACAGCACAGAGCCGTGCTTGGAACGCTGGCACAACAGCAAACATTGAAGAAATAGGAACAACAACAGAAAAAGAGGATGATCCTGTTTATTCATTGAGTGGTGTTAAACTGGCACCAAGCCTTAATGGAGCAAGTCTTCCTGCAGGAGTTTATATCCATAAAGGAAAGAAGATAGTCGTGAAATAATTTATATAACAAAAAAGCAGATTGCAAATGCAACCTGCTTTTTTATGTTTAAACTGACTTATATCCCTTTGTGCTGTTGTGCTCAAGCAAATCCTTGAGATTCATTTCATGGAAATTGTTTTCAGCTTTCTCTTTCTCAAGAAGCTCAGCCTCTTCCCTTTCAGCCTCAGAGTGAGTGAAATGAATTGACTTGTATTTCAACTCAGCAACACCCCATCCTATCAGGGCAATTACAGCTAATGCTACAAATATATACAAACCTGTCATAATGATATAGAGTTTTAAGATTATTATTCTTTGTTAGCGCGCTTACGCTCCAAGTGATCGAGAACGATCTTGCGCATACGCATACTCTTTGGAGTTACCTCAACATACTCATCGGCCTTGATATACTCAAGACACTCTTCAAGGCTCATCTCTACCTTTGGAATAACACGTGCCTTTTCATCAGAGCCTGATGCACGCACGTTGGTAAGCTGCTTAGCCTTTGTTACATTGATGACAAGGTCGTTGTCGTGAACATGCTCACCAACTACCTGACCAAAGTAAACTTCCTCTCCTGGGTCGATGAAGAACTTACCGCGATCCTGAAGTTTATCAATAGAGTAAGCGTAAGCTGTACCTGTTTCCATTGCAATCATAGAACCATTAGTACGACGTGTGATGTCGCCCTTGTATGGCTGATACTCCTTGAAACGGTGAGCCATGATAGCCTCACCCTGAGAAGCTGTGAGCACATTAGTACGAAGACCAATGATACCACGTGATGGAATATCGAAGGTGATGTTTACACGATCGCCCTCAGACTCCATGCTGGTCATCTCACCCTTACGACGAGTAACCATATCAACCATCTTAGAAGAGAAGTCCTGTGGTACGTTGATGTCGAGTTCCTCGATAGGCTCGCACTTCTCACCATCAATCTCCTTATAGATTACCTGTGGCTGACCAACCTGAAGCTCGTAGCCCTCACGACGCATTGTCTCGATGAGCACAGAGATATGGAGCACACCACGGCCCTTTACAATCCACTTATCAGTAGAGTCTTCTACATTCTCTACACGAAGAGCAATATTCTTTTCAAGCTCCTTAGCCAAACGGTCAGCAATCTGACGAGAGGTACAGAACTTACCCTCACGACCGAAGAATGGTGAGTCGTTGATGGTGAGCAGCATACTCATTGTAGGCTCGTCAACAGCGATAGGAGGAAGTGCCTCTGGGTTCTCGAAGTCAGCAAGTGTGTCACCAATCTCAAAATTGGTAAGACCGATAACAGCACAGATATCGCCAGAAGAAACCTCTTCAACCTTCTTACGACCCATACCCTCGAATACGTCGAGTTCCTTGATAACATCTTTCTGCATTGTACCATCACGATGGCAGATTGTTACCTTCTGACCACTCTTGATTGTACCACGATGAACACGACCTACAGCAATACGACCTGTAAAGGTAGAATAGTCGAGAGAGGTGATAAGCATCTGTGGAGTACCTTCAATCTGCTTTGGAGCAGGAATCTTATCCACGATTTCATCAAGAAGATATTCGATATTGTCGGTTGGCTGGCTGTAATCAGCACTCATCCAACCATTCTTAGCTGAACCATATACAACAGGGAAATCAAGCTGGTCTTCAGTAGCGTTAAGATCGCACATAAGATCGAAAACCATCTCATAAACTTCCTCTGGACGACAGTTTGGCTTATCAACCTTGTTAACAACAACAATAGGTTTCAAACCAATCTGCAGAGCCTTCTGCAACACAAAACGAGTCTGAGGCATAGGACCTTCGAATGCGTCAACAAGCAGCAAACAACCGTCAGCCATATTGAGCACACGTTCAACCTCACCACCGAAGTCAGAGTGTCCTGGTGTATCAAGAATATTGATTTTTGTTCCTTTCCAATTAATAGAAACGTTCTTTGAAAGAATAGTTATCCCTCGTTCGCGCTCCAAATCATTGGAGTCAAGTACTTCGCCACTGTTATCCTGTCCGTCACGGAAGAGTTTACCAGCGAGCATCATCTTATCAACCAAGGTAGTCTTACCATGGTCAACGTGCGCAATTACTGCGATGTTTCTAATGTCTTGCATTTACCTTAAAAGCTTTTAATGTCTTTGAATCTGGGTGCAAAGTTACAAAAAAACGAGGGCAGAACAAAAAGAATTCATTCTTTTTTTATGCAGAGTGCAAGTAACTTATTCAAAGTTACAAAAAGTCGAGAGAAATGCAAAAAATATTTAAGCATTTCATATTAATAATAATTTCTGAATAATCGGAATATTCGGATTACTCAGAAAATTCAGATTACTCTCCCACTTTGACTAAACAAGTCCCATTTGATGAGCCTTTTCCTGCAAGAGTTTCAGCAGTGGCTCGCGCTCATTTTCAACTTTGTTGTCGAGAACAGCATCTTTTAGGGTTTGCTTCAACTGTCCTACCTCGCGACTTGGCTTGAGATTGAACATTTCCATTATCTCGTTGCCATCGATAACAGGCTGGAGCAATCGCTTGTAGTCACGTTCCTTCAAGTCATCGAGCTTTTCACGAACAATGCGGAAGTTATCAAGGAATCGCTGCTTACGTTGCTGGTTCTTACTTGTGATATCGGCTTCGCACAGAGTCATGAGATCATCGATATCGTCGCCGGCATCGTTCATCAATCTACGTACAGCACTATCGGTAACCTCTTCATCGGCTATGACAATAGGACGCATGTGCAGATCAACCATCTTCTGCACGTATTTCATCTTAGAGTCCATAGGTAGTTTGAGCCTACGGAATATCTCGGGTACCATACGGGCACCAAGATAGTTATGGTTATGGAATGTCCATCCCTGCTGATTATCCCAACGTTTTGACTTTGGCTTACCGATGTCGTGCAAGAGAGCAGCCCAACGCAACCACAAGGTATGATCGAACTGTGGTTCTTTTTCTTCACGAGGAGCTTTCTTTGCCTCTTCAGTAACGACAGGAACCATACTCTGTGCCTTGCACACATTCTCAAGCACCTCGAGGGTGTGCTGATAGTTATTCTTGTGTGCACGACCATTGCGTGTTTCTACAACATCAAGCTTCACAAGTTCTGGAAGGATGATGTCGAGAAGTCCTGACTCACGAAGATAATAGAAACCTATGCTTGGATGAGGCGAAAGCATTATCTTGTTCATCTCTTCCTCTATGCGCTCGCCGCTAATTATCTTCAGTCTGTCGGCATTACGTTTAAGGGCTTCGCGTGTTTCTTCTTCAATCTCAAAGTTGAGCTGAGTAGCAAATCTCACACAACGCATCATACGCAATGGGTCATCAGAGAAAGTGATATCAGGATCAAGAGGTGTTGCTATGATACGGTCTTCCATATCGAGAACACCATCAAAAGGATCAACGAGTTCGCCAAAGCGATCGCCATTTAGGCAAACGGCAAGGGCGTTGATAGTGAAATCACGACGATTCTGGTCGTCTTCAAGAGTGCCATCCTCTACATGTGGCTTACGACTATCGTGACTGTAGCTCTCTTTACGAGCGCCAACAAATTCAACTTCAGTATTCTTGTATTTAACCTGGGCTGTTCCAAAATTGCGGAACACAGAGATATGAGCTTTCTTTCCAAGAATCTTTTTCAGAGCATCAGCAACACGAATACCACTTCCCACCACTACCACATCTATATCGTTAGAGGGTCGTTCGAGGAAGAGATCACGCACGTAGCCACCCACTACATAACATTCGAGATGTAATGAATCAGCTGCTTCAGAAATTTTATGGAAAATATCTTTGTCGAGTAACTTTGCCAAATCGGCATTCGTCAAATTTCTCATTTTATAGCTCTAAATTTCTCTTAAACTGCCCTAAATTGCGTGCAAAGATACTAAAATTTAGACGTTTTTGCCCTATATTCTAACAGTTTTTTATATTTTTGTCAACATGAAAAAAATGATTTGGCTTTTTATAGCGTCATCGGTGATGTGCAGTTGCACTGAAACTGCAGACGAACAGGCTGCTCCAACAATGGCAGCCATAGAGTCTTTATATAAGTCTGGCAAATATGTTCAGGTACTTGATTCCATTCAGTCGCTGCGTCAGAATTATCCAGCTGCTGTTGAATCACGCAAAAAGGCTTTGCGCTACTGGCAGAACGCATCATTAAAGATGGCACAACAAGATATTGCACGTACCGACTCGGCTTTACAATCTACAACAAAAAGAATAGAAACCGAAACCGACCGTTACACCCGTAACCTTCTGGGGGTGAGACGCGATTCCCTGAAAGCACGTTACGAAGCAATGTGTGGTGTTGTGCGAATGATACACCTCCGCATGAAGCAAAACAAATAGAATTTTGAATTACGAAGTAATCACTGGCCGAGTGGATGCTGTCGGCTTGCCGGTGCAAGCGTAAATACGAAGTAATGTGGAATGTGGAACCGAAGGTCACTGACCGAGTGGATGCTGTCGACGAAGTCGGTGCATCCGAATAAACGAGGGAAGTAATGTAGAGTTATTCGCACTTCGTGCGATGAAGAATGATAAATTAGCGCTGTGCGCTTCATTTCATCCCTTCGGTCAGAGGAACTCTTCAATATTCATTATTCAATAGCGAAGCGTTAACTCCTATCTCCTAACATCCAACTCCTAACTCTTAACTTCTAACTCCTAACTCCTAAAAATTTTGTTATTTCAATAGAAATAAGTAAATTTGCAGTCGAAAAGTTTCGAAACAAATGAATATGTTAAATACAGAGGAACAGTTTAAGGATATTATGAAGGAATGCAGAAGTCTTTTTGAAAAGAAACTGCATGATTATGGTGCTTCATGGAGAATTCTGCGTCCCTCTTCACTCACCGACCAGCTTTTTATTAAAGCCAAACGAATACGTTCGCTCGAGATTACAGGCTCATCACTTGTTGGCGAAGGTATCCGTCCTGAATTCATCGCTCTTATCAACTATGGTATCATCGGTCTTATTCAGCTTGAAAAAGACTTTGTTGATTCTGTAGATATGGATGCAGCTGAAGCATTAGCCCTTTACGACCGTCATGCCAAGGAGAGCTATGAGCTGATGCTTAAAAAGAATCATGACTATGGTGAGGCTTGGCGCGATATGCGAGTAAGCAGCTATACCGACCTTATCCTCACAAAGATAGAGCGTATCAAGGAAATTGAGAACCTAAACGGTAATACTCTTGTTAGCGAGGGTATTGATGCCAACTATATGGACATCATCAACTATGCCGTGTTTGGAGCTATCAAACTGAAAGAGCAACAGGATTGAATACTTTAAAGAAAATAGTTGTCAATCTGTGCCGAATGGTCTTGGCACTCACATTTATCTTTTCGGGATATGTGAAAGCAATAGATCCTCTTGGTACACAATATAAGATAAATGACTATCTGGCTGCTGCCAACATAGGTTTCATGCTGCCTGATTGGTCAACACTCTTGTTGTCGGTTGGTATTTCCACCATGGAGTTTGCCATTGGCATCTTCATGTTTTTTGCCATTCGCAGACGTGCTACCTCAAAGATAGCCGTTGTGTTCATGACCATCATGACCATTATCACACTATGGCTGGCAATATTCAACCCAATAAAGGACTGCGGATGCTTTGGCGATGCCATTCATCTGAGCAACGTTGAGACACTGGTTAAAAATATTGTATTGCTGGCATGTGCACTGATTGTATTTAAGTGGCCGAAGGAAATGCCGCTGTCAATATCAAAGAGCAACCAATGGATAGTGATAAACTACTCTATACTGTTTATTCTTATCAGCAGCATCTGGAGTTTGTACACACTTCCACAGTTTGACTTCCGTCCTTACCATATAGGTGCTAACATAAAAAAGGGAATGACCATTCCCAAGGGGGCGAAGCAACCAGAGTTCTCAACAACGTTCATCTTAGAGAAAAACGGAGAGCAGAAAGAGTTTACTCTTGACAACTATCCCGACTCTACATGGACATTCGTAGATAGCAAGACAGTACAGATAAGCGAGGGCTATGTACCTCCGATACATGATTTCAGCATAATACTCAAGGATGAAGACATCACCGAGCAGGTGCTTAGCAGAAAAGGCTACACCTTCTTGCTGATATCACCACATTTAGAAAATGCCGACGACGGTTGCTTTGGTGAGATAGATGGTGTGTATGAATATGCTACTGCACATAACATACCTTTCTATTGTCTTACAGCAAGTACAGAAAAAGCCATAGCGCATTGGATAGACATCACAGGAGCCGAATATCCTTTCTGCTCAACAGATGAAACAACGCTAAAGACAATAATAAGAAGTAACCCAGGATTGCTGCTCCTGAAAGATGGTACCATCATCAACAAATGGAGCCACAACAACCTGCCCGACTTCCATCTGATAAGCGACAATATAGAAGCAACGATATATGGAAAGATGCCTGAAGACCCTATGCCAGGCAAGATTCTTAGAATCATAATATGGTTTGTGTTGCCGCTGTTTATATTAACACTTGCCGACCGTATGTGGGCATGGAGCAAATGGGTAAGAGATAAAGAAAAGAAAGACAAAGACAAATTATATCAACTCTTTAAAAAAGAAAACAAAATGAGAAAGAAAATTGTAGCAGGTAACTGGAAGATGAACGAGAACCTGCAGGAGGGCGTTGCTCTCGCTAAGGAGATTAACGATGCATTGGTAGCTGATAAGCCAAACTGTGATGTTATTATCTGCACACCATTCATTCACCTCGCAAAGGTTGCTGATGTTCTTGATCAGAACGTTGTTGCTCTGGGTGCAGAGAACTGCGCTGATAAGGAGAAGGGTGCTTACACTGGTGAAGTGTCTGCAGCTATGGTTAAGTCAACAGGTGCACAGTATGTTATCCTTGGTCACTCTGAGCGTCGCCAGTACTATGGTGAGACAGCTGAGATCTTGAAGGAGAAGACTCTGCTCGCTCTTGCTAACGGTTTGAAGGTTATCTTCTGCTGTGGTGAGACTCTTGAGGAGCGTGAGGCTAACAAGCAGAACGAAGTTGTTAAGGCTGAACTCGAGAATAGCGTATTCAACCTCTCTGCTGAGGAGTGGAAGAACATCGTAATCGCATACGAGCCAATCTGGGCTATCGGTACAGGTAAGACTGCTACTTCTGATCAGGCTGAAGAGATGCTCGCTTACATCCGTTCTATCGTTGCTGAGAAGTATGGTCAGGAAGCTGCTGAGGAAACATCTATCCTCTACGGTGGTTCTTGCAAGGCAAGCAACGCTCCTGAGCTCTTCTCTAAGCCAAACATCGACGGTGGTTTGATCGGTGGTGCTTCTTTGAAGTGCGCTGACTTCAAGGGTATTATCGACGCTTGGAAGAAGTAATTTTTTCTCCTCCCCTTATTAAGGGGAGGCTGGGAGGAGTTGAAAAAGATATATCGTTTTTCAACTCCTTCTAACTACTTTTAAGCAAGCCTTGCTTGCTAAAGTTCAGAAATAAAAAATCAAGATATGAAACAAATAGTCCTTACAAGCTTATTTGTCTTAGGCACAACATCTGTTAGTGCACAGACTTATATGAATCATCTTCGTGAGAAGGGGAACAAGGGCACGGTTGTCGTTAACCAAAGCAAGGAAATCGACGACCTCGTTAATAATGCTAAGACTGGTCAAAACAAAACTGCCACTAATAAAAAGAACGATATTATAAAAACGCAAGCTGATTCGCTGAAACAAGCTCATCCCGACTCGTTGAAACACGCTCACACTGATTCTCTAAAACAGGCACATGCCGACTCATTGAAACGTGCTCATGCCGATTCTTTAAGACTGGCACGCGAGAAAGAGGAACAGGAAAGGAAGCGTATAGAAGCTGAACGACAGCGTCAGGCAGAATCAGGAGAAAATGAAAACAATGTGCCAAGCATCGACTTGCGTAAAAAGGTTATGCGCGGTGGTCATAAGATTACAGGCTATCGTGTACAAGCTTATTCAGGCACAAACTCACGCGACTCTCGCCTAAAGGCTGAGAAGATTCGTAACACCATAAAAATGAATTTCCCAGACCAACCTGTATATGTGCACTTCTATTCTCCACGCTGGATTTGTCGTGTAGGCAACTACCGCACATTAGAGGAAGCCCAGGCAATGCTTAAAAAACTTCAGAAGTTAGGTATCAGTCAGGCTACTATTGTAAAGGGGAAAATCACAGTACAATAACAAAATAATGAATCCAGAAACAGAATTTAGAGAAGGCCTTGATGAACTGGCCGCACACTATAAAGAGATATTGAAGCTTTTGGGTGAAGACCCAGAGCGTGAGGGACTACAGAAAACCCCTATGCGTGTGGCTAAAGCCATGCAGGTGCTCACACGTGGTTACACTCAGGATGCACGTAAGGTGCTCACCGATGCTCTCTTTGCAGAGAAATACGACCAGATGGTTATAGTCAAGGATATTGATTTCTTCTCTATGTGCGAACATCATATGCTACCATTCTATGGTAAGGCTCATGTTGCATATATTCCAAATGGACATATCACAGGATTGAGCAAGATTGCTCGTGTGGTAGATATATTTAGTCATCGTCTGCAGGTACAGGAACGTTTGACACACCAGATAATGGAATGTATCAACGAAACTCTGAAGCCACAAGGCGTGATGGTGGTTGTAGAAGCCAAACACATGTGTATGCAGATGCGTGGCGTAGAAAAACAAAACTCTATTACCACAACCTCAGCCTATAGCGGTGTTTTCGAAGCCATGAAAGTACGCGAGGAATTCATGTCACTTTTGAGAGGAGAATCAAAGCGTATATGAATGTGAAACCGAAGGTCATCGACTGAGTGCTTGCTGTCGGCTTGTCAGTGCAAGCATAAAGACGAAGAAGGTAATTAGTCGGCTACGCCGATTAAGAGTTTTTCAATTTTGAATTAAAGCCACGTTCAACATTCAATGTTCAATGTTCAAAGTTCATTAGCTTCACTTGCTAAGCGTTAAAAACCTAATTATAATAATTATTACGTTATGAAAAAACTATTTAGAAACCTGATGGCAGTATGTTTAGCCATCGTAGCCGTGAGTTCACTAACGTCATGCTTAAAAGATGACAGTAACGAAAACACAATTACCCCTGAAGAGAGAAGTAAAATCTTTAATGCTGCTATGGGTATTCATGATGGCACACTCTACCCTGTTTACAATGGAAATAACGGTTACCTTTATAAGGTATCTGACGATTCTGTTAAGAACATGACCTTCGAAATCTTACCAGACACTACAATACAGGTAGAAGAAATTCCTGACAGCATTTACGCTAATTTTCTTGATAAAAGCAAGACTGAACAGAATAAGATTGTAGAAGCACTTAAAAAGACTAATACTGTACAGAATCTTAGTGCAAAGATTTATTTCCTCGGTTATTATGATTCTAACAAATCAGTGTATTACTATACTACATATGCAACAGATCGTAATATAGGTTTGGAAATAGACGGTAAGACACATACTCTGACTGTCAACAGCTATATTTCAGTTTACTACAATCCATCAACCAGACAATGTCAGGCTACTATCACTCCTCAGATAATTAAATACGATAATAGTACTACATACTCTCCTAATGGTGTATATCTTGCAATCGTAAAAACAAAATAAATATGAAACTGGTCTCATGGAATGTCAATGGTTTACGTGCATGCGTAAAACCCAAAACCGATGATGAAGGAAACGTAAAGAGTAAGGGATTTGAAACTTATTTCAATGAGCTTGACGCTGATTTCTTCTGTCTGAACGAAACCAAGCTACAAGAAGGACAACTTGACCTTGAGTTTCTGGGATACGAAAGCTATTGGAACTATGCCGAGAAAAAAGGCTATTCCGGTGTGGCTATATATACTAAGCATCACCCTCTGAAAG
This sequence comes from uncultured Prevotella sp., assembly GCA_905236755.1. Taxonomy (GTDB): domain Bacteria; phylum Bacteroidota; class Bacteroidia; order Bacteroidales; family Bacteroidaceae; genus Prevotella. The sequence goes on from CAJOCR010000012.1 coordinate 100,585, forward strand.
TTTCAAAAGGCATTGGTATTGATGAACACGACCATGAGGGAAGAGTGCTCACTCTTGAGATGGAGGACTTTTATCTTGTAAGTGTATATACTCCAAACTCGCAGGAGGCACTTGAGAAAGGTGGTCTGCCTAAGCGTCTTGACTATCGCATGAAATGGGAAACCGATTTCCAAAACTATCTGCACGAGCTCGACAAGAAAAAGCCTGTTATCGTTTGTGGCGACATGAATGTGGCTCATGAAGAGATAGACATCAAGAATCCAAAGACAAACCATAAGAGCGCAGGTTTTACTGATGCAGAGCGTGAAAAGATGACCACCTTATTAAATAGTGGTTTTATTGATACCTTCCGCACACTTCATCCTGACGAGGTTACCTATTCCTGGTGGAGCTATCGCTTCCAGTCGCGCGAAAAGAATGCAGGTTGGCGTATCGATTATTTCCTTATCTCTGAACGCTTACGCGACAAATTACAGACCGCAAGCATCCATACCGAGATCTTCGGCAGCGATCACTGCCCTGTTGAAATCACACTTTCAATATAATAATAAGAAAAAGGTGAGCTATTTGGCTCACCTTTTTTAATGAGATTTTTCTCCTTTAAACTCCCATAATCTCCACTATACTCCCATGTCGTTTATTACTATGTTGTATCTTCGTGTTGTTATCGAGACAAAAGTGGCAAGGCGGTTTCAATAACCTACCTCTAAGGTAACGCTAAGGTAACGCTAAGGTAACAATAACCCTGCTCTAATCGAAACTTAGAGAATCGTTAGAGAATGGTTAGAGAATCGTTAGAGAATCGTTAGAGCTACAGCGAAGTAACATTAGTTTTAAACCAGACCCGACACCTCCGTGGGCCGCCCGAAAGGGTTTATGGGAGGACTACAACATGTTTGTGAAATTTATTATGTTAACGAAATAATTCTATCATTTTACACAAATTCTACACAAAAAAAAAGCCCGCTTCTCACGAAGCAGGCATTTTTGTTGTTTAAATAGAGACTTTTGTAATTATATCTTATAAGAGAGATTCTTTTATGTTCGTATTACATAAGAGCCTTTAGCTCGTCAAGAGAGTGCTTCTCTACACTACCATCGGCACGTGTAACAGTGAAATACTGATGTACGTTGATACCATGATAATACTGCACTACTGCTACGCCACCATCACGCATCTGCATTGTGAAATATCCATGACGCTTGCCGTTTACATACTGACCGTGCCATTTCTCACGACCATTAGGATAGTATGTAGTGAACTCACCATCGATAACGGTATTGTTATCATTACCGAGATCAACGAAGTTGTAACCTCCTTCAGCTTTAAGAGTGCCATCCATATAGTAATCCTGGAAGACATCCTGCTTGTTCATTCCCTGACCAACAGTCATTAACAGACGATAATAACTTGCGTCAGCACTGCTGACTACATTCATCTTGTTTTGTGCATAGAATATTGTGTCAGCTACGATTGTTGCATTCTCAACATGCTTGCGGCCAAAGCTAACCATAGTAAGCATAGCCATAACTGAAAGTAATAATAGACGTTTCATATTCTTAATATTTTAGGTTCTTGATTGTTTTGACATTGCAAATATACTACATAAATATCGAAAACAGCAAATTTATTAACGTTATTTTATACAATATTTTTGCTCTAGAATTTTTCATTTCTTATAAAGCAACTTTCATTTTAAAACCTAACTTTTTGACGCCAAAAACTTACAATTTGAAAAACACGCTACTTCAAAACGCCTATTAATAGGGATTACAAATAACAATTTGGTAGAATTGCATAAGATTTGTTATTGTTATCGCACACAATCATAATTATACACTTACAATCTGTTTTGTAAGTTATTTTCTTTAATTCAACAATTTCTACTTTTCACGGCAATAATATCATAATGGAACAAAAAAGCGCCTCTCTTTTAGCATTTTGACACTAAAAGAAAGCTTTTTCAATTTGGAATGTGGAATTTGGAATGTAGAATTGGTCTGCTTCGCCGATTATGAATTATGAAATAATATTCACGACTTGGTCATATAGGTTAGATGAAATACTAAAGTAAATCAGCTTTGCTTGCTCAGTAGATAGTTCCAACTCCACCCGACCATCAATAGTCTGTTCCAACTCCTCCCGGCCTCCCCTTCATAAGGGGAGGAGGAATTACAACTGCACGGTAACAGGAATGATACAAACGGAGCGGACTGATTGTTTTTTAATCTTACCAGGAGTCCAGTAAGGCATTTGCCTTAGTAAATCGATGATATACCTATCAACCATTGGTGATGAAGGCTGTATGATGTGGAAATTGCTTAAAGAGCCATCACGTTCTACAACAAAGCGCACCAAGGCACGTTTCAATGGTTTCTCTACACTCACATCTTTAGGCAGATTCAAATGTGAAGCCATATACTGTGGCAGTTTTTCGCCATTCAAATCGAAAGAAGGTTGCTCATCAACTTTATTATATATATAGGTAGTATCTATATTTCCATCGTTAGATATTGAAGCAGTGTTATCACTCAAAGAGTCGAGATTTATCATTTTAAACTCCTTCGGTTCGGTCTTCAGCATTTTCTTATATGCCTTGCGCAAATGACCAACATAACTGTTATCAACATATATAATACTACTTGCAGCATCGGTATAATATACCTTGAAACTCATATTGTCTTCTGTAACAGGAAAAGGACCAATCACCATATCGGCATTAGTCTTGTTGAAAAGCGAATAAACGTAATTAGCAAAACGATTATCACCATAGCTAAGAACACTTTCAAGATTAAGAAGGTCTTTTTCATTCAACACAACATCGTTATTAACATCATAGGTTATGCTATAGTCTATTATCTGCTGCTTACCACCTTTTCTTTTACCGGGATTAATTTCAAATGTTGCAAGGAAAGAGATAAATCGTCCTTGACGCAATCCCATCTCTTTCAAAAAAAGACTATAATAATTGAAACAATCATCATCAGGAATAGTGTCAAGCTTAGTTATCTCATGACCAAAGGAATCGAGGAAATGCTGTTTGCTTGAGGGCATATCCTGATTATAATAATGAAACAACGAGTCACAAAGTGCCTTTTGTAATTTCTCAGCCTTTCCGAACTCCACTATCTGAGGCCATTCGAAATCAATATCAACTACATTAACAAAACCATCCTTACCTAAAACATGGTGCTCGGTAATATAGCTTATATCATAACGAGACAACGCTTGCTGTGCTTTCATGGCAAAAGCTGTCATGAGCATTATAAGTATAATAACTGATTTTTTCATGCTGCTAAATTACTAAAAACCTTACAACCCACATTTATTCAACATATAAATAATCTAAAAAAAAACCTTGACCTTAACGTTAACAAAGAAAACCCAAAGGGAATGTTGAATTATGAATGTTGAATTAACTTCTTGAATTCAAAAAAGATGGCTTACGAAAGTTGAGTTTCTTATATAAAATTCGTAATTTTGCGACAATAAAACAGCGATACACGATGAAACAACGCATAGAAAACCTACTTGAACAACTTAATAAAGGCATCTGGGAGAAGGATTCCGAAATAAGCCTTTCGCTTTTAGCTGCATTAGCAGGCGAAAGCATTATATTACTTGGTCCTCCTGGAGTAGCTAAGAGTATGGTGGCACGTAGGTTGAAACTGGCATTTGAAGGAGCAAAATCCTTTGAATATCTTATGTCGAGATTCTCTACTCCTGATGAGATTTTCGGTCCGGTATCTATATCACGACTCAAAAAGAATGATGTTTATGAGCGTGCCATAGAAGGCTATCTGCCTACGGCTGATGTTGTTTTCCTTGATGAGATATGGAAAGCAGGACCAGCCATACAGAACACGCTGCTGACCGTTATAAACGAAAAGCTCTTTCGTAATGGAGCAAACGAAATCAAGTTGCCATTAAAGCTTCTCATAGCAGCAAGTAACGAACTACCAGCCAAAGGTGAAGGATTGGAGGCGTTATGGGATCGTTTCATCATTCGTCTGGAGTGTCAGCCTATCTTTAGTGAACAGAGCTTCAACGCCATGCTCCTTGATAAAGGCGAGGCTGAGAACTGCACAATAGACAAAGATATACAGATAACAAACGAAGAATATGCTGAATGGCAAAAGCAAATTGCCGAAATAGAACTAAGCAAAGAGATTCTTAAAGCGGTAAATAATATCCGTCATGCCTTGCGTACTGTAAATGTTGAAGGCGACGAAGAGCTGCACAATATCTATATCAGCGACCGCAGGTGGAAAAAGATAGTACGACTGATTCGTACTTCTGCCTTTATCAACGACCGCAAAGAGGCTACCCTTGCCGACCTCTTGCCAGCATACCATTGTCTATGGCAGGAACCCGAAGAACGAGATGCTGTTCGTCTTATCGTCATTCAATCGCTTTTTGATGATATAGCAAAGAAGATGGCTGCCGTTAAAACACAGCTCGACGACGATATTCGCAATAATCGTTCACGTAAACGAGCAAATACTCTCAGCAGCCAGCAACAGTTGCGCGATAAGGACAAGAAGATTTACAGCAATTTCTATTATCGTCTTGCCGACCACGGAACAGGTCGTACCTTTGTTGTTATGACCGACTACCAGCAGCTTCCTGATATGGGTGGCGAAAGTGTTAGTGGTGTGCTTTATCGTGACCCACGTGACGAGCGTGTAACGGTAATACGCATAAACACAGGTGCAAGAACGCCTTTAGGCAGTCGTCCTGTTAGTCTGACTCGAGATGCTGGCAGCATATATATTGATGGTGTACGCTATGAACTGGAAAAGCTTCCACATGAAGTAGAAACGGAACTTCCTTTAATTGATGCTGAAGCCCCCGAACACGATTACGCAAGCGAAATAGATGCGTTGGCCGATGCCATCAGCAATAGAGAGAAAGCTATCCAGAACAGTCTTTTCGTAAGCAACAACGACAAGCAACAGCTTACTGCCTACCTGCAAGACTTTTATAAGGAAATAGCGTTCACACGACAGGACATTGCCAAGTTATAAGACCCTACCCAACCTCCCCTCGTGAGGGGAGGAGGAAAGAACACTACCCTGCTTCGCTATTGAAGATTGAAAAAAAAATGTTAGAAGAAAATCTGTATATTAAGATGTTAGACGACTTTTGCCAAACGGGAAAAGTCACTATTCCGGCTCGACCATCAAACGCCAAGCCGTGGGAGAATCATGCAGATGCTCTTCTCGAATATCTTGTAGAGCTGATGTCAAACAAGCATTACAGCAATCAGGTTGTATCAAGTAAACTTCGTTCACGTGTGTTTCATGGAACAGTAAGCAAATTCATTCATGAAATGTGCCACTTTGAATCGTTCCAGAACCAACGCACATGGACCGAGCGTAACAAGATAAAACAGCTTGCTGAATGGAGCATAATGCGCAAAGCCGACAGAACGGCACGTGAAAAACTGCTAAACTCTATTAGCGACAAACACAAGAAAGACGGTTTTGATGCTCTTTTCTTTGAGAATATATTTGAAAACAACGGCTATAAGGACGATGCCGCATGGGAAAAGCTAAGAGCCGATTGGCAGAAGGCATTAGACCATCATGTGCGCTCTATTGTGGAACAACATGTTCACGACCGTAAAGGTAATTTCGAGATTGCCTTACAAAAGATTATGGATCAGGTGACACAATACACCCGTATGCATGAGATTCATGATCAGCAGGCAGCACAGGCGTGGGATATGATGGACGGACAATGGACAGAAACGGAGTTTGAACGCAAGCTGAAGATCGTGAAACTGCAAGACCGCTATCCTGAGATGCAGGAGATAGTGAACCGCATGGGACGAATAGCCAATAGCAACGGACACGACCGTATGGCTCTTACTACGGGACATGCCATGAAGATGGAACATAGTAGCGGTAGCGATATCGAGGGCATAACCGTAGGTAACGACCTTAATGCGCTTCTTCCGATAGAGCTTGCCGAATATGTTGACGATGAACTCGACAATCTTTTTCTATACAAATATCAAACCCGAAGGTTGCAAACCTTCAACTACAAGTCTATTAGTTCTAAGCCTGTAAGGAAGTTAGGGTTCACGCATGCCTCACGTAAAGGACCTATGATTGTGTGCATAGACACGTCAGCCAGTATGTATGGTATGCCTCAACGCATTACTACCTCTCTCCTATCATTATTAAAGCAAACTGCCGAGACTCTTCGTCGCGACTGTTATCTTATTGACTTTAGCGTGTCGGTACGAGCAATAGACCTTGTTGATTTTAATGTTTCGTCGGGCTTAGGCAAACAAAAAGCTGATGCCCCCTTTATTGGTGGAGGCACCAGCGCACATAAACTTCTTGAATGTATGTTTGACTTGCTCGACGGTAAGCACCAAACCAACTATATTAACGCTGATGTGCTTTGGATTACCGACTTTCTTATTCCTGAGCCAACAGACTACGAGGTAATGAAACTTCGTGACTACCGTAAGACGGGTACAAAATTCTATGGCCTTCGTATTCTGTCGGCAGATGACAAACAAAAGAATACCGAATGGCAGTCGTATTTCGACCGCATATATAATATTCGATATCGAGAAGTCAAACGATATTAATAACTAAAAATGCTTTTACTGAACAAGTACGAAAGCACCATTGGTAGGAATAGTTACCTTAAGAGTTTTTCCTACACGCTGAGTCTTTACATTACCATTAAGCTTGGCATCGTCGGTGTAAAGCTGAGCCGTCTTGCCTGCTGAAAGCATATCAAGAGCAATCTTCTTGGTAACTGGTTTGTCGGTTGCGTTAATACCTGCAACATACCACTTATCGCCTGAACGACGAGCCATGATAACATATTTGCCTGGATAACCATCAACAAACTTTACCTCATCCCATGTTGTAGGCACCTGCTTCATAAATTCGAGAGCCCATTTTGGAGCGTCCTCAAGGTTATTTGGAGCCATAGCGAAATGCTGAACAGCACTTTGGAAGAGAACAGCTGTAGCCAAGGCATACACATCGCTTGTGCGACGAGTGTTTCCATGAACATTATCACGAGAATAATGCTTGTTGAGTGTAGAACCACCGAAGTCCATGCTTCCCACAGTATTGCGAATGAAAGGATGCAAACAACCGTTCAAAGCCTCGGCATCACAAGCTCCCTGTGTGAAATGCATGTTCTCACTTGCAAGAACAGCCTCGCTTGCAGCATAGTTAGGATACATACGCTCCCAGCCACGAGGCAAGGTGCAACCATGGAATATTACGAGCAAACCATAGTCGTTGGCATCGCTAAGAATATCTTCATAAAGCTTAATCATTGGCTGCTTGTCGCCACCAAAGAAGTCAACCTTGATACCACGAATGCCTATCTCCTTCATCCATTTCATGTCTTTCTTGCGGGCAATAGTATTGTTCATGATGCCACGAGGCCCCTGAGGAGCATGATTCCAAGTACCATTTGAGTTATACCACAAGTAAAGAGCCACACCCTTTGATGCACCATAACGAGCCAGTTCGGCAATACGGTCACGACCAATCTGAGTATCCCAAAGGGCATCAACAAGAATAGACTGATAACCCATAGCAGCAGCAAAGTCGATATAACGCTTCTGCTCATCGAAAGTGGTATAGCTGTCCATCTGGATAATCCAGCTCCACATACCCTTACCATATTTATACTCCTGACTTGCCTCATAAAGAGGTTCTACAAGGTCGAAAGGAACAGTTGTCTCTACGATATTCTTCAAGCCATAGCCAAGGGTTATTGTACGCCAAGGTGTGTATGAAGGCAACATTACAGCTGCTGATGTGCTACCCTGACCATTCATCTCACCTGCCTGTGGGAAACCAATCTGATAAGTACCATCAGCTTTACCCAATAAGCGTGAACCAACATAACGACTGTCAACGCCTGTTTCGCTCACAAGCACCCAGCCATCATTAGCCTCATGGAAGAGACAAGGGAAGGTGTAGCCCTGTCCCCAACCATTCTTACCCATCTTGTCGTCGAGGGTGTATGATGTTTCATAACTTGGAGATGTGGCAGCAAAGCCGTGCATAGGTTCAGCCTGAGGACAAAGGAATGTTGTTGTAGTGCTTGGGAAACGGAACTCAGAAGCCTCGCTCAACACATTACAACAAAGGTTCTCGCCTACTGGCAGAAGTTGATAACGGAAAGCCACATCGGTATTGCTAACACGGAACTGAAGATTGAAAGCCTTCTCGTTTCCTTGCATTACAACACATGTAAGTTCGTTAGCCTTATATTCCACATGGCTCTTCTTGATGTTACGAAGAGAATAGTTCTCGTTAATCTCACGAGTCTGTTCGCCTTCAGCCAAAGTAAGATTCTTGGAATAATCTTTAAGATTAGTAACAAATCCGAGTTTTGAATTTTCTACAAAAGTCTTTCCATTCAAGGCAACGTTATATACAAGAACGTTAGCCTCGTCATTAAGAGTAACAACTACATGACCATCAGGACTTGCAACCTTTACCTCGCGAGCCTGAATCTGACCAAAAGCCAGAGTCATCATCAATACCGAAAAAATCTTTTTCATGCTATAATTTGTGATTTAATAATTTCGCTTTAGCATCAGAACCATTCGGCAAAGCCAAATAATTCATCGCATAATATTTCAAGTGCAAAGATATGAAAAATATATCACAAATATTTTCGATCACGTTTCATATCCTTTAGAAAAGGATAAAAAACTGCATTTTTCCACCAATTAAACACAAAAAAGCGAAGTTCCCGAAAAGAGCTTTCTCTCGAATAACAATATTACAAACGCTCGCTTGACGGAAATTGTCGAAATTAACATAAATTTTTCGAAAATTATTCTGTCCTGATTAGATAATAATTTATGATAATTCGCGATTAATTCTCGATAATTTGCGTCTGCGTAAGCAACTATTTAACAACAACATCAACGAGTTTTATTTTTATCTCAACGAACTGATGAGAGCTATGCTCGAATAATTCGAGACAAAAAAACGCTTCGCTTAACGCAAATTATCGAAATTAGCGCAAATTAATCGAAAATTAATTTTATGTTATCACTTAAACGTGTAATTACCAATTACCGCCAATTATAATTAATATTACAAGGTGAACTATAGTATTAGCCAGAACACTATAAAACTAAAAAAAGTGCAGTATCTATTGACACCACACTTTTTAAAGTAATATTATTTTTCAAAAAGAGAACGAATAGCCCCTTCAAAATATCTCGGATACAAAATAAAATAAATTATAGCAATTTGAATCAAAAGAAGTACAAGATTAATAGAAGCACCTTGAAATCTTTTCTTATACAAATTTTTAATAATATACCATACATTTGATAGCACACCATATGATAATGCTATAAAAATTATAATTATTAATATCTTAAATACAATTTGCATCATATTATATTAATGTTTAAATTTTCCATATCGATCTCTTATATCAGAATGAATATTACCAGGAACATTTGTTTCATAAGAACATCCACCAGAAGAACTTGAGTGATACTTATTATAAAGACAAACTCCAAAACTAACACCAAATATTATAGCACCAGCAGGTCCTAATGCCTTCGCTGCAATATTTGTTATTACACGTCTAACTACTGCCATCGACCATGTCTTTGCTACAGAAGTGGCAGCAAAAGCAGAAATATCACATAATGCAGCACCAATAGCACATTCTGTTACATAACGAAAATCCCTATTACTAATTGCATTAGCAGGAGTTGCTAAAAGACTAAATGTTGGTTGCTTACTCTTAAGTTTTGCTACTTGTTGTTTTTTCAAATCTTGCTCCAATAAAACCATGGCCGTTAGTACTAAATCCTCATCTGTTGCACCTGTCTCTTGAACAATTTGTTCAAGTTCGCTTTCTGTAATATCTTGCTCTAACAAATAATTCCTTGCAGAAACAACAATAGGATTAAATGCTTCTTTTAATTTTGTTTCCGAAATTACAAGACTATTTTCACTTGCTTCTTCAACAGGAACTGCTGTAACATCTACTGCTGTTAAATCTTGCAAAGCAATAATGTCATTTAGATTTGAAATGTATTTCACCAAATCTTTCTCAAAATCACTTGCATCCTCTGGGAATTCAAAATTTAAAGCAACCAATTCTTCTGAAGGATTTTCTTCAGATGCTCTAGAAGCAGGTGAAGGAAAAATTGGTGCTGTAACAATATTATTATATTTTTTGCACCAAGCATCAATATAACTATCAGAAGCTTTTGACAAACTAGATTCCCTACCTTCATTCGAGCAACTACTAATTAGCAAAGGAATCATTACAACAAAAACGTTTTTAACAATTTGGTTAATTTTCATTTTTTAAAAATATTATGGTTAATTACTAAATTTCAAAACAAAAATACATAAAATATTTTAAATTCAAAACAAAAACATAACCAAATTAATGATTTTAACATATTATAACCCTATATTGTACGCGCCAAATTTTAATACATTATTATAATAAAATAACATAAGATTAACTATGAAAGATAATAAATATTAGCAGAACAAAAAAAGGAAGGGATTAATAAAAATCGCTTCCTTCAGCATTCAAATTAGTCGGGATGACCAGACTCGAACTGGCGACCTCGCGCCCCCCAGACGTGTGCGCTACCAACTGCGCTACATCCCGATCCAAAAATTTTTCAAATGCGAATGCAAAGATATACTTTTTCCAAGAAATAAGCAAATTTTAAAACGATTTTATTTTGATTTATGAGCTAATTAAACTACCTTTGTATAATCATATAGAAAAGGGGGATTTGAAACTCATTTTCCACTGAAATTAATTAATAAGAAATGACATATACTATAAAGGGCTCTGCCCATTTGGATACAACAATCAAACTACCAGCATCAAAGAGTATTAGCAATCGTGCACTTATCATTCATGCGCTGGCTGAAGGTAAAACTCTGCCCGACAACCTGAGTGACTGTGACGATACTGAGGTAACAATCGCCGCTCTAAAGAATATGCCCGAAGAGATAAACATCAAGGCTGCCGGAACAGCTATGAGATTTATGACTTGCTATTTAAGCGTGAACGAGGGCGAGCACGTTATTACAGGTACTGAGAGAATGAAGCATCGTCCTATCGGTATTCTTGTAGATGCCCTTAGATATTTGGGTGCCGACATAGAATACGTGGGCAAAGAGGGCTTCCCCCCACTCCGCATAAAAGGAAAGGCTCTGAAAGGCGGACATCTTGATATTCCAGGAAACGTGAGTTCACAGTTTATCTCGGCTTTACTTATGATTGGCCCGGTTTTGAAGAACGGTCTTGAACTGCATATAACAGGCGAGATAGCAAGTCGTCCGTATGTTGATCTGACACTATGGACCATGCGCGAATATGGAGCTGATGCCGAATGGACAGATGTTGACACGGTAACCGTGAAGCCTGTGCCATATAAGGACAGAGAATACTATATAGAAAGCGATTGGAGTGCCAGCAGCTACTGGTATGAGATAATGGCTCTATGTAACGACAACGAGGCAAGCATAAAGCTGACAGGACTGATGGACGGTTCTAAGCAAGGCGACTCGGTAGTACGCTACATCTTCTCGCTCTTGGGTGTGAAGACTCATTTCGAGAGCAAGAAACAAGGTGTTCCTACAACCGTTACCTTGAAACGCCACCCCTGCCTGCTACCACGACTGGAATATGATTTCTCAGGCTCGCCCGACCTTGCGCAAACCTTTGTGGTGTGCTGCTGCATGATGGACATAAAGTTTCATTTCACAGGTCTTGCAAGTTTGAAAATAAAGGAAACCGACCGCATAGAAGCTCTGAAGAAAGAACTTCGCAAGCTTGGCTACGTTATCAAGGATGCCAACAACAGCGAACTTATATGGGACGGAGAGCGTTGCGAGGCAAGCATGGAACCTATAGACACCTACGAAGATCATCGTATGGCCCTGGCCTTTGCTCCTGCAGCCTTTAAGTTCCCGGGATTAAAGATTAACAACCCTGAAGTGGTTAGCAAGTCGTACCCAAGATACTGGGAAGACTTGAAGAAGGCGGGATTTAACCTCACCCCAACCCTCTCCGAAGGAGAGGGAGAGCCAACCGCTTAAGAGTTAGAAATTAAGAATTAGGAGATAGAAGTTAGAAGTTTTACAGTTTAGTCCTCCTCCCCTTCGGGGAGGCTGGGAGGGGTGTTAGTTTTATGGATTTTACAATTATAACAATTATTGCGCTATTGTTACTCGGAGTGGTTGCAGCTTTGATACACAAAGCCTCTACCAAAAAGGGAGAACCCGACGAGATTGTCATGCCTCCTGCTGGTAACTGTGCCACTTGCAACGGCGAAGACGAACGCTGTGAGCAAGAATGTATGATGGAGGCTGCCACCAAAGAGATAGAATATTACAACGATGAAGAACTCGATAGATACAAAGGTCGTGCTTCAGACGATTATACCGATGAAGAGGCAGAAGAGTTTTCGGAAGTGATGCTCACCATGCGCCCTGAAGAGGTGAAAGGCTGGAACCGCAGTCTTATCCTCCGTGGAATAAACATGCCTAACCAGATAAAAGATGAGTTTATAGCATTAACAGAATGATGGAAATACTACAATACACATTCTTTCAGAATGCCTTGTTAGGAAGCCTTTTAGCAAGCATATTATGTGGGTTTATAGGAACCTACATCGTTACCCGTCGCCTTGTATTTATTAGTGGCGGTATAACCCATGCCTCATTCGGAGGTATAGGCATAGGCGTGCTCACAGGCATAAATCCCATCATTTCGGCTATGATATTTGCCGTGTTGAGTGCCTTTGGCGTGCAATGGATGGGAAACAAGAATGACATTCGTGAAGACTCAGCCATAGCCTTGGTGTGGACATTAGGCATGAGCATAGGTATCATCTGCTGTTTCCTCACACCAGGATTCATGCCCGACCTGCCCTCATTTCTCTTTGGAAACATACTAACCATAGCCTCAACAGACATAATGGTGTTGGGCGTACTAACCATCATAGTAGCTATTCTGTTCTCGCTGTTCTTTCACGAAATACAAAGTATAGCCTTCGATACTGATTTTGCCCGTTCACAAGGACTACCAGTGAACATGATAGAATACCTTATGATGGCGCTGATAGCCCTTACCATCGTTTCTACATTACGAATGGTGGGTATTGTTCTTGCCATTTCCTTGCTCACAATTCCTCAGATGACTGCTAATCTGTTTACCTTTAGCATGAAACGCATAATCATCTGGAGCATAGTGATAGGATGGTTTGACTGTCTTGCCGGACTTGCAATATCATATTGGCTAAACGTGCCAAGTGGTGCAAGCATCATCTTTGTAAGCATAATGCTCTTTGCACTCATGAAACTAATAAAACAATGCAGGCTATATAAAAACAAAGCGTGAAGAAACATAAGTTGCATATTGCCATCTTGCTCCTAATGACAGGTTTGCTGTTGTGGAGCTGCTCGACTCAGAACAATACTGCTAAGTCGAGATTCTTTCATGCTTTCAACACAAAATACAATATCTACTATAATGGCTCGCAAGCCTTTATAGACGGAGCTTTGGAAAAAGAGAATAGGAATAAAGACAACTTTACCGAGATGATACCTCTCTATACTGTTGGAAACAAAGACTCAAAAGAACTGGGACTGGGCAGTTTTCAAAAGAGTATAGAAAAATGCGAAAAGGCAATAAAACTACATAGCATAACACGACGCCCCGTATGGGATAAGAACCGCAGGAAAACAGAACGCGATCGTGAATGGCTTAACCGTAGAGAATACAACCCATTCATGTGGAAGGTGTGGTTGCTCATGGGTAGAGCACAATTCTATTCTGGACAGTTTGACGAGGCTGCCTCAACCTTCGCCTACATGAGCCGACTATACGAAACACAACCAGCAATCTATCAGAAAGCACGTGCGTGGTTGGCTAAGACATACGTGGAACAGGAAAACATGTATGATGCAGAAGACGTTATCAGAAACATTATGCGCGACTCGTTAGACTGGCGAGCACAAAAAGAATGGGATTATACCTTAGCCGATTTCTATATCCGCACAGCAAACTACAATAAAGGAGCTGAATATCTGCGAAAGGTTATCAAACATGAGATGCGTCGCAAACAAAAAGCCCGTGAATGGTATTTGTTAGGACAACTATACAAGGAAATAAACAAGCCACAAGAAGCTTATAAAGCCTTTAAGCGTGTGGTTCGCCTGAATCCTCCATACGAAACAGCTTTCAACGCCCGTATAGCTATGACCGAAGTGTTGGCTCATGGACAAGAAAAGAAGATGGTGAACAGGTTGAAACAAATGGCTGCCAACGACAACAACAAAACCTATCTTGACCAGATTTACTATGCAATGGGAAACATACACCTTGCACAACGCGATACCATGAAAGCTATTGCTGCCTACGAAATGGGTAACAGGAAATCAACAAGAAATGGTATTGAGAAAGGTGTGTTGCTTCTAAAATTAGGCAACATATACTGGGAACGCGAGAAATTTGCTGATGCCAGTCGTTGCTACAATGAAACCTTGGGACTACTAAATAAAGAAAGAAAAGAATATGAACTTTTGTCAGACCGTTCAAAGGTGCTTGACGAACTTGTGCCATATACCAACGCAATAGAATTGCAAGACTCGCTTCAGGCATTGGCTAAGATGAGCGAGACTGACCGTAATGCCGCTATCGACAGAGCTATTGCCGCATATAAGAAAAAACAGAAAGAAGAGGCCGAAAAAAATGGTGATACAGACATAAAATCTGAAATTACCGATATGGGCAACAATATGATGAATACGAATACCAATCGTAATAATCGTAATGAAAACAAAAAAGCTACCGGCAACTCTTCAACATGGTATTTCTATAACCAGATGGCTATTAACCAAGGTAAGGAAACGTTCCGTCGCCTATGGGGAAAGCGAGAGAATACTGATAACTGGCAACGCGCCAACAAAACTGTTGTCAGCGCAGAAATAGGAACAGAGAATGCAGCTAACGAAAACAACGATAATAACACCTATCAAGAGTATGACGACACAGATCAAGATACAAAGCTTGATTCTGCTGTAAACAATCCGTTGAAACGTGAATACTATCTTGCTCAGATTCCTTTCAGCGAAGAAAAGCTATCAGCAAGCAATCAGATACTTCAAGATGGCTTGTTCAACGCCGGAGTGATATTCAAAGACAAGTTGAACAATCTTCAGTTAAGCGAGAAAGCGTTTAACCGCCTTCAGCACGACTTCCCTAATTACAGCAATATGGCAGATGTGTATTACCATCTTTATCTGCTTTATGCTCGAAAAGGGGATATGACAAAGGCTGAAAGCTTTGTAGATAAACTTAAAAACAACTATGCCGACAATCAATGGACCATACTATTGACAGACCCATACTACAAGGAGAATGCCATTAGAGGCGAACAACTTGAAGATTCACTTTATGCTGCCACCTATGAGGCTTTTAAAGCTGAAAGATATGATGAAGTAAGAGGAAATGTTCTAATCTCAGAAACCAGATTTAAGCAGGGAGAAAACCGCGATAAGTTTATCTTCATAGGTTCGCTCAACAAACTTAACGACGGCAACATAAAAGGCTGTGTTGACGGCATGAACGAGTTGGTAAAAAAATACCCAGAAAGCAAACTCAGCGAAATGGCGGGTATGATTATCAACGGTGTGAAAGAAGGCAGACAACTTCATGTTGGCAAATTTGACATTGGAGATGTATGGCAACGTCGCCAAGTTGTTCTCAATGATAGCGACTCTATAAAAGCCATTAATCTATCGGCACAAACCGACACCAGCTTTGTGTTCATGTGGGTATATAGTCCTGATTCCATAAACGAAAATCAGTTGTTGTTTGAATTGGCACGATATAATTTCACAAGTTATATGGTTCGTGACTTCAACATCGAAAAAATAGACTTGGGCGATGTTCACCAAATGCAAGTAAGCGGTTTCCAAAACTTTGAAGAAGCACTTCTTTATAGCCAGCAACTACATCAGCAAGCAGGCATTATGAAGGAAACAAAGAAAGCCCGCGCATTTATAGTAAGCGAAAAGAACTTACCGTTATTGGGACAGCAATATAGTTACGAAGACTACACGAAGTTCTACGAACAGCATTTTGCTTCATTAAAAACAAAGAACAGCTTCCTATTGAGCGAACCGATAGAGATAGTAACCAAAGAGGCTGACGAAGAAAACATTCCTGAAACAGAAGAACCAACAACATCAAAGGCTGAAACATTAATACTTCAACCCGAGAAACAGCAAACTGTAAAACAGGATTCTCAGAAGAAAAAATCAGAACCTCAAAAAGCTGCTACACCCAAAGCAGATACAAAGAAAAACGAAACAAAGAAAACAGAAACTAATAAAAAACCAGCTAAGCAACCTGTTAAACAGATTGATTTAGATGATGAATACTACGACTTAGAAGGATTTTAAATATGAGCAATGGAGACATATTATGGGTTGACGATGAGATTGAGTTATTGAAAGCTCATATCATCTTTCTGAAAAACAAAGGCTATGACGTTAGTACCGTAAGCAATGGTGCTGACGCAATAGAGATGTGCCGACAGAAAACATTCGACATAGTGTTACTCGACGAGATGATGCCAGGACTAACTGGTTTGGAAACCTTGCAGGAAATAAAAGAAATACAACCTGCAACACCTATAGTGATGGTGACCAAGAGCGAAGAAGAAAACATCATGAACCAAGCTATTGGTGCTAAGATTGCCGACTATCTCATAAAACCAGTAAACCCTAACCAAATTCTCCTATCACTAAAAAAGAACATACACCACAAAGAAATAGAAACCGAGGTAACACAAAGCGGCTATCAACAAAACTTCCAGAACATAGCCATGCAGATCATGGACTGTAGTTCATGGGAAGACTGGGCAAACATCTACAAGCGCTTGGTGCAATGGGAACTGAAACTCAGTTCTACCGACAGTAAGATGATTGAGATGCTCAATATGCAGAAGGAAGAGGCAAACATGGGCTTTGCTAAGTTTGTTTCAAAAAACTATATGGACTGGATGTCCAACATTCAACGTCCGCTTATGAGCCCTGACATTTTCAAGACTCAAATCTTCCCAGCATTAGACAATAAAGAGAAAGTATTTCTTATTGTTATTGACAACTTCAGATACGACCAATGGCGCGTGCTGGCAAGCGAGATAGGTGACCAATTTGATATTACCGAAAACCTATACATGAGCATTCTGCCCACTGCCACACAATATGCTCGAAATGCCATCTTCAGCGGATTAATGCCAGAGGATATAGAGAAGATGTTCCCAGAGTTATGGGTTGATGAAGACGAGGAAGAAGGTAAGAACCTTAACGAAGCACCACTTATTGAAACCCAGATAAAACGCTATCGCAGGCACGACACATTCAGTTATCACAAGATAAACGACTCACAAGGAGCCGACAAGCTGATGGCACACATCAACGATCTGAAACAATACGACCTGAATGTAGTTGTTATAAACTTCATAGACATGCTTTCACATGCCCGTACCGAAAGTAAGATGGTACGTGAACTGGCAAATAACGAGAGCGCATACAGAAGTATCACATTAAGTTGGTTCCGCCATACTGTCATGTCAGACCTATTACGCTATCTGGCACAAAACGACTATAAGGTAATCATTACCACCGATCACGGAAGTATTCGTGCCTCTAAACCAATAAAGATTATTGGAGACCGCAATACAAATACCAATCTGAGATATAAGTTAGGTAAGAACCTAAACTACGATTCCAAGCAGGTGTTCACGATAAAAGAGCCACATAAAGCACATCTGCCAGCTCCTAACCTGAGCACAAGCTATGTGTTTGCCACAAACGATTGTTTCTTGGCATACCCTAACAACTACAACTACTATGTGAGCTACTATCGCGACACCTTCCAACATGGTGGAATATCAATGGAAGAGATGCTTATTCCACTCATAACAATGAAGGGGCGTAAGAAATAAAAAGAAAATAAATGGGCATGAATTTTGCATTATTATAATTGAATGCATATCTTTGCATAAAATTTATAAGTAGATCCATTTAACTAACAAGAAATTGAGTATAAAACTATTATCAATAACACTAATAAATTAAGAGATGGAAGTAACAATTACAACCGAGAATTTCGAGAGTTATAAGAATGGCGAACTGCCATTGGTTGTTGACCTGTGGGCAACATGGTGTGGTCCTTGCCGTATGGTAGGTCCAATCATTAGCGAACTGGCTAACGAGTATGACGGCAAGATCGTTGTAGGTAAGTGTGATGTTGAAGAGAACGACGACATCGCTATGCAGTTTGGCGTTCGTAACATCCCTACTATATTGTTCTTCAAAGGTGGAGAACTTGTTGATAAGTTCGTAGGTGCAGCTAACAAGGCAACACTTGACGAAAAGTTCAAGACATTACTGTAAACGAGTAATCATATATAAAAAAATATCTCGAATTAGAGAACAATTCTACGCTCTCTTAATTCGAGATATTTTTTTTGCTTACAGGATTAGAAATTAGAATTCTATTTCGCGAGTACCGTCTTCAAGTTCGGTGATAGTAACCTTAACAGCATCTTCAGGGAGAAGTTCTTCAATAAGTTCTGGCCACTCCAACAAACAGAGGTAGCCGCTGTCGAAATAGTCTTCGTAGCCCATATCATATACTTCTTCGAGTTTCTTGATGCGATAGAAATCGAAATGGTAGATGGGGTCGCCATCGATATCGGTGTATTCATTTACAATGGCAAAGGTTGGAGAGGTGATAACGTCGTCAACGCCTTGTTCCTCACAGATAGCCTTGATGAAGGTTGTTTTTCCAGCACCCATTTTTCCATAGAAGGCAAACACATTGCTTTCTCCCATGTTCTCAATAAATTCACGAGCTGCTTCGTGAATATTTTCGAGTGAATCAATTTTGATTTTCATATCCTTGATATTTTTTCTTGTTTTTAATTTACGTGATAAGACATATTGGGATTACTCTCAACATAACTTATAAGATCGTGCTTCACTGTTATGGTTTCACCACGGGAACGTAGTAATACCGAATTTTTATGGTCGGCATCCAAGAGTTGTAAATATAGCTGTGTCGGACCAGTTACACCTTCAAGCAATGTAGATAAATCGGTCACAACAGTCTCGTCAATACAGTCAGCAGGCATGGTAATAGTCAGTTTCTGTATGCGATTATCACGAACCGTCTGCATAAACTCTATGTTGTTTACACGAAGATCCATCATATTACTATCACGGAAACGAGGTTGACATTTGGCTGTGATATATACTATACAACCTTCAGAAAGCATACCACGCCAGCGCCCCCACTCTTCTCCAAAGAAAGCAAGTTCGCCCACGCCTTCAAAATCCTCTATTGTTACAAAACCACATGGCTTACCATTCTTAGTGAACTTAGACTTAACACCTGTAACGATACCTCCAACGATAACATCTTCTTTCTTTGCCAACTCTTGGAAATTCTCACGTGCGAGTTCGCTACAATGAGTATTACACATAGAATTGAGCACTATACTGAAATCATCAAGAGGATGAGCTGAAAGATAGATACCTACTAAATCACGTTCACGATTGAGCTTTTCGATAGTGCTCCATCCCTCAGCCTTAGGAGGAAGCGGATGAGCAATCTCTACAGCTTCAGTATCACCAAAGAGGGAGGTGGCAGCCTCATGTTGCTCACGCTGGTAGAGCTGACCATAACGCACAAGAGTATCGAGGAATAGCTCGCCCTTGGTATTAGGAGCAAAGAACTGTTCGCGTTGCAAGCCAAAGGCATCGAAACCTCCACTTAATGCCAATGATTCGAATGCTTTGCGGTTTACGCAAGAGAAATCGATACGCTCGGCAAAATCATATATGCTCTTATAAGGTCCGTTTTTCTCACGCTCGGAAACGATAGCTTCGGCAGCTGCCGAACCCATGCCCTTGATGGCAGAAAGACCGAAACGCACCTCACCTTTCTTATTTACACCAAATCCCGAATAACTTTCGTTTACATCAGGTCCCAAGGTAGCAATGCCCATAGACTTACATTCCTCCATGAGTTTGGTAATCTCGGTAATCTGTGAGAAACGACGAGTCATCAAGGCAGCCATATATTCAGCAGGATAATGAGCTTTCATGTAACCTGTCTGATAAGCCACCCATGAATAACATGTGGCATGCGACTTGTTGAACGCATAAGAAGCAAATTTCTCCCAGTCGGACCAGATTTTTTCAAGAATCTTTGGATCGTGTCCGTTTTCTTTTCCCTGACTGATGAACTTAGGCTTCATCGCATCAACAATATCCTTCTTTTTCTTACCCATCGCCTTACGAAGGGCATCACTCTCACCACGTGTGAAGTTAGCCAACTGGCGAGAGAGAAGCATCACTTGCTCCTGATAAACCGTAATACCATAAGTATCCTTAAGGTATTTCTCCATACAAGGAATATCATAGGTAACGAGTTCAGGATTATGCTTACGCTTGATAAAGTCAGGGATGTAATCCATAGGTCCCGGACGATAGAGCGCATTCATGGCGATAAGGTCTTCGAAAACAGTAGGATGGAGTTCACGAAGATATTTCTGCATACCAGGTGACTCAAACTGGAAAGTACCAATAGTGCGTCCCTCCTGATAGAGTTTATATGTCAGTTCGTCGTCAATAGGAATAGTATCAAGATCAACCACGTCGCCTGTGGTTTGCTTAACAACCTTGCATGCTTCTTTCAACTCGGAAAGTGTTTTCAAGCCAAGGAAGTCCATCTTAATCAAACCTGTTGACTCGATAACATGACCATCATATTGTGTTACCTGACATTTCAGACCGGGGAAATCAGGGTCATCGGCTGTAGATACTGGAACCCAATCGCTGATATTGTTTCGACAGATAATAAATCCGCAGGCATGAAGACCCGTACCGCGAATTGTACCCTCAAGCATCTTGGCATACTTAATGGTGTTACGCAAACGGATATCGGTTGAAGCCTCTGCCTCACGAAGCTCTGGGGTATATTTGATGGCATTAGGCAGATTCATCTTCGCATTGTCAGGAAGACGATCAGGAATAGCCTTACAAAGCATATTCACCACATCCAACGGCACACGCTCAACACGTGCAACGTCCTTGATGGCGTTCTTTGTTGCCATAGAGCCATAGGTGATGATGTGCGCACAGTTTTCGTGCCCGTATTTATCCATTACCCAGCGAAGCACCTTTCCACGACCATCATCATCGAAGTCGGTATCAATATCAGGAAGGTTCACACGGTCAGGATTAAGGAAACGCTCGAACAGCAAGTCGTATTTCAATGGGTCGATCTTAGTAATACCCAAGCAATAAGCCACAACAGAACCTGCCGCCGAACCACGACCAGGGCCTACCCATACGCCCAACTCTTCACGAGCGGAATTGATGAAGTCTTGCACGATAAGGAAGTAACCAGGGAAACCCATCGTCTTCATAACGTGAAGCTCGAAGTTTATATGCTCCTTTACATCTTCTGACAGCGGATCACCATAGAGTTTCTTAGCACCATCGTAAGCAAGTTTTGCAAGATAGTCGGCCTCAAACTTAATACGATAAATCTTATCATATCCTCCAAGACGCTTGATAACCTCCTTACCCTTGTCTTCAGGCATCTGGTTCTCGCCATTCTCATCGGAAGTAAACTCCTTATACAGTTGTTCCTCTGTGAACTTATGATGCCATTCTTCTTCTGTACCAAACGATTCTGGAATTGGGAAGAAAGGCATGATAGGTCCGTGCTCAATACTATAGGTTTCAACCTTATCAAGAATCTCTAATGTGTTCGAGAGGGCTTCGGGAACGTCTGAGAAGATTTTGTTCATCTCCTCGCGTGTTTTAAACCACTCTTGCTTGGTGTAACGCATACGGTTTGGATCATCAAGATCCTTACCTGTTGACAAGCATAGCAAATGGTCGTGAGCCTCAGCCGTAGCCTGATCCTCAAAGTGGCAGTCGTTGGTACATACAAGTTTAATACCATACTCCTTAGCCATCTCTATCAACACCTTGTTTGCCTTCTGCTGAAGAGGAAAGGTTTCACGATTGGCAAGGATTGAAGGGTCGGTAACCTCGTGACGCTGAAGCTCAAGATAATAGTCATCGCCAAACACACGATGATACCACTCACATGCCTCTCGCGCACCCTCAATATCACCATTAAGAATCTTTGCAGGCACCTCACCAGCAATACATGCCGAGCACACAATAAGATCCTCGTGATATTTCTCAAGATCATAACGGTCGGTACGAGGACGGGTATAGAAACCATCCACCCACGAATTAGACACCAGTTTTATCAGGTTCTTGTAGCCGTTATAATTCTTTGCAAGAACAATAAGGTGATAACGAACATTATCGCCCTTGTTTTTATCCTTACTCTCCTTATGATCGTTTGCGACATACATCTCGCAACCGATAATAGGCTTGAAAGGTTCTAATCCTTCTTTCTTTCTCGCCTTATTTATCTTGCCACAATAATCAGTAAACTCCTTGATGCCGTACATAACACCGTGGTCGGTAATAGCCATACCTTTCATGCCATCCTTAACAGCCTTATCAACGATATTAGGTATCTTAGACTGGCCGTCAAGAATAGAATAATGAGTATGCACGTGCAAGTGGATGAAATCTTCCATAAAACAAAGTGATTTTTGAGAGTGTAAAGTTACTGCAAAATAAGCGGAATACAAAATAAAAAAGCGAAAACTTGCTAAATAGCCAAAAAAGAATTACCTTTGCACACAATTCGACTCACAATCTCGAAACATGATTAAGATAAATAAAAAACTAAAAAAAATACGTATTCACCGTGAAGGAACCGACCAGTTGCTTTACGGCTTCATTGTTCTTGCATCAGTAGCTATCCTTCTTTGGCGTTACATAGATAATAAGATTCCTTTCTGGATGTTTATTGTTATCTTTGGTACCGTATATGGTATAGTTCTGAACTTCTACCGTTGTCCTATCCGCCGTTTCTCTGAAGATGACGACACCGAGGGCATTGTGGTAGCTCCTGCTGATGGTAAAATTGTAGTTATTGAGCGTGTTCATGAAGATAAGTATTTTCATGAAGATCGCCTTATGATAAGCATTTTCATGAGTCTTTTCAATGTTCATGCCAACTGGTTCCCTGTTGACGGAAAGGTGAAGCTTGTACATCATGAAGACGGAAACTATCACAAAGCATGGTTGCCAAAGGCAAGCGAAGAGAATGAGCATGCCGACACCATCATCACTACCCCTGATGGTACTGATGTGCTATGTCGTCAGATAGCAGGAGCTATGGCTCGTCGAATAGTAACCTATGCAAAAGAGGGTGAAGACTGCTTTATCGACGAACACCTTGGATTTATCAAATTAGGTAGCCGTGTTGATATATTCTTGCCTGTTGACGCTGAAGTATGCGTTAAGATGGGTCAAGCAACAACAGGTGACCAGACTATTATTGCCAAGTTGAAAACAAAATGTTAATCAAGAAACATATTCCAAATACGATTACATCATGTAATCTTATCTCTGGTGCAATAGCTACCACCTTTGCTGTTGGCAGCAACGTAAAAATGGCACTCTTCTTTATTATCTTAGGTGCCGTTTTTGATTTCTTCGATGGTATGAGCGCTCGTTTGCTCAAGGTTTCATCGCCTATTGGTAAGGAACTTGATTCACTTGCCGACGATATCACCTTCGGACTTGCACCAGCAACAATCGTGTTCTCACAGTTGGGAGTTATCGACTACCCTTCTTTCCTTGAACCATTCAGAAGCTATCTGCCATACGTGGCATTTATCATAGCTGCATTCTCTGCATTAAGATTGGCAAAGTTCAATCTTGATGAACGACAGACAATGGGCTTTATTGGTTTGCCAACACCAGCAAACGCTTTATTCTGGGGCTCACTCATAATGTCGGCACCAAGCTTTATTGAAAACAATAAATATGGTGTATTCATCCTCATAGCATTAGTATTCATCACAAGTTATATGCTTGTTTGCGAATTGCCTATGTTTGCCCTTAAATTCAAGCATTGGGGATGGAAAGGCAACGAAGTGAAATACATCTTCGTTGGTCTTTCAATAATCATCCTCTCTATAATGGGTATACTCGAAGGTTGGTGGATGGTTATAACCCTTTACCTTCTCATATCGCTGGGACTATATCTTAAAAACAAGAAATAAAAAACTCACCACTTTTGTGGTGAGTTTTGTTTTATCTTCTTTCCTGAAAGAATTTTTGCATGAGTGTTCTACACTCTTCTTCCAATACGCTTCGTGTGATTTCGCATTTCGGATGCATCGCATGAGGCGCATATTTTTCATAGCCTCGCTTCTCATCTGAAGCGCCATACACCACACGACTCATCTGCGACCAGCCCAAGGCACCTGCACACATAACGCAAGGTTCCACGGTAACATAAAGCGTGCAATCCTTTAGGTATTTCCCACCTAACTGATTGGCTGCAGCTGTAATAGCCTGCATCTCGGCATGAGCCGTAACGTCATTAAGGGTCTCAGTAAGGTTGTGAGCCCTACTGATAACTCTGTCCCTACACACTATAACGGCACCAATAGGTATTTCGCCCTCTTCGTAAGCAAGTTCTGCTTCCTGCAGAGCCTTACGCATATATAATTCGTCTTTATTTTCTTCCATAATGCAAAAATACAATTTTTTGTTGGGATGTGTTGCAGAAAAATAGTACTTTTGTAGAAATCAAATTTCTCTAAACAACAAAATGGCTGCTCATAACGATTTAGGAAAATGGGGAGAAGAAGTTGCTGCTGAATTTCTTGTCAGCAAAGGATACACTATTCTTGAGCGCGACTGGAAATTTGGGCACCGCGATATAGATATCATAGCACGCACTCCTGATGAAACGATTGTCTTTGTTGAAGTAAAGACTCGCACATCAGATGTTATCACCAAACCTGAAGACGCCATAACAACTCAAAAGATAAAAAACATAGGAAAAGCAGCCAACGCCTATGTCAAGGCCTATCAGCTTTGGAACGACCTACGATTTGATGTCATCTCTATTATTGGAGACAGAAAAGAAACTGCTCAACTCAATCATATTGCTGACGCCTTTAACCCACTACTCGTTTAATATAATCCAATAGACAAATATGAAGCTTTTTAGTTTTAAAAAGAAAAAGGAAGAGGATAAGTCAATAAAGATAATTCATCTTGATTCTGTTGACTCAACAAACGACTACCTTCGCAAATACACTCCTGAAGAGGGAGAAAAAATAACTATTGTCATAGCCGACTATCAAACGGCAGGAAGAGGTCAGGGCACAAATACTTGGGAAAGTGAAGCTGGAAAGAATTTGCTTTTCAGTATTCTGGTTCACCCTACGATGGTGCCTATCCGCCAACAGTTCCTATTGTCTATGGCTGGAGCAATAGCGCTGAAAATGGCTCTTTCAACCTATACCGATGATATTTCCTTGAAATGGCCTAACGATGTTTATTGGAAAGACAAGAAGATAAGCGGAACACTCATAGAGAACAGCATCGCGGCTGGACATATTCAGAATTGCATCTTTGGTGTGGGCATAAACGTTAACCAACAGGATTTTCACAGCGATGCTCCTAATCCTGTATCACTATATCAGATTCTGGGACATGAGGTTGACATAGAAGAACTGCTGCAGGTTGTTATAAAGTGTTTCAAGAAATGCTATTCACTAATAGAGAATGGCGACTACATTGATATTGATGCACTCTATCACGATAGCTTGTATCGCAAGCATGGCTTCTTTAAATACCGCGACAGCGAAGGCGAATTTGAAGCTGCAATAGTAGAAGTGCAGGACAACGGACATATCATACTGCGCAACAGAGAAGGCGTGATGAGTGAATATGCCTTCAAAGAAATAGAATTTATAATTTAAACGAATATATGGCAAGATTTAAACGTATTCTTCTCAAACTCTCAGGCGAGAGTCTTATGGGAAAACAGGGCTATGGCATCGACCCTGAACGTCTGACCGACTACGCTCGTCAGATTAAAGAAATTCACGACATGGGTGTACAGATTGGTATCGTCATCGGTGGCGGTAACATCTTCCGTGGTTTGAGTGGCAGTCAGAAAGGCTTTGATCGTGTAAAAGGCGACCAGATGGGTATGTGTGCAACAGTTATCAACTCACTTGCTCTCAGCTCTGCCCTTGGCGCTATCGGTGCAAAGAACAAGGTGATGACAGCTATCCGCATGGAACCAATCGGTGAGTTCTACAACAAATGGAAAGCCATTGAATACATGGAGGCTGGCAATATCTGCATCTTCTCAGCAGGAACAGGAAGTCCTTATTTCACAACCGACACAGGTTCAAGTCTTCGTGGAATAGAAATCGAAGCTGATGTTATGCTCAAGGGTACACGTGTTGACGGCATCTATACTGCTGATCCTGAGAAAGACCCAACAGCTAAGAAGTTTGATTCTATCACATACAAGGAAGTATTGGAACGTGGCTTGAAGGTTATGGATCTCACAGCTATCTGTATGTGTCAGGACAACGACCTGCCTATCTATGTTTTCAACATGGATGTTGTAGGCAACCTGAAAAAAGTACTCGATGGCGAGGAAATCGGTACATTAGTACATAACTAATTCCCTACCCTTCTCTACTACCTCCCCTTATGAAGGTTTCTGTCCCCCCGGGAACGGGGAACCGAAGGGGGGGGGGGAGTTGGAAAAACTTCACAACATCATAACTAACAGAAAAACTGAACCAAACCTCTCATCAACTCATCTCATTTAGCGAAGCGCTATAATATTCTTTTCAACGCAAATTACCGAGAATAAACACAAATTATTCAAAAATTATTCTTTATTCTGTTCTACGATAAATTCGCCTAACTCACATCTACTACTATCTAAATATTCTTCTAAATTCTTCTAAAATTTAGAAGAATCAGGGGCAAAAAAGGCAAATTCTTCTAAATTTCTTGAGACTTTAGAAGAATTTAGGCCAAACGGTTTGCTAATTTCATTACGAGACAAAAAAACATTGCGCTATATGTTTTACTGTTTGTTAAAAGTTTTTGTGGTTTTAATTGTTTATTAGTTGCAAGTTTATAAGTTCTAACTCATAAACCCATAAAACTCATAAACTAAAATGTATTTAAAAAGCAGCAATTCTTTTTGAATTGCTGTAATACCACTAATTTCATTCTGAAGGTATTTCGGAACCATCTCGAAACCATCTCGAAGGCATATACAAGAGTAGTATAATTGAAGAAACATTACAATATTTCATTTTGCTATAAAAAGCCTAAAAAGAGAAATTTTAAGTTTCTGGGCAGGTAGAAAATTTTTCCTGGGCAGGAAATAAAAATTGGCTAACTAAAGAAAAAATACAAGCTGCTTGAAAATATTTTACACATGTGGTTTTATGAACATTAATTATCACCAATTATTCGTTAATGATCAATAAAAATATTGATAAAAATTTGCGTTTAATTATTCGATAATTTGCGTTTCAAAACAAAAAAGCTATTGTTTCATTGTTATATTATACAAAATTAATATATTTGCAATATTGTAAAACGATTTTAACCAATATGAGAACAAACAAACTATTTACATGCTTCATTACAGCATGTTGTGCTTGTATGCAATTTTCATCATGCAGTCAACCTGATGAAAAGTCAATTACAGATACATGGGTTTCAGATGTTAATTCTTATGGTGACATTTTCCAATTCCATTTTGATGGAAACGGGAAAGGATTAGCTTGTTATATGTACTTGAGGCATTGGTGGGTATATTGCCCTGCACCTTTGTATACCCCAAAATATTTTAAATACAAAGACCATGGAAACAAGATTATAATAGACTATATAAATCAGGAAACACCCGATACGCTTGATTACTATATTGAAGGAGATAAATTACATTTAGGAAATACTGATTACTTCCGCCAAAGTTCAACACCCTATAGTATAGCCCCACAACTGAATTTGACTACAGAAGTTGATGGAAATCAATTTAAAACTATTGCAAATAAAGAAATATCTTATAATGCAAAACCTGGAAGTAAAGTGAAACTTAGCGCTGAACTATTTGTACCAGGAAAAGAATGCATTATGACAGAAAATAAACTAATTATTATGACCGATAATAAACTTATAATAGGTGACATTATATCAAACACCATTGATATTACTAACATAACAGATAATAATGGAGCTTTTTCATACGAGTACACATTACCAGAGAACTATGAAGTATGTTATTTCAATCTTGAAACGACCTATCAATACACAGGGCAAATAAAAAGCGATGATCCCGAAAATAAGAAATTTACCATACAGAATTCTTTTATAACTTTTGAAAAGCCAAAACAATAGAGAATATAACTATCATTACTAAGCTGCATTATCCTTTATAATGCTTCTATATTCCGTCTATATCAAACATAAGTAAGAAAAACAAAAAAACTGAGAATTATGTTTGAAGCATAATCCTCAGTTTTTTATTTATTGACTTTTAAAGTTCTCGATTATTTAACCTGAATAACCAGATACTTAGAAGTGCTCCAGAAGAGATCAGGATTTGTGATGTTCAAAACATACTGCTTGCTTGCATCACGTGTGAGTGTGTAGCTGCTTGATGGATGCATAGTGAGCAGACGAGCAGACTTAGAATAGAGCTTCACTTCCTTAGTGTTACGAATATCAATCTTTGTGAAATAGCTCTTATTAAAGTTTGCCTGAAGAACCTTTCCATCCTGAATGATGCGCTGGTCTTTCAACTCTTTCTTTGTACCAAAGACATACCAAGCTGTGTGCAGCTGCTTGTCCTGAGCGCTGATAGTCTGGCTCTTCTGAGTGCTCTCTGTTGTAAGGTTGCTCACATTTGTATTCAGATTGTTGATTGTTTCATCAAGTTCTGAGATGTGAATATCCTTAGCATCGAGTTCAGCACGCATCTGCTGAAGCTGCTGGTCTTTCTCGTCAAGCTGCTTAATAAGATTATCGATAGTAGCCTTGAGCTGTGTGCCCTTGAGGGTGCTCTTGCCGAGCTGCTCCTGCAGTTTAGCAATAAGCTCACGGTTTTTCTTCATCGTCTTAGCGATGAACTGAATATTTTCACGAATCTGCTGAGACTTGTTTGCACCTTCACCATCTTTAACGATGCTGACACGGTTCTCAGCTTCATTAATCTTCTGGAATCCCTCTTGAATTTCGTTCATGATACCCATCATATCATTAATCTCGTTGTCTTTCTGAGAAATGATATTCTGCAATGAGTCGTTCTGTGTCATTCCAGCGATATCAGACTGTGCCTTGTTCTGCTTACAAGCTGTAAAAGCAATGGCAAATAAACCTAAACCAAATACTAATAGTTTTTTCATAATCTTATGGTTTTATGAGTTAATTTTTCGTTAATAGTTCTCTCTTATTATTTCACGCAAATAATTTATTAAATATGGTATAGGAAATAATTCCTCCACCATAATGTTTCTGTTAAGTTATTCTTTGTTTTTAGTATTTCTTCGCTGTTCTTTCCTCTCCTGTTTCTCCAATAGTTTTATCTCTTTGGCGTCAGCACCAGCAAGAATAATAACTATCTCGCCACGAGGTTCGGTCTGCTCGAAATGGGCAATAACCTCAGCTAAGGTTCCACGCACATGGTCTTCGTGCAGTTTGGAAATCTCACGAGCCACACTCACCCTACGCTCTGGACCGAAGACTTCAGCAAACTGCTGAAGAGTTTTAAGCAAGCGATGTGGTGATTCATAGAACACCATAGTACGAGTTTCACGTACTAACGACATGAGATGAGTCTGACGACCTTTCTTCTGTGGAAGGAAACCTTCGAAACAGAAACGGTCGCAAGGCAAACCCGATGACACCAGAGCAGGAATACATGCCGTAGGTCCAGGAAGGGTTTGAACGGTAATGCCAGCATTAGCAGCTTCGCGGGCAAGGAAGAAGCCCGGATCGCTAATTCCAGGTGTGCCTGCATCGCTAACCAGAGCTATTGTCTGCCCAGCTTTCAGGCGTTCAACCACTCCTGCCGTTGTACCATGTTCATTAAACTTATGGTGAGCCATAAGATGATTCTTAATGTCAAAATGCTTTAAAAGAATTCCCGATGTACGAGTATCCTCAGCCAACACCATATCGGCTTCCTTAAGAATTCGGATAGCGCGAAGTGTCATATCTTCCATGTTTCCTACAGGAGTAGGTACTATATATAATATGCCCATATTCGAAAAACAAAGATATAGAAATAATCATCTTCGGCAAAATTATTCACAAATTCTTTGCAAAATTTAAGTTAGATACATTTATTTTCTGCTTTGTTTTTTTTTGTTTTTTCATCCCTTTAGCTTATCTTTGCAGTATGACAGAAAACATTTCAGGCGAAACACGCCAACAAGGAAGAATAGAAGTAGTATGCGGTTCGATGTTCTCAGGCAAGACTGAAGAACTCATCCGCCGTATCAAACGAGCAGTATTTGCCCGTCAGAACGTTCAGATATTCAAGCCCGCTATTGACAAACGCTATTCTAATGCAGATGTCGTTAGCCATGATCATAATACCATTAAATCAATTCCCGTTGATTCTTCAGCCGACATACTATCCAAGGCTGCCGAGTTTGACGTGATAGGAATTGACGAGGCACAGTTCTTTGATAAAGAAATTGTTGACGTATGCAATAAATTGGCAAATAGCGGTAAGCGAGTGATTGTTGCCGGACTTGATATGGATTATCTCGGACAACCCTTCGGACCTATTCCAGCCTTGCTCTCAATAGCAGACGAGGTGACAAAGGTGCATGCCATCTGTGTGAAATGCGGTTCACTTGCCTATGCCAGCCACAGACTGGTAAGCGGAAAACGTAGGGTTATGTTAGGTGAAAAAGACAAATATGAGCCATTGTGCAGGGATTGCTTCCAGAAGGCTTTGGAACAAGACCGGATAGAAGAACAATGGCCAAACATACCTTTTCCAAAAAAATAAAACATGAGACAGGAGATTACCTTTGACAAATTTATTCGTTGGGCAGGAATAGCTCTTTTGGTTTTTGCCGTACTCTACATGGTGAACTATCTGAGTGCCGTGCTGCTACCGTTCTTTGTAGCATGGTTCCTTGCTTATCTAACCTATCCACTGGTTAAGTTCATACAATACAAGCTACACGTAAAAGTGCGAGCGCTTGCCATTGTGATAGCGATGCTATTTGTCGTAGGTATAATAGCCGGAGTGTTCATGCTTGTTATTCCACCTATGTTTGAGCAGTTCGACAAACTGCAGCAAGTGCTCATTCATTGGGTGAAACACACCACTCACACCAATAGTCTCACGGCCCTTATCTCTAACTGGATAGCCGAAAACCAGTCAGAGATAGAGCGATTCTTCCATAGCACAGACTTTTCTGATGCCGTGAAGAATTTCACACCAAAGCTATTCAACATTGTTGGACAGGCTGCAGGAGTAGTTGTTAGCATCATAGCCTCTATGATCACCTTATTATATATGTTCTTCATACTACAGGATTATGAATACCTTACCGACAACTGGATACGCATCTTCCCAAAGAAGAACCGCCCCTTCTGGAGAGTACTTTCGAGCGATGTTGCCCGCGAGCTAAACAACTACATACGTGGTCAGGGAACAGTAGCACTCATCATGGGAATAATGTTCTGCATAGGATTCACCATAATGGATTTCCCTATGGCCATAGGCTTAGGAATTATGATAGGACTTATGGACCTCATCCCCTATCTGCATACCTTTGCACTCATACCGACAGCCTTTCTCGCCATGCTTAAATCAACCGAGACAGGACAAAACTTCTGGATGGTATTCGGACTTGCCGTAGGTCTGTTTGCTGTGGTTCAGATTATTACAGATATGATAGTAACACCAAAGGTCATGGGAAAGGCAATGGGACTAAACCCAGCCATTCTTCTCTTGAGTCTTTCTATATGGGGAGCCTTACTTGGCTTTATCGGATTAATCATAGCCCTGCCTCTAACAACACTAATTATAGCCTATTGGCAACGCTATGTTACCCGAGAAACACCAATTGAAGATAATAATAAAGAAAAACATGACAAATAATTTGGTGGTCTCAAAAAAACTCATTACCTTTGCACCCGCTTATGATAAGTAAGTTGGTATTGGTTCGCTAGCTCAGCTGGTAGAGCATCACACTTTTAATGTGAGGGTCATGGGTTCGAGCCCCATGCGAGCCACCGAAAAAAGGAAAACGATTTATTTCGTTTTCCTTTTTTTGTTTTTTATTTTGTACTTTTCATACTTAATAGTATCTTTGCAAGCAAAATTATTACAAAAAACACAATATCCGTACGAAAATGGAAGAAAAAAAGAGAGAGGCAATAGAGTTGCCAGAGAACGCCTTCAGAGAACTCAAGGAAGGCGAAGAATATGAACCTGTGATGAAACCATCACAAGTATATCCAGAAGTAAATAGCTGGTCGGTTACATGGGGACTTCTTATGGTTGTCCTTTTCTCGGCAGCAGCAGCTTATCTTGGACTTAAGGTAGGACAGGTTTTTGAAGCAGCCATTCCTATAGCCATCATAGCTATTGGCTTGTCATCGGCAACCAAACGCAATAATGCTATGGGCGAGAATGTTATTATTCAGTCTATAGGTGCTTGCTCTGGGGCTGTTGTAGCAGGAGCAATCTTTGTGTTGCCAGCAATATACATGCTCGACCTTGAAGCTTCTTTCTTTAAGGTGTTCCTTGCCTCTGCCTTAGGCGGTATCTTAGGAATATTGTTCCTTATTCCATTCCGCAAATACTTTGTGAAAGACATGCATGGTAAATATCCTTTCCCTGAAGCAACAGCAACCACTCAGGTACTTGTTTCTGGCGAAAAGGGAGGCAGTCAGGCTAAACCACTTCTTTTTGCAGGTCTTATAGGTGGTCTATACGATTTTGTTGTATCAACCTTTGGCTTATGGAACGAGAATTTCACAAGCCGCGTATGCGGATGGGGGCAACAGTTAGCCGATAATGCTAAACTGGTGTTCAAGGTAAACACAGGTTCTGCCGTATTTGGTTTAGGCTATATCATCGGTTTGAAATATGCAACTATCATCACTCTTGGCTCGTTGGCTGTATGGTGGCTCATAGTACCAGGAATGGCTCTCATCTTTCCTGATACCATTCTCAACCAATGGAATCCTGATATTACAACAGCCGTTGGTTCTATGAGTGCCGAAGAGATTTTTACTAACTATGCTCGTAGCATTGGTATTGGCGGTATTGCCATGGCGGGTATCATTGGTATTGTAAAAAGCTGGGGAATAATAAAGAGTGCTGTTGGTCTTGCTGCCCGTGAGATGAAAGGCACAGGCGCAGCCGATAAAGATGTTATCCGTACACAACGCGATATCTCTTTCAAGATTATAGCTATTGGCAGTATTCTTGTATTACTCATCACCTATGGATTCTTCTTTGCAGGTGTGATGAACTTCAACCTCTTGCATGCAACCGTAGCCATCTTACTTGTAGCCATAATAGCATTCCTTTTCACAACTGTTGCAGCCAACGCTATTGCTATTGTAGGAAGCAACCCTGTTAGTGGTATGACTCTTATGACCTTGATTTTGGCAAGTGTTGTTATGGTTGCTGTTGGTTTGAAGGGAACAGCAGGTATGCTTGCAGCTTTGCTCATGGGTGCTGTAGTATGTACTGCCTTGAGTATGGCAGGCAGCTTCATTACCGACCTAAAGATTGGTTATTGGCTTGGTACAACACCAAAGAAACAGGAAACATGGAAATTCCTTGGTACTATTGTTTCGGCAGCAACTGTTGCAGGTGTAATGATTCTGCTCAATAAGACATACGGTTTCAAGAGCGACGCCTTAGCAGCACCACAGGCACATGCTATGGCTGCAGTTATTGATCCTTTGATGAATGGTCAGGGAGCACCATGGCTTCTCTATGGTATAGGAGCCGTTCTTGCACTTGTTCTCGACCGCTGCAAGATTCCAGCCTTGGCATTTGCTTTAGGTATGTTCATTCCTATTCAGCTTAATGTGCCTCTCGTTATCGGCGGAGCAGTAAACTGGTTTGTTACCACACGTTCTAAAGACGAGAATGTGAACAAGGCACGTGGCGAAAAGGGAACCTTGCTTGCAAGTGGATTTATTGCCGGAGGTGCCTTGATGGGTGTAGTAAGCGCATTACTTAAATTTGGAGGTTTCGAATTCAACTACGAATCATGGTGGCAGAACAACCTTAGCGAGTTGCTGTCGTTGGCTGCTTACCTGTTGTTGATAACCTACTTCATCCTTGCAACCCGTCCTTCAAAGAACGAACTTCAAAACGATTAAGTAATGGACGCATAAAACGCGTTATATTTCTTTCCTGAGGCTGATTGTGATAGTCCATCCGTATGGTTGACTGCATCACAATCAGCCTTTTCTTTGCTCGTGTCATAGCAACATAAAACTTTCGGGCGTCTTCAGCCACCATCTGTGGATTGTTCTGACTGAAATAATTAGGATAACGTCCTTCTATAGCATCAAAGATAATCACATTATCAAACTCAAGTCCCTTGGCTTTATGAACAGTAGTAACGAAAATCTTATCATCAATAGCTGAACTATTACACAAGTCGGCTTCTTTTAATGTGTTCATCTCCATAAAATGATGCTGCAACTGTGTGATGAGTGCATGTTCTTTTTGCTCATCAATAAGTTCAGAACCAAGATAGCCTGTTATATAATGCAACAGCGGAATGTGTTCGATAATGTCTTCCTCAACTAATTTGCTATACACCTCTTGCAGTTCTGATACAACAGAAGAACCTAAGGTATATAACTGAACAGAAGAACGATCGTATATCTCCTGATAGTTTCTTCGCAAAGCCTCAACACGGGTTGTAACCCTTTTCTGCAGCATAAACTCCTGCTGCTGCGGAATAAACTCTTTTGCTTTCTGATAACAATAGTTCACCACAGAACGGGTAGCATTTACATCGGCATCGGCAAGATGACTGTTTTCGCCTTCAAGATTAAAATACTCAAGAAGGTATTTAAGCTTATATTGTCGAAGTGAAGGTTCAAGTCGCCTCACGAGACGGAGAGAATCAAAATACTTGTTCTCACGTAAGGAAGGAGTAAGACTTTTGTTTATTGTTTCTGGAAGATACCTCTTGAGATTGTTCTTTAGAATATTAATATCATAATCGGCATTATGTCCTAAGAGAACATCATTTCCCGCATAAGAAAGGAAAGCCTTCAAAGCCTCTTCATGAGTCATAAGCTGCTGATGCTTGCGCTCTTCAATTATTGGGTTTACGATATCACCAAGCATAGCAGGAATCTCCTTGTCGGTTTCTATATACAACGAGAGTTCGCTTCCTGGTACTACCTCTCCCCTACGAATCTTTACAGCAGCTATCTGCAGAATATCATCTTCGAAGACATCAAGTCCTGTTGTCTCGGTATCAAAGATAACTATCTCTTCGTTTTCATAAGCCTCGGCAAAGGCTTCTATATAAGTAGAATCCTTAAACTGTAGGAAATCAAGAGGAAGCATAGCCCTGTTCATGCACGAGCGCACGAAGTTTCTACTTGCAGTATTTGTTTCAAACACATGCAAGCCTTTAAGAAGTCGTGACCATGCAATAAAATTATTCTCGTTATCAAGAATGGCAAGATGCGAAAAAAGAACCTTCACACCTGGTGAAGAAAACAAATCTTCGCCCGACACCTTGAAATGAGAAATGCCCTTTGCCGTAAGTTCCTTACTTACAAAATCGGCATCTTTATTTGAGTTGACAATAATGGCTGTTGTATCGTCTGGATAGCTTTTTTCCAGATGTTGAGCTATCTGGGCTGCATCGTAGAACTCTGTCTCAACAGTTGTTGATTGAGCTATAACAAGTTCATTACCTATTGTCGTGGGCTCATAGGTTGTTGAAGGAAGCAAAGCCTTGTCAATCTTCAACACCTCGGCAGCATAGCGATTAAAGATATCAAGAAGATATTTTGGTGAACGATGGTTTGTTGAAAGCTGATGAACACATCCCTCGCAACGCTTTTTTAGGAAATCGAGTGTTGAGAGTTTTGCACCCATAAACGAGAAGATTGCCTGATGCTCGTCGCCTAAATACAGAATAACAGATTTATCGCTCTTCGTTTCCCTATAATCAGCATATATTCCGTCTATAATGGCAAGCTGCATAGGATTTAAATCCTGAACCTCGTCAATCTGTATCCACGGATAGCGCTTTATCTCTACTTCATCAGCCACACCATGATAGTTTCCTTTAAGAGCATCGTATGTAAAAAGAAGCAAATCCTCGAAATCAATAAGATGATTCTCCTTCTTATAATCTTCAAACTTATGAGCAAATCGCATTTTTCTCAGCAACTCACGAATAATCTTCTGCGAGCCAACATCGTAAGCGTCGCTATGCGAAATATCCATATACAAATCATAATGATCATATATGTCAACCATAGCCCGTGCATCAAAGGCCATTCGCTGAATCTGACAAATAGTCTTCATAGCCTTTATGTCATCACTATTTATGCAGTCAGCATGCAGGCGCAATTCCTTTGGATGCGCATAACGAATCTGATACATAAAATGTGATAGGAAAATATACTCCATATACTCTTGCTTCTTTTTATAATTAGAAGCAACCATATACTCATCCTCCTCGGTATAGCGCGAAAGAATACTTATTGCATCTTCTTCATCTATAATAGAGGTCTCTGCAGGAATGAGGCCTGCATCAAAAAGAAACTTACTACAGAACCTATGCACATTTCCAACGAACACATTTCCTACATCCTCGTCGTCAATATTCTCATGAATACGTTCCTGCATACCACGGGCAGCACGATTAGTAAAGGTCAAACAAAGCATGTCTTCATAAGGCACACCCTGCTTGTGAGCCTTACGAATACGTTCGGTCAGAATCTGAGTCTTGCCACATCCCGGAGGAGCCAGCACAAGATGATAACCTTCATTAATATCAATTACCTCTTGTTGAGAGGCATCAGGAGTAAAAGTATCTTTCATAACACACAAAGATATATTTTTTCTGACACAATTGCAATTTTTACGCAATTTTTTATCCTAAACTCATCCAAAGCGCATCCAAAAGGCATCCAAAAGGAAAACAATAAGAAAAGAGAAAGCCTCTCATAAATCACAAATTTTTACGTTAATATAATCAAACAAAACTATCACTAATACAAAAATCATTAAAAAACAGCTCAAACACTTGACACGCATAAATATTATTGTTATGTTTGTAGTCCCTCTCTATTTTAGGGTGGGTATAATAAATCTATCACATATAAACCTTTAACCGCGAAAAAATGAATTTAAGTAAGACAAGAACCCAAAACATCTACAAGGAGTATGTTACTCCAAAGAAAGATGAACACGATGTACAGATACTCGGAGGCGAGTACTGGTACAATTGATGATGAATGATATATGAAGTCTTCTTTTTTTTCCAAATAAAAGACTTCTACTACGAGATGAGGCAGCTACAAAAGGCTGCTTTTTTTGTATCTCAACAAGAAAATATTCAAGCTGTTTTTTCGTTTATATAATATAAACAGAGATAAAATGATTAGAAAACTACTTTTTGCCATCGTTCTCTTAGCATCAATAACTGCAAGAGCAACAGACTACACCATTTGTTCGCCAGACGGCCGTTTGATTGTAACCATCTCAGATGAAGGAGGAAAAGCCTCATACAAAGCCTCTTTCGATGGTTACGATGTTATAACTCCATCACTTCTGGGAATAAATGCCAACTATGCCGATTTTACACAAGGACTGAAAATCGTTAATGCTACTGAAAGCAAAATCAACAAGAGTTATGATATGACCCGCATAAAGACAAGTCATATCAACTATCAAGCCAACCAGATAAAACTTGAACTTGTAAACGAAAAGAATCTGCCTTTACAGATTGTCTTCAACGTAAGCAACAACAATATTGCCTATCGTTACCTGTTACCTCGTCCTGAAGCAAACAACCCAAAGGTGGCAGTAGTAAACTACGAAACAAGTAGTTTTCAGTTTCCTTCTGCAACAACCACCTTCCTAACCCCTCAGATAACCCCTATGACAGGTTGGGAGCGTACCAAGCCATCTTATGAAGAAGACTATAAAGCCGACAAGCCTCTTTCTACCCCATCGCAGTTTGGCGTTGGCTACACCTTCCCATGTCTTTTCAAGATTCCTTCAGAGAAAGAAACACTATGGGCTTTGGTAAGCGAAACAGGCGTAACAAGTGCCTATTGCGGTAGTAGATTAAGTGACTGGGATGCAGAAAAAGGCTATACCGTTACCTATCCACAGGAAGGCGAAGCTAATGGTTGGGGAAGCAATACGGTAGCCATTCCTCTTCCAGGCGAAACACCATGGCGCACCATCACCATTGGCAATTCCCTAAAACCAATTGTAGAGACAACTATACCATACGACGTAGTAGAACCGCTATACGAACCTAAATACACCTATAAGCCAGGACGCTACACATGGAGTTGGCTCATTTGGCAGGACAACAGCATAAACTACAACGATCAGAAAGAGTATATAGACCTTGCTGCCAAGATGGGTTACGAATATGTGTTAGTAGATAACTTCTGGGACACACAGATTGGATACGACAAGATAGAGGAACTATCTAAATATGCACAAAACAAGGGCGTTCATCTTATGCTGTGGTATTCAAGTAATGGTGTTGAAAACGACGCCCCACAAGGTCCGCGAAACATTATGAACAACTCCATAGCTCGCAAGAAAGAAATGAAATGGATGCAAAAGATTGGAGTTAAAGGCATAAAAGTTGATTTCTTTGGTGGCGACAAGCAACACACCATGCAACTATACGAAGACATTCTAAGCGATGCCAACGAATATGGCCTGCAAGTAGTATTCCATGGTTGCACCCTACCAAGAGGATGGGAACGCATGTATCCAAACTTCGTGGCTTCAGAAGCATGCTTGGCAAGCGAGAACGTGTATTTCAGCGACTATCACGCCAAACAAGAAGGCTTTGAAATGACCATGCATCCCTTTGCACGCAACACCGTAGCAAGTTTCGACTGGGGAGGCGTCATCATGAACCGTTACATGAGTAAAGACAATAAGAGTCGTCATCAAAGAGTAACAAGCGATGTGTTTGAAATGGCAACAGCCATAACAAACCAAACAAGCATAAACTGTGTAGAAGTAACTCCAAATGGTATCGATAATCTTAAGAACTTCGAAATAGAATGGCTTAAGCAGATTCCAACCACATGGGACGAAACACGTTTTATTGATGGTTACCCAACAAAATATGCCGTTATTGCCCGTAGAACAGGCGAAAAATGGTATGTAGGAGGTATTAACGGAACAGACAAGCCTATAACCCTCACTCTCGATCTCGATATGCTGGCAGGCAAAAAGGTAAAATACCTCTTCGACCAAAAGAAAAACAAAAACGCTCTATGGTCAGAACCTGCCGCAAAAGAAATAACTATCAACAAGAATGGAAAGATAACCGTAACCATACAACCTATGGGCGGTATCATTCTTAATCAACCAAACGTATCATCACAAAAATCAAAGATTATGTTAGAAAACGAAGTATTAAAGGCTATTCACGAGCGCAGAAGCATTCGTCGTTTCAAACCAGAACAAGTAACCGATGAAGAACTGCAAACCGTTCTTGAAGCAGGAACATGGGCACCTACAGGTCATGGCACTCAGGCACCATTCATAGTAGCTGTTCAGAATAAAGAACAAATAGAAACCCTCTCAAAAATCAATGGCGAGATTATGGGCGTAACCTCTGACCCTTATTATGGCGCACCTACATTAGTACTTGTATTTGCACCTAAGGACAACGAAAACAACTATCGTGACGGCTCGCTTGTTCTCGGTACTATGATGCTTGCAGCCCATTCTATCGGTTTGTCAAGCTGCTGGATAAACCGCGTTGACAGTATGTCAGAGCGTGAAGATATCAAAAAACTGATGAAGGAATGGGGACTGCCCGAAGGCCTTATCGGTATTGGCAGTCTTGCTTTAGGCTACGCCTCATCTCACCCCAAAACAGTAAAAGCACGTAAGGACGATTACTACAGAGTATTCAAATAATTTAAGCTTCACTTGCTCAATAGATAAATGGAGTTAGAGGAAGTTAGAAGAAGATAAAAGACAATTGAATTATAGTTCGAGTTATTGCAAACAAGCAATACTTGGAAAAATAAATAAAACTCCTGCGCCAAACACAAACGGCACAGGAGTTTTTGTGTTTCTGACACTCTCATCAGAAACTAAGGATATCATGAAAAGTTTAATGTTGGTTCTTTATTACAACCTTACTGCCACCATGGATATAAACACCCTCGACAGTTGGCTTTTTATTTAGCTTGCGACCATCAAGCGTGTACCAGCTATCAGCCTGTACATTATCACTTTGAACTGATGTGATACCAGTCTTGGTTGTTCCATCAAAAACAAATGTTGTAACCTTTGGAGTATTGTTTGATGCAGGAACATAGAAATAGTCAGAGAAACTGCTGAGAGTGCGACTGCTCTTTAAATAACTTGGAATATCAGCATCTTCGAGAGTAAGAATTTCATATAAGTTGCCATCGTCACCCTTAAATGTGTCACCAACCTTGAATGGAGAATAGTGTCCTACGAAAGTTACACTTCCATCTTCTGAAACAACAGCTATAGGTTGTGTATTTGTTATTGTGACATCAACAAATGTAGGGTCATTAATCTCGGCATTTCCGCCTCTCAATCTTAAAGATTTAGCACTATTCACATCCCATTTCACAATGTAAGGTTTACCAGCTTCCATGGCAGCAACCTCTTTAAAGTTAAGAGTTAGCACACCATTAGCATCAAGATTAGATGTAGTAAGGAATTCCTTTACTGTAGCTCCCTCAAGAGGAGTGCCCTTGAAGTCTTTTACATCAAATGGCAAACAAAGTGTGTTCCACTCGCCATCCTTATATAGCTTGTGTCCCTTTAGTGTGATATTAGCCACACCACCTTTCCAGTTGCAAAGAGCTTTTGTATTGTCAACATCATCATCAAGCGCAATAGCCTTGAATGGTGCGAGAGTCATACCATTAATGGCACTTATCTGTTCATCGCTTAGCTTCCCTGTGTATGTTTTTTCGTCATCTGCAATAAATGTAACATCCTTAACAATAAATACGCTACCGCTGATACATGATTCTGCAGAATTAAGGGTTTGAGCCTTGAAACGATCACTTGCATTATGGCTGTTAAGAGTAACATTAGCCCGAATAGCATTCATATTTTTACAGCAAGCCATCAATTTTCCACCATTAAATTCAAGACCATTATCAGCATAAATTGTATATCCATTATCAGTATTGGCATTTATTATTCCGCCATTAACTATAAGTTTACCACGATATACATTTATAGCAACGTCTTCATCGTTTATTGTAAGTTTTCCACTTCCCTCGCTCTGACCATAAATAGCCAAATCTGCCTCAGAAACATTGAATTGTCCATCAATAGTCATCTCTGCATCATCACATAAAATAAGGTTTACAGTGCCGTTGTCACCCCATAAAGAACCTTTATAAGCAACATCTATACCGTTATTTTTATTGGCATCAGTATTGCTATTTCTAACAACATACCAACCTCTAAGGAGTTGATCATACACTTCGTTACCTGTCAACAGATAAGCGTCAACATCAGCTGTAGAGCCATTGGCGTCAACATAGCTAACATTGGTTTTCCACATAGCCTGCAACATCAAAGAGTCACCATCGGCATAAACCCTTTCATCAATTCCATTGAATAGTCTATATCTTTCTTTCCAACCTGCAAATTCACATCCTTCTGGGGCTGTGAAACCACATTCTATAAAAAAGTCGTTACCTATGGTAATATCATCCATCTTACCAGTACCGCCGTTGGCAGCAAAACTAACCTTTACAGGTCTATCGAATCGACCTTCTACGATTACATCATAAGCTGGCATTATAAAGGTATAGATACTATCATTCACCTTAGTAAGTGGCAATACTATTCGTTCTTGCTCTTCGCGATAAATTTCATTTATTACCCTAAAGTAAGATAAAATATAATCTTTATTATTTGAAATCAACTTTAAAGTAATCTTTGTTCCTGGAGTAATATAATTATTTCCTCCAATATTGTCATTACCATCAACACTAATGTTCACAGAGCAATTTTGCTTATTATAATCATAGCAGTATATACTATACTTTGTTGAAGCATTGATTGTAACAGGTTGTTCGGGCATTGTGAAAGAATAGTATCTACCACCACGTTCTGTTATAGAAACAACAGTATTATCTGCGCCTATAACACTTAAATCTTCCACATTCTCTGTGTTGAATTCCAGCCATATCTCTTCACCTGCATCAGCAGATTCTGCAGGTATATCATTTACTTTTGCCAAGACTCCCCCATCAGAAAGTTCTTTAGCAATATTAATGGCATATTTACCTATTCTATGTATTTTGGCGCATATTTCAACATCATTGTCAGGCATAACAAATGTGTAATGTGTGTCATCAACCTTGGTGAGAGTTAGTTCCTTTCTTTTTTTACTACTATAGGAATCTTTGAGTTTTTTAGCATTCATCGCTTTCTCATCATCTTCATCATGAAGGTAATAAGTAGCTTTCAACTCATCAAGCACTATATTATCAACTTTCTGAATAGTTAAAGTCACAGTCTGCCCTTTTGAAGCTCTCGCTACAGAAGGTGTTATATTGAAGCCCTCATTATAATCTGGAACATAAACGTTATTTGTTCTTTCACGAATAACGGCATTTACTGTTACATCAGCAGCAGGCATAATAAAGTCATAGATAACTGAGTTGCGCCTATAGTCACTAATATAAGTCACATTTTGATTGTCGCCGTATGTAATAGAGAAATTCTCTTCATCCTGTTCGTAACCTTCTTCCCAACTAACGGTAACAAAAACTTTCTCGCCTTCTAACTCTTTTGAAACAGAAGAGGTAACAGAACCATGTTCTATATTTGTTGGCAGAATGATAGAATAATAATCAGCTACATTGAATACTATTTTCTTTTCACCTTTATAACTACTTCCATCAGCAGCTTTTATAGTAAATGTAAATTTGCCCTTTTCTGTCAGTTTATACACGCCATCTGTTTTGCTGATAGCCTCATTTTGTTCGTTTTTCAATTCTGAGATATAATCAACACCTTCTGTCAAAGCTGTTGTTTCGCCATAAGCAGTTACAACAGGTGAAATGGTGATGCCATTTTCTGAGAAAATGTAACGTGATTCTATTCCTTTTATGGTTGCTACTGCAAGACTTTTTGTATCTTCAGGAGCCTTAAACCTAAGTTCGCATAGCTGCATAAAATCAGCTCCATGTGTTTCGCTAACCATAAAACGGAAATACTTATATGTACCAGGCGCATCAAGCGAGAACTCATAGCTTTCAAAATCCTTATCTTGCATTGTGTTATCGCCTTTAACAGTAGCTATGGTTGTCCATTCGTCATCTTGCTTGAGCTTGCCTTTAAGCACCCATGACTTAGGGTTACGATTATGCCATGCTGTATTATCATTACCTGTGGTAAGAATATACTTAGCTACACCAATAGCCTCGTTGGCATGAAAATCAATCCAATAATAAGAACCTTTTTCATCTCGTGGTGTACTCTTGCAATCCGTACCCCATTTGGTCCAGTTATCACTTGTAAACTTGCCGTCAACCAATCTATCATAACCTTCGTTTCCATAACCTCCCGAAGCATCATCGGCTATAAAACCCGCATAGATTGTTGGCTCTTGTGCCCATGCCGTCATGGCTGTGAGCAACATCACAAGCAACATGAATGTTACTCGCGACAGTTTTCTTAGTTTAAAATTTTTGTTTATCATATTTTTTAAGGAATAATTATCTATCAGAAATTCATCATCGCAAAGCATCTTCCGTGGCACAAGTACCAGCCTCGATTACACGTCCATACTCTGCAAGAGAATAAAAAATATAACAGAACACTATCATTCCAGCTATGGAGAGAATAGTGTAAGGAAAGATTTCTGTAGGGAAACAAGCTGTTACAACGATGCTTCCCAAGCCAAAGAACACAATGAGATGACACCCCAACACAAACGAATGATGACGATTGAGTACACGGCGCTTGGTTTCCAAAGTCCACCAGCGTGGTGCTTTCTCATTTGCAGGCATATCTTCAATATTACGACGCACCATATAATATGTGCGATAAAATATCAAAGTAATAAAAGTGGCATGAAGAAAGAAAACAATAAGTGATAATTGAAGTGCAAAGTGCGAATGCCAAGCCACAGATAACCAGTATCCAGTTAAACCCAAAAACAGAATAGCCACATCACGTAAAACAATTCT
Organism: uncultured Prevotella sp.; assembly: GCA_905236755.1. Taxonomy (GTDB): domain Bacteria; phylum Bacteroidota; class Bacteroidia; order Bacteroidales; family Bacteroidaceae; genus Prevotella. The sequence continues at coordinate 145,063 of CAJOCR010000012.1, forward strand.
GCGTGACATATAGTCGGGCTTCATCAATGATGTGTGACTCCAGCCAAAGAGCACAGCACCAATATGGAAATAAGATACCGAAAGTGCCGTAGCAGCTTCAGAGCATATTGTGCGCCATTCAAAATGTGCATGAATCAAAAAACCAAAAGCAAAAGCAGCATATACAAGTGCCGAAAAAACTCTAGAACGCCGATACACCTCGTAGTTTCGATATTCATAGTTATTATACAACAGCACAAAGGCAAGTATCAAGTTGATACCTCCCGCTTGATAGAGTACTGTTTGATATATTTGTAAATCCATTTTTCGCCTAAGTTATTCTGCCACAAAATTATATTTTTCACTCTGCAAAATGTGTACGGGAAATAACAATAGTGTGCATTTTACCCTAATCTAAATCAAAAAGGTGTGCATTTTAGACAAATTTGCACACAGAAATCGTTGTTTTGTTGCTATTTTTTAGTAATTTCGCACCTTGGTATGACAGCAGAAATGATACAATTCGCAGCTATTGTGCTGATGACACTCTTAACTTTGAAACTGCTCACACTTAACGGACGAGCACTAAAGAGCGACATCATCAATACGTCGCGTTGGCTAATGACAGTCGGCACGACATTATTGTTGGTGCAATTCACCACACAAATGACATTAGGATTGCGAGCTATGGGCATCACCCAAGGCGTAATGTTGAATCTATTAATGTTTGTACCAACCTCATGGGTGTTTTCTTTGTCGTTGCTCTACTTACAAAGACAAGGACACCTTAACAAATGGGATAAATTTGTGGGCGGTTTCACATGGGCTATTGTAATAGTATTGATTTTAGGTGCAAATATCATCGACGAGAAACCACTTTTCAGCGACACCCCACAAATAAGAATAGCCGAGAAAATAGCAAGCGGATGCTATATCATAATGCAAATATACTATGCTTGTCGTCATGTAAGCAACCTTCGAGACATGCAACTCGAATTGCTTGATTATTTCGACCGAGACATGAGCGGTCGATTAATATGGATGAAGGTTAGCTTGTGGTCATTATCTGCATTAGCTTTGATGATACCTTTTGGCATTTTCCTAAGCAAACAGATACTTATAGGCATTGTTCTATTTTTCTTTTTCTGCATACCATATATGGTAGATAGATTCTGCGACTACGTAAAAAGCGGAACACCAGCCAAAATACTCGAAGCCGAACGCAATGCCGAAGAAATAATGGAAGAGAGAATACAGGAAAAAATAAGCGAAGAACTTCAAGTAAAAGATAAATCTCTTATAAACAAAACAAAGGAAAAACGCCTTAGAGTTTCAAAAGCTGTAGCTTCATGGCTCGAACAGGAAGGACACCTACGACAAGGTATCACCCAACCCATTGCTGCCTCTGAAATGGGTGTTCCAAAATATCTGTTCACAGAATGGCTTAGCGACCAAAATACAAACTACAACGAATGGCTTGCCAAACTGCGAATAAAAGAAGCACAACGCATACTTGTTGCCAAGCCCGACTGGAGCAACGAAACCATCGCAGAACATTGTGGTTTCAAAAATCGTGCACATTTCCAAAATAAATTCAAGGAAATCACAGGTAAAACACCTACCGACTGGCTAAATAAGCAATAAATGGGCTCAGTTGCATAGGCAACCAAAGCAATATCTAAATAAACTACATAAGCAAAAACAAAGAAAAGACTTTACATTTTCCACACATAATAAGAATGCATCAAATTTTGGCATTTTTACAGCCCTACTTGAGAATATTTTTTTTCTAACTAAGCAGTAAAAATTTCTTAGTTAGAAAAAAAACATAGCTATATTAAGTAATTTTTTTTCTTAAATCCAATTATTTTACATTCCTTCGGTAACCCTTCGAGACGCTTTCGAGATGATTTCGGAATATTTTGTCTTACTTTTTCGTTTTTTGAATATAAAAACATCCATAACGCAAATTACAAACTAAAAACGAAACTAATACTAAGCCTCTCCACATATATTTTATACCCAATATATGGTACAAAATTATACCCAAAATTAGGTATTGCTCAACGATGTGATTAATTGTAATTTTGCAGGCGCAAAAACATTATAAGTTATAAGAATATCAACTAAATATACATTATGAGAAAAATTATGTTTAGCCTGATGTTGTTGTTGACAACAACTATCACGGCGCAGAATGTAGAGACAGATAAGAGTTTTAGACAAGGCAAACTTGCTAACGGTATGACCTATTATATCCGTCACAATGCCAATGAAGCTGGTATTGCCGACTTTTATATTGCACAGCGCGTGGGTAGTATTCTGGAGGAACCACGCCAGCGTGGATTAGCACACTTTTTAGAGCACATGGCGTTTAACGGAAGTAAGAATTTCCGTGGAACAGCCGACAGTCCAAGTATAGTTCATTGGTGCGAGGCACACGGTATAAAGTTTGGTGCCAACCTAAATGCATACACTTCTGTTGACGAAACAGTATATCATGTAAGTGCCGTTCCTGTGAAAGGCGGAGCCAATATTGATTCCACCCTCTTGATATTGCACGACTGGAGCCACTACTTGTTTCTCACGGATAAAGAAATTGACAAGGAACGCGGCGTTATTCATGAAGAATGGCGTACACGTCGTGCAGGAATGGCAACACAACGCTTGATGGAAGATGCTATGCCCATCATATATAAAGGTTCTAAATATGCCGACTGCATGCCTATAGGCTCTATGGACATCGTTGACAATTTCCCTTATCAGGATCTACGAGACTATTATCAGAAATGGTATCGTCCCGACCTGCAAGCCATTATCGTTGTTGGAGATATAGATGTTGACCAAATGGAACAGAAGATTGTATCTATATTTGGCAATATTCCTATGCCTGCAAATGCAGCAAAACGTGAATATTTCCCTGTTCCAGATAACGATAACATGATTGTAGCATCACTCAAAGACCCAGAGCAACCTGTTATGCTGGTGACACTCTACATGAAGCATGATGCCACCCCCGACTCAGAAAAGCAAACCATAAAATATCAACGCGACAGCTATGTTGATAATTTGGTGAGCTACATCATCAACGATCGACTTGACGAAATGCAGGATGGCAAAGACAAGCCTTGTCTAAGTGCCTCAAGCCGCCTCTCAAGCTTCTTCATCAGCCGCACAAAAGATGCGTTCATCCTTTCATTCGGAGCACGACAGGAAAATGTTAAAGGCTCATTTGATGCAGCTATAGGCTGTATAGAACAGATTCGTCAGCATGGTTTCACACAAGCCGAACTGGAACGTGCCAAAGCATTCCAGCTTATGGTTGCCGATCGACAGGCAAAACAAGTTAACGATCGTCGCAACTCATACTATGTAAATCAAGCCAAGCAAAATTTCCTTGAAGCTGAGCCAATAACCACCGATGAATACGACAAGAAACTTGTTGAACAGTTTGACAAGCAGGTTACTCTTGCCGAAGTAAATGCAGCTATGCGCAACGCCATTAGCAACAGAAATCAGGTGCTGGTAGTTTATTCACCAGACAAAAAAGACTTCAACATTCCTTCCGACAATCAACTTCAGCAATACGTTCTTGACGCCCAGGCACGTAAATATCCAGCCTATAAGGAAAAGAAATTAGACAAGCAGCTCATTAAGCGCTTGCCAAAGAAAGGCAGCATAGTAAGCGAGAAAGCCACAATACATGGTAGCACCGAATTAACTCTAAGCAATGGAGTAAAGGTGTATTTCAAGAAAACAAATTATAACAACGATCAGGTAATAATCGATTTCTTTGGCGAAGGCGGCACTTCACTATATCCCGACAAAGACATCATAAACACAAAATTCATAGGTACAGCTGTTAACGAAGGCGGATTAGCTAATTTTGACAAACTCACATTAGACAAGATGCTCTCAGGAAAAAGTGCCCATGTAAATGCCAACGTGGGTATTGAAACACAAAGCATCACAGGTCAGTCATCAGTAAAAGACGTAAAGACCTTGTTTGAGTTGGCATACCTTCACTTCACATCATTACGCCGCGATGACAAAGCCTTCATGTCAGAACTAAATCGTATGCGTTCGTTCCTCACCAATCGTGAGGCAAGTCCACGTGTAAGCTACAACGACTCTATCAGCAGTATTGTTTACGGCAATTCACCTCGTGTGCAGCCTATGAAAGCCAAAGATATAGCTGATGTTGACTATAACAGAGTGATGCAGATTTATCGTGAACGTTTCAGCAACGCATCTAACTTCAAGATGATAGTTATGGGCAACATCTCGCTCGACACTCTACGCCCATTACTGGAACAATACGTAGCATCCCTGCCATCAACAGGCAAAAAAGAAACCTATGCGCCAACCTATCCAAACGTGCGCAACTGCAACGAAACTCACAAATGGGAAAAGCAAATGCAAACCCCATTGTCAAAGGTAACCATTTTCTACACATGGAACGAGCCATACACAGCAAAAACAGATTTACAACTCGATGTTCTCAAGCGCGTGTTGTCAATTGCCTATACCGATTCTGTACGCGAAGAAAAAGGTGGAGTTTATGGTGTTAGCCTCTCTGCAAGTCTCGACAAGAATAGCGATCCACACGCCTTGATGAAAATAGCATTCGACACAGACCCTGCAAAATACGATATTGTAATGCCAATCATATACAAGCAGATTACTAATATCGCCCAGTATGGTCCAGAACCAAGCAGCATGCAAAAAGTGAAGGAATACCTGCTTAAGCAATACGATCAGGTTGCCATCACCAACGATTATTGGCACTATGTGCTCTACAACGAATTGCGCTATGGCGTTGACTTTGATAAAGACTATAAGAAAATGGTTAACGAAATAACAGCCAACGAAATACAACAAATGGCACGCAACATCATCAACAGTAACCGACGCATAGAAATAACCATGCTGTCAAAAAAATAAAAAACGCAGAATTATCACATTTTATTAAAAAGTGGTGAATATATGAAATATTGCTTAGGAATTATTCTTTGCTGCTGCATATCAACAATCAAGGCCCAAACAACAAAGAAATCGGGCCTTGATTCTGTTCAAGTATTGCACGAAGTAGTGATAACAGCACAAGAAAGCAAAGGCCTCTCGAGTGCTTCTGTTATCAAACGTCGTGCTATGGAACACTTGCAACCATCAAGTTTTTCAGATATACTTGAACTTCTTCCTGGAGGCAGAGCTACCGACCCATCGTTATCCACTCCAAACATCATCAGCATTCGCGAAGTACCAATTTCAAGCAGCGACTATAACACCTCTGCCTTAGGAACCCGTTTCATGATTGATGGTGCACCAATAAGCACAAACGCAAATCTACAGTTCCTAAAAGGAGCAACAGACAACAAATCCACCTCACGCAGCTTCGTTAATGCGGGGGTGGATATGCGTAGCATCTCTACCGACGATATCGAACAAGTAGAGATTATACGCGGTATTCCTTCAGTTGAATATGGCGACCTTACCAGCGGACTGGTAAAGGTGCTACGCCGCAAAGGTGGTAACAACATTTCAGCACGTTTCAAAGCCGATATGGACACCAAGCTGTTTTATCTGGCAAAAGGGTTTGAATGGCAACCAAAAAGATTAAGCCTTAACCTCAGCGCCGACTATCTAAACAGCAAGGCCGACCCACGCGACTTGCTTGAGACATATAAGCGTATTACATTTTCAGCACGACTAAACAAAGAATGGCTCACCAGCAACTGGCGAACAAATGGCTCTTTGAATGTTGACTATAGCGGTTCGTTCGATGATGACAAAGTTGACCCAGAACTCAACTACGGAGGAGTTGATAAATACAAGCAAAACTATAATCGTTTGGCTTTTAGCGCATCCTTGAAATTCCACAATAAAAACTATCATTCATGTCTCAAGGAAGCACAACTTCTCACATCAATATCATACGAAAACAATACCACAGAAAGAACTCGTTTAGTACAGCTAAGTGGCGAAACACCCGCCGTTTTATCAAAAGAAGAAGGCGAACATCAAACCACTTTGATATACCCATATAAATACACCGCAACACACTCGGTTGACGGAAAACCATTTAACCTGTTCGTAAAGGCAAACACCACCCTATCCATTCCACAAAGATGCATATCAAATAAGCTATTGCTTGGTATTGACTTTCAAGCAGACAAGAATTTTGGACAAGGACAAATATTTGACGCCTTGCATCCACTATATCCTGGTAGCGACAGCCGCACACGAAAATATAGCGATATACCTGGTTCATACGATTTTGCTTTTTATGGCGAAGAGAAATTGGGTGTTTCCATTGGACGCAACAAACTTGATTTGCAGGCAGGAGTGCGTTGCGAAACATTATTAGATCTTGACAAGGGATACACTATGCAAGGCAAGTTTTATCTTGACCCACGTGTAAATCTCGGTTGGACCTTCCCTACATTTTATGTTTCACGCAAACCAATGACGATGTCAATAGATGCAGGCATGGGATGGCACACAAAGTTCCCAACCATCAGCCAGCTATATCCAGATATAACCTATATTGATTTGGTAGAGCTAAACTATTACCACCCTCAACATGATTACCGAGAGATTGTGGTACAAACATATAAGCAGAATCCAACAAACTATAATTTAACTCCAGCACGCAATCTTAAGTTTGAAATACGAGGTAACGTAAGCTGGGCAGGAAACAATCTTTCAGTTACATTCTTCCGCGAAGATATGAAATCAGGATTCCGTCAGATGTCTGTTTATCAACCATACACATTCAAACTATACGACTCTTCAAATATTGATGATAACAGCATCACTTCCGCACCAGATTACACATTATTGCCATACACGCAAAGTGTTATCACACGTGCTCATGGAGAGGTAAGTAACGGAAGTCGCACACTTAAAAAAGGTATAGAATATACTCTATCCACAAAAAGATTTCCTGTTATCAACACCCGTATCACTATCAACGGAGCATGGTTTAAAACAGAATATCACAACTCACAGCCCGTAATGTACAAGCCTGGTGTTGTGGTTGCAGGAAAAGAGATTCAGGAAGTTGGTATCTATAACGATGATGATGGATATATCCGCGAGATGACAAATACCAATTTCACCTTCGATACAGATATTCCAAAACTAAAGATGGGCATTTCACTTTCGGCACAATGTATTTGGTTCACAGCCAAACAATCTATGTTCAAAGAAAGTTTACCTATCTCATATATGGATATTAATGGCGACATTCACCCTTATACAGATGCAGAACATAATGATATACTCCTCTCACATCTTGATCGCCATTACAACAGTTCAGCTTTCGACCGTCAGACTGTACCATTCAGCATGAATCTTAATTTGAAAGCAACCAAAAAACTTCTTCAGGACAAACTCATGATAGCCCTTTTTGTAAACAAGCTATGGGACGCCAATCCTGATTACCAACGTAATGGATTCACCATTCGCAGATATGTAACTCCATATTTCGGACTCGAAATGAATATAAAAATATGAAACATATTATTCAACTGCTCTTAGCATCAATAATAATGTTTGGCATAACAGCATGCCACACAGAAAACGATGATTATTATTCAACGGTTAGCATAATCCTTTCGGCTAATGATGATATAACTATAGAGCAAATGCAAGGAACTATTACATTACGCAACACAAGTAATGGACAGCAATACACCAGTTCATCAATAAACAGAAACTCAACAACTGTTTACGTGCTAAAAGGAGCCTATACTCTATCTGCCGAAGGAACATGCAGCTATAAAACAGCCGATGGCAAACTGCACACCTCATATTTCAGAGCATCTAACGACTATCTGGAGATTATAAATAACAACACCCTAATCACATCAAACATAAAATTGATGAACCAATGATGAAACAGTTTTTTTTCACCATATACTTGCTGGCTTTTGCTATAAATGGAATGGCAGCCAAAATAGACTCTACGGCTATGCTAGAGCATCACAGCTTATGGAATAATCTGCTTAATGCTGATAATAATCCTGTGCTGAAAAGCTGGCAATACAAATCAAACCTTTCATGTATATATGCAACACTTGACTACAAACATGCCAACAAAGCATTAATTACAGAAACGGGGAATGGGCATAGCTTTTATGATGTTGCAGCAAACTCATACCAACATCTAAGTCCCACAACTACTATATGGGGCGGAGCCTCATATCGCAACGGAACAAAAAACAACATCAAATTTTGTTCAACAGCCGACTACCAGCTGCTCACACCTTATGTGCTTGCCGATAGCATGGGAGGCAATCTTAACAACGAACGGTATATGTTTCACGGAGGTATTTCACACACATCGGGGAATTTCACCTGGGGCGCATCAATAAACTTCAGAGCAGAACACGAATATCGTACCACCGATCCACGTCCACGCAGCATCGTTACCGACCTAAGTACAATAGTATCTGCAGCCTATCGATTAAATGATTATCGTGGCGCTCTTGCTGCTGGGGTACGTTTCTACAAACAAACAAATACTGTAAAATTCTTCCGCGAAGAAGGAGTTATCCCAGAATACCACATGACAGGTTTAGGTAGCGATTACGTGCGTTTTTCAGGAAACAACAATTCCACCTATTACAAAGCCACAGGTTTAATAAGCAACATAGCCATAGAACCTTATTCATCAAAAGGATTCTTCCTTCAGGCTGCCTACAACTACACTCCATTCCGTAAAATACTTCCCGATCTTAATGCCCTACCATTTGCCACTTTATTTCTTACACAAGCTCAAGCAAAAGTAGGATATAAACACAATGGAGAACTATCCTGGGCTGCATACGTTGCTACAGATTTGGAACAAAGATTAGGCGATGAACATATTTCGGGTAGTTCATCAGGTACAGAATATCGCACACTAATAGATCTCATTATGTATCATAGCCATCTGCGTAACCATTATGCCACAGGTTTGCTGCAAATTACTCCATCACATCTCACCTTTCAACTCACAGGAGGATATATTGATTACGACAGTAAATACGAAGACCCAAGGCGAGCTATGGATTTCAGCAAAGCCTATGGAGAACTACAAATACAATGGGCACATCACACATCTCACAACAGTCTATTGGTGTGCAATATAGGGGCTTCATATTATGATAATCTCAAAAGCAACATGGTGATGCCATATATGTATATGGACGAAGCACGTACCCAATTGGTAAACGACAATTATGAAAGCGCCCAAAACAACTACCTGCATTTGTCAACCAGCGTGTTGTTCTCAGCCATGCCACAATCATGGAAGGGATATGGCTATTTTCTACAATTAAGTTCAAGCCACACCAGCAATTCCAACTATAATGATTATAGCCTGAATTTGAGTTTAGGAATCACCCTATAGGGGGATAACAAAACAAATAGAAAGATAACAAAACAAATATAAAGGAAATAAAAATGAAAAAGAAATTCTTTACGCTGGCTTTATCTGCCTTAGCATTAACCAGCATGTTCGTTTCATGTAACGAGAGTAATAATGATCCAGAGCCAAACGCTAATTATGCTATCACTCTTGATTTGCCACTTAATCAGCAGAATGGTACCCTTTCTGATACCAAAGCTACTCTCACTAATGTTCAAACCAAACAACAATATCCAGCTAACTCATTCAGCAAGAACGGAAACGTGTATGTTGATAGCATCTCTGTACCACAAGGTCTCTACAATATCGAGGTAACAGGAAAGATTAGCTATAAGGTAAACGGTCAGAACGTAGTAAGTTCTGTAAAGGCGAAACAAGAAAATGTAAACATCAATCTGCAGGCTGCCTCTAACCATAACAATAATATCACAATGGCTCTCAACACTTTTAGTGCTGCACAGGGATTTGTTATTTCTGAGATTTTCTTTACAGGAACACAAACATCTGAAGGAAAGACATATACCGACGACCAGTATTTCCGTATTGCCAACAACAGCAACGAAACCCTTTATGCCGACGGACTTGCCATCGTTCAAGCCGATTTTCTCAGTACAGACAAACAGGATTATACACCTAATCTGCTCGATTCTGCAATAACTATTGATGCTATCTACGTTATTCCTGGCAACGGAACAGATTATCCTATACTTCCAGGGCAAGAAATCACCATCGCCCTTAATGCCATAAACCATAAGGAGTATAACCCAAACTCCATCGATCTTAGCAAAGCCGATTTCGAATTCTACGATGCTATTGATGGCAAGGAAGATATTGATGTTGACAACAAAGATGTGCCTAACCTAATAAACTGGTATAACAACTTCAAAAGCGGATTTATCCTTCACAATCGTGGTTTCAAATCATACGCCTTGGTAAAGCCCGAGGTTGATATCGACACCTTCAACAAGAATTTCAAATACACTTATAATTGGAAATTTGTCTTCGGTCAGTATTCATTCGACCGTAGCGACGAAGCTTTCTTCATACCTAATTCATGGGTTATCGATGGAGTAAGCCTTAGCGTTCCTTCTTTATGGCAATGGAATGTAATGTCGTCAACAATCGATGCTGGCTACACCCATTGCGGACAGGTTGATAAAGACCAGAACCGTTTCGGTAAGGCTGTGGTACGTAAGAAGAATGGCAATATGTGGGTTGACACCAATAACTCAACCAACGATTTTGAGGCTGATGCCAAATCATCCTTATTCTAAGCATTCAGCATAGCAACATTTTAAAAAGGGCACTTGCATTTTTGCAGGTGCCCTTATGTTTTAGATATACTAATATCTTAATGTGAGTTCTACGAACTTACGCTATCTTACTTCTTGCAATCGCCGCAAGGAGTCCAAGGTTTCAACTCCTTAAAGAAGTCGTGACCCTTATCGTCAACAAGGATGAATGCAGGGAAGTCCTTAACGGTAATCTTCCATACAGCCTCCATACCAAGTTCTGGGAACTCAACACACTCGATGCTTGTGATAGAGCTCTGTGAAAGAACAGCAGCAACACCACCGATAGTACCGAGATAGAATCCACCATGCTTCTGACAAGCATCTGTAACAACCTGTGTACGATTACCCTTGGCAATCATCACGAGTGAACCACCATGCTCCTGGAACTCGTCAACGTATGGATCCATACGGTTAGCTGTTGTTGGGCCCATAGAACCACATGGATAGCCTTCTGGAGTCTTAGCAGGACCAGCATAAAGAACAGGATGATCCTTGAAATACTGTGGCAAATCCTCGCCAGCATCAAGACGTGCCTTGAGCTTAGCGTGAGCGATATCGCGGGCTACGATGATAGTACCGTTGAGAAGCACACGAGTAGAAACAGGATACTTGGTGAGCTCAGCACGAACAGCATCCATACCCTTGTCAAGGTCTATTTCAATACCCTTGCCACCCTCGCCTGGCTTGCGGTATTCTTCAGGAATCAACTCGCCTGGATTGTCGTCCATCTTCTCGAGCCAGATACCATCCTTATTGATTTTACCCTTGATATTGCGGTCGGCAGAACAGCTAACACCCATACCGATAGGACAGCTTGCGCCATGACGTGGCAAACGGATAACGCGAATGTCGTGAGCAAGATACTTACCACCAAACTGTGCACCAAGACCAATCTTGTGAGCCTCCTCGAGAAGTTTGTTCTCAAGATCGATATCACGGAATGCACGACCTGTCTCATCGCCTGTAGTAGGCAGATTATCGTAATACTTGATAGAACCAAGTTTAACGGTCAGGAGGTTCTTCTCAGCTGATGTACCACCAATAACGAAACAGATGTGATATGGAGGACAAGCAGCTGTACCCAGGTGCTTCATCTCCTGAACAAGGAATGGCAACAGAGTGCCCTCGTTCTGAATGGTAGCCTTGGTCATTGGGTAGAAATATGTCTTATTGGCAGAACCACCACCCTTGGCAACCATAACAAATCGATACTCATCGCCTTCAACAGCCTCGATATCAATCTGAGCAGGAAGGTTACACTTGGTGTTCACCTCGTCATACATGTTGAGAGGAGCATTCTGAGAGTAACGAAGGTTCTCCTCGGTATAGGTGTTGAAAACACCACGTGATAGCGCTTCTTCATCCTCGAAACCTGTCCACACCTGCTGACCTTTCTCACCATGTATAATAGCTGTACCGGTATCCTGACAGAAAGGAAGCACACCCTTTACGGCAGTTTCTGCATTACGAAGGAACTGCAAAGCAACATACTTATCGTTCTCTGAAGCCTCAGGATCGGTAAGAATCTTAGCTACTTGTTCGTTATGAGCACGACGGAGCATGAACTCGCAATCGTGGAAAGCCTGCTGAGCCAGAAGAGTCAAAGCCTCTGGAGCAACCTTCACAATAGTCTTGCCTTCAAATTCGGCTGTTGTCACGCCTTCCTTGCTGATAAGACGATATTCTGTATCGTCCTTACCCAACTGGAACATTGGCGCATACTTAAATTCTACGTTTTTGTTTGACATAATGTTATTGTTTATCTCCCTCCCTTATGAAGGGAGGGCCGGGGAGAGTTGGAAACCCTCGACCATTATTAATATGTTATTTCTCTTTTTCCCTCCCTTATGAAGGGAGGGGAGTTTAATACCCGAAGATTTCATCGGTAGAAACACGATGAATAGTACCTATCTTCTCCAAGTTCTTAATATCAAGATCTTTCTCATTACCTAAGATGATATACTTGTAAGGCTTGTTAGATATACGCGACTTAGAAAAGTCAACAAGGTCTTGAAGTTTCAAAGATGGCAACTTCTCATATATTGTCTTGTTGATATCATAGTCGAGCCCCTTTTTCTTGGCTCTTAGATATTCATTAAGCACCGAGAATTTTGTTACTCTTCGTGTAGCAAGAGTCTTCAGCAAGCCTTGCTTAGCAAGATCGAATCCAGCCTGTCGAGCAGGCATATCGTTAAGCAGATTATTGAACTCCTTAACACAATCCATCATCTTGTCGCTCTGTGTGATGATATATGTGAAGAAGCTTTCCTTGTCGCCCTTTCTTGTTGGCTCGTTATATCGTGCAGCAGCCGAATAAGCCAAACCGCGAGCTTCACGAAGTTCCTGGAACACAATAGTGTTCATTCCACCACCGAAATACTCGTTGAAAAGAGCGTTTACAGGTGCGTTCTCAGGTGTCCACTCTTTGTTCTCGTTATGATATTGAATCATATAGATGTTCTTTGCATCGTATGGTGCAAGCAGAATTTCGGTCTGTGGAGTTGCCTGTTCTTCATAAGGTTTAGCCTCAGGCATGGCAACAGTCTTGCCCTGACGGAAGTTTTTCTTTACTGTGTTTACAAGAGTCTTAACATCGGTAGGTCCATAATATAATAATGTGAAATCACCCAGACCATTCAGTTTGTTAAGCAACGCCTGTGGATCAACATTCTTCAGTTCTTTCTCGCTCATGTTGTTGCGGGCAGAATTGTATTTACCCATCATGCCATACTTCTGCAGAGCCGAGAAATTACTCTTCTGATTAGTCTTGGCATCGGCACGCGCCTTCAACACAAGAGCAACATAATTCTGCCAGCTCTGCTTGTCGGCTTTGGCATTATTAAGGATGTTGCTTGCCAACTTCAAGGCAGCAGGCATATTGCTGTTCAAACCCGAAAGAGAGATGCGTGTTTCATCGTCGCCAACGCTAACGTTGAAATCGCATGCAAGCTTGTAGAACTGTTTTTGGATATCGCTTGCTGTCATCTTATCGGTACCAACATATTCAAGGTATCCCTCAGCAATATCCAAAGCATTGTCGTTCTCCTTGCCCACAGGATAAACAAATGAGAGGTTGAACAGGTCGTCTTGAGTGTTCTGCTTGTAAAGCACCTCGGCTCCATTCTTCATCTTGTTCTTAACAAGGTCGGTCTTGAAGTCAACAAATCGAGGCTGTATAGGCTCCGACTTTGTGTTAACCACCTCCTTTAGGAAGTCGCTCTGCTTATCGTTGTTTGTTGGTATTGGTGTTATAGCAGGCTTGTCAATCTTGTTAACTGTTGTGTCTGCGCCCTGACGCTTGTAAACACACACATAGTTGTCGGCAAGATATTTATTGGCAAAGGCAACAATCTGTTCCTTTGTCATATTGCTCTGGCGATTGAGTCGTGCAACAACATCGTCCCAGTTCTGGCCATTTATGAAGGCATCTTTCATAGCCTCGGTACGTGTTCTGTTATCGCTCAACGAAACATAGAAGTCGCGCTTCTTGTTGGCAAGAACACTTTGCAGAAGATCGGCATCAAACTCACCTTTCTTCAACTTATCCAACTCTTCCAGGATAAGGCTCTTTGCTTCTTCAAGTTTCTGTCCTTCACGTGGCAAAGCCTCTATAACAAAAACCGAATAGTCGGCCATAGCTTCCATGAATGCAGCCGAAAACATCACCTTCATAGGCTGGTTAAGGTTCACATCAAACAATCCAGCCTTGCCGTTAGCCAGCATATCGGCAATAACGCTTATGGTGTCGGCAGCATAAGATGCTGCCTTAGGGAATTTCCATCCTAAGAGCACATTCTCGGCTTCCTGTCCAACAACAGCAGTATCAACATGAGCTGTGAGGTCAACAACAGGAGCATATTCTGGGCGTGTAACCTCCTTAGCCGGTTTCCACTCTCCAAAATATTTATCGATAATAGCTATTGCCTTGTCGGGATCAAAGTCGCCCGCCATACATATAGCCACATTATTTGGCACATAGTAGCGATGATAATAGTTATAGATGTTAACTATTGAAGGGTTCTTCAAATGTTCCTGAGTACCAATAGTTGTCTGTGTGCCATAAGGATGAGTAGGGAAAAGTTTCTTGTTAAGAGCCACCCACTCTTTCTCGCCATCGTTGGCAAGACCGATATTGAACTCTTCATATACAGCCTCGAGCTCGGTGTGGAAACCGCGAACAACCATGTTTTGGAATCGGTCGGCCTGCACCTTTGCCCATGTATCAATCTCGTTAGAAGGGATATCCTCTATATAGCATGTAACATCGTTTGATGTGTAGGCATTTGAGCCCTCGCTACCTATAGCTGCCATCATCTTGTCGTATTCGTTAGGAATATTGTATTTAGCAGCCAGTTGTGAAAGAGAGTCTATCTTGTGATACCAAGCCTTGCGTTGCTTTGCATCCTTGATGTTGCGATAAGCCTCAAAACGGTTCTGGATAGAATCGAGTAGTGGCCTTTCGGCAGCAAGATTGCTTGTTCCAAAGTGGTTTGTGCCTTTGAACATAAGATGCTCAAGATAATGAGCAAGACCAGTAGTTTCCTTAGGGTCGTTGCGCGAACCTGTTCGCACGGCGATATATGTTTGCAAACGTGGTTTCTCCTTGTTCACACTCATATACACCTTCAATCCGTTATCAAGGGTGTATATGCGTGTTTGCATAGGATCGCCCTTTACCGTTGTGAATTTGTAATCCTTTGCCATAGCCGCTGTTGCCGAAGCAGCAAGGATAGCAATAGATAAAGCTAATTTACTAAATTTCATTTGCTTATTTCTTTTTAGTTTTCAAAATCTATCTCATGATCGAGCTTGTCGATAAAATCGTCGAGCACACTTTGTTCTACATCGCCCATGCGGAATTCTTTTTCGGCATCCTTTCTAATCTCGGCTATCCATGCTCTACGGGCTGTAACATAGTCTTGTCGAATCTGTTCTACATTCTCGTCGGTGAGTTCATCAAGATTATAATAGTCGAGAATGAGTCTATAGGTCCATGCCCATTGGTATTCGCGATAATGTTTGTCGATATCAACAAAGCGTTCGTTAAGTTCGTCAACGCTTTCCACATAACCATTCTTTATGTCGTCAATAAGGCGCAGTTCCTCGCTTTCTGGTAGAAGCAGTCCCGAGAGGTCGTTCCATTTGCCAAGTCCTATTTCGGTATTAGGTTCTTCGATAGCTCCCAGTCGTTTATACACGCGCTTCAGCACGGCTCCCATATATATGCGCAGGGCAATATCGTAGTATTTGATACCTTTTCTTAACGATGAGGCGTTGATAACATATTCGTGATAGTTATATGTTGACACATCTTCGCCCGAGGCAGCACGCAGGTCTTCAAGAATTTTCTTTCCTTGAATGATTTCACCCACGGAGAAAGGCGACAGCCAGTCGAAATTAACGATGCTCTTTTGTGCTCCTTGTGGGCGCACATCGCGCTTTGGCCATTTCTTGGTGTCGCGATAAAGTCCCACGGTGGTGATGTTTCTTCCTGGTGAAAGATACATTATGTCGCCATAGGCAATAAGATATGAGAATGGCAGTTTGCGTGTGTCGGGGTGATACATCAGCTTACCGAAGCACACCGAGAATGTGCCTATATTTGCAGGCATAAGCACATAAGCACCACTTGCTGTCTTAGTGCCTCGTTCAAAGATGCCATAGTGCATAGGTCCCATCTTGTATGCATGGTTGCTGAAGTTTGTAGCCGAACCTGCGTTATAGAATGAGAACTCTCCGCCTATGAGAAGCGAACTTTTGTGGTGGCTTGCTGTGAATGGTCCGCAGAAAGCTGCACATGCCTCGCCATTACTCATGAAGGAATTAGCAAAGAACACACTTGCCGATGCTGTAAAGCCATTACTTATCTGACAGGCTTCGCCAACGAAGCAATCCTGCATCTTCACAGAATTAACGATGCTTGTTCCATCGCTGATGATAGAGTTTTCAAGGATTACTCCAGTACCTATAAACACATTTGCATTTACACTCGAAAGAATGGTACAGTCGCTTAATCGTGAAGCACCATTTATCTCACATTCGTCATTTACAACGGTATTGGTGATTTCTTTTGTATTAACAATCTTAACCCCATCGCCTATTGTACCACGTTCTGGAACTTTATTCTCTATATCATCAATTATCAACTGACGAATAGCATCTTTCAGTTCCTTATCCTGAGCATGCTTAACCATAAAAGCAGCCAACTGACTATTCAGACCGCTGAAAAGCATGAGGTTGCCCTCTCCCACCTCATTAAGCACACTAATGAGGTTGCCCTGTCCAAAGGTAGCCCCCTCGGTAGTTTCCATAGTGCAAACGTTGCTTATATAACAATCGTTGCCTATAGTGTAGTTATTGATATAGTTGCCTACATTCTCTATCAAGCAGTCGTCACCAACGCTTACATTACGAAGGGTGGCGTTGTTGATACCTGAATGTTTAAAGAAACCTTTACTAATCTCAATATTTTTATCACATGCGCCAAGTTCTATCTCGCCATAAAACATGACACGATGATAGTAATTGGGCATAAAGTCATCACTAACGCTGATGGCTGTCCAATCTTCAGCCCAGCAACTATTGTCTTCTAACTGGGTTATTTCTGTTTCTGTAAGTTGTCTCATTCTTCTATTTGTGGATATAAGAAATCGTTATAAGGGTATTTCTGAACATGAAGTTCACGCACCTTTGAATAGAGCACCTTTCGATACTCGTCGATGTTTTCGTGTTTTTTGGCAGAGATGAAAAGGCAGTTGTCATTAAGACGTGCCATCCATGTTTTTTCCAAACGTTCAAGAGAGATATTCTCCTTTGTTTCGGGTGTAAGGTCGTCTTCGTCTTTCTCAACCCATTTGTAGTTGTCAATCTTGTTAAAGATAATCATGGATGGTTTGTCGCTCACTCCAAGATCCTTCAGGGTTTCGTTAACAACATCTATCTGTTCCTCGAAATCGGGATGCGAGATGTCAACAACATGAAGCAGAAGGTCGGCCTCGCGAACCTCGTCAAGGGTTGACTTGAACGATTCAACAAGGTCGGTAGGCAATTTACGAATAAAACCTACGGTATCAGCAAGCAGGAAAGGAAGGTTTTCAACAACAACCTTACGCACTGTAGTATCAAGAGTAGCAAAAAGCTTATTCTCGGCAAACACCTCGCTCTTTGCCATCATGTTCATAATGGTTGACTTACCCACATTGGTGTAACCAACAAGGGCAACACGGATCATTCTACCACGATTCTTGCGCTGGGTGCTCTTTTGCTTGTCAATCTCAGCAAGACGCTGCTTAAGAAGACTCATACGCTGAAGAATGATACGGCGGTCCATCTCCAACTGTGTTTCACCTGGACCACGAAGACCTACCGAACCTTTTCCGCCACCCGAGCCAGAGCCACCACCCTGACGTTCAAGGTGAGTCCACAAACGTTGCAGACGTGGTAACATATAGCGATATTGTGCCAGCTCAACCTGTGTCTTGGCATTAGCTGTCTGAGCACGCATAGCAAAGATATCGAGAATTAACGATGTACGGTCGAGAATCTTCACACCCAGCTCGCTCTCTATATTCTTGAGTTGCTTTGCCGAGAGTTCATCATCGAAAATAACCATACCAATAGGTTCTTCGTTATCCTCGCATTCTTTAATATATTCCTTTATTTCCTCGAGTTTTCCCTTTCCAACATAGGAAGTTTGATTAGGACCTCCCACACGTTGGGTGAATCTCTTCACCGTTACAGCACCTGCTGTATCAGCAAGAAATTCCAACTCATCGAGGTATTCTTTGGTCTTGGCCTCATCCTGCTCTTTAGTTATCAAACCTACAAGAACAGCAGTTTCGGCCTTGGCTTCAGATATTACAAATTCTTTCATTCGTGATACAATAATATTATTTGGCAACAAAGTTAATAATAAATAAGGAGAAAACTATAAAATACGGATAAAAAAAGCAGCCTCACCCCTTCCCTCCCCGATGGGGAAGGGAGTACCATCAGCTGGAGTTTCTGGCTACTCGTCATTAGTTTTAACTCCTTCCCTACCGGGAAGGCTGGGATGGGCTAATTCAATGTCAAAATATGCAAAGTCCGTAAACGTTTACGTAGTTTTTTGCATAAAAACTAATCTATATTTTGACAGCTAACAATCTTTTACATACCTTTGCAGCAATAACAAACCAAAGAAACTTGATTTTCAAAAAGTTCATTACTACATAAAACATATACTGCAAAAACTTTTCAAAAAGAAGGAAAAGCCTCGGCGTGATGTCGAGGCTATTTTTCGTTAAATCGTTAAGTTTCCCTAATTTTAGAATTCAAGAAGTCAAAAAAAAGATATCGCAATATGAATGTAGAATGTTGACTGCAAAGCTGGCTGTTCCCGAAGGGAGGAAGTTACTTTGACCAACGGGAGAAAAAAGCAATTAGTCGGCTATGACGATTATCAACCAACGGTCACAGTCTGTAAGGAAGTAATTATCCAATTAAAAATTATTATTCAATATTCAATCCTCACTATTAAATAGCAAAGCGTTGGCCTCTATCTTCTTCTAACTTCTTTAATCTTCTTCTATCTTCGTGTTGAGCACGACTAAGTTTGCGAAACGATAAATATATTAAAAAAAACTACTAAATTATAAATATTATCCAAATTTTACGTATCTTTGCCAATTCAAGAGAATATGTACTAACTATAAAAATAAACCATGAGATTAATTATTGAGCAAAACTACAGTCAGCTCTCTAAATGGGCGGCTGAGCATGTTATCGAAAAAATCAACTCATTTCAACCAACACCCGACCACAAATTTGTCCTCGGACTACCAACAGGTTCTTCTCCAGAAGGTATGTATGCAGAACTGGTAAAGGCCTATAAGGAAGGGCGCGTAAGTTTCAAAAATGTAATCACTTTCAACATGGACGAATATGTAGGACTTCCAGAGAGTCATCCTGAAAGCTACCATTCATTCATGGCACGTAATCTCTTTGATCATATTGACTGTCCAAAGGAGAATATCCATATTCTCAACGGTAATGCAGAAGATCTTGAAGCTGAGTGTGCTCACTACGAGCAGATGATTGTTGAAGCAGGAGGCATCGACTTGTTTATCGGCGGTATTGGTCCTGACGGTCATATTGCTTTCAACGAGCCATTCTCAAGCTTAAGCAGTCGCACACGTGTGAAGACTCTTACTACCGACACCATTATCGCAAACAGCCGTTTCTTCGACAACGACATCAACAAGGTTCCTAAGCTGGCTCTTACTGTTGGAGTAGGTACTGTTATGGATGCCCGCGAGGTAATGATTCTTGTTAACGGTCATCACAAGGCACGTGCACTTCAGGCAGCAGTTGAAGGCCCTGTTACTCAGGCATGGACAATCAGCTCACTTCAGACTCATCGCCACGGCATCATCGTTGCCGACGAAGCAGCTTGCGAAGAGCTCAAGGTGGGTACATATCGTTATTTCAAAGATATTGAGAAAAAGTAACAACCAACGTTTCGCAAGCGAAACACACATAACTAACTAACAAATGAAATTACATCTAAGCTCACAAATTGTTCTCAACAAAGTTCCAGAGGAATTCTATCATCCTCGTACAGCTGTTGAACGTTCGGAAATCACTCGTTGCGAGAAGATTCCAACAGACATCTTCCCAAAAGTAGAAGAAGGTGCTGCAAGTATTGCCGACGAAGTAGCTAAACTCATCAAGCAACGCAAAGACGAAGGCCGCTATTGCGTACTTGGTTTAGGTACAGGTAAGTCGCTGATTCCTGTTTACGATGAACTCATCGCACGTTACGAGAAGAAGAAACTCTCTTTCAGCAACGTTATCGTATTCAACGCCTATGAGTATTTCCCATTGGCAAAAAACAGTCAGCATAGCGCCATCGCTCAACTTCATGCGATGTTGCTCGACCATGTTGACATAAATCCTCAGAATGTATTCTCTCCAGACGGTACAGTAAAGCAAGACGATGTACAGGAGCAATGCCGTCTCTACGAGCAGCGCATAAGCAGCTTCGGAGGTATCGACATGATGCTTCTCGGTATTGGACGTATCGGAAATATCGCTACCAACGAGCCTGGTTCAGCAATCTCTTCTGTTAGCCGACTGATGCTTATCGACGCTATCAGCCGCGAAGAGATGACTATGAGCTTCAGCTCACAGGAGCCTGTTCCTCCATGCTCTATCACTATGGGTATTTCAACTATCCTTGCTGCCCGTAAGATTTATCTTACAGCATGGGGCGAAGAGAAAGCCGACATCATTCTGCAAACTATCGAGGGTGGAATCACAGAGTCAATCCCTGCAAGTTACCTGCAAACTCACAACGACGCCCACGTGGTTGTTGACCTTGCAGCAGCAGGCAAGCTCACACGAATCATTCACCCTTGGCTTGTTACAAGCTGCAAGTGGACCGACAAGCTCACACGTGCAGCCCTCACATGGTTGTGTCTCAAGGTGAATAAACCAATCCTGAAGCTCACCAACAAAGACTATAACGAGAATGGTCTTTCTGAACTTTTGGCTCTCTATGGTTCAGCATATAATGCAAACATAAAGATTTTCAACGACCTGCAGCACACCATTACAGGATGGCCAGGTGGTAAGCCAAATGCTGACGATACCTATCGTCCAGAGCGTGCAAAACCATATCCAAAGCGTGTTGTAGTATTCTCTCCACACCCTGACGACGACGTAATCTCTATGGGTGGAACAATCCAGCGCCTTGTCAATCAGGGTCACGACCTTCATGTAGCTTACGAAACATCAGGTAATATTGCCGTTAACGACGAGGAAGTAACACGTTTCATGCACTTCGTAAATGGTTTCAACCAGATCTTCATCAACGAGAAGGACGATACCATCAAGAAGATGTATAAGGACATCAAGAAATTCCTTGCCGAAAAGAAAGAAGGCGACATCGATACCGCCGACGTACGTACCATCAAGGGACTTATCCGTCGTGGAGAAGCACGTACAGCATGTACATACAACAATATTCCTCTTGATCATGTTCATTTCCTCGACCTTCCATTCTATGAGAGTGGTAAAATTGAGAAGTTGCCGATGACCGAAAAGGATGTTGAGATTGTACGCGCACTTCTTAAGGAAGTACAGCCACACGAGATTTTCGTAGCTGGCGACCTTGCCGACCCACACGGCACACACCGCAAGTGTACCGATGCTGTTCTTGCAGCCATCGACCTTGAAAAAGAAGCTAATGCTGAGTGGCTTAAGAACTGCCGCATCTGGATGTATCGTGGAGCATGGGCAGAATGGGAGATCGAGAACATTGAAATGTGTGTACCTATGAGTCCTGAGGAGCTTCGCGCTAAGCGCAACTCTATCCTCAAGCACAGTTCACAGATGGAGAGTGCACCATTCCTTGGCAACGACGAGCGCTTGTTCTGGCAGCGTGCCGAAGACCGCAACCGCGCCACAGCAAAGCTCTATGATGATCTTGGTTTGGCAAGCTATGAGGCTATGGAGGCATTTGTTGAATACAAGCCTCTCTAAGCCTATTTCCTTATAAGAGTACAAATTTTGATGCATGATATCCAAAGGGGGCAAGCCGCAAGCTTGCCCCCTTGTTTTTAATTTTCAGAAAGCTCTGAATATTCCGAGTTTTCTGATTATTCAGATTATTCTGATTTCCTCTGACTATTCCTATACTCCACCCTTGCCTTATACATTCTCTCCTTTATTCCCCCTTCGGCAACAAAGCGTTGCTGCATGGTTATGAGCAGCTTGTGCAGCATATACATAGCCTGATGAATAAGCGTGATGCACAGATTACAAATCTCTTCATCATTCATTTTCTGAAGCATAAGGGCATAGTTGGTTCTTATGTAGTCACTCTGGGCATAACGGCGCATTTTATCGTAACGCGGATGGGTGGCACCCCATTGTTCAAGTTCTCGCACACGCAGATAATCCTCATAATCGTCGAGCAATTCCTCCAAACTGGCTTTTGCCACATTCGTGAGTTTTATCTCAGTTTCACCCGATGTTGCTGCCGCTTGGTTTCCTTCAGCAATATTTTGTTTGCCTGAGCGCGCAGCCTGCACCATCTGATCAATGGTGCGGTCACCTTTCTGCAGATAATGCTGAGTGAAATAAAAGGTTATGTCGTATATTATCTCGGTTACCTGATACACTCTAAGGTTGCGATAATGCCCATGATGCGAAAGAAAAGGCTGTGGCGAGTTTTGATTGTGGTGTTGCATTGGCTTTGAATTTAAAAAGATTAATAATATGATTATTCCGAGGGTTCTGAGTTTTCCGAATATTCTGATTATTCAGATTACTCAGAATTTTCTGATTACTCCGATTCTCCCAGCAAATATACTCTTTTTATAGAAACAATCTATCTAAAGCTACATTTTTTTGTTGCCCAAATTAATATTCTTCAACACAACAAGCTGCGTGTAGCATGCGCACGCCAAGGCGTGCTAAATGATAAATGACAAATGATAAAGGATATTTCTCTGAATTCTCCGATTACTCCGACTATTCCAAATTCTCCGATTACTCCGAATTCCCCCCAAAGAGAAAAAAACTAAAAAAAACATGCAAAATATTCGTTTGTTTAAAATAAAAGCATTACCTTTGCACCGCATTTAAGAGAAATGCCTTACGGGTAAGTCTCTTACGGCCAGCTCCCTCGGAATCCCCCAGGATGGGAACGTAGCAAGGGTACTTGGTTGTAGCGGCGCGATAAGAATCGCTTGCCCACCCGCCTCTTTAGCTCAGTTGGCCAGAGCACGTGATTTGTAATCTCGGGGTCGTTGGTTCGAATCCGACAAGAGGCTCAAAAAAAGAAAAGCAAATAAAGGCTGTCACATATCGTTTGTGACGGCCTTTTTTCAATTTAACAGATTATGATTTATCCTAAGAACTTTGAAGATAAGATTGGATTCAACGAAGTAAGAGCTATGTTGCGCCAGCTTTGCCTTTCCACATTGGGTAAGGGCGAAGTAGAAAAGATTGATTTTTCTACTGATGCTGAACAGGTGAACACATGGCTTGAACAGATTCGTGAGTTCCGACGCATACAGGAACAGAAAGACGATTTCCCTCTGACCTTCTTCATAGATTGTCGTGAAGCATTACAGCGTATTCGTATTGCAAACACTCATCTTGAGGAAGACGAGCTTTTCGATCTCAGACGTTCACTCGACACCATAAACCACATAGTGGCTTATCTTCAGCCTGAAGAGGATATGGACGAAGATGGCGTTATTCCTAATCGTACGGCCTTGCAAGAGCTTGCCGATGGTGTTGCCACGTTCCCTAACCTTGTGCAGCAGATAGATCAGATTCTGGATAAATTCGGTCATATTCGTGACACAGCATCCCCTACCCTTCACGACATCAGACGTGAGTTGGCACGAGTGGAGGGAAGTATTTCTCGCACTCTGAACAATATTCTTCGTACTGCCCAGATGGAGGGTGTTGTTGACAAGGATGCTGCTCCTGCCATGCGAGACGGCCGTCTGGTAATTCCTGTTGCCCCAGCCTTGAAACGCAAGATTTCGGGTATTGTGCATGATGAAAGTGCAACGGGACATACTGTTTATATTGAGCCAACAGAAGTTGTAGAGGCTAACAACCGCATACGTGAACTTGAAAATGAAGAGCGCCAGGAGATTATTCGCATCCTAACCAAGTTCACAGAAAAGGTGCGTCCTCATGTGCCCGAACTTCTCGACAGCTATCGTTTCCTTGCTCAGATTGACCTCATTCAGGCTAAGGCTTCTCTTGCCAACCAGATGAAGGCCTTTGAACCAGAAGTAAAAGGCGAACCAATAATCGACTGGATACAGGCACGCCACCCACTTCTTGAACGCAAAAAGAAAGTTGTTCCATTAGATATTACATTGAACAAAAAGTCATCGACCAAGCATCAAAGCGAGGGAGGTAACGATCAACGTCTCTTGATTATTTCCGGTCCTAATGCTGGTGGTAAATCAGTATGTTTAAAGACTGTGGGACTGCTTCAATACATGCTTCAATGTGGTCTTTCCATACCTCTTGGCGACCGCTCAACGGCTGGTATCTTTCACGACATCATGATAGATATAGGTGATGAGCAGAGCCTTGAAAACGACCTGTCAACCTATTCATCACATCTTCTCAACATGAAGAACATGATGAAGCAGGCATCAAACAAAACGCTTATTCTTATTGATGAGTTTGGTACAGGAACCGAACCGCAGATAGGTGGAGCAATAGCCGAAAGCGTGTTGGAACGTCTGCTTAACGAAGGCGCATGGGGCGTTATTACCACTCACTATCAAAACCTGAAGCATTTTGCCGACAGCCACGAGGGAGTGGTTAATGGAGCAATGCTCTACGACCGTCATGAGATGCGTCCTCTCTTTCAACTTGCTATTGGCCGTCCTGGTAGTTCATTCGCTATAGAGATTGCCCGTAAGATTGGACTACCTGAGGATGTGATAAAGGAGGCTTCAGACATTGTTGGTTCTGACTATATACAAAGCGACAAATACCTGCAGGATATTGTTCGCGACAAACGCTATTGGGAAGGCAAGCGCCAAACCATTCACCAGCGCGAAAAGGATATGGAAAAGACCATAGCCAACTACGAAAAGGAGATTGAGCAGCTGCAGAAACAACGCAAGGAGATTCTTGCAAAGGCACGTCAGGAAGCCAACGAACTCTTGAAAGAAAGCAACCGACGTATAGAGAATGCCATCAAGGAAATACGCGAGAAAGAGGCTGAGAAAAACGAAACACGACGCATACGCCAAGAGCTGAAAGAGTTTGAAGAAAACATCAACGATATTGATGCTAAAGCCAACGACGATGCCATAGCTCGTAAGATTGAACAGATTAAGGCACGAAAGGAGCGTCACGAGAAACGTAAAAAGGAGAAAGCCGAAAACGAGAAGCGTGCTTCTGAGGCTCTGCGCAAGGCTGTAAACAAATCATCGGTTGTTGACAACTCGCCTCTTGCTGTTGGCGACAAGGTACGCGTTAAAGGTCTTACTTCTGTAGGTACCATTGAGAGTATTGCTGGGGCCATGGCTACAGTTATCTTTGGCGATATGCGAAGCAAAATGCGCCTCAATCGACTTGAGCATGCCCCTGCCGCAGCCGAACCTGCCAAGACTGAGCAGCAACGACTTCAGGAAAGTTTAGGCTATAAGATGAGTCAAACCACTCGTACAACGATGGACGACCATCGCAAGAACTTCCATCAAGATCTTGATGTGCGAGGAATGAGAGGCGACGAAGCACTCAACGCCGTTCAATACTTCATCGACGACGCTATCCTTGTGGGCATGAGTCGTGTGCGCATTCTTCATGGAAAGGGCAACGGTATTCTTCGTCAGCTCATTCGCCAGTACCTCTCAGGCATTCCAAACGTAACACACTATGCCGATGAACATGTACAGTTTGGTGGTGCGGGAATAACGGTGGTGGATCTGTAAAAGGAAGCCTCCCCCATCCCCCTCCGATAGGAGGGGGCTAACCAACAGGCTGAAACGAAAAGCGCTTTGCGCTTCAATATTACATCCTTCGCTTTTATGTTTGCACCAGCAAACCGACAGCAAACGTTCAGTCTGTGATATTATTCAATAATCAATATTCATTATTCAATATAAAAGGGGGCAACCTGCCTCACGACACGCTGTCCCCTGAAAAACAGTAATTAACTTAAATTTATAATCCATAGTGTGTGGGATTTCGTCAACTGAGTGCGGAACGGAAATCCCGTGAAAATAACATAAACAAAAACTTAATCCTATTTGCTAAATCATTCTATATTAAACTAACCAAATATTATTTTAAGAGGACTTTCTTCGCCTTTTTTATATTTGCAAAGTTAGTTATACATGAACTAATAGGAAAAAGTTTTCAGTAAAACGCCTTTATTCTTCAACGAAGCGCAAGCGCTTTCATTTATCATTTATCATTTGTCATTTAGCGACGAAGTCGCGCAATATTTATCATTTAGCACGCCATAGGCGTGCGCAATAAATTCCCTGCACTCTTCCATCAACCATTTAGGTGTGCTTGTTGCTCCGCAAATGCCGACGGTGTCAGCGCCGTCAAACCAATGCATATCTATTTCATCGGCTTTCTCAACCTGGTAGCTACGAGGGTTCACACGATGGCACTCGTTGAACAGAACCTTACCGTTACTACTCTTATGACCTGCCACAAACAGCACCACATCGTGCTGTGAAGCAAAAGCCGAGATGTTTGGCATGCGGTTAGCCACCTGACGACAGATAGTATCAAAGCTTTTAAATGTAGCCTTTGGAGAAATATGCTCTTGTATATAGTCTATGATGCGATGAAACTCGTCAAGGCTCTTGGTTGTCTGGCTATAGAGATAAATATCGTGCTCGAAATCAAGTTGCTTAACATCATCGAATTTCTCAATCACGATGGCGTCACCATGAGTCTGACCAACAAGTCCCAATACCTCGGCATGACCATTCTTGCCAAAGATTACTATAGAGTGTTGCTCCTCGCCTTCATACTGTTTCTTGATGCGTTTCTGCAACTGCAACACAACAGGACAGGTAGCATCAATAATCTCTATATTATTACGCTTGGCGATTTCGTAGGTCTCTGGTGGTTCACCATGAGCACGCAACAATACCTTAACATCATGCAATTCCTTCAGCTGTTCATGATCAATGGTGATAAGACCTTTTGCATGCAGGCGTTCAACCTCCATACCATTATGCACAATATCACCAAGACAATACAATCGTTCACCTTTGGCAAGTTCCTCTTCTGCTTTCTTAATAGCTGTTGTTACCCCAAAGCAGAATCCGCTACCGTTATCTATTTCTATTTTCATTTAGTCAATACTTTTATTTCAACCTTTGGTTGTTTTGGATCGTTAGTAATCATAAGCACACGTGGACGACGACGCTGCAACAAACCAGCAAGAGCTGTAATCTTCAGCTTAGCCGACTTGCCCGGCTCAATATGTGTGTTGTTTAACGACACCTCGAGTCCTACTGTTGACATCTGCAAACTACTAATCTCAAGAGTTGACTTACCGTTATTGGTAATGATGATTGTTCCCTTGAGTTTCTTCTTATTACCGAAAGCACCTAAATCAAGTTGAGTGGCACTTGCGCTAAAGACAGGTGCTTTGGCAAGCAGCTTAGCATTTAAATGAGCAAACGAAGGTAACAACACAGCCGAAATAGGTAATACCTTGTCTTCAGCAACCTTATCGCCTGGGAAAAAACCAAGATACACCTCTGTCTGGTTCAAGCCAAAGTCACGCAGTTTACGTGAGTCAAGCTGTATAGACACCACGCCAGTACGCCCAGGAGCAATACGCTTAGGCTGTACCGATGCACGCAGATATGGAGGCAGATGCATTACCTGAGGTTCGGCCTGCTTAGTAGAATTGTTCTTGATATGTATTTTCTTTACAGGTCGGTCGCCTCGGTTCACATCGTCGAACTCCACATTATCAACATCGGTAAGGAAGTCGCCAATAGAATAAGGATACTTGCCGCTGAAGTCTTTCTTTTCGCTTACGACAACACCTTTTATTGTGAGCATAACAGGATTGTCGGCACCAGCCTCGTACACACCTATCTGCTTCTGAAAATGACCTAATGTCTTAGCATCATAAATAGCCTCAACCTTGAAGTCGCTATTAGCAGCTATTCCGTTAATAGGAAACTTGACATCAGTACATCCACAGTCGGTGCGCACATTCTCCAAACGAAGCTCGTTAGCACTATTATTATGAAGATTAAACACCACACTTGCAGGAGTGCGATAAAGCACTTCCCCCATGTCGATAACACTCTTTTCGGCTGTAATGTTTTGAGCATTCATTCCTGCCGCCGCCAACAGGAAAATGCCTAAAAGGATATTTTTTTTCATCATAATTATATAATCCCTCCCAATCTCCCCTCCAAAGGGGCTCAAACTAACTCTTCTTTTTGTTAGCATCTCCTCCCCCTCTGGAGGGGAGGCTGGGTAGGGTCTTTTTTTATTTTACATTAATTTTAAACGCTGCATCACGACCACTATATTCTGGTGCATAAGCACATTGAACAGTACACAGTCCTGATGTGTATTCGCCTTCACGATCAACATAATATTCTGTTTCTATTACGTGCTCACCCTTAGAAAGAACATCGAAATAATAGTTCGTTACATTATCTTTTGGAGCAATATAATAACCACGAGAATAACCGCTCAGTTGTTTTACTGGTTCAAGACATGCAGCACGCTTGTCCTGAAGCTGTACAAAGTCGTAATCACGATCAGCTGTAATTGTCAGGCGCACCTTTATGCGGTCGCCCACTTTTACTTCCTTATTAGTTATTACCTCACGCTTAACTTTCAGGTTTGTACCTGCCGACGCAACGTTAGCTGTTGTCTGAATGCTTTGTGCATAAACAGCTCCCCAAGATGTACCCTTATTGTTCTTTTCAAAAGTAATCGTATTGAGGTTTTCACCTGTCTCCACGCCTTTCACATATCCAATAGCGTTATTGGCTACATCTACGTTCTTGTTGTTGATACGAATAACGAAGTCGTTATCGTCTGTACTCAAAGAGCGAGCATTATTACCTCCCAAGAAAGCATACACAGCATTAACGGTATTCAAAGGAGTGTCCCAAGCCTGTGTGCGCTTGCTTTGCAAAAGCCATTGCTGCAGGTCGCTAATAAGCTGAATAGAGTCTGGCTGCAAAAGCTTATAAGTCTCTATAACAGCCACCTGAGTAGGAATCTTGTAATCGCGCCAACTATATTGAGCCTTGCGCGAATCGTAGTAGCGTCCCATCTCTGGTTTGTAAACACTATGTTCATTTATGCTTTGCAAGAACTCCTTAGCCTTGGTCTTCTGTCCGTTAAGAGCAAAGATTACAGCTGCATTAGCCTTACCATAAATAGTATATATTGTAGGCACCTTAGAGAGTTTGCCCACCATGTACTCAATAGTTGGCTTTACGTCATGCTTATGATTTTCTTTTGCAAGCGACAGACTATATATCGTTTCTAATGCTGTTTCAGATGGCAACACCTCAAAGGCTTCCTTCTCGATTTTCTTCATTTCAGCAGCCTCCTTTTTAAGTTCTGAAGAAAGATAATCACGACATTGGTTAGCTGTAAAATTAAGCTCATAATAGTAAGCTCCAGTCATCTTCTTCAAACGAACAAGAGTCATATACACGGCATTTGTTACATAACGGCTGCCCCTCATTCCAGGCCACCAAGAGAAAGAGCCGTCAGAATTTTGCAGTTTCATTAGCTTATGCAAAATATCATCTTTACGATATTGAGTAGCATTCTCATCAAAGAAATTCTTCAATAGCTCACGTTGCTCAGTCTCGTTCTTTGCATCAGCCACCCATGGAGTTTCATCAAGAACTAATGATTTCAGTTCCTCATTAGTCTGCAGAGGACTCTTTCCTTCGTTAACCTGCTTTATATCTTCGTTATCAATAAACTTCTTTATAGAAGGGTTAGACTTCAGCAAATACTCCGACAACGAATTAGCATAGAGAGCTGTAACAAGCGAAATAGCATTATCTGAACTTGGGTTGCTTACTGTAGGCAGAGCCTCTATAAGCATCCACTCTGGATGAGAAGTATATTCGTATGTCAGGCGGTTCTGCTTTCCATCCTCTGGGAAGAGCTTGGTTAAATCAACAGTGTATTGTCCCTTATTCTGAAGCGAGAAAGCCTGAGTGGTAGTAACCATTTCCTTATCAGGCAACACAGGCAGATAATGCTGCTCGCCGTCAGAGAAGTCATTACCATCAACAATCACACGAACAATAACAACATCAGGATATTCCTTAGGCATGAACGAGAAGCTCACTGCTTTTGTATCGTTTGCTTTCAGTTCAATATTCTTTGTAACAGCAAGAATCAGCTTTTCTGTTTCAGGGTTAATAAACTCAATACGAGCCTTACCCTTAACCACCTTGTCAGAAGTGTTTGATACATTAGCCGAGATTGTAGGCTTATCACCACGACGCACAAAGCGAGGCATATTTGGCTGCACCATTACTGTTTTAGCAGCAACAGCCTCAGCATCAATATAGCCTGAGTTCATAGTCTTATCATGTGCCAAACCCATGAAGCGCCATGTGGTTACGCTTTCAGGAAGAGTGAACTTTATGTTCACATTTCCCTTGCCGTCGGCAACAAGAGCAGGATAGAAGAATGCTGTTTCCTGCAAGTTATCTCGAACGCATCTCGAAGGCATCTCGAAGGATGCTGACTCATCTGAAGATATAGCTTCTTTTGCCTTGAGAACTTCGCCATTAACATCATCGTTACCCTTAACATCTAAGGCTTCGAGAGATGACAATTCTACTGTTTGAGAACGTGCCACAGCCTTAGGCGCTACTAACTTAGTTACCCTACTTAATAAAGACGGACGCTTACTATAGCCAATATAAACTACTTGCATATATGGGAGCACACTACTATCCCAGCTGCAATAGCCAATACGTTTTTCCGACAACAAGTGCAAAGAACGTTCACCATTTAAGGAAACACTTCCAAAAGACATAGCCCGCCAATATGCATTTACCAAATTTACATGAGGGGTAAACAAACTCTTTGTCCAGCTATGATTAGTTAGAGCATCCAAACTCTTATCATAAAGTACAGAGAGCAGCTGAGCCTTTGCAGGCTTGCCCGTTGCATCTGTAATATTAAGAGTCCATGTTTCTTTCTGTCCTGGAGTGAGTCGGTCACGGAAAGTTGTCCATTTCAAATTCAACTTCTTATCAGGCAACGGACGCCCGATACTCACCTTGTGTGAATACTGTTCGCCATCAAGAATACTTGCAAAACAAATTGTTATGCCATCGCCCCACTCTTCCTTATAAGTGAAACTACGTGTGGTAAGAGCATTAGACTGTTTTACCACACCTTTCTCTATAACGCTATCGTTAGAAAGAATTGAGTAATACACATATCTGTTTTCATCGCTCGCACCAAACTGCACGTAAACAGGTTGATCATTTGTTTTGAATTGTGTGCCAGAAACATAGAACCAGTCGTGAGTATCAATAACAGGCTGCTTGTCCTTCATAGAGAAAACTATCATCTTATCGCTTAGGGTGTCTGTACCACAAACAGCCTCTACATGATATTCACCTGAGCGCAAACCAAGTTCCTTTAAGTCAAAAGGTTTGTTGGCGTCACAGGTAAACGACTTATTATAATCCTTTGCCTTTATAGTGAGGCTCACAACACCCGGAATCTCCTCACGCAAGAGATTCTGATAAGAATATGTAACAGTTTTCAAGCTGTCGGCAATAATCTTCTTAGGAAGGTTACTACTTAGAATAGTAGAACGATTACTCAAAGGCAAAGAGGTTTCTGCATTATGGCTCTCGCCTGCTCCATCGGTGACATCAACGGTAATATCGTATGAATAATACTGGGCAATATCAGAGTTTATATTCTCAGGCAATTCCATATACAAAGGTATTTGGAAATGGCCATCAGCATCTGTAAGAACAGTATCGTGAGCTATCTCTTCTGTTCTTGCACGAGAATAGAACCAATAGCTTGAAGGACGGCGCACAACATTATAAACAACACGTGCTCTCTGAACAGGCACGCCCGAATAAGTCTTGGCATAACCAGTAACACGAACAGAATCGCCACTCTGGTATTTCTCTTTCACCTTGTCAAAGGTAACCTCAAACTTAGGACGCTTGTATTCTTCAACCTTAATAGAATTATAACAAGAAACCTTATTGCCCTTGACACTAATATTATAGTTACCAGTAAGGCCCTTTGTTGGCAACACGAAGTCAACAGCAGCTGTACCAAACTCATCTGTTGTTACTTCTTTTTTACCTATTTCCTTAGAATTGGCATCACGTAGAATTACGGTCAGCGCAACATCTTTTGCAGCTTCACTCTCAATAGTATTTAATTGATGTTGCATAACTGCAGACACATGGACCGTCTGTCCTGGACGATAGATTTTTCTATCTGTGAAAGCTGATATACTATAGCTTTCTTTGGATTTTTTAGCATCAAAATATATTGAACTAAAATATACTTTTGGACAGAAATGATCATCATCAGAATAAGCTTTTATTTCAGAAATTCTTTTTCCGTTAGCTGCATAATAAGCTTCTCCTTGATTATCACATGTAAGGGTAACGGTTTTATCATTACTTAAAATCAAATCAATCTTAGCTCCAGCCACAGGTTCACCTGTAGAAGCCTTAACTGCTACAAAACGATATTGCTTATTAGGTAATTCGTGATAAATAGCCATAATATCGCTCACGTAGAACACTGCACGTTCTGCTGGCACCTCGTTGTTATTGGTGGTTATCTCTGCAAGATAAACGCCTCGCTCAAGAGGGGCAATCTCTATAGAGTCGTTAAGCACCTGATAATCAGGTATTCCTACATAGTGACGTGTTTCCGAGATTTGTGTTTCAGGCAGTAGCAAACGCTTGATACGAACCCAATCCTTGCTTCTCTGAGGATACAAATCCTCATATTGCTGAAGATTCAATCGGGTAACGGAAAGCGTTAACTGCTGAATATTAGTAAGGGTATTGATGCGCAATGTGTGCTTCTTACCAGGAGTAAGCGCCTTATTACTTAGCATGGCAAAATAGCTTGGCTGTGTGAGTCGAGCTTTTGCATTACGCAAAATATTCATTCTTGGCCATGAGCCCCATTGCGCAAGAGCATAATTAATATAGTCTATCATGTCCTTCTCGTCAGTATCTGAAGCCTGCTCGATAAACTTATAACGGTCTATGGCAAGTTCTCCACACACAGAAAGGTCTTTATATTCGCTTATCAACGAGTCTATCTGCTGTAAGTAATGTGATTTCTTTACTTTAAGCGTACCGAAATCATTCTGCTTACTTAACAACTCGTGGGCACACAAACAAGCTGCCGAACGATTATTGTGAGAAAGATAATAATCATGCAAAGTTTTGAAGTCACCTGTTGCATAACC
Organism: uncultured Prevotella sp.; assembly: GCA_905236755.1. Taxonomy (GTDB): domain Bacteria; phylum Bacteroidota; class Bacteroidia; order Bacteroidales; family Bacteroidaceae; genus Prevotella. The sequence continues at coordinate 178,739 of CAJOCR010000012.1, forward strand.
AATAAGATGCAACAAATCATTATTGAAGATTTTGGCATCTGCACCCGAAACAGCCATTGGCTCATAGTCTTTCACCTTTACTTGAGCAAGCAATTCTGGCTCCGACATAGCCAATTTAGCATATTTCTCAACTAAAGTATCGGCTTCATCTGTAAACCTTGGCTTTTCTTCATATATCTTAGCTAAAAGTGACTGATACACATGCGCCAACACAGGATTGGTCTTGCGTATTTTCTGCTCGTATTCAACAACACGAGCAAGGCCAGCCTTCAGCGAATCCTCCGACAGATCTTGTTGTTTCTGAAGCTGTAACATCTGAGCCTTCAAAAGCTGCCCGTAGTTTTTCTCTGCTTTTGCTTTATTCACAATCTGCTGCAACTGAGCAATAGCAGTCTTTGGCAGATCTTTCTTACGACTCTCTTCAACCTTCTTCCAAAGTGAGGCATAAGTTTGAGCTTGTGTCATCATAGGAGTGGCAAACAAACAGATTGTCACAAAAGCGAGGCGAGCTAAAATGGTTGTTACTTGATTCTTCATAAGATTTGTCGCATTTATCACATTTTATAATGTCACTAATTGCAAAGATAAGAGTTTTTTATTATATTTGCATCGTAAAATTGATAAATATAATTAAATAGGTTATTTATGGAGAACAAGAAGTATGGTCATTTCGACGATGCCCATCGCGAATATGTCATCACTGACCCCAAGACCCCTTGGCCTTGGATCAACTATTTAGGTAATGAGGATTTCTTCTCACTGATCAGTAATACAGCCGGAGGTTATAGTTTCTATATGGATGCCAAGTTCCGTCGCATCACACGTTATCGCTATAACAGCGTGCCTATGGACAACGATGGCCGATATTTCTACATCAAGGATGGCGACACCGTTTGGAACCCAGGTTGGAAACCTTGCCGCACCCCACTCGACTTTTATGAAACCCGTCACGGAATGAGCTACACACGCATCACCGGTCGTAAGAACGATGTTGAGGCAAGTGTGCTTTTCTTCGTACCTCTTCACACATGGGGCGAAGTTCAGAAGATGACTCTCAAGAACTTAGGCAACGAGGTGAAGAAACTGAAGGTTTGGTCGTTCCAAGAGTGGTGTCTGTGGAATGGTGCCACCGATATGGAGAATTTCCAGCGCAACTTCTCTACCGGTGAGGTTGAGATTGAAGATTCTGTTATCTATCACAAGACAGAATACCGTGAGCGTCGCAACCATTATTCTTTCTATAGCGTAAACACCCCTATTCAGGGCTACGATACCGACCGTGAAACTTTCGTTGGTCTATATAGCGAAAAGTCAATGCCTGACGTAGTTGCAGAGGGCACACCTCGCAATAGCTGGGCACACGGCTGGAGCCCTATCGCTTCACACTACATTGAAGTTGAATTGCAGCCAGGCGAAGAGAAAGACCTTATCTTCCTTCTTGGTTATGTAGAAGAGAAGCAGGAACAGAAATGGATTGCTCCTGATGGTTCGTTCTCTGATAAAGACGGTCTTGACATGGTCATCAACAAGGCTCAGGCTAAGAAGATGATTGCCGACTTCAACACAACAGAAAAGGTTGACAAGGCATTTGCCGAGCTACAGGCATACTGGGATAATCTTCTTGGCATCTATGTAGCTAAGACAGGTAACGACAAGCTCGACCGTATGGTTAACATCTGGAACCAATACCAGTGTATGGTAACCTTCAACATGAGCCGTTCAGCAAGTTTCTTTGAAAGCGGTATCGGTCGTGGTATGGGCTTCCGCGATTCTAACCAAGACCTTGTTGGATTTGTTCACCAGATTCCTGAGCGTGCTCGTCAGCGCATCATCGACATCGCCTCTACACAGTTCCCTGACGGTGGTTGCTATCACCAGTATCAGCCACTCTCTAAGCGTGGAAACAACGATATTGGTGGCGGTTTCAACGACGACCCATGCTGGCTTATCTTCGGAACAACAGCCTACATCAAGGAAACAGGCGACTACTCTATCCTTAACGAAATGGTACCTTTCGATAATCAGCCAGGCTCAGAGGTAACACTCTTCGAACACCTGATGATTTCAATGAACCACGTTATAAAGAACCTCGGTCCTCACGCATTACCGCTCATCGGTCGTGCCGATTGGAACGACTGCCTTAACCTTAACTGCTTCTCTTGGGATCCAAACGAGAGTTTCCAAACAACCGAGAACAACAGCGAAGGCTCAAAGGCTGAAAGCCTCATGATAGCAGGACTTTTCGTAGTAACAGCCAAAGACTATGTTGAACTATGCCATACTCTTGCAAGCAAGAACATTGAGCACTCAACCTTCAACACACAACAGTTTGAAGCTGAAGCAAACCGCATGAGCGAGGCTATCGATAAGATGATTGCTGCTGTGAAGAAAGACGGTTGGGATGGCGAATGGTTCCTTCGAGCATACGATTTCGCAGGCAACAAGATTGGTTCCAACGAAAACGAAGAAGGCAAGATCTTCATCGAGTCACAAGGCTGGTGTACTATGGCAGGTATCGGTCTTGAAGAAGGACTCTGCGACAAGGCTCTCGACTCTGTCAAAGAGCGTATGGAATGTGAACACGGTATTGTACTTAACAACCCTGCCTACACCCACTATCATGTTGAAATGGGTGAGATTAGCTCTTATCCAGAAGGCTACAAGGAAAACGCAGGTATCTTCTGCCACAACAACCCTTGGGTAATCATTGGTGAAACAGTTGCAGGACGTGGTAACGATGCTTGGAAGCACTACACCAAGATTCTTCCTTCATACGTAGAAGAGAAATACCAGACTCTGCATAAGGTTGAGCCATACGTTAACTGCCAGATGGTAGCAGGTAAAGATGCCTTCCGCCCTGGTGAGGGTAAGAACTCATGGCTCACAGGTACAGCCGCTTGGATGTGGTACACAGTAAGCGAGTTCATCCTCGGTGTTAAGCCAACCTACGATGGTTTGCTCATCGATCCTTGCCTTCCATCTACAGCTAAGGAATATAGTGTTACCCGTCGTTTCCGTGGTGCAGAATACAACATCCATGTTTCTAATCCACAAGGCAACCAGAAAGGCATCAAGTCTCTCGTTGTCGACGGCAATCCTGTTGAAGGCAACATCGTGCCATTCAGCGAAGGCAAACACACCGTTGAAGTTGTTATGTAAACAAAACTCTATCTAAATATTAGCCCAACGAACACCTGTGCTCGTTGGGCTTTTTTTTATCCGTTCTCAATTTAGTTCCATTTGCATCATAATAGAATCGTCTACTACCATCTATGATAATGCCTTTGCGGAATCATATTAGGCGGAACCGTACATAAAGTATCATTGTCACCATTCTTTTTTCCCAAAATAAGTGTATCGGTACTAACCATAATGATTTTTTGATGGACTCCATTAATTTCTATAGTAGAATCGTTAATTAGACGCCATTTGTCGCCAATTAAATTATCACCACCATTATATTCTCTGAAGCCTATATTTGGAACTATCTCAAACACTTTCCATTTGTTTTGATTATCAAAATAAAATATAGTAGGATAACCTTCTAACTTATCTAATGCATTATATCTATACCAATACTTAAAGTCATTGTCTGTAATAATATCAAAAACATTCTTCTTGCAAGAGACTATAACAACCATCATAGTCATTAGCACCACAACTTTATTTAACTGTTTCATATACTGCCCCATCTCAATTTAGTTCCCTTTGCATCATAGGTGTAGAGTACTTTGCTTCCGTCAAGGAAGTCAACTCTACTCGGCAAATTTATACAATTATATTCAATGTTGCAAATTCTATGGTTCAGCTACCTTTATCTGCGCATCAGAATCAGTAGAAAAAATAATCTTATCTGCTCCTGCATCACCATTAGATAAATTTGTTATGGTATAAAAATCATTTCTTCGTAAAAAATTATATGATTTTTTCCCTTTTCTAAAACGTTCTATTTTTAGGATTGACTTATCAGCATTTTCCAATTCGTATTTACAGGGAATAGAATCCAGCTTTATACATTTATCACCTCTATAGCCTTGCTTACAAGTTATGAAATAAGAATAATTTTTCATTTCTATATATAAGCACTTAATCTCGTGCTTAGAATATACTGTTTTATTTTCTATGCTTATAGAGATATCGTTTCCATTACAAGAAACAACAACTGTGGCATAAAGCATAAAAAACAATTTAATTATTTTTTTTGCTTTCCAGATAGCTTTCCCACCACATATGTAATATTCTAATTTGTTGATTAACATTTTTACTAAATTTAAACAAGATACAAAGCACATAAACATCATGATTCCTAGAACAAATAACTTAATACTTTTCTAAGACTATAAACATTAAATAACAATATTACACATGACGTGAGAATAAAATCATTTAAAACGAATAACTGCCCACAAAGTACATATCCTCCTAGCAGCATAAATCCAAGAAAAACAATATTCAAAAATTTAAGCTTTGCAAACTTTAAACCGAAGTTATAAAGTACAAAGAAAATCGGAACAGATAACAAAGAGCAAATATATGCTACTAACACAAATTCGTTATTAAGCGATTCTATTTCTGTTTCAGGCTTCTTCATATTCAAAGCATTTAACACAAAAGAAAACAACTGTGATCCGAAAGCTATACATGCGATTATATTTATCAAGACTCTCATTTTTTCAACAATTCTTTAATAATATTCCACAATGTCTTACTATTACCATCTATCAAATCTCGATGAATATATGTTACAGACTCTTCACTTTTAATTCTTATCGCATCATCTGATGACGGTATATCAGGTTCACCAAACAAGGGTTTACTTAGCCATTGGATTGGATCATTAGTACATGTTGCATCTATCCTGTTATGTTCTTGTTTGTTGATGATTTGAGTTGGTTCCCAAGCATTTAAAAATACTGCATTTTCTGTTTCCCACCCATGCTCCGACATATATCTAATCATACCCTCAGCAAAAGCTCCCCCCATACTGTGGGAAACAAAATTAAATTTATCTATCCCAGGCTTCATACCTTTAGTAAGAGCCTTGTAGTTTTGCCTTGCATACTGATATCCTTGAAACTCCCTTAAATTACTTGAGCTTGTCGAATACTCAAAGTCATAATTGGTAAAAAATGGAGTTGCATAATCATTAAATGCAGATTGCGCGCCTTTAACAAAAGATGAATTCCTGCCATTCCAATACGTTGCACCTCCATTAGGAGACCCAAAGCCTAAATATCCATTAACAAATACAACTTTCTTTCCATCAGGGTCTATCAAATTCACAGGATTATTAGCACAATACACATACGGACTTGTGGGGCCATATTTTTCAGCCAATGGATCTACCCTATCCCAAGTTGGTAGAGCAGCATAGTATTGGCGAGCGCCATAGTCGTATGTGTTTAATCCATGCATCATATCAAGTTCCTTACCATTATATTTAAACGGCTGAGCTTAGGTTAATCTATCTCCCATTTCCATTGAAATTAATCTTTAGATAGAAAGAAATCACAGAAATATTTAGTTACGTCACCAGGTTTAATTATATCTATAATATCAGCTTTAGCAAGCTTATAATTATATCTATCTGCCATAATAAAAGCATAATATAATAATATTCCATACATAGAGCTATTATATAATTGAGTTTTTAACTCACAATAGGCATCTACAGAGCCATTCAAACATAAAACCTTTTGCTTAAGAATATCTGTACTTTGAGAAGATATGCTTGGAAGCGTCAAATTTGATGGAGATTTTTTCTTTGCTTTAAAAGCTTGATAAATTTCAACAGATCTTTTATGTTCAGATTTATTCTTCCATTTTTCTAAATAAAATAATGCTATTTTTTTAGAATTTGTACTTACATCAACATTTGATAATCCTTCAGACAAACTCTGAGCGATATCCATATTTGCAACAACAATTCCAAATTTATCAGCAGCAACTAAAGCATACAATAAGTTTTCCTGCCATACATCTGCACGAAGGAATTTATTTCTAATATTAACATATGACTCTTTATCCCGTCCTTTAATAAAATCCTTAATATCACTTTCTATTGGCTGATACTTTTCATTCAATTTCCATACCTCATCATTTATATTACCAAGTATTGAAAAAGAATCTTTTAAAGTATCTGATGAATACATACGACTTACACCCTTCATATTTGATGTACAAGCAAATATAAAGAACGATATAACACAGAGGATACAAAATTTATTTATTATTCTCATAGCTTGTAGTATATATATTGTTAAACTGCGGAAGAACAAGTTTTTCCCAAAAATTCAAGTTGTTAAATTCAACAGTTCCAGACATAAAGTTTCCTGGATATTCGTTAACAATTTCACCATTAACAAACTCACGCCAAACTCCTTCATTATCAATAGATACAGAACCATCAGAATGAATATTTACATTATCAGAAGGTGCAAATATCGAAATGTTATTCATTTCTGCCCTGCTTGATTCAAACTGAGCCAAACCTCCTTTTTTACCAGTTTCACATGAGAAAAGAACTATTTCAGTAGGAGCTTCATTTACATTTTTTTGATTCCACACATTACTATTTTCTTCCCAAAACATATCAAGTGTAAATAAACTCGATTCATTATTTTGAACCATATAGATTGTAGAATTATCTAATGACAAGTTAACTCCATTTCCATTATTAGATCCATGTACAAATACAATTATACTACTAGGATTATCGTGAAGCTTACTAATAAAATTTTGTTTAATAGTTTCTTCTCTATTATTTTTTACACTTAATCCGTCTATAACCTCCCTTCCATCTGGATCAAACTTATTCACGGGATTATTCGTACAATACACATACGGACTTGTGCCATAGTCCTTTTCACACAACGGATCCACCCTATCCCAAACAGGCAGAGCAGAATAATACTGACGTGCTCCATAGTCGTATGTGTTTAACCCGTGCATCATATCAAGTTCCTTACCATTATATTTAAACGGCTGAAGGCTGGCATTTGTTGTGTTTGCCTCATCATAAATTCGCATTTATGGCTAATTACCATTTGGAACTCATTTTTTTGATGGTAAATAGATTCACTACACAAAAATATATAATATTTTTTGAATAACAAGCAAATTCTATATCTTTTTAAAAATTCTATTTCTCATAAAAATTTTATCGCTTCTACATAGTCAATCCTCCTCAAAAAAGCAAGAGCAACAAGGCGGTGGCTCTAATATGATAGAAAAAGCCCCCTCCCATCCCTCCCCAGCGGGAACCAACGGTCGCTGTTCGGCGATAGTCGAGGGAAAGCAAAGGGCTAACCAACAGATTGCGTCTCTTGCTTGAATAATTATGAAGAAAAAACGAGAAAACCTAATCAGAATAAGCATGCAATTATTTCGTTAGGGTTTTCTTCTAAATCTCAACACAGGATTACACGATGTAGAAACTTGGAAAGTAATTATGGAACAAATCTTAGCGTATTAGGAACCTGTTCTATTAAAACACCAGTCCACGTCTTATTTTTTTCTACATTTTTTGATACAATAACAAATTTATTCTTCTTATTTTTATTAATACACCAAATCATTCCTTTTTTACCTGTAGAATAAGCTCTTGGTAATATACTATCATTAGGCAACACATTTGATACAAGATTATCAATATCAGATTTAATATAAACTGGCTTATCGCAAACACATATATATAAAGCTAAGTCATCATCAGAAAGACAACTATAGGTAACGCTATGATCTTTAGAATAATCTACGCGATATCTCAATGTTGCGGGCATTAAATAATATGTTGCTTTTTGATTGCTTGTCCGAGAGCTCACTCTTGCTACTTCAGAAGCAGCCATTATCATGTAAGCATCAAATTGTTTATGAGATGAAACATAATTTCTAACGATCTCCAAGAATTGCGGATGAAAGATTGTTGTATCTATCTCCTGTCCTTGATAATTATATTTAGCCTTATTAGAAGTGCATTGGCACATAAGGAATAGCATCATGAATGCAATAATATAGGACTTCATAATATACTATTTTTTATTATTTAAACGTATTGTATTTGCAATCTTAACCATAGTGATTCCATTCTTTCTTAAATAATTAACTGAACCTGCATTAGAACATCTGTAATGTAATCTATGGTCATAGATATATGAATATGCTGGCTGTATAGAATAATATAAATTACCATCTTCATGGAGTACTAATAATGGCAAATTGGGTCTTTGCATACCAAAGTCTCCATCAGCAACAGAAAAAGAATCTTGCCTTTTGTTAGGATGCGTATGTACATACCCACTAACATTATAAGAACTGCCGTCAGCTGCAACAAATTTCGTACTTGTTAATTTTGCTCCTGGTGGTAATTTTGATTCATGTTCATTATTCCAATTATCTGGTAAAACCAACATTCGACCATCAGGCAATATACATGCAGACTGTTCCTTTCCATGTGGCCTATCTTTTGTTTTACTTCTTTCATTTTGTAAATTCATTCTTTTTACACCATCATATTCATTTTCACACAATACACTTCCATCACTTTTGTATGTAATATTATTCTCTTCGTCTATATATTTCTCACCTACGTAGGTATATCCGTCTTGTAAATCTTCCTGCGATTTTACCTTAGGATTCCAATAAAGATTACCACTTCCTGTTTGGTACCAATCTCTTCCATCAGGATCAAGCCTATTTACTGGATTATTTCCACAATAAGCATAAGGACTTGTGCTATAATATTTCTCAGCCAACGGATCTACCCTATCCCAAGTTGGTAGAGCTGCATAGTATTGGCGAGCGCCATAGTCGTATGTGTTTAATCCATGCATCATATCAAGTTCCTTTCCATTATATTTAAACGGCTGAAGGCTGGCATTTGTTGTGTTTGCCTCATCATAAAATGGAGTTCCGAAAGGATAGTAGTTGTTGGTTTGAACAACTTTTCCATTAGAATCAACTACTTCTCTTATATTCCCCAAGTGGTCTTGGTTGAAATAGTTGAAAGCAAGATTGCTGTCTGTATTCTGGCAATAGCCTCCACTGAAAAGATACTTATCTACCTTCCCATTTTGCAATATCAAAGAACCTCCAAGCAGATAATCCTACAAAAATATTATTCTGGTGCATACAACCATATTGTACATATTCCAGAATGTTTAAAATGGTTTTGGTTCATGTCTTCTTTTGATAACCAGTTAAGCTTCTCAGCATATTTAATCATTGCAAACTTCTTAAAATCTAAAACATTTTTGGTATATATACTTGCTTCTTGATATTTTTTAGTTTTAGCAAAACCATCCAAATCATATACAACTATATCTCCTGTGTATTTATAAGCTGCATATATACGTTTTCTATATAATCGTTTTGAATAAAAACAACTTGAGAATCGCTGATTACCCATATATCCTTTTTCAAAATCAGAAATATAAAGGTCCTGATTATAAATCCCTTTATCAACATGGTACGCAAAGTCCATATCTTCATATTGTTCACACTCCGCACTATCAACATCAAACACATTACGTAATATCCAAATATTTTGTTCTGAACGAACAAAGAACGGATATGCTTTTTTATCGATTTTAATTGTATGTCCTTTATGATGAAAACAATTTCCATCTAATTCATACGTACTAATTACCAAAGCATTCTTAACATGAAGAATCTTATATGACGGCTGAGCCTTTCCATTTAAGGAAATAATTAATAGAAGTAGTATATTAACGTATTTCATACTTTGTTTTTTTTCCAACTATAATATTTATGTTAACATTGTTCCTATTCACAGATAAAGCAGCTTTTACTATAGGCTTTATACCCCAGCTAATCTCCTCATTTATCGCATTTGCTTCATCATAAAATGATGCACCGAATATATAGAATAGCAATTATTAAGTTTTTCTTACAGCAATGATTCTTTTAAGAATATAAAACTTTTTAGGGTACTTAATATTCTTATATATATTAATAAAGTCAGAAGACATTCCTATATATTTTTTTATGCGCTGTTTAATAAACTCTCCTTTTATACGGCAACACTGAACATAAACAATTGTTGAACTGTCTATTTCTAAAGTGTAATGGGATGAATTTTCGTCTATTTTTTCTTGCATACATACTCCATATTCCATAGCATCCGAAGAAGATATAATATCAGGTATATAATATGCATGCCTATAAAATATTTTTCCCAACATTTCCAAAGAGCCATAACCAGACAACAATAATTTTCTCTTTGTAAGTCCACTAATATGTATCTGCACGTTTTTTGAAATACAAGTCATGTCATAATAATAAAAATCTTTTATTACAGATTTATCTAATGTTTTTTTACCATGAGAAATAGCAAAAAACATACAAAACAATAACATAAAAAAAAGTCTATTTCTTTTCATTGTATCACTATTTTGGGTAGGAAATCATTATTTACTAAATTATTTACATCTTTTTGATCAGGTTTCTGTGGAGGATAATTCATGATTCCGTGCCCTTTATCTGACAATTTAAAATCGTCAAATCCCAATGTATGAAAGATTTCATGTATCCTATTCATCATATTATCTAGCGTATTATTCATCACTATATTTGTTTTCGCCTCAGTTACACCTCCTACCGTTGATGTTGTACCATCAGGATTTTCAATAGTCCTAAACCTCCGTAATGTGTCATCCCATCTTGCGAAAGTATTCCCAATATGATTGCCTTCATAATATTCATTTGAAGCTAAATTCATTGTTTCTTGCTGATTACCACCATCTTTAAATGAAAGATCAAATAATACAGAATAACCAGAATAATCTCCTTCAGAAACTGTCAAATTGTATCCATTTAGTTTGCCATTTATCTTTTCATTCATGTGAGTTATATCTTTGGTAGAGTATCCTTTTGACTCACCTGTATTTCTAGACACTCTTGAACCTGTCCCAACATAATAAACGGCTCTAATAGTTAAAGTTTTTTCATTGTTATTAACAACAAGAACACCATCCCTTCCATCAGGATCAATCCTATTAACAGGATTATCATGACAATACACATACGCACTTGTGCCATAGTCCTTTTCACACAACGGGTCCACCCTATCCCAAATAGGTAGAGCAGCATAGTATTGGCGAGCGCCATAGTCGTATGTGTTTAGTCCATGCATATTGTCGTATTCTTTGCCGTTGTATTTGTATATTTGATTTATGGTTTATCGCTGCTTTATTTCAACAGAATTAGGTATTGGTTCAATACACAAATATATACAATATTTTTTGACCAGCAACACAAACCGCCGTATTTTTTACTTTTAATCTGTACTTTTTTATTTCTCTTTCTCATTTTCGGCAAGTATTTTTTTTAAAACCTCCCTTTATTTGATGATCGAGGCTTATCTCTGTTGGTTTCTAAATCTCTCAAAGGCAGCCATAAGTAGCCTACAGGCAGCCAACAAACAGCCATATAGCAGCCTCAAGCAGCCATAAGGTAGCCTTAAGTAGCCTCATTATGCCTGCCTATAGGCTGCCTGAGGCTGGTATATAGGAGGTTGTAAGGAGGTTATAAGGAGGTTGTGCGTCAAAATTATTTCCTTCACTTTAATGCTTGCACCAACTTCGTTGACTGCAAGCGCTCAGTTGATGACCTACGGTTGTCCTTCGGCATAAAATATTTTATACGCGTAGCGTAATTTTAGTAGCTTTGCTGCATTTTCATAAGAAAGCAACCACGAAGTGGAGATGGAATTACTTGATTTCTTGTTAAATGCTTGCATTTATAAAAGAAAACAAGTAAGAACATCATAAGGCTCATTAGAGCCTTGCTTTCTATTTTTTCTCTAATAAATATTCACTTGAGAAAGTTCAATTAATATTTTTCTTGGTTTTAGGGGTTTTCTTCCTAACACAGGGAATTACGGGTGAGCCAAAAAATTGGAGATAACAGAATAATTTTGTATATTTGCAAAAACATAAAAAATCAATGTTGGTAGTAAAGAATATAAACATTACATATTATCCACTCTTTTCTACGTGACAAGGCAGTTTCTCTAACCTTCCTCTAAGGCTACGCTAAAGTAACGCTAAGGTAACAATAACCTTTCTCTAATCGAAAATTAGAGAATCGTTAGAGAACGATTAGAGAAAGGTTAGAGAACGATTAGAGCTACAACGGAGAATCAACAGAAGAACTGTAGAGTTTAGAGGACAAAAAAACAGTAGCCTCTCCCATCCCAAAAGAAATTTTGAATTTTGAGTTTTGAATTTTGAGTTAGTCGCACTTTGTGCGATGAAGATTTATTCAATGAAGAACTAAAGCGTTGTGCATGAGGTTATTACGTATTTATGGTTTACTGTTTAGGACCTATATAATGGATATATCAGGGTGGCTGCTGATTGATATCATTTGCACGATTGTGCAATGGCGCATCAGCGCTTTATTTTCCAAGGGAGTGAATGCAGGTATCCTCTGAAAGAGGATATTAAGGTTGATGATGGCTTTGGAAAGCTTGCTTTCTGAAAGCCAAACATCAAACTTGACACTGGCTCAGAATGAGCTACCTGCATTCACCTCACATTTTCTTTATACTCTATTGTTTATAGAACAAATATTCACTTGAGAAAGTTCAGTAATTAATATTTTTCTTGGTTTTAGAGGCTTTCTTCCTAACACAGGGAATTACAGGTGAGCC
>CAJOCR010000013.1:0-117334 GCA_905236755.1 uncultured Prevotella sp.
GTTAAATGCTTGCATTTATAAAAGAGTGTATATCAAGTACATCATAAGACTCACCAGAGTCTTTGCTCTCTATTTTCCTTAAATAAATATTCACTTGAGTTTATAACTATCAAAAAGCAAAATTTTCACTTTCTGGGCAGGCAAGAAATTTTCTCTGGGCAGAAACTTCAAATATCCCTTTTTGAAAAATATTATGTATTTCTGTAAATTCGTCAAGTGTCAAGCGTCAAGTCTTTCCTTCGCTACTGTCTCGTTTCTCTTTCATATATGACTCGCTCAAGAGCGAATGAGATACGATAAAAGACGAGGTAAAGACGAGAGAAAAGCGAATGAGATACGATATATTCGACTTACCGTCAATTTAGGACTATTTACGAGATCAAAAAAGCTACTGACGGCGCACAGGCTCAGTACTCTTAGGGTACTGGCAGCCTCTAAGTAGCCCCCTTGGGGCTGCTAAGGGGCTGCTAAGGGGCTGGTTAGGGGCTACTTAGGGGCTGCTAAAGGGCTACTTGTAGGCTGCCTGTAGGCTACTTTAGGCTACATTCCACCCTGCGTAGCGTGACTTTAATAATTCAGAAGGAAGTTAAGGATGATGATGGCTTTTGAAAGCTTGCTTTCTGAAAGCCAAACATCAAACTTGACACAGGCTCAGAATGAGCTATCAGCCTTCACTCTCATTTTCTTCATAATTTTATTCGTTAATATGCGCTATGCTCCTTTATCATTTAGCGAAGCGCATAAATTTATCCGTATAAGATTATCTTTTTTGGATAATTTTCTTGCTTTTCTCAAAAAAGTCCTTTATATTTGCATTTGAATTTAAACTATGTATTCAAGTAAATCAGCTTTGCTTGCTTAGTAGATAAATGGAGTTAGATGAAGTTAGAAGAAGATAAAAGACATCAGTTTTATGGTCTTAAACCACTTAAACTCCTTGAACTCTTTAAACTTTTAAAATTATGTTGATAAATCCTTTCCTTACATATGGTTATGAGTCGGCAGAATATTTTTGTGACCGAAAAAATGAGACGAGTCAGTTATTAACTCTTCTAACTAATGGTAATCATGTCGCATTGATATCCCCTCGTCGTATGGGCAAAACTGGACTTTTACATCATTGTTTTGCACAATCACAGATCAAGAAAAATTACTATACATTCCTAATAGATATCTATGCAACAAAGAATCTGCAAGATATGGTTTATCGCATGGGTAGAGATATTGTAATGCGATTAAAACCACAGGGGCAAAAAGCTTTGGATAAATTTCTGCAATTTGTCACTTCTTTGCGTACTGGTATTTCTTTTGATGGTCAAGGCAATGCCAGCTGGAATCTACAACTTGGTGACATATCCTCACCTTCATTCACTTTAGAAGAAATATTTAATTATTTAAATGCTGCTGATAAGCCTTGTATAGTAGCTATAGATGAGTTTCAGTCAATAATCGACTATCCTGAGCAGAACATAGAAGCCCTTATGCGCACTTATGTTCAGCAATGTCGAAATGCCGTCTTTGTGTTTTCAGGTTCACAGAAAACAATGATGAGCGAAATGTTCTCGTCTCCAGCCAGACCCTTTTATCAGAGTGTATCAATGATGTTCCTGAAACCAGTTCCTGTAGCTGAATATGAGCAGTTTGCAGAAAAACACTTTGCTAATTCAAATAAACATCTGTCAGATGGAGTAGTGCAAGCCATCTACTCTCGTTTTGATGGAGTTACATGGTATCTGCAGAAAGTTCTAAATCAGTTATATGCAGCATATGATGATGTAACATTATCAGACGTTGATGATGCCATTAAACTGATTATCTTTCAAAATGAAGAAGCCTATAAAGATACGCTTTTCCAACTTACAGCTCGTCAACGTGATCTTCTTGTTGCTATAGGTGAGGACGCCAAAGCAGAGAAAATTACAGGAACCACTTTCATAAAATCACACCATCTTCTTTCAGCAAGTAGTGTGCAGAAAGCTTGTCTGCAGCTATTATCTAAGCAGCTCATCACCCATCAGCAGGGTATATATGAAATCTATGACAAGTTTTTCAGCGAGTGGCTCAGAAATAATAACTAACTGAACTAAATCAGTTCAGAAGATAGAGGATGTTAAGATTGATGTTGGCTTTGGAAAGCTTGCTTTCTTAAAGCCAAACATCAAACTTGACACAGGCTCAGAATGAGCCACCTGTATTCAATCCCATTTTCTTCATAATTTTATTCGTTAATACCCGCTTCGCACCTTCAATACTGCTTACATAGCAGCAAGTATGGATTTAAGAAAATGATTAAGTATGTAAGGCTTCTTCAAAGCCTTCCGCTTATATTTGTCTAAAAGCTTATGTAAGCAAGCTTTCAATGGCTTTTAGTCAAATCTAAGCTCCCTCACAAGTTCGGGTTTCATACTTAATCTTAGAAAATAATGTGCTGATGCGCCATTGCGCAATAAGCGCAAAGGATATCAACCGATAATAAGCCTCTCCCGACCTCTCCAAAAGGCGAGGAGTTAAAAACAGTAAATAAGTTGTCTAAAACGCAAGCTGTTGGTTAGCCCCTTCTCATTGGAGGGGGATGGGGGAGGCTTCCTTATTTTCCAGGAGAGTGAATGCTGGTGTCCTCTGAAAGAGGATGTTAAGGATGATGATGGCTTTGGAAAGCTTGCTTTCTGAAAGCCAACCATCAAACTTGACACAGGCTCAGAATGAGCTATCAGCCTTCACTCTCATTTTCTTCATAATTTTATTCGTTAATATGCGCTATGCTCCTTTATCCTTTATCATTTAGCGAAGCGCATAAATTCTCTAATTATTCAAACATAGTTTTCATCAACTCGTCTCCAATTCTTGATGGATAAGACAGCAGTTTGTTTTTATAAAAAAAATCAAGAACATATAGAATTATAGAATTTTTTGTTTATTTTTGCGATAATATTAAATCAATACCATATGTCACTTATATATCAACAAGAAAGCAATCAGATTTTAGGACTCGCTATGCAACTGCATAGAGAATTAGGTTGTGGATTTAAAGAAAAAGTATATCAAGATGCTTTTGAAGTTTTATTAAAAGAGAACAATATTCCTTATGAAAGAGAAAAACATATAAATCTTGTTTTTCATGGTGTAAAATTAGAACATGATTTTTACTATGATTTTTTAATTGATAACAAGATAGGAGTAGAGTTAAAGGCTGTTTCTGAGCTCTTTGGTGAGTTTGAAGCCCAAATCATTAATTATCTTCATGTAAGCAATCACCAGTTGGGACTTCTTTTGAATTTTGGGAGCACAAGTCTTGAATACAAATGGTATCCAAATATTTGGCATCACAGAGAAGCCGTAGAAATAGGGTAGAAACTATCAAAAATCTATGCTCAAGAACATATAGAATTATTTTTTATATATCAATGTCGTTAGCCCACAAATCTCGAATCATCTCCAATTCTCTAATTCTCCAATTCTTGATAGTAAAATATCATCTTGTCTGCAATTCTTGATAAATAAGTATCAACATCAAGAACATATAGAATTATAGAATTATTTTTTATATATCAATGTCGTTAGCCCATAAATCTCGAATCATCTCCAATTCTCTAATTCTCCAATTCTTGATAGCAAAATATCATCTTGTCTGCAATTCTTGATAAATAAAATCAATTCGTCTTGATAAAACTTGCTGAAATCATTCAGTTTTCCGTTTCACGCTTGCAACTCGTTTTCCATTTTCTTGATCCCTTTGTTCTTCGTGCTTTTCGATTATATTTACATCTGTGTTTTTATCAAATTAATAATTCTTTGAATCAAAGTAATAAAAAATATTGCTTATATTATAATGTTATAACAGTTATTTGTAATTACATTTGCAGCAGAATACTTCGCTAAACGTATTTACTTCCGAGCATTAAGCAGACTTCACACCATGAACTGCATCTATATAAATAATGTAAAGGAAACAGTAGAGTAGACAGATTTTTATTATTAATTATTATAGTTAAATTATTCGATGAAAAAATTAAAGTTTTTAACGCTTGCAGCAATTGCTGCGGCAACGGCAATGGTTAGTAGCTGTTCCGACAATGATGTCTTGGAAGGAGTGAAAGACACGGGAATACCTTTTTCCGTTACGGCCTCTACCAATTCTGGTGGTAGTCGTGGTAGTGACATAACCACTTTAAGCAATTTCCAGCTTTGGGGCTTTGGTACAGATCAAACAAGTCATTTTGATGGTAACAATTTCACACCAAAGGCAGGAAGTAGCACAGTGTTTGAGTCAAGTATTACACCTAATTGGCCTAATACCAATAATTGCTTGTTCTATGGAATAAGTAATAACACTTCAACTATGGCTTATGGTGTAACAGCTGGTTCTCCTGGTATTAATACCACAAAGGCAGGTATTCGTAATGGTTCATTCGATTATACCATTCCTACAAATGTAGCAGACCAGGAAGATTTGCTTGTTGCTGCTGCTCAAGGAAATTCTGCGAATGGAGTTAATATGCATTTTGATCATGCTTTAACTGCTGCTAAGTTGCATATAACAATGAATCCTAGTTTAAATACAACATATTATGCATCTACTAATGGACATTATATGTTTGTTATGAAAATTCAGAAAATAATTATTCATAATGTAATAATTTCAGGTACATATACATTTGGAAATGGTAGTGCTGTTGGTGCGAGTGCCAGTACCATTGCTGAAAATGGAGGATGGAATCCTGATAATGAAGTCTTGGGTAATTATGAACTGGATTTTTCCGCAAATCCTATTTTTTATCAGATTAAATATAATGAAACTTTAGATGCACCAATTAATGTTGATGGTAATAATAGTAACATCTATTTTATTCCTCAAACAATTAGTTCTTTTTATATAAAAGCGAGTGATAATGATCCTGCTACTAAAAATAATTATCTTGTACCTTCTTCAGCAACAGGTACAAAAGAAAGTTATGTTGAAATTAAGGCCATTGCCGCAGCATATTCTTATGATAAATTGGTTACAGAGTTAAATGCATTAATGGCTGATACTGAATTGTTTGCAATATATAAAGAGAGTTTTTCCAACCCTGATATTGTTCTAGTAAAGGATAGTGAAGGTAATTTTTATGATGATGAAGAAAAGCAACATATGATTGTTGATAAGGATGGGTGTGTGAAAGATTTTAGTTCTGAAATTCTAGCTGTTGTAGAGAATCAGCCAACTTTAGAGGCAAGTGCTAATGAAATAAGTGCATATAGTTCTATTTTGGATGAAAATGAATATACTACTTTGTATAAACCATTTAAAGCAACATTAGCTATTAATGGAAATAGACTTTTGAAAGTAGAATTTGTTAATTCTGCAAGAATAAAGGACGGATCAGGTGCTTATGGTATTGCAATGACATTCGACTTTTAAATAATATATTTTAGAGTATGAATAGGTATATAAAAATACATAGTGTCTTGTTAATCATTGTAACACTTACAATCATTAGCTGTATAGATAATGAAAAAGTAGGTGTGAATGAAGAATATCCAATAGAGGTAGAAGCTTATATTGATAGCAAATATACTAATAATCATGCATCAAGAGCAGTAAAGCTAACTGCGGCTACTTTGAATTCTTTTGGAGTTTTTTCGTTCTTCAATGGTTTGCCACGTGTTCGTAATGCGACATTTACCAGGTCTGGTGCAAGTTGGGTTGGTGATAAGGTTATGACTTGGGCAACAGGATCTATGGATTTTTATGCGATTGGTCCTTCTTATGGTATTACAGCAACTTCTGCTAATGCAACAATGATAGCAAAACCTAAGTATTTTACATATGAAGTTCCTACTAATGTTGCCAAACAAACCGATGTTATGTTTGCAAACACAATAGGATTAAGTCGTGCAGATAATAATGGTAAGATTAGTTTTAATTTTTTACCTGCCATGCACTATATTAATTTTACAGGTAAGAACTCTATCGGTACAGACTATAAAGTTGTAATAAGTTCTATTATTGTTCATAATATTGTTAGCAACGGTAAATTTGAATATAGTAGTACGACGTCAAATACGGGAGATTGGGTTATGATGGCGGATAAGAAATATGTTAATGATACTATTGTTTTTGCAACCCCTATTGAATTAACAAGTTCTGCACGTCAGTTGATGGGAGGAGAATATATGATAATAATTCCTCAAACAACAACAATGTGGAGAACATCAAAGACAAATCCAAAACCGCTAGCAAATGCTGATGCAGATCATAATTATTATGTAGAAACAAAGGCACAAATCATAAAAATTGATGGTGTTAATCAGACCTATTTGTTGGGTAATTATGATAATTCTGACCCTAATCATGCCATGTACGAGTCTGTATATTTTCCAATGATAGCGAAAACTTACAAAAAAGGTATGGGATCAACTTTAGCTATTAATTTTAATGGTGGATATAATGACCAAGGTCTTCCTTATTTGGAAAATACAGATCGTGGAGAAGGTGTTGAGGTTGAAGTATCAGAATGGATGGATTTTGACTTTGAAATAGAAGAATGGATACCTATTTATGAAGATTTGATATTCTAATAACTAAAATTTAATGGAAAAATAATTATGGAAAAGAAACTATATATCTCACCAATGGTGACAGTATTAAAACTCTCTACAGAAGTTGGTTTCCTCGCTGGCTCAGGAACGGAGCCTGGAGCAAATATTAATCCTCGCGAAGGTGAAGGTAATGATCCCATGGCTAAGCCAATGCCTGACTTCTTTGAAGATGTTGAATGGGGTTTCTAAAATTAATTAATATAGAATGTTGAAGCATACAAATAAATATTACCAATATTTCCTGCTAACCTTAGCGTTAGCAGGAGGTATTATCACTCTTTCGTCTTGCTCTACTAACGAGGAGGAGGCTAATATTCATAGTGTTGCTCAACCTATGAGTTTCGAGTTCTCAAACGTGGATAGCAGGGTAGGGAGCGCTTCACGTGCTACAGCTGAAAGTGGAGAATTGATTTCTTCAATTGGTATGTCTTGCTATACAGGCTTTTGGGATGCAGGCACATCGCTGCCAAATTTTTTCTATAATGAAGAAATTGTTTATCAAGGTAGTAACAAGTGGCAAACGACAAGTAGTTATTTGAAGCCTGCAACTGGCACAAAAAGAAGATTCTTTGCATATTATCCTTTTGTTTCGCCAACAGAGGATGTGTTGCATAATCTAACAATTTCGGCTGCTGATGCAGCAGGTTCACCAACTATTGATTATACAATTCCTACAAATGTGGCTGATCAGCAGGATTTTATGGTGGGTTGGACAAATGAAGATGCCTTTGGTGCAGCTTTCGATGTTGTTCACATGAAGATGTATCACATGATGACAGCCGTTAGATTCACTATTGATGAGTCGGTTCCTGCAGGATATATCCGCAAGATAACTATAAGTGATGTTGCAGATGGAGGGCACTTTGTTTATGACGACGAGTTGACTTGGAACAGTGTAAATAGTACCTTGGCATCTTACTCGCTTGAAAGAGATATAAGAACAGGTGTGGGAAGCAAGGTTGAGTTGAATGCCGACGAGGTGTTTATGATGATGCCTCAGTATCTGAATGATAAATCGGCAGTAACAATCACCTACGACAACGGACAGGTGTTCACCCTTTCATCATCGCTTGACGGCAAAGAGTGGGAAAGAGGAAAGTTAGTGACATATAATATAAAAATAAGTTCACTTTACAAATTATCTCTTGAAACAACAATAGAGCCATGGGTTGATGGCGATACATTCAACTGGACATCAGGTTATTAAGCATTAAACATTGATCATGACATTGAGTACGTGAGGAAAAAGAAATTAAGATGAAGATTAAAGCATACATATTGACTTGGGTAATAATCGTTGGTTTGGCATCATGTTCAAATGGCGACGTTGAATCTGTTACCAATGCCACAGCAGGAAAGATAAACCTGTCGGCAGGTATTGAGTTAGAGAGTCGCGCAGCATCTAATGTGCTGCAAACCAATTTCTCTCCAAACAACCGCATTGGTGTGTATATTAATGAGGTTACATCAGAACCATCTCCATCAGTTGTTTATCCACAGCCAATAGAATATCGCATCACAAACACAAGTGGCGAGATGAGTCGCATCACCGGTGGTGATCCTTATTATCCTGTAAATGGGAATACTGTTGAGATATATGCTTTCTTCCCATACGCAGCGATAACTACCTCTGGAACATACTCTTTGAAGACTACACAGATTTCAAGAGCTGAATATGAGGCTTGCGACTTGATGTCTGCACATATAATAGGTAGAAACGAAACTTCTCCTCTTACGTTGACATTCCAACATTTAGCAAGTAAGGTAACTGTTAATCTTACAACAAGTCAAGAAGGTGTAAACCTTAGTTCAAGCAAGATAAGACTGGTGAATGTTGTTCGTGAAGCTAATCTTAATACTGCTGAAGGAAAAATTATCTCGGTATCAGGATCTGCAACGGAGCCCGTACTCATCTCGAACGATGGTCGAACAGCAAGTAGTGGCATTATTCTTCCACAGAAGATAAATGCTAACACTCGTTTCATAGAGATAGAGCTGCTAACCAAAGAAAAAGTTTATGGCATTATGCCAACAACATATACGTTTGAACCTGGAAAATCATACGTCTTTAACATAGATGTAGTGGTGGATAGAGACGCAAGTGAGTTCACACTCAACGATATTCAGATTGTTGACTGGGTGGACGAAACTCCACAAGACATTGAAGCTGAACGAACCAATTAGGGAAAAATATAAATCGCATTAGCATGAAGAAATTTATAACATATGGTTTTCTGAGTCTAATATTATTCGCAACTCAATCATGTAATAATAATGACGAGAATCAGGCTACCGAAAGTAAGCTTGGTGATGTCAGCATGGAGTTGACTTATGATATGGGCGGAAGTCGTGCTGCTTCAAATCTTCAGGGCACTGTGTTTGATGCTTCTACAGATGTTGGCGTATTCGTTTTCAGAAATGATGGTAAGGCTGGTTATGGTGAGTACAACAAGTCTTGTACCAATGTTGTTGAAGACAATGTAGCAAAACTTATTCCTGAGAATCCTATCTATTTTCCATTGACAGAGGAACCTATTGATGTTGTGGTAAGAGCATACGCTCCATTTACTTCAAGTTATGGTCGCTTGGTTACATACGATTTCGACGTACAAGCAAACCAGAGCACAACAACAGGTTATCTTAGAAGCGACTTGATGTATGGCCTTCCAACTACGGGCAACCCTGTTCACCATGTTCCAACCCACGATCCTGCACAGAAAAAGCAGAATGTGAAGCTTACCTTCCACCATCTGCTAAGTAAGATCACTCTGACCTTGCAGCCTGTTGCTCCTCTTACAGCTGAAGCTCTCGTAGGTGCTCAGGTAACATTGAAACAGGTGGCAACAAAGGTTCCTTTCAACCTCGTAGATGGTTCGCTTGGAACAGCAAGCACTCCAGGTGATGTGCTTATAGGTAATGTGGCTGCAGCCACCGACAACACCGTGAGTGGATTGATTCCTCCACAGACAATAGCTGGAGGTACCGATTTCCTCGAGGTTACTCTCGCTGACGGGCAGGTATATAAATATGCCATCCCAGAGGCGTCCTCTCTAACGCTTAATGGCGGTCGCAACTATCAGTTCAACATGAAGTTCGGTGCAAGTGAGATGAATGTCACTATGACCGTTGCCGACTGGGTGGATGTGACAGGGCACTACACATTATAGCGCTTCGCGCTTAAAAATTCTCTAATTCCTGAAATTCTTGATAAAAACATCCGGGCAATCCGTGGTGAAGAAGCGCAAGGAATCTTCCTTCGGTTCAACGTTCAACGTAAACGGAGTTAAAGTCAAGGTTAACGTTAAGGTAAAGGTTAACCCCTTGAACTCTTGAACTGTTAAACGATTAAAGTTAAGGTTAATGTTAGGAGTTGAACTCTTAAACTTTTAAACAAGATATAAATAAACAACAATTTTATAAATTAAAACACGCAGATTATGAAAAAATTAAGTTTAATCTTAATGAGCATATTCGCTCTTGGTCTGATAACATCTTGCAGCAGTAGCAATGAAGAGAATGTGACTACAGGTCCTGATCTGGTTACAGGTACTAAGACCTTGACCATTAACATCACTGGTGCTAATCCAATGGCAGGACGCTCAACTGGTACTCTAAATAGCGGTCAGTTGCAGGTTCCTGGAGACGAGGCAACTATTAATAACTTAATAGTTATTGTGTATGACAATGACTTAGGTAAGTTTGAAACAGCTAATAAGTTTGTCAATCCTGATGCAACTGGTGGTACAATAACAGAAAAGGTTTATTTTAAAACAACTAATCCTTCTGTATTTGTATTGGCAAATGTTCCTTTGAATGCTGTGGATGCTGTAGTTGGTCAGAATATGGAAGCTTTCAAGGAGGATCTTTCTGCTTCTCTGAACCTTACATCAATTGATGGTACAACGGCTGGTACTTCGCAGCTTCCTACTGCTTTGCCAATGATTGGTTCTTCTACAGATCTTACTGCAAATGGAACAGAAACTGTTGGTGGTAAAACCATTTATAAGTATGCTTCTAATGTTACTCTCCATCGTATGGTATCTCGTGTGGCACTTACAAGTTTCTCAACTAATTTCTCTGGAGCAGGTGAGAGTTTCACAGTTACTGATGTTTTCTTGAAGCATGTTAACACTACTTCTGGTTTCCTTCATGCTGATATAACTGCTAATGCAGGAAAGGTTACTATGAATGGTACTCCTAAATTAGGTTCTCTATATGATGGAATGACAGTTGCTACTTCTTCTGCACCTACTGCATCTTATCTTAGAGAATCGTATCCATCACCTGCTCATTGGGATGGAACTAAGCCTGCTTTCTTCTATGTATTCCCAAATAATGCAAGTACTTTCGATGCAAAGACACAGCTTGTAATTAAAGGTAATTATGTTTCTGAAACAGGAGCAACACCAGTAGAGCGTTACTACGTTTGCGTTGTAAATGCTGTTCCCGATGGTTCTAAGGTCACTTATGAAGCTCCTGTAGGTGGATCAATCCCAACGGATGCAGGTTCTGGTACTATATCAGCCAACCGCACATATTCACTTAAGGTTACTGTTACAGGTGCTCCTCAAGAACCAAATGATGTAGCACAGGATGTTGACCCAACGCCTCAAGGTTCAAATAATGTAGAGCTCACAATTACAGTGGCTAACTGGGCTGCCGACATTATCCAGAACGTTAGTTTCTAAGATAGTACTTTTTTATCGGATATAACTATAGAAAGTAGGTGCTTGCGGAGGCACCGTTCCTCCGCAGCATCTTTAAAAACTTTCGATAAGAAAAGTTAGTAATAAATTCAAAGACAACGAAATGAAAAGATTGTTTTTCTACATACTCAGCCTCGTAGCAATGGTTGCTATCTTTGCTTCTTGTTCTAAAGATGCTAATATCGCATCTGACGAAAACAAGGACAAGGGAGTAATTGTGACTATCCGTTTGGATAGGGCTACTATGACACGTGTGCTGGGCGATCCTAACGCAACTGATGAGACAAGTTTACGCTATGACACAAAGATAGAAAAGGTAGGCTTCCTTATCTTTAATGCAGCTGGCGAACTTGTTACACGTCATTCTGAAGCTTATGTAGAAGGCAAAGAGTATCGTTTCTCAACTACCGATGATGCTTACGAAATGCTCATCGTTGCTAATGTTGATGCTGATCTCCTTCGTGAGATTAATTCTAAAGACGAATTAACAAACAAGTCTATTCTAAGCCTTAAGGCTAATGATTATTCCGCAATACCAATGATAGGACGAGTTATCATTAGTATCACGGGAAACGAATTCTCGACAACTGTATCGCTGAAGCGTTTGCTTGCACGTGTAGGTGTGAAAAACATCTCTGTGAACATTCCTTCAAGCGAATCGTTTGTTCCAAAGGAGATATTTGTATGCAGAGCAAATGATAAGCATGCACTTTATGACAGCTCGATAGCTAACCCATGGGATGGTTATTCTTATTCTGATTTCATTGATCTTCAGGATGGTTCCATCATCATCAAGGGCGCTACAGGCGAGACAAGCATTACAGGCAGTCTTCCTGGTTTGACCAGTGGATATGGAGATATGACTTTACCTGTAAGTACCGATAGAAGCACATGGCAGTATTTCTATGTATTCCCACATGATGCAACTAATCCTACAAGAATGGTGCTCAAGGGTATATATACTGATAGTTATGGTGAAGAATCAGTGACTTACTATCCGGTGATTTTGAACCATGTATATAATACGGTAGAAGTAGGCAACACAACATATAATGATGCTACAGAATATGCTAACGATTCAAAACTTGAAGCAAACAAGAGTTATCTGCTCGACCTGTCGATATCAGGTGAGGGAGCCAAGACAACAAGTGGTGAAGTGCCACACGGTTCTCATGCACAGATTAATTTCACAGTAGGTGGATATACTATTGCTAACCAGGTTTCAGAAATTCAACTTGAAGAAGAAGATAAGGAGCTAACTTTCAACGTTACAATTACTATTGTTAGCTATAAGGATGCTCCTCAGAAAACAACGCTATAGAAGCCTCCCCCATCCCCCTCCGGTAGGAGTGGGCTAACCAACAGGGAGAAACTCGCTGAGAATGATGCATACGCACGCCAAAGGTGTGGCTATTGAACATTGAATGTAATCATAAAGTTCAAAACTCAAACCTCAAAGTTCAAAGGTTATAAATGATAAACGAGCGCAAAGCGCTTTAAATATTTCAATATTTCATTCTTTCCATCTTTCAATTATATTGGGGGGGGGAGAGGTTTAAATACAAAGATATGAACAGAAAAAATTATATTAAGCAATCAACCTTAATGGCATTGATACTCGCAGGCCTGATGGCTATGTTCTCAGTATCATGTTCTTCATCAGATGCAACAATTACCGATGACGGTGGATTGAAGCCAACTGATGGTAATAACTTGGTTGTGTACATAGGTACGACCTCAAGTACTTATAATGGTCGTGCAGTTGCTCTAACTGACCCAGGTACTGCTGTGGAAAACAAGATTAACACAACAACATTGCTTGTCTTTGGTTCAAATGGCGTTGCCAAGACTATTCAGGAAGTAGAGCCTAAAGATCAGCTCATTAATACTCGTGTGCCTAACCTCGCTGCAGGTGATAAGGTGTATCTTGCTATTAATGTGCCAGCAAGTGTTTTCTCTACTGTAGCTCGTCTGGCTGATTTCGAGGAGACAAAGATTGATATTGATCGTGCAATCCTTGGTGATGCCACCGACAAGACTATAGCTAATCCAGGTGATGCTCCTATGTTTGGTAAGGGCAATCTCGAGGCTGTGCCTAACGAGACTGATGTGTATAGAGCTACAGTTCCTGTTAACCACATGTTGGCTAAGGTTACTCTGAACACTATCACCGCTTCTCTTGAAGGCGATGCAGAGTTTACTCCTACTGAGGTGTATCTTAAGAATGTGCCTCAATATATGTATCTCGAAACAGCAGAATCGGCAGCTAAACAGGATTATCGCTTCTTCAACAATGAGGGTGGTACTTTCTATCAGGGAGAGCGAGCTAATACAGAGTTCTTTAAGGAGTATTTAGGTAGTGGTGTTAATCTTGGTGGTTTCCAACCAACAAATCCAACATTGACTCGTACAGCATCGTCATGGCACGATAATGCTCCTGCTATGGTTTTCTACACAATGCCTAACAACCCTGCTACTCCAACAATGTTGGTTATCAAGGGTACTTATAAACCAGCAAATACTACAGAATCGAAGACTGTTAAGTATTCAATCTATTTGAATCATAATACAAATAGTAATACTGTTCCTAATGGTGGTCCTTACATCAAGCAGCTCTATCCTAACTATAACTATAGTGTGGACTTGTTTATCAAGAATGCTTCTATTAGTGATGTAGAACCAACACCAGGTGTTGACTATCAGTATTACATCAAGGTTACAGAGGATTACACCTTTGGTGTGCTGCAGTCTATTAATGCTCAGTTCCAGCAGAACGACCGTTTGAATCAGGAAGAAGAATCTGGTACTCGTCAGGTAGCAGGTAACACTATAATCAATGGGCCTCAGATTGCTGATTCTCATGAGACCTACGACTTCCTCGACGATTTGTCTATAGGAAACTTCTTGTTCAGCGATGGTACTTATGGTAGTATTCCTAATAATCCAGGTAAGACTCCTATTGCTATCATATTCAGTACAAATCCATCATCTACTGATGGAGTTACATATACACATGGATATGCTATGGCTTTGAAAGATATGCCGTCAACTTATGCATGGGGTAGTCAGTTGGATAATTCTGATTTGACGAATTATGATGGTACAAGTTCATATACCGACAGAATGGATATGGAAGGACTTACTAATAGAATGTACGAATACTCAAATAATTATCCTGCTTCTTATAATGCTAGAACTTCATATTCTGTGTCTGCTCCTTCAATGGGTACAAGTGGATGGTTCTTACCTGCAGCAGGTCAGTGGTTCGATATTATCTCTAACCTCGGTAGCCTAACAACAACAGGTATCATCTATGATGGTTGGCATGGAACAACAGAAAATATGATTTCTGCTCGTGTAGCTAATTCAATAAATAATCGTTTGAGTGTGTTGCCAGCAGGTAGCTATGATCCTTTCGAAATAGTCGAAGCTACAGGTTCAAGCATCTTCTACTGGACATCAACAGAATATAGTTCTTACGAAGCTCTTGCTGTTAGCTTTGCAAATGATGGCTCTATGCTCTTTGCTACTAATAAAGCAAAAACAGCTACTTGCAGAGTTCGTCCAATCATAGCTTTCTAACAATTAAAACTCGGAACGATGAAGAAATATTTGATACTATTTATCAGCGCATTGGTGTTGGCATCTTGCTCTAATGAAGAGGTTGTCACTTCACAAGAGAATTCAGAAAAAGCTGTTCTGAAGTTTAGTCTTACAGCTGAGCCAAACCAGAATTCTCGTAGTATAGATTTGGCTGCCGACAGCACCATATACGACTGTACTATTCTTACTTTCGACCTTGATGGAAATATTTCTGGTAAGGGTTATGAAGCTATTTCTGGTGGTGTGGCAAGATTTGATATGCAAGTGGGACTTTCAACCAACAGAGGTGACAGTTGTATTGTGTATGCTATTGCTAACACAAATAATCCTACCCTCTTTGATGGTGTGCAGAACTATGATCAGTTTCATAGTATGTTCTTGTCATTCGATACACCAGAGGATCTTGTTGCTGGTAATATAAAGATAGGAAACAACACTTTGGGATTTACTTCACTTACCACCAATGGTCAGCTTATGACAACTGAGGCTATAAAGGTGAAGATTACTGATGGTATTGTTCCTTTCCGTTTGAAACTGTATAGCCAGAGCGCAAAGATAAAGTTCACTATCAATGCTCCTACTGGTGATGCTATCAATGGCTTCCGCCTAAAAGGCTATCAGTTGTTTATGGTACCTTTATCTGGATATCTTGATAATCGTTATAAGGGTATAGAACCAGATGCTGCTTTTGAGGCTCCAGGTGGCACTTATGGAAACTATCCAAGAGTAAACTTAGCAGGTGATTCAACTGTTGTTCATTTCACATATTACATGAACGAGAGTCATCAGGGTGAGCAGAAAAGCAATCCTGCAACAAGTGTTAAGGAACGTACAGCGGCTCACGCTAAGCCTCATGCAACATATATTGAGGTGTATGTAGCTGATATGGCTGGTAAGCAGGGCACATATCGATATTACTTAGGTAATTTAACAACAGATATTAATAATTCAAAGTTTAACTATTACAATATTCTGAGAGGCTATGACTATTATGTCACCATTAACCTCAATGATATAGATGTTAGCGACCCGAGGTTCTCGTGGGACCAAGCTTCGTGAGTTAGAAGTTAGGAGATAGGAGTTATCGCATTGCAAGCAATGCTAATGAATAATGAATATTGAATATTGAATAATGAAGCGCGCAGCGCTTAAAATTCTTAAATTACTCAAACTTCGTTTTCGTCAACTCGTCTCTAATTCTTGATAAAAAAGAATAATTGATGATAATTTGCGGTAATTCGTGGTAATTATACGTTAAGCGAAGCGCAAAAGAGTTAGGAGTAAAAAATTCTCTAATTCTTGATAAAAAGAAAAAATTCGAGATATGAAAAAGATATTATTACTAACGGCTATGATAGTTGCAGGTATGATGGTTACATCTTGCAGCAACGATGAAGAGCAGGTGAAAACCAACGACCAGACAGGAGTTATTGCTCTTAAAGCAGAAGTGGTTCCTATGAACACTTTGCTTGAGGGCGATAGAAGTGGCGTATCACGTGCTATTACTGCCGAATACGAGAATTCTATCAATGATTTGCACGTTGTGGCATTTGATAGTGAAGGTAATCAGATTTACCATATATATTCTCCTATGTATGCAGAAAATCCATATACCACCTTGCTTAACCTTGGTGAAACATATAAAGGACAGACAGTTACTTTATATGCTATTGCTAACGTAGGACATGCCGATTTGTTCACAACGCCACAATATGGAAGTAATTATACGAAAACGGATTTTGAGCAGTTGAACGTAAGACCATATGATGATTTTGTTGATAATATTACAGCTGGAAATCTTGTCCTTAAATCTGGTGGTGGTACCACTTTGGCTGTTATTAGCAATTCGCAAAGCCCAATTATGGTTACAGGTCCACTGCAGGTTACAGTTGCGAACAATGGTCTTACATCGGCAACTTTAAGATTTATACGCCAAGATACTAAGATTACTTTGAACATCATTCCTCAGAAGTTCAAGATTCTCGAATATAAAATCTGCAACATACCAAAGATATCATATCTTTTCTCACATGGTGATAATGTGGCTAATGTGCAGTATGATAATTTGTCTTCTGTATTGATACCAGAGGAAGATCAAAGCAAGACTTTGTCAAAAGTGTCTTTCCATGTGTTTGAAAACTATAATGATATCTCGTCAACAGTTTTGAAACAAACAGATAGATACACAGGTAATGTGCCGGAGAATGCAACATACGTTGATATTATAGGTACTCCTGATGGATACACAGGAAAATACAGATATCGTGTTTATTTGGGTGGCGTAGATTCTGAGAATGTTATTCGCTATGAGTATTTCACTCTCTTGCGCAACTATGAATACTATCTCACCGTAAAGATTGCTGGTGATGGCACCGGTGATCAACGTGTGACTAAATTATCAGATAATTAAGAATAGACAATTTAGCATGATTATTATGAAAATATTTGTTTCTCACGCATTACATCGCATGATGGTTGCAACAATGGCACTATCGGGTTTGATGTTTACCGCTTGTACATCTTCTGATGAAGATGCAAAGACTGGTACATCAATTGCTGAAGTGACTGTTTCTCTGAACGTTGACGATGCGGTAGCCTTTGGCTCTCGTGCTCTTACAGATGAGTATGAGAATAAGATTAGCAACATTCATATCCTGGCATTCAATTGGAGTACAGGAGCAATGATTAGTAATGGTTACACTACAGTTGATAATAAGTCAAACATGACGTGTAAACTTGCCATTCCATATAATCAAGATATGTATGTGGCATTGTATGCTATTGCTAATATTGGAAATAAAACAGTTTTTGATAATCATGCTTTGACAATGTCTCAGTTTGAAAGCTTATATGTACAAACAGCTGATGCCGACAAGATGACAGCTGGTACTTACAGCCTGTGCAAGGCTGATGGTACTGTACTGGCAGAGGTAGCAAACGAAACTCATGCTTTGCTTGTTTCACCTAAGGTATTAAGCTATCATGCACGATTGAATACTAATGCCATTAATGTTACATTAAACTTAAGTCGTCAGACTCCAAAGTTCATCCTTAATATTTATGGTAACGACATAAACCTCTTGAGCTATCAGTTCTACAACATTCCTACTACAGATCATATTATTGCTAATGAAACAAATATGACAGATGTTGTATATGCTAACACGATAGAACATCAGTTTGAGGCAAACACCATCTCTGCAGAGAATGTTACATATTACGGATTAAAGTCGTATAAGGCATCCAAACCATCTATTACAACACAAAGAGGTCGTACTGATGAAAATGCTCCAGCGGATGCAGCTTTCCTCGACATCAAGGGTAGCCCTATTAGCGACCCATCTTTGGTTTATCGCTACAGAGTATATCTTGGAGGAGTAAACTCAAGTGGAGTAGCTACACCATCAGAGTTCAGTATATTCCGTAATCATGACTATTATCTGAACATCACAGTGTCTGGATATCTAACAGAAGATTATCGTACAGGACACTATAACAATATGAATGCAACACTTGAACTTACCCCATGGTCTGCTGAACAGAGGGATGTAGATTCCGATTCGCACACCATCCTTTAACATCTCCCTCCCAAAGTAATATGAATAGATAATTATTCAATATTCTTTATTCATTAGCATTGCTTGCAATGCGTCTGGAGAGGGTCGGGGAGAGGCTTCTCAAGCGTCTTATCCACGCTCAAGCGTCTTAATCCACGCTGAAGCGTTCAAATTTACGCTCAAGCGTCCTTCCAAATAATCACGCTGAAGCGTTCACTCCATGCCAAGCGTTCAATTGCGCAGCATCGTTCTTTGAATATATGTTTCTCACTTCCCGTCCGGTTTGCCGCAATATAATGGCGGCATTCCTTTCCACGCTCAAGCGTTCAATCTGCAATCCACGCTCAAGCGTTCTCCCTCTTTCAGAGGGGCTCCCTCTCTGTAGGAGAGGGCGGGGGGGAGAGGTTGTTTATAAGTAAATATTTTCCGCTATGAAAAAGTATAATATACTATCGTCACTCTTTATAGCTGCTGTATTCGGCGGCTGTGTTTCAGACTATGAGCCTAACTATACAGGTGCGTTGTCAGACAAAGAAATTTCATTCAAGGTAACTACTGCTACCCCTGGTACTACAGAAGTAACACCAGTAGGGCAGGAGGGACGTGCTGATTATTCAACAGTACAGGAAGGCTTCCTTGATCCTATCAAGGCAGTATCAGATTATCCAAAGCCAATGTATCTGCATACATTGATTTCGTCTGTTCCTGACACATCAGCACAGGCTTCAAGAGCAACACAATACACTGCTGCTTCTGATATCACAAACTTTGGTGTTCTTGCTTACAGATATGCATCTACAGGCTCTGCCACAACACCAAACTTCCTATATAACTCAGAGTTCCAAAAGAATGGAACAAAGTGGTCATCAGTAAACAAATACTATTGGCCTGTAAACAGCGATAAGCTTGATTTTTATGCTTATGCGCCATATAATAATGCAAATATCACACTTTCTTCTGAAAGTACCTCAGGTGTTCCTACAATGGAGTTTGTGGTTAATCCTGATGCAAGTCTGCAGGTTGACCTCGTTACAGCTAAGGCCTTAACACAAGACCTTAGTGCTGCAAACACAGGTGTGCCTCTTACATTCAATCATCACCTCACAACAGTTAAGTTTGTTCTTGGTGAAGATATGTTAGGTACAGTTGAAACCATTACTTTCAAGAATATCTATACAGCTGGTAAACTCACATTTGCTGGCACATGGGATTTCACGGGTAAGACTCGTGGAGATTTCACAGTTCCTTACAACACAAATACACTTTTGATGCCACAGAATTTCTCTGACCAGGCACAGAAAATAGAAGTTGTGTATAACGATGGATACCAAAGATATACTTTAGTATATAATCTTCAGGGAACATCATGGACAGCAGGCAAGGCAGTAACATATTGCATTAACTCTTCTGCTGTAACCGAGCTGAAGTTAGGTTCTATCACATTCGCAACAGGTCTTTCTGAACTTCCTAAGACAGCATGGGCTAATGGCGATGCTGTAGGCCTCTATGCCGTAGAATCTGCTACAGGTACAGTAAAATATACTAACGTAAGATTAACATACTCAACTTCCACCGGTAAATGGAGCCTTCCAGAAAATACCAAGATCGTTTACACTCCAAAGTATGAGTATTACGTATATTATCCATATTCTACAAATGGATTAGCTCACACTGCAACTGCAGGTGCTAAGATGAACTCCCGTGCAGCAGCCTCTACATCTGCACAGTTCTTTGCAACAGGTATTTCTAATTGGACTATCCCCACCGACCAAACCGCTTTAGCCACAATTAACAATACCGACTTGCAAACATCAAGAGGAACAGTATCTGCATCTGATGCTGCAACGCTAAGTTTCACTATGGCTCATGAAATGGCTGCTTACCGAATCACATTAGGTTCAAAGAGTATTCCTTTTACACGTACATATGTCGCAAACAGTAATACCGATTATTCTGATAGTGGTAACAAAACCGTAAAGGCAGCAGCCAACTTCAATGGTGGCGGTATAAAGCCATACTACAAGGGTACTGGCGACTATTACTACGCATTTATCAAGCCTGCTAACACCTCCCAGCAGTTCAAATGTGCATCAGGAATCGCTAACGGTTGGGCTAACCATCCTGTTACCACCGCATCCACCGCAAAGGGTATAATGGGCGGCGCAACCGTACAAAGTGACTCCACCGTAATCTTCATGGCAAGGGCGTACAGTTACACGGGAAATGTACAAACGTTCACGGCACCTTGTGCTACAAGTTATAAGTTGGAAGTATGGGGGGCAGAAGGGTCCTTGTATCATGGTAGAATAGTTTCAGGAGAACACCTTGCAGGCAAAGGAGGATATGCTAAAGGATATCGATATACAGAAGCTAACAATAATTTATATATATGTGTTGGAGGGCAAGGTAGAGTGTCGTCTGGTTATACTAGTAATGATAATTATAACACAGGAGGATATAACGGAGGAGGGTATGGGCAATATGGTGGCGGTGGCGCAACTCATATTGCAACTACAAATAGAGGTATTTTAAAGAGTTATGCCAGCTATAAGAGCGAGGTTCTTATTGTTGCAGGAGGTGGTGGGGGATATGATGGAAATGCAGCTGGTGATGGAGGTGGAGAAAAAGGTGGAGATTCTGGTGGTATAGCAAAGGGAGGAACTCAAACTTCAGGTGGTAGTGGGGGAACTCCTGGTTCTTTTGGAAAAGGTGGAAATGCAACAAATACTTCTGATGATTCATGTGGCGCTGGTGGCGGTGGTTGGTATGGCGGTGGTTCTTCAGAAGGAAGTGGCGGATCTGGAGCAGGAGGCTCGGGTTATATAGGAGGAGTTTCTAATGGTACTATGCAGAATGGTTTGAGATTAAACAGTGGATACTGTATTATAACTTGGCAACAAATTCCATAATAGATTCTCACATTATCAGTAAAACAAGCAAAATAATATTGTAACTATGATATTTATCTATCGTAAGTATGATACTAAGCGCTATTAGACATAATACTTATTATACTTGTGTTACCTGTATATCAAACACTCTCATAATTTGCGTTTTTGCATACAAGTCTCAGTATGTTTTATTTTGCGCAAATTATGAGAGTAGTTCTTTATAATACAGGCATCCAAGTTATTAATGCTTTTCCGTTTCCTGATTGTACACCGTTTTTTGTGGAACCACTGGAAACACCACCTATGTAGCCAGAGCCACCGCCACCTGATCCTCCACCAGCAGTATATGAGGATCCCCCCCCATACCAGCCGCCGCCACCGCCGCCTGCAGAATCGGCTTGATTATGGGAATTCCCACCTTTTCCAAAAGAACCATTTTGGTATCCACCACCACCTGCAGTTTGGGTTCCTCCTTTTCCATTTGAATAATTTTGATCTAAATTATAACCATCTTGTCCTACATTTCCACCACCATCTCCACCATGTGAATGCCAATCTGATCCTCCACCGCCGCCTGCAACAATCAATACTTCATTTTTGTTATTAACATAATTTGCAAGCATCCCTCTATTGTTTGATATTGCTATATGAGTGGCACCACCACCGCCTACTTGTCCTGCTCCTCCTCCATTATACCCACCATTATTTTCATTATAATTACTACCAGTGCCATTATTCTCCGATTTTCCTTTTCCGCCTACTGCTATATAAAGGATTAAGGATGATATTAAAGACTTACTTCCACAACAATAACCACCTTTACCAGGACTAAAACCTGTCCCCTCAGCGCCCCACACTTCTAATTTATATATAGCTGTTGAAGGTGCGGTGAATGTTTGTACACTTCCCGTGTATTGTTACTTTTATAATCCTATTTAAGAAAATATTATACAAATTACCATATAAAAATAAGATGTAAATTTGATGGCTTACGCTTTTTATTTTAAGCAGATATTGTCAAATAAAATCACAACAACGTTCTTTTGCCCTTATTTACACGGGAAATGTACAGACTTTCACAGCACCTTTGAGCACCACTTACAAACTTGAAGTTTGGGGAGCTTCCTCAGGAAAACGCGTGCAAAATGGTATTCTGCAAAATTATGCCTATGGCAGAGGGGGATATAGCTATGGTAATTATTCTATGAACAAAAATCAAGCAATATATATAGCCGTCGGAGGAAAAGGTGAAGATGGAAAAGTTGGTTCAAGAACTACAGGTGGCTGGAATGGTGGTGGTGATGGAGAATGGGATCATGGTGATGATGAATGCATGGGTGCAGGAGGCGGTTGCACATCTATTCAGAAAACCTTAAAAAGTGATGGTCGATTAAAATTCTATGAATCAGTAAAGAATTCTGATGTATTAATCGTTGCAGGGGGCGCTGGAGGCGGAAGTGTTAGTTATGTAGAAGAAGGAAAATTGGTTAATAAATATGGAGGTGGTACTGTTGGCGACATTAGTAGTTACAATATCGACAACGGATTAGAAGTATACGAAAATAATAAGCAGGCAACTCAAACTTCAGGTTATGCTTTTGGTCAAGGCCAATCAGCGCCTTCTACTATAACAAATAATTCAGAAATTCCAGGAGGCGGGGGTGGTTGGTATGGTGGATATACTGTTATTCCAACTGTTCATTATACATATGCAACAGCTGGAGGTGGTTCTGGACATATTGGAACAATGCTAACAAATGGACAAACAATAGCTGGGAATCAAACCATCCCAAGTCCAAGTGGCGGAACAGAAACAGGACATAGTGGCAATGGCTACTGCAAAATCACTTGGCATCCTTCTCTATAATCATAAAGCGTAAACTTAGCCGTTTACGCTTTTTCTATTTATGCTTGTTGTTAAATTAATTCCAAAAGGAATTGTTGAAGTAACAACACACGGGAAATGTACAAACATTCACCGCACCTTCTTCCACCACTTACAAGCTTGAAGTATGGGGAGCAGAAGGTGGAAGTTCGAATTGGCATAATGAAGTTACTTTATCTGGAGGTAAAGGTGGTTATTCATGTGGAACAAAAAGTATCAATGGAAATTCAACATTATACATAAGTGTTGGTAAATCAGGTATTAGTAATGTTACTTCTGACGCTTATGTATCTGGCGTCTTCAATGGAGGTGCCGGTTGTAAGGGAACTTTGGTTGGTAGTAATCATCAAATTGATGTAATTACAGGAACAGGTGGAGGATGTACATCTATACAAACAAGCAAAATAAATGATGGACAACTAAAACATTATGAATCAGTAAAGAATACAGCTGTATTAATTGTTGCTGGAGGAGGTGGAGGAGCCGTAACTCATAGATACAGTGAATATAATCATCGCTGGTGTGGTACTGGTGGCGCAGGAGGAGGGCTTGCAGGTGTTGTTGGCGAGATTTTTAACAAAGGGGAAATAGATGATACTCACCAAAGAAGTTTATTGCCAACTGCAGGAACACAAGATTCGGCAGGAGTGGGATACAATGCCACAACGAACATTGGAAGTGGTGGTTTTGGATATGGTATGAGCATTAGCGACGGATATCATTCTGCAGGTGGCGGAGGAGGCTGGTATGGCGGTGGCGCATCATATTATGGAGCTACTGCAGGTGGTTCTGGTTACATAGGAGGTGTATCAAATGGAAATACCATTGCTGGAAATGAAAGCATGCCTTCTACTTCCGGTGGAACAGAAACGGGGCACACGGGTAATGGCTACTGCAAAATCACATGGCATCCTTCTCTATAATTAGGTTCATTAACTATGATATTTATCTGCCATAAGTATGAAACCTATCAGCAATAAACATGATACTTATCATAAGTAACAGCATATAAAACTCTCTCATCATTTGCGTATTTGCAAGCAA
Source organism: uncultured Prevotella sp. (assembly GCA_905236755.1). GTDB lineage: Bacteria > Bacteroidota > Bacteroidia > Bacteroidales > Bacteroidaceae > Prevotella. The sequence continues at coordinate 24,269 of CAJOCR010000013.1, forward strand.
CATATCAAAAACTTGATTTTACGCAAATTATGAGAGAGTTTATATTTTTATCCTAAACTGATCCTAAGGGAATCCTAAAGGAATTATATATTTGGATGCCAGGATATTACGGCATATCCGTGTCCAGAACGTACACCAGTTTTAAATTCTCCATTTGTTAATCCACCTATATATCCAGAGCCTCCACCGCCATGCGTTTTAGAATGCACACCGCCACCTCCAGAAGCATTTCCTCCATACCAACCTCCTCCACCAGCACCAGCTTCCATTTCAGTTGGGCTACCACCAAATCCAAATCCTCCTTTTATTCCATCAGGACCACAACCACTTTGGGTTCCTCCAGTATCACCTTTGGTGGTAGATGTAGTAACAGTTCCATCACTTTGTTTAAAATAAATTGTTGTTGGGCTCCCTAATCCAACAAGACCACCACCAGATTCCCATTTTAAATCATCTTCAGCAGCATTCACTTCCATTAGAACCTGCCCCTCCTGCTACACATATAACAGCAGATTTATTGTTTACGAGATCTTTTAATAAGCCTGTTGCTGTAGCAATATGAGTAGCACCACCGCCACCGGTATTACTACTAGAGTTTATACCACCTCCATTATAAGATGTACCATCTGTATAACGATTACGATCTATACCTTTTCCTCCGACAACAACGTATAGTTTCTGACTTTTTGTTAACGTCTTCCAACCACCAGCATAACCACCAGGAGTATTTCTATGACTTCCCCAGCCACCTCCTTGTGCACCCCAGACCTCTAAGTGATAATTCTTAGCCAAAGGTGCGGTGAAAGTCTGTACACTTCCCGTGTGTTGTTACATCGATAAATCAAACTTGGAAATTATTCAACAAAGTAACTTGTGAAAATAAAAAACGCAAACCGTAAAGTTTGCGTTTAAATTATAATAAGCTAATAGAGGTTAGCTCTTTAGTTAGTGCATTAATTCCACTCTGAATTTTTTCAAGTTGCTGTTTTCTGGGTTTATGTATGCCCGCGGCATAATGCCAAAGTTGTCGTTCGTTAATTCCTGTTATTCTACTTAATGCCGCTTTTGTAAAAATGCCACTATAATAATTAATGAATGTAGCTGCATCTATTTTATAATCAAGTTGTATTTCACCTTGAAGAGTATGAACTGGAACTATTTTCATTTCCTTACATGATTCAAGATATAATTCTATAGCTTCATTCATATTCTCTTTTATCTCCTTCAGGTCTTTACCTGTAGTTATGATAGGAGCATCCTCTATGTATGCACTAAGATTTTTATCAGAATACTCTACTATAACATTTACTTTATTCATATTTATTTCTCCTTAATGCCTGCCTGACGCAGAATATTATAATACGTTCCTTTCTCTATTCCCTTACTACCATGGTCAGGAACTATAACCACATGAAGTCCATCGGTATAAACCATATGACTCCCCTTTTGACGAACTTTTTTAAATCCGTTTATTTGCAAGAGATCAACTACATCTTTTACTTTTTTGAAACTCATATTATTATATTCTTGTGCAAATATAGTAATAATACGAATAACATCCAAGAATTTATTCATTATTTTACTATATAATTAGTTTGCCTTCTTTTGCAAAAAAATAACATTACTTGCGTGATATGTAAGTTATTTTTTATTTTAATATTTGGACATTATGTTACACGGGAAATGTACAGACATTCACCGCACCTTTAAGTGCCACTTATAGGTTAGAATGCTGGGGTGCACAAGGAGGTGATGCTACATCCAACACCATAGTATTTAAAGGTGGTAGAGGTGGTTATACTTGTGGCTGCATTTCTTTAGATACTTCGTTATCACTATATATTTATGTTGGTGAGGCAGGAAGTTATATACCTTCACCAAGTAGTCCAAATATAGCAGATACTGCAGAAAAAGGAGTGACTTATAATGGAGGTGGAGCAGCACAAAATCACAGCTGTGTGACAGCTACTGGTGGAGGTGCTACTGATGTAAGATTAACAAATGGAAACTGGAACGATTTTAACTCCTTGAAATCACGAATTATTGTTGCAGGTGCAGGTGGGGGAGGAAATACGTATAATGGTGCAGGTGATGGCTCTGGAGGATATGCGGGGGGCTTGAACGGAGGAGACGGAGCTAAATCATATTTTACAGGAATGTATAATGCAGAAAGTGCTGCAGCAAAAGCTCCATCAAAAGGCGGTACACAAATTTGTGGTGGCGAACTAGTAGAAGTAGGTGACGTAACAAAAGGTTCCTTTGGTCAGGGCGGTAGTATAGCTAGTGGCGCATATCGTCAAGGAGGTGGTAGTGGATATTATGGTGGTGCAGCTGGTTCTGCAATTGGTGGAATGGTTTTTTCTGGCGCTGGTGGGTCTTCATTTATTTCAGGTCATACAGGTTGCAATGCTATAAGTTCATCATCGACATCTACCAATATTGTTCATACGGGACAACCTAATCACTATAGCGGCTATGTATTCACAAATACAGTTATGAAAGCTGGAAACGAGAGTATGCCATCACCAACGGGTGGAACAGAAACAGGACACAGTGGCAATGGCTACTGCAAAATTACATGGCATCCTGCTCTATAATCATAAAGCGCAAACTTAGCGGTTTACGCTTTTTCATTTTTATTCTTGTTGTTAAATTAATTCCAAAATGGATTTGTTTAAGTAACAACACACGGGAAGTGTACAGACTTTCACGGCACCTTCTGCCACTACTTATAAGCTTGAAGTGTGGGGAGCACAAGGAGGAAGAGGTATGGTGACAGCACAACCTGATCCTGATTCTCCAGGCGGTCTTGGAGGTTATTCTATGGGTGAAAAAACGTTATCTTCAAATACCATATTATATGTAGCTATTGGTGGAAAAGGTGCAGATGGAGTTTTAGGTCAGAATGTAAGCGGTGGATGGAATGGAGGTGGAAATGCATCATGGGACGGAAGTCAAAGTGAACTTTCTGGAAAAACTGGTGAAAGTGGTGCTGGAGGTGGAGGCGCTACGCATATAGCAACCGTTTCAGGAGTATTATCTTCTTTGTCTTCAAAGAAATCTTCTATTCTTATAGTTGCAGGTGGTGGCGGAGGAGGTAATTGCTGGTATTCAGGTGGTGCAGGTGGAGGATTAACAGGTGAAACAGGAAAAGGACAAATTGATGGAGGTTCTGGTGGAACGCAAACTTCAGGATACGCTTTTGGACTAGGACAATCTGGTGTAGGAACAGGAAATAGTAATGGCGTTTCTGGCGGCGGTGGCGGCTGGTATGGTGGTTTTACAAACGAATCTTCTGGCAAAGAATGTAACACTGGTGGTGGTGGCTCAGGTTATATTGGTGGCGTTTCCAATGGTTCCACAACTAATGGTGTACAATCAGGACATGGAAAGGCTGTGATTACATGGCATTCAAATGTGTAATACATTTATTTGGGAAGTTTTTGAAAGGCATTAAAGACAAGGGAACATAAAAGTTCTCCCATAATTTGCGTATTTACAACCAAACTAATTGTTTGCTGCTTTTACGCAAATTATGGGAGAGTTTAGTTTTTGTCTAATTGTTATAGCGCATTATAAAGTTGGATGCCAAGTAATTTTGCAGTAGCCATTACCGCTATGCCCAGTTTCTGTTCCACCCGTTGGGCTTGGCATAGTTGCATTTCCAGCAATAGTTGCTCCATTTGTTAGCATTGTTCCTATATGACCAGAACCACCACCAGCTGCAGCAAAAGTATATCCAACTGTTGGTATAACTGTATAGCCACCATACCAGCCTCCTCCGCCACCTGGAATTTCCGAGTTCGTTGTTATCGTAGAAGGAGCAGATTGCCCCAATCCAAAAGCATATCCTGAAGTTTGTGTTGCCTGCTGAGTATATACAGAATTTTCATAATCTTCTCCAATGTCGTACCATGCTTTAGCGCCTGTTTCACCACCACCATATTGATTTACATGTTTTGCAATTTCTGCGATATGTGTCATATATGGTAATCCTGCGCCACCGCCACCTGCAACGATTAATACTTCAGAATTCCTTACAGATTCATAATATCTTAGCTGTCCGTCATTTCTTTTACTTGTTTGAATAGAAGTACATCCTCCTCCTGCTCCCATACATTCATCATCTTGATGGTCCCATTCTCCATCACCACCGCCATTCCACCCTCCTGTAGATCTAGATTGATATGTACCGTCTTGCCCTTTGCCACCAACAGATATATAAAGTGCCTTATTACTATTCATTAGATAATTTCCATAGCTATAGCCTCCTCTGCCATAGCTATCATGATATATACTTCCTCCTTGCATTCGTTTTCCAGAGGCAGCACCCCATACTTCCAATTTATAATTAGCAGAACAAGGTGCCGTGAAAGTCTGTACACTTCCCGTGTAAATGAAGATAAAAAAATGATGTTTTGATTTGGTTTGACACAATGTATGTATTGTCTATAAAGCATTGTCTACAAGTTATCCCCTTTTGCTCATAAGTCATTTTGTATAATTATTTCCCCAACAGGATTATAAAAGTAAAATCACACGGGAAATGTACAAGAGTTTTCTACCTCCTATACGACTTCTTACAAGTTAGAGGTGTGGGGAGCTCAAGGTAGTGCTTATGCTCAAGGTATAGGCGGAAAAGGAGGTTATTCCGTTGGATATTATAATGGGAATGGATTAATGTATGTTTGTGTAGGTGGGAAAGGTACTGCTTATAATGGTGGAGGACATGAACAGGTTGCAGGTGGAGATGCTAGCCACATAGCCATCAAAAATAACAGAGGAGTGTTAGCTAATTATGTAAATAATAAATCCGAAGTATTAATCGTTGCCGGCGGAGGCGGCGGAAGTAATGATATTGGAAAAGGCGGTGCTGGAGGAGGTTTGAATGGCGGTGCTGGAGAGCAAGTGGTATATTCTGGTCAAACAATTGTTGGCGGGACAGGAGGTACACAAACTTCAGGAGGTACTTTTCCGGGAAACATGACAGGACAAGTTATCGTAAGCGGTACTTTCGGAAAGGGAGGAACTGGTAGAAATAGCGGTGGTGACCCAGGAGGTGCTGGCGGAGGAGGCTGGTATGGCGGCGGTGGAACTCCTTTTTCTGGTTGCGGTGGAGGAGGATCTGGTTATGTCAATTCCAGCTTGCTTACAAAAACAAGTATGTCAAGTGGAGTTCGAGAAGGACACGGATATATTCGAATTACTTGGATGCCTGTATTATAAAGAAGAACTTCTCTCATAATTTGCGTAAAATCAAACATATGGTCTTTTGATTGAAAATACGCAAATTATGAGAGAGTTTTGGGGGTAGCAAAAATAAGCAGAATAAATATCATGTTTACAGGTGCTAAGTATTATTCTTCTGATAGATAAATATCATAGTTATAATACACAACTATCCTCATTATGTATTCTATACGATAATAGGCTATATCAACTATCTTCTGATATAGCCTATTATACTTATAGTACTGGCATCCAAGTGATTAATGTTTGTCCGTTACCAGACCATATTCCTGTTTTCATAGAACCATTTGAGACACCACCGATATAACCAGAACCTCCACCGCCACTATTTGCATTAGTGGTACTTCCGCCACCACCATACCAGCCACCGCCTCCTCCGCCACCAGCGTCACCATAATCGCTTGTTACATATGTATCTCCACCTTGTCCAAAGCTTCCATTGGTACATCCGGCTCCTCCTGCAGACTGTGTACCGCCTAAGCCTCCAACGTTATTATGCTCTGTTTTACGTGAATCTGTACCTACTGCTCCACCGCCATGTCCTGCAGATCCCGAGTCATAATCACTGCCTCCACCACCGCCAGCAACAATAAGAACTTCATTTTTATTATTTACATAATTTTTTAATACACCTCTATTGGTATTTATTGCTATATGGGTGCATCCTCCACCCATTTTTTGGCCGTATCCACCACCATTATATGCATATTGTTTTGTTTTAAATGGAGAACCAACAGAAAAGCCACCTTGACCATTACAGATATAAAGATTTGTATTGATACTCAAACTCTTTTTACCAGTAGCATATCCACCATATCCCCCTTTAGATGTTGCCGCACAACCTACAGCTCCCCAAACTTCAAGCTTGTAAGTAGTAGTATGTGGTGCAGTAAATGTCTGTACACTTCCCGTGTATAGTTACATGTAAAAACTATATTTAGAAAAATGTCAACAAGCGAAGCTGCAAAATGAAAGCGCAAACCATTAAGTTTGCGCTTTAGTTTTATAATGTGGGATGCCATGTAATTTTGCAATAACCATTACCCGAGTGGCCTGTTTCTGTGCCTCCAGTTGGACTTGGGAAAGATTGATTCCCAGCTATTGTTGTTCCGTTAGTTACGCCTCCAATATATGAAGATCCGCCGCCACCACCATATGCATAAGGTGCACCGCCGCCGCCATACCAGCCAGCTCCGCCTGCACCGCCAGGATTATCTCCAATATTGGAATAGGCATCTCCTCCTTTTCCAAAAGAACCTGCTTTTGGATTATAAACTGTTGATTTGTTTCCGTCTAATATTGCAGCGCTTCCACCAGCACTTTGTGTTCCTCCTTTTGCAACAGTTAAATTTGATGCACTAGAACTAGAAGCACCATCTCCTCCTGTTAATCCTCCTCCATAGCTTCCACCATTACTGCTCCAACTGCCCTCAAAACCTCCGCCGCCGCCAGCTACTAATATTACTTCACTTTTATTATTTACATAGCTTGCTAACACTCCTCTATTGTTTGTGCTTGCAATATGTGTACAACCTCCCCCTTGAGCATACATGTAAGATAGACCTGAATAATATGATTTACCTCCACCATTATATGGAGCATTTGTTCCTGCATCATTTCCTGATTGTCCAACACATACGTATAGTTTATATGAGTTTGATAAGGTTTTTGTTCCTTTTGCATATCCACCTTTGCCACCTTGTCCATCATCTTCTGGATGTTGGCTATCACCTCCTTGTGCACCCCATACTTCCAACCTATAAGTAGTGGCAGAAGGTGCGGTGAATGTTTGTACATTTCCCGTGTGATTTTACTTTTATAATCCTGTTTGGGAAATAATTATACAAAATGACTTATGAGCAAAAGGGGATAACTTGTAGACAATGCTTTATAGGCAATACATACATTTGTCAAACAAAATCAAAACATCATTTTTTTATCTTCATTTACACGGGAAGTGTACAAACTTTCACCACACCACATAATACTACATATATAGTTGAAGTGTGGGGAGCACAGGGAGGAGATTTGAATTCCTTCAAGGGAGGTCTTGGTGGGTATTGTAAAGCTAACTTTAATTTATCTGGTACATACTATATTCATGTTGGTTTAAACGGTAATTATTCTTTAAGTGCAACAGAATCCAAGTCAACTCCATTATATGGAGGTGGTGGTGTATCTGGTGAATATAATAAATACGGTATGCATGGAGGTGGAGCTACAGATATACGTACTTCATCTGTAAGTAATTGGCAGGATGAAAATGGACTTAAAACAAGATTTATTGTAGCTGGCGGCGGTGGTGCAAATAATAGACAATATGGTTATAATAGTGGTAATGGTGGCTATGGCGGAGGATTAACTGCCGGAACAGGAACAAGTGTACCATCTCCCCCTGCTACAATAGTAAATAGTAAGTATTCGATTCTTACTGGAGGAACTCAGACTTCTGGTGGAACAAATACTTATTATGATGCTGATGGCACTTTTATATGTAATTATACAGGATCGTACGGTCAATTTGGCTATGCTATGGCAATACCTCCTCCAGACCCAAATACAACTTCTCAGCATACACAATCTGGTGGTGGCGGCGGCTGGTATGGCGGCGCTGGTGGTTATCATTGTGGTGGAGGAGGTGGTTCTTCTTTCATTTCTGGTCATACCGGTTGTATAGCAATAGCACAAACGCCACTAACTTGTATTAATGGAACATCCGTAATGATTGATGGTGGTGGTCATGAGTGGAAAACAACAAGTCGTGGAGGCTCAAAAGTAATGCCAAAGCCAACTGGCGGCACAGAAACAGGACACACGGGCAACGGCTACTGCATTATCACTTGGCATCCTGCACTATAGATAAATATTCAGCATAAATAATAACTCTCATAATTTGCATAAAAACAAGTTGTTGATATGTTGCTTCCAAATACGCAAATTATGAGAGTAGTTATATTATGCCACTATAGACCTTAAATAAGTATCATGTTTACTATTAATAAATATCATACTTATGGTAGGCAAATATCATAGTTTTGAAGTCTGATTATAGTATTGGCATCCAAGTTATTTTGGCATATCCATTACCTTCTCTAACACCTGCAGTTGTTGTGCCATTAGAAACGCCTCCAATATAGCCAGAGCCGCCTCCACCAGAACCACCACTATTATTATATGAGGAACCTCCCCCATACCAGCCACCTCCGCCAGCGCCTGCAGAATCGTTTGGGTTTTGGTTACTGGCATTTCCACCTTTGCCAAAAGAACCATTTTGATATCCACCACCACCTGCTGTTTGCGTTCCTCCTTTTCCATTTGAACTATTTCCAGTATTTACATTATAAGCATCTAGTCCTACATTCCCTCCCCCATCTCCAGCTACTGATTGATTATCTGCCCCTCCACCTCCGCCAGCAACAATTAATACTTCATTTTGGTTATTTACATAATTCGCTAACACACCTCTATCGTTTGTAATTGCTATATGGGTGGCACCACCGCCTCCAATTTGTCCAGCTCCTCCTCCATTATATCCTGCACTTTTTTCATTATAAGTAATTTTGCCATCCACATTGGTACGGCCCTCTCCACCTACTACTATATAAAGATTAATGGATGAATTTAAAGACTTACTTCCACAACTATAACCGCCTTTAGCACTACCTCCTCCTGCTGCACCCCATACTTCAAGCTTATAAGTGGTAGCAGAAGGTGCGGTGAAAGTTTGTACATTTCCCGTGTAAATATGGGATCAGATATCGACACCAAGAATTAATTTGACACATATTGTTTTAAGCATAGCCATGACAATAAAAGATAGATTTTATCAGAAAGCAATTTGTTTTGTTTTAAAAACACGGGAAGTGTACAGACTTTCACGGCAACCTCTGCAACAACACATAAGTTACAAACGTGGGGTGCTGCATCAGGTAAGGATTTCCATGGGGGAGCAATAGTAAATCATAACTATGGTCCAGGTGGATATAGTGTTGGAAATTATGCTATGACTAAAAATCAATCAATTTATGTTTCTGTTGGTGGAAAAGGTCAGGACGGTTCTTTAGGTTCTAAAACTTCAGGAGGATGGAATGGTGGTGGTGATGGAGAATGGGACCATCAAGACGATGAATCTATGGGTGGTGGTGGAGGTTGTACATCCATTCAAACAAGTAAAATTAATGATGGACAACTAAAATATTATGAATCTGTAAAGAATACAGCTGTTCTAATTGTTGCAGGCGGAGGCGGAGGCATAAGAGATGCAAATAATGGATATGGCGGTGGCGAAAAAGGAAGTAAGGTATATTTTGGTAATAGTAGTACATATGATAATTCTAGACAAGCAACTCAAACCTCAGGATATGCTTTTGGATTAGGGCAGTCTGCATCAACTGTAACAAATAATTCAGAAATTCCTGGTGCAGGCGGGGGGTGGTACGGTGGATACACTGTTATCCCAACTACAGATAACACATATGTAAATGCAGGAGGAGGATCAGGCCACATAGGTACAATGCTAACCAATGGGCAAACTATAGCTGGTAATCAAACATTCCCTAAGCCTGGAGGTGGAACTGAAACCGGTCACCCAGGCAATGGCTATTGTTTAATAACTTGGATGCCTGTACTATAATAAAGACTGCCTTTCTATGATGTTTATCTATTATAAGTATGATACTTATCATCTGTAAACATGATACTTATTTAAGGTACATAGTGACATTATACAACTACTCTCATAAATTGCGTATTTGCAGGCGATGCATCTGTTTTCTGTTTTTACGCAAATTATGAGAGAATTTATATTTTCATCCAAAACGAATTCTAAGAGTATCCTAATGAAATTATATGTTTGGATGCCAGGTGACTAATGCTTTTCCATTACCACTCTGAACTCCTGCGGTTGTTGAACCATTTGTAACACCACCTATATATCCAGAGCCGCCACCACCACCATAGTTAGAATTCTCACCAGATTTTTGACATGAATAACCACCATAGTAACCACCTCCGCCACCACCATTACCTTCTGCACCGCAGGAAGCCCAATATTCTTTTGATGTTCCATTTTGTCCTTGACCAAACGAATAACCTGAAGATTGAGATGCACCTTTTGCAGAAAAAGAATTATCATTTCTTTGTGGTTTTCCATCTTCTCCTGTCGTTCCTCCTCCATCTCCACCTGACTTAATGTTAGCATTAATCATATCATAGTTCTGACATGCTCCGCCACCGCCACCAGCAACAATTAAAACTGCTGCTTTGTTTGAAGATAATGATGATAAGATTCCAGTTACAGTAGCAATATGTGTTGCACCACCGCCACCTGCAGCACCCCATGCATAATTTGTCCTGTCAGGGTATTGACTGCTACCTTTTCCACCTGCACCTCCACCATTATACCCTCCAGCTCCGTTTGCTCCAAAATTAGTCATTGCCCCTTGACCACCTTTTCCGCCACATACTATATAAAGTTTATTTTGTTTATTAATGTTATAGTTTCCTTTGGCATAGCCTCCTTTTCCTGATAAATTAGTATATCCTCCTTCGGCTCCCCATACTTCTAGTGCGTGAGTACCTGTAATTTCTGCGGTAAATGTCTGTACATTTCCCGTGTAAATAAGGATAAAAGAACGTTGTTTTGATTTTATTTGACAATATCTGCTTAAACTATAAAGCGTAAGCCATCATATTTACATCTTATTTTTATATAGTGTTTTGTATAATATTTTCCCAAATGGGATTATAAAAGTAACAACACACGGGAAGTGTACAGACTTTCACTGCACCGCATTCTACAAGTTATAAGATAGAATGTTGGGGTGCAAGTGGCGAAAATTGTACATCACATGGTGGATTAGGCGGATATGCTACAGGTAAAATGGTTTTAACTTTAAATAGAAGTATATATATATGCAATGGACAAGCAGGGTATCTATTTTCAGGACCATACTCAGAAATTCATATTGCATACAATGGAGGAGGTTTTGGACAACGGATTGGGGGGGGCTGTTCTCATATAGCAACAACTAATAGAGGAGAATTATATAACTATGAGAAATATCAACAAGAAGTGTTATTAGTTGCAGGTGGTGGTGGAGGCTCTGATTGGGACTCTGGTTCAGGAGGTCATGGTGGAGGAATAAAAGGAGATGATTATAATATTACAGAACATGTGAGTGGGACAGGATTTGGGGGAACTCAAACTTCTGGTGGAATAGGATATCAAAATGGAAGTTTTGGACGTGGAGGTGCTGCATATACAGGAGGCACAGATGGTGGTGGAGGCGGTGGCGGAGGCTGGTATGGTGGTGGAGGAGCAACCGGAAGTTCATCTAGTGGTGGAGGAGGCTCTGGACATATTAACACCTCTGTCATTACAAATGGCTTTATGGAAAAGGGTATAAGATGGGGTAACGGGCAAACTAAAATTACTTGGATACCTGTATTATAAAGAACAACTCTCATAATTTGTATAAATTCAAACATACAGAGACTTGTATGCAAAAATGCAAATTATGAGAGTGTTATTTATGTGTTAATCAAAGCTAAATGATAGGATGCCATGTAATTACAGCCTTTCCGTGTCCAGATTGTACACCGCTAGTTGTTGAACCGTTAGAAACGCCACCTATATAGCCAGAGCCACCTGCACCACTTCCTCCAACAGGATTTCCACCACCACCATACCAGCCGCCGCCGCCACCGCCGCCATAATTATTATTCTCAGCATGGCAACCTCCTCCTTGACCAAATCCAGGAGCATTTACTACAGTTGTAGCACTATTTCCCCATTTACCATTAACACCCGCACTAGTTTGCGATCCACCTGTAGCCATCACTGATAGAGATGATGTGCTTACACCATTTCCTCCTGCTGTTCCACCACCTGAGCCACCTGAACCGGTTCCAAGTTGTGAATCGGCTCCAGCTCCTCCACCACCAGCAACAATATATACTTCTGATTTATATGAAGAATAATTTTTAAGCTCTCCTCTATTTGCTTTTGCAATGTGGGTAGCACCACCACCTGAACTAGAACCTTTTCCACCACCATTGTATGCAGAAATACCACTACTATCATATGTACTTCCTACATCTCCAGTATATTGACCTATACATATATATAAATTGTTGTTTGTGTTTATTGATATTACACCATTGGAGTAACCGCCTTTCCCCCCTGTTGCGCCATATGAAGCACCTCCCTGTGCTCCCCATACTTCCAACTTATAAGTGGTAGCTGATGGTGCTGTGAAAGTCTGTACATTTCCCGTGTGTTTATACAGAATAGAAATTGTACATGAAAATAGTAAACAATATTATTTGTAATAGTATTAAGATTATTGGTGAAGATATAAATAAACACACACACTTTATTCAGACAGTTATAACAATGTTGAGTTTAAATCAGGACATGTTGTTAATGTTGGTGCTTATGTGTTTACTCAATCGGTATCATCAACCCTTGATTTTGCAGAATGGATTGAAGACTCTGAAATTATGTTGAAATAAATAACAAAAAAGCCATCCAAAAGGATTGTTTAATATTATATTGTGATTTTATAGGATTCGAACCCAAGTTCTAACAGTGCTTTGGTTGTTGTTTTAGGACAAACAAAAAAGCCATCCTTTTGGATGGCTTAATATTGTGATTTTATAGGGTTCGAACCCAAGTTCCAGCAGCGCTTTGGTTGTTGTTTTAGGACAAACAAAAAAGCCATCCTTTTGGATGGCTTTTTTGTGACGAGTGATTCCGTTGGGGTTCGAACCCAAGACCCACAGCTTAGAAGGCTGTTGCTCTAATCCAACTGAGCTACGGAACCATCAAATCGGGTGCAAAAGTAATGTTTTTGGATGAGATAACCAAATTTTAGGATGATTATTTCATAATTGTCTTATTAGTTTCTTGATATAATAGCGTTGCCAGTCGCTTTCCTTCAGTTTTTCCTCACCATATTGTAATACATCTACATCAAGAACTATAATGTTGCCAGAGCGTTTGGCTTTGCTGTTCCCACATTCGCGTTCAAGACGCTTTAATCCCATTTTTATTTGAGATAATCCATGTCGCGTGTAACCTTTTGCAAGACAATTGAGAAAAGGTTCTGTTCCTTCAGGCATATCAATAGGATCGGTCCATAGTTCTTCTGTGAAGACAACATCTTTAAAAAGAGATTGTATCTTCATTTTAGCCAAAGCAATGTTGGATTCAGCATTGTTATTGGAACCTATGGCCAATATGATTTTATTTGGTGACTGCATTTTTTACAAAAATACTAATTATTCTTAAACGTATCTGTTTTTTTTTGTTTTTTTATGATATTTCGTAATTTTGCAGAATATGAAAAGAGTTTTATTCCTATTGCTTTCGACGTTGGTTTCATCTATTTCTATAGCCCAAATGAGATGGAATCAAGTTTATCAGCAGTATATATATCAATATAAAGATTTGGCTATTCATGAGATGTTGCGCTATGGTATCCCAGCAAGTATAACTCTTGCTCAGGGACTTTTTGAAAGTAGTGCAGGACGAAGTGAACTGTCGGTAAAGGGCAACAACCATTTCGGAATTAAATGCCATGGTTGGGAAGGAAGAGGTATATATCATGATGATGACGAAAAGGGGGAATGTTTCAGAGCTTATGATAACGTGTTGCAGAGCTACGAGGATCATTCTAAATTCCTTCATGACAATTCTCGTTATGCCAGTTTGTTTAGATTGAGTCGTACTGACTATCAAGGATGGGCTTATGGTTTGAAAGCCTGTGGATATGCTACCAATCCGCAATATGCCAATAAACTTATTGAGATTATCCAGTTGTACAAATTATATGAATACGATTCTGCAACTGGTTATGATAAGTTTATGGCTAAGCATAATTCTACTGATCAGCCTGCACGCGTTGGTGGAACACTTCATTCTATCCATATTTACAATAAGAATTATTATCTTAACGCCCGTCAAGGCGATACATGGAAGAGTATAGCTAAGGAGATTGGTATCTCATATCGCAAACTGGCTAAATACAACGAGCGCAATCGCAAAGACAATCTGGTAGCTGGTGAAATTATATGGTTAAAGAAAAAGCGCTCTAAAGCTCCAAAAGAATATAAGCGTCGTCCACATATTGTAAAGAATGGCGAAAGTATGTATTCTATAGCCCAGCAGTATGGTATTAGACTAAAGAGTCTGTATAAGAAAAACCATTTGGATGCTGACTATCAGTTGAGAGTTGGCGACAGACTGAAACTGTATTGATACAATTAATACCCCCTTTCCTACTTTGATTATTAGGAGGAAAGGGGAAATAATCATCAGAAAAACAAATTAACTCGTGAGAAAAATATTATTATCCTTAATTCTGCTTTCTACAGTAATGAGTGTGAAAGCACAGAACTTTGACAAGTATTTTACTGATAGAACCCTACGTATAGATTATATATTCAGTGGAAATGCAAAAGAGCAGCATATTTCCGTAGATGAGCTATCGACATCCCCAAGATGGTATGGTAAGAAACACCGACTTACAGAATTACCTATGGAGGGAAACGGTCAGATTATAGTTCGAGAACATAAATCACAAAAGGTTATATATCGCAATTCCTTTTCTACACTTTTTCAGGAATGGCTAACATATCCTGAGGCAGAGAAGAACACACAAGCATTTGAAAATGTGTTCCTTGTTCCTATGCCAAAAGATACGGTAGATGTAACACTTGATCTTTATAACAATCGTCGAGAGATTACCTCAACACTCACACATCAGGTTGTACCTACCGATATTCTTATTCGTAAGATAGGAGAAAGCTATGTTACTCCTTATACAACGATGCTTGCACCTGCCGACAGTAATAAATGTATTCGTTTGGCATATGTTGCTGAGGGATATAAAAAAGAGGAGATGCCTAAGTTTCTTGAGGACGTGAAACGTTGCATGGGCTATCTGTTTGAATACGAACCATTCAAAAGTATGAAGGATAGGTTCATGATTACTGCCGTTGAAAGTCCTTCTTTTGACAGTGAAACAAGTATTCCTCACGAAGGAATATGGAAGAATACAGCCCTCCAAAGTAACTTCGATACTTTCTATAGCAACAGATATCTAACCACGCTGCACCTCAAGAAGTTACACGATGTACTTGCTGGTATTCCATACGAGCATATCATTATTCTTGTGAATACAGAAAAATATGGTGGTGGCGGTATCTTGAATAGCTATCTGCTGTCGCCTGCAGACAACAAGTATACTCCACAGGTTGTTGTTCACGAGTTTGGACATAGCTTTGGTGGACTCGGTGACGAATACGCCTACGATTTCGAACCTATTCCTGCATATCCACATGATGTAGAACCATGGGAAGCCAACCTAACCACTCTTGTCAACTTCCACGGCAAATGGGAAGATATGCTTGATGCCAACACTAAGGTACCAACAGAAGTCACGACAAAATCAAAGAAAAAGGTTGGCGTTTTTGAGGGTGCAGGCTATTCGCTGAAAGGTGTTTATCGTCCATCATACGATTGTCGTATGCGTACAAATGAAAATCCTGTGTTCTGTCCTGTTTGCAGCAGGGCTTTGAGAAGAATTATAGACTTCTATACTTCATTCTAATCTAAGCAAATAGAGCCTTAATAACTTAAGGCATATACTATAAATACTAAAGGGTTATACCATCAAACAGATTGGTATAACCTTTTTTTCATTGTTATTCAGAAAAAGCCCCTATAATGGTTCTATAATCCGTCTATACCATGACGGCATACTTATTGCGTTACATAACAGCATAACAAAAAGAACACATATATACAATTACAGTAATTACAGTAGAAAAAAGTCCATCACAATAAAATTAGCTATCTTTCTACAGGATAGTTAGCATAATATTCCTATTGTAATTACTGTAATTATTGTAATCGTACAGAAGAATTGTTGTTATGCTGTTATGTAACGCTTTTGCATGTCAGATAAAATATGTGCATACAAAACTTGTTTGTTGAATAAATTCGAAATATTGATTTTTGTTGCACAAATACACGGGAAGTGTACAGACATTAACAATACCTGTTACTACAAAATATAAGCTAGAAGTATGGGGAGCTCAAGGTACAAGTGTTTTGAATTCTTCATGGAATGGAAATACTCGTACTGCACCAGGAGGAAAAGGAGGATATGCAAAAGGTCAAATAGATTTATCACAGAATAATATCGTTTATATTTGTGTTGGTCAAAAAGGCTATAATTATGCAGATGTTGTAGATACTGATAAACAAGGATTTGGTAATTATAATATGGCAAGAGAGTATGGATTTAATGGTGGTGGCGCAGGCCACGCGCGAGGAGGCGGTGCAACACATATAGCATTAAATAATGATAGAGGTGAATTAAAAAATTATGCAAATCACCAATCCTCTGTTCTAATAGTAGCTGGTGGTGGAGGAGGAAATGAGTTAACATATGATGGAGAAGGAGGTGCCGGAGGTGGCTCTGCAGGAAGTGATGGTACGGGAGCATATGAACATGACGGATTTAGTGTAAATAATAATGGAAAAGGAGGAACGGATTCTGCAGGTGGTGCTGGTGGGGTATCTGCAGGAGAAGGGAAGGGAGCTGGACAAAATGGTTCTTTTGGTCTTGGAGGTTCTTCTGTCCAAGTTAATATATATGAAAAAGGTGCTGGCGGAGGAGGAGGCTGGTATGGCGGTGGTGGATCCACTGCATATGCTGGTACTGGTGGCGGTGGTTCTGGTCATTTACATTCATCTATTAAAAACGGCTCCATGCAATCTGGTGTTAGAGAGGGTGCAGGCTATGCTTTGATTACATGGCAACAACTTCCATAAAATAAGTGCAAACATAATTGTTTGCACTTTATTATTATAGTACAGGCATCCATGTAATTTTGCAATATCCATTTCCTTCTCTAATTCCTGAGGTTGTTGATCCATTAGTAACCCCTCCAATATAACCAGAGCCGCCAGTACCTGCACAATCAGAATTATCACCCATTTTTTGAATGGTTGGTCCTCCATACCAACCACCTCCTCCACCACTATTGCCTTCTGCCCCCCAAGTACCAGCTGATGTCTTTGTCATTCCATCTTGCCCTTGTCCAAAAGCATATCCTGTACTTTGTGTGGCACCTGCAATAGAATATGTATTACCATAACTGACAGTATTTCCACCATTAGTTCCTCCCCCAACACCTGCAGTACTTCCTCCTACGTCACCACCGCCACCACCAGCTACTATAATAATTTCTGAATTCTGTGATGAATAGTTTTTTAGAACTCCTCTGTCATTTGTTATAGCAATATGTGTGGCTCCCCCACCACCACACCCTCCAGATATTGTATGTGTATATCCTCCTTGATATCCATTTCCTCCTTTGCCACCTCCATTAAACCCCGCACTGCCTCCATTATTGCCAGAATATTTTCCTCCTGTAGATCCTACGCAAATATATAATTTATTTGAAGAATTTAATTTTTTACTTCCCACAGAATAACCTCCTTTCCCACCAGGTCCTCCTCCTTGAGCGCCCCATACTTCCAGCTTATGTGATGTTGTTGAGGTTGCTGTAAACTCCTGTACACTTCCCGTGTAAATAAGGATGGATGAACGTTGCTTTAATTTTATTTGACAATATCTGCTTAAACTATAAAGCGTAAGCTATCAAATTTACATCTTATTTTTATATAGTGTTTTGTATAATAATTTCCCAAATGGGATTATAAAAGTAACAACACACGGGAAGTGTACAGGAGTTATCTTTGCCTAAGACACATTATTTTAAGGTTGAATGTTGGGGGGCAAGTGGTGGCAATGCATACATTGGTAAAACACACAATGGAACCCCAGTTGCTAATGTAAATAATACCGTATATGGAGGAAAAGGAGGATACGTCTCAGGAGAGACAATATTAACTTCTAGTCTATCAATTTATATCTATGTAGGTCAAACTGGTGAAGAAACTATTAACAACACCTTTAATGGTGGAGGATCTGCAGCTACATCTTATAATAGTCTAAGTGGCGGTGGAGCTACAGATATTAGATTAGTGAATGGAAATTGGAATAATTTTAATTCTCTGAAATCAAGAATAATAGTTGCCGGCGGCGGTGGAGGATCAGAACATTATAATTCGGGTAGTGATGGAGGAAATTCTGGTGGTTTGTCGGGGCAAAATGGCTCTTCTTCAAAAAGTGAAAATGCACAACAATATACTGTAGCAGAAGGCGGCAATCAAATCTCTGGAGGAAAAGGTGGGAAAGGTTTCTCAGATGGTATCATCAATAAAGGCTCTTTTGGAATTGGTGGTGCTCATGATTATGACAATAACCACGGTGGTGGTGGCGGCGGCTACTATGGCGGTGGCGGTGGCGGTTATAATGGAAGTATAGTTGGTTCTGGTGCAGGAGGCTCATCCTTCATCTCAGGTCACACTGGTTGTAATGCCATTAGTGAATCTTCTACTTCCTCAAACATTATCCATACTGGCCAGCCTAACCACTATAGTGGCTATGTATTCACAAATACAGTTATGAAAGCTGGAAACGAAAGTATGCCATCGCCAACTGGAGGAACCGAAACGGGACACAGAGGTAATGGATATTGCAAAATCACATGGCATCCTTCACTATAATTAGGCTCACTAACTATGATATTTATCTACCATAAGTATGATACTTAGCTGCTTTAAACATGATACTTATCATACATAAATAGCAGAATATAAAACTCTCTCATAATTTGCGCATTTGCAGACGATGCATCTGTTTTCTGTTTTTACGCAAATTATGAGAGTTGTTGTATTATGCCCCTTAACTAGGATTATTTTACTCCTTACCTAGAAAAAAATACGCTCTAACCAAAGAAAAAAATATCTAAGTCATAAATCTTTTATACAGATTATAGTACTGGCATCCAGGTAATTAGTGCTTTTCCATTACCTGATTGTATTCCGTTTGACATAGAACCACTTGAAATTTTGGAAGTGTTAATATGACCAGAACCGCCTCCCCCACATGCATTTGAAGCGTAACCCGTTTTCTGGTTTGAAAAACCAGCATAGTATCCCCCACCAGCTCCTCCATTACCTTCTCCTCCATGACTTCCTAGTGTTGAAGCTACACCATCTTGCCCTTTTCCTAATGAATAATAATTAGAGCTGCTCCCACCTGATGATATTGGGCAACCGTCTCTACCACCCGAATCTTCAGTAAAAGTATTTAAACTATTACCCCCACTAGTTCCTCCTCCAGTACCACCAAAAATATAATCCTGCCCCCAAGTAGTGCCACCACCTCCTCCACCACCAACGAGAAGGACAGTGCCCTTAGTAGAAGAATTATTTAATAGTGTATAAAGAGTTCCACTTGTTGTTGCTATATGTGTGGCTCCGCCACCGCCACCTCCTCCACCATATGGTTCTAAAGCTTTACCTCCATTTCCACCTCCATTATATCCTCCTGTACCTCCTGTAGATCCAGAATTAATAGCACCTTGACCACCAACACACACATAAAGAGTATTTCCATTGGCATTTGTTATGGTGCCATAAGAATATCCTCCTTTACCGCCATTAGGATGTCCTCCTTGTGCCCCCCATACTTCAAGTCTATAATCTTTCGCTAAAGGTGCAGTGAATGTTTGTACACTTCCCGTGTATTGTTACATGTAAAATTTACAAAGTGAAAAATATAAACAACTAATGGTGAAAAACAAAAGACGCAAACCGAGAAGTTTGCGCTATAACTAAAACTAGAATATATCAGAATGAGTTCCTGTAGCAACCAAGATTAATTCCAGTACTGCATCATTTTGCTTCCATAATAAAAGCCAGTCTGGTTTTATGTGACACTCCCATACACCAGACCATTTACCAGACAAAATATGTGGGTTGTAATGGGGAGGTAAAGTTCCTTTAGTAGCAAGAATTTCGATAGCCTCCTTTAACAAGGAGACATCAAATCCTCTGCGCTTGCATAGTTTGTATGATTTCTTAAACTTACTGGTATAAACAATCTCGTATTTCATTTTTCCAACTGATTGAATAAATCATCTACATCAGTAGCTTTAAATACTTTACCTGCTTGTATTTCTGCTAAAGATTGTTCTGCTAGTCCTTTTTTTTGTTTATGTACAGCCCAACCCATCTTTTTAATCAATGACTTGAACAACTTCAAATCATCTTGTGGAACTTCAACTGTATATCTGTCTAATACCGCTTCCATAACTTACAAAAATTGTTTTGATGCAAATATAAAGCAAATATTTAGATAAAACAAGATTTATGAAGATTATATCTCAAAAATAGCATCTATAATATCCTTGAATATAAGGAAACATCAAGAAAATTCATTTTCTGTAATTATTGTGGTAGCAATACACGGGAAGTGTACAAACCTTCACCGCTCCTTCTGCCACTTCTTATAAACTTGAAGTGTGGGGAGCACAGGGGGGGACTTACAATGGTGCTGCATATGGAGGAAAAGGAGGATACACAATTGGATTCAAAAATCTTAATTTATCCAATAAATTGTACATATGTATAGGATCACAAGGAGGTTCTAATTCTGGTTCAAACGGAGGTGCAGGAGGATATAATGGAGGAGGTAAAGGTGGTAATGGCTTTTCTAGTTATACGGGGGCAGCGGGTGGTGGAGGCGCTACTCATATTGCTATTACAAATAATAGAGGTGTATTATCTAGTTATATTAATAATAAATCAGAAGTTCTTCTGGTTGCAGGTGGTGGAGGAGGAAATGGTTTTTATACTAAAGTTGGATATGGTGGTGGCCTAAATGGAGGAAATGCTATTAGTGTTAGTAATGTATATACTATAACTGGTGCTACTCAAAATTCAGGTTATGCTTTTGGACAAGGGCAAGATGGAAAAACTAAAACAAAGCATGGAAATGGTGGTGCTGAGGGAAATGGTGGAGGAGGCGGTGGCTGGTATGGTGGTAATGCATGTCAGTTAGAAGGCAATAATTCTGCTTGTTCCGGTTCTGGAGGATCTGGATATGTTGGTACAGTTACGAATGGTACAACAACAGCTGGAGTGCAAAGTGGTAATGGAAAAGCACTAATCACCTGGATGCCAGTATTATAAACTGTCTCCATAACTATGGTATTTTCTATCCATAAGTATGATACTTATCATCTGTAAACATGATACTTATTTAAGGTATATAGTGACATAATATAACTACTCTCATAATTTGCGTATTTACAAGCAACTTATAAACAACTTGATTTTACGCAAATTATGAGAGAATTTTCTTTGTACAAATATTCATTCAAAATGAATTATACATTTGGATGCCAAGTAATTACTGCTTTTCCGTTACCAGATTGAACTCCTGTTTGCATGGTACCATTTGTAACTCCTCCTATATATCCAGAGCCACCTCCACCAGATGCTGACCAATAGATAAATGTTGATCCTCCACCGTACCAACCTCCACCACCTGCACCACCTGAATCCATGATGGTCACAGGACCAATAGGTACATCACCACCTTTACCAAAAGTCCCATCATTTCCTCCATTGCCACCAGAATCTTGAGTACCACCTTCTCCACTTCGCTCTACATCATCTTTATTTGCTCCATTTGTACCAAAAAATCCTCCACCATCGCCGGCATTTAGCCCCCCATCCTTTGCACCTCCGCCACCAGCAACAATTAAAACCTCATTTTTATTATTCACATAATTAGCAAGCACCCCCCTATTGTTGGTAATTGCTATATGAGTTGCTCCACCGCCTCCAGCACCTCCCCATGAAAACTCCATAACCTGAGCATTTCCTCCGCCATTATATCCACCACAAGAAGATGTTGATGATATATCACGCCCCGCAGTTGGTTTTCCTTCACCACCTACACAAATAAATAGCTCCTCTTGAGATTCTATATTTTTATATCCACAAGAATGACCTCCTTTACCACCAGCCCCTCCTCCTTGTGCCCCCCAAACTTCTAAGCGATAATTCTTAGCCAAAGGTGCGGTGAATGTTTGTACATTTCCCGTGTAAATATGGGATTAGATATCGACACCAGGAATTAATTTGACACATATTGTTTTAAGCATAGCCATGACAATAAAAGATAGATTTTATCAGAAAGCTGTTTGTTTTGTTTAATATTTTCACTTCATGTTTTTTCAGCGTAGCAAAACACGGGAAGTGTACAGACTTTCACCGCACCACATGCCACTACATATTATCTAGCAATTTGGGGAAGTGGCAACGTTGGAGGAGGCACAGGAGGATATGCCAAAGCGTCTTATACCACCACCAATAATAAAGCACTATACGTCTGTGTAGGAGGACAAGGACGGTCTACTCGTGCAAAAACAGATACAGAGACAACTGCTTCATGTGGTGGTTATAATGGTGGTGGTAATGCTCAGGTACATAAACGTTCTTGGGGAGGTTGCGGTGGCGGCGGCGCTACACACATAGCAATTACAAACAATAGAGGAGTGTTAGCAAATTATGTGAATAATAAATCTGAAATACTTCTCGTTGCTGGTGGCGGTGGAGGCACGGATCATGGTTTAACTCCAGGACATGGAGGTGGTACAACTGGAACAGATGGAGGAGACAGTTCATCTAATGCAAATGAAAAAAGTGGTAAAGGAGGTACTCAATCGGCTGGTGGCGCAGGAGGAAAATCTGGTTCATTTGGTAAGGGGGGTGATATGCCTATCTCCCCAACAGGTGAAAATGATTATGACTCTGGGGGCGCTGGTGGTGGCGGTTGGTATGGAGGAGGATCTAGCTACTATTATACTGGTGGTGCAGGTGGTGGTGGCTCAGGGTATATAAATACCTCTTTAGTTAAAAATGGATCTATGCAAACAGGAGTTCGTTCCGGTGATGGCTATGCTGTAATCACTTGGATGCCAGTACTATAAATTTTTATAACACATTTTAAAACTATCTTAATTAAATAGGCTATATCAACTAAATTATTGATATAGCCTATTACTCTATAACGCAGGATGGTATGTAATCTTACAGCTACCATTGCCTCTGTTTGAAGAACCACCGTTGTAAATAGAAGACCATCCGCTTCCTACATAATTTGAACCACCTCTTGATTGATAAGTATTGGTTTTACCGCCAGTACCACCATAGTAGCCACCACCTCCGCCACCTCCGTCACTAGAAGAAGAACCATTAGCTAATACGCCATTATTTCCTGATCCACTTACGCCACCATTTCCTGCTCCATTAACAGAATATCCTCCACCTCCGCCACCACCAGCAACAAGTTGTCTGTTGGAAATATTTGTACCACTAATTCTTATATCGGTTGCACCACCGCCACCACCAGCAGTTCCTGTTCCCGTATATCCACCGCCACCATTCCAGCCACCTGTAGATGATCCTTTTTGGTTATCTGGCCCCTTTCCTCCAACATAAATATTTAATACTGTCCCAGAGTTAATGCTCTTCTTTGCATTTACTCTTCCACCTGTTCCTCCCTTGCCGATATTTGCGTCACTATCATAACCACCACCTGCTCCATATATATCTACAATATAAGTTGTAGTAGTAGGGGTTGTAAATGTCTGTACCTTTCCCGTGTGTTGTTACAATGTTATTTTAAAATCAAAAATAATGGACAAATTTATAAATATAAAAAACAGTGATAGCCTTAGAAGAAGGTCAACACTGTTTTTATTATTTTAAAAGGTATCTAATATAATAAGCCAAACATCCAAAGCGGAATTTTATTTCCAACACCTATTTCCATATTGTCTATTGCAAGAAAACTATTTGGTTCATCTTTGATCTGTTCAAATGTCTTGTATGTACCACCTACTTCAAACAAGTATTTTCCATTAATTAAAAAATCCCCTTTTACAGCTGTTTGTACTTGAGAGACTTGCTGCATTTGATTATTAAAGAAAGTCTCTCTTCTATTGCCTTCATTAGTAGAACTTGCTAATGCAGACATGAGATTGGTATTGGAAAGGTAGATTTTCTCAGGCGTAACCAAGTGCTTATAACTTTTTAGTTCGCGTGTAAGGAGAGAAAGAATGTGTGCTTTATCAAGAGTGTATAGCATTTTTATACATACATCTCTTGTTGACGAAAGAGAATTTGTCAGCTTATTCACATTAGGAACAAGTGGAACGTTCTGAGCAATGATTGCCAACAATCTTTTTGTTTTCTCAACGGTCGCATAAGTAACATTTTCCACTGCAGGCATATCTGATTCTATTGCAAGGGTAGCCGTCGCGGCTAAGCGCATTAAAAAATCCTCATGCGCTTCTACAAAGAAAGGATAACATCCATGTTCTAGGTAATCATTAAAATATTTCAATATCTTGATTCTGCTTGTGATATCCATTGCTAACTTTACATGATTGCTTAGCAGTTCTTCCAACGTTATTATAGGGATATGAATATTACATGCAAACTCTATATATTCACGGAACGACATCTCGGGGAGAGTATATAAGGATTGTCTTCTAGATAGATCAATTTTTGAATTATCAATTTCAAGCATTGATGATCCCGTATATACAATATTTAAATCTGGATAACTATCATATATATTTTTAAGTAACTGTGTCCAGCCCTTATATTTATGTACTTCATCTAGAAATATTGTTGAGATTCCATGGGTATATAAATATTCTATTAATTCAGAAAGACTATTGTTCTGAAACCACAGATTATCCAAAGAAACCCATAATGTATCATCAGGATTACTAAATGTTTCCTTAATATGCTGAAGTATTAGCGTTGTTTTTCCTGCTCCACGTGGTCCTTTAATCCCAATGAGTCTTACATTCCAATTAATTTGTGTATGTAAGAATCTCTTAAAGTCCAAATTAGTCGCAGCTAATCTTCTATGATAAATATTTATCAATGGTAGAATATCAACTTGTTCCATATCCGTATATAATATAGTTTATGATGCAAATATATATATAACTTTTCAAAAAGTTAAGGATTTAGCAAAAAAACACTTTTCAAAAAGTGATATTTTATACATTTATAACTTTTCCATAAGATAATATCTATTTTGTATCTTATAAATGATAGCATATATAGTTATTCTAATTTCTTGTTTTCTTAGAAATAATTATGTCTGATATTTTTACCCAAAAGGATTTTTTGTAGAAACACACGGGAAGTGTACAGACTTTTACAGCACCTTCTGCCACTACATACAAACTTGAGGTATGGGGAGCACAAGGAGGTTCTAATGGTTTTCCGGGCAAAGGTGGTTATAGTTGTGGTAATAAGTCTTTAGAATCATCCATAACACTTTATATAGTTGTAGGTGGAAAAGGGACAAGTGGTAGTGATAATAGTTATCATGAAAAGAGTGGTGGATATAATGGAGGTGGTACAGGCCAAATGGGAGGTGGTGGTGCCACTCATATAGCAATTTCCAACAATAGAGGGGTGCTTGCTAATTATGTGAATAATAAAAATGAAGTATTGCTTGTTGCAGGTGGTGGCGGTGGAGCAGATGCTAATTCACATGGTGGAGATGGAGGTGGAAATGTAGGACAAGATGCTTATAATTTAAATGGTAGTACTTATTCAAATGGAAAAGGAGGAACACAAACTGCTGGTGGTGGTGGATATCAAAATGGTTCTTTTGGGAAAGGTGGAGATGCCAGAATTCAATCAAATTCAGAAGGCGCAGGCGGAGGAGGCTGGTATGGTGGTGGTTCCTCATATACTTCTACCGATGGGTCAGGCGGAGGCGGATCCGGCTATATAGGTGGAATTTTGAATGGCTCAACTACAGCAGGAGTTCAATCTGGTGATGGTAAAGCATTAATCACTTGGATGCCAGTACTATAAGTAAAATAGGCTATATCAGAATATAGTTGATATAGCCTATTACCTTATTGGTTATAGTTGTTTATTATAACTATAATTTTTTACTATCAAAAGTATGATATTTAGCATCTGTAAACATGATATTTATTCTGCTTATTTTTGCTAAATACAAAATACTCTCATAATTTGCGTATTTGCATACAATTATCTGTATGTTTGATTTTACGCAAATTATGAGAGAGTTATGTTGTATTTCTTATAATGCAGGATGCCAAGAAATAACAGCCTTTCCATTTCCTGATAGTATACCATTCTGCATAAATCCATTTGATACACCTCCAGTATATCCAGATCCTCCACCTGCACCTAGTCCCCAACTGGAGCCACCGCCATACCAGCCGCCCCCACCACCTGCAATCTGTTTATTGCCACAGTTGGCTGTCCCACTCCATCCCTTTCCAAAATCAGCGTTAGTATATACTGCATTATTTGGAAGAGATGCTTTATCAGTCCCTAGGTTTACGTTCTCACCTGCATAGTTATAACCACCTCCCATATTAGAAACATTAATATTTTGTTGTATTTCATGTTGATTTGGAGCGGCTGTAGGATTTCCACCTGTTGTTCCACCGCCAGAGCCTCCTCTATTCACACCATACCATGTATCATATTCGCGTGTATCAAGCAAATTATCTGTAGAGCCACCTCCTCCACCAGCCACAATTACTACTTCATTTTTATAATTTTTGTAATTTGATAATACACCACGATTATTAGATTTGCTTATATGAGTAGCACCACCACCGCCTGATACAATAAATTCATGCTGATCATATGAAAGATATGCTGTACCTCCACCATTATATCCTCCAGCTATTGTTTTTTCACTTCCACTTACCATAGGTGTTCTGTTATCTCCACCCTTTCCGCCTATGCAAACATATAAGTTAGCGCCAGCAGACAAATTTTGTATTATTCCATAAGAATATCCACCTAGCCCGCCTGTTGAAGTATATGCAGCCGAAGTAGAATGACCTACAGAACCACCTGCGGCCCCCCAAACTTCAAGCACATAATTTGCGTTTAGAGGTGCGGTAAACGTTTGTACATTTCCCGTGTTTTTATACTTGTTAAAACTAAAAAGTGAAAATATTAAACAAAACAAATTACTTTCAAACAAATTCTTTCTTTTAGTGCTATGACTAAAGTGATATATGTCAAATTAATTCCTGGTGTCGATATATAATTCCATATTTACACGGGAAATGTACAGACTTTTACAGCCTCTTCTACAGCTATACATAAATTAGAAGTGTGGGGCGCAAGTGGTGGTAAGTCTCGCTTGCAAGGTGCATTAAAAACAGGATATGCTGGAGGAGGATACTCTGTAGGTAATATATCGTTATCCATCAATAATTATTTATATATTGCTGTTGGAGGAAAAGGAACTGATGGTCAAGTTGGTAAAAATGCAAATGGAGGATGGAATGGTGGTGGTGCTTCTTCTTGGGATTATTCAGATGACGAAGTTGCTGGTTCTGGAGGAGGGTGTACTTCCATAACATCAACGAAAAGAAGTGATGGACAATTGAAAAACTATTCTTCAGTTAAAACAACAGAGGTATTAATTGTTGCCGGTGGTGGAGGCGGTGTATCATGGACATCAAATATCCATTCTGGTCCATATGGATATGGAGGGGGAATCTCTGGAGGAGCGACACATAATACTTCAAAGGTTGCTAATCAATCTTCTGGGTATTCTTTTGGACTTGGGCAAAGTTATTCTGATACAGGTAAAAATTATACGGGACAAACAATTGGTATTCCTGGTGGTGGAGGAGGATACTATGGAGGTTATTGTGATTTAAGTGAAGGACAAAAGATAGAGAACAGTTCATGTGCAGGTGGCGGTTCTGGTTATATTGGAGGAGTTACAAACGGAAGTACTATTGCAGGAAATGAAACTATGCCTTCTACTTCTGACGGCACCGAAACAGGACACAGCGGTGACGGCTATTGCAAAATTACATGGCATCCTGCATTATAAAATATGGACTGTAACTTCTCTCTGTTACAGTCCATACCTATTATATTACTGGCATCCAAGTGATAAGAGCTTTTCCATTACCTGATTGAACACCGTTAGTTGTGATGCCATTTGAAACGCCACCTATATAGCCAGATCCTCCACCAGCGGAACTACCATATGTAATAGCAGTTCCACCACCATAATAGCCACCACCGCCACCACTTCCCATTCCGCCAGAAGATGAACTTCCACCTATTCCAAAATCGCCACCATTTCCTGCACTTGTTTGAGTACCTCCATAAGCGATTTCTGTACCATTACCATTACTTCCATTAGTACCTCCACCATTTCCACCATTATTTTTATTATGACCTCTACATATTCCTCCACCACCGCCACCGCCAGCAACAATTATAACAGAAGATTTATTTGTAGAAAGAGAGGATAAAAGGCCTGTTGAGGAAGCTATGTGAGTTGCACCCCCACCGCTTCCCCAAGTAGTATCTCCATTTGCACCTCCTGTTCCTCCTCCATTATATCCTCCTTTAATAGGTTTACATTCATATTTTGACGAATTTAATCCTGAACCACCAACAACTATATATAGTATAGTTGATACTTTTTGGGTTCCCATGGAATACCCTCCTTTACCACCAATGTCATATATAGTATTATCTTCTGGTAGATAACCTGTACCTCCTTGCGCTCCCCATACTTCAAGTTTATAAACAGTACTTGCAGGCGCCGTAAAAGTTTGTACACTTCCCGTGTAAATAAGGATAAAAGAACGTTGTTTTGATTTTATTTGACAATATCTGCTTAAACTATAAAGTGTAAGCCATCAAATTTACATCTTATTTTTATATAGTGTTTTGTATAATAATTTCCCAAATGGGATTATAAAAGTAACAACACACGGGAAGTGTACAGACGTTCACCGCACCTTCTTCCACTACTTATAAGCTTGAAGTTTGGGGAAGTCAAGGCGTAGGCGAAGGTGCCCCTGGTAAAGGAGGGTATTCGTATGGAAATATGTCTATTTCAAAAAACAATATATTATATATTTGTGTTGGAGGACAACCATACAATGGCGGCGGTGAGACCCTTAATACTTTGGGAAGGCATGGTGGTGGCGCTACTCATATTACCATAACTAACAATCGAGGAACTTTAGAAAATTATGTTAATAATAAATCCGAAGTCCTTTTAGTTGCTGGCGGTGGAGGAGGTGCTGAGTGGTCTGGTGCTGTCGGCGGTTCAGGAGGAGGCTCTTCTGGTGGGAATTCAAATTATGGAGTAAATCTAAAAGGTAATTCAGGATATATCCAACAAACAGCAGCAACTGGTGGGACACAAACTTCTGGAGGAACTTATGGCACAAATAATAAAACAACCCCAAGTCAAGTAATTGCAGCTACATTTGGGAAAGGCGGAATTTGTGTTTCCGGTGATTCTGACTATGGTGCTGGTGGCGGTGGCGGCTGGTATGGAGGAGGTGGCAGTGTATATGTTGGTGGTGGTGGCGGTGGTTCTGGTCATATTAATACAGATAGAATTACAAATGGCTCTATGCAATCAGGTGTAAGAGAAGGAACGGGTTATGCAAAAATTACCTGGATGCCTGTGCTATAAAACTAAATGAACTATTATACTGTTTAATAAGAATAGGCTATAACAACGAGTTGTTGATATAGCCTATTACTTTATAACGCTGGATGATAAGTGATTATCGCATAACCATTTCCTAATCTAAGTCCATTAGTCATACTTCCATTTGAGATACGAGAAGTATTAATATGACCAGAGCCGCCACCACCAGAACCATTATTGCCATCTTTTGAAACACTACATGCATAGCCACCATACCAGCCTCCGCCACCGCCGCCATCTCCTTCACCAATACCTGATCCAAAAGCTGTTGGTTCATCTAAAGCATTTGCTCCTTGCCCAAAGGCATACCCTGTGGTTTGTGTTCCACCAGCATACTGACTACTTCCACCTGCTTCCCCGCCACCAGAATAAGCTGTACTATTATTTGTAAGAACAACGGCGTCACTACAACCACCTCCGCCACCTGCAACAAGTAAAATTTCAGATGTATTTGAATAATAATTTTTTAATACTCCTCTATTGGTAGTGATTGCAATATGTGTAGCTCCTCCGCCACCTCCACCACCACGTAGATATGTATGATTTGATCCATAGCTTTTGGCAGCATTTCCTCCTTTTCCACCACCATTATATCCTCCTGCTCCACCACGTGGTACATATGAAGAGGTATATCCGTCAGTAGGAGCGGTTTCACCTTTGCTACCAACACAAACATAAATTTTGTTGTTCTTTGATAAAGAGATATAACCAATTGCATAACCGCCTAATGCACCATGGGCATTAGTATTAGTACTACCACGTCCTCCTTTACCTCCTTCTGCGCCCCACACTTCTAATTTGTGTGATGTTGTTGAAGTAACAGTAAACTCCTGTACATTTCCCGTGTGTTTGTGCATAGGGAGAGAGATTTGAAATATATTTAACGGAGGTAGAAGGGATGTTGTGTGTGAGCATGTATTTTTATTTTTATATTTGGTGGCGTTGCATAACAGCATAACGATAATTATGTGTATTATAGCAATGATTAATGTAATGGTGTGGTGATTTTTGATGTTATGCAGTTATGTTGTTATGTAAAGATTTAGACGGATTATTGGATAAATATAGAAAGTGAATGAACATAATTTAAGAATGTGAACGCTTGAGCGTGATGTGTAACGCTACAGCGTGGGAGGTGGAATGGAAGATTGAATAACAGCCTCACCCCGACCTCAATGGTCTTTACACCCCCTTCATTTACTTCCCTACGGTCAGTGGGTCTCCGACAAATCTCCCTCGTTTCCGGGGGACAGAAACCCCAAAGGGGAAGGGAGGACTGACTGGCAGAAGTAAAATTGAAAAATGGAAGGATAGGAAGATGGGAAAATTGAAATAATTAGAGATGGAAATATTGAAAAATTGAAGGATGGGAAGATGGAAAGTAATAAGGGGAGAGGGGAAGCAGAGGTTATGGTATATGTTTATCTTGCAGCACAAGAATTGTAACCTATATGGCAAAAATTTTGTGTTGCTAAGTTTGGTATTTATTTTTGTTGACTTTTTTATTACATCATATTTTTGAACGAGCTTTTAATTGGGTGATTATAATGGTTGTTTTGTTACTCGTTTGTTACCCGCTTATTCCTTATGTATAAAGGGGATAGAGTGGGGTTAGGGTTGATGGGGTGTTACCTGTTTGTTACTTTGCTTTTTGTTTTTGCTTGTTTGTTGACCGCTCAACCCTTATGTATAAAAGGTTGAACGGTTATGTGTGATGAATTTTGTTTTGTTTTAAATGTGTTATTTACTAAAACTTTTGTCTATTAAATGTATGGCTTTTTCTTTCTTTTTATCAACTACTTTAGCATATATTTGTGTGGTGTTGATACTGCGATGTCCTAAGAGTTTGCTGACAGTGTAGAGGTCAACTCCAAGGCTGAGTTCAAGTGTAGCAAAGGTGTGACGCGCTACATGGAAGGTAACTTCTTTACGCTTTATTCCCGCTTGATATGCCCATTTCTTAACGTTTTCTGAAAGGCTTGTGCCTGGCATGTACGGAAAGACTGTTGACTCCTTGTTTCCTCGTTTCGCGGGTATCCACTTACGTGCTTCGTCGGATAGGGGGATGGTTAGCCAACGTTGTGTTTTCTTGATTTTCTTACGAATGTACCATTTTCGATTTTCGCATACTATTTCTCCCCATTTAAGGTTGAGAATGTCGCTTCTACGTAATCCCGTGAAACAGCTAAAGAGGAATGCTTCCTTTAGTTTACTGTAGCTGCAAGGTGTTCGTATGAGTTTGTACAATTCTGTTTTTGTGAGATAGCATCGTGTGCTGTCTGGTCGATGAATTAGCTGGCTTGATGGTAACTTTGCAATTGGATTTTCGTCGATAAGTCCTTGTCGTTGTGCTTCTTTGAGTATGCTTCTGAATATGCTGAATTTCAGATAGGCAGTACCAGGAGCAATTGGACGGATAGATTTGCTATTAGGACGTAGATCCTTGGCATTTTTTAGGTAATTGATAAACTTTAGGCAGAAGTTTTCATCTACTTCGTTTAATGGTAGATTTTGTGCTCCTATTATTTCGAGGTGTTGACAGAGGGTTAGAATGGTTTTATATCTGCTATACATGCCGTCGGGATTTTTATGATTTTCGGCATATTGTTGAATGAAATCATATAGCTTAATTGGTAGTTGTGGCTGACTGGATGTTTTTGTTGATGTTGAGCCATATATAGATAGTATGCGTTCAGCCTGAATGGTGTAAGCGCGTTTCAACACCTGTTGGTTTATTAATCGACAGTTTTCATCTATTTCTGGTATGAGGTATAAATGCAAAAATTCGTATTGTCGCTTACCATTGATATATGTGTCGAGATATAGGCTTTTGTTATTGTTTTTTAATAGCTTATATCTTATTTTTACTGGTTGTTTTAGCAATTGCTGCTTTTTTATTGTATTTTCTTTTCTCATAAATATGCAAAATTATATACTATTTTGCATATTTGTGAGAAAAAGAGAAGAATGTGCTATTGTTTTTTATTTCCAACTTGTAGGGTAGGTGGCATGGTTTACACATGAACCGTTTATCTCTCGGATGTATGTGTCGAATTCACGCAGTCCTTCTTTTAGGATTATCACACGAGCACCATGAGTTAAGTGGTTATATACAGTGTTTCCACCAGAATATCTACCATAACCAAGGAGTATATCGTGCCACATGACAGCATAATCGTTGTCGTGATCATGACCAACAAATATTGCCATAACATCACCAGCCTCCATCATAGCTGTGAACATGCCTGTGTTGAAGATTGGTGAGCAGGCTTCTTCACGTCGTGTACCTATAAGACCTGCATTTTCGTCTTTTGCTGCCTCATGATATTCGGGTAGTGGAATATGGAAGAAGGCAAGGGCAGGAAGAGTTTTGCCACCATTCTCGGCTGTTATCTTCTGACTTTCCTTGCGATACCATTCTACTTGATCGAAGGTGAGCCATGCGTATGTGCCATGGCTTTTGTCCTCAGGGAATCCCTTTGGATAGGCATGGGAATCGAGAAGATAGAGGGTTGTTGCAGTTTTGTTACTATTATGTTTTTTTATACTTAGGGTGAAGTCGAGCTCTTTCTCATTGCTAAGGTCTGGAAGAATGTTATTCTTTACGCTTCGTGCAATTTCGTAGAGTTCTCTATTGGTTAGTCCCTCTTCAAAATCGTGATTACCAAACTCTATTACCCAGGGTTTGCCATATTTGGCAATGCAGTTAAGAACAGTAAGAAAATTCTTTTTGGCTGGTTTACCCCAAAGAATGTCGCCTGTTACCACCACAAGGTCTGGCTGTTCTTTTGTCATCACACTATCAATACAGTCTAATGCTTCTTTAGCTTTGTCTGTACCATTGTAATGAACATCTGTGAACTGCACAATCTTGAATTCTCCATTCTCATGGAACTTAAGATTTTGCGACCATGCGGTGGAGTAGCAGGTGAACATGAGAATTAAAAAGAGTATTTTTTTCATAATTATATTTTTTTGAGTATTTCTTCACAGAGCATAATACTTTTTATCATCATTCTTGGGATGTGAAAAGGCCCCTTATAGAGATTACCTTTGGCTGGTTGTGCTACTGTGCCATCACGATGTAGATAGCCATACCACTCACCATACTCTTTGTCTGGGAAGTGTGTATAGGTCCATTCGCTTATTATTTTATGTCGTTCTATATACTTTTCGTTACTTGTTGCAAGATAGGCATATAGAGATGCGATAATTGTTTCGCATTGTGGCCACCAGAATTTCATGTCTTGAGAATAGTCCTGTGGTGGAAGATTTTTGCAATCTCGGAAATTGATGATACCACCATATTCTTTATCCCATCCCCAGTCCCATGACCAGTCGAAGATAGTGAGTGCTGTGTCAAGAAGGTTCTTGTCCCAACCTCTTAGGCGTGATTCTTCCATGATGAACCATGATGTTTCAATGCAATGCCCTGGGTTTATGGTACGTGTCATATTTGTGTCAACAAATTCACCATTAGGGCCTACACTTTCAAGTAGTGCTTTAAACTCAGGGTGCATGAAATATTTCTGAAGTTTTTCTATTGATTCGTCAATTTGTTGTGTGAGCTTTGGCTCGTTTATTGCCTCTCTGATTCGTGAGCCTACATTGATAAGAATCATAATAATACTGTGACTCTGCAGGTTTACCTCTGGTTCAAATTTAGGTTCGAGAAAACCAGGGGTATTAAGGAAGCGTTGAGTGTCTTTAAATAGTTTCAATGCTTTTTCTGCGTATGTCTTATCACCAGTAGCAATAGAATATTCCGACATGGCAATAGCTGCGAAAGTCTCGCTGAAAACATAGCGTCTTTTTCGAAGCGGTTTTCCTGTAGCTGTTACAGAGAAGTACATGTGTCCATCTTTATCGAAACAATATTTTTCAATAAAGTCTAATGTACTTTTTGCTGCTTCGAGCCATTCGGCGTTATGTTCTATATTGTTATATGCAAAACTACATACAAAGGCAAACCTACCTTGAAACCAAACCGATTTTGTAGAATCCATGAGAGAGCCATCTCTGTTTACGCATGTGTAAACTCCTCCATTTTCTCTGTCCCATCCATGTTTCATCCAAAAGGGCATGATATTTTCTGTAAGATCTTTCTTGTAAGTAGAAGCCCAATGTTGTATATATTCCTTTATTTCCATTTCCTAAGTTGTTATTGTATGTTCGTTTGAGGTTATTTAATGAAGCAACCATCCAATACAGCTCTTTGATGTCCATCACTTGGCTTAATTGTTTCTTTGCCATTGATGAGCATACATGAAGAACCACCGCCATCTAAGTTTAAAGCTTCTGTGCAGCCTTGTGCTTTAAGAACTGCAGCTACCTGAGCTGTTGTTAAGCCTGCAACACCTTCTGTCATGTTGCGACCTTCGCATACAAAAAAGATAAGCTTATTGTCTGTTGCGTTATATCCTATTGCTGTGCGAGGTTGTTGTGAGTTGGCTGCAACATCCTGAAGTTCATCCTCCCATGTGTTTTTAATCTCGCCATTGTGAATAAGTACGCCTACACCTCCAATTGCATTTACGGCAGTACCATCATTAAGTACAAGACCTTGTGAAGGGGACGTAGCATCAGGGGCAACTGTTTCAGGAGTTGTGAGATCAATTTTTTTGCAATCGGCATAAGAGTAATCTTTGCCATCGTTAGCATAA
This sequence comes from uncultured Prevotella sp., assembly GCA_905236755.1. Lineage (GTDB taxonomy): Bacteria > Bacteroidota > Bacteroidia > Bacteroidales > Bacteroidaceae > Prevotella. The sequence continues at coordinate 59,688 of CAJOCR010000013.1, forward strand.
TAAGTCCATGTGGCTTCAAAAGTGCCGTCTTTTTTCTGATAGAAGCATCCAATAGTAGGATACCAGAAGTCTGTCCAGTTTTCTGACCAATAGTTTTGGTTTGGTGAGAGCATTTGTCCGTCTTTGTATAATGTGCTTTGTGAATAATAGAATCCTCCTGATTCAAAGAATAAACCACCGTTTATTACAACAAGAGGCGATCCATTATTGTTATAGAATTCTTCTGGTGTGTAAAGGTGTTCATTGCCATATCCTGAAAAATCGTCACTCCAATGTACGTTTCCAAGCACACCAAAAGTGGCTCTTGCCATATCAGCAACGGCAATATATGCAATAGCGCTTTTACCTTCAAGAGTGGCTGGAGATTTATATACGTTGAGATATGCTGGCATGCTACCAAATTCGCAGTTCACATTTTGCCAACCCTGACTAACGATGTCAGGGTTGGATTCTATTTTATCCCATTTCCAATTGGCTAACGTGTCTTCATGTTGTGTGGTATCTCCACATGCGGAGAACGATGCTGTCATAGCCAAAGAGAGGCATGCGATATATAATTTCTTTATTTTCATAATTATTCTTTTATTGAGGTGAATATCTTTTTCCATCAAAAATATTACTTGTCAATACAATCCAATTGCAATCCACCGAATGTGAGGTGAGTGTTGGAAGCATAGAAGATATACATGAAGTATCCATCTTCTGATGGTGTGAGGAGTAAGTCTCCAAATCTTCCGTCTCCAGCATAGCCAACGGATGCAAAATTGTCAGGCATGGTGTAGACATATTTAAGACTACTGCTTGTATTGATGTTTCCGGTTATAGCTCCTGTGCTGCTTGCATCGAAGAGGTATATGTTGCCAGGGAGTCCCCAGTCAGGCCAGTAACCCATTTCAAAGATAGCCAGATACTTGCTGTTGTTGAAGTCGCGAGTATCTATAGGTGCTGTGTTATATCCCCAGCCTGCTCCGTTGGTGTTTCCGCCAAGCAGTTGTGTTGCATCAGTGCCGTTGGCAGCATAGAATAACGGACAGTTACCACCACAGTAATAATCAACGAATACACCACCTGTAGCATCGGCAGAACGGCTCACAACCTTAGCCACATTATCGTAGCCTTCCCAGAAACTTGGAATATAGTTCATTCCTACAACATGTGCCTCTGAAGGAGTTCCATTGCTAACAGTCCAATAGACATAGCTATTTGAGTTTTCACATGTTGCAATAATAGTTGCTGTGCCTTTGAGATCACCTTGTACGTGTAGGCGAGAGCCAATGTTTACACCAAGAGAATTATTGTAAGTGATAAACTGTTCTGGTGCCTTAGTAACATCATTTGTCTTGAAAATCTTCAGAACAGAGCCATCAGCAGCATAGTTACAGATGAGCATGTTTCCTGCACAATCACTTGTGATAGCACCAGTGGCGTTTGCCTGTCCCATGTTGATATTGCCTACAAGAGAACCTGTAGCCTTCTTGAAATACTTAGGAGCAGTACCATCGCCCAAGTTCATGATGACATAGCTTCCGATAGAGGCAAGGGTAGGGTGTACGTTATTTGCATCTGTTACGCCCAGTTCTGTCATATTCTTTTCAAAGAGAGTAATCTCTGATCCCTTACGATAGCCATTAGCAATCTTTTCTGGGATGTGTTTCTGTACTGTATATTCAGTTTTGTCAGTACCATTGTCGGCAGTTACAGTGAACTTGAAATCATTATTGAAATTGTGTACTTCTGCTGGATTAGGAGAGATGGTTGCGTGAGGCGAGAGGGTCACCTCTGCAGTCATCTCTGAAAGATCGGCAGATGTTAACAACGATATTGTCTTGTTGTCTTCGTCAATGATTCCGGATAATTCTCCAGGAGAAGCCGAGAACGCTTTGATGGCGCATTTGTTTGAGCGAGTTAACTGTCCTGATATTGTAATTTTCTTCTGTACTCCGTAAGGATCAGTATATGTGAACTCATTTTTCTTATTTAAATCAAGAACACTGATAGGAGGATCAATGGTGCAGTTGTTTTCTAGTGTAGCAACTACCTTCATAGCGTTCATATACTCTTCGGTGGTATTGTCGCTCTCTTCTGGGTAATAGTAAGGAACAGGAATCACATAATCTGTGATATCGGCTGTTTTATCTATTTTCCAGTCAATAACTAATTTATCTTTATTTGCCCCCGATGTGAAATAAGCATCAAGACTTGTGATACCGGCTCTATCGGCTGTAGGCTGCACATATTCTTCATTTTGGCACGCATTGAGAAAAAATAGTGCCACTACGGAGGTAGTGATATATAATATTTTCTTTTTCATAATTCTTGGAATTATAGATTATTTCCACTCGGCAAACTGCTCGATATTTGCATTATTCTCAATCTCTGCAAGAGGAATAGGCAAGCGGTCGAGTTTTGCAGGATAATTCATGTTTTGATTATCTACTGTTACATAAGTATAGGTGAAAGAACCATTGGCATTCTGCTCAATCTTCAGTCCATGACGACGAATACCTGTAAAGGCTGTTGAAGAAAGTCCCCAACGACGCATATCCCAATAGTAAAGACCTTCGTATGCAAGTTCAACCTTACGTTCGTGACGAATAGCTGCAAACAGTTCTTCGCCAGAAAGATTCTGAAGTATAGGCAGATCGACACGTTCACGTACTTTATTTACATATTCAAGTGCTGTAACATTGTCGCTTGCTCTATAACATGCCTCGGCATAGTTAAGATAAACTTCTGCCAATCGGAACGCAATAAAAGGTTGAGTACTTGCCTGAACAGCGCTAAAATGGTGTGTTTCATCTACAAGTTTGCGTAGATAGTACCCTGTTGTTGTGCGTCCCTCGTTGGTAGCATCAACTTCCCATGTGCACCATCCGTCAGTTCCACCAACGAAAGGTTCTATAGTGCGGTCTTTCCATGTCGCACCATTATAGAGAATGGTAGCCTTAAAACGTGGTTCCAGCAGATCATAAGGAGGCGTGTCGGTAACTCCTGTTGTAGAATGCCATTTACTCCAATCAGGTTTTCCACCAGTAGCAAGTTCATATTCTTCAACCATTTCCTGGGTAGGGGTGCCGTAGCCTCCATACATACTATTTCCATCAATAAGTTTATCACCACCAGGTGCATAGTAGCCATCGAAACTGTGAGAAACATCATCGGTAGCACTATAGCTTACTTGGAATATATCTTCGCTGTTATCATTTTTGAATGCATCAGAATAATTAGTGGTGAGTTTATAACCCATCTTAAATATTTTCTCAGATGCCTCTTTCACTGCATCCCAGTTGTTGCAATAAAGCATGGCACGTGACATGAGTGCATATGCAGCTCCACTGGTTAAACGTCCTGTTGCCGAAGTGCTTATCTGCAGGTTTTCGCCAGCGAATTTTAGATCTTTGTATATCATATCCCATCCTTCTTCCTCTGTGTTTAGAGGAATATTGGTTGAAATCTTAGTGAGATCCTTATCATAGAGTATGGCCTGGTGATAGCGTTTCATGAGCTCAAAGTAATACATTCCACGAAAGAACCTAAGTTCAGCTTCAAGTCGTATTTTTGTTTCTTCACCAAAAGTACTGCCTTCTAGTTTAGAAAGAGCTTCGTTGCATCGACGTATATCCTCATAGGTGCTACCCCAAACGCCCAGATATACATCGGTATAATTGGCGGTTATGACACTTCCACCATACGAAATCTCATTTGGGATATACATTTCTGCATTATAGGTCATGTTACCATATTTGAACTCGTCGGTGAGTCCCTCTGTAAGTCCGGCTGCACATTGGTAATCTCTGAAACTTCCCAAACGGGCAATGTCAGAATAGAAATAGTTTACAGCCATTTCTGCATTTGCAGCATCGCTCCATACCAGTTTTTCTGTTGCTTTGTCGGTAGGATCGATATCCAAAAAGGCATTGCATGAAGAAACTGTCATAGTTCCCGCCATAAGGCAGAATGCAAAATATCTAAATTTCATAGTTTTTTCTTTAAAGATTAGAATGTGATGTTTATACCACCCATATAGGTTCTCTGTTGTGGATAATAACCATTATTTACGCGAGGAGATTCTGGGTCTACACCTGCAGGCAGGTTGTCGATGGTGAAGAGATTTGAACCTTCAACATAGATTCGTATTTTTTGAAGACCTATTCTATGTATCCATTTTGTAGGCAGAGTGTAACCTAACTGGCATGTTTTCAAACGTACATAGTCGCCTTTCATCATCCAGAATGTTGATGCCAGACCGTTGTCGCCACCATGGCTCATGTTGCCGAGTGTTAGTCGTGGATATGTGCCATTTGGATTGTCAATGCTATAGCTGTTTTGTACCAACCATAGAGGAGAGTTTGCTCCTTCCTTAAAGGTTTGTGTCCATACGGTATTGTCATCGTATCCATTATAATATGTTCCCAATAGTGAAACGTCAAACTTGAAACCACCTGTGAACTGTGCAAAGAAATCCAAACCATTCCAGCTAGCACTGAGGTTCAGACCCATTGTTATTTCAGGACGGTTGCTTCGGCCGATACGTGCCTTGTCTTGTTCGTCAATCTTACCATCTCCATTAAGATCTTTGTATTTGATGTCGCCAACGTTTGGACGAGTACCATACCAAGGAGAATTATCTATTTCTTCTTCTGAACGGAATAGTCCTTCTGCAATCCAAGCATTGTATGAATCAACACTTGTGCCCACTCTCTTACGCCATGCATTTGTGTTTGGAGAGTCTGGGTATCTGAGCCACTTGCTTGTGGCTTCTGTCATATTTATGCCAATACTGTAGTTGAATGGTTTGTTGGCCAACAAGAATTTGTTACGGTGTGTGATAGTCCACTCAAAGCCCTTTACTGCATAAGAGCTGTAGTTTTGATATGTTGTGTAGTAACCACCCATAGAAGGAGCCATATTACCACCCATTGCAGCAAGAAGATCATAGTTGTAATTGTAGAAATAATCGAATTCAACACTCAGCATACCATTCCAAAGTGTTGCATCAAAACCAATGTTTTGTGAACGCGTTTTCGACCAAGTGAGGTCTTGGTTAGGGACTGCACTTGTGTATAGCGATTTAACGGCAGAGCCATTGATAATTCTGTTTGCTCCAAAAGAATATGTACTTAGGAAAGAGTAGGCAGGAACGCCATCATTTCCCGACATACCAACTGAAGCACGTACTTTAAGGTCGCTTAACCATTTATTTGCACTTTCCATGAATTTCATCTGAGAGATGCGCCATGCCAGGGAAACAGATGGGAAGAATCCCCAGCGTTTATCTGACTTGTTACCATTGAAGTTATAAGAACCGTCATAACGTCCGCTAAACTCTGCAAGGTAGGTGTTATTATAGTCATATTTAAGACGGAACACATATCCTGCTGTTCTTGTGTGGCCACTATAGCCAGATACAGGTGAAGAACTTGTTATGGCATTACCATAACTTAATTCTGCCAGTTGGGCAAATGGTATGTTTTGTACGTAGGCTGCCATATTAGAACACTTCCAGTCGCGTGCTTCAACAAGCATCAAGGCATCAACATTATGCTTTCCAAAAGATTGCGCATATTCTGCACTTAGCTGGCCTACCATCTGTTCGGTGGTGTATTGTCCTTGACCTAAATGTACCTGAGTTGTTATAGAGCTACGTGGGTCATCTTGTAGAACATAGTTTCCGAAGTTGTCGGAGGACGTTGACATTGTGTAGGTTTGATATGGGGTTGCTACATTTTTGTTCATTGATGACATATAGTCATATGAGCCTGTAGCCTTTAATGTAAGTCCCTTGAGCCATGGCGCTGCATATTCAATGCTGAGATTAGACTCAAGCTCTGTGCTACGGGTTGACTGTGTGCCTGATTCGTATATAGCTGCTAGTGGACTATATGAAACCGCTGCATTATTTGGCAATGTGCCTGTATAAAGACCATTCATTTTTTCTGGCAGATATGGATGCATCATTATTGCTTGGTGTCCAATAGATAACCATCCTACTTCGCCAGAGCTTTCACTACCGTCGTCTGAACCGCCAGATGCGTAACCAGGTGTGTTTCTTCTTCCTATATTTCCAAGGGCACCGAAAGTAACTTTTACATCTTTGCCAACCTTGCTATCAAGGTTTACACGCATGTTGTAACGTCTATAATCGAAATTGTCTATATTACCTTTCTGTTTCATATAACCTCCAGAAAGGAAGTAGTGAGTTGCATCGGTACCGCCTTGCAATGTAACATTATGCTTCATATTGGTACCTGTTCCGAAAACTTTATCAATGTAATTTACGTTATCCCAGCCATCAGAAGGATCGCCATTGAGCATTGCTTCAACATTCTCGCGAGTGAATACGGGAGTATAATCCTCGCGTGATGTGATGGTTGTGCCGGTGAGCTTATCCATAAGGTCTGCCATGTTATAGTAATCGGCATACTCGGCTGCATTCATGAATTTTGGGAAGTTGGCATTTACAGAAATACCAAACTGACCATCATAGCTTACCTGAGTCTTACCTTGTTTACCTTTCTTAGTGGTTATAATAACAACACCTCCGGCAGCATTCAAACCATATACGGCTGCTGCTGCACCATCTTTCAATACAGACACGCTTTCTACATCGTAGGGATCAACATCATTAATAGAACGTGGCATGCCGTCAACAATATACAATGGAGTATAGTATGAACCACGAACACGTAGCGAGGCTTGATCGTTGCCTGGTTCTCCTGACGATTGGATAGAAGAAATTCCTGGTAGCTTACCAGCAAGTAAACTTGAGATGTTTGTAGAAGGACCTTGAAGTAGCTCGTCGCCCTTCATTGCTGAAACCGCGCCAGTAAGCGATTGCTTGCGAGCAGTACCGTAACCTACTACAACCACATCATTGAGTGTTGATTCATCGTCACTCATCTGTACGTTGATGTTCTTGCGATTACCAACTTTAATTCGTTGAGTTTTCATACCGATATATGAAAAAACCAAGATGTCTTTGGCATTAGCCTTGACATTGTAGTTTCCGTTTACATCGGTGATCGCACCTTCTTTGTCGTTTCCGCTTACCTGAATGCTAACGCCTGGCAAGCTTTCGCCTAAAGCATCTGTTACCTTACCCTTTATCATTTCCTGTGCTTGCATAGATTGCATGAAGCAGAATAATGATAACAGGCACAACAGAAGAGCTTTGGCAAATGTTGAGTTTCTACTGTTGGTTTTGATTTTCATCATGATATACATTATTAATGAATATATTTTGTTAGTTAATTTTTTGTGTTTCTATGATGAGTATTGTGTTGATTTTCTGCTGGCAAATATATAAATATAATTTGTTACTTCCAAAAATATTTCGAAAAAACTTTGGTACTTATTAAAATATTTGCTAAATTGCGCTCGATTTAGAAAAAATAATTAATTAACCTATAGTTATACCTTATTAATATGCTGAACAGACGTAACTTTTTGAAAGAATTCATGGCGCTTGGAGCAGCAAGCTTTGCAGCACCGTTTTTAACTAAGGGCGAGATACTCGCCAACAACGTTCATTCTCAAATTGATTCCAACACAAATGGTGGTCTTATTGTTCCACGTAACAATGGATTAAAGATTACAGGTACATTCCTTGATGAGATTTCTCACGATATTCCTCATCAGAACTGGGGTGAAAAAGAATGGGATCAGGACTTTCGTTATATGAAATCCATAGGAATTGATACTGTTATTGTTATTCGTTCTGGTTATCGTAAGTTTCTAACCTATCCTTCACCTTATTTGTTGAAGAAAGGCTGTTATATGCCATCGGTTGACCTTATTGACATGTATCTTCGATTGTCTGACAAGTATGGTATGAAGTTTTATTTTGGCCTTTATGATTCTGGCGTTTACTGGGATACAGGCGATATGTCTCATGAGATAGAAGATAACAAATATGTTATTGATGAGGTATGGAAGCGCTATGGCCATCATAAGAGTTTTGGAGGATGGTATATCAGTACCGAGATTTCACGTCAAACAAGAGGTGCTATTAATGCTTTTCATTCTATGGGTAAGCAGTGTAAGGATGTGTCTGGTGGCTTACCTGTTTTTATTTCACCATGGATAGATGGTAAGAAGGCTGTTTCTGACCCTTCAACACTGACTAAGGAGCAGGCTGTTAGTGTAGAACAGCACGAACGTGAGTGGAATGAAATCTTTGATGGTATTCATGATGTTGTTGATGCTTGTGCTTTCCAGGATGGACATATTGATTATGATGAACTTGATGCTTTCTTCTCAGTAAACAAGAAGTTGGCTGATAAGTATGGTATGCAATGTTGGACAAATGCAGAAACATTTGATCGTGATATGCCTATACGTTTTCTTCCTATCAAGTTTGATAAGTTGCGCTTGAAGCTTGAAGCAGCCAAGCGTTGTCATTACGATAAGGCCATAACATTTGAGTTTTCTCATTTCATGAGTCCTCAGTCGTCATACATACAGGCTCATCATCTGTATGATCGTTATAAGGAGTATTTCAACATGTAATGGCTATTCCCGTAATAATCTTATATTATGATTCGATTAGGTTATGTTTTTTTTCTTGCTATAGTGGCTGCTCTTGGTGGTTTGCTATTTGGCTACGATACTGCTGTTATATCTGGTACAATAGATCAAGTTGTTTCGCAATTTAATCTGGATGTAATTCAGCAAGGTTGGTATGTTGGTTGTGCACTTGTTGGTTCTATATGTGGCGTATCTGTTGCTGGTGTTATGAGCGACAAATTAGGACGAAAACCCACTATGTTTATCTCAGCAGTTCTTTTTACTGTTTCTGCAGCGGGATGTGCTATATCCTCTGATTTTCAGTGGCTTGTAGTGTATCGTGTTGTTGGTGGAATTGGTATTGGAATTGTTTCAATTGTAGCTCCTGTTTATATTTCAGAAATAGCAATTACGCGTTATCGTGGTCAGATGGTATCGCTCTATCAGTTGGCGGTTACAGTTGGTTTTCTTGCTGCTTATTTTGTCAATTATTTATTGTTAAGTCATTCTGTTTCTACTGCAGAATCAACAGGATGGATGAATCTTGTTTTTGTGAAAGAGGTTTGGAGAGGAATGTTAGGGATGGAGTGTATTCCTGCCATACTCTTTTTGCTTATAATCTTCTTTATACCAGAAAGTCCTCGATGGCTTATCGTACAGCAAGAACAAGATAGGGCATCTAAGGTATATTCTAGGATATATCTTTGTTCATCTGATATTGAAAATCAGATTGCCGACACTCTTTCTACTATATCTTCGGAAGTGAAAACAAGTTGGCGTGCACTTCTCCGTCCTGGTATTGTAAAGGCAGTTATCATAGGTGTGTGTATAGCTATGTTAGGACAGTTCATGGGCGTCAATGCTGTTCTTTACTATGGTCCTTCTATATTTAAGGATGCTGGCTTTGACAATCCCTTATTCTGTCAGGTTCTTGTAGGTATTGTAAATATGGTAACAACAGTTATTGCCATGTTTATTATTGATAGGGTAGGTAGAAAGAAACTTATCTATTATGGCGTGTCAGGTATGGTGATTTGTCTTATTCTTATAGCTGTTTATTTTGCATTTGTTGACCAATGGGCGCTATCTGTTTATTTCATGCTCACCTTCTTCCTTCTTTATGTGTTCAGCTGTGCTATTTCTATCAGCGCTATAGTGTTTGTGTTACTTTCAGAGATGTATCCTAATAGTGTACGTGGACTTGCCATGTCAATAGCTGGTTTCTCACTTTGGGTAGGGACATATCTTATAGGTCAACTTACACCATGGATGTTACAGAACTTGTCTCCATCTGGCACATTCTTGCTTTTTGCTGTGATGTGTATACCATATATGCTTATAATGTGGCGTTTAGTACCAGAAACGGCAGGTATGTCGTTAGAGGATATAGAACGTTTTTGGAATAAAAATGAATCAAAATGAAAAGAATTAATATACTATTTTTCTTACTTCTTTCGTTATATTCTTGTGTAGAGGCGGAAACGACAATAGAAAAGCACAAGACTGCTGTGATGTGGGTTGATGGCGAGGCTAATTTTAAGCGTTTCAGCAATCTCGACAGCATAGATTTTTATCTTGAAAAATGTAAGAGTCTTGGTTTCACAGATATTGTAGTTGATGTACGTCCTATTACAGGAGAAGTGTTTTTTAAAACGGACAAGGCTCCAATGATGAAAAGTTGGATGGGCTTTGAACGTAGCGATTTTGACTATTTAGGTCGTTTTATTCAAACGGGACATCGTTTGGGACTAAAGGTGAGAGCATCGATGAATTGTTTCTGTGCAGCTCATAACACTTATGAGAAGGGACTGCTATATTCTGGACATGCTGATTGGTCAACAATGGTGTATACTCACAAAGGAATAGTGCCGATTACTGAGGTTAAGGAAACCTACGATGGAATGGTTGATCCTATGAACGAGGATTATCGAAAACATATAACAGGTGTACTTGCTGATTTGGTAAAATCATATCCGTCTCTTGATGGTGTAGTTCTCGATCGTGTTCGTTATGAAGGTATAGCAACAGATTTCTCGAATAGTTCTCGAAAGCTTTTCGAAGAATTTATTGGTAAGAAACTTAAGAACTTTCCAGAGGATATCTTCCGTTGGCAGAAAGGTTCTGATGGCAATTATCATGTGCAACGTGGGCCGTGGTTTAAACAATGGATTTATTGGCGTGCAAAGAATATTCATGATGTCATGGTTGAGTTGCGCCAAACGGTAAAGGATATAAATCCTAATGTTGAGTTTGGTACTTACACTGGAGCTTGGTATCCTTCGTATTATGAGGTGGGAGTGAATTTTGCAAGTAAGTCCTATGACCCTTCAAAGGATTACGACTGGGCTTTGCCTGAATATAAGAATACTGGTTATATGGAACTGCTTGATTTCTATACAACAGGTAATTACTATTCAGACGTAACGATAGAAGAATACAATCGTAGCCAGCACCTTGTGTGGAATGAAACGGATTCAGAAGCACAGAGTGGTATATGGTATTGTGTAGAAGGTTCAAACAAGAATCTGCGTAAAATTCTCGGTGGACATCCTTTTTATGGGGGATTACTGGTGAGTCAGATGTATGATGAGCCAGAAAAACTAAGTCGCGAGATTGAGATGAATCTGCGTGAAAGCGATGGAGTAATGCTTTTTGATATAGTGCATCTCATAACTCATCCTCAACTTTGGAGTGAAGTAGAAAAGGGAATGAGAGCAGGAGGCATGCTGAAATAGAAAGAAATATATATATTGCAGAAATGAATAATATTTTCAACAACGACAAGGACAGTAAGAATGTGGCTCTTAAGAGTCGTATTGTTAATTACTTTATTATGAACGGAAACTCCACAAATAATGATCTTGCCAAGGAGTTGGGATTAAGTGTGCCTACTGTTGCCAAGATTATTGGAGAGATGTGTGAGGACGGTTTCATTGATGAATATGGAAAACTGGAAACTGATGAAGGAAGAAAGCCTAATCTGTATGGATTGAATCCAAATTCGGGATATTTCGTTGGGGTTGATATGGTGCCCGATGAGGTAAATATAGGATTGATGAATTTCCGTGGCGATCTCATCGACCTCGACACCATTGCCTATCATCAGCAAAACACAATGGAGTCGTTGGATGAACTCTGCAATGATGTCGTGTCATTTATTGACAAGTCAAAGATTAATAAAAGTAAGATTCTCAATGTAAACTTTAATATATCTGGTAGAGTAAATCCAGATACAGGATATAGCTATAGTATATTTAATTTTTCGGAAACATCTCTCTGTTCACTAATAAGTGAAAAGATAGGTTATCCTGTTAACATAGAAAACGATACGCGTGCCATGACCTATGGAGAGTATATGGCAGGATGCGTAAAGGGCGAAAGCAATATACTCTTCGTTAATCTTAGTTGGGGTTTAGGTATGGGTATCATTATTAATGGTAATCTATATAAGGGTTGTTCTGGCTTTGCTGGTGAAATAGGCCATATTCACATGTTCGACAATGATATACTCTGTCATTGTGGAAAAAAAGGTTGTCTTGAAACAGAAGCGTCAGGTAGAGCCTTCCATAGAATGGTGAATGAACGAATTGCAAAAGGCGAAACATCCATCCTTGCTCCTCATGAAATAGGTGAAATTCCTTTAAGTGAAATCATCTCTGCTACCAATCGAGAAGATCCTTTGTGCATTGATGTTGTAGAGGGTATTGGTCGTCGCTTGGGTGAGGCACTTGCAGGTATGATAAATATCTTTAACCCTGAATTGGTTATCATCGGAGGTACATTATCAGTCACAGGCGATTATCTGCTTCATTCTATCCGTTCTTCTGTGATGAAGTTCTCACTTGGATTGGTAAACAAAGACACTAATTTCCTTATTTCTAAGCTTGGAGAGCGAGCAGGAGTTATTGGCGCATGTATGCTTGCCAGAAATGCAAGCCTTAAGATTTGCTGAGTTTTAAAGTATAGATTGTTGCCAGTCTACTGGCTGGAAACAACCAGAGCATATTTATATTGTTCGGTATTTGTCAAGTGTTTCACTGGACAAATACCGAAAAAAACTTAAGTTAAACAGGGCATATAGTAAACATATATGCTTGTTGATAGCTTTTCGTGTGCTGCCTGCGGGTAGGTTGTAGCCTATTTGTAGTATAGGTGCGGTATATTAATTTTTTGTTGTCATTTCTCCAGCAATGGATTGTGACATTTTTTCGCGTATGATTTGTGGATCATCATATCGGCCTTGTAGATACATTAGTTTGGTTACAGCAGCTTCTACAGTACAATCAAGACCGCTGATAACGCCAGCATCCTTGAGGTGGTAACCTGTATCGTATCGAGCCATTTCAACGGTACCCTTTAGACATTGGCTTATGTTCACAATTATGATGCCTCGTTGTGCGGCTTCTTTAAGCAGTTTTTTTATCCATGTCTTCTGAGGAGCGTTACCGCTACCAAAACTACGCATGATGATTCCTTTTAGCTCAGGTGCGTCAAGCACGTGGCGTACAACGTTTTCTTGTATTCCTGGGAAGAGTGAGAAAACGATAACATTAGGATTCATATTGGTATGTGGAATCATAGTTCGAGTGTAGTCGGGTTTTAAAATGTGATGACGATGGAATGTCATGTTTACGCCGACATCACAAAGATGAGGATAGTTGAACGATTCAAAAGCGTTAAAACCATCTGCATTTTGCTTAATAGAGCGATTACCGCGTATAAGTCGTCCGTTGAAATATATACACACCTCTGGTACAATAGGGTAGCCCTTACTATCACGCATAGATGCCAATTCTATACTTGTTAGAAGGTTTTCTTTTCCGTCGGTTCTTAGTTGTCCTATAGGCAGTTGACTACCTGTGAGCACTACTGGCTTTGTGAGATTTTCAAGCATAAAACTGAGTGCGGAAGCTGTATAAGCCATAGTGTCGGTGCCATGTAGGATTATGAATCCATCGTATTCTTCATATCTTGTGCTGATTATTGTTACGAGTTCTGCCCAAAGCTGTGGGGTCATATCGCTTGAATCAATCGGTGGATTGAATTGGTATGTATCAATATCAGATTTTATATACTTGAATTCAGGTACGTTGGCTACCACATTGTTAAAATCAAGTGGTTCCAAAGCTCCAGTAAGTGGATTCTTTCCCATACCGATGGTTCCACCAGTATAGATGAGTAATACTTTGTTAGTTTTCTTCATGCTTCTCGTAACGTTATCGTTTGCGTAATTTTCTGTGCAAATATACTTTAAAATTCCCGAATTTACAAAAAAATACTGTATATTTGCGGGACGAACAAGTCAAATCAATATTTTATACAAAGAAATATGAAACAGTTTATGGATGAAAATTTCCTGCTCGAAACAGATACCGCTCAGGAACTTTTTCACAATCATGCGGCAAAAATGCCTATCATAGATTATCATTGCCATTTAGTACCACAGATGGTTGCTGAGGATCACAAGTTCCGCAGTATCACAGAATTATGGTTGGGTGGCGATCACTATAAATGGCGTGCTATGCGCACAAATGGTGTAGCAGAGAAATATTGTACAGGAAACGATACCAGCGACTGGGAGAAGTTTGAGAAATGGGCAGAAACAATGCCTTACACCTTCCGTAATCCATTGTATCACTGGAGTCATCTTGAACTGAAGACAGCTTTTGGTATTGATAAGCAGCTTTCGCCAAAGACAGCTCGTGAGATTTATGATATATGTAACGAGAAACTGCAACAGCCTGAATTTTCTGCTCGTGGTTTGATGCGTCATTATCATGTAGAATGTGTGTGCACTACTGATGATCCTATTGATGATTTGCGTTATCATAAACAAACCGCCGAAAGTGGTTTTGAGATAAAAATGTTGCCAGCATGGCGTCCTGACAAGGCTATGAATATAGAAAAGCCTGGTTTTGCTGAGTATGTACAGAAACTTGCAGAAGTATCAGGTATAGAAATAAATAGTTATAAGACAATGCTTGACGCATTACAGAAGCGTCACGACTATTTCGCAGAAAATGGATGTAAACTATCTGATCACGGATTGGAGCATTTTTATGACGAGGAATATACTGATTCTCAGATAGAAACCATCTTTGGTAAGGCTCTTCGTGGAATGCAACTTTCTGTTATCGAGGTTCATCAGTATAAACATGCTTTCTTAAAAGCTTGTGGTGAGATGGATTATGATGCAGATTGGACGCAACAATATCATTATGGAACAATTCGTGACAACAACACGGTAATGTTTAATAAGGTTGGTGCTGATACAGGTTTCGACTCTATAGGTGAATTTAATACTGCACTTGCCCTGAGTCATTTCCTTAATGAACTTAATAATGAAGGCAAGCTAACACGTACCATTCTCTATACCCTTAATCCATGTGCCAACGAGATGATTGCTACAATGTTGGGTAATTTCCAAGATGGTATCACCCCAGGAAAGATACAGTTTGGCTCAGGTTGGTGGTTTAATGATCAACTTGATGGTATGACACGTCAGATGAACGCCCTTTCTGTTCTTGGTTTGTTGAGTCGCTTTGTAGGTATGCTTACCGATAGTCGTTCGTTCCTGAGCTATCCTCGTCATGAGTACTTTAGAAGATTGCTTTGTAATCTTTTGGGTAATGATGTTGAGAAGGGGCTATTGCCTAATGATAAGGAAATCCTGACTCGTATGGTAGAGGATATCTCTTATAATAATGCACGAAACTATTTCAAGTTCTATTAGACTATAATCAGTATTTAGATAGCCATATAGCAGTAATAAAGAGATTGTTATATGGCTTTATTTTTTTTGCCAACTTTGTTTGTTTATTATATAAAAGAAGTTAGAAGTAGATAGAAGACATTTTGCTTTATTGTTACTATACTATAGCCATACTACAACAAGGTAGTAACAAGGCTTTAAGTCCGATTGAACACCGTTTGAAGTTCGTTTGTTGTCCGTTATTTGAACGGACAACAAACGAACAACAAACGAACAACAAACGAACAACAGTCGGAGTAACAGTATGGTTATAGTATGGTAATAGTATAGCTATAGTATAGTAATAGCATGTGAGTGATATGGTTTTAAGCAGTAATAAATACCTTTCTGTAAAAAATGTGGGTCTTTCATTTGCTATATTCAAAATATATAGTTAACTTTGCACGGATTTTATACCACAAAGAATCATAAAGTTATGAAGAAGTCTATTCTTTTACTTTTTGTGTTGCCCGTTTTTGTCTTCTTGGGTAGTTACTCAGGAGGAAATCTTATTTCTTATTTTGGTAGTATCTCTCAAATGAAATATGATGGCTCGAAAAGTCTTTATGATGGTGATATGAATACTACTCTCAACAAAGTTATCATTGCCCAGAACCATCAATATGGACAATCAGCCCTTCAGGAGTTCTCGACAGATGATACGTTAATGGATATTGCTTCTTGCGGTATTTTAAAAAAGAGATTAATAATATGATGAAAGAGATGAAGAATGAAAAATTGATTTCGTAAAAAGAAGTCGTTTTTATTCTTCATTTTTTTTGTGATAGAAAAAATAAGGTAAAAAAAGATATTTAATAAATAGAACACTAAGTGGAAAAAGCTATTCATGAGGATTGTGGCGTTGCGATGATTCGCCTTCTCAAACCGCTGGAATATTACCAGCAAAAGTATGGAACATGGATGTATGGCTTGAACAAGCTATATCTTCTTATGGAGAAACAGCATAACCGTGGTCAGGAGGGTGCTGGATTTACTTGCGTTAAGCTCAATACCGAACCTGGAAAGGAATATATGTTTCGTGAGCGTGCGGAGGGAAGCAATGCTATTCAGGAGATTTTTGGAATTGTTAGTGAAGCATTCAAGGATGTAGCTCCAGAAAAACTTTCTGATGCTAATTATGCCCAAAGGGTTCTTCCTTATGCCGGTGAGCTTTATATGGGTCATCTTCGCTATTCAACAACAGGAAAGAGCGGTTTGCAGTATGTTCATCCCTTCTTGCGCAGAAACAACTGGAGAGCGAAGAACCTATCGTTCTGCGGAAACTTCAACATGACCAATGTTGAAGAGATTTTTGATAAGCTGACACAGCAAGGTCAATGTCCTCGTATTTATAGCGACACTTATATATTGCTTGAGTTGATGGGTCACCGCCTTGATCGTGAGGTTGAGCGCAACTTTGTTGCTGCTAAGGCTATGGAACTTGAGAATCTTGAAATAACAAAATACATTGAAGACAACGTGAAGATGAGCAATGTGCTCAAAACCACGATGAAAGATTTCGATGGAGGATATGTTATTTGTGGAATGACAGGTAGTGGCGAGTCGTTTGCAATGCGTGATCCTTGGGGCATTCGTCCTGCATATTATTACAAGGATGATGAGATAGTTGTTCTTGCCAGTGAGCGTCCTGTAATACAGACTACGTTTGAACTTGAAGCAAGCGACATCAAAGAACTTATGCCAGGAACAGCACTTATGGTGAAGCGTAATGGTGATTGTTCTATTGAAGAGATTATTCCTCAGAAAGGCGATAGTGCTTGTTCTTTTGAGCGTATATATTTCTCTCGTGGTTCAGATACAGATATTTATCGTGAGCGTAAGCTCTTGGGTGAACAACTCACTCCTCAAGTGCTGAAGTCTGTTGATTACGATTATCAGCATAGTGTGTTCTCTTATATCCCAAACACAGCCGAGGTGGCATACTACGGATTGCTTAAAGGATTTAAGAACTATATCAACGAGCAGAAAATAAAGAAGATAGAAAGTCTTGGGCACACACCTACTCATGAGGAGCTTGCTGATATTCTTAACGACTATGTTCGTTCAGAAAAGATAGCATGGAAAGATATTAAGCTTAGAACATTTATCACAGAGGGTAACTCACGTAATGATCTGGCTTCTCACGTGTATGATATTACTTATGGAAGTCTTGAGCCTTATGTTGATAATCTTGTTATCATCGACGACTCTATCGTTCGTGGAACAACCCTTAAGGAAAGTATTCTTCGTATAATGGATCGTTTGCATCCAAAGAAGATGGTTGTTGTGTCAAGTGCACCACAGATTCGTTATCCTGATTACTATGGTATCGACATGCCTCGTCTTGAGGAGTTCTGCGTGTTCCGTGCAACAATAGAACTTCTAAAGGAACGCAAAATGACAGATGTTATAACGCAGACCTATGAGGCTTGTAAGGATGAACTCAAGAAACCAAAGGATGAGATGATTAATGCAGTACGTAACATCTACAAGCCTTTCACTCCAGAGGAGATAAATGAAAAGATTGTAGAGATGCTTCGTCCGGAGGGAGTGACAACACCGATAGAGCTCGTTTTCCAGAGCATTGATGGTTTGCATAAGGCAATTCCTAACCACAAGGGTGATTGGTATTTCACAGGAAAGTATCCTACTCCTGGTGGAACCAAGCATTGTAATGAGGCCTTCGTGAACTTTGTTGAGAAGGTTTTCCAGAAAAATTAGAATTAAACCATTAGAAATAGAACAAATATAAATATCAAAGAAGATATAGATGAAGAACGTAACATTAATCTTAAGTGATGGAACCAAGTTCCATGGACAGAGCTTCGGATACGAACAGCCTGTAGCTGGAGAGGTCGTATTCAATACTGCCATGATGGGTTATCCTGAGAGTCTTACTGATCCTTCGTATGCGGGACAGTTGCTCACAATGACATTCCCTTTGGTGGGTAACTATGGTGTGCCACCATTTACCATTGAAAAAGATGGCATACCTACATTCATGGAGAGTGATAAGATTTATGCTTCTGCCATTATTGTTAATGACTATACAGAGCAGTATAGCCATTGGAATGCAGTAGAGAGCTTGGGCGATTGGTTGAAGCGCGAACATGTTCCTGGTATAACAGGTATTGACACCCGCGAACTCACTAAGGTGTTGCGTGAACATGGTGTAATGATGGGTAAGATTATCTTTGATGATGACCCAGATAACATTCCTGAGGCAAATTACGAAGGAGTGAACTTTGTGGATCAGGTTAGCTGCAAGGAAATAATTAAATATAACGAGGGAGCAGGTAAGAAGGTTGTGCTTGTTGACTGTGGTGTTAAGGCTAACATCATCCGCTGTCTTGTTGACCGTGGGGTAGAGGTAATTCGTGTACCTTGGAACTATGACTATACATCTATGCAGTTTGATGGTTTGTTCCTTGCCAACGGTCCTGGTGATCCTGATATGTGCTCTGATGCAGTAGAGATTATTCGCAAGCAGATGAGTCAGTCAACAAAGCCGATCTGTGGTATCTGTATGGGTAATCAGTTGTTGAGTAAGGCTGCAGGTGCAACAATCTATAAGTTGAAATATGGTCATCGTGGCCATAATCAGCCAGTACGCCTTGTAGGAACAGAGAAATGTTATATAACCTCTCAGAATCATGGTTATGCTGTTGATGCGAAAACCCTTGGTGCTGACTGGGAAGAACTCTTTGTTAATATGAATGATGGAAGTAACGAGGGTATTCGTCACAAGGTGAATCCTTGGTTCTCTTCTCAGTTCCATCCTGAAGCATGCTCAGGACCAGTGGACACAGAGTTCATGTTTGACCGTTTCATAGAAACTCTCAAGTAATTTATACCCAAATTTCATTATTTATTTCCCGTCGGTCTGTGACCTTCGGTTCCACATTTCAAATTTTGTCGGATGAAAGATAATAGTATAAAGAAAGTGTTGCTCCTCGGTTCTGGAGCATTGAAGATAGGAGAGGCTGGAGAGTTTGACTATTCTGGTTCACAAGCTCTTAAGGCCTTGCGTGAAGAGGGCGTAGAAACAGTTCTCATCAATCCTAATATTGCAACGGTACAAACATCAGAAGGTGTTGCCGATCAAATTTATTTCCTTCCTGTTCAGCCATATTTTGTTGAGCGTGTTATCCAGAAGGAGAAACCAGATGGTATTCTGCTCTCTTTTGGTGGTCAGACAGCTCTCAACTGTGGTGTAGAACTTCAGCAGAGTGGTATTCTTGATAAGTATAATGTGAAGGTACTTGGTACTCCTGTTGCTGCAATCATGAACACCGAGGACCGTGAGCTCTTCGTAGAGCGTCTGGATGAGATTGACGTAAAGACAATCAAGAGCGAGGCTTGTGAGAATATAGAACAGGCTCGTAAGGCTGCTAAAGAAGTAGGTTATCCTGTTATTGTTCGTGCAGCTTACGCGCTTGGTGGCTTAGGCTCAGGTTTCGCCGATAACGAAGAAGAATTGAACGTTCTTTGTGAGAAAGCATTCTCTTTCTCTCCACAGGTGCTTGTAGAGAAGAGTTTGAAGGGTTGGAAAGAGATAGAGTATGAGGTTGTTCGTGACCGTTACGACAACTGTATTACTGTTTGTAACATGGAGAATTTCGATCCACTGGGCATTCATACTGGTGAGAGTATTGTTATTGCTCCTTCACAGACTCTTACAAATTCGGAATATCACAAACTTAGAGCTCTTTCTATAAAGATTGTTCGTCACATTGGTATAGTTGGTGAGTGTAATGTACAATATGCTTTCGATCCAGAGTCAGAAGACTATAGAGTTATCGAGGTTAATGCTCGTCTGAGTCGTTCTTCAGCTCTTGCATCTAAGGCTACAGGTTATCCTTTGGCCTTCGTTGCAGCTAAGTTGGGTATGGGTTATGGCTTGTTTGAACTTAAGAACTCAGTAACCAAGACAACATCAGCTTTCTTTGAACCAGCTCTCGATTATGTAGTTTGTAAGATTCCTCGTTGGGACCTTTCAAAATTCCGTGGAGTAGATAAGGAACTTGGCTCTTCAATGAAGTCTGTAGGTGAGGTTATGGCTGTTGGTCGTAACTTTGAAGAGGCTATTCAGAAGGGTCTCCGTATGATTGGTCAGGGAATGCACGGATTTGTAGGTAATAAGGAACTGAAGATAGAAGATATTGATGCTGCTCTTCGGGAACCAACCGACAAGCGTGTGTTTGTTATCTCTAAGGCTATGCACAAGGGATACACAGTTGACCAGATTCATGATCTCACAAAGATCGACAAGTGGTTCCTAAACAAGTTGAAGCATATCATTGATATTGATGAAGAACTGAAGAAGTGCAATATCAACACTCTTGAGAAAGAACTACTGCGTACAGCAAAGGTATATGGATTTACTGATTTTCAGATTGCACGTGCGGTAGGTCTTGAGAAGGACTTTGATAATATGCATAAGGCTTCGCTTGTTGTTCGCAACCTGCGTAAGAACTATGGTATTCTTCCTGTAGTAAAACAGATAGATACTCTTGCTGCCGAATATCCAGCTCAGACCAATTACCTCTATGTTACATATAGTGGAGTGAAGAGCGATATCAGTTTTGAACGTGATGATCGTTCAATCATCGTACTTGGTTCAGGTGCTTACCGTATTGGTTCTTCTGTAGAGTTCGACTGGTGTGGTGTTCAGGCTCTTAATACCATCGGTAAGGCTGGTTATAGAAGTATAATGATAAACTATAACCCAGAGACCGTGTCTACTGACTATGATATGTGTGATCGTCTGTATTTTGACGAACTCACCTTCGAGCGTGTTATGGATATCATAGATATGGAATGTCCTCACGGTGTTATAGTTTCAACAGGTGGTCAGATACCTAACAACCTTGCCATGCACCTTGATGAGCAGAACGTGCCAATCCTTGGTACATCAGCTAAGGATATTGATAATGCCGAGGACCGTGCTAAGTTCTCTGCTATGCTCACCAATAATAATATAAACCAGCCAGAGTGGAGTGCTCTTACAAGTATGGCAGATATCGACGCCTTTGTGGAGCGTGTTGGATTCCCTGTGCTTGTTCGTCCTTCGTATGTGCTTTCAGGAGCAGCTATGAACATTTGTTCTAATGAGGATGAATTAAAGCGCTTCCTGCAGCTTGCTGCAAATGTTAGTGCAGAACATCCTGTTGTTGTTAGCAAGTTCATAGAACATGCTAAGGAGATAGAGTTTGATGCTGTGGCTAAGAATGGTGAGATAATTGCTTATGCAATTTCTGAGCATATTGAGTTTGCTGGAGTTCACTCTGGAGATGCAACTATTGAGTTCCCTCCACAGAAACTATATGTAGAAACAGTTCGTCGTATCAAGCGTGTTAGTCGTCAGATAGCGCAGGCTTTGCATATCAACGGACCTTTCAATATACAGTATATGGCTCGCGAGAACGATATTCTTGTTATTGAGTGTAATCTGAGAGCATCACGCTCATTTCCATTTGTAAGTAAGGTACTTAAGATAAATCTTATTGAACTTGCTACAAAGATTATGCTTGGTCTTCCTGTTGAGAAACCAAAGAAGAATCTTTTCGACCTTGATTATGTAGGTATAAAGGCAAGTCAATTCTCTTTCAATCGTTTGCAGAAGGCTGACCCTGTGTTGGGCGTAGATATGAGCTCTACAGGTGAGGTTGGTTGTCTTGGAGATGATACAAACCAGGCCCTTCTTAAGAGTATGCTTTCTGTGGGACATCGTATTCCAAAGCAGAATGTAATGTTGTCTACAGGTGGTGCTAAGCAGAAAGCAGAGATGCTTGATGCAGCAAAACGCCTTAAGGAGAAGGGTTACAACCTCTTCGCTACAGGTGGTACAAGTAAGTATCTTACAGAAAATGGAGTAGAGAATACTCGAGTATATTGGCCATCAGAGGAAGGACAGCAGCCTCAGGCTCTTGACTTGCTTCACGAAAAGAAGATAGATATGGTTGTAAATATTCCAAAGGATCTTACTCCACGTGAGCTTACCAATGGATATAAGATTCGTCGTGCAGCTATCGATCTTAACATACCTCTTATTACAAATAGTAGATTAGCAAGTTCGTTCATTAATGCCTTTACAACATTATCGCTTGATGATATTGATATAAAAGCATGGGGTGAATATTAATTAGTTGCATATATTTAACTAAAAGGCCTTGTTTTTGTTAATAAACAGAAATAAGGCCTTTTTTGTTAACGTTTTATTGTTAAACGTTTAAGATTTTGCTATCTTTGCAATCAAACATTAGAACATGAAGAAAAGAACCATTTGGACAATTGCAATCATCATGGGAATGTCATTCCTTGGTCTGCTCTATCTTCAGCTTAGTTACATCCAAGAGATGGCTGACATGAAGCGAGAACAGTTTGATGAGTCGGTGAATAGAGCTCTTTATCAAGCTTCACGCAATCTTGAGCTTAATGAAACACATCGATTCCTCGAAAAGGATATTAATGAGACAGAAAGACATTCGTATAGCGTTGATTCTGTTGGAACTCGATCAGGACAACCAAATGACGGCACTATCCAGCAGTCGCATCAGTATTCTACTGTAGGCAAGGATGGAACAATATATTCATCTTTTGAATTAAAAACCATTACCACGAAGCCTTCTTCGCTTCCAAAGGCAATGATTCTTAAAACAGATAAGAATTCTATCTCAGAGGCAAGCAAATCGCTTCAAGAGATCGTGAAGAATCGTTATATCTATCAGAAAGCTTTGCTTGATGAAGTAGTTTATTCTATTCTTTATTCTGCAAGCGACAAACCATTGAAGGAGCGCATTAACTTTAAGTTGCTTGATAGGGATCTTAATGCAGAATTGATGAACAACGGTATTAACATCAAATATCATTTCCGTGTGTTCACGCAAGATGGAAGAGAAGTTTACCGTTGCCCTGATTATAGTGACGAAGGAGAGGAAAATAGCTATAGTCAGCTGCTTTTTCGCTATGATCCTCAATCTAAGATGGGCGTGGTAAAGGTGCATTTCCCAGATATGGACAGCTACATCTTCTCATCTGTTCGCTTTATGATTCCAAGTATCATCTTTACTTTGGTGTTGCTAATTACATTCCTCTTCACCATTGTTGTGATATTCAGAAGTAAGCGTTATAGTGAGATGAAGAACGACTTCATCAATAATATGACTCATGAGCTTAAGACACCTATAGCCAGCATTTCGCTTGCAGCTCAGATGCTTAACGACAAGAGTGTTGAAAAGAGTCCTAATATGATGGCACATCTTGGAGGTGTTATTAATGATGAATCAAAGCGTTTACGCTTCCTTGTTGAGAAGGTTCTCCAAATGAGTATGTATGATCGCAAAAAGGCTGTCTTGAAGAAACGTGAGATTGATCTCAACGAGATGGTTGAGAATATCGGAAACTCATTCACTTTGCGTGTGGAACATACTGGTGGGAAGGTGTTTACCGAGATAGAAGCTGTTGACTCAACAATATATGTTGATGATATGCATTTCCAGAATGTTATCTTTAATCTTCTTGACAATGCGGTAAAATATCGTAAACCAGAACAGCCTCTTAATGTGTATATCCGAACATGGAATGATGGCGATAAAGTTTGTGTGAGCATTCGTGATACAGGACAGGGAATACGCAAGGAGAACGTTAAGAAGATCTTTGAAAAGTTCTATCGCGTTCATACTGGCAACAAACATGATGTTAAGGGCTTTGGTCTTGGACTTGCCTATGTACGCAAGATGGTTGACCTTCACGATGGATCTATCCATGTGGATAGTGAATATGGCAAGGGTACAACATTCACAATTAAAATGCCATTTGTGGAAGGGTGATTTGAATAAGAGAATAAATAATAAATTTAGAATAAGAAGTATTAATCATAAAAATCCTACGATTATGGAAGAGAAACTGAAAATTCTTTTGTGCGAAGACGATGAAAACTTAGGTATGTTGCTTCGCGAGTATCTGCAGGCTAAGGGCTTTTCTGCAACACTTTGTCCTGACGGTGAAGTTGGTTACAAGGAGTTCTTGAAGAACAAATACGATATCTGTGTGCTTGATGTGATGATGCCAAAGAAGGATGGATTCACTCTTGCTCAGGAGATTCGTCAGGCAAATGCCGAAATTCCAATTATTTTCCTCACAGCTAAGACTTTGAAGGATGATATTCTTGAAGGTTTCAAAATTGGTGCAGACGATTATATTACCAAGCCTTTCTCTATGGAGGAGCTTGTATTCCGTATTGAGGCTATTCTCCGTCGTGTACGTGGTAAGAAGAATAAGGAATCTACTCTTTACAACATTGGTAAGTTCACTTTCGATACTCAGAAACAGCTTCTTGTTATTGGTGAAAAGCAGACAAAGCTTACAACCAAGGAGAATGAACTTCTTGCTCTTCTCTGTTCTCATCGCAATGAAATTCTTCAGCGTGATTTCGCTTTGAAGACAATCTGGATTGATGATAACTATTTCAACGCTCGTTCTATGGATGTATATATTACTAAGTTGCGCAAGCACCTCAAGGACGATGATCAGATTGAAATTATCAATATTCATGGTAAGGGTTATAAACTTATTACACCTGAGGAAGAGGCATAATGAGTATATTCGGATTATTTAGTAAAAAGAAAAAAGAGACGCTCGACAAGGGTTTGGAAAAAACCAAGTCGAGTGTCTTCGATAAGTTGTCTCGTGCTATTGCTGGTAAGACTAAGGTTGACGATGATGTTCTTGACAACCTTGAGGAAGTGCTTATTACAAGTGATGTGGGCGTAGATACTACATTGAAGATTATTGAGCGTATCGAAGAGCGTGTTGCTCGCGATAAGTATGTTTCTACATCAGAGCTCAATGGTATTCTTCGTGATGAGATTGCGTCTTTATTGGCAGAGAATAACACTGAAGATAATGATAATTGGGATTTACCTACCGATCACAAACCGTATGTAATTCTTGTTGTGGGCGTTAATGGAGTAGGTAAGACTACTACTATCGGTAAACTTGCTTATCAATTCAAGAATGCAGGCAAGAAAGTTTATCTTGGTGCTGCTGATACTTTCCGTGCTGCTGCTGTAGAGCAGATTAGCATCTGGGGAGAGCGAGTAGGTGTTCCTGTTATTAAGCAACAGATGGGTGCTGACCCTGCGAGTGTGGCTTTTGATACTCTTCAGAGTGCTAAGGCTAATGGTGCAGATGTGGTACTCATAGATACTGCTGGTCGTCTGCATAATAAGGTGGGTCTTATGAATGAGCTCAAGAAAATCAAGGATGTAATGAAAAAGATTCTTCCTGAGGCTCCTGATGAGGTTATGCTTGTGCTTGATGGCTCTACAGGTCAGAATGCCTTTGAACAGGCTAAACAGTTCTCTGCCGTTACAAATATCACTTCTCTTGCTATTACCAAACTTGATGGAACAGCCAAGGGTGGTGTTGTTATAGGCATTAGCGACCAGCTAAAGGTTCCTGTAAAATATATTGGTTTGGGTGAGCAGATGGAAGATCTGCAACTTTTCAACCGACGTGAATTCGTAGATAGCTTGTTTAATGAAAAAGAATCAGATTGATATTATAACGATGGGTTGTTCAAAGAATCTTGTTGATTCTGAACAGCTCATGCGTAAATTTGAAAATCAAGGATACGTATGTGTTCATGATAGCGAAAACCCTGAGGGTGAGACAGTTGTCATCAATACTTGTGGATTTATAGAAACAGCTAAGGAAGAGAGTATCAATACAATACTTGAATTCGTTGAAGCAAAGAAAGAAGGTCGCCTAAAACATGTTTATGTGATGGGATGCCTTTCTCAGCGTTATAAGGATGAGCTTGAAGAGAGCATTCCTGAGGTAGATAAGTTCTATGGAAAATTTAACTATACACAATTGCTTTCTGATCTTGGACCTGCCGAGGGCTTTAATCCTGATGGACATACAGCAAAGCGCTTGCAACGTGCAGTCACAACTCCTTCGCACTATGCTTATGTAAAGATTGCAGAAGGATGCGACCGTCATTGTGCTTATTGTGCTATACCTATAATAACAGGTAAGCACACTTCTCGTCCTATGGATGAGATTCTTGATGAGGTGCGTGCGCTTGTTGCTGAGGGTGTTAAAGAGTTTCAGGTTATTGCCCAGGAACTAACTTATTATGGTGTGGATATTGATGGAAAGCATCATATTACGGAACTTATCAGTAGAATGGCCGATATTCCTGGCGTAGAGTGGATACGTTTACACTATGCTTATCCAAACCAGTTCCCAATGGATCTTCTTGATGTGATGCGTGAGAAGCCAAATGTGTGCAACTATCTTGATATTGCTCTTCAGCATATCTCTGACCACATGCTTGATCGTATGCATCGTCATGTAAGCAAGCAGGAAACAATAGATCTTCTTAAGACTATTCGTGAGCGTGTACCAGGAATTTGTATCCGTACAACGTTGATGGTTGGTTTCCCTGGGGAAACCGACGAGGATTTCAGCGAACTGATGGAATTTGTTCGTGAAGCTCGTTTTGACCGTATGGGTGCTTTTGCTTATTCTGAAGAAGAGGGCACCTTTAGCGCCAAGCACTATGAAGATGATGTGCCTGAGGATGTAAAACAGGCACGACTTGATGAACTTATGGACTTGCAGCAGGAGATTTCTGCTCAGGTACAGGCTGAGAAGGTTGGTCGAACGATGAAAGTAATTATCGACCGCAAGGAAGGTGAATACTATGTTGGACGTACCGAATATTGTTCGCCAGAGGTTGACCCAGAAGTTCTTATTCCTGTAGCTGAGGGCGAGCTGAAGATAGGTGAGTTCTATCAGGTGAACATTAAAAATAGTGACGATTTTGATCTCTATGGATCGGTGTGTTGATATAGATTCAATATAGACGGATTATAGAGGCATTATAGAGGTGTTGTTTTATGGTGGAACAGAGTTCCACCTTTACAAATTAAGTAATAATTATGAACAACAAGGAGTTTATAGCCGAACTCTCACAACGAAGTGGTTACACTCAGACCGACACCCAGAAATTGGTGAAGACTCTCATCGATAGTATGGCGGATGAGTTTCAGAAAGGAGAGGGAGTGCAAATATCAGGATTCGGTTCTTTTGAAGTGAAGAAACGAATGGAACGAGTTGTCGTTAATCCCGGAACAGGAAAACGTCAGCTTGTGCCACCAAAACTTGTGCTTAACTTCAAGCCTGTTGCTTCGTTGAAGGCTCAAATAAAGAAAGGAGGTAACGATGAGTAGTTTAAAAGAACTTTCTCGCAGCCTCACTCGTTATGGTCTTAAAGTAAGTGATGCAGAGGAGTTTGCATCTATCTTGGTAGATGTTCTAAACGAGGGATTGCGTACAGATAAGCAAGTTAAGGTTAAAGGACTTGGTACTTTTAAGGTTACAAGTGTTAGCTCACGTGAAAGTGTTAATGTGAATACCGGAGAGCGTATTGTTCTTGATGGTCACGACAAGATTTCTTTCACTCCTGACGCTACAATGCGTGATATTGTTAATGCTCCTTTTGCTCAGTTCGAAACGGTCAACATTGACGATGATACCGATATTTCAAAACTTGAAGAGCCTGTAGTGGAGGAAGCTCCTGTTGCAGAAGAGTTAGAAAAGCCTGCTGTAGAAGAAACAGCAGTTCCTAAGACAGAGGCAACAGTAGTTGATTCCCAACCTGTAGTAGAAGAAAAAACTGCGCCAACTTTAAGTGGGGCTGTTGCTCAACCTACAGATAAACCAAAGGCAGAGCCTGTGGTTGAAGAAACTCATGGGGTTAAGGAAACAAAGGTTGAAACTGTTGCTTCAGTTACTACAAAAGTTGCTGACGAGGAGCCAGCAAAGGCTGTAGCACAACCAGCAAAGGCTGAAACTGTAAAGCCTGCAACAGTTGCCGTAGTTGAACAACCTACAGAAGAAGAGCATGCTGAAATTGCAGAAGAAGAAACTGATAATGAAAAGACAGAAAAGCGTTCTTTCCTTGTTCCGCTTCTCTTCTCGCTTATCATACTTATTCTATTAGGTGGAGGCTTTGCTATTTATCGCCTGATGGGTGAGCTCAACCGAAGTAACGAACGTCTTGATAGTTTGATTATTCAGCTGAATTCAAATAAACAGGCAGCTAAGCCTGCAGCTCAGGTTGACACTCTTTCTGTTGCTACTCAGCCAACAGAAAATGTTAAAACCGATGAGATTCTTGCAGAGCAAGCTAAAGCACAGAAGGCTGCAGAAGAAAAAGTTCGTAAGGCAGCAGCAGAAGAGGCAGCTAAGCAGAAAGCAAGCGCTACTCAGCCAGCACCTCAGCAAAAGGCTACAAAAGCAAAGTCTGTGGCTGAAGAGCCTGTTAATGTGCAGCCAGAGAAACTTTCTCTTCTTGAGAAGGCAAAGATAAAGGCTGCTGCCCTTAAGCGTGCAACACAGAAAGGCATCAACGATGGTAAGCAGAAAGTAAACGATGCAAAGGAATCGTTGGTTGGAGAGCATGATAAGTATGTTGTAGCCAATAATTACGATGCACGTGTACGTACAGGTGCGTATAAGATTGTTGGAATTTCGCATATTGTGAAAGTAAAGCCAGGACAGACTCTTACAAGCATTTCTCGCACCTATTTAGGGCCAGGTATGGAGTGTTATCTTGAGGCTGTTAATGGTACAAGTACTTTCAAAGAAGGACAGATAATCAAGATTCCAGAGTTAAAGCTTAAGAAGAAGTAAACAACTCTTAAAATGTGTTGTGTGCGCACACAAAATAATGATATAAATCAAGAATTTGCTAAAAATACATTAAATAAATCATAATTGTTTGCGCACACAGAATTTTATTCATACCTTTGCAAACGTAATCAGAACGGTACACGATTTAATTCTTCCGTTTATGATTTATTATAAAAATGATTGTTTAGGTTAGTAGTAATAATAGATTTAGGTTTTTAGTTATTAGGTTTTAAGATTGTTTAGGAAATAGGTTTTAGTTAAGGTAAAAACAAGATTGTTAAGGATAGGATAACAAAACGTGCGAAACGTCGCACATTCTTTTGAAAATAAAAATTTCACAAGATAAAAGAACTGTAGAGTAGTGATACCCTGCAGTTTTTTTATGGCCTAAACTCAACGAGAAAAGATTTACAAAATGATTTACAAAACATAGAGAAAATGTCCTAAACGAATCCTAAATTCATCCTAAAGGATTCTCGAAGGAAAAAACTTGCTTTTTTGTTTATATTGTGCCAATAGGCAGCTTTACAAAACGCTTTATTATGGCTAAAAAGCAAAAGATGATGCCGTTTGTAATATTTTTGT
Source organism: uncultured Prevotella sp. (assembly GCA_905236755.1). Lineage (GTDB taxonomy): Bacteria > Bacteroidota > Bacteroidia > Bacteroidales > Bacteroidaceae > Prevotella. The sequence goes on from CAJOCR010000013.1 coordinate 89,236, forward strand.
TTGATAATTTGTTGGATTCAGAAAAAAGAAGTACTTTTGCAGTATAATTGACTTGTAGCGGTTTAGCCGCATAATTGATGTTAGTGAGTAAGTATAAATTATTGATATATTTTTTACCGATTATAGCTCTTACCTCGTGTGAAAGTGATTTGTTGGTTGAACCTGAGACTGTAAAGAGTCAGGTTCTATCTTTCGATACCTATGTCGAGAAGAGTAATGATGGTAATGGGGCTAAGTCGGATAATAGTTTTTTTTCTACGCGCGCGAGTATTACTCATAGCATCGGCAATTCTAAATCGGGCGGTCTCTTCTACGGAAGTATTGATAATATCACCAAACTAAGAGAGGCAGGCTTTGGTGTGTTTGGCTATTACACCAATAACAACGACTATGAGTCGGGGCAGTATAAACCCAATTTCATGTGGAATGCAGGTATGCATTGGAATGGTGACGACAAGGAAATAAATTCTGCAGGGCAGACTCCTTTGTGGTTGTATGAGCCTGTGAAATTCTGGCCTAACGAAGTTGGTGATAAGGCAAAGAGTACTGATAAGGACAAGGTGACGTTCTTTGCTTATGCTCCTTATTGCAAAAAGAGTCTGCTTGCTGGTGGTGTGTCAGAGGGAATGATGATTTCAGGTCAGACTGATGGTATTATGAGTATGACTACCAACAGTTCGCAGACAGACCCTCGTATTTGTTATCGTGTGCCTCAGAGAGTTACGGAGTCAATAGATTTACTTTGGGGAGTTTGTCCTGCCGACGATAGTTATACAGATGCCAACGAGGATGAGGTATCGTTGCGAGGCGGTTATCCAAACATGAATTTCTCAAAGCAGAAAACCAATCAGGATGTGATGTTTCGATTTAAGCATGCGTTGAGTCGTTTCAACACAACTATAACTGGTGATTTTGATCAGGACGCAGGAAGCGGCAAGACTATGATAACTCTGAAATCAATTGCTGTAAAGATGCGTTTGCCTCGTCAGGCTGTGCTTAATCTGAACAATATCTACTATAATCAGCCAAACTGGGAGGCCGACACTTATGTTTACGACTATCCTGATGAGTTGATGTCTGAGGAAATAATCTCTTATACGGCAGATATTTCAAAGGACGTGGCTTTCGTTGATTATGGCACAAATCCAGAACTATGGATGGAAACATTCAATAATGGTTCTGGTGGTGTGCGCGACGGCATTACCAAGCCTGTTTTAAAGACAAAGGCTATCGACGGAATAGCTCAGGATGCTTATTACACAGTAATTCCTAATACCGATGATGCAGTAACAAGTACGCAGATGACGATTACTGTTACTTATAACACCACAACAGTTGACCCGTTGCTTGTGGCAACAGGTGGATATTTTAGTAACGACCAGACTGTTTCTTCCTCTTTTGCTATGAGTAAGATTAGGGCAGGAAAGGCATATACGCTTAATATCACGTTAAGTCGTTATGGTGTTAGCTTCAATGTTGATACTGACGACTGGTTAGAGCCAATAATGTTTGCTCCGGGTGTTGACTTGTGGAAAGATGCGCAAGAAAGTATTGATCTTGACACGGATGAAACGTCAGAATAAGAAACGATAAAGAAAACTTAATGAAGAAACGAATAGAATTATATGGCAAGAATGTTCTGTTGGCAGTCTTTATGATTGTCAGCATGATGTTTGCTGGTTGTTCTGATGAAGTTTTTGTTAATGACGAAGGCAAAGAGCAGGTTATTCGTTTCAACGTTTCAACCACCCAGATGGAGAACAGTACAAGTGGCTCAAGAGCAGATAATGCTGGCGAAAAGCTTAATTCTGTTCTTGCTTCAGAAGGAAAGGTAAGTGACAAGCCCCTCTATATGCACGAGGAAAAGATGGGGTATATAGATTCTCATAACGGAAATGAGAAGAAATCTCGTGGTACGTTTATCACACAAGATAATTTCTTCAGCAAGATTCGTGTGATGGGTATGGATAATAACGATAACGATTTACTTGGAGGTTGGCAAACAATATCAGAAATAAGCAATTGGCAGAGTATTTCAGGTTGGCCTAAGGATGCAGATAATATGCGTTTTTGGGCTTATGCGGCTCCTGATGAAGCTATAGCTAATAATGTAGTATCTGCCGACACAGAATCAAGCTACTATTGGCAACCATCTATAAATTATATCCCCCCATTGGATGTTGATCAACAAGTAGATTTATTGTATGCACAATCTCATTTGTATAGAGGAAATTCCTACGAAACAGTTGATTTACAGTTCGAACATATTACTTCTGCTATTCGCTTTGCTGTTGACCAGTTGCCTGCGGGTACAGTTATCGAGGAAGTGAAACTTAGTAATATCAAGTCAAGTGCGTGGTATAACAAGGGTTATGAAGATCGTGAAGAAGCCTATCAGGGTTGGACAGCTAATGGATGGACCGAGGGAGGCGTATATCATCAGAATCTAAAAGACTATACAATCACTCCTAACTATACTGTTCAGGCTAACGAGGCAAACAATTTTATTGATGGCGGTAAAATTATGTTCATGATTCCGCAACAGTTGCGTGATGATGCAAAGATAACAGTAAGACTCAGAACTGTTGGTGGCGAAGAGAAAGTAGTGTCAACCTCTCTTAGAGGAAAAGCATGGCCTAAGGGCTATACTATGACCTACAAGTTGTCGGCTTCTGCTATAACTACTACATATACGCTAACTGTTGACCCTTCTATTGCATATATAGGAATTCATGGTGATGATTTCTATTTTAAGGTATATAGCTATTCGGCATCATATGAAAATGCAGAGAGAGTAGCTCAGCCTTACACGATAGACTATTCTCTAGATAATGGACAATCGTGGTTAAATATTACGAATTACGTAGGGTCAGATTATGGAAGTCCAACAACAGGTGAAACCCGTGGTGTTTATATTGCAGCCCAGGAACGAGTTGTCGGTGGCTCTCATGCAGCTATAATGCGCAGTAGAGAATATCTCACTCGCTATGGTGGCGCCTGGGATTTGTCAAGTGAAGATTATTATGCACCAGGAAAGTGGACAGAGGGACAGAGCCACACATGGAGCACAGCCAATTGTTATGTGATATATAATCCAGGACATTACTGTTTTCCTATGGTGTATGGAAATTCTTTATTAAGAGGTAATGTTAATCAAGTGGCATATTCACCAAATACTACTGGTAGTGGTGTGTTAAAGAATTTCCGAAATTATCGTGGAAACTCAATTGCCAATCTCAGTATAAAAACAGATATTGAGAGCGCACATAATTATGGAGTTAAAATAAAAGAAGCAAAATTAATATGGGAAGACCATCCTGGACTTGTTACTGATGTTGGAATCTCACCTGATAGTCTGTATATTGAATTTAAGTCACCCCAAGCTACAATCCAACCAGGAAATGCCGTTATAGGATTGTTTGATACAAATAATAAATGTGTGTGGAGCTGGCATATGTGGTTTACAGACGAAGACATTTATACCACCACACGTGTAGAAAACCAATATGGAAGTCAAGATTTTATGAACTTTAATCTTGGCTGGTTTGCAGTTGATGACACATTCGACTATTGGAAAGAGCGAGATATAATCTTTAGAATAACGCAAACAGCAAGTCATAAAGAAGCACGAGTTGTTGTGCATCAATTACGCTCTGTACTTGGACAGGCTGGATATAATACATATTATCAATGGGGACGTAAAGATCCGATGCCTTCTGCTTATGGGTTTATACCAACACCAGGATATGGCTTTGAAGAGCATGAAAATGCAAGTCAGAATTTGCGAAATCAAGGAATTCGCAGAGGAATTATATATCCAAACTTTATTTTTAAAGGTCATGGTCGAGATTGGGTTTCAGAAACAGAGCACTATAATAATCTTTGGAATGGAGCTGCAACGGGTAATGAATCAAGTGTAAGCAACAGTAAAGTGCAGAAAACCATTTACGACCCTTGTCCACGAGGTTTTGTGATGCCTCCATCGGCAGCATTCACAGGTATGACCCTTGACGGTAGTCAGAGCTCTGATAAGACGAGATGGAACGTAGTGTTCAATATTGTTACTGAAAACACATATGGATTTATGCATGGATGGTATATGTATACGCGCAAAATGCCATCTGCAGGTGATACAGATTTGTTGCAAGCCGGTCAACCATATATCTATCTACCAGCAACGGGCTTTCGCTCACCATATAATAGTGATGGAGGAAATTCGTATGATGTTTCGGTGAGAAATAATGATACAGAAGGGTCTTATTGGACAGCTGGTTCCTATATTTATAATAGTTCTCTGTATAGAGGCTACGGCTTGTGGTTTAAGTATGCAGGAGAACAAGATAAGAATATATGGCCTGCGGCAAATGACTATCATTCAGAAAGAGCTGTAGCAAGAAGTGTTAGACCTGTAAAAGAATAAAAAGATGAAGAGAATACAGTTATATCTATACGTGCTTTTGCTCCTTGCTTCCTTCGGGATGCTTTCGGGATGCGTTCGAGATGACGATGTGACTCAGTCAGTTCTTCAGCCTATGCTTTTTGGAGCTACCCAACAGAAAGAAGCTGACTCAGAGTCAGCTAAAAGCGGCAGAGCCAATAACGACTACTATATTGATATCAACGAAACCTTCTCTGAGGGTCAACAGATAGGTGTTTTTGCTATGCATCAAGGTGCAATTCCATGGGCTGGTCATCAAAGACATACAGCCAACTTTATGTTCAATCAGCCATTAACAGCAGGTCAAGCAGAAGAAAATTCGCATACTGTTGATGTAAGCTATTCACCTTTGCGTTATTGGACTAATGAAACAGATTATTTCTCGTTCTATTGCTATTATCCTTGGAACGATATGACTGTTGCTTCGCCTACTCACGGCATAAGCTTTGATTACAGTAGCGAGGAGGCACAAGCAAAGGGACTCAAGTTTGTTGTGAAACCAAAGCCAGAAGATCAGATAGATTTTATGGTTGGTGATGTGATAAGAGATGTGCGCTTGACGGATATACAAAGCACTGGTGGGCAGATAAAGTTAAAACTTCATCACGCTCTTGCTATGATTCTTATCAATGCTGATTGTAGCGTAGGTGAGGTTACTATTGAGTCGGCAACTCTTTCTGGCGTATATAATACAGGTTATTGTCTTGCTACGAAAGATGACAACAACAATAATATAATACAATGGACCACAGAGGGTGAAACCTTTGAGTATGATATAAAAGACTATATTGAAGAGCGTACTGAGAATAATACGGAACGATATATGCTGCTTATTCCACAGTCTGTAACAGAAGCAATGGTGATAACAGTTTCTTACAGAGTGAATGGCGGAGCACTTATCAATAAAGCATATAATTTGAATAATAGTGTGAACATAACCCAATGGCAACCAGGGAGATATCACACATATAATTTGCATCTTAGCGCAGAATGAGATTATATAAATACTATATTGCTTTGCTCATGACAATGCTGGTAGCATGTTCTGAGGGTGGTAGTCTGGAAGAGAATATTCCAGACAATATACCCGTGGAGTTGGGAGCCTATGCCAGCAAATATAGTGATACACGAGCAGGGGGAATCCTTGGAAATAATGATTTGGCATCTATAGCACAGAATGGTGGTTTTGGCGTATATTCATATTTCATGCATACTCAGGAATTTATGAATAATCAGCAGGTTACAGCTGTTACAAGAGATATTGAGGGAGGAGGAAAAGAAATCGTAGGATGGACATATTCTCCTATGAAATATTGGCCTAACAACCCTTCTTCAACGCTTGATTTCTTTGCTTATGCCCCATATGCAAGGCCCGCAGCGAATGAAACTTCGGGAATAATATCTGTTGACGATGCTAATCATATTCCTATTGTGAGCTATCAGCTTGATCAATATGGTAAGAATGTGGACCTAATGTGGGGTACAAATGGGGATACTTCAGGTGCAAAGAACGTGTTTACAGATATGGCAAAACCATCAGTAAACCAAAAAGTAGAATTTAAGTTCAAACATACACTTGCAAAGATTGGAGGAGCAGCTCTTAATGGGAATGATACTGGAGGTTTAACGATCCAGCTTGATGTTGATAATAATGGAAACATCACAGGAGGAAAGAAACCTGCAAGTATGAAGGTTACAGTAAGCAAAATCGTTATCAAGGTGCTTGGTACGAAAGACGCTCTTGATGCTAATACTATAGACAGAGAACTGCCTATAAAAGGCGATTTTAATCTTACTACTGGCGTGTGGAGTAATTATACCCGCAATAACATCACTCTTTTTTATCCTGTGCAGACAATAACCAAGACAGGACTTGAGAGTAATGCACATGGAAAACTTAATAGCAATATTGTAGAACCAGGTGTAGGTACTGCCGTTAGCTGGGAAGATATTCCTGAAGGAGTTACGGTAACAGCTCAGAATGTCTTTGGTGAAGAATTTACACAGATGTTGCTTTTGCCAGGAGACGAGAAATATCCAGTGATAAAAGCAGAGATAGATTATGTCGTTCGCACTAAGGACGAAGACTTGGAATTAGGCTATACAGAAATTACGCATCATATAACTAAGGAAGCCGTGATACCAGCGTTCCCACAAATGGCAAAACGTTATAATCTGCGGCTTCATATAGGTGTTGGTACTATTAAGTTTGATGCTTCTGGTGCAGATGATTGGAATCTTGGCCAGGGCACGTTCTATTTTGATAAGACCAGTCAGACAGAACGTCCAGGTCCAGGTATAGAGGAGGATAATCCTTCTGGTGATGATCTGAAATATTTGTCTAAGAAAGACAATTCATTATGGTTTGAATGGTAAGATAAGAAAGAATGAAGATAAAAACATTAACATATAGGCTCTTTTTGATAATCCTGCTTGCGTTTGTGAGTTGGACAGCTAATGCTCAGGATTTGCAGATACGTCTTGTGTATAATGAAATCACATATCATGATGCATCGTTGGCTATTACAAGTAGGGTAGATAATAGTACTGTTATTCACCCTGTGGCTCAGGTGTATGACGTTACAAATAGCAAATATGTAACCAATCAGTTTTATCTTAATTATTATATAAAGAATGGTAACAAAAGTCCAGAATATTTCAGCGAGGACAACCGTATGAAAAACAAGAGCGTTTATACGAATAGTAAAATTGCTCGTTTGTATGGTATGTATGAGTGTGGAAACTATTCTGGTACTGATACGGTAATGATAGTTGCGACACCAATTACAGAAGGAGTTTACTCTACTGTAACTACACATTATACCGTTACCTTGGAAACAAAAGCAGCTTCGTTCTTGATAAAGCCAGGTAACGAGATGAATGTGTGGAAAGGCTTTATGTATGATCTGCCGAGTGTGAGTGTGTTCGAAGACGAGGCTCAGGTGAATGCTATTACCGAGTATTACGATGTATCATATGACCACACAGATGGTTTGTGTGTTGTTACAGCTGAAGACTTCCCTCGAGGTTATGGTGGTGGCTCTTTGATATATAATCTGCGTAAGATAACTGGTGATGCTGGTTCTGAGCAGAATATCACCATCCATTGTAGACCAAAGACTGTTGATGGTGTTGATTATTCAAAGATCTATCCAGAAAGAGATCTTGTTGTACCTGTTCATATCACCGAGCGCACGTCAACAGAACCTGTCAGGACGCAGCTTTTCTGGTGGATGGACAATAGACAGGTAGAACTTGAACTTGCAGATAATGGTAATTTCATACTCCCTAAGCCATTGATATATGATGAGTTAGGTAATAATATCACCGATCTGTTTAAGTACAACTATATCATAGAAGACTATGGTGGTACAGGTAACTCCTCTATGTGGACAGGAAATAATGGTATTTGGGGAAGTTGGGAAATGCATGCAGGAACCCAACAGGCAGGAACGATAAAAGTTAGTGTTACCAATACCCAGATGAGTAATGGAGGTGACTATGTTTATGCACCAGATAATTATACTGTTGATGGCAGAACGATAAGCTATAGTCAGATTTCTGATACTTGTTTCGTTTATGTTCGTAAGAAACAGCTAACAATAAAGATAGATCCTGTTAATGCAAATATTCCTGAAGGAGTTGAATTAAATCGTGAAACGTGGAAGGTACCTACTATTACTGCATATTATGGAGGCGAGGATTATACCAATGGTTGTCAGTTGCTTATTGGTATTCCTGCAGATGCAACTCTAACTGGTGTGAACGCATCGGTGCAGGGAACTTATACTGATCCAAAGACAGGTGTAGAATACAATCTCTATGATGCACGATACTCTTTCCCTAATGAGTCGTGGGCAACTTGGAGCATAAGACTTACGAGTGAACATAATAATTTTGTTTTTATTGCTCGAAATTGGGATAGTGCTCACTGGTCAGAAGGTGCTGTGGCTACATATACAGTTAATCCTATAGACAAGATAGAGCCTTCTATACAATTCTCTGATGAACTTGTTACAGCAACAATATTTGATAGAATGTCTGGTGCGGTAATGAATTCTATCTCGCAACCAGAGTTAACTATTACGAATTCATATGGTAGAGATATCAGTCATTATTATAATACTCCAGTGTATTCCATAACAGCAGAGGATGGTTCTACAACGAATCTTCCTTTCTCAATTAATGAAAGTGGCAAGGTTAGTTTCGTAGGGAATGCTGTTCCGGATGTAAAGACATATATTGTATCTGCTTATGCGACAGCTAAAGATGCTACATATTACAAAAATACAGCTGTTACTTCATATCGTATTGTTGTGAAGGTAAACAAGTTTGCATATACAATAGAAACAACATCTAATTCATATGATGATGAGGGTTATGTAGATGATATTAGCAATCTTGTTAACCGTCAGTTGGGCTTCATGCATTTTACATCACCAGGAGAGATGGAGGCTGGTACACAGATTAGTGGTGTTCCTGGTGTGAACATACAGTTTGGTATGCCAGGCGATAACAGCTGGACCGTTGTACAAGCCGATCCATATCATTGTGTAAGCTATGGCGACCCAGTTGTTATTGGTGAAGATAATATTCCTGTAAGTGGTACATTCTATAAGTTCATGCCTTATACCAATGGATTCCTTTCCCTTTTCATTAATTGGGAGGCAGGCGAGAAGTATGCTCTTTATGGAGTTGAGAACGGAAAGATAGTAACAGGTTACCAGATTTTAGGCGATGGCTCTTATGATGGTAAGGTGTTCCCTTATCCAATGATTGCTGGTAGAACGTATTACCTTATTAATCTTGGTGGTTCTGAGGGTACTAACGCACCTATCCGTATGTATGGTTTCAACTATTATCCTGCATATGTGCTTACTGATGCCGATATGAAACCATCAAGGCAGAGTACTACCTTCGTTAATGGTTATACAGGTACAGTTTCTTATTTATTAAGACAGCCTTCGCGTTTGGTTTCGTTTGACACTGATTTAGGTAATGAAGGACTTTCTGACAACGATATCAGTTCTCACCTCACATTAAATACAAGGTCTGGTGAGGCAATAGCAAGAAAGCGTACATCTGATATAGATAATTCGGATCATCGTATTCAGATTACTGCTTCGGTTAAGAACGAAGAGAAGGGTGATGCTGTTGTGAAACGTCCTTTCATCCGTGTGTTCATCACCGATATTCCTACTTACATGGTTAAGGATGGTGAGACACCTATTGTTGGTCAGAAGGTGTCAACAACAAATATTCGCACGAATATTACTATGACATATGGCGGTTGGCAGGAAGGTAGTGGTCCTTATATGAAGAGTAAAAAGCAGACTAACCTTACTGACTATTGGAAAATAGCCAAGACTGATACTGTTGGTCAGAACGGTATGGCTATTGACGGTTTCCGTTATGCGTCGCAGGGTGGTCAGAACCCTTTGGATGAGAATGGATGTAGTTATAATGCAACTATTTCTAATGGTAATCATTCTTCGTATGAACTGCCTTGTCGTGGTACGTATTTGAAGTTTGAACCCGAAGAGAGTGGTACGCTTATTGCTTATGTACTTCAGAATGGTGCTTGCGACTATGATGGTAATATAAAGAATATCGAAAGTAAGTTCCAGATGAAATGGCGACCGTTGTTCATTACTGATGAGACGGGAAATCCTGTGGAATTAGACAACCATTGGGCTACAGGTATGGAAAATCTCTTGCCGTCAACATCTACGGCTGGTGAGGCTAACGACCATTATGGTGCTTATACCGAGTGTAACTATCGTGTTATGATGAACGATACGGAGGCTCAGAACTATCTTGTTGATGAATATAATATTACCGATGGTGCTTCTTATATAGAGGATGATAAGGTATATACCTATGATTTCAGGAATACCTCTTTTGACTGGAGCAAGTTTACCGTTTCTAATGACACAAACGGAACATTAAGAGAAAAGTATATTCAGCGTATTATGGATGTGTGGGGTGGCTACAACTCTGTAGAGTCGCCTCAGGAGGCCGTTATTGCCATTAAGGACGAGGATAATCCAGAGAAAGACAAATGCTATGTTCTTGTGTCTAAGGCTTATGTGCGTTATTCGTTCCAGGTAAAGGCAGGTAAGACTTATTATATATGGTGTAGTAATTCAAAGCTTTCGTTTTGTGGTTTCTCTTTTGTGCCATCAAGTTATAATAGTGAAGATTATTCGCCAGAAGAAGCCTTGGCCGATAATCCAACTGTTGTTATGACTGACGACATGGTGGCTTATGATGCTAATGAGCAAAACACTTTCTCTAACGCTGTTGCTGCTTCCTTTAACATTAATGAGTCAGGTGTACTCAATACATATACTGATTTTAATGTGCAGCTACAACGAAAGTTTGGTAAAGACAAGTGGACAAGTATCTGTCTGCCTTTCTCTATCAACGAAAGTAAGTTCAAGAAAATCTTTGGTAATGATGCCATTATTCTTACCTATGATAGAGTACAAGATGGTGTGGTTCATTTTGTTCAGCATGCTTATCATATGATAGAGGCTTCTCGCCCTTACTTTATAAAGCCAAGTATTGATGTGGCAGAGAATCCTGTAGTTACTAACGTAACTATGGAGAGCAGGTTTGTTGATGTAAACGAAACAAACTCTAAGTATGGAGATTTGTATATTGACACCAACAACCAGTTTAATGTTGTTTATGACAATCGACGTGCTAATGACTATCTTTGCAAAGGAACATATAAGAGTTATAGAGCACCTCAAGGTTCATATCTTATGGCTGGCTCAAAACTGTACGAAACAGTTTCTGAGTTTAATGTACCGCCATTCCGAGCGCTTCTCGAAGCCAACTCGAACCTTGCCAAGTGTATCACAGGCTTTGCATTGAGTAAGCCTGATGGCCTTGCTGATACTGATGATCTTGTTAATGACGAAATTTTCTCAGGCATAGAAGAAATCTTTGATGAAGGAAGTAATAATAACAATATAAATGAGCTAAACGGTGTATATAATATGTTAGGACAGAAAGTAGGAAATACGGATGCTGATCTTCGAAAACTTCCTCGTGGAATATATATCGTTAATGGAAAAAAGAGAATAGTTTTTTAGTTTCTAAGTTTTTAAGTTCTAACTCACGAACTCAATAACTTACCAACTTATTAACTCATATGGTAATGAAAGAACTCTACACATATATAAATAAGGTGAAGATGCTGCTCGTTTTAGGGCTGTGTCTTTTCCTTATGTCGTGTGGCGAGGATTCTTTCCTTGATCGTCGTGAGTTGTATCGTATTAATAATCTTAATGCCCGTGTTAGTGTAGAACTTGATTGGGAAGAGCATTTTGGTGAAATCCCTTCTGGTATGTCGCTCTACACCTATAATGAAAAACATGGTGTTCAGGTAGAGCTATCTAATAATGTTAAAAGTCGAGATATATTACGTAAGGAAGGTATATATTCTCTATTAGTTTATAACCTCACTCCAAGTGAATTTGGTTCGCTCGACTTCTACGACATGAATAATCTTGATAGTGCTCGTGTGAAACTTACGTCTATCCAGCAATATAAGAATAAAAAAGGATGGGACGAAGGTGTTGTATATCAACGTGAACCCGAAGATTTTGGTATTGCTCGTGACACAATAGAGATTAGTCAGGACATGGTTGCTTCTACCTATCAGCAGAGGCTTGAGCATTATTATGAGGGTATAGACCGTGATACAGCTGTATATGTGTTTCACGAAAGCCCAAAGAAGATTAATATTCCTCTTGAGGTGCGTGTTCGAGTAAATGGTATAAACAACATGAAATCTGTTATAGGTAGTATTGACCAGTTTGCTGATGGATGGTATGTTGGCCAAGGTCATGCATCTTCTACAGAAGGAATTCATTTGCTCGATAATTTTAAGGTTGAGCTTGATGCTCCAAATTCAAAGGATGGTTGGATTGTTACTACAATTTCAACCTTTGGTCTGCCTTGGGGAAAACAGACAGCTGCCCAAAGAGATTCCACATCTAATCGTCTTTCGCTTTATTTCACCTTGCGTAATGGTGAACCAATCATCTTTACCTATGATGTGGGCAACCTTATTCGTTATGTTGAAGTTACAGAGAATCGTATGGGTGTAACAACTGAAGTGGTACTCGAACTGCAGCTGATTATAAATACAAATACTTATTCTCATATGGATAGTCCAACTCTTCCTGATGTGACAGGTGGAGATGATGATAGTAATGCAAGTGGATTTACTGCCGAAGTCGATGATTGGGAAAATGGCGGAACAGTAGATGTTGGATTGTAAAAAACTGCTAAAAAAGAAGGAAATTTGCGCATTAGGAAGAAACTAATGCGCAAATTATTGTTGTAGATTCATTTTTTTACTTTATCTTTGCATATGAAACCATGATAAATGACCTTATGGGTCAACCAACTTAATAAAATATGCAATGAAAAAGTTAAACCAGATAATACCTATAGAGCAGGGATTTTCACCTGCCATGTATCATAACAACAAGAGTAAGCCTCTGTAAACATCTAACTATCATTTATCCGCAATTCTAAAACTAACGCCGTCTCGGCTAAAAAGCCGGGACGGTTTTCTTTAGAAAAGAGAAAAATGGAATGAAAAACCAAATAAAATATATCTATTAACTTAAAATCTTAAAGGAATGAAACAACGAAAATCTTCTGATTCACGCTCGCGCGTACTCTTCTACGCAGCGGCTTTAACTGTTTTCTCATTCTTGTCTCCGCTGAATATCACAGCGGAAAATGTTCCACATGTGAATGTGGTTCAGCAAACGGGTTTGAAAGTATCGGGAGTTGTTCTCGATTCTAATGGTGAACCTGTTGTGAGTGCTACAGTTAGAGAGGTGGGTACTTCCAATGGTGTTATTACCGACCTTGAAGGTCGATTTGTCCTTACAGTTAAGCAAGGCGCTAAACTACAGATTTCATCTATTGGTTATACCAATAAGACTGTTACTGCAAAGAGTCAGATAACCGTTACCCTTGAAGACGATGCTGCCCAGTTGGGCGAGGTTATTGCAATTGGTTATGGTAAGGCAAAGAAAGGTGATTTAAGTGCCGCTGTTGCTTCTGTTGCTGATGTGGATAAACTGCAGAAGCGTCCTGTAAGTAGCGTCAGTCAGATGTTGCAGGGACAGATTCCTGGTGTTTCAGTAGTTTCTAATGGTGGTCACCCTGGTTCAGAACCAACTATCACCATTCGTGGTATGGGTTCACCAAATGGCGAATCACCCCTTTATGTTGTTGATGGAGTTCCTGGTGCTCCTTTCAATATGAGTGATGTAACTAATATCACAGTATTGAAAGATGCTGCATCGGCTGCTATCTATGGTGCTTATGCTGGTTCTGCTGGTGTTATCCTTGTAACCACCAAGCAAGCATCAGCTTGTAAGCCTTCAATAGAATATAATGGTGTATTTGGTTTCTCTACATCACAGAATCTTCCACAGAGTCTTTCTTGGGAAGACGAAATGCGAGTGCGCAAATATAGTTACGAGCAGGCTGGAAGTACGTTGCCTGATGGCTGGAATGTATTGAATGCTGACCCAGTCTATGGTAAGACAAATACCGACTGGATAGATCAGATATTCCGTACAGCTGCTTTCAACCGTCATAATATTGCTATTTCTGGTGGTACAGAGGAATTCTCTAATCGTTTGTCAGTAGAAATCAATAATGCTGATGGTACACTTGTTAACACATATAATCGTCAGGTAACTGCTCGTCTCAACTCTATGTGGAAAATCGCACCTTGGCTTCGCATTCGTGAAGACCTGAGTTGGAAAGACAGAAATGTACGTGATGTTAATACCTCAAGTGCTGAGAGTGGTGTAATCCTTGCTGCTTTGATGATGCCTCGCAACACATTCCCTTATGAAGAGGATGGTTCATTTATGGGTACAACACCAGCTATATATGCTGACTATGCTAATATTCATGGTGATGCTATCAACCCAATGCGTTTGCTGACAGCAGCATACAACAATAATCATGCATCTACACTAACCTCAACAACATTCCTTGATATTATTCAGCCTATCCGTGGTTTGAATTTCACAAGTCGCTTTACATATAAGCAGACAAACTATCTGCAGCGTTATTGGAGCCCTAAGCGTACTGAGGTAGGAAAGGTTAACCTCACCAACTCACTTAGTTATTCAAGCTATCGTGAGCCACAGTGGGATTGGGAGAATACTATAACCTATGACCGTGTGTTTGGTAAACATACAATGGGACTTATGGCTTCTACAACATCAAGCGAGTATAGCTATCGTTATTTTGATGCTACAAAACGTGGTTTTGATGATGAAACCGATGCAATGATGTATTTTGCTAATGGTTCTCAGGTGCTTGAGCCTACAGACGCTTATTATAACGACCGTAATGTAGCTTTCGTTGGTCGTGCAGCTTATAGCTTTGCTGATCGTTACTTCGTAACAGCTTCTATGCGTCGTGATTATGCAAGTCGTTTGCCAAAGGGAAAGAAATATGGTGATTTCCCATCTGTAACAGCAGCATGGAAAATCACTTCTGAGCCTTGGTTCAAGAAGAACAAGACTGTTAACATGATCAAGCTTCGTGCAAGCTGGGGTAAGATTGGTAACTTAGGTTCTATTGGTTATGGCTATGGTTCAGCTACTCTGTCAACAAGATATCCAAATAATGCAGGTGATGTAGGTTCGCAGATTGGTGTTAACAACGATATTCTTGCTGGTGTTTACATGGCTGATGGTTATAATGGTAACCTTACTTGGGAAACATCAGAACAGCTTGACTTCGGTCTTGATGCATTGTTGTTCAACAACCGCTTGAACCTTACCTTTGACTATTTCAACAAGGTTACAAAGGATTTGATTAAGACACAGGATGTTAACTGGCCTACCACAATGGGTCGTTATGCTCCATTAGTAAACGAGGGCCAGGTAAGCAACCGTGGTGTTGAAATCTCAGCTATGTGGCGTGATAAGATTGGTAAGAACGTTACTTATTATGTAGGTGCTAATCTTGCTACTCTTCGCAACCGTCTTACAGATACTGGTTCTGCTAATCCTGATGGAACAAAGCCGGTTTGGACATACTCTAACTCTTATAGATATAAGGATCTTACTCCTTATCGTAGTGCAGAAGGTCAGCCTCTTTATTCATACTATCTCATTCGTACAGATGGTGTGTTCCAGACAGATGCTGAAGCAGAGGCTTATGTTGCCAAGAACGGCAACCGCATACAGCCAAATGCAAAGGCAGGTGATTTGAAGTTTGTTGATCTTAATGGCGATGGTGTTATTGGCGAGGGCGACTATGAGTTCCGTGGTAATGCAATGCCTAAGGTTACTTATGCTTTCAGTGCTGGCTTCACATACAAGAAGTTCACTTTCGACATGATGCTTCAGGGCTCTTATGGCGCAAAGATTTTCAATGCATATAAATATACCACCCTCAACGAGTCTGTAAGTAACTTCAACCGTTCAAGCGATATTCTCAAGGCTCTTGATGGTCCTACTTATGATGTACCACGAATTTCTCAGTCTGATCCAAACAACAACTTCGGTACAATCTCAGACTGGTATCTCGAAAGTGGTAGCTATCTTCGTATGAAGAACATCTCTGTAGGTTATTCATTTACTGATCTGTTGCGTAAGATAAACTATTTCAATGATCGCAAGAGTTCTCTTGATGTAACATTAAGCTGTGACAACCTCTTCACAATTACCAAGTATAGCGGTATTGACCCAGAGGTTGGTGGAGTAGGCTTTGATTGCGGACAGTATCCAATTTCAAGAACTATCTCTTTGGCTGTAAAACTTAAGTTCTAACCATAAACACGAATAATTATGAAAATCAATAAATCACTTATCATATTATTGATGGCGGCAGGTAGCTTGTCTTCATGTACAGGCGAATGGCTTGATACAGTCAAAGAGGGTGTGCCTTCCGAGGGTACCTTCTGGAAGACTGATGCCGATTATACTAAGGCTGTTACCACCCTTTATGATTGTTTCTCATACGAGGAGACATGGGGTCGAAACCTTTTCTATGAGCAGGGTGCTTGCGATGATATTGTCTTTGGTCGTGCTCGTGGCACGGGCTATATGAACCTTGCCAAGCTTACTATGGACGGTTCTTCTGAGGGTTGTCTAAAGGATTTCTATAATCAGATGTACACCACAATGGCTATGGCAAACAATGTTGTTTATCATGCACTGCAAATACCAGAGGCAAGTCGTACAGCTGTTCAG
Source organism: uncultured Prevotella sp. (assembly GCA_905236755.1). Taxonomy (GTDB): domain Bacteria; phylum Bacteroidota; class Bacteroidia; order Bacteroidales; family Bacteroidaceae; genus Prevotella. Next base: position 105,934 of record CAJOCR010000013.1, read on the forward strand.
AGGCGTTCTTTAGGCGAGGCTTATTTCATGCGTGCCTTCACTCATTATATGATTGCTTATCGCTATGGTCGTGTAGATAATGGTGTGCCATTCGTAAGATACGAGGATTTCACCGACTATGATACTCAGGTTAATGAGATTCCTACTCAGCAGGCTTCTGTTATAGACAATTATAAGATGATTATAGAGGATTTCCAGAAGGCAGCCGACAATCTCGAGTGGTTCAAGACATATTCTACAGATAACTATGGTCGTGCAACAAAGGATGCTGCCTTAGGTTATATGGTTAAGACCTATGCTTTCTGGGCTCAGCACGATAAGACTCAGTGGGCAAATATTCCTGCATTAGTTGACAAGATTGAAACAGAAGGCGGTCGTGGTTTGCTTGACAGTTATGCTGATGTATTCAAGATTGAAAACAACTGGAGCAAGGAATATATCTGGAGTGTAAACTCACGTGGCGAGAACTATGCAGGAAGCATTTTCCCAGGTATCGTTCTTGAGAACAAAGGCTGGGGTGTATATAATGGTTGGGGCTATATGAAGCCTACTCTTGAGCTATGGGCTGAGTTCAACGACGACGATACTCGTCGTGGAGCAACAATGTTGAGCTATGGTGACGAATTCACTTATTTTGGTGAAACACGTAAGTTCTATTCTAATTCCGACCTTGAAAATGGTTTTGCTTTCTGCAAGTATATGGATCCATATTCTCGTGGAAAAATCAACTATAAGGTTAATGATAGTGGTGAAACAGTTGTTGATGGATATACTAACAGTTATATCTCATCTAATGGCGACCGTCCAACAACCGATTTGAATGTTCCATTGATGCGTTTTGCAGAATTGGTTCTCTTCAAGGCAGAGGCTCTTATCATGCAGGGTAAGAATGGAGAAGCTGCAGCTCCTCTGAATCGTATTGCTTCTCGTGCTCACGAAGGGGTTAGTTATACTGCTCCTACAATGATGGATCTTATGCATGAGCGTCGTTGCGAGCTTGCTTGTGAGTGGACCGATCGCCTTTTCGACCTTAAGCGTTGGTCAGCAAGTGGTTCTGAATCTTGGAATGTGGATGCTCTGAATAAAATCAAGAGTGCTAAGCATGGTATCAAGCATACCGACCGTTCTAATCCCGATTCGCCTATAGATATTACAGATGGTGCTGATATGACTATCAACGGCAAGCATTATCAAGGCATATTCGTTCTTGGTGGTGGTCAGGGTGATGCCAAGGAATATGATCCATTTAATCGGGATGCGAAGATAAGCAGAACCATTGTAATGCCTTACGACATTAATCAGGTTATCCGCTCTAACGGTAAGTTAAAGCAGAATCCAGGTTATGCGTCACAGTTCTAATATATTGTTCCCATGGTGCGTTGTGCACCATGGGAATATAAACTAATAGTAAGATTATGCATATTAAGAAAGTTATTTTTTCATTATCTCTCGTTTTAGCAACCTCTTCGGTTTCTGCTCAGTCTGTTAATCAGCAGTCATACACTTTTGATAAACCTTATAAGGTAGAAAAAGTAAATGCGCCAAGGGGCAAGAAAGTAAAGAACGTAATTCTCATGATTGGAGATGGTATGAGTCTGATGCACATCCAGGCAGCTTGGACATGCAACAGAGGACATCTCTGGCTTGAAAATGCTCAGTTCACTGGTCTTTCTAAGACACCGGCAACTAACAGATTAATTACTGATTCTGGTTCTGGTGGCACTTCTTTGGCTACAGGTTATAAGACACGTTATCATGCTGTTGGTGTTGATGAAGATGGTAATAAACTGAAATCACTTGTTGACTATGCCAAGGAAGCAGGTAAAAGTGCTGGTGTAGCCGTTACATGCCGTTTGTGGGATGCTACTCCTTGCGATTTCCTTTCACATAATATTGACCGTGATAATGAGCAGGAACTTATAGCAGAAATTGCTAATAGTCCTGTTGATTATGTCTTTGGCGGTGGCGCAAAGTTTTTTACAAACCGAAAAGATGGTCGTAATATTTTCAAGGAGCTTGAAAAGAAAGGTTACAAGGTGTTTACATCTCGAAAGGATCTCGAAACCATCTCGAAGGAAAAGGGAAACTCAAAAGTATATTGTGTGCCTTTTGAGGTTGATACTCCTTTACCTGATGAACGTGGTGATTTATTGGCACGTGCATCAATAGCAGGAATGAATCTGTTGAACCAAAACAAAAACGGTTTCTTCATGATGGTAGAAGGTTCACAGCTCGATGACTATGGTCATTTTAATCAACTTGATATGCTGATGAAAGAAACCCTCGATTTTGATCAAACCTTTGGTAGTATCATCAAATGGGCTGCTGAGGATGGTGAAACTCTCGTTGTTGTTACTGCTGACCACGAAACAGGCGGTATGACCGTTCTTGGTGGTGACTACAAGGAGGGTAGAGTAGAGGTAAACTTCTCTACCAAGAACCATTCTGGTACAATGGTTCCTGTATATGCTTTTGGTCCTGGTTCTGAGAATTTCAGTGGATTCATGGATAATACTGACATCTGCTGGAAGATAAAGGCTTTAATGAATATGTAGTTAATATAAAGTTAGGAGTTAGAAGATAGGAGTTAGGAGTTTTTCTTTCCTCCCTTTGGTCAGAGGAACTTCTCATTACTCATTAACTACTCATTATTTATTGCCCGTAGGGCAACTAATTCTACATTTAATAACTGATGAAGTTTTCAAAATATATACTTACACCTGTTTCTGGCATTCTTTTATGTTTGCCTTTTTCTGCAGTAGCGCAAAATCTGATGCCGTCAGGTTCTCCGCTGTATAAGCTTCCATATAAAAATACATATGTGATGCAGACTCTCGTTGCTGAGAACCAGTTTCGCACACAAAAGCCAGTGAAGACTATTCCTGGTAGTTTTGAAAAGGCTCGCAAAGTGTTGCCTTCTCCTTACTGGGAGGGACATAACGAGCAGATTGATATGTATTGGAAAGCCTGGCAGATAGGTATTCAGAATATCTGTCAGCCTGTCGATGGATCAGGATTTGTAAGTTCATATATTGCACCTGCATATAATGGAAACATCTTTATGTGGGACGATAGCTTCATTACAATGTTCTGTCGTTACGGTCGAAGATTCTTCCCTTTTCAGAACACTCTTGATAACTTCTATGCCAAGCAGCATCCCGATGGATTCATCTGTCGTGAGATACGTGCCGATGGCAGCGACTGCTTTGGTCGATACGATCCAACAAGTACTGGTCCAAATCTTCTTCCTTGGTCAGAATGGCTTTATTACACCTCTACAGGTGATGATAATCGCCTAAATAAGGTGTTCCCTGTTTTGGCAGCTTATTACAAGTGGCTTAAACTTAATCGCACATGGCGTAATGGTACGTATTGGAGTAGTGGTTGGGGCACAGGTATGGATAATATGCCACGCGTGCCAGAGGGGTATAACACCATCTATTCTAATGGACATATGATATGGTTAGATGCTTGTCTGCAGCAGATTCAGGTTGCAGAGATTCTTCTCAAGATGGGTTTCTATCTTGAGCGTTGGCAAGAGATAGAAGAATTTGAAGATGACATCAAGATGCTCAAGAACTATATCAATAAGAATATGTGGAGCCAGAAAGACGGTTTCCTCTACGATCAGTTTGCTAACGATAGCCTATCTACCACTCAGGGTATTTATGCTTATTGGGCTTTGCATACTGATGTATTGCCTAAAGACCGCCTTGACCGTCTGGTTTCTCATCTTAATGACACTACAAAGTTTAATCGCCCTCACCGTGTACCTTCTTTGGCCTATTCAAATCCAAAGTATAAAGCAAATGGCCGTTATTGGGTTGGAGGCGTGTGGCCAGGAACCAATTATATGGTTGTTTCTGGGCTCATTAATAAAGGTTATCGGCAGCTTGCTTGCGATATAGCTCGTAATCATTATGATAATGTTTATAACGTGTTCAAGAAAACAGGTACATTTTGGGAATATTATGCTCCAGAGAGTGCTGAACCTGGATTTATGGCTCGTAAAGACTTTGTTGGCTGGACAGGTCTTCCACCTATTGCAGGACTTATAGAGTATATCTTTGGTATTCGTTCTGATTACGCAGAGAAGAAACTAACTATAGATGTTAACCTGCTTGAGGGCTATGGTATTGACCGTTATCCTTGGGGAGAAGACGAATTGTTGAATATCAAGGTCTCTAAGAGAAAGAACGCATCTGAGAAACCTCGTGTCACAATAAAAACTTCCTCAGATATAGAGGTTACTTTACTGTGGGGGGCAGGTGACAATCCTCAGAAATATGTCAAGAGAATAAAAGCTGGAAATAACATAGTCTAATTTACTTATAATCAATTTCTTAAGAAGCTATGCCAAAAACAACAATAGCTATTGATCTGGGGGGTACTCATGTAAGAGCAGCCCGTATTACCAATGGCATTATAGAACAAACTATTAAAGAAAAATGTAATGCCACTGGTAGTGAAAACGAAGTGCTTCAGCAACTATGTAAACTTATAGATGCTGTAATAAATAAAGATGTTGAACGCATTGGAGTAGGAGTTCCTTCTGTTGTTGATTACAGTAGAGGAATAGTATATGATGTTCAGAATATCCCTTCATGGAAAGAGGTTCATTTAAAGTCATACCTTGAAGCGCATTATCATCTTCCTGTTATCATTGATAATGATGTAAACTGTTTCGTCTTGGGTGAGAAAATTTATGGTGCAGGCAAGCAATTCAATAACGTAGTGGGTATAACACTCGGAACGGGCGTAGGAGCCGGTATCATATGCAATGGACAGGTTTATCGTGGCACCAACACAGGTGCTGGCGAGATAGGCTGCCTTCCTTATCTTGATTCCGACTACGAGCATTACTGTTCTTCACAATGGATGAAAAGGCAGGGCTTTGATGCCGAGCAACAATCTCTTCTGGCTTCAAGAGGTGATGAAAAGGCCCTCGCTTCATGGCGTGAGTTTGGTACACATTTAGGTAAACTCATGCAGGTCATTCTTTTCACTTACGATCCCGATGCCATCATTATTGGTGGAGGCATAGCTGCTGGTGCTACTTATTTTATGGAGTCAATGAAACAATCTATGCATCACGGATTTCCTTATCAGCACGAGGCTAACAATGTTAAGATACTTCTTTCTCAGTTGACAGATTGTAACCTTCTTGGTGCAGCAGAACTATAAAAGTATAGCTTATGATACGTTTGATTTGCATGACCGATTTCACAGAGAAATATGCTGTTAGCATTCTCCAAGGCGTATTGCGCTATTCTCAGGAAACAGAACCATGGGTAATATGTAAGATGCCTCCTGAGTTTTGCAGAAAGAATGGTGTTTCTGGTGTGATAGAATGGGCTAAAGGCTGGAAGGCTGATGCTATCATCGGACAGTTTGAACCTACCGATGATGTTACTCTTTTTGGTGCCAACGGTATTGTCGCTATAGCGCAAGATTATAAACAGCGTTTTCAATGTATTCCAAATATTACCAGCGACTACCGTCTTGCAGGTCGTCAGGCTGCTGAATATTTTGTAGGTAAAGGCTTTTCTAACTTTGCTTTCTATGGATATGAAAATGTAGTGTGGAGTGATGAACGCTGGGAGGGATTTCAGCAATATCTTAAGGAAAGTGGTTTGGGCAAGGTCTCTGATTACCGTCATCAGAATATCGATCAACTATGGTTTTATGAGAGTGAACCTCTTATTCAATGGCTTAAATCCCTATCTCATCCCGTAGCTCTTTTTGCGGCTGATGATAGTATGGCAAGTAAGATTGTAGAGGCCTGCAATACATGTGGTCTTCGTATCCCTTCTGATGTTGCTGTCCTTGGTGTTGATAATGATGAAATAACCTGTGGACTCACTTATCCCGAGCTTTCAAGTATGAATATGAGTGTTGAGAAGGCTGGTTACGAAACGGCTCAACTCATTCATAGTCTTGTTGAGAACCCCCATGCCTTGAAAGAAGATATTTATGTGCGTTCGCTTGGCGTCGTTGAAAGAAGTTCAACTGACATCATTGCAGCCAATAATCCTTATATTCAGCAGGCGTTACAGTTTATTCATTCCAATCTCTCACGTCCACTTCATGTACAAGATATCATTTGTAGGTTACCAATGTCACGTCGACTTTTTGAGCAACGCTTCTTTGATGAGACAGGTACATCTCCACATAATTATATTACAGATCTTCGCATGAAACGTTTGGCACAGCTTCTCCTCACAAGTGATGAAGCTATTGATGAACTTGCAATGAGTGTAGGAGTGCCTGATGGCAAGAATCTATCGCGACAATTTAAAACACGTATGGGAATGACTCCCAAAGACTATCGAAAGAAATATAAAACAACAAAAAGATGAAAAAGTTTTTTCTTATTATCACAGCTATGTTTTGTATGATGACAGTACAGGCACAGACTATTACTATGGCATCTTACAACATTCGTTATAACAATCCTGATGATGCAGAAGAGGGAAACGGCTGGAAGCAGCGTTGTCCTAATATCTGCGATATCATCAACTTTGAAGAGCCTGTCTTCTTTGGAGCTCAAGAGGTATTGGTTGACCAACTTCACGATATGCAGAAGTTACTTCCTGATTACAGCTACCTTGGTGTTGGACGTGATGATGGCAAGGAAGCAGGCGAATATGCTGCTATCTTCTATCGTAAGGATCGTCTTGAGGTTATGGATAGTGGTAATTTTTGGCTTAGTGAAACACCTGAGAAACCATCAAAAGGTTGGGATGCTGTTTGTGTGCGTATATGCACATGGGCGTTGTTCAAGGATAAGGTAACCAAGAAGCAGTTCTATGCTTTCAACCTTCATATGGATCATGTGGGCATTACCGCTCGTCGTGAGGCTGCAAAGTTGGTTATATCTCGTATGAAGAACTGCAAGAAAGGTTATCCTATTATCTTGACAGGTGATTTTAATGTTGACCAGCGAAGCGAAGTATATAAGGTATTTGCTTCTTCTGGAATACTCAAAGATGCTTACGAGTGTGCTGAAAAACGAATGGCACCAACTGGTACATGGAACGATTTCATGCAAGACCGTCGCAATAATGAACGTATCGATCATATATTCGTTTCATCTGATGTTTCAGTTCATCGTTATGCTATTCTTACACAGAGCTATTGGCTTGGCAATACACGTCGTAACCCAAGCGACCATTATCCTGTGTTTGCAAAGCTGAAATTATAAATAACATAGGGCAACCACAGGTTGCCCTACTTTAAGTTTTACAATACATTTTCAATCACTCCGACTTTACAAGTCGAATATATGTCCGTAATATAAACGGTCTAATATATGAAAAGCATATTTGTTCATTAAGTATTATTATCCGCTTATGATACTTATTATAGGAATAATAATGTTTGAATAAATTATTTAAAGAGATTGCAACAAAAGAGATTTTGTTATGTGAATTAAATAATGTAAATTAATTCTGAACTCGTATAATAAAAGAGTTAGTAGAGGTAGCTTTGCAGCATAATATCAAAACAAACCAATGTGCACTTTTCAGTGCAAATACTATAATTGTTCTATGCTGCAAATATAATACATAATTAAATATGTTCCAATACCTTATCAAGTTATTAACATTAATTTACTTCGCATTAATAATGTATATAATGCAGGATTATATAGACATTGAATCTTATTTGTTGTTCGGAAATAATGATTATCTTTTTAGAAGCATAAAACAAATTGTTTTGGCAACAGTAGCAACTAATCTTCAATTTTGCTTTATCTCCCTTCGGGAACAGCCAGCTACGCAGTCACTATTCACTACGGTCAGAGACCGTCTGGTTGCTTTCTTAAGAAAATGCAGCTACGCTGCTAAAAACTGCCTTTGGCATAAAAGAAAAAAGAGCGCTCTCAAAAGGAGCGCTCTTTAGATAGAGATAGATTTAGATAAAGTGGGATTATTTAATTTCCCATTTGTCGATAGTAAATAGTTCACGACCTTTTTGTCCACGGAATACGAAGAAAAGATCGTGGATACCGCTTACAGAAGTACTGATGGTTGATGAAACCTTCTGGAAGTTTTCGTGGCCACCAGTGTTGCCGATAGTTATCTCGGCAATTTTCTGACCAGCAATACTGTCAAGATGAAGTTCAACAGCACCTCCGTGAGTACTGCTTGCAAGTTGCATCTCAATAGTTTTTGCCTGTTGGAGTGTGAAATCAACATTGGCAAGTTTCATCCAGTCACCATTTTGTATGTTGTTAACATAAATACAACGAGAGTTCTCGTCAGTAGAGATACCCTTACTGTCTGCCATTATCTCTGCCTCTACAACGCGGAAAGGATTGAATGTTTTTAGAGGTTTAACACCTTCACGTGTAGGCATGATAGTTGGGATACTGCCATCTTTGTTATATTTAAATTCCTCAACGGCACAACTGCGATCGAAACCACCACCGCCAGGAAGGTTTCCTGTGTGATAGAAGAAATAGCTATGCCCCTTATAATCAACTACACCACAGTGGTTTGTAAAAGAGTTTGTTGAGTTAAGCTGAGGCATGATTGTACCCATTTTCTTCCATGGACCTTGTGGTTTCTTGCTCATAGAATAGCCAATATGCTCTGGTACACCGCCTGCAGCATAAAGTAGGTAGTAGTTCTTTCCTCTTTTTGAGAGCCAAGGACCTTCTGTATAGCCCTCTACCTCACCTGGCTTACCTATTTTTACTTCACCTTTAAAAGAAATCATATCATCGTTGAGTTCTGCCTCATGAAGTCGAGGATTACCCCATGAAAGATATGCCTTCTTGCCGTCAATAAGCACTGTTGGGTCAATATTATCCCATTGACCATCATCATATAGTGGTTTACCTAATGCATCACGGAAAGGACCTGTTGGTGAATCAGCAACAGCAACGCCAATAGCCATGCCGTTTGTGAGCTTGCTATGTGCGCACACGTACCAATAGTATTTACCATTGCGTTCACATGCCTGTGTAGCCCATGCACGGTCGTCAGCCCATGTAAAGGTATCAAAACCCATTGCCTGACCATGATCTTGCCAGTTCACCATATCAGTAGTAGAGTAAACTCGCCACTGATACATCCAGAAGAAATCGGCTCCTGGTTCATCAACATCTGCATAAAGATACAATGTGTCGCCAACAACAAGAGGAGCAGGGTCGGCAGTGTAACGAGTCTGGATAAAAGGGTTCTGAGCCATAGCAGCTGTGAAGCTGAAGACCGCACCCAACAAAAGAAGTCTTAGTTTCATTATTTTCATTTTTAAGATTGTGGGTGCAAAGGTACAGGTTTTTATCGGGTAAAATTTCTCGATATGCTTCACTTTCTTTCGAATACGTTACATTTATTGCTTTTTTCTCCTCTCCTCATGAAGGAAAGGTCGGGTGGAGTTGGAATAAAAAAGCCAACGGTCATAGGCCGTTGGCAAATTATTCAATATTCAAAATTCATTATTCAATATTATAGCATTGCTCGTAATGCATTATACAATTCCTTGTTGCAACATAGCTTTAGCAACTTTCATGAAGCCAGCAATATTTGCACCCTTTACATAGTCAATATAACCATCGGTTTGCTTGCCATACTGCACGCATTGCTCGTGAATGCTCTGCATGATAAAATGCAGTTTCTGATCAACCTCTTCAGCACTCCAATGCAAACGCATAATGTTTTGACTCATCTCAAGACCAGATGTAGCAACACCACCAGCATTAACTGCCTTGCCTGGAGCAAAGAGTTGTTTTGCAGCAACAAACTTCTCAACAGCTTCGGCTGTGCAACCCATGTTGCTTACCTCGGCAACGCAATCTGGGTGATGGGCAAGAATCATGTCTGCATCATCACCATCAAGCTCATTCTGAGTAGCGCAGGTGAGATAAATATCAGCTTTCTGTTCCCATGGTTTCTTTCCAGGGAAGAAGGTAGCCTCAGGGAATTCCTCTGCATAAGGGGCACATATATCATTACCGCTTGCACGAAGTTCGAGCATATACTCATTCTTTTCGCCACTGATACCCTCTGGATCATAGATATAACCATCAGGACCACTGATAGTGATAACCTTAGCGCCCATCTGAGTAGCTTTCTTGACAGCACCCCAAGCTACATTGCCGAATCCACTTACCACAACGGTCTTACCCTTGATGTCAATGCCGCGAGTGTTCAACATGTGGTGAACGAAATAAAGAGCACCATAGCCTGTTGCCTCTGGACGAAGAATACTACCACCATATTCCATGCCTTTTCCAGTGAGGGTTGCACCCTTAAACATGCTTGTAATGCGTTTATATTGACCATAAAGATAACCAATCTCTCTACCGCCGACACCGATATCACCAGCAGGTACGTCCTCGTCAGGGCCAACATATTTATACAACTCAGTCATGAAGCTCTGACAGAAACGCATTATCTCAGCATCGCTCTTTCCACGTGGAGAGAAATCAGAACCACCTTTACCACCGCCCATAGGTAGGGTAGTAAGTGCATTCTTAAATGTCTGTTCAAAACCAAGGAATTTCAAGATACTAAGGTTTACTGATGCGTGGAAACGCAAACCACCTTTATAAGGACCAATTGCACTATTGAACTGCACACGGTAACCCAAGTTCACCTGTACTTCCCCCTTATCATCCACCCATGGTACACGGAAAGTGATAATACGCTCTGGTTCAACCATGCGTTCAATAATTTTTGCCTTTTCAAATTCTGGATGCTTATTATAGACGTCCTTAACAGAAATGAGTACTTCACGAACAGCCTGTAGGAATTCAGATTCCCCTGGATGCTTACGCTCCAGTTGCTGCATAATTTTTTCTACTTCCATAATATTGTTAATATATACGTTTAGGTTGTGACAATATGTCAAATCTTTCGTTGCAAATATAATGCTTTTTATTATAACACAAACAAGATTACATAAAAAAATATCATACAAGCTTTCTTTTTGTCAAAACCACCAAAATTTTCTTCTATTTCACACACTTACACTTGACACTTTACGCTTGACGTTATGTGTTTTTATTTACAACGGTCAAAAACGTGAAATTTTCACTTTCTGGGCAGGCAAAAATTTTTCTCTGCCCAGAAACTAAAAAAATCCCTTTTTTATAAAAATAATATATATCTGTAAAAGTGTCAAGTGTCAAGCGTCAAGTCTTTCCTTCGCTACAGTCTCGTTTCTCTTTCGCTTCTCTTTCGTATATGTCTCGTTCAAGAGCGAAGAATATACGACTAATAGGGGTCACTCGCAAAATCCTGTGTTGAGAGTTTAAATATACTCTGTATAATAGTTCATAATCAAAAGGAAAATAAGTAGCCTCCCCCATCCCCCTCCAATGAGAAGGGGCTAACCATCTGTTTGCGCTTTAGGCTACTTATTTGCTGTTTTAACTCCTTCCCTATCG
>CAJOCR010000013.1:117426-133840 GCA_905236755.1 uncultured Prevotella sp.
GAACATCATAAGGCTCATTAGAGCCTTGCTTTCTATTTTTTCTCTAATAAATATTCACTTGAGAAAGTTCAGTAATTAACATTTTTCTTGGTTTTAGAGGTTTTCTTCCTAACACAGGGAATTACGGGTGAGCCACTAATAGACTAAACATATATGAAAGATTAGCAAATGAGTAGCGTATAGGAGTGAATAATAATTTAAAATATTAATTCATAAATCCCCCATAACCTCCTTACAACCTCCTCACAATCTCCTATATACCAGCCTCAGGCAGCCTATAGGCAGGCATAATGAGGCTGCCTAAGGCTACTATATGGCTGCTTGAGGCTGCTATGTGGCTGGTTGTATGCTGCCTGTAGGCTACTTAAGGCTACATTCCACCCTGCGTAGCGTGCTTTAATAATTCAGAAGATATAGGAAGTTAAGGTTGATGATGGCTTTGGAAAGCTTGCTTTCTGAAAGTCAAACATCAAACTTGACACAGGCTCAGAATGAGCTACCTGCATCCACTCTAATTTTCTTAATATTCTTTTATCGCTTCTAATCTTCAATACAGCTTACGAAATCGCAAAAAAATATGAATTTAAAGAAAATGATTAAGTATGGAAGGCTTTGAAGAAGCCTTCCGCTTATATTTGTCTAAATCCTTATGTAAGCAAGCTTTCTTCGGCTTTAGTCAAATCTAAGCCCCTCACAAGTTCGGGTTTCATACTTAATCTTAGAAAATGATGTGCTGATGCACCAATGCGCAATAAGCGCAAAGGATATCAAACAATAATATAAGCCTCTCCCGACCTCTCCAAAAGGAGAGGAGAACAAGCTGCTTGAGTTCACTGCTTATCATTTATCATTTTTCATTTAGCGGTTTTACCGCGCATAGAGGGTGAGTTCATTGCTGCAAAAGTTCAATGTTCAAAATTCAACGTTCAAAGTGTAGGTTGATATCATTTGCACGATTGTGCAATGGCGCATCAGCGCTTTATTTTCTAGTGTATGAATGAATAATCCTCTAAGAGGATGGTGATATTGTTGTGGTGCTTGGAAAACTTGTTTTCAAAAGCACCAGCAGCAATATTATCATAGGCTCTTTCTGAGCCGCTTTCATTCATACACATTTTCTTCTTTAAAATTATTCTTTTATGATTTAGCGCTTCGCACCTTCAATACTGCTTATGGAGCAGGCAAAATATCGCATCATCCGTGGTCATAATAATAATTTTCTATTGTTTGTATCCTCCAGCACCTGCATCTGCTGGATTGCTATTTTGTTTAGTTTCACAAGTCGTTCGCTCTGTGGCATGCCTTCATTAATGAGCACAGCATTTATATTCTCCATGTTAGAAAGGCATATCAATTCGTTAATAGTAGCATAATCACGAATATTACCTTTTAATTCGGGATTAGCTTCACGCCATTGTTTGGCAGTCATTCCAAACATTGCGACATTTAGTACGTCAGCTTCCTCTGCGTATATTATATTTGTCTGAGCTGTGGTGATTTCTTCAGGAATAAGATGATTCTTTATGGCATCCGTATGAATATGGTAATTAATCTTTGAAAGTTCTCTCTTTGCAGTCCAGCCCAATTGCTTTTGTTCTTCTGCTTTCATACGCTGGTATTCTTTTACCAGTAGTAGCTGGAACTTTGGGCTTATCCACATGCCAAAGTGGTAGGCTATATCCCTATGAGCATATGTTCCACCATATCGCCCTGCTTTAGAGAAAATACCAATTGCATGTGTCTTCTCTATCCATGTTTTGACAGAAAGAACAAAGTTGTTGCTTCCTGCCATATTTCTAAATGTACCGAATTCGGTACAATTAAAATTGGGATTATAGAGCATTTCCCATTCACCAAGGTATTCAATCGTGCTTTTCAGACTTAGCCAGCGAAATATGATGTGTTCTTGCAATTGGCTTTTTGCCATATCTGTCAATGAAATATAGTCATCGTCATTATGGGAAACGATGGTAATGTCTGTATTCTGAACATTTATTTTTGCCATATATGTTGGTATAAATTATTAATATAATGCTGCAAAGATAATAAAAAAAATAATACAAGCCTCTCCCGACCTCAGTGCATTGCAAGCAATGCGATTGAATATTGAATATTGAACATTGAATATTATTTCATTTTTTCGTTCTTTACCTCCTTCGTTTATTCGGATGCACCGACTTCGTCGATAGCATCCACTTGATTGTGACCTTCGGTTCAATATTTCCATATTGCTTCGGGAGAGGGCTAACCAATCCCATCATACTTATTCTTCATAAGGGAGTAACATTAATATTTTATATCGACTGAAATTGCAAAATTGAAGGAGATAATTTTAGCAGCTTTGCTGCATTTTCGAAAGAGAGCAAGCCACGTAGTGGGGATGGGCTTGTATACAATCTTGTTAAATGCTTGCATTTATAAAAGAGTGTATATCAAGTGCATCATAAGACTCGTCAGAGACTTTGCTTTCTATTTTCTTAAATAAATATTCACTTGGGATATAATTCGTTTCATTCGTGCTATCCGTGTTCAAAAAAGTTAAGAGTTGAGGTTAACGTTAAGGTCAAAAGTTAAGGTTAATTTCTTGTTAAAATATGTAAATCGCATTTTTACGATTTTAATACCATTTAATCCTTTGCTCTTCTTTTGTTAATAAGGGTTTTGAAATGTAAATTTTCTCAATCGGCCCCGTTTGCACGCTCGTGCAAACGTTAACAAAAAAAAAAAAACGCCAAAAGTTTTTAATTAAATTGGTTATTATTTATATTTGCTCGTGTAATTTCGCATAAAAAAAGAACTAAAAGATATTTACAGGCAAAAAAAACTAAAAATATAAATCGCATTAAATGGAGAAATCCTTAAATCTTAATTAGGATAGGCTTCGCAAAGATACAGAAAAAATTCTAATGTTAATTTCAAAAATAAATATTTCTATGAAAAAATCAAGAGTTTTAATTTTTGCAGCTTTGGCTGCTGCAGCAACTACCAGTGTTAGTTGCTCAAACGATGATGTGGTTACGACTAAGGATAGTGGTGTGCCATTGAAGGTAACTGCAGGTGTAAATGACGGAACACGTGCTCAGCAGATTACTTCTCTCAATTATTTCCAGCTTTATGGATTCCTTGGCGATACAAACAACGAATTCAAGAATAAAACATTTGCAGGAACTAATGGACAAGCAGACTGGACAGCAACAGATGAAAATTTTGCTTCTAACTGGCCAGCTGCGAAAACTGATTATACATTCTATGGTGTAAGTGAAAACTCTTCATCAGGAATGTCTACAGCTTTTACTAATGCAACTTTCTCAAATACAGCTCAGACGTTTACTTATACTATTCCTTCAGATATTGCTGCCCAGAAAGATCTTCTTGTAGCAAAAGCATCAGGAAATTCTTCGTCTGGTTTGACTATGAATTTTGAACATGCGTTGGCATTAGCTACATTAAAAGTTAAAATTGATCCTTCGATAACTCCTTATGCTGAAGAAATGTATCGCCTTAGAGTTGCAATTAAAAGTGTAACATTCCATAATGTAAATACTGGAATCTATAATTTTAGTCCTGGGGAGAATGAACCAAATTGGACTTTAGCTGAAGGAAATGAAGATCCTGTTTATGGTACAATGACCTATACCTTTGCCGAGGAGCAAATAATTGATACCGATGGCCTTACAGCTAAGGAAATGACTCTTTCTCTTGGAGGTGAGAATGGAAAGATAATGTTTATCCCTCAAACCTTTAATTATTGGGATATAAAGCCTAATGATGGTGAAGATATATCTACAGAGCCAACAGATAAGGCATATATAACCATTGAAGCAAATGCTGTTGCTTATGTTGCTAAGTCAACAGGTGATAAAACAGATCCAGATAATTATACAATGGGACTTGATGATTTCATGGATCTTGCAAGTGCTTTTAGAAATCAAAAAGGTACACCGGGGTATGATTCTGATTTGCCAGAAATTAATAGCTCTTTATGTATAAAACAGGCTGATGGTAGTTGGACAACTCCTGATGGTCAGACTGTTATAGTTGATGCAGAAGGTGCAATTAAAGATGTTGATAACATAATTTTTAGGAAAGCTTATGAGGATAATATTATAGGTACATTAACTCAATTTGATGTAATTGTTGAAACGTATGATCCAAATTCGGTATCTCCAGCAAATTATTTCTCAAATATTCATGGCTATGGTACAGAGGGTGATGCAGATTATGCTGCAAATCCAGGCTATGGCAAACTGTATAAACCGATGTGTAAAACAACAGTAGGATATAATGAGCAAGGTCAACTGACATCTACTTACACTCCATTGGTAGTGGAAGAGAATAAGCACTATAATCTTATTGTTAATCTAAGTTTCTGTGTTCGTAATTCAGATGGTGATGGACCATTTGGTACTGCATCAGAAGCAGGATAATAAATCAATCATTTAATTTAATAAAATGAGAAAATTACATTCTATAATAATATATTTCATAATGCTAATGTTATTCACAGCCTGCTCTGATACGTTGGTATCAAACGATTGTGACGACACGGGTGAAGAAATTATTGTAGAAGCATATATTGATGGCTTACAAAATAACCGTGCCGTACAATTGAATGCAAAGAGTTTGAATAAATTCGCTGCATATGGTATGTATAACGGAACCATTAAAGCTAATAATGTTGCATATACCAAGAATGCAACTACAGGTGCATGGAAGAGTAACAAAGTTGTTACGTGGGCAAATAAAGGAATGAATTTCTATGGTATTAGTCCATCGTATAATATTGCAACAAATGATATAAAGCAAACAATGTTGCCAACTTCGCAGTCATTTGAGTATTCGACAGTAAGAAAAATTGATGAACAAGTAGATTTTATGTTTTCAAGTTTGTTTGATGTAACAAAGAAAACAAATAATGGTAAAGTAGTTTTTTCATTTAAACCTGCTCCACATTATTTTACGTATACAATACGTAGTTCTTTGGGAACTGGCTATAAGATATATGTAAAGTCTATAATTGTTCACAATCTGATTATAAATGGTACATTTAAATTTAGCGCAACAACTGCTAATACAGGTACATTTACAGCAAAATCAGGAACAGATGCAGTTTATGCAAATGATACTTTAGTTTTGGCAACTCCTTTAGAGGTGACATCTACAAATAAATCTCTTGGAGAAGTAGAAGTTTGTATTCCGCAAAAAACAACAAAGTGGACAACAACAAAAGCAAGCCCGGTACCAACCTCAACTGCTGATACTAAGCATAATTGGTATGTTGAGCTAAAAGCTCAGATCATTAAAATTAATGATGATACCTCAGAAACATATCTTTTGGGCAATAACCCAGACCAAACGGCATCAAACTATTTGCCTGGTATTGCAGAGTATGAATCTGTGTATTTTCCTATGAATGCAAAAGACTGCAAACTTGGAAAAGGTACAACATGGCCAATTACATTCAATGGCGGTTACAATTCTGATGGAGATCTGTATTTGGAAAATATCCCAGATAGAACTGGTGGTGATGGTATTGAAGTAGAAGTAGCAGAGTGGTTCCAGTCTGATTTTGATATTGAGGAATGGACTCCTTATGTAGATAATCCAATAGAAATAGAATTAAAATAAAAATATAATTATGAAAAAAATAGAAAAAGCAGAGTATATTATTCCTAACACAAAAGTGTTAATGTTGAACATAGAATCGCAGCTCCTCGCAGGATCCGATCTTAACGGAAATACTGGTGCTGGTGTTGAAAATCCTGGTGATGGAGGCGATATAAACATGGGTAAGTACTATGATATATCTGATGAAGTTGATTGGGGTTTCTAATAAAATAAAAAGATAATGATGAGATTACACGATACTAACTATCTAAGCTTCCTGTCAGCAATATTGCTGACGGGTAGCATGATACTTTCATCATGTAATAGTGATGATGGTGGGATGGATAGTAGAGGTGCTCATAAGCTACAGTTTAGTGTTGCAGATGAGGATGTTTCAAGAGCCAAGGCTGAAAGCAGCAATCTTACCTACAGCATAGGCATGTCGTGCTTTACAGGTGAATGGGATGAAGCAACCTCTGTTCCCAACTTTTTCTATAATGAGGAGATTATCAATCCAGGTACAGGTCATTGGGAAACATCAGGTGCTTATTTTAAGCCAGCCAAAGACACAAAACGTAGATTCTATGCCTACTATCCTTATAACTCTGGTGATGAGATGGGATTCAGTAATTTTGAAATCTCACCTGTTGACCAGGAAGGCTATCCGGAAATAAACTATAATGTTCCATTCAATGTTGATGACCAGCAGGATTTCATGGTAGGAAGAATGGAAAATACGGATGGTTCTGAAAAGACAGATGATGTTTTTGGAGAAACTCTTGATATAGTGAAGCTGAAAATGTATCACATGCTTACTGCTATACGATTTGAAACAGGATCGGTGATGCAAACGGGTACAATTACAAAGATTGCTATCAAAGGTGTTAACTATAAAGGTAGATATACTTATCCTAATATTAGTTGGGCATATGTTGATCAGCAAACCATTGGTGATTTTACTCTCGATCTTAATAAGAGCGTAAACAAGAACGACGCTGCTGGTACAGCCATCACAAGTGATGAACAAACATTTCTTATGATGCCTCAAACTCTTAATACAAATGCCTATCTTGAAGTTACATTCAATGATGGACAAGACCATGTGTTGAAAGCAAGTCTTAATGGCAAGATATGGGAACGTGCAAAGATAGTAACCTATCGTATTTCCATGTCATCGCTTATGCGTCTTACCATTACAAGCAATATCACTCCATGGGATTCTTCCGAGTCTTTAACAGGTGAGGTCTCTGATGCTGCCAACCTTCGTAATCAGGCAGATATAGAACCATGGACACCTGGTGTTGATGAGGCAAACTAAAATTGGTTCGTACTTTATATTTTTTGAAGTTAATATGAAAAAAAGCATTTTATTCTTATTTGTTGGTTTAGCTCTCTTTGCTTCATGTGCAAATGAGGATTCTACCAATAATTCAGCTTCTAATGGTGATGCCATATTGCTGAAGGTTGGTAGTCTTGCAACACGTGCAGCAACCAACATTCAGGGGGATGAATTTGAAAAGGGTGAACAGATAAATGTTTTCTTGAGTGAGGTTACCGATGGAACTCCATCAACACGTTATACTCAACCAATGGTTTATGTTACTACAAATAATTCTGGTAATATGAAACCGTCTAACTCTATATTCCCTTATTATCCTGCAAACGGAAACAAGGTGAATCTATGGGCGGTTTATCCAAGTGGTGTTACCCAGAATTCTACTGTCTTTCAGGTTGCATCCGATCAATCTACTACCGTAAATTACAAAAAGAGTGATTTGATGTATTGCGTAAAGAATAATATAGAACGCCAAAGTAATGTTGTTGACATTATTTTCCAGCATAAGATGGCAAAGGTTGTTGTACAACTTACTGTACCTGAAGGAAAAGAGCCTACTATTCTTGACAATGCGCTTATCAAGATAACGAATGTTTATAGAAAGATAGCCATTGATCCTAAAACTCAATATATCGGTACGACAACAGACGAACTCTCTGAGAAGGGTAGTGTCATCATGACTACCAATGGTCGTTTGGGATGTGCTGCTATTGTTGTTCCTCAGACTCTTGAGGCAGACTATTTCCTTGAGATTCGTTTGAGTAATGGTGATATTCTTAACTACTTGTTGCCACAGACCATCAACTTGGCTTCAGGAACAGTTAACACCTTTACGATAAGCGTTAATGAGCAAAGTATTACTGCCAATTACAGCGTTACTCCTTGGGATGATCAAGAAACAATAGAGAAAACTCTTTCACTTGACGACTAATTCTGAATTAAAAAATTCGCAATATGAAAACGAAAAGATATTTCATTCTGCCTTGGGCAATGTTTTTGCTTCTACTTACATCGTGTAGCAATGATGAGGAGGTGGCAACAACCAGCAACAAGGATATACGCTTCTCTGTTGGTTGGGCAGACTCACGAGCCTTAGTCACTCAGCGCAATATCATTTCTGCTGGCTCTGTAGTATGGGCTTGGGCTTCAATGATAAATGCCGCTGATGCCAATCCAGAAACTAACACATCAAGTTATTTCAAGGCATGGCAACTTAGTGCTCTTGGTAGTGGCTACCTACAGGGTACTTCTGTTACCCGTCAGTTCCCAGCTGTTAACCACCTGAATTTCTATGCTATGCATGGTAACTTCACAAGTGGACAGATAACAGAGAACACAACATCGTTCCCTGCTGATGGACTCACCTTCCAGGTGGAGACCGACCAAAGCACACCAGCCAACTATTATCTGAGTGATTTGGTTTACTCTGTTTATCCTGATGTAGAGCCAACGGGTACTGACATCACATTACCTTTCTATCACATGCTTTCGCAGATAAGGGTGATGCTTGTAGCAGGCGATCAGGTAACAACTGCCGACCTTGCACAATGTAATGTGACGCTTGTAAATCCTATATATAGTGGTACTTTCACTCCTTCAACCGATGCAGAACTATTTGCTACTCAGGCTGGCAGAGCTGCTATGATTGTTGCCAACACGTCACAGAGAAGTGATATCACTATTAAGAGTTCGTCAACAAGTGCTTTCCTAAACAGTAGTCAGTATGCGTCTGTTGTGGTGCCACCACAGACTTATGCTCAAGGCTCTGACATGATCAAGATTACTCTTGCCAATAATCATGAGTTTGTGTTCCGTCCTTCAACGGCTCTCACTCTTGGCAGCGGTAAGGCTTACGAGATTGTCATCACCATCAACGATGGTCATGCTCTCGGTGTCATCACTCAGCTATCTGACTGGCAGGCAACAACAGAAGACGAAACAATTAACTTTGAAAGTTCGATATGAAAAAGATATTATTATATGTATTTGCTCTTGCTGGCATGATGGCTCTTTCATCATGCAGCAGCAACGAAGAAGAGCAGGCTGTGGGCAAGCGACCGATAGTATTCGGTAGTGTGCTGGCTGATGTTCACGAAGGGCGTGCCACCCTTGCCACTAATCTTGGTGGGTCAATAGGTATCATGGGATATCTTTATACTAAGGACTCATGGACAGGTACAACCGAAACGCCAAACTTCATGTATAAAGAAGTAGCAACAAGTACCAACAATACCACATGGACAACAGCCAATAGCTATTTTTGGCCAGATGATAATACCAAGCAGCTACGCTTCTTTGGTTATGCACCTGCGTCAGCCTTCAGTGGCACTAATGGCACTTTTGCGTCATCAGCTACATTAGGCATGCCTACGTTCATGGGTTATACTGTTCCTACAAACAATGCAGAACAGATTGATCTGATGTTTGGTGAGAGCAACGAGTATCTTAGTGCCGGCACAGGTAGTGTAACAATAAACTTTCATCACATTCTATCGGCTATCACGTTCAACCTGGGTGCCAACTCTGCAGGAACAATACAGAGTGTTAAGCTCAAGGGTGTTCCTTATACTGGCACTTATTCAGCCAGTACAACAGGTGGAAGTTGGGCCGTGGAGCCTGTTCCTGGAGTTGGTGCTAATGAGTATTCTGGTGGTCTATCGGCTGTGTTCCTGATGATTCCTCAGACTCTGCCTTCAACAGCCTATCTTGAAGTGGCATATACCGATGCTGGCAGTAATGGTCACACCTTGACTTATTCGCTCAATGGTATCACATGGCAGATGGGTAAGAAATATGACTACACCATCAATATTGCTGAGAACACCATCACACCAACTATCGTGGCGTGGGACACAACAATATCGAGTGAAGTGGAAATGTAGTGAAAAACTGACCTCTCCACCCGCCCTCAACGCGAAGTAAACTTCGCTATTGAAGATTGAATATTGAAGATTGAATATTGAAGCGCACAGCGCTTTTTAATATTTAAATTTTTCATTCTTTCAATATTTGCCTCGCTAAAGCTCATTAGCTTGCTTGAGAGGAGTAGAATGTCAGTGAAAAATTTAAATCAACACCTCATAAAAGCCCCCCTGACAAAGATTATTTGTTAACAATAAACAGTCCTTTGGGCTGGCTCCCTCCCAGCAGGGGAGGGCGGGGGGAGAGGTCGATAATAGTTTACAATATGAAAAAGAAATATCTAATTCTGGCAATGATGTCGCTATTTCTCTTTGTTGCTTGCAGCAGCAACGACGAAGAGCAACAGAACAGCAAGGCGATAGCCTTTTCGCCATCGGTGGGGGTATTGTCGCGTGCTGATTTGAAATCAGTATGGGTTACCGAGGGCGACGATGCCGATGCCTTCAATGTGCTGGCAGTGAGTGAAGAGGCAGGCAGTCCTGTAACACTTATCAACAATGAGGCTGTGAGCTATCAGAATGGGTTGTGGCAAACAGCCAGCAAGCATTACTGGCCAGCCTATAGTGCAGAGATTAATTTCTATGCTTATTACCCAACATCGCTATCTGAGGTGTTTAACTATAATGCTGGTTATGCACCGACAATAACTTATGCGGTACCTGCGGCAGCTAATGAACAAGTAGATATCCTTGCTGCTCATGCTGCTCACACACCAAGTGCAAGCAATTCTATTGTTGCTCTCGAGTTCAACCATATGCTTTCTGGTGTGTATTTCACATATCAGTCAGAGGGTATAGCTGGTACGCTTAAGAGCATCACCATCTCTAATCATTATTCTGCAGGAACATACACCATTGGCACAGGGTGGGCTTCGCTTAATACTGTTCGCAGCCTTACTCTTAGTCCTAATCTTGATATCAGTCTTGCAGAATCAGCCAATAAGGTTGTTGTACCAGTAGCAGCACCTTACCTTGTTATGCCACAAACGCTTGCCGACGGTTCTACTATCAGCGTGGTGTTTGAAGATGCTAAAGGCATCACCCACAACCTTTCTACTGAACTTTCTCAACTTGAATGGCCACAAGGTAGTCTGGTGGAATATATCATCAGCATTTCGTCTATCTATGAGCTCAATATAACATCAAGCATTCAGGCTTGGGCTGCTACTGTGGCTAATCAAGTAGAGGTAAATATTAATTGATCAAATACTATTAACACAAATAATTATTCGATATGAAAAAGATTAAGATATTAACCATGCTGATGGCGCTGGTTGCCTTTACATCATGTTATAATGATGAGGTGGCTGACAATCAGAAGGCTGACACTTCAAGACCAATCGTTCTGTCGTCGGCTCTTGAAAAGTCGAGAGCAGTCACTCAAGACGAGCAAATTGTCTCTGGTCAGTATGTTTATGCCTGGGCTGATGTTACGTCAACACAAGCTAGCTGGTTCAACCGTTGGTTGCTCACAGCCAATGGCTCGGGTGCGTTCACCTGTGCGAGTGGCACAGAGAAATACTTTCCTAAGGGCAATGCGCCTGTTGACATATATGCTATTCATGGCAGATACCAGTTTGCTGAAAATGCTGCTTTCCCTTCAACAGGCTACACCTTCTCTGTTCACAACGACCAGACATCTACAGCCTACTACTGCGAGAGCGACCTTCTCTATGGTATTAAGAAAAATGCTACATATAATGCAGAGGGAGTGAATGTGAAATTCTATCACATACTTTCTAAGTTAGAGGTGGTGCTCAAAGCAAGTGGTGCGCTTACCGACGACGATCTTGCTGATGCCGAGGTGAATATTCTTGGTGTGCAGGCGCAGGTAACCTTTACACCTGAAAAACTTGAAGAGGCTGGTATTGCCGACTCACCTACACGTGAAAGCATGCTCACTCTTTCAACAGAACAGCAGGCTGCCAAGACAGACATCATCATGAATACTGTTGTTGCTCCAAAGGGTGACACAGGCTTTGGTACCGAGGTGGGTGAAGCATGTATCCCTCCTCAGAGTTTTGATACCGACCAGTTCATAAAGATTGTTCTTCACTCAGCCAATTACAACGGCACCACGCTCTATGTTCCTTTGCACAATCAGGAAATGCATAGTGGCTATAAATATACGTTTCAGGTAACAGTTAATTCGAATCTGGCTGTTGCTTCTGTTGCTGTTACACCATGGGGCACGGAGTCGAATATAACAGCCGAAATGAATGCAAATTTAGTTAAAGTAGGCGATTACCTTTTTAGTGATGGTACATGGGGGCCTCTTGGTGAATCATCATCATGGACAAGTAGCCATCATCCTATAGCTGTTATCTTTAGTACCAACCCTACGGCAATTGATCGTGCTGCTGGTTATACTCATGGTTACGCCCTTTCAACAGGTTCGACAGGAGCCAAACTCACTTGGGCTGCAGAAGGATCGTTAGGTGAAACTAATCAGGTGCAAGATAATCTAATGGATACGGTTGATGAAGCGCTTAACAATCTTGAAGGTCGTACTGAGACAGCAAAATTTTTATCAATGAGTGATTTCTCTAAGGAAAACTATCCTATGGCATGGTATGCTACACATTTTGGTACAGTTGATGTAACTCTAACAGATTTATCCGTAGTTTCAGAAGAAAGTACTGCTGCTGGTGAAAGTGATATTCCTTCTACAGGTTATGCTGCTCCAGTTGGTACCTCCGGCTGGTACCTTGGCTCTATTGGACAGTACGTGCTTGCAGCTCGTACTCTTACAAATCATGTTTTTGATTATATGACAAGTGATATATGGGGTGAAAGAGATAGAGGTGATGGTTGGGTATTACGTTATCAATATATGTATGGAGTTGACGAATTTAGGCTATCAGAATTAGTTGTTACGGCATGGAACGAAAAGTTTGTTGCTGCAAATAATTCATGGGCGCCTGCTGTAGGCATGATTTGGTCAGATGTTTATTCTAATTATTTCTTTACCAGTAGTGAACGCTCTGCTACAGCTGCTATTGCAGTTAATTTTTATATAGAAGGTAAACTTGATATGGATTTCCATATAGCTAAATACTATGTTAGTAATAATCAGCGTGGAGTGAGACCTGTAATTGCCTTCTAAATACTGCTTTTCACCAATAAAAATGATAAATAATCGACTAGCACTTAAAATGTTAGGAGTAGGAGTTTAAATTTTTAGAAATATTTGAGATATGAAAAAGCTATATACTGCTGCTATACTTTTGGTTCTCTTTGCTGCGTGCAGCGACTATGAGTATGATTACAGCAACCTTTCAGATAAAAGCATCACGTTCAAGGTTTCTGACGTATCAGCTTCGGCTGAAACTGAAGCGAGTGTTACTGGACGTGCTTCTGCAAGCGAGCACGTAGTAATAAATAAAGCTATTCAAGCTGCACCAAATGATTACAAACCGATGTATTTGCAAAGTTATGTGGAGCCGTCTTCGTCCTATACGAGTCCTAATCGAGTCTTAAAGGATTCTCGTGCTGCCATAACAACAGAAAACCTCACATCGTTTGGTGTGCTTGCCTATCGCTATGCATCAGGTAGTTCAGCCACAATACCAAATTTTTTGTATAATGAAAATGTTACAAAAACAGGGAGTAAATGGTTGACAAGTGAACAATATAATTGGCCTGCAAATAGTGATAAAATTGATTTTTATGCCTATGCGCCTTATAATGGAACAGGCATCAGTCTGTCATCATCTTCTACATCTGGTGTACCTGTTATAGATTTCACTATGCAGCAGGCTGCAGCCAACCAAGTTGATTTAGTTACAGCTGTAGCTACTAACAAGGATAAAATAAATTCTAAGTCGGGTGTGACATTCACTTTTGAACACGCTTTAACAACTATAAAATTTGTTAAAGCTAATGATCTTTTGGGAACAATATCAAATATAACTCTAAAGAATGTATTTCTTTCAGGAAAATATACTGTTGGTGGTAGTTGGAATTTCACAGGAAAATCAGCTACGAACTATGAACCTGTTCTAAATACATCACTGATGATGATTCCGCAAACTTTTGGGGAGTCTACATCTCTTGAGGTGGTATATTCTGATGGTATAAATGAATATACGCTTAATTATTCGCTTGCCAATGTTACATGGCATGCTGGAGAAACTGTCACTTATCGCATTTCTTCAGAAGAGTTAACTACTATGAATGTTGAGGCAATTGTTTTTCCTTCTTTTCATGAAAAATTCCCTAAACAGGTTTATAAAAATGGTGATGAAGTAGGGCTTTATGTAGTTGATAGTGGTGGTAATATCAAGAGCAGTAATGT
Source organism: uncultured Prevotella sp. (assembly GCA_905236755.1). Lineage (GTDB taxonomy): Bacteria > Bacteroidota > Bacteroidia > Bacteroidales > Bacteroidaceae > Prevotella. The sequence goes on from CAJOCR010000013.1 coordinate 131,588, forward strand.
AAAACTAACATACAATGGGACCTCATGGACAGCTGCGTCATCAGTTTTGTTCTCACCTGAATATGACTATTATGCTTACTATCCATATCAGACTTCAGGACTTGGAAATAGTGGGAATAATAGTGCAAAAATGATGAGTCGTGCAACAGATTTTACTTCAGGTTCTGCAACTGATTTCTTTGCAGAAGGCGTATCGGCATTTTCTCCATTGCAGGATCAAAGTTCAGCTACCGCTTTTAACAATAGTGATTTGCAGATAGCAAAAGGCTATGTTTCGATAAGTGATGCCATTAGTTTGAAATTTGATATGACTCATGCTTTGGGATTAGCCCATATAAAGCTTGGAACAAAATTTGTTGGCAACGAGTATTATCTAAGCACTGATAATACTTACAGATGGTGTACAACTCCAGCTGTTGCTGCAAGCACATTTGCATCTGATAGTTATAAACCATATGCTTATGAAACAAATTATTATTATGTATGGGTGAAACCTAATGTTGCTACTACAATAAAAAGCGAATCCAGCCATACAGATGCATGGACAGATGCTCTTACTTTTACTGTTCCTGCAAATACTTTGTCGCCGATGCAAACTGCATATTCAAAAAGAAATCAAAGTGGAAGTAGTTCTTCATACACTTTACAGATTGGCGATTATCTTTATTCTGATGGTTCGTTTGCTCACCCAAACAATATGCCAACAGCAATAGAAGGAAGACATCCAATAGCAGTTGTGTTCTCTCTTACAACATCTACTATCGATACAGATGCTGGATATAAGTCTGGATATGCGGTAGCTTTGGCAACAACTGGGTATAGACCAGTTTGGGCAATTGAAGGTTCAATAGGTTATAATACACAAGTTCAATCTAGTCTTTTGACTACACTTGATGATGCAAAAGCAGACCTTGATGGCCGTACGGAAACAGCAAGAATTCTTGCTTTGAGTGATTTTTCAAAGTATAATTATCCTGCTGCATATAAGGCTGTAAATTTTGGAACAAGTGAGATTAACTTGACACAACTGGCATATGGAAGTGATCATCAAACAGAAGATGCTCCTAAAGGTGGTTCTGTTGGCTTTGCAGCTCCGACTGGGATCACTGTCAAAAATTCAGGTTGGTATCTTGGTTCTATTGGACAGTATTATTTAATGGCTAAAAATTTAGGAGGAAACATTGATGACCCAGAATCAACATGGAACAAAACTGGTTCAACTGCTTGGTGGATTGCCGATGTAGCAGAAGCTAATATGCAGGCTCTTAATGAAAAATTTGCTGCTGGCGGTAGTTATTGGGCTCCTGCATTTGGCATATTTATGTGTTCAACTGAAGGTAGTAGGTATTCTACTTTTTATTTGAGCAGTAGTGAATATACGGCAGCAAAAGAATTCCGTGTAGTATGGGATGCTAATAATCGTTTTTGTTTGGCAGCTAATTTTACTAAGGAATATTCAAATTCTGCAAGTAGAGGAGTCAGACCTGTCATCGCATTCTAAATAGTTGCTTATGACAGAGTGAAACAAGTTTCTAAAAATACCGCCGTGAGGCGTATTTTATCGAATAATTTAATAAAATATTCTTAGGTGGACAGCGGTCTGCTATGCGAAGTATTTAAGGAGGCGCACTCGCGCCTCCTTTTTTTCAAAAGACCCTTCCCAGCCCTTACCAGAAGACCCTACCCATCCTCCCCTCGTGAGGGGAGGAGTCGCTAGCAAGCATATCTCTAGAAATAGCTCTCCCCTCTTGAGGGGAGTAGGAGGGGTCTAAAGAAAATGATTAAGCATGAACGGCTTCTTCAAAGCCGTGTGGTATATTTCTCTGAACCCTTTTGTGAGCAAGCTCCCATCAGGTTCACCCAAATATCCCTCCCTCATAAGTTCGGGTTTCATACTTAATCTTAGAAAATTATGTGCTGATGCACCATTGCACAATCGTGCAAATGATATCAAACTGATGTAGAACTAAATCAAATCTACGCAAGACATACAATTATTTTGGTGAATCAAAAAGCTTTTATCTTATTATCGTGATGATAAAATTAAGGCGTTTTAGAAAGGAGTTGTTTGTGCAGTTACATTGTATAGAATATAACAGGGAGATGCAGATTGATATCCTTTGCGCTTATTGCGCATTGGTGCATCAGCGCTTTATTTTCTAGTGTATGAATGAATAATCCTCTAAGAGGATGGTGATATTGTTGTGGTGCTTGGAAAACTTGTTTTCAAAAGCACCAACAGCAATATTATCA
>CAJOCR010000014.1 GCA_905236755.1 uncultured Prevotella sp.
CGATAGGGAAGGAGTTAAAACAGCAAATAAGTAGCCTAAAGCGCAAACAGATGGTTAGCCCCTTCTCATTGGAGGGGGATGGGGGAGGCTACTTATTTTTTTGAAACAATGACTAAGAATGACAATATTTTCAGTACGATTTTAACGATGTTGACATGCAATTCAGTTTAAAAAAACTATTGGCAGCCTACAAGTAGCTCTTTAGCAGCCTCTAAGCAGCCTCTAAGTAGCCCCTAAGTAGCCTCCAACTAGCCCCTTAGCAGCCCCTTAGCAGCCCCAAGCAGCCCCAAGGGGGCTACTTAGGGGCTGCCAGTACCCTAAGAGTATTGAGCCTGTGCGCCGCCAGTAGCTTTTTTGATCTCGTAAATAGTCCTAAAATGACGGAAAGTAGAATATATCGTATCTCATTCGCTCTTGAGCGAGTCATATACGAGAGAGAAGCGAAAGAGAAACGAGAGAGAAGCGCTTTTCGGTGTACTTTTTTTGGATTGTTTTCGTTTTTTCGTGCTTTTTCGGAGTTCTGGCATTTTCTCGATAGCGTATCTAAGAGTAGTGCGTGGCATTTCGTGTATATGCTGTTTGAGGAAATCTTTAAGTAAATCCATGCTTACTCTTTTACCCATTTCACGGAGCATCCAGCCTACAGCTTTGTGCATGAGGTCGTGTTTGTGGTTGAGATGAATCTCGGCATAGCGCAAGCACCATGAAGGGTCGCCAGCCTGTGATGTACGCCATGAACATACAATACTCATTCTTTGTCGCCATAGGTTGTTGCTGTAGGCAAGTTTGTCCATAATCTCGTATTTGTCGCCTAAAAGGGTAGGGAGCAAGAGCCAGTTTCCGAGTATCTTTGGCGCAGAAAGGTCAACGAGATCCCAGTTGTTTGCTCTTTCTGCATATTCAAGATACATTTTTATGATCTCGTCTCGTTGTTTAATTGCTGTTTCGTCGTTTATTAATTTTCGAGTTGAGAGTTTTTCAAATTTTGCAACCATGATGAGTAAGCCGCATAGACGTATTTCGTGCCAGTTCGACATAAGCAACTCAGGAATTTCTGATAGTGGAAAATTTTTGTCCACCATCTTTACAACGGCACGTGTCTGCGGAACTTTTAATCCCAGAAACTCATCGCCTTCGCCATATTGTCCAGGAGCGGTTTTGAAAAATCGCATAAGATGAAATCGTTGTTCCTCATTTTTTAACGATTCCATGTAAGTTATTATTTCCTTTGCTGTATTCTTCATATTGTGTTTTGATTTTATTTGTTGCAAAGATATAACTTTTTTGTTACTCCGTTAATTACCGTATAATGAATCGTCTAATGACTTTTCACAATATTCGCAATTGCTCGATTGTGCATCAGCACTTATAAAATTCTGAAGTTTCGTAAGTGAATATACTCTGTATTTTTCTCTTAATATAAAAGAAAATAAAGACGATAAGAGCATTTTGCTCTTATGATGAATTTATGTTTCAGTCTTTATGAAAACAAGTTTTCAACAGTCTATAACATAAACTCATCAGGCTAAAGCCTTTCGTCTTTTAAGAAAATCAGGCGCTGATGCGCAATTGCGCGAATAAGCGCAAAAAATATCAACCTCAATTTTGACTTTGAAATTTTGAATATTAAACTTTAGTAGCAAGAAACTCAAGCTGTTGGTTAGCCCCTTCTCATTGGAGGGGGATGGGGGAGGCTACTTATTTTTTTGAAACAATGACTAAGAATGACAATGTTTCCAGTACGATTTGAACGATATTGACAAGCAATTCAGTTTAAAAAAGCTATTGGCAGCCTACAAGTAGCTCTTTAGCAGCCCCTAAGTAGCCCCCAACCAGCCCCTTAGCAGCCCCAAGCAGCCCCCAGGGGGCTACTTAGAGGCTGCCAGTACCCTAAGAGTACTGAGCCTGTGCGCCGCCAGTAGCTTTTTTGATCTCGTAAATAGTCCTAAAATGACGGAAAGTCGAATATATCGTATCTCCTTCGCTTTTCTCTCGTCTTTATTATGCTATTTCTTCGTATCTTCTTCGCCCTTGGGCGAGACATAGATGAATCATAGACGAAAGAGAGACGTGAGAAAGGTGAATTTGAAAGACACTTTTTTTGAATGCTTACATAAAAGTTATAACAGAAATCGGTTCACTCGTAAAATCCTGTGGTGAGATTTAGAAGAAAAACATAAAAACAACTCTTTGTATGTAGATAACTTTGTCATCAATGTAAGAAGTTATTGTGGATTTTTCTTTGCAACTTTAAAAAGAAATTCAATGGAACTTATAAAAATACTCAAATTTCGCTTTTTCTGTTTTGTAAAAAGAAAGTGTTATGTCATCTATCTACCTCTAACTACTTCTAACTTCCTCTACCTACTTAACATATGAAACTTGAATATACTTGTGTTGTGATTGAATATTTTTTTGTATATTTGCAGACGTAATTGGTTCTTGTAGCAAAGATTAAAAGGGAAGCAGGTGAGAATCCTGAACAGTCCCGCTGCTGTGAGCGGATATTGTCTTACAAGCAAATGTCACTGAGTGATGTAAGAAGCGCTACGCTTTAAGAATATATATGAAGTAAGGAGTGCTTTAAGAAAAACTTGGGAAGACGCTTGTAGGAAAGTCGCAAAGTCAGAAGACCTGCCATTACCGTTGTGTGTTTCAATAGTCCTCGAGGAAGGATTAGAAACCGAAATTAATGATATGTTGTGATAGGCAAGAGCCTTCACGTGGAATAATAGTATGATGAATCGTTATCGTTTCATTATGTTGTTGGCATTTAGTGTAGCAATAATGCCTGATGTTCATGCTGAGAAGGATGGATCAGACTCGTTGCGCTCGTATGCTATTACTGAGGTTAGTGTTACAGCCAAAGGCATAGATAGGAATGTTGGAGCAACACGAGGTGTGCAGCAGTTGTCGAAACAAGACTTGCTGAACCTTGGTATTGATAATGTGGCTGATGCAGTGAAGCGCTTTGCTGGTGTTAGCGTGAAAGACTATGGTGGTATTGGTGGAATGAAAACAGTATCAATACATAATCTTGGTGCTCATCACACAGCAGTATGCTACGACGGAATAACAGTGAGCAACACTCAAGCTGGTCAGATAGACATTGGCAGGTATAACACAGAAAACCTGCAGATGGTGGCGTTAAGCGTGGGTGGCGAGGACGATCTGATGCAGAGTGCACGACAATATGCAGCTGCAGGTGTAATCTCTATGGTAACGGAGCGCCCACAGTTTGAAATAGGCAGATGCTATGCATTGAAGGCTGGTGTGCAGGTTGGTTCGTTTGGATTGGTAACCCCGTCGTTGAGATGGTGGCAAAAGATGGGTGATAGAACGTCTTTGAGCCTGTCGGGTAAGATGATGAGAGCCGATGGTGTTTATCCATACACACTTCATAACGGTAAGATGAAGACTCGTGAGCATCGTTACAATTCAGCTATTAATGCTTGGCAGGGAGAGGCTGATGTGTATCACCAATTTAAGGATAGTAGCGAGCTGAATATGAAGGCTTATTGGTATTATTCTAAAAGAGAATTGCCAGGTGTAGTTATTCTGTATGCTAATCCTTCGGATGAAAAGATGTGGGATGAGGATTTCTTTGCTCAGGCACTTTATAGCAAGTGCTTTTCAAAGCATCTTGAGATGAAACTGCGCATGAAGTTCACTCATTCATGGAATCAATATAAGGACTGGGGTTCACAATATCCTGGTGGTGTGCAAACAGATATAGACCGACAGAACGAGTATTATGTTGGTGGTACGTTGGGATGGCATATTGTAAAGGGACTTGACCTTGCCTTTGCGCAGGATGTGAGTTTCAATGAACTAAAGAACAATGTGTATGTGAATGTCAGCTATGATGTGCCTAATCCACAGCGTTGGACTTCGACTACTGCTCTTGCTTTGAAATGGAGATGGAACAGACTGAAGGTTGATGGTAATGTGGCTTATTTGTGTGCAATGGAACATATGCGCAATGCCAATGTGGAGAAGCCTGACGATAAGAAAAAGTTTACTCCTTCGTTGTCGTTTAACTATCGACTCTTTGAGAATTATGCTCTATATGTGAGGGCTATGGTGAAGAATACCTTCCGCATACCTACGTTCAATGATTTGTATTACCGCAGATTAGGAAACATAAACCTGCGCCCAGAGTTGGCACATGAGTATAGTGCAGGACTGACATGGGAGATGCATGCTGGCAAGATGAAATACTTCACAGTTACAGCTGATGGCTATTATAATAATGTTATTGACAAGATAGTAGCCTTTCCAAGTGCTTATGTGTGGCGAATGCTTAACTACGGCAAAGCTGAGATTGTAGGTATGGATGTTACCTTTGGTACACAGATAGACTTGTGTGATGGTTTTGATGTGAAGGCTTCGGCAGCTGCTACTTGGCAAAGAGCTGTTGATAAAACAAACAAGGACAGTCAGATATACAACAATCTGTTGCCTTATACGCCAAGGGTGAGTGGTAATGGCTCGTTGATACTTACAATGCCATGGCTGAGTGTGGGTTATAGTGTGTTGATGCAAGGAAGAAGATATTCGGCTGAGCAGAACACTATAGAATACAGAATGCCTGCTTTCTGGGAACACTCATTAAGTGTTCAGCGCACATTCAAGATGAAAGCATGTCAGTTGGATGTACAGGCCAAATGCACCAATCTGTTGGATGCTCAATACGAGATAATACATTATTACCCTATGCCAGGGCGACAGTTTAGTGTGTCTGTAGTAGTGAAATATTAGTATTAACCATATAATAGAAAAAAGAAATGAAGAAAATTTTAGTAGCGTTATTAGCTTTGACAAGTGTTGTTTTCACGTTTACTTCTTGTAGCGAAGACGAGTGGAATGCATTTGGTAATGGCAAGGTTGAGATGCCTAATGCATCACGTGCCTTCATTCTGAATGAGGGTAGTATGGGTAAAAATAACTCAAACATCATCTATTTTGACTGGGCTACAGGAAACGTAAATACAACAGATTTGTTTGTTCAGCAGAATGGTGTTAACTTAGGCGACACAGGTAATGACATTGAGGTGTATGGCAATGATCTGTTGGTAGCTGTTAACGTTAGTAATTATGTAGCTTTGCTTGATGGCTATGGCGTAGAAAAAAGCCGTGTAAGCTTTGAGCAGTATAAGAACTTAGGTCAGGTTAGAAATCTCACCACTATCGGAAACAAGGTGTATGCAGTGTCATACGGTGGTTATGTAAGCACATTGAGAGTTGATGGCGACAAGCTCGTTTATGAGGATAGCTTGAAGGTGGGCGACCGTCCTGAGGATATCATAAATCTTAATGGTAAACTGTATGTATTGTTGCAGGGTGCATACTACAATGATAACCGTATGGCTGTATTTACTGCAGGAAGCAAGGATATCAAATACGTTACGGTATCAACAAACTCTGATAAACTCTTAGTGTATGACAACAAGATAGTTATTCATTATCTTGATGCTAATTATAATGGAAGATGGGGATACTATGATCTTGCAAAGAATGAGTTTGTAAATGTTGGTGATTATTCTTCTGCTTTTACAGTTGCAAATGGAAAACTTATAGTATGCTCAAGTGTAACTCAGAATTGGGTAGATTATACATCAGATATGGCTGTTTATAATTTTGCAACAAATAAGAAAGAGACATTCTTCAAGAATGTACCTGAGAAGTTGACAAATAGTTGTATCTATTCTATCAGCGTGAACCCTTATGATAACAGAGTATATGTAGCTACAAGTAGCTTCAGTCAGAATGGTGTTATCTACGTATTCGATGCAGAGGGTAATTATGAGAGAAATTTCTCGGCATGTGGAATTAATCCTCACGCAATAGTATTCTTGAACTAATGAAGCATATTACATACATATTAATCCTTTTAGTAGGTATCCTCACTTCTTGCAATGGCTCTTCATCAAAGAGCCATGCAGAGGGTGGGGATACTCTCGCTTTGAAGTATGCTAAGCATATTTCCATAATAGAGCACGATGGTTACACACAGGTGAACCTCACCGACCCATGGAAGGAGGGCAGAATACTACACACTTACTATCTTGTGCCTAAAGGCGAAAAGGGCGATGGTGTGGCAGAAGAATTAAGTCAAAAGGGTGAGAGTAAGCTTGTTGAGGCTGCAAGTGTGGTGCGCACTCCTGTTGAGAGGAGTGTTGTGTTTACTACAGTTCATGCTTCACTTATCATAGAGTTAGGAGCAGGCAAGCAGATAACTGGTGTGTGCGACCTGAACTATATGAATATTCCTTGGATTCATCAGCAGGTGCAAGCAGGCAAAATTGTTGACTGTGGAAGCGGACTGGATGCCGATGTGGAGAAAATCATTGATAGCAAACCAGAAATGCTGTTGGTGTCACCATTTGAGAATAGCGGCGGATACGGTAAGCTTGAAGAGATAGGTATTCCTATTATTGAAGCTGCCGATTACATGGAAACATCGGCTTTGGGAAGAGCCGAATGGATGAAGTTCTATGGTATGCTTTATGGTGTAGGAAAGCATGCTAAAACATTGTTTGATAAGGTTGATAACAACTATCAGACTTTGAAGCAAAAGGCAATAAATGCAAGTATTCACCGTTCTATCATTACCGAGATGAAAACAGGTGGCGTGTGGTATGTGCCTGGTGGCAAGAGCGTTATAAGCGAGATGATAAAGGATGCTGGGGGACGCTATGTGTATGCTGCTAACAAAGATGCCGGTTCGCTTAGCTATCCTTTTGAAAAGGTGCTCGATGATGCTGGTAATGCTGATGTGTGGATATATAAATATGCAGAGCATCCTGCCACACTTCAGGAAATCTATGCCGACTATCATGGTTATGGTGAGATGAAGGCATGGAAAACAGCACAGGTGTATGGTTGTGACACAGAGAAAAGTGGATATTTTGAAGAGGCAAGTTTTCACCCAGAACGTGTGTTACTAGACTTTATTATCATGCTTCATCCCGAGTTGAGACTTGGATATCTTCGTTATTATCACAAAATAAAATGATGAAATCGCAAATAAAAATAATCATATTGCTTTTGATGATATGTGGGGCATTCATTCTTAATCTCATCATTGGTAGTGTTGACATTCCGCTTAAAGATGTTGGCTCTATTATTATGGGCGATGAGGTTCAAAAAGCCTCGTGGCGTTTCATTATCATAGAATCGCGGTTGCCACAAGCGCTTACTGCTCTTCTTTCGGGAGCAGCTCTTGCTGTAAGCGGTTTGATGTTGCAGACTGCCTTTAGAAACCCTTTGGCTGGTCCTGATGTGTTTGGTATCAATAGCGGTGCCGGACTTGGTGTAGCCTTGGTGATGTTGCTTCTGGGTGGAAGCGTGTCAGCAGGTATGTTCACCTTTACAGGTTTTCTGGCTATAATGTTTTCAGCCTTTGCTGGTGCTATGCTTGTAACTTCTATAATCTTTGGTTTTAGCAATATTGTACGTAATAACGTAATGCTGCTTATCATTGGTTTGATGATAGGATATATAGCCAATTCTGCCATCTCTCTGCTTAATTTCTTTGCTACCGAAGAAGGGGTGAAGAGTTATATGGTGTGGGGAATGGGCAATTTTGGTGGAGTGTCAATGCGCAATATGCCTGTGTTTGCTGGAATTGTTCTGTTAGCGCTATTAGCAAGCTGTATGTTTATAAAACCTCTAAACGCATTACTTCTTGGCACACAGTATGCCATAAACTTAGGATTTAATGTTAAACTTGTGCGCAACGGTTTGTTGATGGTAACAGGATTGCTCACTGCGATAGTAACGGCTTTCTGCGGACCTGTAGCTTTTATCGGTTTGGCTGTGCCACATATAGCCCGTTTGTTTTTCAAAACCGAGAATCATCGTGTGTTGCTTCCTGGCACTATGCTCTGTGGTGCTGTGGTGGCTTTGATATGTAATCTGTGTTGCTATTTACCAGGTGATGGTGGTGTTATTCCGCTTAATGCCGTGACTCCTATCATCGGAGCGCCAGTAGTGATATATATAATAATGAAGAAACAATGAGCATTTATACGAGAAAAGGTGATAAGGGTACTACATCATTGATGAATAATGAAAGTGTGGCCAAGGACGATGTGCGCATAGAGGTGAATGGTGAAATAGATGAGCTTAGTGCCGCATTGGGAATGGCTAAGGCTTCATTGAGTGATGATGTGTTGAAAAAAAAGATTGAGCAACTTCAGCGACTTCTTGTTACTGTCATGGCTGTAGTAGCTGGTGGAGAAATGCCAGCAGATTGTGATTTAGATGCTGTTATAGCGAAGATGGAACATGATATTGACGAGATAGACGCTAAGAATGCTGTTTTCAGCTTTGTTGTGCCGGGAACAAACATGTCAAATGCCTTTCTACATTATGCACGAGCAAAGGCTCGTACGGCAGAACGTCGACTTTGGAGCATGAACGGCTGGTATCCTATACCAAATGTTATTATGCGGTTTATGAACAGAATGAGTGATTGGCTGTTCGCTTCTGCGAATCACGAATTTTAAATAATTCATTATTACTCCTTTCGTTTATTCGGATGCATCAGCAAGTAGACTTTTATTTTTCATCAACTCGTTTTGATATATACTTTAAGCGCTGCACGCTTCTTAACTTCTAACTCCTAACTTCTAACTTCTAACTCCTAACTTCTAACTTCTAACTCCTAACTAAAAAAGGCTTTCGGGTAACCGAAAGCCTTTTTGCAATTCTCTCTATTCTTTGAGGAGACTTAATTTGCAGATTCAAATTCTCTGAGGAAACGAGTGTCGTTCTCTGAGAACATACGGAGGTCGCTTACGCGATATTTGAGGTTGGCAATGCGCTCAACACCCATACCAAAAGCATAACCAGTGTAAACGCTACTGTCAATGCCGCAAGCTTCAAGGTCGTGTGGGTCAACCATACCGCAACCGAGGATTTCTACCCAACCAGTGTGCTTGCAGAAACCACAGCCTTCGCCACCACAGATGTTACAACTGATGTCCATTTCGGCTGACGGCTCGGTGAATGGGAAATATGAAGGACGGAGACGAATCTTAGTGTCTGGACCGAACATCTCGCGTGCGAATGTCAACAGTACTTGCTTCAGATCGGTAAAGCTTACATTCTTGTCAACATACAAACCTTCTACCTGATGGAAGAAACAGTGAGCACGTGCCGAGATAGCCTCGTTACGATAAACTCTACCAGGGCAGAGAATACGGAAAGGAGGCTGATGGTTCTCCATGAAATGTGCTTCATCACCTGATGTGTGGCTGCGAAGCAACACATTCTTTGTTACGTCAGCAGGATTGCTACGCTCAATGAAGAATGTGTCTTGCATGTCGCGAGCAGGATGGTCGGCAGCAAAGTTCAGCATTGTGAACACGTGCTGGTCGTCGTCAACCTCGGGGCCTTGGAAAAGAGTAAAGCCCATGCGGCTGAAAATATCAATGATTTCGTTTTTGACAATGGTAAGTGGATGACGTGTACCCAACTGGATAGGGTAGGCAGTACGAGTGAGGTCGATATCATCACTTGAAGCTTCGGCTACAGCAAGCTCATCACGCAAAGCGTTAATTCTTTCTGTTGCAGCAGTTTTCAGTTCATTGATTTTGATACCGATTTCCTTCTTCTGTTCTTTTGCTACATTGCGGAACTCACCCATGAGTTCGTTGATTGCACCCTTTTTGCTCAAATACTTCAGACGCAACTGTTCTACGTCTTCTGCATTCTGTGCAGTAAGTGTGCTTACTTCTTTAAGAAGTTCTTCAATCTTTTCGAGTAACATATCTTTTAAAACGTTTTATTCTATATTGATCTTGCAAAATCGAATGCAAAGGTAAGGAAATAAATCCATAATTCATAATCCATAATTCATAATTTTGTGATTGCTACATATTTTATATGTTTTTTGTGTTGCATTTGAAATTAATGTTGTACATTTGCAACGATAATTAGGGGAAGTATAAAACTCGAAATATATTTGACTATAAATGAGGAAAACTGCATTCTTTTTTATTGCTTTGATGATTGCAACAGCGTTGGTTACTTGTCTGAGTTGTACTGATAAAAAGCCTGTTGCAAATGCCGACACTATACTTGCCGACAGCGGACTTGTTGATACCACAACCACAGACACTCTTGAAGATATTATTGCGGCTCAGCCAATGCCAAAGGCGGCCGATGAGCTGTTTGATGATTTTTTCTTTAATTTTGCTGCTAACAGGAAATTACAGAAGAAACGCATACACTTTCCTCTTCCCGTTTATAGAAATGGCAAGATAGAAAAAAGAATAGAAAAAGGTCAGTGGCGAATGGAGCATTTCTTCATGCACCAAGACTTCTATACTCTTATATTTGACAATAGAAAGCAGATGAATGTGGTGAAAGATACCACTATCTCTCATGTTGTAGTAGAAAAGATATTCTTTGATATCAAGACTGTCCAGCAATTCCTTTTCAATCGTATAGATGGACAGTGGGTGATGACAAGCATCAATTACAAGCCATTGTATGAAAATAACAATGCGTCATTCCTGAAGTTCTTCCATCATTTTGTTACTGATAAGGAATTCCAGATTTCTAGCATTAATGATCCTTTGGATTTTACTGGTCCTGATCCTGATGATGATTTCGGTACTATGACTGGTACATTGGCCCCAGAGCAATGGAGCTCTTTTGCTCCTCAGTTGCCAGAGGGAATGATATACAATATTATCTATGGACAGAAATATACTGAGAGTACACAAAAGATTTTCTGTATTCGAGGTATTGCCAATGGATTGGAAACCGAGCTTAGTTTCCGCAAGATAGGTGATAAGTGGAAGCTCGTGAAATTAACAATGTAATTGCATGATAAAAATAATAGAAAACTATAGTCTTGCCAAACATAATACCTTTGGCATGAATGCCAATTGTAAGCAGTTTATTGAGTTTGATTCTATTTATGATGCTCAGGAGGCTGTGAAACACATTAAATATGGTGAGGAGTTTATGATTCTTGGCGCAGGAAGCAACCTGCTGCTTACTCAGGACTATCCTCACACGGTGTTTCATTCAAAAATCAAACTTATGCAGGAGAGGTCGTTTTATAATGTGGCCAAAAAGAAAGCTGATAAGGATGTGGTGTTGGTGGACTGTGGTTCTGGCGAAACCTTCGATGATGTGATTGCATGGTGCGTGGAAAAAGATATTCATGGACTCGAGAACCTTTCGCTTATTCCAGGTGATGTGGGTTCAAGTGCTGTACAGAATATTGGTGCGTATGGTGTCGAGGTGGGTCAGTATATTTTTTCTATCGAGGCAGTGGATGTAAATACAGGAGAATATAAAAACATATTCCCTGGTTTTTGTCAATATGGCTATCGTCATAGTATTTTTAAGGGCGACTGGCATAACAGATACATTATTACCCACGTTACATTTAAACTGAGTAGAAAGTTTGAACCTGTGCTTGATTACGGTAATGTGAGAGGTGCATTGGCTGAAAAATTAGCTTGCAGTTTAGAAGAAGTAGGTGAGAAGGTTACGCCACAGTTATTGCGTGACACCATTATTGAGATTCGAAGAAATAAATTGCCTGATCCTGTGGAATATGGTAACGCAGGTAGCTTCTTTATGAATCCTATTATTGATAAAGAGCAGTTAGAGCAAGTGAAGGAACGTCAGCCTGAACTGAAATATTTCGAGGTGGAAATGCCGGAATATCCAGGTGATGAACGTCAGGGCACATACTATAAGATTCCTGCGGGATGGCTTATTGATCAATGTGGTTTGAAAGGACTGAATATGGGACAGGCTGGTGTATGGCCTAACCAGGCTCTTATCTTGTATAATAGAGGTGGGGCACAGGGGCTGGAAGTGAAGGCTTTGATGGAGCATATTCAGGAACAGGTGTATCAGAAATTCGGTATAAGACTTAAACCGGAAGTAAATATCTTCTAAAAATCGCTAAAAACGGCATTTTTTTGCGCTCTAAAAGGATGAGGTGTCGAAAAAATGTTGTAAATTAGCACCCTTGTAGAAAGTGCGAAAATGGCTTAGAACGAAAATAAAGGCCCTTCTCGGCAATTTTCTATAAAAACGAAGTAATAACAATAACATAAATTTTATCAATGGACGAGAATCTGACTATCGACAATGACAGAATCATGAAGATCAACATTGAGGAAGAAATGAAAAGCTCGTATATCGACTATTCTATGTCGGTTATCGTGGCTCGTGCCCTTCCTGATGTTAGAGACGGTTTCAAACCTGTTCATCGTCGTATTCTTTATGGTATGCTGGGTATCGGCAATACCAGTGACAAACCTTACAAGAAATGTGCCCGCGTAGTAGGTGAGGTGCTTGGTAAGTATCACCCACATGGTGATAGTTCTGTATATGGAGCCCTCGTGCGTATGGGACAGGATTGGAGCATGCGCTATTGTCTGGTTGACGGACAGGGTAATTTCGGTTCTATCGACGGTGACTCTCCTGCTGCTATGCGTTATACCGAGTGTCGTTTGTCAAGAATGGGTGAGCATATCATGGATGACCTTGAGAAGGATACCGTGGATATGACCAACAACTTTGACGACACATTGCAGGAGCCAACTGTTATGCCTACCAAGATTCCTAATCTCTTGGTTAATGGTGGTAATGGTATTGCTGTAGGTATGGCTACAAACATTCCTACCCATAACCTGAATGAGGTTATTGATGGATGTTGTGCATATATTGATAATCCTGATATTGAACTTGATGGACTGATGGAGTATATCAAGGCTCCAGACTTCCCAACAGGTGCATATATATATGGTATTCAGGGCGTACGTCAGGCTTACGAGACTGGGCGTGGACGTGTTGTTATGCGTGCCAAGGCTGAGATTGAAAGCGATGAGAGCCATGATAAGATTATCGTAACTGAGATTCCTTACGGAGTAAACAAGCAGCAACTTATTGAGTATATTGCTGAACTTGTGAAAGAAGGTAAGATAGATGGTATTTCTAATGTGAACGATGAGTCAGGCCGTCAGGGTATGCGTATCGTTGTTGACGTGAAGAAGGATTCTAATGCTAACGTAATCCTTAACAAGCTCTTCAAGATGACTGCTCTGCAGAGTTCTTTCTCTGTAAACTGCATCGCACTTGTTAATGGTCGTCCAAAGTTGTTGAGCCTTAAGGAGTGTGTAAAGCACTTTGTTGATCATCGTCATGATGTAACTATCCGTCGTACAAAGTTTGAGTTGAAGAAGGCTCAGGAACGTGCACATATCCTTGAGGGATTGATTATTGCTTGTGACAATATCGACGAGGTGGTACACATCATCCGTGCAAGCAAGACTCCTGGTGATGCTCAGCGCAATTTGGAGAAACGTTTCGAACTTGATGAACTGCAGTCAAAGGCTATCGTAGATATGCGTCTCAGTCAGTTGACTGGTCTGCGTCTTGAGCAGTTGCATGCAGAATACGAGGAGTTGGAGCGTCAGATTGCTTACTTGCAGCAGATTCTCGATGATCCAGAGATGTGCAAGAAGGTTATGAAGGATGAACTTCAGGAAGTAAAGGAGAAGTATGGCGATGCTCGTCGTACTGAGATTAAGTATTCTTCTGAAGAGTTTAATCCAGAAGACTTCTATCCAAATGATCCTGTTGTGATTACTGTGAGTCACATGGGTTACATCAAGCGTACTCCACTTTCTGAGTTCCGTGAGCAGGCTCGTGGAGGTGTTGGCTCTAAGGGTGCTCGTCACCGTGATCAGGACTTCACAGAGAATATCTATCCTGCAACAATGCACCAGACTATGCTCTTCTTTACTAAGAAGGGACGTTGCTACTGGTTGAAGTGTTATGAGATTCCTGAGGGCGACCGTAACTCTAAGGGACGCGCTATTCAGAATATGCTCAACATTGAGAGCGACGATTCTATCAACGCTATCCTTCGTTTGAAGAAGGGACTTGATGATGAGGAATTCATCAATAACCATTATGTAATCTTTGCAACCAAGAATGGTACTGTAAAGAAGACTGTATTGGAGCAGTATTCACGTCCACGTGCTAATGGTGTAATTGCTATTAGTCTTGCTGAAGGCGACGAGGTTGTTGATGTTCGTCTTACTAATGGTCATAACGAGATGATTATTGCTAACCGCAACGGTAGAGCATGTCGTTTCAATGAGAGCGATATCCGCACTATGGGCCGTACAGCTACTGGTGTTCGTGGTATGCGTCTTGACGAGGGCGATGATCAGGTAGTTGGTATGGTTGTTGTCAACGATCCTGAAAGCGAAACAATCATGGTTGTCAGCGAGCAGGGTTACGGTAAGCGTTCACAGGTAGAAGACTATCGTATTACCAAGCGTGGTGGTAAGGGTGTTAAGACACTCTCTATTACTGACAAGACAGGTTTGCTTGTTGCTATCAAGAATGTTACTGATGAGAACGACTTGATGATTATCAATAAGAGTGGTGTTGTGATTCGTTTGGCTGTTTCTGACGTACGTGTCATGGGACGTGCTACTCAGGGTGTTCGTCTTATCAACCTCGCCAAGAAGAATGATGTTATCGCCAGCGTATGTAAGGTGATGAGTTCAGAACTCGAGGCAACAGTTGAGGAAGAGAGTCGTGCACAGTGGGCACAGAAGAGCGAGGAAATCAAGAATGATTCTGTAGCTGATGTGCCAGCAGGTGATAATGCACCACAGGACGACTCTGCCGAAGATATAGAGGATGCTCCTCTTGTTGATTTCGGCGATGCTGATGATAATGAATAATTACTAATCAATCTTTATTAAACAAACGTTTATTATGAAAAAGTTAATGATTGCAGCAATGATGTTACTAGGTACATCAGCTGCTTTTGCTGGAGACTCAGAGCCATTGAAGGCTATTTTGAAGGCAAAGACTTATGCTGAGGCAGAGCAGCTCGTTAAGAGCAATCTCTCACAGCTTGCTAATGATGCTGAAAAGGCAAAGGCTTACAACAAACTTGTTGAGTTGGCTTTGGATAAAGTAAGCAAGGAGCAGGGTACTATCACCTCTAACCAGGTGGCTAAGCAGTATGGCCAGGGTAAGGAAGAGGCTTACGATACAATTGGTTTCTACAATGCTCTTTATGATGCAATGAAGAATGCCATTGAGTGTAATGTTTATGACCAGAAACCTGATGCTAAGGGCAAGATTAAACCTAAGTTTGAAACAAAGAATGCTCAGCGTCTTTACGCTATGCGTTTGAACCTTATCAACGGTGGTCAGGCTGCAAGTCAGGCTGATAACAAGCTTATGGCTCTTCAGCAGTATGGTATGTATGTTGATTCTGCTTTTGATCCTTTGTTCAAGAGCATTGACAAGTCAAAGACTCCAGACCAGTATCTTGGTGAGGTGGCTCGTGTTGCTGGTGTTTATGCTTTCCAGAACAAGAACCTTGACCTTGCTAACAAGTATGTTGATGTTGCTTTGCAGGATACAGCTACTTTCAAGGAGGCTCTTAATCTTAAGGTTTATCTGATGTCACAGAACCTAAAGAATAATGCCGACTCTGTTGCATATGCTGGTCAGTTGAAAGACCTCTATGCAAAGTATCCTAACAACTCACAGATCTTTGCTACTCTCGCTGGTCTTTACAGCTCACTCAAGCAGACTGAGGCTTTCGATAAGTTGATTTCTGAAAAGCTTGCTGTTGATCCTAAGTATGCTATCGCATGGGAGTTGAAGGGTCAGCAGGAGATGAATGCCAACAAGATTGATGATGCTGTGAAGAGCTTTACTGCTGCTGTTGAAACTGATGGTGAGAATGTTGTAGTTCTTACATATCTTGGTTTCTGCTTGAACGCTAAGGCTGGTAATCTTCAGGATCCTAACGGTCGCAAGGTAGTTTACAACGAGGCTATTAAGTATCTTGAGAAGGCTAAGTCTCTCGACCCTAACCGTGAGAAGGCTAACTGGAGCTATCCATTGTATTCAGCATACTATGGCGTATATGGCGCTAACGATGCTCGTACAAAGGAGATGGAAGACTTGAATAAGTAATCCAATTATTAAACTAACAGGAACTGTTGCAGAAGCAACGGTTCCTGTATATTATTTTTATTATGCGCAAAAATGTCTATCTTTTAGTTCTTTTGCTCGCGACACTCTTTATGCCGTGTAAGGGGCAGAATGCGCAAAAACTGGCAAAGAATCTTAATCGTACTATTGATTCTCAGCTTGATACTTTAACTATGTTACCCGCCGATAGCGCTACTTTTTATAAGCGTGTATCGTTGATGATGAAAAACGCATTAGTATGTGATTTCTATGATGCAAGTCCTGTAAGGGGTGGAGCGGTAAATTCACGTTATCGTGAGTTGAACAGTAAGCGACTTCTTCGTTATGTTCCTGAACTTGAAAATGCGGGATTCTTTTATTATAATAAGCGACAGAATAGCGAGGCTATGGATTATTTCCGTCTGTACCTTGATTGCTCAGAAAGTGCTTTGTTCCATAAATATGAATTTAATAAGGGCCAGGTGGCATATTACCTGAGTCTTTTATCTTATGGAAAAAAGGATTTTACTCAGGCTGAACGCTTTGCTGATGTGGCTTTGAAAGATGTAAATTATGCTCGTGATGCAGCTGAGATAAAAATCAACTGTATGCACAATCATTTGAAAACTCATGCAGATTCTACACAATATCTTATTGCTTTGCTTGAATTACATGATATTACTCCTACAAATTCCGTCTATACAGGAATGTTGTTAGAGTATTTCTCGTCTCCTGGTCATGAAAGTGAGATGAAGCAGTTTGCGCTTGATGAAACGCGAAAGCATCCCGAAAACAAAGAGACATGGGCTTTGCGTGGCGAATTAGACATGAAAGAATCAAAATGGGATGATGCTATAAAATCATTTGAAAGAGCTATAGACATAGATAGTATATATGTTGAGGCTATTTATAATACTGCTTTTTGCATTTGCTCAAAAGCGGCTGCTTTGCAGGATAGTTTACAAAACAGTAAGAAGAGGTTGAGCAAAGAAGATATAAAGGGATTGAGGGCACAATACGAAGAGGGACAGAAATGGTTGGAAAGAACTTCGGTTCTTGATCCTGAAGAAAAAGCTGTAAACTGGAGACGATTGTCTGAACAGATAGAAAAGGTGTTAGGAAAGAATAAAAAGAAATGATGAACAGGAAGTTTGTAGTTATATTGTTTTTTGTAGCGTTTGCTTTATCGGGATATGCTCAGAAGAAAGATATCCAGACGGCCCGTACTTATATTAAAAGTAAGAAGGATCTTGATAAGGCTGAACAGTTGATGTTGAATCTGTTGAAGGATTCAGCCAACAGAAATAATGAGAAGATATGGCTTACTCTTTATGAAGCTCAGCGTGCAATATATGAGCAGGGGAACGAGAAGTTTTATCTGAAACAGAAATATGATACTGCAAGTCTTTTCTCGGCTACTCGCAATTTGTTTCAAACTCTTGAAGCTTTTGATTCTATAGATGCACGTCCTGACGAGAAGGGCCGTGTGAGACCTAAGTTTAGAAAGAAACATGCTGAGGTTTTGAACGTTATTCGTCCTAACCTGTATAACGGTGGTGTTTATTTCATTAAGAAACAGGATTACAAGAAGGCTTATGAGTATTTTAATACTTATATAGACTGCGTTAATCAGCCTTTGTTTGAAGAATATGATTATGCAAAGAAGGATAAGCATATTGCTGAGGCTGCTTACTGGACTGTGTTCTGTGGATATAAGATGCAGGATGTACAGGCTACTCTTATGAACAGCAAGCTGGCTTTAGAGGATAATTCGCACTATGAATTGCTGTTGCAATATCTTGCTGAGACATATAAATTGCAGGCTGATACTGTTAGATATATACAAACTCTTGAGGAGGGATTCGAGAGATATCCTGAGTTCCCTTTCTTCTTCCCTCGATTGGTACAGTCGTATGTTGATCAGGGAAAGGCTGATAAGGCTATGAAGGTATGTGATGAGGCTATAGAAAGTGATAGTACAAATCGTATATTCCGATTTGCCAAGAGCACTTTGTTGCTTAATAGCGGCAGATTTGATGAATGTATTGAATTGTGCAAGCCTCTTATCGAAGAAGATAGTACTATGGCTGATGCATGGCTTAATCTTGGCTTGGCTTATTTTAATCAGGCTGTAGAAATAGACAAGAATGTGCAGAATGCTCGTAAGCGTCATCGTCAGATGATAGACTTGTATCGCAAGGCAAAACCTTATTTGGAACAGTATCGATTGTTGGCTCCTGATATGAAAGATAAATGGGCTTTACCTCTTTATACAATATATCTGAACCTTAATATGGGTAAGGAGTTTGATGAGGTTGACAAGCTTTTAAGAAAGAAATAGCAACATTATGAATACAAACGAGATATTACTTAAACTTGGCATAGAGATGAATGCCATGCAGCAGGAAGCCTACGACGCAATCTTGCATTCGCGTAATGATGTGGTTGTGCTTTCGCCTACTGGTAGCGGAAAAACGTTGGCTTATCTTATGCCTCTTGTACAGCTTGTGGATGCTGAGAGCGACGAGACGCAGGCTGTGGTGATTACTCCAGGACGTGAGCTGGCTTTACAGTCGGCAGAGGTGCTGAAATCTATGGGTAGCGGTTTGCGAGGTATGGCTTGTTATGGAGGTAGGCCTACTATGGACGAGCATCGTGTGCTGCGCCAGGTAAAGCCACAGATTGTTTTTGGTACTCCGGGTCGTTTGAACGATCATCTTGAAAAGGGCAATATTCTTGCTGATGATATTAAATACCTTGTTATTGATGAGTTTGACAAGTGTCTTGAAATGGGTTTTCAAGACGAGATGTCGGCTTTGATAGACAAACTGCCTAATATTAATCGTCATTTCCTTCTTTCGGCTACTGAGGCTGAGGAGATTCCTCATTTCCTTCGTCGCGACAAGAAAGCTAAGGTTACAAATATCAGCTATATTGATAATGAGGAACAGGTGCCTGATAGAATAAGAATTTATCAGGTGAACAGTCCTGAGAAAGACAAGCTGGAAACTCTTAGAAAACTTCTATTGAGTCTTGGCGACCAAAGCACAATAGTATTTTTGAACTATCGCCAATCTGTAGAACGTACCGATGAGTTCTTGCGTGAGCAAGGCTTTTTCACAAGTGCCTTTCATGGTGGCTTAGAACAGCAGGATCGTGAGGATGCTCTTTATAAGTTCTCTAATGGTTCGGCTAATGTATTTGTAAGTACTGATCTTGGTTCACGTGGCTTGGACATTCCTGATATTGATAATATCATTCATTATCATATTCCTGAAACTGAAGACAATTACATTCATCGCGTAGGACGAACTGCACGTTGGGATAAGCAGGGTAGGGCATTCTTCCTTCTCGGACCAGGCGAGCATTTGCCAGAATATGTGGATAGTGAGGTAGGCATTTATGAAATTCCTGATACTACAGACCTGAAACCTTCGGAAGCGAAAATGGCTACTATATATATAGGTAAAGGCAAGAAAGATAAAATATCTAAGGGCGACATCGTAGGTTATATCTGCAAGAATGCTAATCTTCAGGGAAAAGAGATAGGCAAGATTGACGTGAAAGACCGTTATGCCTATGTGGCTGTTCCTCGAAAGAAACTGAGAATGGTTATCAACTCATGTCAAGGTGTTAAGATAAAAGGTATTCGCACAGTAGTAGAAGAGGTTAGATAAGGTAAAATCTTCGAGATGCCTTCGAGATGCCTTCGAGATGCTTTCGAGATTCCTTTAGGATGCTCTTTGGATGCGTTTAGGATGTGGCAAAAATATTTGAAGAATTGACAGATTGCTATAAAAACAGCCTGTTTAATAAATTATTGATATTTTATTTGGTCAGTTAAAATAAAAAGTGTAATTTCGCAATCGCGATTCTATAAATACACGAATATACAAACTTTAATAAAACATTCAGATGAAGAAGTACAACTTTAATGCAGGTCCATCAATGCTTCCTCGCGAAGTGATTGAGAACACAGCAAAGCAGATTTTGGATTTCAATGGTACTGGTCTTTCTTTGATGGAAATCAGTCACCGTGCAAAGTATTTCCAGCCAGTAGTTGATGAGGCTGAAGCCCTGATAAAGGAATTGCTTGATATTCCTCAGGGTTACTCCGTAATTTTCCTGGGTGGTGGTGCTTCGCTCCAGTTCATGCAGATTCCTGCTAACTTCCTCCTCAAGAAAGCTGGTTACCTGAACACAGGTACATGGGCTAAGAAAGCTATGAAGGAAGCTAAGCATTTTGGAGAAGTAGTTGAAGTTGCTTCCTCCGCTGAAGATGGATATATGCATCTGCCTCATAACTTCGATATTCCTGCTGATTTGGATTATCTCCACGTTTGTACCAACAACACTATCTATGGTACAGAATATCGTAAGGACCTTGATTCTCCAGTTCCATTGATTGGTGACATGAGTTCTGATATTATGAGCCGTCCTGTTGACGTATCAAAATATACAGCTATCTATGCTGGTGCCCAGAAGAATATGGCTATGGCAGGTGTTACTGTTATTATTGTTAAGGATGAACTGCTTGGTCAGGCTCCACGAGAGTTGCCTACTATGCTCGACTATCGTACACACGTAGAGAAGGGTTCTATGTTCAATACCCCTCCAGTAGTACCAATCTATTCTCTTCTTGAAACAATGCGCTGGGTGAAGGCTCAGGGTGGTGTTAAAGAGATGGATCGTCGTGCTCAGGAACGTGCTAAGATTCTTTATGACGAGATTGACCGCAACAAGTTGTTCCGTGGTACTGTTGCTGCTGAGGATCGTTCTGTAATGAACCTATGCTTCGTAATGAACGACGAGTACAAGGAGCTTGAGTCTAAGTTCTTTGATTTCGCAACAGAGCGTGGTATGGTTGGTATCAAGGGCCACCGTTCAGTAGGTGGTTTCCGCGCATCATGCTATAATGCTCAGACCATCGAAGGTGTTAACGCCCTTGTTAAGGCAATGAAGGACTTTGAAAAAACAATATAAAACATTGAAAATTGAAGTTCAAATTTCAAAGTTCAAAGAAAAATAGAATTATGAAGATATTAGTTGCTACAGAAAAACCATTTGCAGCAGAAGCTGTTGATGGTATCAAGAAAGAAGCACAGGCTGCAGGCCACGAGGTGGTGATGCTTGAGAAATATACAGAGAAACAGCAACTTCTTGCTGCTGTTGCTGATGCCGACGCTGCAATTATCCGTTCTGATAAGTTCACGGCTGATGTTTTTGACGCAGCAAAGAACTTAAAGATTGTTGTTCGTGCAGGTGCGGGTTACGATAATATCGACCTTGCTGCGGCTACAGCTCATAATGTAGTTGCTGAGAACACTCCAGGTCAGAACTCTAATGCCGTTGCTGAACTTGTTTTCGGTATGCTCGTATTTGCAGTTCGTAATTTCTATAATGGCAAGAGCGGTTCAGAGCTTAAAGGCAAGCGTCTGGGTATTCTTGCTTTTGGAAACGTAGGTCGCAACGTAGCACGTATAGCTAAAGGCTTTGGTATGGAAGTATCTGCTTATGACGCTTTCTGTCCAGCCGACGTTATTGAAGCTGCTGGTGTTCATGCTTGTAAGGATCAGGCAGAACTCTTCGCTACAAGCGATGTTGTTTCTCTCCACATTCCTGCAACACCTGAAACCATACAGAGCATCAATTACGACTTAGTAAACAAGATGCCTAAGGGCGCTATTCTTGTTAATACAGCACGTAAGGAAGTTATTAACGAACCAGAATTGCTTAAGCTTATGGCTGATCGTGCTGATATCAAGTATGTTACCGATATCATGCCTGATGCCGATGCTGATTTCAAGGCATTCGAAGGTCGTTATTTCTCAACACCTAAGAAGATGGGTGCTCAGACTGCTGAGGCAAATATCAATGCTGGTATTGCTGCTGCTAAGCAGATAGCAGCTTTCTTTGCTGATGGTTGCACCAAGTTCCAGGTTAACAAGTAATCTGAAAACTATTATATAGTAAAATTCCCTGCATGTTCTTTGTGGGGAATTTTATTTTTATTACCTTTACACAAACTTTAAACAAATAACCATGGCAATAGTAAAACCTTTCAAGGGTATTCGTCCTCCAAAGGACTTAGTAGAGCAAGTGGAGTCACGTCCTTATGATGTGCTCGATTCTGACGAGGCTCGTGCTGAAGCGGGCAACAACGAAAAGAGTCTTTATCATATCATTAAACCTGAGATAAACTTTGAAGAAGGAACAAGCGAATACGATCCTCGTGTGTATGAGGAGGCTGCACGTCAGTTCCAGATGTTCCAGGATAAGGGATGGCTTGTTCAGGACGAGGAAGAGCACTATTACATCTATGCGCAGACCATGAATGGCAAAACGCAGTATGGTATTGTGCTTGGAGCTTATGTAAACGATTATATGACAGGTGTTATTAAGAAACATGAACTTACACGTCGTGATAAGGAAGAAGACCGTATGAAGCATGTTCGTGTGAATAACGCTAATATCGAACCTGTATTCTTTGCTTATCCTGACAATACTGTTCTTAATGATCTTATCAACCGTTATGCTGCAACTAAACCTGAATACGATTTTGTTGCACCTATTGATGGATTCCGTCATCAGTTCTGGGTAATCAGTGATGCTGCCGACATCAAGACTGTTACCGAGGAATTTGCAAAGATGCCTTCACTTTATATTGCTGATGGTCACCATCGTTCAGCAGCAGCTGCCCTTGTTGGTGCAGAAAAGCAGAAGCAGAATCCTAATCATAAGGGAACAGAAGAATATAACTATTTCATGGCTGTTTGCTTCCAGGCTTCTCAGCTCACAATTCTCGACTATAACCGTGTGGTAAAGGATCTTAATGGAATGACAACAGACGAGTTCTTGGCTGCTCTTTCTAAAAACTTCGTTGTTGAGAAGAAAGGCGAGGCAGAATACAAGCCACAGGAACTTCATGAGTTCTCACTCTATATTGATAAAAACTGGTATAGTTTGAAGGCAAAGGAAGGTACTTATGACAACTCAGACCCTATTGGCGTTCTTGATGTGGATATTTCAAGCCGATTGATCCTTGATGAGTTGATGAATATTACCGATTTGCGTTCTTCTAACAGAATAGATTTCGTAGGTGGACTCCGTGGTCTTCAGGAACTGAAACGTAGAGTAGATAGTGGCGAAATGCGTTGGGCTCTGGCTCTTTATCCTGTAAGCATGAAGCAGATTATGGATATTGCCGATTCTGGCAAGATTATGCCACCAAAGGCAACATGGTTCGAGCCTAAGCTGCGCTCAGGTATTGTTATACACAAATTAGATTAATGGAAGATAGTTATAAGACTATAAAAGAAAAAATCGTTAGCGAGGGATATTACACCGAAAAGCGGAGTAAGTTCCTCGCTTTTGCGCATCATGTTGAAACTGTTGATGAGGTAAAGGAAATCATCAAACAGTATCGTAAGAAATATTATGACGCACGTCATGTGTGTTATGCCTATATGCTTGGTTCTGATCGTCTTGAGTTTAGAGCCAACGATGATGGCGAACCTTCGTCAACAGCAGGAAAACCAATCTTAGGACAGATAAACTCTCTGGAGCTGACTAATATTCTCATTATTGTAGTTAGATACTATGGAGGCGTTAATCTTGGTACCAGTGGTTTGATAGTTGCTTATCGAGAGGCTGCAGCCGATGCTCTTGCTCATGCAGAAATAGAAGAGCGTTTGGTTGAAGAAATCGTTTCATACAGCTTCACATATCCTATGATGAATGATGTGATGCGTATAGTAAAGGATATGGAACCAAGAATAGTAAGTCAGCAGTTTGATAATACCTGTGAGATTAAACTTGCTATTCGAAAAAGTATGGCTGAACAGTTGCGCGAAAGATTGAAAAAATTATCATTTTAGTCTTTGTAGTTTGATAATGTTTTATTACTTTTGCGTGTGTCAAGGAAGAATGGCAGAGTGACCGAATGCGCTGGACTCGAAATCCGGTATACCCCTTTCGGGGTATCGGGGGTTTGAATCCCTCTTCTTCCGCAAGAAGATAATTAAAAAGCAAAAGAGGCCTCAAGTTTACTTGAAGGCTTCTTTTGCTTTTTAATTATACTGTTTGCAAGGGGCACCGCACCGAGCGGCAGGGATATGTAATACCTCTTCTTCCGCACGAAAGCCCACTGTGCTCTTTCATGGTAAGCCGGGTGTGTGATAGAAAAAGCGCAGTATTTGATGCAAGCTTTTTGATGTGTTTGTATTTTATTGTCAGAATAGTTTTTTTTAACCATTAACGTCATGAAAAAAAGAAAAGCATATATCTTTGGTGGTTTGCTGTTTGTGGCAAGTATGCTTGTATCGTGTGGCAGCAGTGAAGTATCAGAAGTTGCTTCTCATTTATCTGTCAGTAGTTTTAATAACTCGGGTTGCAAGAGTACTAATTTAGATGACTCCAGGGCAACGGATATGCACAATGAGGAAAAAATAATGTTTAAGGCAATGGCTGACAATCATATTAGTATTGTTCATGTTAATGCACTTCTAAACTGCTGTGGCGAATTTGAAACTGAAGTGACTTGGGGAGATAAACCTCGTACAATTGTGATTAACGAGAAAGATATAAAAGGAGGCTTGTGTGATTGTGTGTGCAATTATGATCTTGCTACTGAATTTGGAAGACTTGAAAAAGGGAAATATACTGTAGTAATGATGCTGGATGGTCGTAAATACTTCAGCTTTGATATTGACTACTCTTCAAGGCTTGATGGGACTGTTGTGGTGAAGCACTCTGTGGAGTAAAGCAAGTTGTGTTTTGCCGGTGTGTGGAGGAGCTTGCGGTTTCCTATATATTTATGCTTCATAAGCATGATACTTATGAATAGTAAACATCATACATTTGCATGCTAAACAGTATGTTTGCAAAATAAAAACCTCGCTCTAAGAAAATAGAGCGAGGTTTTTTATTTGGTTTATTTCAAAAGTAGATTATACGATGCCCTGAGCCATCATAGCCTTAGCTACCTTGAGGAAACCTGCTACGTTAGCACCCTTAACATAGTTGATATAACCATCAGCCTCTGTACCGTACTTAACACAGTTAGCGTGGATATCGTCCATGATGCGATGCAGGTAGTTGTCAACTTCCTCGCGTGTCCATTTCAGACGCTCTGAGTTCTGGCTCATCTCAAGACCAGATACTGCAACACCACCAGCGTTAGAAGCCTTACCTGGGCAGTAGAGAATCTTAGCATCCTGGAAGAGCTTTGTAGCCTCTGGAGTTGTAGGCATGTTAGCACCCTCGCTGACAGCAATACAGCCGTTTTCAAGGAGAGCCTTAGCTGCCTCTTCGTTGATCTCGTTCTGAGTAGCACATGGAGTAGCAATCTCACAACCCTTCTCGAACCAAGGCTTAGCACCTGCAACATACTTAGCATTTGGATACTCTTCAACATATTCCTTGATACGTCCACGCTCTACATTCTTGAGTTCCATGATGTAAGCGAGCTTCTTCTCGTCGATACCATCTGGGTCGTAGATGTAACCATCTGAGTCTGAACAGGTCATTGGAGTAGCACCAAGCTGGAGGAGTTTCTCCATAGTGTACTGTGCTACATTACCTGCACCTGATACAAGTACCTTCTTACCCTTGAGGTCAAGACCTTTAGTCTTAAGCATGTTCTGGAGGAAGTAAACATTACCGTAACCAGTAGCCTCAGGACGGATAAGTGAACCACCAAATTCCTGACCCTTACCGGTAAGGATACCTACGAACTGGTGTGTGAGCTTCTTGTACTGACCAAACATATAGCCAACCTCACGGCCACCAACACCGATATCACCTGCTGGTACGTCCTCGTCTGGACCAATGTGGCGATAGAGTTCATTCATGAAAGCCTGACAGAAACGCATTACCTCAGCGTTTGACTTGCCACGTGGAGAGAAGTCTGAACCACCCTTTGCACCACCCATAGGAAGGGTTGTAAGAGAGTTCTTGAATGTCTGCTCGAAAGCAAGGAATTTCAGGATTGACTGGTTTACTGATGAGTGGAAACGGATACCACCTTTGTAAGGACCAATAGCGTTGTTGTGCTGAACGCGGTATCCCATGTTGTTCTGTACATTTCCCTTGTCGTCAACCCAAGATACACGGAACATGATCATACGATCTGGAATGCAGAGACGCTCAATAAGATTAGCCTTTTCAAACTCTGGATGTTTGTTGTACTCTTCTTCAATGGTTCCAAGTACCTGGCTTACTGCCTGAATGTATTCAGGCTGGCCTGGAAATTTTTGCTTTAGTTGTTCTACAACTTCTGTTGCTTTCATAATCTTTTCCTTTTATATGGTTGAAAATTTATCTCTATTTAAAAAAATGTGGGAACGGCTTGGTTTCTTCATCATTAATTTTAGTTTCGCTCGTATCCTTTTTTCTTTTAATAATAGTTTTGTGTTGCAAAGTTATATGTTTTTCTTGAAAAAACAAACAATAAGGCACTTTTTTTAATCAAATAGTAGAAAAAAGAAAGTTTTGGGTTGTTTTTGCATGAGAAATGTCTATTTATAATTGTTTTATAACACGTCAACTGCAGTTGATGATGCAAAATGATGGTTCGAAATGCTGTCCGCCTAGGCGGACAGCGAGAAATTGGCTTCTGAAACACCGTCAGTCTAGGCGGACGCTGAAAAATAGTCATAGAAAAGACCGTCCGCTTGGACGGACAGCGAAAAAAAGTGTTCTGGCACATTGTCCGCCTGGACGGACGGAAAAGCAAAGTATAATTATAAGAAGAAAAAAAAGGTATCTCGTTTTTAGAGATACCTTTTGATATTATTTCTTGAAACCAAAAATCTTCTTGAAGAATTTCTTTACTGCACTTTCCTTCTTAACAGGAGCTGCCGAAGTCTTTGTATTAGGCTTCTTGTTCTGTCGCTTGTCAGAATACTGACCTTTTGAATAGCGCTTCTTGTAGTTGCCTTCTACATTGCCACGACGATGTTGCTTGTTGCGTGGCTGCTGCTCGTTGTTGGCAGTCTGTTCGTTATTCTTTGGCTTGTGTTCAAAGCGACGCTGTTCGCCATTAGCAAACTGCTGTTTGTTGTTTCGGCGATTTTTGTTGTTAGCATACTCGCCGTCGGCATTCTGCTGATTTCGCTGATTGTTGTTGCGTCTGCGATTCTCTTGTTTCTTGTCCTTGTGTGATGTTTTGTCACGATCCTGACGGCGACGGCTCTTGGCACTTGTCTTTCCACCTTTGGCAGGTTTCATAGGCTTGTTTTGCTTCTTGTATTCAGGAGCTTCGCCAAGACCTTCAGGAAGGGCATTCTTTTCAACTACCTTTTCAAGGAATTTCTCTATTTGCTGGAAATAGTAGATGTCTTCTTCAGAAACAAAGGTGAAGGCAACACCATCGCGTGCAGCTCGGGCTGTACGACCGATACGATGAACATAGTCTTCGGCATCGTGAGGAACATCATAGTTGATGACCATGGCAATATCGTCAATATCAATACCACGTGATACGATGTCGGTAGCTACAAGTACGTCAAGCTGTCCGCTCTTGAACTTAAACATAACATCGTCGCGTTGTGCCTGGTCGAGATCGCTATGCATTTCGCCACAGTTTATGTTCATACGCTGCAGAGCACCAGTAACCTGTTTTACTTTTAGCTTGCTGCCGCAGAAGATGATTACGCGTTGCAAGTCGCCTTGTTTGAATATGTCTTTTACAATACCCATTTTCTGGGTTTCGTAGCACACATAAGCGCTTTGCTTTATCTTTTCAGCCGGCTTGCTGACTGCGAGCTTTATTGTTACAGGATTCTTAAGCAGCGATTTTGCAAATTCCTCAATCTTATCAGGCATAGTTGCTGAGAACATAATTGTCTGACAGCTTTGTGGCAGCTTCTTGGCAATAGTTATAATATCGTCAGAGAAACCCATATCAAGCATACGGTCTGCTTCATCAAGGATGAAGAAGCTAACCTTGCTAAGGTCAACATTTCCAAGACTGATGTGAGATATAAGGCGTCCTGGTGTAGCTATTACTACGTCTGCGCCAAGCTGCAAACTCTTCAGTTCCTGATCGTAACGGTTTCCGTCATTACCACCATATACAGCTACAGAGCTAACTCCCTGCAGATAGTATGAAAAACCTTGCATGGCCTGGTCTATCTGCTGCGCCAACTCACGAGTAGGACTCATGATAAGGCAATTTATAGCGTTGTCTGGATAGTTACCGTCATCAAGCTTGCTTAATACAGGTAAGAGATATGCAGCTGTTTTACCTGTTCCTGTCTGTGCTACTCCAAGCACATCGTTACCCTTCAGAATTTCAGGAATACATTTTTCTTGTACTGGGGTACACTTGTCGAAATGCATATCGTAAAGTGCATCCAATACGTTGTCGTTTAAATCTAATTCGTCGAAATACATAATTTCAATATTTTCTTTTAGCGCATCGCGCGTTAATTAATTAGGTGCATGCCTGTAGCAGAAATAAGCTACTACGGCAAAAATGAGATTTGGAATCCATGCTGCCAGCATTGGTGGGGTGTTTGCATTAATAGCAAATGTTGCTGATACTGTTTGCAGCATGATATATATGAAGCTGAGTGCCAAACCTATGCCCAGATACATACCCATACCTCCTTTGCGTTTCTTTGAAGAAAGCGACAGACCAATGATTGTGAGAATGAAAGAGGCGAATGATGTTGCTATTCGCTTGTGATATTCCACTTGATACTGCACAACATTGCTTGAACCTCGGTTTATCTGTTTGGATATGTAAGCCTTAAGTTCTGGACTTGTAAAGGTTTCCTGCTGTCCTTTTGAATATACAAGGTCGGTAGGCTCCATAAGAATGAGGGTGTCTTTGCGTGCACCATTTGTTATATGCTCTTTGAGACCGCGAAGTTGGCGTATCTTCCATTGTGAGGCTGTCCAATGGTATTTGCCTTCGGAGATTGTGTCGTATTGAATCTCCATAGCTGTCATGTGGCTTACGAGTTTCTTGTTCTCGAATTTATCGAGAGAGAATCCATAGCCTTTCTTCTGTTTGTTGTCGTAGTGCTGAATGTAGGCAATGGTACCTTTGTCAACTTGTAGCATAACATTGTCGGCCGAGGTGTTCTTGTTCTTGTTTTTATACATCACCTCGAAGTTCTGTCTAATTACTGTGCCATGTGGAATGACATATGCGCTTAGATAGAACGAAAGGGCAGAGATGAGAATACATGAGAACATGTAGGGTCGCATCAGTCGCTTGAATGATATACCTGCAGCCAACATAGAGATAATCTCTGAGTTGCTTGCAAGCTTTGAGGTAAAGAAGATTACCGCAATAAATACGAAAAGCGGACTGAACAGGTTGGCAAAATATGGTACGAAGTTGGCGTAATAGTCAAACACAATAGCACTTAACGGTGCATGGTATTGTGTGAACTTCGTAAGGTTCTCATTGACATCAAATACTATTGAGATAGATATAATGAGCAATATAGAATAGATATATGTGCCAATGAACTTGCGTATGATGTACCAGTCTATGCGTTTGATATATCTGAAAGGGTTGAGGATATTGAGGAAATGTAATTTGTGTCCCAGCCACTTGCATATTCTTTGCAGAAGTCGGGTGTGGTTACAAATCCACGTCGCCATCTTCTGGATGGGTTTTGTATGCTTACCCACCCAGCGCTTCAGATGATAGTACTTGCGGTGTTGTCTTAGTTTCTTATAATCCATTATTGATAAACTATCTACTATCAATTAGATGCGTCGTCCAAGTTGATCGATAATACTACGTTTCCACTGAACAAAGTCGCCTTGCTCAATATGCTGACGGGCGTCGGTAACGAGGCGCAGATAAAATGCCAGGTTATGAATAGAACCAATCTGCATGGCAAGAAGTTCCTGTGCCTTGTACAGGTGATGCAGATAGGCTTTGGTATATACCTGGTCGGTATAGCAGCCATCTGGATCAATAGGTGTGAAGTCGTTTTCCCATTTCTTATTGCGCATGTTCATAGTACCGTTATATGTAAAGAGCAGCGCATTACGACCGTTTCGTGTAGGCATAACGCAGTCGAACATATCTACACCACGTTCTATGGCTTCAAGAATGTTTTGAGGGGTACCCACACCCATAAGGTATCTTGGCTTGTCTTTTGGAAGAATCTCGTTTACAACTTCAATCATCTCATACATGATTTCTGTTGGCTCTCCTACTGCAAGGCCACCAATGGCATTTCCGTCGGCTCCCTTGTCGGCTACGAATTTTGCTGCTTCTCTTCTAAGGTCTTTGAAGGTACAGCCTTGAACGATAGGGAAGAGGCTCTGGTTATAACCATATAGAGGTTCTGTCTCGTTGAATCGTTTGATACAACGGTCGAGCCAGCGCTGGGTCATTCCAAGTGATTTCTTGGCATAAGCATAGTCGCTTTGGCCAGGAGGGCACTCGTCGAGTGCCATCATGATGTCGGCACCTATGATGCGCTCGGTGTCCATTACGTTCTCTGGTGTGAAGAAATGTTTGCTTCCGTCGATATGAGAACGGAATTCGCATCCTTCTTCGCGAAGTTTGCGAATGCCTGTCAGTGAGAATACCTGAAAACCACCTGAGTCTGTCAGGATAGGCTTCTCCCATCCGTTGAAACCATGAAGACCGCCAGCTTGCTTTAGGATATCAAGACCTGGACGCAGGTAAAGGTGATAGGTGTTACCAAGAATAATCTGGGCTTTCACCTGTTGGCGCAGTTCCTCGAAGTGAACACCTTTTACTGTACCTGCAGTACCTACGGGCATAAAGATTGGAGTCTTTATCTGTCCGTGATCGGTAGTGATGATACCTGTACGGGCATCACTGGCTTTGTCAGTATGTTGTAGTTCGAATTTCATTATTAATTCTTATTATCTTTTTTTTCTTCCTCGATTGTAAGTTCGATAGCGTTATCTACCTTTTCATCTGTGAGGGCAAAGTTCCATACATCAGCAACATTCTCTACGTAGTGGAATTCCACTCCCTTGCGGTACTGCTCTGGAATTTCCTCGATATCTTTGCGGTTTTCTTTGCACATCATGATATCGGTAATGCCAGCACGCTTAGCTGCAAGAATCTTTTCCTTGATACCGCCAACAGGCAATACTTTGCCTCGTAGGGTTATCTCGCCGGTCATAGCTGTGTTCTTGCGCACTTTTCGCTGAGTGAGTGCCGATGCTATTGATGTGGCAATGGTGATACCTGCTGATGGGCCGTCCTTAGGTGTGGCTCCTTCTGGTACATGGATATGTATGTTCCAGTTGTCGAATACGCGATAGTCAATACCGAGCTTGTCAACATGGGCTTTTACATATTGCAAGGCAATCATAGCACTCTCTTTCATCACGTCTCCCAGATTACCGGTAAGAGTGAGCTTTCCGCCCTTGCCCTTGTTAACACTGGTTTCTATGAAGAGAATCTCGCCTCCAACACTTGTCCATGCTAATCCGGTTACAACGCCAGCATAGTCGTTGCCCTGATAGATATCGCGATAGAAAGGTGGTTTGCCCAGTAGGTCTTCTATCTGTGCAGGGGTGATATTGGTGTATTCGAAATCGCCGTTGATAGCCTTCTTAAAGGCAAGCTTGCGAAGTGCCTTGTTTATCTGCTTTTCAAGCTGGCGAACACCGCTCTCACGTGTGTAGCGCTCAATGATCATCTCAAGAGCCGCCTTGTTGAATTTAATCTTTGGAGTAATGTTCAACAAACCTGTATTGTCGAGTTCGCGTGGAACAAGATGACGCTTTGCAATCTCTATCTTTTCTTCGGTGATATATCCGCTTACCTCTATGATTTCCATACGGTCGAGAAGAGGACGTGGAATAGAACCGAGGTCGTTGGCTGTTGCTATGAACATAACCTTTGAGAGGTCGTAGTCAACATCAAGATAGTTGTCGTGGAAGGCGTTGTTCTGCTCTGGGTCGAGCACCTCGAGAAGAGCCGATGAAGGGTCGCCGTTGTGCGTTTGCTGAGTAACCTTGTCAATCTCGTCGAGAATGAATACAGGGTTGCTGCTGCCTGCTTTCTGAATGCTCTTGATGATTCGTCCTGGCATGGCACCGATATATGTGCGACGATGGCCACGGATTTCGGCTTCATCATGAACACCACCAAGCGAAACACGTACGTACTTGCGGTTGAGTGCCTTGGCAATGCTCTTTCCGAGTGAAGTCTTACCAACTCCAGGAGGACCATAGAGGCAGATGATAGGACTCTTTAAGTCGCCACGGAGTGAAAGAACTGCCATATATTCAAGTATGCGCTCTTTCACTTTCTCCATACCATAGTGATCGGCATCAAGAACTCTCTGGGCACGCTTCAAACTGAGGTCGTCGGTAGTGTATTCGCCCCATGGCAGGTTTACCATGTTCTGCAGATAGTTCATCTGAACACTATAGTCAGGACTCTGTGGGTTATACATGTCCAGCTTGTCGAGCTCCTTGTAGAATATCTTCTTTACGTCTTCGTTCCATTTCTTGTTGGCTGCCTTTTCCTGAAGTTCTTTTTTCTCAGGTGAGCCATCGCCATTACCAAGTTCGGCCTTGATATTCTTTATTTGCTGCTGAAGGAAATATTCGCGCTGCTGCTCGTCAATATCCATAGATGTTTTTGTACGGATATCTTTCTTGAGCTCAAGCAACTGGATATTTTGGTTTATTTCCTTCAAAAGACGATAGATACGCTGCAGGGCAGAGTCTTCTGCCAGCATTTCAGCTTTGCTTTCTATCTTTAGAGGGAAATTGCTGCAAATAAAGTTTGTGACAATATAATCGTTCTTGATTGTGTCAATAGCCATAGATGTTTCCTGTGGCATCTCCTCGTCAAGATTGATATATGTCTTTATGCGGTCGCGCAAGTCATTTGCTGCAACGCCATATTCGTGGGTTTTTGTATCCTCAAGATTTTCTTCGATGCTATCAACAATAGCTGTGTAATATGGACGGCGTGAAGCCAATGCAACCAGCTTACAGCGATTGAGGGCTTGCACGATGATAGTAACTGTCTCGCCCTGGCCAGGCATCTCTATAACCTTTACCAGGCGTGCCAATGTTCCAATCTCAAACAGATCACTTTCTAAAGGATGATCAACTTCTGCCTTTTTCTGACAGAAGATACCAAATATCTGACCTTCGTTTTCCTTTAGGCTGTTTACCAAGTTGATGCTTGCTCTTCGTCCAATGACTATAGGCATTGCAACACCTGGAAAACAAAATAAGTTGCGGGTTGCTAATATAGGGATTTCACTATGAACTTTCTCGTTCAACAACATTTCGATGTCACCATCGAAATCTGAAATCATCATGTGAATTGATGTATTTACCTTTTTGCTCATTATAAAAGTTTAATCTTTTAGGCTGCAAAGTTACGTAATTTCTTTTAATTTCTCTACCTAATGCTCATAATTTCATTTAAATTAAGGTGTAGAAAAATATATTTATTGCTCTTCCGTTAATGAGTATATGGTAATCACTTTGATAAAAATGTACTAAAAATGGATTTTTTTTCTATAGACATTCATCTCGAACGCATCTAAGACTCATCTCGAAGGAACAACGGAGGCTTGTTGTGGTTGTTTTGTTAAGAATTTAGAGAAAAACTGCGATTATTGTATGCTTTTAAAACAATAAAGAAAAACTTATGCCGTTTTATGAGCATGAAAGATGTGTTTCGTTTCAAGCAGTTTAGTATAAAGCAAGACCGGTGTGCCATGAAAGTGGGTACCGATGGTGTGCTCTTAGGTTGTTGGGCTCAAGGCGGCGAGAATGTTCTTGATATTGGCACAGGAACAGGGTTGATAGCTTTGATGATGGCTCAGCGTTTTCCCGATGCACATATTGATGCGCTTGAAATAGATAGTTCGGCAGCTAAACAGGCTGTTGAGAACGTGGTTCAAAGTTCTTTCAAAAGTCGAATAAATGTTATTGAAGAAAGCTTACAGGAATATGTAAGTAGAGTTGAGGTTATTTGTAGTTTTAATCAAGGCAAATATGATGCAATCGTCAGTAATCCGCCTTTCTTTATTAACTCGCTGAAAAATCCAAATGCAGAACGTGCTCAGGCCCGACACACAGACACACTTAGCTATGCCGATTTGTTTGTAGGCGTAGCTAAACTGTTGAAAGACGCTGGCGTGTTTTCTGCTATTATACCGGCAGAATGCGAAGAACGTTTTTGTTCTGAGGCCTTTCTGCAAGGCATGTTTCTTACTCGAAAATATATGGTAAGAACGGTGGCTCATAAAAAGACAAAACGTTGTTTACTTGCATTTAGTAAACAACGTTCTGCTATTATTGACAATCAAGATGTTTATTTGCAAAATCCTGATGGTTCAAAATCAGATTGGTTTAATGAAAAAAGTTTAGAGTTTTATCTGTAATACTCTTCTTGCCTTATGGATATTACAGATTTAACTTACGTTGTATAACCTTGCTCAGAGCCTGTATGTGTCTGTTCTGCTTTTGAATATCTTCGCGCATAGCACTTAGCTCGTTAAAAAGCTGAGCAGCCGCATTTTGAAACAAATTTGGTTTGCGCTGGTTCTTGTTTGCATCGGCATTAACAACGATATTTATGCCTTTTTCCTCAAGGTGAATATCAATATCCTTTCCTGTCATTACAGGGTCGCCATCATAATGTATTACGCCCTCTTGATTGCGATGAATATGTAGCTGCTTGCATCTGAAAGTCTTTATCTTAGAATTCTTGTCAAGCGTTTTGTTCATCATGTCGATACTCACCTGTGGGGCATCTAACACGTCAAAAGGCTCCATTACCACAACATCAAGAAGACCGTCGCTCATAGATGCCTGAGGTGCGATATAGGCGTTGTTTCCATATTGAGAAGCATTGGCACATGATATAAGAAAAGCCTTGTAGCGCTTAGTGCCGGTTTCGTCTTCAACAACATAAGTTTCAGGTTTATATTTTAAACCTTCTCGTAAAATATTTTCAAGGTAACATATTGGGCCGCGCTTGCCTGATTCTGCAAATTTCTGGCTTACGAAAGCGTCAAAGCCCATACCACAGGTACAGAAGAATTTGTGACCATTGATAACTCCATAGTCGAGCTTATGAATCTCGCATTTATTGATAACGGCAATGGCCTTCTTAACATTTAAAGGCAGCAGAAGATGACGAGCAAGACCGTTGCCTGAACCACAAGGAATGATGCCCAATGCAGTTTCAGAATGCACCAGCGAACGGGCAACCTCATTCACAGTTCCGTCGCCACCTATAGCAACAACAACATCAATATGATTGTCTCTTGCTTCGGCAGCAATGGCAGCAGCATGACCAGCATATTCGGTAAGACGTATTTCATAATCGAAACGCTCAGAGTCAATACCTGAATGAATCAAATCAGGAATACCTTTCTTATTGCTTGTACCAGATATGGGGTTCATTATAAAAAGAATTCTTCTCTTCATCATAATGCTTTTTATTTGTTTGCAAAGTTAATAAAATTGAAGATAAATTCAATTACGATGTGCTTAAATTTGTGGAAAAAACACTTTTCTTGGAAAAAAGGCCTTTAATAGCATTCTTTTTTGTATCTTTGCACCTTGAAATATAAAAACGTAGAATTCTACACCTATTAAAATGGGACAGTTACAAGAAAGATACAAAAATTATCGCGAGCCTCAGAAGTTTATGGAGGCTGGTGTTTATCCTTATTTTAGAGCAATTACAAGTAAGCAGGGTCCAGAGGTTACTATGGGTGACCATAATGTGCTCATGTTTGGTAGTAATGCCTACACTGGTTTGACTGGTGATGATCGTATTGTAGAGGCAGGTAAGAAAGCACTTGAGAAGTATGGCTCTGGTTGTGCTGGTAGTCGTTTCCTTAATGGTACTCTTGATATCCACGTACAGTTGGAGAAAGAGTTGGCAGAGTTTGAGCACAAAGACGATGCACTTTGCTTCTCTACTGGTTTTACAGTAAATTCAGGAGTTATTCCTGCTATCGTTGGTCGTGGTGATTATCTTATCTGTGATGATCGTGATCATGCATCAATCGTAGATGGTCGTCGTTTGAGCTTTGCTACGCAGTTGCATTACAAGCATAACGATATGGATGATCTTGAGCGTGTGCTCCAGAAGTTGCCATACGATGCTGTTAAGCTTATTGTTGTTGATGGTGTGTTCTCTATGGAGGGCGACCTCGCTAAATTGCCAGAAATCGTTGAATTGAAGCATAAATACAACTGCTCTATCATGGTTGACGAGGCTCATGGTCTTGGTGTCTTTGGTAAGCAGGGTCGTGGTGTTTGTGATCATTTCGGCCTTTCTGATGAGGTTGACCTTATTATGGGTACATTCTCAAAGAGTTTGGCTTCTATTGGTGGTTTCATCGCTTCTGATGCTGATACTATCAACTATCTCCGTCATACAAGCCGTACATACATCTTCTCTGCAAGTGATACTCCTGCAGCTACAGCTTGTGCTCTTGAAGCTCTTCATATCATTCAGAATGAACCAGAGCGTATTGCTCACCTTTGGGATGTTACCAACTATGCTTTGAAGCGTTTCAAGGAGGAAGGTTTTGAGATTGGTGATACAGAGAGCCCAATTATCCCTCTCTATGTTCATGATGTAGATAAGACCTTCAAGGTGACTGCTTTGGCTTATGAGGCTGGTGTATTCATCAACCCAGTAATTCCTCCAGCATGTGCACCACAGGATACTCTTGTACGTTTCGCTCTTATGGCTTCACATACTAAGGAGCAGGTTGAGCGTGGTGTTCAAATCCTCAAGAAGATCTTTGTTGAACAAGGTATCATCAAATAAATATCGAAGTTTATTAAAGTGATATAAAAAAGGCTGAACGTTTTATGCGTTCAGCCTTTTTTTGGCATTTTCAATTCTATCGTTAGTTGGAGTAGGAACATCTTTCAATGGATATTCTATTCCCAGTTTTTCATACTTGAATACACCTAAAGTGTGATAGGGAAGAACATCTATTCTTTTTATGTTCTTCAGTGTCTTTATAAATGCAGACAGTTCATCAAGATACTCATCGTTATCTGTAATGCCAGGAACAAGCACGTGACGAATCCATACTGGTTTGTTTATTTCAGAGAGGTAGTTTGCGCAGTCTAATATATTCTTGTTGCTCCAACCTGTAAGCTCTTTGTGCTTATCGTCACGAATATGCTTGATATCAAGCAATACTGTATCTGTAACCTCCATCAGCATCTTGAATTTCTCAAACCATTCTCCTTCACGTTTGAAAGGTTGAGCAGAAGTATCAAGACAAGTATTAATTCCACGATTGTGAGCTTTTTGGAATAGTTCAAGAAGAAAATCCAACTGTACTAATGCTTCGCCTCCGCTCACGGTAATACCTCCTTCTTTGCCCCAATAGCTTTTGAAACGCTCTGCTTTGTCAAGAAGTTCATCAGCTGTCATCTTCTGTGCATTACTCATAGACCATGTGTCTGGATTATGGCAGAATTGACAACGCATAGGGCATCCTTTCAAGAAGATAATAAAGCGTATTCCTGGTCCGTCAACAGAACCAAAACTTTCTATAGAATGTATAAAACCAATTCTTTCGCCTTTTTCTGTCATATCTTGCTGAAAAGAATAATCACTCTTATGGTTATTGTCTTGTTCTTGCATATGCGAATGGTTTATTTAAAAATGGCAT
Source organism: uncultured Prevotella sp. (assembly GCA_905236755.1). Taxonomy (GTDB): domain Bacteria; phylum Bacteroidota; class Bacteroidia; order Bacteroidales; family Bacteroidaceae; genus Prevotella. Next base: position 37,644 of record CAJOCR010000014.1, read on the forward strand.
GCAACGTGTATTATTGCATGCCATTATATTATTGTTTTGTTTCACTCACAAATAAATTATGTAAGTATCTACCTTGGCGTAGATTTAGAGAGATTCGTGTGCCTGACGAGCGATAACGTCCATCTGCTGCTCACGAGTAAGGTCAATGAACTTAACTGCGTAACCAGAAACACGGATAGTGAAGTTCTGATACTCTTCCTTCTCAGGATGTTCCATAGCGTCCTTCAACTTGTCAACACCAAATACGTTAACGTTTAGGTGGTGTGAACCCTGATTGAAGTAACCGTCAAGAACACCAACAAGTGTGTTTGCACGCTCTTCGTCGTCGTGACCAAGTGCGTTTGGACTTATTGTCTGAGTATTTGAAATACCGTCAAGAGCATATTCGTATGGCAACTTAGCAACTGAGTTCAAAGATGCCAGCAAACCATTCTTTTCAGCACCGTAGCTTGGGTTTGCACCTGGTGCCAATGGAGTACCTGCCTTACGACCATCAGGCATGTTGCTGGTGTATTTACCATAAACAACATTAGATGTGATGGTAAGGATAGATGTTGTAGGCTCAGAGTTGCGGTATGTGTGATAATGCTTGATCTTGCCAATGAATGTCTTCAGCAACCATACTGCAATCTCGTCAGCACGCTCGTCGTCGTTACCGTAACGTGGGAAGTCGCCCTCTGTCTTAAACTCAAGTGGGAAACCTGTCTCATCACGAATGATATTTACCTTAGCGTACTTGATAGCTGAAATAGAGTCAACAACATGGCTGAAACCAGCAATACCTGTTGCGAAGGTACGACGTACATCAGTATCGATGAGAGCCATTTCGGCAGCCTCGTAGAAATACTTATCGTGCATGTAGTGGATAAGGTTCAAGGTCTTTACATAAACCTCGCACAACCATTCCATCATTGCGTCGAACTTAGGCATGAACTCTTCGTATGTAACAACATCGCCTTCGATAGGTGCGAACATAGGACCTACCTGCTCACGAGTCTTAGAGTCTATACCGCCAGAGATAGCGTAAGTCAAGCACTTAGCCAAGTTTGCACGAGCACCGAAGAACTGCATTTCCTTACCTGTCTGAGTAGCACTTACACAGCAGCAGATGCTGTAGTCGTCACCCCAAACAACGCGCATAACATCGTCGTTCTCGTACTGGATAGAGCTTGTCTTTACTGAAATCATAGAAGCATAGTGCTTGAATGCCTTAGGAAGACGGCTGCTATAAAGAACAGTCAAGTTAGGCTCTGGGGATGGACCCATGTTCTCAAGTGTGTGGAGGAAACGGAAGTCGTTCTTTGTAACCATTGAGCGACCGTCCTGGCCAATACCAGCTACCTCGAGAGTAGCCCATACTGGGTCACCAGAGAAGAGTTCGTTATATGAAGGGATACGAGCAAACTTAACCATACGGAACTTCATTACCAAGTGGTCGATGAGCTCCTGAGCATCTTCCTCTGTAAGAGTGCCTTCTGCGAAGTCACGCTCGAAATAAATATCAAGGAATGTAGATACACGACCTACAGACATAGCTGCACCATTCTGAGTCTTTACAGCGCCAAGATAACCGAAGTAAAGCCACTGAACAGCCTCGCGTGCATTTTTAGCTGGATTTGAAATATCAAAGCCGTAGGTTGCTGCCATCTCTTTCAGACCCTTAAGAGCCTTGATCTGCATAGCAACTTCCTCACGCAGACGAATAACTTCGTCGATCATGCCTTGATCGCCCATATTGTCAAGATCCTTCTTCTTTTCAGCAATAAGGAAATCAACACCGTAGAGGGCTACACGACGATAGTCACCTACGATACGACCACGGCCGTATGTGTCAGGAAGACCTGTGAGGATATGATTGTGACGAACGTGCTTCATCTCTGTTGTATAAGCATCGAAAACGCCATCGTTGTGAGTCTTTACGTAAGTAGAGAAAATGTGCTTCAGGTTCTCGTTAACCTCATAACCATAAGTAGAGCAAGCCTGTTCTGCCATACGGCTACCACCATAAGGCATAAATGCACGCTTGAGTGGCTTATCTGTTTGAAGACCTACAACAGCCTCTAAGTCTTTTGTAGCTTCATCGATATAACCAGGGCCGTAAGCAGTCAAAGATGACACAACTTCGGTTTCCATATCAAGAACTCCACCTTTAGCACGTTCTTCTTTCTGTAGTTTTTTTAGTGCGTTCCACAATGTGTTGGTTGCTTGTGTTGGTTTTGCCAAGAAACTCTCATCGCCGTCATAGCATGTGTAGTTGTGCTGAATGAAATCACGAACATTAATTTCTTCCATCCAACGGTTTCCTTTGAAACCTCTCCATTCTGTTCTCATAATTCTAATCTTTTTCCTTATAAGTTTATACTGTGATAGATGATATCCTTAATTTAATGCGTTGCAAAGGTACTACCTTTATTACATATAATAGGTATATTTGTCTTTATAATTTCTTAATAATACTTAAATGCATTTTTTGAGGGTATAAATACCTTTTGGGAAGGGGGAGGGAAGGCGATTTTAGGAAAATAAAAAAAAGCCAAACAACTTTACAGTTATTTGACTTTCGTCGGGGCGACAGGATTCGAACCTGCGACCACCTGGTCCCAAACCAGGTACACTACCGGACTGTGCTACACCCCGTTGCAATTGCTGTGTTTCTTAATTGCGAGTGCAAAGGTAGCACTTTATTTTGAACCACCAAAACTTTTGGAGACTTTTTTTGAAAAAAGATGGAAAAAAATAAAAAAGTCCCCATTTTAGGGGACTTTTACGGTGTTTTTTATTTGTTTCCTGTTTTCTTTCTTTTATCAAAATAGTATTTAGCTATGAAATAAACTAATGCGATACCAACTAAAGCGATGATGATAATCTTTATGTATTCACCATATTCCATAATTTTATCGTTGAGTTGGTCTTCTGGTACCATAGAATGAAGATACCATCCTAAGGCTGCAAGAATACAATTCCATACTCCAGCACCAATAGTTGTGTAAAGCAGAAATTTCCAATAGTTCATCTTTGCTAAACCTGCTGGGATTGAGATGAGGTGTCGGATGCCTGGGATAAGGCGTCCTGTTATTGTTGCTATCATACCATGATCGTAGAAATACTTTTCTGATTTCTCCACTTTTTTCTGGTTAAGCATACATAGATGTCCGAGATGACTATTTGCAAATCTGTATATGATAGGGCGTCCAAGGTAATAGCCTGCTATATAGTTGAGGGTTGCTCCCATATCTGCTCCTAACGTACCAAAGAGTATTACGAGCCACAGATTAATGTTTCCTGCAGCAGCATGATAGGCTGCAGGGGCTACAACAAGTTCTGATGGTACAGGAATGACGGTACTTTCAAGTAGCATCAAAATAAAAACAGTACCATAGTTGAGGTTGCCAAGAAGTGTTGATATAAAGTTCATATATATTATTAATATTGTGTAATGTCTTCGTCGAGTATTTGACGTGCTTCTATTGGGTTGCGCTTTCGAGCTTCTGCTTCTGCTTTTTTTGCTTCATCGTCTAACCCTAATTTCTTGCAGAGTAGGGTAAGGTGACTCCAGCCATGTATTGTGTCTTGATGTTCTGATATGTAGTCAACCAAAACTCTGTATCCTTGTGATGGACAATCGTCGAGGGCTGTGATGGTTATTTTCATAAGCACATCCTCAATATCGTCACATAGCTTTATGGCTTTCTGGAATTCATTATATGCTTCTTCTGGATGACCTGCCGTACAAACCAGGTGGGCATTTAATAAACATAGGTCGGACTCTGACAGCATATTTGACAGCGGCAATTCTTTGATAAATGCTGTTGCACCTTGATAGTCACCCATCTTGCTATATATCATCAGAATATCGTGAAACAGGAAGAGGGCAGAGTGGTGCTTGCTGACTGACGAAAGGGCATGCTTAAGGTGTCTTAGTGCTTCTTCGTATTTGCCTAATCTTGAATAGGTGTGTCCGATAAGTATTTCTCCCATCTCGTCTTCAGGCTTTAGCTCATGATACTTTGTGTAGAGCTTAAGCGCATCTTCATGATTGCCAATAGATGATAATGCATTTGCTTTGTTGAGCATAGCATCGGTATCTGATGGGTCTATAGCAAGTGAGAAATCGCTGCTGTTTATACTGCTTTCTGCGTCGTTGTTAAGAAGTTGCATAGCTGCTAAACGGTTCCATAGTGTGGAATCGTATGGAGCATCGTCTATAAGCGAATCGAATAGTTTTTCGGCATCATGATAATTGCCTTGTATGATGGCAAGGTTTCCTTTCAAATCTATATAGTCGGGATCGTCCTTGAGGTTTGACATGCTTATCCATTTCTTACTCAACTCTGCTTCGTTGTAATAAAGGAAAAGCTGTGCCACATCAAGGATGAAATCTTCGTATTCATCTAAAGAAACATCAAGAAGTTTTGCGCTGAGATAATTGTCGCTTTCTTGTGGTTTGTTTTCAGCCAAAAGAATCTCGCCTTGTATGTAGTAATAATCTGTTGACTGTTTATCAGAAATCTGTTCAGCCCAATAGTTAGCATCTTTGATGTTATGATCTCGCCAAATAGACATTTTTGCCTTGAAACTCAATGGGTATGATGCTCCAGGGTAAAAGGTCAGAGCGGTATCTACTACTTGCTCTGCGATATCTGCGTGCTCTTCAGCATTGTAGTATTCTATGAGATCGTTGAAATCTTGAAGATCAAAGAATACAGAAGAATCATTTCTTCGAGCTTCTTCATATTTGTGAAGAAGCTCGAGAAACTCATCTGATTTAAAATAATCGTTATTCTGCAATTTTATTTGTTTTGCTTAGCCCATGTATCCTTCAAGCCTACGGTCTTGTTGAATACTGGATGTTCTGGTGTTGAATCAGGATCTACGTTAAAGTAGCCTGTGCGCTGGAACTGTAGGTATGAGAGCTCAGGAAGCTGAGCTGCGTATTTCTCAACGAAAGCATTCTTGTTTACGCAAAGAGAATTTGGGTTGAGGAAAGGACGCATAGCTTCAATTCCGCGTACTCCGTGCTCTTTCTCATATTGCTTGATTGCATCACGTGGGTTCTCACATGTCCACAAACATTCGTAGTTGCGAACCTCTGCAGGTACACAATGGTTAACTGAGAGCCAATGAATTGTTCCCTTAACCTTGCGGTTTGCACCTTCTGTTCCTGCGAGTGAGTTTGGATCGTATGTGCAATATATTTCTTCTATTTCACCTGTTTCCTCATTTGCCTTGTAGCCTGTACAATCCACGATATATGCGCTCTTTAAGCGTGTTTCCTTACCTGGATACATACGGAAGAACTTCTTGTCTGGTTCTGTCTTGAAGTCTTCGCGCTCAATCCATAGCTCGCGTGAGAATTCTACGGTATGGGTGTTGCCTTCGGTAATGATATTGCCTTCTGCATCCTTTAGTTCTGGGTTGTTTATCACCTCAAGTGTTTCTACCTTGTTTTCTGGGTAGTTGGTGATGATAACCTTTACTGGGTTCAGAACGGCTGATACACGTGTTGCTCGCTCATTAAGATCGGCACGTACTGATGCTTCCAACAGTTTGATGTCGTTAAGTGCATCGAATGTGGTGTAGCCAATTGAATCGATGAAACGAAGAATTGACTCTGGTGAATAGCCGCGACGACGAATACCGCAGATTGTTGGCATACGTGGGTCGTCCCATCCGTTAACAACATGTTCGTTTGTCAAGATCAGCAGGTTGCGCTTTGACATAAGAGTGTAGTTCAGGTTCAGCTTGTTGAACTCAAACTGGCGTGGACGATTGTCCTCTATATTGTCAGTCTCGCCCTTCCATTCCTTAATCCATGTTACGAAAAGGTTGTAAAGATCGCGGTGAGGAACAAACTCAAGTGTACAGATAGAGTGGGTTACTCCTTCAAGATAGTCGCTCTGTCCGTGTGTGAAGTCATACATTGGATAAGCATTCCACTTGTTGCCTGTGCGCCAATGAGGCATATTGAGTACGCGATACATGATAGGGTCGCGGAAGTGCATGTTTGGCGAAGCCATATCTATCTTAGCGCGTAGAATCATCTTTCCTGGTTCTACATTACCGCTGTTCATCTCATTGAAGAGAGCAAGGCTTTCTTCGATAGGACGGTCGCGATAGGGTGAGTTAACACCTGGTTGGGTAGGGGTTCCCTTTTGTGCAGCTATCTCGTCTGAACTCTGCTCGTCAACATAGGCGCGCCCGTTCTTGATACACCATACAGCAAAGTCCCAAAGATCTTGGAAATAGTCTGAAGCATAAACGAGCTTTCCCCATTTGAAGCCCAACCATTCTATATCTTTCTTGATGGCTTCAACGTATTCTGTATCTTCTTTCTGTGGGTTTGTGTCGTCCATACGCAGGTTACAAACGCCACCGAATTTCTTTGCTACTCCAAAATCCATAGCAATAGCCTTGGCGTGTCCGATATGTAGATAGCCATTTGGCTCTGGCGGGAAACGTGTTTGCAAGCGTCCGCCGTTTTTACCTTCTTCGAGGTCGTTTTTTATAATCTGTTCAATGAAGTTTAGACTTTTCTTTTCTTCAGATGTCTTTTCTACTGTTTCTGCCATATTGCTAATACATATTTTATTTTTATGGGTACAAAAGTAGGTAATTTTTTCCGATTATAGGTCAGTTGGAAAGAAAAAACGATTTTTTCTTCTCTAAATTGCAAAAAAAATGTCCCCCTCTTCTCAGAGGAGAACATCTAATCTCAATAGGTATTAGCTTTTTTTTTAAGGTAAAAAGATTGTATTCAGGATAACATTTGCAAAGTTATAGGATTATTCCTATACGTGCAAATATTTTTTTATGTTTATAAACATATTTTCAAAAATTATTTTATACCTCTCTCATTGAGAGCTTGGGTGTATTTGCGCGCATTTGCCTGATGTTCAGCGTATGTACGTGCAAAATTGTGTGTTCCGCTGAAATCTTCTTTTGCACACATGTAAAGATAATCGTGGTGAACGCGGTTCAATACAGCGTCAATACCTGCAACAGAAGGGATGCGGATTGGGCCAGGTGGCAAACCTGGGTTCTTGTATGTGTTATATGGGCTCTTAATATAGAGCAGATTGTTGTATATTCTCTTCAGCTCGAAACGCTGCCAGGCAAATTTGATTGTTGGGTCGGCCTGCAGAGGCATTCCCTCTGGATATTCAGCATTACGAAGCATCAAACGGTTGTAGTACATTCCTGCAATCATAGGCTTTTCCTGATTGTTGGCTGTTTCCTCGTCAACAATACTTGCAAGAGTAATTACTTCGTTTGGTGAGAGGTTCATCTGTTTAGCTTTTTCCGTACGTTCGAAGTTCCAGAATTTCTTGCTTTCTTTCTGCATGCGGTCGAGGAACTTCTCTACTGACACATTCCAATAAATATCGTATGTGTTTGGAATGAACATACAAACGATTGTTGTTGTGTCGTAGCCGTATTTCTCGCATACAGCCTCGTCGTTAAGTGCCTTGAGAAGAGCGGTAGAGTCAATCATCATGCGCTTGCTTATTTCAGCAGCAAGACGGTCTTTGGTTCTGACGCTTGGAATAGTAAGGTTTACAGGTTCCTGCATTCCGTTCTTTAAATGACGGAAAACCTTCAGAGTTCCATCTCCTGCATGAATGGCATAGCGACCTGTACGTATATTGTTGCTATACTGGCTGTGGCGAACCATTGTTCTGAAGCATGTTAGTCCGTGACCAGTAGCAACAGTATCTAATTTGTGATAAACAGAATCGATGTTGTCGTCGTTGTCGATATAGATATACGAAGTATAGTCTTTTTTCGAGAATGATGAGAAAAGACAATAATACGTCATACTTGCAAATGCAAGCAAGCAAGCTGTTGTTGCATAGACGTAGATCTTTTTGTTTTTAATATTCATTTTGGCATGTTTTAAAACCTTGCAAAGATACGAATAAAATGATAAATAAGAAATAAAAAGCAAGAAATATGATTTTTGCCCTGTTTTGCCTACGTATGTGAGAGAAAAAACTAAAAATATACGAAAAGCAGTTAAATAATTATATATCTGCAAGTTACGAGTAGTGAAAATTTGCTTGTTATATTAATAATGTGTATATTTGCAATGTGTTTTTCATAGTATTAGATTTAAGGTTAATAAGATTGGAGTACAGCGGTACTCCTTTTTTTTTGTTTCTAGTGTGAAAAACATATTTTTTAATTTGTATGAAACTTTTATTTGTGCGATTTTGTGTTGCATTTGGCTTATGACTAATAAAATAGTTTTGCATTTTTGTGAAAAAACTCAATTTTCCAGCCTTCGAGATTCCTTCGAGATGAGTCTTAGATGCGTTCGAGATGTTTTTTAAGGGAAAATGTACTGTTGTATGATAAAAAATATTGAACACAAAAAAGGCTCCACAAAAAGTGAAGCCTTTCTTGCTATAGAATTTTGTTTGGTTATTTCTTGAATTTGCGATAGAGTTTCCAACCAAGAATCAAGCCATCAAGAATTCCTGTGCCTGTATTCAGTAAGCCACTAAAGCGTTGGGCTGGCGTCGCTTTTCTTGAAAAAGCTTCGGAAGGGGTAAATAGACTCTTCCAGAGCTTCTCAATCTTCTGATTATCCTTTAGAATATCGTTGCGCAACATTTCTTTGCGCAAACGGATATCGTTGATGGAATTATATGAATTGACGTTTTCCATTACTTACTTAATAATAAACTGGCGAGAAATTGCACAAGAGGCTTTTCAATCCATTGGTGGCGGTAGGTGATGCAAAGCAGAAGCAGCAACACGTAAAAAACACCCACAATGCAGAAGGCCTCGGCTTGCCCTATAATTGTTGAAAGAGCAAAGGCGGCAGCAAAGCTAAGATAAATCAAAGCTGTGAGCAGGAGTATGCCGATGACTGTAGCCATAATGAGAACCGTGAAGAGTTTCACGATTTTGTCAACTATGTCAAGTCTTACATACTCTGACTGTAGCCCAATGTAGTGTCTAACCACCTCAACGAGCTGCCCAATGGTCTCTATGTTCTTATCGTTGCTAAACAAGATAATTCTTTTTTACGTACTTCTTATTATTCTGCGTCTGGAGTAGCGTCCTTGATGTCGTCAACAAGGTCGGCAACCTCTTTACGTGAAAGCTTTATATTATGTTTCTCGCAGAAATCCTCAACAGCTTCAGTAATCTTATTACGTGTGTCTGTACCTTTCTCAGGAGCAAGCAAAAGACCAAGAGCTGCACCAGCTACGGCCCCGCCAAGGAAAGCTCCAATGTAACCTAATGTTTTCATAATCTTGTTTTATTTTAATGATTAAACAATTTTGTGTTCTGGCAATTCTATTTACCAATACTGCAAATATAGGCAAAGTTTTCAGTAATCGTCACTATAGATGTATATTTTTTTGTTAAATAATGTAAGTTTGATTCATTTAACAAACTTTATGCGCACTATTTTCTTATTTTTTGGATATAATTCGTATCTTCGCCAGATAAAATGTGAATAATGTAATTCTATAAAACAATTTAATTATGAAGAAGTATTTGGTATTGTGCGCAGGAATGTGCGTTGCTTTGGCTTTCACAAGTTGTAAATCAAGTGAGAGTGCATACAAGAAGGCTTACGAAAAGGCTATGGCTCAGGAGAACCAGCAGGCTACAGAACAGGCTCAGACAACAGCTCCTGTAGTTGCTCCTCTGCAGCAGAAACCAGCTGATCAGACCACAGTAGTTGATAATACAGATAATGCAGTAGTGCGCACAGAGAGCTATTCTGTTGTTGCAGGTCCTGCTGTAAAGACATTTGGTGTTGTAGTTGGTTCTTTCTCTCTCAAGGCTAATGCTGAGGGTTTGCAGAACACATTGAACAACGATGGTTATAATGCATCAATCGTTAAGAATGAAGAGCGCAATCTGTATCGTGTAGTAGGCAGCAGCTTCGATTCTAAGAGCGACGCTGTTCGCAGCCGTGATTCTTTCCGCGCAAAGTATCCTGATGCATGGCTTCTCTATAAGAAATAATGAGAATACTCTCAATAGATTTTGGTAAAAAGCGTACGGGCTTGGCCGCAACCGATCCATTGCAGATTATAGCTAATCCGCTGGAAACTGTGGCAACCGCTACGCTTTTTGACTATCTTGAAAATTATATCAAGAAAGAGCCTGTAGAGCGTATTGTGATAGGTCGCCCTACACAACCAAACGGTAAGCCCAGTGAGAATCTCGCCCGGGTAGAGAACTTCTACAACAGATGGAAGAAACTGCACCCCGAGATTCCTATTGACTATTATGATGAACGATTCACATCGGTAATTGCACATCGTGCAATCATAGATAGTGGCGTAAAGAAAAGTACGCGTAGAGAGAATAAGGGTCTTGTAGATGCCATCTCGGCAACAATCATTCTGCAAGACTATATGCAAAGTCGTAGATAAACGAGATTATACAGAATTAAATGATATTACCAATTTACATTTACGGTCAACCTGTATTGAGAAAGGTTGCAGAAGACATTACTCCAGAGTATCCGGAACTGAAGGAACTTATTGAAAACATGTGGGAAACACTTGACCATAGCAACGGCGTGGGACTTGCTGCTCCACAGATTGGCAAAGCCATTCGCCTTGTGGTTATCGACCTCAACGTGTTGAGCGAAGACTTGCCTGAATATAAGGACTTCAGAAAGACTTACATCAACGCACACATCGTAGAGGTTGACGATAAGTCAAAGAAAGAAACTATGGAGGAGGGATGTCTCTCATTGCCAGGCCTTTCAGAAAACGTTACCCGTTACAGTCGTATTCACGTGAAGTATCAGGACGAAAACTTCGAAGAGCATGACGAGTGGGTTGACGGATATCTGGCTCGTGTTATGCAGCATGAGTTCGATCATCTTGAAGGAAAAATGTATATCGATCATCTTACTCCTTTCCGCAAACAAATCATTCAGAGTAAATTGAAGAATTTGCTGAAGGGAAAATTCCAATGCAGCTATCGTACAAAGGTAGTACGCAAATAAAAAAGAAATCAAGAATTAGAGAATTTTAGAATTATCACTATTTAATTTCTTATATAAATAAGACATTATATAATGATGTTTTGAGTAGTATAATTCTATAATTCCTGTAATTCTTGATAAAAAATAATCGAGGTACGTGATAAGCATAAAAATTAAGGAGATATGAATGATGACTTAATCCCAAATGCAGGAGATCGCATAATATGCGTGAAAGTTGGAAAAGTTAGGCGTGAAAATTTCTACGAAATGGCTCGAAAATATTGGCGCGTTGATGGGATAAGAGCAACTCGTTCTAATCATGTTCTTGCTATTGTGGATGGTGTGGTTAAGGAGGATTATACTCCATCAAGTTGGAATTTGACAGATAATCCAAAATATGAAGGGCGATGGGAATTTGAAGGGAAACCTGTAGAAAATTCAGTATACATTGGTAAAAGTGTAGCTTCGTATTATGGAAAAAGTCAAAATCCTGTAAAGTATATAAACATGTAATATTCCTTTGGGGATAATAAATAAGTAAGAGATAAAAATGCATCGCAGACTTGTAGCAGTTTTGATTTTTGTTTTGTCGGTAGTGAGCTTACGGGCTCAGTACAATACCGACCGACTGCTCTTGTCTGGTCAGATAGCTATGGATAATAGCGATTATGTAGTAGCTATTCAGCATTTCAACAATATTATTGCCAGCAAACCTTATCTTTATCGCCCGTGGTTCTATCGTGGTATAGCTAAGGAATTGCTTGGCGATTATGTAGGCGCAGAATACGACCTTTCAAAGGCTATAGGCCTTAATCCTTATGTTCATCAGATTTTTAGCGGACGTGCTGAAGTGCGTATTAACCTAAAACGTTATGCCGATGCTATTGCCGATTACGACAAAGCCTTGGCTATTTATCCCGATGATAAAGGTTATTGGTTTAATCGTGCCTATGCATACTACATGAACAAGGAAACAGACTCTTGTCGTACTCAGTTGCAATATATTATAAATAGGTGGCCTAATTTCCCGAATGCCTATGGTCTTATGACGGAAATCTATCTTAATGCCAACGACACGGTAAACGCTTCACGATGGCTGGAACGCACGCTGAAAGTAAATCCATACGATGGCAACCTATGGTCTATAGTAGGTCGACTGAATCTGCAACGCAAATCATGGAAAACAGCCGAAGAAGCCTTCACCAAAGCCATACACTACACACCTAATGTAGTAAACAACTATACCTACAGAGCTATGACCCGCGTAAATCTTAATCGTCTGCGCGGAGCCATGAGCGACTATGATAAGGCTATAGAGATGGATCCTAACAACTTTCTGTCGCATTACAACAGAGGACTGTTAAGACAAAACCTTGGTGACGACAACCGAGCAATACAGGATTTCAATTTTGTGCTAAGACTCGAACCTGATAACCTCCTTGCCCTTTATAATCGAGCAATACTGCTTGACAAGACAGGAAGTTATAAGGAAGCTATTCGCGACTATACACGAGTAATAAACAAATTCCCTAATTTCTGGACAGGTTTGCTGGCTCGTGCCAACTGCTATCGTCGATTGGGAATGACGGCCAAAGCCGAGCTCGACGAGTTCCGTGTTTTAAAGGCTCAGATGGATAAGCATCTTGGTGTTCAGCAAAGATGGAGTAAGGCAAAGCTGCGTCAGGTTCGTAAGATGAGCGATGTTGATGTAGAGAAATACGACCGTTGGGTTGTTCTTGATGATGATGTTAGTACACCACAATACAAGAACGAATATCGTGGTAATGTGCAGAATCGTAAGGTAGATATAGAGTTGATGCCTATGTTCGCAATTTCTTATTATCCATATAAAAATGGTATTAAGGAATATAGCCTTACTGATAATAGTATTGACGCCTTTAATGTTAAGAATAAGCCACTTTCACAGTTTTATCTTTCATGTCATCAGGCAAAACTTGATGCAAACGAGTCAAAGAAACTGTTTGCTCTTATAGATACACTTTCCGCTCGCATCGCTAACACACATACCATTGATAAAGCTTGTGATTATCTGCTGCAGCGAGCTGTTGCTCAAAGCATTGTTCACGATTACAATGATGCAATCAACGATCTTTCTGATTATGTGGCAATAGACAGTACATCAAAGCTTGGTTATTGGCAACGTGCCGTTTGTCAGTCTCTTATGCTTTCTTATTCTTCGGCTGCAGGCTCTGTAGATAATCAGATTGTTCTGCATAAATCAATAGAAGACTTTAAAAAAGCACTTGCCTTTGACGAGGATAATAGTATTATTCTCTATAATTTAGGTTGCCTCTATGCTTCTATCAACGACTATGCTCAGGCTATACCTTATTATAATAAGGCTCTCAGCAAGAATAGTTCGTTTGCTGAAGCCTATTATAATCGAGGTTTAACACGAATATTCAATAATGATAAAGAGGGTGGTCTGCGCGACTTGAGTAAGGCAGGTGAATTAGGCCTATATAATGCCTATGCTGTTATGAAACACTTCCAGGAAAACAAATAATTTTTGAATAAACGTTATCCTATCTCAAAAATAAGTGTTACTTTTGCCATCGATTAAATAAAACTAATTTGTAATATGGTTAAAATCACATTTCCAGATGGTTCTGTTCGTGAGTATGAACAGGGCGTAACTGGCTTTCAAATCGCCGAGAGCATTTCACCGGCTCTCGCTCGCAACGTTGTATCTTGCGGTGTTAATGGTGAAACTGTAGAACTGAATCGTCCTATCAATGAGGATGCTACTATCGCTCTCTACAAGTTTGAAGATGAGCAGGGTAAGCACACTTTCTGGCACACATCTGCACACTTGTTGGCAGAGGCGTTGAAGGAACTCTATCCTGGTATCCAGTTCGGATTCGGTCCTGCAATCGAGAATGGATTCTTCTATGACGTTATGCCTGCTGAAGGTCAGGTAATCTCAGAGAATGATTTCCCTAAGATTGAAGCAAAGATGATGGAACTCGCCAAGAAGGATGAGGCTGTTGTTCGCCGCGAGGTTGCTAAGGCTGATGCTATCAAGGAATTTGAGGCTGATGGTCAGCAGTACAAGGTAGAGCACATCTCTCAGGATCTCGAAGATGGTACCATCACTACATATACACAGGGTAATTTCACCGACCTCTGTGCTGGTCCTCACCTCACATCAACAGGTATCATCAAGGCTGTTAAGATAACAAGCGTTGCAGGTGCTTTCTGGCGTGGTGATGCTAAGCGTGAGCAGATGACTCGTATCTATGGTATCACCTTCCCAAAGAAGAAGATGCTTGACGAGTATCTCGTTATGCTTGAAGAGGCTAAGAAACGCGACCATCGTAAGATTGGTAAGGAAATGGAACTCTTTATGTTCTCAGATAGAGTAGGTAAGGGGCTTCCTATCTGGTTGCCAAAGGGTACTCAGCTCCGTCTGCGTCTTACCGAACTGTTGCGTAAGATGTTGCAGCCATACAACTATCAGGAGGTAATCACTCCAGGTATTGGTAGCAAGAACCTTTATATCACTTCTGGTCACTGGGCACACTATGGTAAGGATGCCTTCCAGCCTATTGAGACACCAGAGGAGGACGAGGTTTACATGCTTAAGCCAATGAACTGTCCTCACCATTGTGAAATCTATTCTCGCAAGCCACGCTCATACAAGGATCTTCCTTTGCGTATTGCTGAGTTCGGTACTGTTGCCCGTTATGAGAAGAGTGGTGAGCTTCACGGACTGACTCGTGTACGTACATTTACTCAGGACGATGCACATATCTTCGTTCGTCCTGATCAGGTAAAGGCTGAGTTCGAGAATATTATCGATATCATCCTTAAGGTGTTCAAGATCTTCGGATTCGAGAACTACGAAGCACAGATCTCTCTGCGTGACCCTAAGGATACAGAGAAATATATCGGTTCTGATGAGAACTGGGAAGAGAGCCAGAATGCTATTCGTGAGGCTTGTAAGGAGAAAGGTCTTAAGGCTCGCGAAGAAGAAGGCGAGGCTGCATTCTATGGTCCTAAGCTCGACTTCATGGTTAAGGATGCTATTGGTCGTCGTTGGCAGCTTGGTACAATCCAGGTTGACTACAACCTGCCACAGCGCTTTAAACTTGAATATACTGCAGAGGACAACTCTAAGAAGACTCCTGTAATGATTCACCGTGCACCATTCGGTTCGCTCGAGCGTTTTACAGCCGTTCTTATAGAGCATACCGCAGGTCACTTCCCATTGTGGCTCACACCTGATCAGGTTGCTATTCTTCCTATCTCAGAGAAGTATAACGACTACGCTAAGAAGGTTAAGAGTTATTTTGACACAATGGATGTTCGTGCATATATCGACGACCGTAACGAGAAGGTAGGTCGCAAGATTCGTGATAACGAGTTGAAACGAGTTCCTTATATGGTTATCGTAGGTGAGAAAGAAGCTGCCGAAGGTCTTGTTTCTATGCGTGAGCAGGGTGGTGGCGAGCAGGCGACCATGAAGATGGAAGAGTTTGCTCAGCGCATCAAAGATGCTGTTGCTAAGCAGTTGGAAGTAGCTAACGACTAATAAGTTGGCACTTAATTCAATAAAAATGATAAAAAGTCTGGAATAATTTGTTTTATTCCGGACTTTTTTGTATTTTTGCACCCGATTATCCGAAATCGGATTTTTCGTAAAAAATAATTTCAAAACAGAACATTTGAATAGTTAATGAAGAATGACAAAAACAAATTAAAGAACCAGTATCGTGTAAACGAGCAGATTCGTGCACGTGAGGTTCGTGTTGTAACAGAAGGCAACTCTGAAGTAATGCCAACGCGTAAAGCTTTAGATATGGCTCGTCAGGAGGGTGTTGATCTTGTTGAGATTTCTCCAAATGCTCAGCCACCAGTATGTCGCCTCATCGATTATTCAAAGTTCCTTTATCAGCAGAAGAAGCATCAGAAAGAGATGAAGCAGAAGCAGGTGAAGGTTGAAGTTAAGGAAATTCGATTCGGACCTCAGACTGATGAACACGACTACCAGTTCAAGTTGAAGCATGGTATGGAGTTCCTCAATGCAGGTAACAAAGTGCGTGCTTATGTGTTCTTCCGTGGACGCTCAATCCTTTTCAAGGAGCAGGGAGAAGTTCTTCTTCTTCGTTTCGCTAATGATTTGGAAGAGTATGGTAAGGTAGAGCAGATGCCTAAACTCGAAGGTAAAAAGATGTTCCTTTATCTTGCACCAAAGAAGGCTGGCGTTGTTAAGAAGAGTCAGCAGAAACTCGATCGCGAAAAGCGTGAGGCTGAGGCAAAGGCAGCTCAGAAAGCTGAGGCTGAGGCAAATGCAGAAAAGAATAGTCTTCTGGCAAATGCCAAGGGGGGCGATGCTTTGAAGAAGCTTGCTGAAGAAGCAGAGTAAAAACGTGAATAAAAAAAGATGCGTAACGCCGGGTATATGCGTTGCCATCATTATTAATAATTAATAAACATAAAAAAATGCCAAAAGTAAAGACTAATTCCGGCGCAAAGAAGAGATTCACATTCACCGGTACAGGAAAGATTAAGCGTCATCGCGCTTTTCACAGTCACATTCTGACTAAGAAGACAAAGAAGCAGAAGAGAAATCTTGATCATCAGACAATCGTTGATCAGACAAACATGAAGCAGGTACGCGACTTGCTCTGCCTCCGTTAATTATTAACTTTTTAGTCGAACTTTTAAATTAAAAGAAAACTATGCCAAGATCAGTAAATCACGTTGCCTCTAAGGCAAAGAGAACACGTATCCTGAAGCTCACTAAAGGTTATTATGGAGCTCGCAAGAACGTTTGGACTGTAGCTAAGAACACTTGGGAGAAGGGTCTTACCTACGCTTATCGTGACCGTCGTAACAAGAAGCGCAACTTCCGCGCACTTTGGATTCAGCGTATCAACGCTGCTGCTCGTTTGGAGAATATGAGCTATTCACAGCTTATGGGTGCTCTGCACAAGGCAGGTATCGAAATTAACCGTAAGGTCCTCGCTGACCTCGCTGTTAACAATCCAGAGGCTTTCAAGGCTATTGTTGACAAGGTTAAGTAAAAAAGAGTATTACTCAATAGTAAAGATCGCATTCTATGAATGCGATCTTTTTTTAATTATTCATTTTCATTGCTCATTACTTACTACTCATTATTAATTGCCTGTAGGGCAACTAATTCCACATTCCACATTCCACATTCAAAATTTATTGTTATCTTTGCATTCTGTATAAAATTATATATCTAAGTATTAATGATTTCAGTAGAAAGCTTAAAGGTAGAATTTGGGGTAAAACCACTTTTCTCCGATGTTAGTTTTGTAGTTAACGAT
Organism: uncultured Prevotella sp.; assembly: GCA_905236755.1. Taxonomy (GTDB): domain Bacteria; phylum Bacteroidota; class Bacteroidia; order Bacteroidales; family Bacteroidaceae; genus Prevotella. The sequence goes on from CAJOCR010000014.1 coordinate 54,927, forward strand.
GGGGATCGTATTGCACTTGTGGGAAAGAATGGTGCAGGAAAATCAACTATGCTGAAAATCCTTTGTGGTTTGCAGCAGCCAACCTCTGGTGTGGTGGCTATTCCTAATGAATGCACTATTGGCTATCTTCCACAGGTTATGAAACTTCAGGATGATACTACCGTAAAAGAAGAAACGCGCAAGGCTTTTGCTGACAACACTAAGCTAAAGAAAGAACTCGATCGTATGCAGCAGGAAATGGCTGACCGTACCGATTACGAGAGTGAGTCGTATGCGCATCTTGTAGAAGCATTTACTCAGGCACATGAGCATTTTATGATGATGGGTGGCGACAACTACGAGGCAGAGATAGAGCGCACACTCACAGGTCTTGGCTTCGAACGTTCTGATTTCGGCCGTCCTACCAGAGAGTTCTCTGGTGGTTGGCGTATGCGTATAGAGTTGGCAAAAATTCTTCTTCGCAAGCCTGATGTGTTACTTCTCGATGAGCCAACCAACCATTTGGATATTGAGAGTATTCAATGGCTTGAGCAGTTCTTGCAGCAAAGTGCTAAAGCCGTTGTTCTTGTTAGTCACGATCGTGCATTCATTAATAATGTAACAAATCGTACTATTGAAATAACATGTGGTCATGCCGAGGATTATCGTGTAAAATACGATGAGTATCTTGTGCTTAGAAAAGAACGTCGTGAACAGCAGCTTCGCGCTTATCAGAATCAGCAAAAGGAAATAGCCGACATAAAAGCTTTTATTGATCGTTTCCGCTATCAGGCCACTAAGGCCGTTCAGGTGCAGCAACGTATAAAGCAACTCGAAAAGATCGTTCCTATTGAGGTTGATGAGGTTGACAATAGTGCTATGCGTTTGAAGTTCCCACCATGTCTTCGTAGTGGCGACTATCCTGTTATCTGTGATGATGTACGCAAAGACTATGACGAACATACAGTCTTCGATCATGTCACACTTACCATCAAACGAGGCGAGAAAGTAGCTTTTGTTGGAAAGAATGGTGAAGGAAAATCAACACTTGTAAAATGTATAATGGAACAGATTCCTTATACAGGAAAACTGAAGATAGGACATAATGTTCAGATAGGTTATTTCGCACAGAATCAGGCTCAGTTGCTTGATGAGAGCCTTAGCATTTATGACACTATTGATCAGGTGGCTACAGGTGATATGCGTCTCAAGATCAATGATCTTCTTGGTGCTTTCATGTTTGGAGGAGAAACATCTGAGAAAAAGGTAAAGGTGTTAAGTGGAGGAGAGCGTAGCCGTTTGGCAATGATAAAACTATTGCTTGAACCTGTAAACCTCTTGATTCTAGATGAGCCTACCAACCACCTTGACATTCCATCAAAGGAGGTTCTGAAAGAGGCTATACGTACTTTCGAAGGAACAGCCATCATCGTTAGTCACGACCGTGAATTCCTCGATGGGCTTGTAAGTAAGGTTTATGAGTTTGCTAATGGTCAGGTAAAAGAGCATCTCGGTGGTATCTACGATTATCTGCGTGCTCATAATGCCGAAACCATTCACGAGGCATTGAACGAGAATATAAAAGTCTCAGCAAGTGTTGCCAGCGTAAAAACAGTTTCAGAAGAGTCAAAACCTTCTAAGCAGAATTATGCCGAGCATAAAGAGCAGCAGAAGAAAATCCGTAAGGCTGAAAAGGCAGTAAAAGAGTCTGAGGCTCGAATTGCATCTATGGAGAAACGTGTGCATGAACTCGACGAACTCTTTATGAAGCCTGAGAATGCTGCTAATATGGAACTTGTAACAGAATACACTTCAACAAAAGAAGCGTTGGATAAAGAAAACGAGAACTGGCTCTTGCTTTCAGAAAAACTGGAAGAATTGCGAAGCTAATCAATGCGAGATTATTTTTGAATATACCAAATTTTAACCCTTTAAAAAATAAAAACATGAACATGAAGAAAATCCTTCCGATTGTTATGATTGCCACAGCTCCTGTTATGGGTATGGCTCAGAACAAGACGGGTCTTTATGAAAAGAACTTCGACAAGAATGTTCGTCCTCAAGATGATTTCTATCAGTTTGCTACTGGTGGCTGGCAAAAGAACAATCCTCTTCCTGCTGCCTATAGTCGTTTTGGTAGCTTTGATCAGCTTCAGGAGGACAATAACAAGCGTATTAACACTATCCTCGCTTCTTTACAGAAAAAGAAATTCAAGCAGGGTACAATAGAGCAGAAACTTTCTGATTTCTATAAGCAGGCTCTTGATCAGGATAGTCGTAATAAGGCAGGTATCACTCCTGTAAAGCCTTTGCTTGATGAGATTGAAGCTGCTACAACAGTAGAGGAACTTCGCAAACTTCAGGAGAAATACTCTGCAAAGGGATATGGTATTCAGTATGGCTGCTATTTTGGTGCTGATGAGAAGAATGTTTCACAGAATATATTCTCTGTTGTTCAGAGTGGACTCACATTGGGACAGAAAGACTATTACGTAAACAATGATGCAGCTACTGTTGCTATTCGTGAGGCTTACAAGAAGCACATTGCTAAGATGTTCCAACTCTATGGCTTCTCTGAGGCTCAGGCACAGCAGAAGGCTGCTGATGTGTTCAAGCAGGAAACTCTTGTTGCTCTTATCTCAAAGAGTAGAACAGAGCTTCGTGATCCACAGGCTAACTACAATAAGATGACCTTGAAGGAGTTCCAGGAGAACTATCCAAATATTCCATTGGAGCAGCTTGCTAATGCCGAAGGTATCGATAGTAAGTACATTCAGGAGATGGTTGTTGGTCAGCCTAACTTCATGGCTGGTCTTGATAAGATTGTTTCTTTGCAGACTGTTGACGAGGTAAAGGCATTGATGCAGTGGGATGTTATCGAGGGTTCTTCTTCTCTTCTTACTGATGAGATTCGTGAAGCTAACTTTGATTTCTTCGGTAAAACTATGTCGGGTCGTCAGGAGGATTATCCTCTTTGGAAGCGTGCTACCAATATGGTACAGGGCGCTATGGGTGAGGCTCTTGGTCGTATGTATTGCAAGCAGTATTTCCCAGAGTCAAGTAAGAAGATTATGATTAATCTTATCAAGAATCTTCAGATTTCTCTTGGCGAGCGCATTGATGCTCAGACATGGATGAGTGATAGCACCAAGGCAAATGCTCACAAGAAACTCGATAAGTTCTATGTAAAGGTGGGTTATCCTGATAAGTGGACTGACTATAGCGCTCTTACTATTGATCCTTCTAAGAGCTTCTATGAGAATGTTCAGGCATGTAGTAAGTTTGCTCACGACAAGAGTATTGCCGACAAGGCTGGTAAGCCAGTTGATAAGGACGAGTGGTTTATGACTCCTCAGACTGTTAATGCTTATTACAACCCAACAACAAACGAGATCTGCTTCCCAGCAGGTATACTTCAGTATCCATTCTTCGATCCTAAGGCTGATGAAGCCTTCAACTATGGTGCCATCGGTGTTGTTATTGGTCATGAGATGACTCACGGATTTGATGATCAGGGTCGTCAGTATGATGCTGATGGTATGCTCCACGATTGGTGGACAGCTGATGATGCTAAGGGATTTGACAAGCGTGCTCAGCAGTATGCTGCTTTCTTCGATGCTATTGAGGTGTTGCCAGGTCTTCACGCTAATGGTAAGTTCACTCTTGGTGAGAACCTTGCTGACCACGGAGGTCTTGAGGTTTCTTTCAATGCATTTAAGAATGCTACAGCTAAGAAACCTCTCAAGAATAAGGAAGGTTTCACACCTGAGCAGCGTTTCTTCCTTGCTTATGCTGGTGTATGGGGACAGAACATCACAGAGAAGGAAATACGCAACCGCGTAAAGGTTGATCCTCATTCACTTGGTGAGTGGCGTGTAAATGGCGCTCTTCCACATATTGATGCTTTCTATAAAGCTTGGAACATCAAGAAGGGTGACAAAATGTGGATTCCAGAGTCAGAACGTTTGCAGCTTTGGTAAAACTTTTGCAAGCTTAGCTTGCTTAGTAGATAAAAGAAGTTAGAAGTAGATAAAGACCAAATGTTTTATGGCAACAACCAACATTAAGAGTATTGGCTTTATCTTCTAAGAGAGAAGCGATATCTTCTTTAACTTTTTGAATTCTAAAGAACTTTAATCAATTTAAAGGATGCTGAATAGTTTTCAGCATCCTTTTTCTATTATATAGAAAAAAAACTGTATCTTTGCCATAGTTTACATAGAGAAAAGAAAGGAAATAAAGTATGCCGTTAAGATTACCCGATAGCCTTCCAGCCATCGATTTGTTGAAGAAAGAGAATATTTTCGTAATGGATGAGACACGCGCCCATAGTCAGGATGTGCGTCCTTTGCGTATTGTTATTCTCAATCTCATGCCGTTGAAGATTACTACCGAGACCGATCTTATTCGTCTGCTCTCAAATACTCCTCTGCAGATGGAGGTTTATTTCATGAAACTCAAGACACATACTCCTAAGAATACACCTATCAAACATATGATGATGTTCTATAAAGATTCAAAAGAACTCATGAAGCAGAAGTTTGATGGTATGATAGTTACAGGAGCTCCAGTAGAGACTATTCCTTTCGAGAATGTAGATTACTGGAACGAGATAAATAATATCTTTGACTGGGCACGTACTCATGTAGAGAGTACACTCTATCTCTGTTGGGGTGCAATGGCTGCACTTTATCATTTTTATGATGTGCCAAAATATCAACTGCCAACAAAGAAGTTTGGTGTTTTTACAACTATTCCTTTGACAGAGCAGATGCCTATATTCCGTGGCTTTGATAGTGTTTTCAATATGCCGCATAGTCGTCACACCGAGGTGCGTAAGGAAGACATCATCAAAGTGCCTCAGTTACGTATTATTGCAGAATCTCCAGAGGCAGGTGTCAGCATCGTTGAATCGCGTGATGGACGTGAATTCTATATTCTGGGACATCTCGAATATAATCCTGACACTCTTGATAAAGAATATAAACGCGACCTCGGTAAGCGTGATGACGTGGAGGTTCCTGAACATTATTATCTTGATGACGATCCAAAGAACGAACCTCTTGTAACATGGCGTTCGGCAGCCAATCTGTTCTATAACAATTGGCTCAACTATTATGTATATCAGGAAACACCTTATAATATCGATGATATTAAATAATGGTGTAAAACAAATGTAGAGAAAAAATGAGAAAACTTGAATTACTTGCGCCTGCAAAGAATCTAGAAACAGGTATTGCTGCCATTGATCATGGTGCCGATGCCGTATATATTGGAGCCAATAGATTTGGTGCCCGTCAGGCTGCTGGTAATAGTGTTGACGATATTCGTCAGCTTTGTGACTATGCTCATCAGTATGGAGCAACGGTTCATGTCACAGTAAACACCATTGTTTATAACGATGAGCTTGCCGACACTAAGCAACTCATACGTCAACTTGTAGAGATAGGTGTTGATGCCTTGCTCATACAGGATATGGGCATTCTTGAATATTGTGTTTCCTTGCGTAAGGAATATATAGGAAAACATTTCCCAGAAATACATTCTTCTACACAATGCGACTCGCGTACAGCAGAGAAAGTAGCATGGTTGCATCAACTGGGGTGCGATCGTGTGGTACTTGCTCGTGAACTCTCTATAGAAGAAATAAAAAACATACACGAAAAGAATCCTGATGTTGATCTCGAAGCTTTCGTTCATGGAGCTCTTTGTGTTAGCTATTCGGGAATATGCTATGCCTCTCAGTATTGTTTTAATCGTTCAGCAAATAGGGGAGAGTGCGCCCAGTTCTGTCGCATGAAGTTTGACCTTGTTGACAATAAAGGACGTGAGATAGAACATCAGCGACACCTTCTTTCGTTGAAAGACATGTGTCAGATAGATCATCTTGAAGAACTTGCTGATGCTGGTGCTTGTGCCTTTAAGATTGAAGGTCGTCTCAAAGGTGTTGACTACGTCAAGAATGTAGTTTCAGCCTATAGTAAGCGTCTTAACGAACTTGTTGCCAAGCGTCCAAATGAGTATCAACGTGCCTCTTATGGCAATATCGAATACTCTTTTACCCCTAATCTCAATAAAACATTCAATCGAGGTTATACCACCTATTTCCTTCGTGGTCGTCAGCCTGATATCGCCAGCTTCGACACACCTAAGGCTTTAGGTGAATATGTAGGAAAAATAAAGGAAATACGTCACGACAGTTTTAATGTTGCTGGAACAGCAAGCTTTGCCAATGGTGATGGTCTATGTTTCTTCAATTCTAATCATGAACTCGAAGGTTTCCGCATCAACCGTGCAGTAGGCAACCGCCTCTTTCCATTAAAGATGCCAGCCAACCTCAAACCTGGTCTTGGACTTTATCGTAATAATGATGTAGAGTTCTCAAAGATTCTTGCTTCAAAGACAGCTACTCGTCGTATACCTGTTGTATTCACTTTTAAAGCTATTACTGACGGTTTTTCACTTACCATGAGTCTTACTGATGGCAGTCAGAAAGTATCGTCATCTGTGACATTCGAACATCAGGAGGCGAAGCGTCCTCAGCACGATAATATAGTAAAGCAGTTGTCAAAGGTTGGCAACACTATATATGATTGTGTGCAGATAGATATTGCTGAAGGAGCCGACAGTTTTTTCATACCATCAAGTGTGTTGAGTCAGCTTCGTCAGGATGTCACAGGCAAGCACTTCGATTTTTCTACACAGCAGCAGCCAGTACAGCCACAGGACAATGTAAAGGCATTGGTGTGGCAGTCAGAATACAAATCCTATCCCTATACTTACAATATAAGTAACGATGAGGCACGTCAGTTCTATGAGAAGGCACAGCTTAATAACATACAGCAAGCCTTTGAGGTAGTGCCAACTCCAAATCCACTTATCATGCAATGTCGTCATTGCATACGTTACAGTCTTGGCTATTGTGTTAAACGAGGAGGTGAGCGCCCTACATGGAGCGAACCGCTCACTCTTATCCTTGGCGATGGTCGTCGCTTTCATTTGGAATTCAAATGTTCAGAGTGTCAGATGAATATCTATGCGGACTAAGCACTATTCACATATCGTTCTGTTTGTATCAGCAATCTTTTGTTTGCTGACATTGTCATCATGCTATCATCAGAAGCCCAAGACACATGACGCTTTTGTAGAGTATAATGAACGACAGCGCGATTCCATCTCATTCAGCAGTTCTCGTCATTACACCAAGAACTACAATTTCGTTGTCAAGGCCGATTCTATCACCTTGGTTCATCAGCAGCCAGAAGAGGTAGCCTCAGGACTACCTATAGACTCGTTTGAAGTTTATAAGCACAATCATCTTGTTGTTGCTGATATTCGTATGCTTTCAGCCGATTCAGTTGATTCAGTATGGGTTCAGATAGCTCGCGACCAAACAACAATAGGCTGGATTCATGAATCCGACCTATTACCAAATGTAGTACCCGATGATCCTATTTCGCAGTTCATATCTACATTTTCAGATATTCACCTGCTCATATTCCTTATTGTCATCAGCTTTATTGCAGCAGGCTATCTTGCCCGTACTTTCACACGCAAGAAAGCTCGAATAGTGCATTTTAATGATATCGATTCTGTTTATCCCACATTACTTGCTGTAGTAGTGGCGGCATCAGCCACATTCTATGCAAGCATACAAACCTTTGCACCCGAGGTATGGCGTCATTTCTATTATCATCCCACGCTAAATCCATTCTCAGTGCCAACATTGTTGTCTATCTTCCTTATTTCCGTGTGGTCGATAATCATCATAGCATTGGCTGCTGTCGATGACACCCTACATCTGTTAAACAAAGCCGATGCAATTCTTTATCTCTGTGGTTTAGGAGCAGTGTGTGCTGTAAACTATATTGTGTTCAGTATATCAACACTTTATTACATCGGATATATCTTCCTTGCCTTATACATTTATTTTGCCTTCGACCGCTATTATAATTACAGTATGGCAAAATATATCTGTGGCAACTGTGGAGCTAAACTTGTACACAAAGGTCGTTGCCCACATTGTGGAGCAACGAATGAATAGCCCTTTTTACTAAGATATGAGTTCCTGATAATCTTGGATATTGGAAAGAAAACGATTAAAGATAATTCATTATAAATGAGGATTTCATATCCCATCCATTTGCCTTATCTTTGCAACTGATTATTTCTGTTAGATATAAAAAGGGACTTTGTGCTTTGCCAAAGTCCCTTTTTGTCTTATTAAGGTTTCTGCCCCCCCCCGGGGGGGACGGGGGAGATCTGTCGAAGACCTACTGAGCATGAGGAAGTAATGCGAAGGGGGTAAAGACCATTGAAGGGTTAGTTTGGAGCAGGGAAAAGACCATTGCGTTAGTTTTACTTGACGCTTTACGCTTGACGTTTGTGTGCTTTTCTTTACAATCATCAGAAAGGGCCAAATTTGAACTTTCTGGGCAGGTAATTTTTTTTCTCTGCCCAGAAACTAAAAAAATCTCTTTTTTAAAAATTATATGTATTTCAGTATAAATGTCAACTGTCAAGCGTCAAGTCTTTCCTTCGCTACAGTCTCGTTTCTATTTCGCTTCTCTTTCGTATATGTGTCGTTCAAGAGCGAAGAATATGCGACTAATAGGGGGCACTCGCAAAATCCTGTGTTGAGAATTTAAATATACTCTGTATAATAGTTCATTATCAAAAGAAAATGAAGATGATTAGAGCATTCTGCTCTTTTAATGATTTTATGCTGCCGTCTTTATGAAAACAAGTTTTCAACAGCCTGCATCATAAACTCA
>CAJOCR010000015.1 GCA_905236755.1 uncultured Prevotella sp.
TTCGTTATGATGTAAGGCTTTAGCCTGATGAGATTATATTGCAGGCTGTTGAAAACTTGTTTTCATAATGCCTGAAAAATAATATCATCATAAGAGCGATTGCTCTTTACATCATCATTTTTTTGATTATGAACTATTATACAGAGTATATTTACTTGCGAAACTTAAATTATAAAGAAAAAAAAATAAAACGTCAAGTGTCAAGCGTAAAGTGCAGAATGTGTAATTTGAGAAAAAAGTACTCAGTTTGCGCAAAAATATAAAAGAAAAGATATTGTATTCCGTTCGTTTTTTGTACCTTTGGCGAGAAAAAATGAAGGGGACTATATTGGACTATTTTTAGTGCCCCAAAGAAAATTAACCAACCACGAAGAGATTATGTGTGGAATTGTAGGATATATTGGGGAGCAGGATGCTTACCCTATACTGGTAAAAGGTCTGCATAGACTTGAATACAGAGGATATGATAGTGCTGGAGTTGCGCTTTTGAAAACAAACGAAAAGCAGGAAAATGCACTAAACATATATAAGGCAGTGGGAAAAGTGGCTGCCTTAGAACAGAAAGTTGACGGAATGACAAACGCTGAGGAGAACTGGAAGGGTGCTCACATGGGTATTGCACATACAAGATGGGCTACACATGGTGAACCTTCAGAAAAAAATGCGCATCCTCATATATCGGAATCTGGAAAACTTGCTATCGTTCACAATGGAATAATAGAAAACTATGCTGTTCTGAAAGAACAACTGGAGAAAATGGGCTATCATTTTCATTCGGACACAGACACAGAGGTGTTGGTGCAACTGATAGAATATAGCTTATCTAAACTTCAAGAACCAAACTTGCTTGACGCTGTGGAGAATGCTCTGACAAAATGTGTGGGAGCATATGCTATTGCTGTGGTTGACAAGAGAAATCCAAAAGAGATAATTGCTGCAAGAAAGGGTTCACCATTGGTGATTGGTGTGGGCAAAGAAAACGAGGAATTCTTTATCGCATCAGACGCTACTCCTATCGTGGAATATACAAGAAACATGGTGTATCTGGACGATGAACAGATTGCTGTGGTGAAACCTGGAAACAACATAAAGATATATAATCTTGACCGCACTCAGGCCAATGTGAGCGTGAAACACGTGGATATTGATATCGATATGCTAAGTAAAGGGGGCTATCCTCACTTTATGATCAAGGAGATATATGATCAGCCTGATTGTCTGCGTGACTGTATGCGTGGACGCATCATAAAAAGCGAACCTGATAACGAGGGAAAGAACCACTACTCTATCAAGCTGTCGGCAGTGGAGAATCATGGAGGAAGACTGCTGAAAGCACGCAGGTTTATAATTGTGGCCTGTGGAACAAGCTGGCATGCTGGATTAATAGGCAAACAGTTAATTGAGGAATTTAGTAGAATTCCTGTAGAAGTGGATTATGCATCGGAATTTAGATACAGAAATCCCGTACTATACCCTGATGACGTGGTAATTGCCGTATCACAGTCGGGTGAAACTGCCGACACCTTAGCTGCTATTCAACTGGCTAAAGAACACGGATGTATGGTGTTTGGTATTGTAAATGCTGTGGGTAGCAGTATTGCAAGAGAAACAGATACTGGTATTTATATTCACGTGGGTCCGGAGATTGGTGTGGCTTCAACAAAGGCGTTTACCGGTCAGGTGCTATGCTTCGAGATGCTTGCTATGGCTCTTGGACATGCCAATGGAGAATTGGCTGACGACAAATACGAGGAAATGGTGAAAGAACTTACCATGATTCCAGAAAAGATAGAACAGATATTAACTACAGACGAGAAAATAAAGGCTCTGTCACAGCGTTTTACATACGCTCATAACTTCTTATACCTCGGACGTGGCTGGAACTACCCTGTGGCGCTTGAAGGTGCCTTAAAACTAAAGGAAATAAGCTATATCCATGCAGAGGGCTATCCTGCAGCTGAAATGAAGCACGGCCCTATTGCACTGGTGGACAAGGAGATGCCTTGTTTGTTTATTGCTACTCACCACTTGGGATATGAAAAGATTATATCGAACATGCAAGAGGTGAAGGCTCGTGGCGGTAATATTATTGCTGTAGCTACAGAGGGTGATGAACTGATTCATCATAACGCAGCTGAAGTGCTGCCCATTCCACAGACAATTAACTGGCTGGTGCCACTACTAAGTGTTATCCCTCTACAGCTTCTTGCATACCATATTGCTGTGGAAAAGGGTTTGAACGTGGATATGCCAAGAAATCTTGCAAAATCAGTGACCGTGGAGTAAAAATAATGTGGATTTACAAATTGGGAATGTGGAATTGGTTGCGCAAAGCGCAATTAACAATTATCTAATTACGAAATAATGAGTCGCCGTGATACGGCGACTTACTGGACGGGAAATGAGAGATGAGGAACACCATTATTTGTTGTTGCAACAAACAGGAAAAAGGAAGGGTTATCATTATACCCTTCCACCCATATGCCTCTAATCGTTCTCTAATACTTCTGTAATCGTTCAATAACGATTCTCTAATTCGCGATTATTGCCGGATTAGAGTCACTGTAGAGTCATTGTAGACTCATAGTAGAGTCATATTAGAGGAAGAGGGGATTTAAATTACGAATTGGGAATTTGGAATTACTAATGAAGCGCCTTTTAGGCGCGATAACAAATTATCCAATTAATTTTTCACCCAACATTCATAAAATCGTTTCGACACTATAGATTAGTGCCGAAACGAGCATTAAGTTCTTCTTTATTACGCTCTGCAAAATCACGAACGATAGCAGAGATAATATCTTTTGTCGATACGCGTACCTCAGGATTTGACTTGATGCGCTCAAGGAATGCCTTCATCACATCGTCAACGAGAATAACACTTTGATGAGCCTTATTACGCTTGTACTCAGCAGCCATCTCAAGCACCTGATCAACTGGTGTGCCCTGACCTGCAGGAACAAGTTCCTTTACTGGTTGCTGAACAGGTGTTGCAGCAGGCTGTGGAGCCTCGTAAACAGGCTGAACGACCTGGGGTTGTGCCACTGGCTGAGGAGCAACAGACGCTATTGGCGCAGAAACAGGTTGCTGAACAGGAGCCTCCTCTACCCTACTCTCTTGCTGTGGAGCAGGCTCGTTACTTACATTCTTTACACCCTGGGCATTCTGTACAAGACCAGCTAAACCCATAGGTAGTGCCATTTTCTTTTTCTTCTGGGGCATATCGTTTAGGTTTTATTTTAAGTTCTTGATAATAAAATCAAAAGTCTTCTTTACAATCTGTGCATCTTCCTTGGAAAGAGTATAAGTATCTGCACGACTGAGACTTACACGATTAGGAATGATAGGACAAACCTTACCATGAATATTTAGAAGAGTATCTGTAGATTTCCACATGTCAATCTCAGCACGCTTTCCTACTCGATTATCAATACGATTAGGAATAAAGAACAACTGTGCTTTCATCTCTGGATAAAGCGCCTTTAGCTGATCCATAACCTTTATGAAAACACCTGTACTATTGAGGGTACGAGTATCATACATATAAGGACACACAATTGCATCTGCATTTGTGAAAAGAGATACCAAACCGTCCTGAGAAATGTTTCCAGGAGCATCAAAAAGTACCCATCCTGGCATCTGAGAAGCAGAGTCCATAACGGTTTGAACAGTATCTACATCATCAACAGAAATGGCCTGAACTAAATATGGTGGTTCTTCATCATCATAGGCCTGTACATCCATCTCACGCTGAGTGAAGATAGACTTCTGAAGATCGGCATCTATCACAAGCACATCTTTATTCTTCTGTGCCAGATAGTTGGCAAAGAGCGTGCAAATGGTGGTCTTTCCTACTCCACCCTTCTGGTTGGCAAAAACTATAATCTTATTTTCCATATCTGAATGCAAATATAATAAAGAAAGAACACAAAGCGTAACAAATAAGGTTATAAATTAAGAAAATTACATGTTTGGAGGTTGATAATTTAATTTTATTGGTAATTAAGTTCAGTATTTGTTACGTTATAAAGTCATTAATGAGATAATAAGTATAAATAATAATAAAAGAAGAAAGAAAGTTAGGTTTTTGTTACGTTAGTGATTTATAACGTTAAATATATAATAATTAATAGATATAATACTAAGTTATTATATAATAATATTATTAATGTAATATAATAACAAAGGTATATAATATTTTATATATTAAAGATTATAATATTTTAAAAATAAAGATATTTGTTATTAAAACAACAAAACACTATATTATAAAATATACATAGCAATATGTTTGTTAAATCATTAAATGATATGATAATTTAATTATTTATATAATAACTAATATATTACAATACTAATTTAATAAACAAAGAATAAATTAATAAAATAAGATATTGTGCAACAATAAAACGTTCAGTATGTGTTCGTAACAAATTAAATTATTAATTTATTTACATATAACATTTACCCTACTACACTACAAATATAATAAAAGTTCTGTATATGGAGAAGAAAAAGTAAAGAAAAGAAATATCGAAGACTTTACACCAGACCATAATAACAAAAAATAACCAAACAAGATATACTTGAGAAAGAAATAATATAAAGAATTACGTACATATAATCTATAAATAAAAGAATAAATTAATAAATAAACTAATATTATCAAATAACCAAAAATAGGAAAAATACAAAAAAGCAAATAAATATAATAGGTTAATAATATATTAATAAAAATAGAATGTTATTTTTTAATAATAAGATAAAACACTAATAAAGTTGTTGATATTTTAATTTATTAAGTTATAAAGATTAAAGATATACAAATGATGAATTAATAAAAGTATATATAACTGTATTAATAGATTAATATATTAAAGTGGGATTATTTAAAAGCAATTAATTATAAAAATAATCATTTACTATTTTAATATAAAGATATATTAATTATATATTTTATTAATTTAGTACTAAAATAAAAGATAAAAGAATTAATGATATAAAGATATAAATTAAAAAGAAAAATAAATAAGAATATTATTAAATGATTAAGGTATAAAATACTAAAAGGATATTTTTATATAAGAATAAATAGATTTATTAATAAACTAATATAGAAATAATAATGAGAAAAAACAGAAGAAACAAACTGCATTATCAGAAAACAGCTGCAAGTGCATAAAATAATCGAAAAAAAATAGTTTTAAACACAATCGGAACAAAAATAGAACTTTTTTAGAGCAATACGAAAAACGTAACAAAATCTGCAGAAATGCCCATAAACAAAGGGAAAATGAGAAAAAAATAGCAAAAAAACGGCTTCAAAACTCGCGTAAAAGTAATCAACCTGATAGATTGATCGAAATACGAGAAATATAAGAGGCAAAAAAGCCCAAACTGAAGACTTAATTTTCAAATAAAAAGAGTGAGGAGAATGATTAAAAAATAAAGAAACAAAAAAAATAATGAGGAACCAGAAAAAAAAATAAGAAAAAAATAGGATTAACAAAATAAGTGATAAAAAATCGCGCGCGCAAAAGCTGAAAAATATAAAAATGAAAAGTAAGCTCATAAAATAAACCTTCATGCTATATATTAAATCTAAAAAAAATACTCTATATCAAAATAAAATTTCTCAGGTTAATTTTTCTTTTCTATCTATTATTAGATTATAGGGTATAGCTAACTTATTGATAACCAACATATAACAAGTATGTAGCGTAACATATCCTGAACAAAACCGTAACGGATTCTGAATTTTGCGTAACAAATTCTTAACTCTTGCGTAACAAATTCATAACTACTATATATTAAACGTAACAAAAACTGAACTTGTTACTTTAGAAATGTTTGGATTTTGTTACGCTTGGTGAAATATTTTTTCAAATGTTATATTTGATTTAGATATCTATTGGGATATAATTGATATTTCTAAATTATATATACTAAATGTAATATATTGGAAACCAAGGTGTTACAAGCAAACGTAACAAAAACTGAACTTTGTTGTATTGCGTGTTAAACAGCAGACGTAACAAAAACTGAAGAACTGAAAAAACTATACATTATTATAAGTATAAATTTGGGCAGAATGGCAGGGGGGAGATGGTTAACGCTATAGCGTGGGATATGTGTGGATTGAAATGAACGCTACTGCGTGGGATAAGGGAGGATTGAAATGAACGCTACAGCGTGGGATATGGGAGGACTGAAATGAACGCTACAGCGTGGGATATGTGTGGATTGAAATGAACGCTACAGCGTGGGATATGTGTGGATTGAAATGAACGCTACAGCGGGGGATATGTGTGGATTGAAATGAACGCTACAGCGGGGGATATGGGAGGACTGAAATGAATGCTACCGCGGGGGGATATGGGAGGACTGAAATGAACGTTATAACGGGAGATAAGGGAGGACTGAAATGAACTTTATAGCGGGAGATAAGGGAAGGGTGAAATGAATGTTATAGTGGGGGATATGGGAAGGTGTAAAAGAGGCTATAGCGGGAGAGGGGAGGAGGAAAGGAGAGGGAAAGAGAGAGGGAGAGGGGAAAGGGACCTGGAAAGGACTGAAGACCATGAGAGGGGGGTATAGGGCGGGGACGAGAGATCGAAAAAAGGGTATAATATGGTTGATGTGGAGGTTGAAATTGCTGAGAATGCTGAGGTGAAATTAGCAAAAAAATGGCGTTAATAAATTATAATTTAAAGTGAAAATAGATAGCTTTGATATTGGATGATAAGTTTTTGATTACCAAAATGTTATTATTTTTTCGATTAATTAATATTTTAAGGTTTTACCGTAACGTTTTCTGAAGAAATTTTAGTTTTTAAATTGGTAGCGTAACAAAAACTGAACTCATGTCTTTTGTGAACGGAAAAACATTAAACGAATGTTAAAACTAATCATTTGTTTGTTACGTTTTTGAGCTAAGTTGTTGAAAACCAAAATGTTATATCTTGTAATTTTATTTGAACTTAAAGGAAAAGTAGGTGTTTATTAATTTCTTAATTCTTTAAAATGCCCATAAAATCGCAGTTTTGCGCGTTTGTGGATAGTGGTAAATCTTTGGCTTAGGGTAGTCTCGGAACAAAACGATGACGAGTTTTAACATATTTTTAAAGAATTGTTTGGTAAAAGGCAAGTTTTCTGCTATCTTTGTAATGCATTTAGAAAAGCAGTCGTTTGAACAAAAGATAACCTATTATATATGGCAACAGAAAAGACAGAAAAGAAGGCAACAACAAAGGGTGCTTCTAAGAAAAAGCGCCAGATAACTCCGATCAACGAAGAGAACGGAATTATCCAGCCTATTGTATTTACCATGATGCGTCAGAGCTACAGTAAGATTCAGAATCGAGCTGTTGTATGTGTCGTTGACAAACTTCAGAATGTGTTCCACGATATGTTGAATCGTGGTATTAAGCGTTTTGAGGATATTCAGACTTCTGAGATTATCAATGACAAGGGGTTGTCTATAAAGATAGGTTTTAATGAGTTTGGTGTTACACCAAATGAATATCCTGATTTGCGTACTGCATTGAAGAATTTAGCCATGATTCCTGTGGAAATTCCTTATAAGAGTGCAGAGGGTAGGATGTATGACCGTTATACAAATATGTGTGATGTGTATATTCCTCGAGATACTTATAGTAAATTTGTGATTATTACTATCGAACGAGAAGTTGCGCAGCGCTTGATATCTATGGAATTTGGTTATCAGAATCTTTATAAGACTGTTGTTGTAAATAACTGTAAGAATAAGTATGCTCAACGTATGTATATGATATGTACTGCATGGCAGAATAAGGGTAAGGTTATAATGCGTACAGATGAGTTCCGTAAGTTGTTGGCTATAGATAATATGTATCCAGAGTTTAGACATGTACGTTCTCGTGTATTGGAGCCGGCTAAGAAGGAACTTGAAGAACTTGCTTCTGCCGAAGGTGCTGATTGCTATTTTGATTATAATCTTATTTATTTAAATGGCAGAAAGAAGGGAGAGCCTGATCAGATAGAGTTTACCATTATGAAATCTAAGAAGAATGTGACAGATTCATATGTAGGTAATCTTGAAGTGATTCGTAGAAATTATGACGAGATGCTACGACGACACTTTAAATTTACATCTCAGGAGTCGGCAAAATATAGTTCACGTATTACAGCTGAGAATTATACTCAGGCACTTGAGAAGCTTCAGACAGTCTATATGTATGTTAATGATTTGAATAATGGTATTCAAAATGCTAAGGCATATGCAATGAGAAGCCTTGACAATTTCTTTGCGGAAAAAGAAAAGGCAGTGGAGGTATAAGCTAAGCGATGCTTCGCAATGTGGAATTTGGAATGTGGAATTAGTCGCCCTATGGGCGATGTAGATTTATCCAATTAAAATAGGAGGGGAAACGCTTGAGCGTATTTTAACGCTTGAGCGTTTTTTTTGTTTAAACATGGAGCGCTTGAGCTGGAAATTAAACGCTACAGCGTGATTTTGTAGTGGATATAATGCTGAAGAGTGGGAGGGGGGGGGGATTGAAAATAAGAAATTAATAAATGAATGTTAAAAGATATCATTGATTTGTTCCGCTTAGTTATTTTATTAATTTTTTCATTTGTTATTTTGTGAGAAATAGAATAGGGGGGGATAATTGAAATCTTATAAATAATTCAAGTTTTGCATGCTCAGTAGATATACAAGTTTAAGAGTTTAAAAGTTTAAGGAGTTTAAACTTTGAATAGAACTTTTTGAACTTCGCTTTTTGAATACTTGGAATTGTCCTCTATCTCCGCCACTGTAAGCGGCATAACTCCCTTTTACTTCCTCTATCTTCTGAACTTACGAAAGTTCAGTAAAATAATAAGAAATTAAAATAATAAATGAAAAAATTAATTTATTTTTTATTTAATAGATGATTTTCGCAAGAGAATGGCAGCATGCTGAAGGCATGCTGCACATTTATTTGTGGATAGAAATGTTGGCGATTAGTTGTTGATAACGTTAATTCAATGATTATTTGACGTTGTTAGCAGTTTAACTTTTTTGATTATACTGGCTTGGTGATATGCCAAAGTGCTTCTTAAAGATGGTGCTGAAGTATTTTGCATTGCTAAAGCCAGATTGTGAAGATGCTTCTATGACAGATTGACCTTGGCGGAGCAGTGTAGCTGCATGTTCAAGACGCAGAAGACGAATGAAATCCTGTGGTGTTTTACCTGTAAGATTTTTCAGTTTGCCGTAGAAGAGTGTTCTACTCATCGCCATTTCACGACATAGTTTGTTGATGTCGAAGTCTTCGTCAGAGATATTATCTATTACGAGTTGTGTTGCACGGTTTATGAACTGCTGATCGTCGGCGTTGATTTCTGCTGGTTCTTGAGTTGTTGCTTCTTCTTTAGTTGTTGCTTCTTCTTTAGTTGTTGTTTCTTCTTTAATAGATGCTTCCTGAGTTTTGCCTTGTACCATAGCAATTGCTTTATCAAGATAATATTTGCTAAGGCGGCGGCGGTTTTGCAGCATACTATCAATCTTTGTACGTAGGATTTCTGGGTCGAATGGTTTGGTGACATAGTCGTCGGCGCCCAGTTGTAATCCATTGATCATGAAGTCTTTACCTGATTTTGCTGTGAGCAAGATAACAGGCAGCCAGCTTGTGTTGGCATTTTCTTTTATGTGGTTACATAGTTCTGTGCCTTGCATTCCTGGCATCATGACGTCGCTGACCACGATGTCGCATGTGCCTTGACTCTGCAGGAACTCTAAAGCCTTTTCGCCACTTTCAACAGTTGTGATGTTATAGAAGTTCTGGAAAGCCATTTGTATGTAGTTGCGCAGTTCTTCGTTGTCATCGACAAAGAGAAGTGAGTCTTTAGTTGTTTTTGGCTCATATATTGTGTTTGTTGTTGCGCTTTGTTGGTTTTCGTGTGTTGTTTGTTCTGTAGTTATATTGTTTATTAATTCTTTGTCTATGGTTGTTGGCAATGGTTTGAGTGTGAATACGGTACCTTGTCCTTCCTTACTTTCGAAGGTAAGTGATGCATTCATTTTCTCAGCCATGTGTCTTGTAATCATAAGTCCGAGTCCAGTACCTGTTTCTTTTCCGCTTATAGCGTTGGTTGCGCGGAAGAATAGGCCGAATATTCCTTTCTGATCTTTTTTAGGGATTCCGATGCCAGAGTCTTTTACTTTTAATGCAATCTCGCCATTTTCTTCGACAGCACTTATTTCTATACTACCATTTTCAGGTGTATATTTAATTGCATTTGAAATGAGGTTTTCAAGAATCACCTCTACGATGCTTTGATCAATCCACACTTCGGTTTCAACACAAGAACCAATAGTGATGGTTTGTTTTTTCTGTTTAGCAAGAGTTTCGAAGCGTTCAATCTCGTGATGCAAGAACGGTTTAAAAGCCACTTGCTGAACATTTATCTTTATGTTTTTGCTGTCATATTTCTGAATATCAAGCAATTGTGTGACCATCTTCATCAGTTTGTCACCATTGCGTTGTGCCATTTTCAGGAATTTCTTGCTTTGTTCGCTCAGTTCTTTGTCTTTAGCCATATCGTTTAGAGGGGCGAGAACAAGACTTAGCGGTGTACGTATGTCGTGAGCTGTATTTACAAAGAAGTTTATCTTGTCGTCGTAGTATTTTTTTTCAAGTTTATTACGGTATATGCGCCATACGAGCCAGCCAATGCTGCTAAGTATGAGGAAATATATAAACCAGGCGATTGGTGATGAGTACCAAGGGTGTGCTACGTTTATTTCAAGTTGTTTCTGGTCGATGATGCGTCCATCGGTTTTGCTCACAGCTTTGATGTGAAGGGTGTAGTTTCCTGGTGGCAGGTTTGTGTAGCGAAGTGCTTGTAGTGTAGGCATGTAAAGCCACTCTGTATCGAATCCTTCGAGTTGGTACATGTATTGTATATCGTGTTGGAAACGATAGTTTATACATTCGAACCCCAGCTCGAATGTGTTTTGGTTGAAAGAAAGGTTTATTTCACCTTTCAACAGTTCGTCGTGCAGTTTTTTTATTGTTTTGTCGCTTAATCCTTTTTCGCCAGCAGCAGGTGTGAGTCGGTTGATATTGAGATGAGCTGTATAGCTTAGCATTGAAGGGGTGGTGTTGCTAAGAATAACGGCACCGTTGTTTCCACCAAAGGCAACGCGATTGTCTTTCAGTAATGCGCATGCCATACGGTTGTATTCTTGATCCATACCTTTTACCATACTCATATTGCTGAGGGTGTAGTCGGTATTTATCATAGACAGACCTTTGTCTGTTGAAACATACAAGTGTCCTTTTCTGTCTTGCAACAGGGCAGCAACCGAGTTTGATGGCAGTCGGTTTGCAGTGGTTAGGTTTTTCAATATCTGGCGTTTTTTCAGATTATAAAGATATACCCCGCCACCATCGGTTCCTATCCATATATTGTCTTTATCTTTGAACACCATTGACTTGATAAAGCTGTTCACCTCTTTATTCATGAATTCCTTAGCGGTGAAATAGGCTGTTTGTTCGCCTGTTCTTTTGTTTATGACGAAGAATCCGTTTGGTGTGCCTGCCACCATTCTGTCTTTGTCGAGAGTGGTCAGGCACTCGGCAGCATAGATGGGGAAGTATGTTGCTTTGCCGTTGTGAACATAGCCCAACTGTCCTTCAATATTGCCTATCCAGAGGTCGCCATCAGCGTCTTTCATTACAGTTGTGACGTAGTTGGCGTTGAAATTTCCTTTTCTTACGGAATAAGCTTCTTGTGCTGTTCCGTTGCTTGAAACCTGGTAAACACCATTACCATAGGTGCCCACGAAAACGCTTGATGAGCCGTTAGGGGTAAGCGTTAGCAGTACTTTATTCTGTAGTGTGTGCTGCCATTTTTTTGTTTTAGCATTATATATACTTAGACCGATATTTGTTGCCAGCCATAATGTTCCGTCGCTTGTTTCACAAATGTCGTTAACGGCGTTGTTAATAAGTGATTGTGAGTTTTGATATTCATGCTGGAAGAACTCTACCTGAACTGATCTTGGATAAGCAACGTCAACACCACCTGTGTATGAGCCAACCCAGATGTTCTGGTTACGATCAACGCATAGGGTGTATATTCCGTTTCCAGTCAGAGCGTTTCCTGTTTTGTCTTCGGCATTAAGGAACAGGGTTGGCGATAGTGTTTTGCGGTTCATTTTATATACGCCGGCACCATCAATACCCACTAACATTGTTTGTGAGTCATAGGGGGTGAATGCTCTGATAGGGTTTTCTGGTACGTTGGCTAAAGTGCTCATATTGAGCCATTTATGGTGGAGATAATCATATACCTTTACTCCATGAGCCAGTGTTCCTAGCCACAAGAACCCCGTCTTACTGTCGTAATATATTGTTTGAACATTATATTTCTCAGAGCCTTTGAGAATTGTCTTTCTATTGCCGTTAACTATCAGCACACCATTGCCGAGAGCACAGGCAACGGCTTTGCCCATTTTGGTAATGTCGTAGGCTCTGTCTTTGTTATACACCATTATAGCCTTGTCGTCTTTTAGTTGATAAACGCCTCGTCTAAGCGCCAGCCATAATGTGCCATCAATGAATATTCGGTTTAGTTCGATGTCACCCTGCAGGTATTTACTCAGGGCGTATGTTATATCAAATCGTCCCAAGTCGGTATTGTATGCATATATGTTACCTTTATTGTCGTAGGCATACAACTTTTTGTTTTTCTGATACAGCGAGATTATTCGTCCAGCAGCATTACTTACTTTTGTGTCAGAGTCAAGGTGATAGTTCACCATTGTAGAGCCGTTGTATCGGTTTATGCCGTCGCGTGAACTGATCCACATTTCGTTTTGAGGTCCTTGCAGAATAGAGAAAACGCGCATATTGTCGAGGCCATCTGCTGTTGAGAGGTGGTTCATAACAAAAGCATCGCGTTCTAAAAGAGGTTGAGCTACAAGTGTTAACGAAACAATGCTTAAGACGAAAAACGATATATATAGAATAAATCTCTTCATATAAGGTATGTAAAAGTGTTTATATTTTTTACTTAAAATTATTGTGTTGTCAATTAGGAACCATCTCGGAACCATCTCGAAGGCATCCCGAAGGCTAAAGATAGCCATTTTGACAAATTTTATTCATGATATTTCGTCAAAGAAAACAAATAACACGCTTAATATAACTTATATTATATATAAGGTGTAATGCAAAGGTAAATCTTTTTTCTGAACTTCGCAAATCTTTTGTTTGTATTCAAACCTACATTGATAGAAAACAAACCATATGTGCACATATTTTTTATATCTTTGCAACAAACAACCAAAATTACCGATGAAAAAATTAAAATTACTTTTTATTGCGTTTATTGCAGCTGCTCCAATCTTCAGTTGTGCCCAGTCAGATGTAGAAGTGGCATCTATGCCGATAGATGCACATTCATGGACAGGGTCTATAAAAATGGGCTGGAACTTAGGAAATGCTCTTGAGTGCCAGACAAACTGGAACGATAAAGAATTTCGTTGGAATGCTGTGAGCACTCTTAATTCAGAAACCTCATGGGGAAATCCAAAGACAACCAAAGAAATGCTTCAGGCTGTTCGTGAAGCAGGCTTTGACGCTGTGCGTATTCCTGTTAACTGGGGTTCACATATTACTAATGAAACAACCTGTGCTATTGACCCAGCTTGGATGAATCGTGTTCAAGAAGTTGTTGACTGGTCGTTAGAGCTTGGTTTTAAGGTATTGCTGAATACTCATCATGAATATTGGCTTGAGTGGCATTCTACCTACGACCGTCAGCAGGCAAATAATGAAAAACTTGCTAAGATTTGGGAACAGATAGCCAACAGATTTAAGGATTATGGCCCAGAGTTGGCGTTTGCTGGCATCAACGAGGTTCATCTTGACGGTAAATGGGAAGCTCCAACAGAAGAGCATACGGCTGTGACCAATAGTTATAATCAGACTTTTGTGAATACAGTTCGTGCTACTGGTGGAAATAACTTATATCGTAATCTTGTAGTGCAATGTTATTCATGTAATCCCGATTATGGATTGACTGGTTTTGTAGTTCCAACAGATAAGGTTGCCAACCGTCTGAGTATAGAATATCATTATTATCGTCCTTGGGATTATGCTGGCGATGCTCCAAAATATTATTACTGGGGTCAGGCATATAAGCAGTATGGCGAGGTGAGTGCTGCTGATGACGAAGCAAAGGTGAAAGCCGATTTTGCTCGTTATAAAGAAGCGTGGTATGATAAAGGTTTAGGCGTGATAATGGGCGAGTGGGGTGCAAGTCAGCATTACCAGACAGAGAACAAGGCGAAGCAGCTTGAGAATCTGTATTATCACTTCAAGACTATTCGTGAAGAGGCTCAAAAGAACCATATAGCTACCTTTGTGTGGGATAATAACGCATGTGGAAATGGTGGCGATAAGTTTGGAATCTTTGATAGAAACGATAATATGTCGGTTGCATTCCCAGAAGCGTTGAATGCTATTCAGGAAGCATCAGGTCAGCCAGTTGTTGATTACAGCAAGC
Organism: uncultured Prevotella sp.; assembly: GCA_905236755.1. Classification (GTDB taxonomy): domain Bacteria; phylum Bacteroidota; class Bacteroidia; order Bacteroidales; family Bacteroidaceae; genus Prevotella. The sequence goes on from CAJOCR010000015.1 coordinate 14,542, forward strand.
AGGCTTTACAACCTTCAGTTGTTTATCAAGGTGACGAGCTTCTTAATTGGGGTGAGGGAAAGCAGTTGATAATAGGCGGAAACAAGTTTGCTAATTTCACGACAAATAGCAAGCTTATGGTTACTCTTGATGCCGACCCAGCAGCAGATTACGATATGCTTCAGTTTGCTTATGGCGACTGGAAGTCAAAACCTCTGATGGTTATTTCAGGTAAGAGCTATAAGGGACAGGTAGAACCATCAAAGATTAACGGACGTAGAAATACATACACCTTGTTTATTGGTTTTAAAGATTCGTCTCTCGACCAGTTGAAGGAAAAGGGAATCACTCTTCAGGGACATGGACTTCGTTTGCGTAACGTTGTAGTAATGCCTGAGGGTTTGGTTTTCGGAATGTAAATAGTATAAACTAATAATGGGACGTGTTTCACAACATGCCCCATTACCAACTTACTAAAACTAAATTAACCACTAAAAAAACAAATATTTTTTCTCCTTTCAGCTTTTGTTGACTGAATATTTTTTCCTCCAGTTTTTTGAGAATTGGTGTAAAATGAATCTTACGAATAAATTGCTCAATTAAACATTAACTCAAATTTTGCAAGCTATAGACATTCTTGCTTTTTTATCTGGTGCAAAGGTAAGAACAATATTCCAAACAATATTTACCAATTTTGCAGCAAAAATTGCATTTTTTGCGGAAAAATACAAATATCTTCAATTATTTTTATTATATTAGTGCCCAAAGAGGCACGAGCACTCAGAGTTATAACATTAAACACATAAATCTATGGCAAAGAAAATCACAAACAAGGTTACTTGGGTAGGCAAGATTGATTGGGAACTTGTTCATTTTCATGGTGATGAGTTGTCAACAGATCATGGTAGCAGTTATAATAGTTATCTCATTCAAGATGAGAAAACAGTTCTCTTGGATACTGTTTGGTTGCCTTATGACAAAGAGTTTGTAAGCCGACTGAAGGAAGTTGTTGACATTCACAAGATTGACTACATTATAATGAATCATAATGAGGTTGATCATAGTGGTGCCCTTGTTGAGCTGATACGTGAAATTCCAGGCACACCAATATATTGCACAAAGAAAGGAGAGGCAATATTGCGTGGGCATTATCATCAGGATTGGAATTATGTAAATGTAAAGACAGGCGACCAGCTTTCTATTGGTTCTTCAACTCTTACTTTTATAGAGGCGCCTATGCTTCATTGGCCCGACACGATGTTTACCTATATGAGTGGTGAGGAGATTCTATTCTCTAACGATGGTTTTGGTCAGCACTATGCCACAGAATCGCTTTTCGACGATTGTGTTGATTTGTCAGATGTGTTTTATGAGGCCGAGAAATACTATTGCAATATCCTGAATCCTTTCAGTCAGATGGTTAAGCGTAAGCTTGCCGAGATTATGGATATGAAATTGTCTATCAAGATGATAGCGCCAAGTCATGGTGTTATCTGGCGTGAGAACCATGCTGCTATTATTGAGAAATATCAGAAATGGTGCGATGCTTATCAGGAAGACCAAGTGACAATAGTATATGATACTATGTGGCAGTCAACCCGTCAGATGGCTCAGGCAATAGCTCAAGGCATAAGAGACGTATCGCCATCAACAACTGTCAAGCTGTTTAATGCATCTAAAGAAGATAAAAACGATATTCTTACTGAGATATTCCGTTCAAAGATTGTTCTTGTTGGTTCGCCTACAATAAATACAGGTTATAGCTATGCTATTGCGGGAATACTTGAAATGGCTCGTGGCTTGAAGTTCAAGAATAAGAAGGCGGCAGCGTTTGGCTCATACGGCTGGAGTGGTGATGCGCCAAAGCTTATTACGAAGAAGTTAGAAGAAGCAGGCTTCGAGATTATTAATGAGGGATTCCGTAAGTTGTGGGTACCTACAGACGCCGATCTTCATGAATGTGTGGAGTGGGGAAGAGGAGTTATGAATGTGGAATGAGTAGTGTGGAGTTTTGAATGAGGAATGTAGAATGAGGAATTGTTCGGCTTTGCCGATTAAAAAATATCTAATGAAGAATTGTTTTTTTATTGCTTTTTTTTGTTACCTTTGCGGTTGAAAACTAAAAATAAAGCAAACTTAAGTCCTCATGAAAAGATTATTTGTTCTTTGTGTGGTATGCTTGGCTCTTTCGGTTCATGCTGCCACCCCACTAAAATTATGGTATAAACAACCCGCTCGTATTTGGCAGGAAGCTCTCCCTATTGGTAATGGCCGTATTGCCGGAATGGTGTATGGTGGTGTACAGGACGAGGAGATACAACTTAATGAGGAAAATGTATGGGGCGGTGGCCCTCATAGTAATGTGCGTGCCTTGGTTCCTGACACTCTTGCTCGTGTGCGAGAGCTTATCTTTACAGGAAAAGAGCAGCAGGCGCACGACATGATAAACCGTAATTTCATGACGGGTCAGCATGGTATGCCTTATGAAACGGTTGGTTCGCTCAAACTTCATTTTAATGTTAAGGGCGAAGCTACAGATTATCGTCGAGAACTTGATTTGACTCGAGCTGTTGCTACGACTACTTTCCGTATAGGAAAGATTGTTTATAAGCGTGAGGCTTTCACAACCTTTACTGATTACTCTGGCGGAGATGTTATGGTTATACGTCTTACTGCCAATAAAAAACACGCCATATCATTTAAGGCAGAATACGAATCGCCTTTGCGTCATGAGGTAAGCGTTGATGCTATTAAGGCTCTTGTGATGATGGGACATGGTGCCGACCATGAAGGCATTAAGGGAGTTATAAATGCATGTACCATTACAAAGGTATCTGCCGATGGCGGAAAGGTAGTATATGGTGATAAGGCTATAAGTGTAGAACGTGCCAACGAAGTTGAATTAAGAATTTCTATGGGCACAAATTACAAAACATACAAGGATGTTTCGGGTAGTGCTTATGACCAGGCTTTAGGTAGATTGCTTAAATCGTATGAGCAGAACACTACTCAGATTCTTGCTAATCACGAGGCAAGATATAAAGAACAGTTTAATCGTGTAAGTATTGATTTGGGTTGTAATGCTGCAGAAACAGAACTACCTACAGATGAGCGATTGAAGCGTTTCCAACAGACAAATGATCCTGCACTTGTTGCTCTTGTGTTCCAATATGGACGTTATCTTCTTATTTCGTCTTCTCAGCCTTATAGTGCTCAACCAGCCAATCTTCAGGGGAAATGGAATAAAGACATGATGGCACCTTGGGATGGTAAGTACACTATAAATATAAATGCTGAGATGAACTATTGGCCAGCTCAAACTACAAATCTTTCAGAAACAGAATGGCCATTATATAGAATGATAAAGGATCTGAGTGAAACAGGTCGTGAAGCCGCTCAGAAGATGTATGGTGCTAAGGGCTATATGGCTCATCATAATACAGATGCTTGGCGTACAACAGGTATGGTTGATGGTGCAACATGGGGAATATGGCCTAATGGAGCAGGTTGGTTATCAACACACTTGTGGCAACGTTATCTGTTTACAGGTGATAAAGAATTCCTACGTCTGTTCTATCCACAGCTGAAGGGGGCAGCCGATTTCTATCTTTCAGCTATGGTGTGCCATCCTCGTTACGGTTGGTTGGTTACCAGTCCAAGTATTTCTCCAGAGCATGGTCCTTATGGCAAGCCTTCTGTTACAGCTGGTTGTACCATGGATAATCAGATAGCTTTTGATGTGTTGAACGATGCTCTTCAGGCAACAGAAGTATTAGGCGAGAGTGCTGCTTATGCAGACAGCTTGCGCAATCATATATCTCAGTTGGCGCCTATGCAGATAGGTCGTTATAATCAGTTGCAGGAATGGCTTGAGGATGCTGATGATCCAAAGGATCAGCATCGTCATGTGTCACATGCTTATGGTTTATTCCCTTCAAGTCAGATTTCAGCCAGTCGTACTCCAGAACTCTTTGAGGCCATGCGTAACACCCTTATTCAGAGAGGTGACGAGGCAACAGGATGGAGTATTGGATGGAAGATAAATCTTTGGGCTCGTCTTCTTGATGGTAACCATGCTTATACTCTTGTACGTAATTTGCTTAATATTCTTCCTTCTGATCAGGAGGCACGTAACTATCCTCAGGGACGTATGTATCCAAACCTCTTTGATGCTCACCCACCATTCCAGATAGATGGAAACTTTGGCTTTACAGCAGGTGTTGCTGAAATGTTGGTTCAGAGTCATGATGGTTATGTGCAGTTACTTCCTGCTTTACCTGATGCGTGGAAGGAAGGAAGTGTCAGTGGATTAAAGACACGAGGTAATTTTGAAGTAAGCATGTGTTGGAGTAATGGTAGCTTAAAGGCTGCTACAATAAAATCTCATATAGGAGGTAATCTGCGTATAGCATCTTATGTTCCTTTGAAAGGATTGAAGGAGGCTCAGGGTGAAAATACTAATCCGCTTTTCGCTGTTCCAGAAACAGCTAAACCTCTTATTTCAAAAGAAGCCCATTTGCAGAAGCCTGCTCAGAAAAAGCTGTATGTTTATGATATTCCAACAGTTAAGGGACAGGAAGTGAGAGTAATATTGGAAGATTGAAAAATGGAAAGATGGAAGGATTTAAAAAAAATATTTCTCATTTGCAAAATGAAAAAGGCAAATGAGAAATAATAAATAATAAGAGACTTGAAGACTATACGTTGAAGTAGTTTTCAAGCTCTTTTGTAGCAGATTGATTGATATTCTCAAGATCTTTAACGATGACGCCGTGTTCGAGAAGAGCTATGCGTGTGCTAATCTCTATTGTGTGCTGCAGATTATGGCTTGAAATGAGAACTGTAGCATGAGTACGTTCATTATAAGATGTGATTATCTGCTTTAAGATATGCTGTGAACTTGGGTCAAGGAAGTTGAACGGTTCATCAAGAATGAGCAAATCAGGTTCGTTGAGCAAGGCACCAATAATTCCAATTTTTTGTTTGTTACCGGCACTATAGTCGCGAATAAGTTTCTTTTGTCCAAGAATCTCATCAGACATGAACTGGTTGTAGAGCTGTAACTTGCTTTCAAATTCCTCTTTGCCGATGTTGTTTACTCGTGCAACAAAATCAAAATACTCCTCTGGTGTAAGGAAGTCAATAAGAAAACTGTCGTCGATATAGGCTCCAGTTTTTTTCTTCCATTCCTCGTTGGTGTGAGGGTCGATAGCGTATGAGTCTGTTTCTCCAGAAACATATTCAAGTGATATTTCTCCCTCTGTACGATCAAGAAGGTCGAGAATCATGCGGAATAGAGTAGTCTTTCCTGCTCCGTTGTTTCCTACAAGACCAAGTATTTCGCCGTTGTTAATAGTATATTCTGGGATATTAACTACGGTTTTTTCGCCATACGACTTCTTCAGGTTGTTGAGGTTAATTTTCATTTTGTTGTATTTTAAATTAGGTTTTTTAAAAAGGAAAAAAGAGCAGGATAAAGAGAAGTATCTGATTATCCTGCTCTTTTTGATTATTGTTTAACGGATGTTACGTCCGTGGCAATTCTTGAATTTCTTGCCTGATCCACATGGACATGGATCATTTGGTCGAGGCATGTGCTCAGCTACGTATGGAGTGTGGCTTACCTGTGAGGCACCTTCTCGTGTGTCGTGGCTGGCAGCTGCACGTTGCATTTCGCGTGCACGTTTTTCCTCGATACTTTCCTTCTGTTCCTGGAATCGCTGCTGATGTTCTTCTGGAGCAGCCTCCTTTACTTCCTGCTGCTGAATCTCAGGAATCTGTCCACGCATGAGAACGCTTGCGATGCGGTCGTTCATGTCGTCGATCATATTATCCCAGAGTTTCACACTCTCGAGCTTAAAGATGAGCAATGGATCTTTCTGCTCGTAAGAAGCGTTCTGTACAGAATGGCGAAGTTCATCAAGCTGACGTAGATTCTCTTTCCAGTCGTCATCGATGATGCGCAACATGATAACTTTTTCGAACTGCTTAACAACAGACTTAGCCTCTGAATTGTAAGCTTCCTGAAGGTCGCAAGGAATATTCCATACTCGCTTTCCATCGGTCAGTGGTACCATGATACGCTCGTAAAGTGCGCCCTGATTTTCCTGAACCTGCTTGATAACAGGGTAAGCAACGCTCTGTATGCGGTCGGTGTGGCGTTTGAAGGCTGCCATAGCATCCTGGAAAGCACGCTCTTCAAGAGCCTGACGGTTACCATTATCAAATTCGTCTCTATCGAAAGGAATTTCCATAGCAAGAACCTTGAGGAACTGCTCTTTAGCACCTTCGTAGTCGTTTTTCTCGATGATTGCAACAACACGGTCCCAGATAACGTTTGTGATGTCCATACCGATACGCTCACCCATGAGTGCGTGACGGCGTTTCTCATAGATAACGGTACGCTGTTTGTTCATAACGTCGTCATATTCGAGCAGGTGCTTACGAATACCGAAGTTGTTTTCCTCTACCTTCTTCTGAGCACGTTCGATGCTCTTAGAGATAAGAGGGCTCTCGATTCGTTCGCCATCTTCGAAACCTAAGCGGTCCATGACCTTAGAGATTCGCTCGCTTGCGAATAGTCGCATGAGTTTATCTTCGAGAGATACGTAGAATACAGAAGAACCTGGGTCACCCTGACGACCGGCACGACCACGCAACTGGCGGTCAACGCGACGGCTCTCGTGGCGTTCTGTACCAATGATGGCAAGACCACCAGCAGCCTTTACTTCGTCAGAAAGCTTAATATCGGTACCACGACCAGCCATATTAGTAGCGATGGTTACAGCACCTTTACCGTTTGCATCCTGCTGACCTGCTTCAGCAACGATCTGTGCTTCTTTCTGGTGCAACTTAGCGTTGAGCACATTATGAGGTATGCGACGCATCTGAAGCATTTTTGAGAGAAGCTCAGAAATTTCAACTGATGTTGTACCAACCAATACTGGGCGGCCAGCTTCGCGCATTTCAATAATCTCCTCGATAACAGCATTATATTTCTCTCGAGCTGTCTTGTAAACACGGTCGTCGAGGTCGTGACGTGCAACAGGACGGTTTGTTGGAATCTCAACAACATCCAGTTTATAGATATCCCAGAACTCACCAGCCTCTGTGCTTGCAGTACCTGTCATACCAGCAAGCTTGTGGTACATACGGAAATAGTTCTGGAGAGTGATTGTTGCGTATGTTTGTGTAGCAGCCTCTACCTTTACGTGCTCTTTGGCCTCGATAGCCTGGTGCAGACCGTCGCTCCAGCGGCGACCTTCCATAATACGGCCAGTCTGCTCATCAACAATCTTCACCTCACCGTTCATGACAACATATTCGTCGTCTTTATTGAACATGGTGTAAGCCTTGAGCAACTGCTGGAGAGTGTGAACACGCTCGCTCTGAACAGCATAGTGTTGCAGATACTCGTCTTTCTTGTCAAGACGTGTCTGATCGTCGATATCAGTCTGAGCCTCGAGCTCAGAAAGCTGAGATGTAATATCAGGCAATACGAAGAGGTCGCTTCTGCCAGTCTGGTTAGAAAGCCATTCAACACCCTTGTCGGTTAGGTCAGCCGAATTCTGCTTTTCATCAACAACGAAATACAGAGGTTCGATAGCCTTAGGCATTTCGCGGTTGTTGTTAGCCATATAGAATTCCTCTACTTTGAGCATACCGCTCTTGATACCTTCTTCTGAGAGGTATTTGATAAGAGGTTTGTTCTTAGGCAGAGCCTTATATGAACGATAGAGTGAGAGGAAACCTTCGTCGTAGAGAGCCTGAGCCTTCTTAGAATCTGTTTCCTGCTTAGCTGCATTAATCTTCTGCTTAGCTTCAGCCAGAAGTTCGGTAGCCTGTTTGCGCTCTACTTCATAGAGGCGCTCTACCAATGGCTGATACTCTTCAAACATCTGATCATCGCCCTTTGGAATAGGACCTGAGATGATAAGAGGTGTACGTGCATCATCAATGAGGACAGAGTCAACCTCATCGACAATACCGAAGTTGTGCTGACGCTGTACGAGGTCAGATGGCGAAAGTGCCATATTGTCACGCAGGTAGTCGAAGCCAAACTCGTTGTTTGTACCGAATGTAATATCTGCGCGATAAGCACGGCGACGAGCATCTGAGTTAGGCTGATGTTTGTCGATACAGTCAACAGAAAGACCGTTGAACATATAGAGAGGTCCCATCCACTCAGAGTCACGCTTAGCCAGATAATCGTTCACTGTTACCATGTGAACACCATTACCAGTGAGGGCGTTGAGGAATACAGGCAGAGTAGCTACGAGAGTCTTACCCTCACCAGTTGCCATTTCGGCAATCTTACCCTGATGTAGAGCAATACCACCAAAGATCTGCACATCATAGTGAACCATGTTCCACTTGATCTTGTTACCACCAGCAGTCCACTCGTTGTGATAGATAGCCTTATCGCCATCTATGGTAATGAAATCGTTGGCAGGATTAGCAGCAAGTTCGCGGTCGAAGTCTGTAGCTGTAACAACAGTCTCCTCGTTTTCGGCAAAACGACGTGCTGTATCCTTAACAATACTGAAGGCGATAGGCAACACTTCGTTCAAAGCCACCTCGTAGTTGTCGAGAGCCTGCTTGTCGAGTTTATCAATCAGATTAAAGATCTCTTCTCGTTCGTCGATAGGTGTTTCTTCAATCTTTGCCTTTAATTCAGCAATCTGTTCGCGTTGTTCTTTACCAGCGTCCTGTACGTATTTCTGGATTTCCTTTGTCTTGGCGCGAAGCTCATCGTTGCTCAGTGCCTTTATTTCAGGATAAGCAGCTTTTACTTGTTCTACAATAGGCTGGATGAGTTTCATGTCTCTTGATGACTTATCGCCAAACAAAGACTTAAGAATTTTATTGAAATTCATTATATTATTATTTTGATTTTTCGAGTTAACGGGCATTTTCGCCCTAATTGGTTGCAAATGTAATAAAAAAAAATGAAAGGGGGAAACGTTTTACGTTATATGTTTGGATGGTTGTTGCTGTTATGCAACATAAATTTCGTGGAACGAATTATCGTTCAACGTCTAACGTTTCGCTATTGCAAGCATTAGGGGCTCTGATGTGAATTGCCTTTGCAACTGTTGGTACAATTCGGTCAACAGTTACAGGAAGTGTTACTCGAGCAGGTTTTATGCCGCTACCGTAGAATACGATAGGGAAAGATGCTACACCAAGTCGCGAGGTATATTGTTCGTTGCTTTTTTCGTTGTATAGTTTCCAGCCTGGAGCAACTTCTATAATAATGTCGCCACTAAGTGTTGACTTGAAACCTGCACGCAATTTCTCTACCTCCTTACCACTTGTGAGCAGTCGTTCGCTGGTGTAAACATCGCCAACGCCTGCACTCTGGAACAGTAGTTCCTGACAACGCAGAAGAACATCGTGCAAACTCAGGCGTTTTTGCTCTATGAGTTTGTGGTTGATGAACATCTGGTTTTTATGGCATGCTTCTACATATATGCCTTGTCCGTAGATGGCGCTTAGATATACGTTTAGAAGTGAAGCTGTTCGGTTGATATAGAAAATACCTGTAGGTATTCGATATTGCTGATAATCAATTACTTCGTCGGAATGTGTTCCTGTACTTGTGAGAACAAATAGAACTCGGTTTTTGCCTACCTTCTGTTCTATAGAGCTAACAAGTTTTGCGATGCTTTGGTCGAGCTGCATGTAGATATTCTGCATCTCAACCTTAAGGTTAGAAACTTCCTTGTTGCCTATGCCTGCCGATAGAGTTACATTCAGCATGTCTGTAACATCATCGGCTCCCATTGCTGATGCCTTGAAGGCATCGAGTGCTTTTTCAACAACAGTCTGGTTATTAGTTTCTACTGTTGTGTTGCCAAGCCATGCAGGACGTTTGTTTGAATAGAAAGGTGACGACATCCATTTGTGCAGACGTTCGTCAATCCAGAAAGCGTTGTCAGCTGCATGACCTGCCGACAAAATGGCAGCATCTCGTGTGGCAGCTACGCCATAAACGATGGCCTTGCCCTGAGAACTTATTTTCAGTTCATCGCCAAGAGTTGATGTGAGCAGTCGGTTGGCTGTTGTCTGACGTTTGTCGTCGTCAACGCAATAAACAGGACGAAGAGTTTGACGATCGAGCCATTGCTCAGCTACGATTCCATGATAGAACGGTGTTGCGCCTGTAGCAAGAGTAGCTATTGCTGAAGCACGGTCGATAGGGCTTGAAGGATAGCTGGCAATTTCATACACCTTACCTTGCTCCATGAGTTTTCGAAGTCCTTCGCTTGAGAACATTGGCGAAAAACTCTCGATATAGTCAGAGCGCAGTTCATCTACAGTAATATTGACCACGATGCGTGGTGCAAGCTGAAAGGCTTGCATCTCGGCAGAGGTCAAGGCTGCGATGAGTATGGCCAGATATCTATTCATTTCTTTATTTATTCTTCTTTTTGGGGTTCCTTGAAGCGTAGATATAAATAACGCTACAAGTTCTTAACAGCAAAAATGCTGCCAAAATTATCATTGGCGACGGAATGTCTTGCCAGGATGTACCCACAAGCATCATTAAACAGCAGTATGCCAGCACACGGAAATACCAATGTGCTTTGCCTTTAATTATCTGATTACTAACAGGATATACAAATACAAGGTTGAAAGGGTTGAGCACAAGAATCAGCGTATTCAAGCTAACTGTTGGGTGCTCTGAAAAAATCATAGCTGTCAGTATCAAGCCTGCCAAACCTGACAAAGTAAGCAGGATGAGGTCAACAAGCCAGAATGTTTTTTTGCGTTGCCATTCGATAACGAGTATTAAGAGGTTAAGAATGATGAAACTGTAGAATAAAACATTTGGTGTAACATCGTCCCAGATGCTTGGCTCAATGTGTACATTTGCCTTATCCACTTTTAATATATAATAGGTGGAATCAACAAGAGCACGTTTGTTGCCCGAAGCGTCTATGATTGTAGCTTCTGCAAAATCGTCTTTCAGGTTGTGTGGAAGAAATTGCTCTTCTTCGCGTCCTATTTCGTTGTCAGCCTTGATGCCCAACAGTAGGTCGGTAGAAAATTCGTTCCATGAATGAGCATGATTCATGTTGTGAATTTCTTTGCGCCAAGTGCTTTTCTTCCTTCGAGATGAGTATTGGATGCGTTCGAGATGCAGATTTTGAAAAATCATGTCACGAGCGCGTGTAGTACAATTATCGTAGAAGAAATTGTATCTGTATTCGCGATTCTGTGGTTCGTAGTTCTGTGCTATAGCCTTAGTAATAGCCAATTTCTCCTCACGGGTGAGATTCAGTCGTTGTGCAATAATAGAGCGTCCGTCTTTGGCATATTCAATCATGAAATAGTTGAAAGGCTCGATACCCATCTGGTAATCGGTCTTGCCAAAGATGAAGCGCAGAATGAAGTTTTTCTGTTGAAACGAGAACATACCCCAGTTTATAGCCAAATCGTCATGATGTTTCTTATCAACAAAACGCAAGGCGGTATGACCATATAAACTCCATACCTCGTGTCCTGGCGAACATGTGAGTAGGGATATTTCTACAGAGTCCATGTCTGCAAGCAACGAATCCTGCTGTTGAGCATGGGCTTGCATACAAAAGGTCGCTATTGCGACCAGCATTAAAGTTCTTAAAATGTATTTAAAACGTTTCACGATGCAAAAATAAATCATATTTCTGAGTTAACGTGCAATTATTTCTATTTTTTTTGATAAATTTGCAAGCGATTCATTAAAAACGAACTTTAATAAGAATGAAGAAAACCATTATCTGTGCTGCCTTCATGGTTGCATCATTTACTACAGCACTTGCTCAAAGCGGAACAAACTCGCCATATAGCCAGTTTGGTCTCGGACTACATACAGATCAGGGATCAGGTTTTAACCGTGGTATGAACGGCTTAGGACTTGGATTTCATGAACACAACCAAGTGAACTATCTTAACCCTGCTTCATATTCAAATATTGATTCTTTGACTTTCATTTTTGATGCTGGTCTTTCAGGACAGATTACCAGTTTTCAGGAAGGAGGCGTGAAGAAGAATGCCAATAACTCAAATTTCGAGTATGTTGTTGCCGGATTCCGTTTAGCTCCAAAGCTTGGTATGAGCTTTGGTATTGTGCCTTACACTAATGTGGGGTATAATTACAGCACTTCTGAGGTGAAAGAGCGTGATTATAATGGTCAGCCTTCAAACTATGTTACTAATACCTATGCTGGTTCAGGTGGTATTCATCAGGTGTATGTAGGTTTGGGCTGGATGCCTTTCAAAAATTTCTCTCTTGGTGTGAACGGAGGTTATCTTTGGGGAACTCTTGACCGCTCAATTACCAATTCATATACTAATACTTCTGTTAATAGTCTGCTCAGAAATTATTCTGCTTCTATCAGTAGTTATAAGGTTGACTTTGGTTTGCAATACACTTTGTCTTTGAGCAAGAAAGATGCTCTTACTTTGGGTCTTACCTATGGTTTGGGGCATAAAATTTGTGATACACCAAGTGTTGAGGATATTTCTGTTAACTCACAGACGAGTGTGACAGATACTACTACTTATTATGCAAGTAATGGTATGCGTATTCCAACAAGTTATGGTGTTGGTTTGATGTATAATCATAATAACAAACTCAAAATAGGATTTGACTATAGCTTGCAAAAGTATGGTACTATTGAGACTCCTACATACTATAATGAAAAAAAGGACGAATTTCTTAATAGTGTTAGTGAAGAGAAGAAAAACGAGCCGGTTATAGGTTATTTCAAAGATCGTAGCAAATATACATTTGGTTTCGAATATATGAATAATGAGCAGAGCCGAAAATGGTCTGATCGTGTTCGTTACCGTTTTGGTGCAAGCTATGCTACACCTTATTATTATATAAACGGTGTTGATGGACCAAAAGAGTATTCTGTTAGTGCCGGTGTAGGTATTCCTTTGGTTAACTACTGGAACAACCGTTCAATATTGAACATCAGTTTCCAGTATGCCCGTCAGGAAGCAAAGAATCTTATCAAGGAAAATACTTTCCGTATTAATATAGGCCTTACTTTCAACGAAAACTGGTTCTCTAAGTGGAAGGTGAGATAAACAAGCATACAACATTGAAGAAGATACTTCATATATTCATATTTTCATTTTTGCTCCTTGCTTTGAGTACATCATGTCAGGAGGCAGTAGAACACACCGCTCCGGCTATTAACGAGCGTGATTCGGTGTCTACTATGACAACTTATGGCGTGAATACACTCATTAGCGATTCAGGTGTAATAAAATACCGAATAGTAACAGAAGAGTGGGAGGTAAATACCGTTAGACACCCTTCTTTCTGGGCTTTTAATAAAGGAGTATTCATGGAACAGTTTGACGAGAAGTTCCATGTAGAAGCTTATGTTCAGGCAGATACAGCCTATTTCTATGATCAGGAAAAGTTATGGGAATTGCGTTCACGCGTAAGAATTCTCACAAAAGACGGATTACGCTTCTCGAGCGAACAACTGTTCTGGGATCAGATGAAACATGAGTTCTACAGTAATGTGTTCTCAAAACTTGTAACCCCAGAACGCACGTTGGAAGGAAGCTATTTCCGAAGCGATGAGCGTATGACAAAATATTATGTAAGTAACACCAAAGGCTCATTTGAGAAGGGCGATATTGATGGTAGCAACAACAATTCGGATACTGCTCATGCAGCACAAGACTCTATGCAGAAACCGCAGCGCCAGATGGCTACCCCACAGCGTCGTACCACAACCTCGATACCTTTGACACATTAACCACAAGATGGATGCCTCTTTAATTATAGGGATTATCATAACGTTAGCCTTTTCGGCTTTTTTCTCAGGAATGGAGATAGCCTTCGTCTCAAGCAACCGTATGTTGGCTGAGATGGAGAAGGATAGAAACGGGCTTTCTCAGCGTTTGATTTCTTTCTTCTATCGTCATCCAAATGATTTTGTGTCCACTATGCTTGTGGGTAATAATATTGTTTTGGTAATATATGGTATTCTTATAGCGAAATTCCTTAACAATACTATTTTCTCTGGTTATGCGCCAGCTTTTACAGTACCCGCAGACACAATTTTCTCTACGCTTATAGTTTTGTTTACAGGTGAGTTTCTTCCAAAGACACTCTTTAAGAATAATCCAAACACATTGCTTAGTTTTTTTGCTCCTTTGGCATATGTGTTCTATGTGCTATTGTGGCCACTAAGTCGATTTGCAACTTTAATCTCTCGTGATCTTCTGAAACTGCTTGGTGTAAAGGTAAAGGAAGATATGGCGAATGGAGTGTTCTCGAAGGTTGATTTAGATTATCTTGTGCAGTCGAGTATTGATAATGCTTCAACACCAGACAGCATTGAGGACGAAGTAAAGATATTCCAGAATGCTTTGGAATTTCCTGATCTTAAAGTGCGCGACTGTATGGTTCCACGTACAGAAATAAAGGCAGTAGAGTATAACTGTTCCACCGACGAGCTCATGCAGATGTTTATAGAGAGCGGAAACAGTAAAATAATTGTGTATAAGGAAGATATTGATCATATAGAAGGCTATATTCATTCAAGCGAAATGTTCCGTTCGCCTAAGGACTGGCGTGATAATATTCGTCCTTTGGCATTTGTTCCAGAAACAATGCAGGCTCAGAAACTCATGCAGACATTCTTGCAGCAGAAAAAGAGTCTGGGTGTTGTTGTAGATGAGTTTGGTGGCACAAGTGGAATAGTGAGTCTTGAAGATATTGTAGAAGAGATATTTGGCGATATTCAAGACGAGCATGATAATAATAATCTTGTGGCTTATCAGACAAAAGAAGGCGATTATGTTATCTCGGCACGCATGGAGGTTGACGAGATAAACGATAAATTCCAGCTTGATTTGCCAGAAAGCGATGATTATATGACCTTGGGTGGACTCATATTGAATTACTATCAGAGTTTCCCTAAACCCAATGATGTTGTGAAGGTTGACAAGTTTAGTTTCAAGATTCTCAAGACCTCTACAACAAAGATAGAACTTGTAAGCTTACATATTGATATTGAAAAATAGAATATATAGTAATTTTCTTGATTAAAAATTACTTTATTTGTTTTTTTCTTATTATTTTTGTAGGCAATTTGAAAAATGGAACATTGTAGCTTTCAACAGAAACTGCAACCATGAAGAATAAACAGAAAGAATAGAAAATAAATAAAAATAAAAATTAAAGTAATGGCAGCATTAGGAAAAATCAGAAGCAAAGGCGTGACCCTGATTATCATTATCGGTCTCGGTCTTTTTGCGTTCATTGCCGAAGAGGCATTCCGCTCATGCGAGGCTCATCGTAACGACCAGCGTCAGTGTGTTGGTGAAGTGTTGGGTGAGAAAATCAATGTGCAGGATTTCCAGAAGCTCGTTGACGAGTATTCTGAAGTGATTAAGATGCAGCAGGGTACAGACAATCTGAACGAGCAGCAGCTTAATCAAGTTAAGGACATGGTTTGGAATACTTATGTTCAGACCAAGATGGTAGAGGCAGAGGCAAACGCTCTGGGTCTTACAGTTACTGATCAGGAAATTCAGAATATCCTGAAAGAAGGAACAAACCAGATGCTTCTTCAGACTCCATTCGTAAACCAGCAGACAGGTCGTTTCGATGTTAATGCTCTGCAGAACTTCCTTAACCAGTATAATCAGGCAAAGACTGCTAATCCACAGATGGCTCAGCAGTACAGCAAGATTTACTACTATTGGACATTCATCGAGAAGACATTGCGTCAGCAGACTCTCGCTCAGAAATATCAGAGTCTTTTAGCTCATTGCTTGCTTTCTAACCCTGTAGAGGCTAAGATGGCATTCAAGGAGGAGAACGAGGAAAGCCAGGTACAGTTGGCAGTTCTTCCTTACAGCAGTATTCAGGACTCAAAGGTTCAGATTACAGAATCTGATCTTAAGGCAAAATACGATGAGTTGAAGCCACGTTTCAAGCAGAATGTAGAGAGCCGCGATGTTAAGTATATCGATATTCAGGTAGAGGCATCTGCTGCAGATAAGGCAGCCCTCAGCAAGCAGTTTGCTGCTTATGCTAAGGATCTTGCTGAAGCTGCTGATCCAGCTCAGGTTGTACGTAAGAGCACATCTCTTGTAAACTATCTTGGCATTCCAGTAGCTTCTTCTGCTTATCCTTCAGATATCGCAGCAAAGCTCGACTCTATGGCTGTTGGTCAGGTTTATGGTCCTGTCGCTAACCAGATGGATAACACAATGAATATCATCAAGTTGGTTGCTAAGCAGCAGCTTCCTGACTCTATTCAGTTCCGTGCTATTCAGGTAGGTGGTGCAGATGCAGCAGCTGCTCAGAAGACAGCAGACTCTATCTATACCGCTTTGCAGGCTGATGCTTCACAGTTCGAGGCTATTGCTAAGAAGTATGGTCAGACAGGTGAAAAGCAGTGGATTACAACAGCTCAGTATCAGAATGCTCCTTCAATGGATGTAAACACAAAGAGTTATATTAATGCTCTTAATAATGGTGCTGTAAATCAGATTCAGAACCTTAAGCTCGATCAGGCAAATGTTATTCTGCAGGTTGTTGATCGCAAGGCTATGATTTCTAAGTACACAGCAGCAGTTATCAAGAAGACAGTTGATTTCTCTAAGGAAACATACAGCGCAGCATACAACAAGTTTGCAAGTTTCGTAAGTGCAAACCAGAATTCAGAGGATCTTCTTAAGAATGCAGCAAAGAACGGTTATAAGGTTCTTGAGGCTAATGATGTAACAACATCTTCTCATTATCTTGCAAATATCCATTCTACTCGTGACGCTCTTAAGTGGTTGTTCGAGGCTAAGAAGGGCGAAATCTCTCCTCTTTATGAGTGTGGTGACAACGACCATCTTCTCGTAGCTGTATGTAGCGAAATTCATCCTATAGGCTATCGTTCACTTGACGATGCTCAGGTTAAGGAGATGATAAAGGCTGAGGTACTCAGAGATAAGAAGGCAGAGCAGCTTATGGCTAAGCTTCAAGGTGTAAGCAGTATTGCTGCAGCTAAGGCTAAGGGTGCACAGATCACAACAGTTGATCAGATTACTTTCGCAGCTCCTGTATTCGTTGCAGCAGCTGGTGCAAGCGAGCCTGCACTTAGTGGTGCTGTATATGCAACAGCTAAGGGTAAGTTCTCAAGCAAGCCAGTTAAGGGTAATGCTGGTGTTTATGCTTTCCAGGTTCTTAACAAGAAGAATCGTCCTGGCAAGTTTGATGCTAAGACTATGGAAGCAAAGTGTCGTCAGAAGGCAATGCAGTATGCAGGTAACTTCATGAGCGAACTTTATCAGAAGGCTAATGTTGTTGACAACCGTTACCTCTTCTTCTAATTAGAAAAACGTCTCTTTGCAGAGAATAAAGATATAAGCCCGTTGCTTTGCAGCGGGCTTTTTTAGTTTTTGCAATAAATATTTCTTAAAAAAAACGATATATCAATCTTTTTTCGTAAGTTTGTAACTGAAAACGAATAAATAAAAATTCTAAACTATATGAAGAAATTATTGTTCCTAAGCGTAATGTTGCTTTCAGTACTCACAGCGAGTGCTCAGTTTGAACAGGGAAAGTGGTATGCAGGTGCTTCTCTTTCTGGTCTTAATCTGAAGTATAATGGTAGTGAGGATCTTAACTTTGCTTTGAATGCTAAAGCAGGTTATTTCTTTGCTGATGACATTATGGCTGTTGCTGAAGTAGGCTATAATCATAACAAAAACATATCAGATTATTTCACGTTTGGTGCGCAAGGGCGATATTATATAGAACAGAATGGTCTGTATCTTGGTGCAGGATTGAAATTTGTTCGTGCAAATAGTAACTATAATGATTTCATGCCAGGTATAGAAGTAGGATATAGTTTCTTTATCAGTAAGACTGTTACTATTGAACCAGCAATCTATTATGACCAGAGTTTCAAGAACCATAGCGATTATTCGTCTATAGGCTTGAAGATTGGCTTTGGCATTTATCTTGATCCAAAGGATTAACTCTACGAAGCACGCTTCGTAATTGAATATTGAATATTGAAGATTGAAAAGTTCCTCTGACCAACGGGAAGAAATGGTCGGCAATGCCGATATAATATTTCCGTCTTTCAATATTTACATCTTCCTTTTTGGGGGACGAAATAAAAAAACAAAAAAATAAAATAAATCAAATCAAAAACAAACTAAAATGCTCTTCCTGACAGTATGCCTTATATGTTTATGAGGTGTGTTTTTGGGAAGGGAATCTATTATGGAAAGAACATGGAGATGGTTTGGCAAGAATGATAAGATCACTCTTGCTATGCTTCGTCAGATTGGTGTCGAAGGTATTGTTACAGCGCTCCACGATGTGCCTCTTGGTGAGGTATGGACGCGCGAGAAAATTCATGAATTGAAGACTTACATTGAGAGCTTTGGTATGCGCTGGAGCGTTGTAGAAAGTCTTCCTGTTACTGAAACAATCAAATATGCTGGTCCAGATCGTGATGAGCAAATAGAGATTTACAAGCAGAGTTTACGTAATCTTGCAGCTGAGGGTATTCATACCATCTGCTACAATTTCATGCCTGTTCTCGACTGGGCACGTACCGATTTGCTGCACAAGAACCCAAATGGTTCAACAAACCTGTACTTCAATTATGCAGAGTTTGCCTATTTCGACATCTATATCCTAAAGCGTGATGGTGCGCGTGAGGAGTGGGCACAGTTCCAGTTCCCAGCAGGAGTGGGGCAGGGTCGTAATGTTCTTGAAGAGTGTGATGCTCTTGCAAAGACAATGACTCCAGAAAAGGAACACGATCTTGTTGAGACAATTATTATTAAGACGCAAGGTTTTGTTTCTGGTAATTTCAGCGAGAATGATGAAGCACCAATTCAGAAATTCCGTGATTTCTTGGAGTTGTATAAAGGTATTGATAAGGCACAGCTTCGTGCGAACATGAAATATTTCCTTGAGGCAATCATGCCTGTTTGTGAGGAATGCGACATGAATATGTGTGTTCACCCAGACGATCCACCTATTGAGGTGTTGGGTCTTCCACGTATTGTGCGTACAGAAGAAGATATTCAATGGTTCCTGGATGCAGTTCCAAATAAGCATAATGGACTGACCTTCTGTGCAGGAAGTCTTTCTGCAGGTGCATATAATAATGTTGTTGAGATGGCAAAGAAATTTGCTTCACGCACACATTTTGTTCACTTGCGCTCATGCCACATTTTCCCTAATGGCGACTTCACCGAGGCAAGTCATCTGGGCGGTCGTGCCGACCTTATAGAACTGTGCCGCATCTTTGAAAAAGAGAATCCACAGCTTCCTATGCGTGTTGATCACGGAATGACCTTCACCGACGAGAAGGGTGGCATCATGGACGAGTCGAGCCACGGACACAATGCTGGCTACACCCTCCTTGGACGTATGTTTGCTATGGGACAGGTTCAAGGCATTCTTGCCACCGTTGACCGTGAATTGGGTATTGAATACAAACAACCAGGATTTTTTGATTAAGCAGCCTCCCCCATCCCCGTGTACGAAGCAAGCTTCGTAATTGAATATGGAAATATGGAGATATTATATCAGCGAGCTGATAATTTTCAATTTTTCAATCTTTTAATATTTCAATCTTAGATAAGGGGGGGATGGGCTTATTTATATAATAGTTATGAAACTAAACGATATTCTAAAGAGCGACTTTAATGCCGCAGAATGGGAAGAAAAAGGATATCTTCTTCCAAAATTTGATATTGCAGCTTTGCGTGAGAAGACAGCTAAAGAACCAACATGGGTACACTTTGGTGGTGGAAATATCTTTCGTGCTTTCCCTGCTGCTATATTGAACGATGCCTTAAATACAGGCAAGTATGATCGAGGTGTAATTGTGGCAGAGACTTTCGACTTTGAGGTAATCGACAAGGCTTATACACCTTATAATAATCTTTCTCTTTCTGTTTCTCTTCAGAGCACAGGTACAATAGAGAAGAAAGTTATTGCTTCTGTTACAGAAGCCTTGAAGGCTGATTATCAATTTGATGATTGGGCTCGTCTTGTTGAGATCTTCAAAAATCCTTCTTTGCAGATGATTTCTTTCACAATCACTGAGAAGGGTTATAGCTATAATGATGCAGATCTTGCTCGTGGTTTGAAGCCAGTTTTCGCAATGGGTAAGGTATGTGCATTGCTTCTTGAACGTTTCAATGCAGGTGAGTTGCCTCTTACCGTTCAGAGTATGGACAACTGTTCACATAATGGTGATAAGGTTAAGGCAGGTGTTTTTGCTTATGCAGAGAAATGGGTTGCTGAGGGTCTTGCACCACAGGCATTCCTTGATTATCTGAAAGATGAGTCAAAGATTACCTTCCCTTGGTCAATGATAGATAAGATAACTCCTCGTCCACATGAAAAGGTAAAGGAGATGCTTGCTGCTGATGGTTTTGAAGATAATGACTATATTGAAACAGAGAAGCACACCTTCACTGCTCCTTTTGTTAATGCAGAGGAAGTGCAGTATCTTGTAATAGAAGACAATTACACAAATGGTCGTCCTCCATTGGATCTTGGAGGTGCTTTATATACAACACGTGACACTGTTGATAAGGTTGAAACAATGAAGGTAACAACATGTTTGAACCCTCTCCACACTGCAATGAGTATCTATGGTTGTATGTTGGGCTATACCCTTATCTCGGCTGAGATGGCAGATGCTGATTTACGTGCATTTATCCAGAAGATAGGATATATTGAGGCAATGCCTGTAGTAACAGACCCTGGAGTATTGAACCCTTATGAGTTTATTGGTGCTGTTATCAATCGTCGTTTGCCAAACCCATTTATGCCAGACGCTCCTCAGCGTATTGCTTCAGATACTTCTCAGAAGTTGCCTATCCGTTTTGGAGAGACAATAAAGAAGTATATAGCACGTGGTCTTGATATGAGTAATCTTGTACTCATTCCATTGACTCTTGCCGGCTATGCTCGTTATCTTAAAGGAGTAAAGGATGATGGTACATCATTTGAGCCTTCTGCCGATCCAATGCTTGAAGAGTTGCAGTCTATCGTTGCTCCTCTTGAGATAGGAAAGAAAGATCAGGATTATAGTTGTTTAAAGAAACTCTATAGTCGTAAGGATGTGTTTGGCTTGGATCTTTATGAAGCAGGTCTTGGCGATTTGATAGAAGGTATGGTTAAAGAACTGTATGCCGGTAACGGTGCAGTTCGTGCTACTCTTCACAAATATACAAGTGCAAGATAAAGCAATAAATGTCCCCCTCTGGAGAGGGGATAGTTATAGAAAAAGGGGATGCGCTCACGCGTATCCCCTTTTTGTCTCCGAGTATATCACTCGAACCAAATAATATAACCACTAATACAAATATCCTTAGAATTAAGGAGTAAACCTAAAAAAACACTATTTTCTAACTATTCTTATTTGTGTATTGTTTGTGAATCTTTTGATGATGCAAAGATAGATAATCTTTTTTTTACACTCTTACTTGATAGTTTCATAAACTTTGTCTTATGTTACATTGTATGCTTATGTTACAAATAATAATAAATAGGATATTTTCGATATATTATTCTTGTAACCTTTGAAAAACATGCATATTTATGTTTAACGGCATAAAAACGCTTTAATTTGACATTTTATGTTGTTAAAACAGATTAAAAGCTTTGATTCTTATATTTTTTTTGATACATTTGTGTTAAGAATATTTTATTAGATTTTATAGTTATTTACTTCGCAATTTAAAAAGGAATGGATCCACAGTTCGTTCTTAAAACATTTTGCCTTGACGAAAAATACTCTATTGATAGCAAGTTTAACTGTTATTTGGTTTATATAGTTCAAGGGAATATAGTAGCCCATATTGGCAATAATCTTCGCAGATTGTCAGAGGGTTTTTTGTTGGCTTTGCCTGTTGAGAGCAAAGTCACTTTCGAGGCTTTGTCTTCAGATTCAGAGATTTTTTTGATTTGTTTGGATGAAATCCCCAAGAGTATTTGTATTGACGATATAGTATATTCCAATGTAGAAGATACCCATTTACATCTTCCGTATAGGAATGTTATTGATACGCCAGATTTATTAAAGACTTTTTTTCTGCATACTGTTAATCTTCTCCGTAAGGGGATAAATAGCAGTGAACTAAAACAGATGCGTGTTAATGAACTTTTTCTTCTTCTTAAAGTTTCGCTAACGCCAGATGAGTTCTCGCGTTTTTTAAAGCCACTTGCCTCTATCCGTGGTAATTTTAAAGCCCGTGTACTTCGTGTTGTTGATAATAGCATGAATGTTAATCAGCTTGCAGCTGCAGTAGGAATGACCCGTAGTAATTTTCTACGTTCTTTTAAGGAGGAATTTAAAGAAACACCAAGTGGATGGCTTCTTCGAAGGCGTTGTAAAGATGTTGTTACCTATTTCCAAACTCATGATGTGCCATTAAAGATTGCCTACCAAGAATTACGCTTTTCTACCATTAGTAATCTTTCTGCTTTTTGCAAACGATTTATCGGTAAAACGCCACGTGAGATACGTTTAAATAAATCGCAAGTCGATGAAGAATTCATTTTATAAAAAAAAATATTTAGTCCAGTGGTACAACCTACTGGATTTTTTTATATCTTAGCCCACAAGATATAACTTTAATAATACGATTATGACAAACATTCCAACAGTTTTCTGGCTTGTGCCAATAGCTTCTATTGTAGCCTTGTCTATGGCTTGGTTTTTCTTTCGTAGTATGATGAATGCTGACGAGGGAACGCCTCGCATGCGTGAGATAGCGCAATATGTGAGAGAAGGTGCAATGGCATACCTAAAGCAGCAGTATAAAGTAGTGTGTTATGTGTTTGTAGCTCTTGCCATAATATTTGCTTTTATGGCTTATGTTCTTAAGGTGCAGAATCCTTGGGTTCCAGTAGCTTTTCTCACAGGTGGATTCTTCTCTGGTCTTGCAGGATTCTTTGGTATGAAAACCGCTACTTATGCTTCTGGTCGTACTGCTAATGCTGCACGTAAAGGTCTTGATAAAGGTTTAAACATAGCTTTTAGATCAGGTGCGGTCATGGGACTTGTTGTTGTAGGTTTAGGACTTCTGGATATTGCGATGTGGTTTATTATTCTAAACTATTTCTACGCAGACGAACCAATGGGACTTGTCACTATCACCACAACAATGCTAACGTTTGGTATGGGTGCTTCCACACAGGCTCTTTTTGCACGTGTTGGAGGAGGTATATATACCAAAGCAGCAGATGTGGGAGCTGATATTGTTGGAAAGGTCGAAGCAGATATTCCAGAGGATGATCCTCGCAATCCAGCTACTATTGCTGATAATGTAGGTGATAATGTAGGAGATGTAGCAGGAATGGGAGCCGATCTCTATGAAAGCTATTGTGGTTCTATTCTTTCAACGGCAGCTCTTGGAGCAACAGCATTTGCTATGAATCCAGAGCTACAGATAAAAGCCATCATTGCTCCAATGATTATTGCTGCTATTGGTATATTTCTTAGTATTCTTGGCATATTCCTTGTTCACACAAAAGAAGGAGCAACTATGAAAAATTTGCTTCATTCTCTTGCTCTTGGTACAAATACAGCAGCATTACTGATAGCTCTTGCTTCTTTCGCTATACTCTATCTGCTTGGCATCTCTAATTGGATAGGTCTTTCTTTCTCAGTTATCTCTGGTCTTGTGGCTGGAGTTATTATAGGACAAGCAACAGAATATTATACTTCACATAGTTATCGTCCTACACAAAAGATAGCGGAAGCAGGTCAAACCGGTTCTGCTACTGTTATAATAAAAGGTATAGGAACAGGAATGATCTCTACATGTATTCCTGTCCTTACAATAGGAATAGCCATCATGCTTAGCTATCTCTGTGCTAATGGTTTTGACATGAGTCTTTCACCTCAAAGCATTGCCCATGGACTTTATGGAATAGGTATCGCTGCTGTGGGTATGCTTTCTACTCTTGGCATCACCTTGGCTACAGATGCCTATGGACCTATTGCTGATAATGCTGGTGGAAATGCAGAGATGAGTGAGTTGGGTGAGGATATCCGTCATCGCACGGATGCTCTTGATGCCCTTGGCAATACTACTGCAGCTACAGGAAAAGGTTTCGCTATTGGTTCAGCTGCTCTCACAGCCCTTGCACTTCTCGCAAGTTATGTTGAGGAGGTAAAGATGGCTATGATTCATGCTGTTCAGGGAGGGCAGCAGTTTATTGATTCTGCAGGCAAAATATTTGATCCATCTACAGCTACCATGCCTGATTTTATGAATTTCTTCCAGGTAACACTTATGAATCCAACTGTTCTTGTTGGAGCATTTATAGGAGCAATGGCGGCCTTCCTCTTCTGTGGTCTTACCATGGAGGCTGTGGGACGTGCTGCACAGAAGATGGTTGTAGAAGTTCGTCGTCAGTTTAAAGCTATAGCAGGCATACTCGAAGGAAAGGCAACTCCCGACTATGGACGTTGTGTTGAAATATCAACGAAGGCAGCTCAGCACGAGATGATACTTCCTGCATTCCTTGCTATTATCATCCCAATAGTAGTAGGATGCGTGCTTGGTGTTGCAGGTGTTCTCGGACTTCTTGTCGGTGGACTTGCTGCAGGATTCACCCTTGCCGTGTTTATGGCAAATGCGGGTGGCGCATGGGACAATGCCAAGAAGATGGTAGAGGAAGGCAACTATGGTGGGAAGGGTTCCTTTG
Organism: uncultured Prevotella sp.; assembly: GCA_905236755.1. Classification (GTDB taxonomy): domain Bacteria; phylum Bacteroidota; class Bacteroidia; order Bacteroidales; family Bacteroidaceae; genus Prevotella. The sequence continues at coordinate 39,239 of CAJOCR010000015.1, forward strand.
CTCATAAAGCAACAATAGTAGGTGATACTGTTGGTGATCCATTTAAAGACACCTCAGGTCCATCTCTTAATATTCTTATCAAGCTGATGTCAATGGTAAGTATTGTTATGGCAGGTCTCACAGTTGCCTTTTTGTAGCTCTTAAGTTTTTTAGTTCTTTAGTTTATTAGTTTTTAGCTTTTTATTTAAACCTCTTAACCTTTCAAAACTCATGAACTAAAGAACTCTTTTAACTCATTAACTTGTCAAAAATACCATTCATGGTATTTACAAAGGCATCGGTAGGAAGGAGGAGAGTATCAAGATACTGTTGTAGTTCATTTGATATTCTCCCGTTTTCTTTATACTCTTGTCCTGCTTGTTTTACTTTTTCAATGTATGGTGTAACGATGTCTTGTGTGTTTGGGCTCATAAAGAGAGAACCTTCGGCACAGCAAATAGCCGTTATGTCGTTTCCATACATGTGGCGCATCTGAAAGAGTAGTCCATCGAAATTACCTTTTATGTTTGGTAAGCTTGCGGTAGAGATAAGTACAGTCTTCTTCGTACCTTCTTCATAGCCATGATGATGTGCAATGCCGTTATTATCAACATACATCATAGGAGAGTTTAGCGATACTGTTCTATCCATAAGTGCTTTACAATGTGATGGAACACCGTAGGCGTAAAGAGGTATAGACCATATAACCAAGTCGGCCTCCTGGATTTTATCAATTATCATTGTAGCATCGTCTTTTTGAACGCATTTTCCTTTTGTTTTAAACCAACAAGCATAGCAGGCTCTACATGGTTTTATCCGCATATCAATAGTAGTGATATAATCTGCCTTTTCACCAAGGCCTTCCAAAAAAGCTTTTGTTAGCTTCAGCGTTGTACTTCTTTCTTTGTTTGCTGACGCATTAATTACTAATACTTTCATGTTTTGCAATGTTTATATTTAATTATTTCTCTATAATGCCTCTATAATGCCTCTATAATCCGTCTATATTGTGACAGAATACTGTGGACTGCAAAAGTATTATTTTCTCTATGATGTAACAAGAGAATGGGATATACTGCAACTATTTGTGATGAGCTGCAATCATTCCTGTTCTTTTTTTGTGAAAAACCATGACAGAAGAGTTGATCGAAGTTTTTTGTTAGTTAGAGAATATTTTTTTCCTAACTAGGGAGTAAAATTTTCCTAGTTGGAAAGTAAAAAAAGTGTGGTAGAGAGTATTTTTATGATAATATCTTAAAGCATCAAAAATATTGATATATGATAATTAATTCGCGAATTTGTTAATTTATAGTGGTTATATCTTTGGTAGTGTTTTGAAATAGTTATATTTTTGATATGAACTAAATATTTGAAAGGGATTAATCATGAAAGAACTATTGAACATCGCACTTGTTGCTCACGATTCAAGAAAGAGTGAATTACTTGATTGGGTACGTTATAATGCAGACCTACTGTCAAAACATCAATTATATGCAACAGGAACTACAGGTAAACTTATAGGAGAGATAGCTGTAGGAACAGAAGATGGAGTTGAATATCCGTTTAAGAATAAGGTTACTCGTTTGCTTAGTGGTCCTTTAGGTGGAGATCAGCAGATAGGTGCTATGATAGCTGAAGGCAAGATAGATATGTTGATTTTCTTCTGTGATAATCTTGTTATGCAAGGGCATCAGAATGACGTGTCAGCCTTAAGCAGATTGGCATCACTTTATAACATTGCGTTTGCAACTAATCGTACAACAGCAGACATGTTACTTACTTCAACACTTTTGGGTAATGAAGCATATTCACGTATAGTACCTGAATGCATACAACTTTATGCAAACAGGAAACTGTGATTTAATATTGAAATATTGAAATATTGAAAGAATGAAAGAATGAAAGACTAAAGCATGCAACTTCTCTTTATCGTCTTTCATTCTTCGTTTATCATTTTACAAAGCTTGCATTGCGCCGTAATCTGTTGGTTAGCCCCTTCCCTAAAGCAATATGTAAAGATTGAACCGAAGGTCACTGACCGAGTGGAAGAAAAGATGTAAATATTGAAATAATGAAAGATTTAAATATTATATCGGCATAGCCGACTAATCTTCAATCTTCAATTTTCGGATGGGGGAGGCTATTTTTCTTTCGCTTTTCTTGCAAACTCAAACAGAGATAATGGTAAATGGCAGTAGCCATCAGGATTTTTATCTAGATAGTCCTGATGGTATTCTTCTGCAGTATAGAAGTTCTTTAGAGGCAGATTTTCTACAACCAGGGGCTGCTCGTATTTTTTCTGTTCATCGTTGAGTGCTTTTTCAATGATACAAACATCATCATTGTTGGTATAATAAATGCCAGTACGATAGCGTGTACCCTCGTCGTGTCCCTGTTTGTTAAGGCTTGTTGGATCGATAGCCTTAAAGAACATTTGTAGTAGGAAGTTTAGACTTACTACATCAGGATTATACTTCACATGAACGGTTTCAGCATAGCCTGTTTCATCAGTATATACTTCTTTATATGTAGGATTCTCGGTGTTGCCGTTGGCAAATCCTACTTCAGTTTCAATAACTCCTTCAATCTGTTTGAAGAAATGTTCTGTTCCCCAGAAACAACCTCCAGCGAGGTAGATGTCTTTTGTATTCATAATTTATTCTCTCTTTATATATGTTTGTATTGAGACACAAAAATAGTGATATTTGTTGATATATCGAATAGTTTTGTTCCTAAATGTATTATTTTGATGATTTGTTGTTGGCTTAATTCGAAAAAGTTGTAGTTTTGTATTTAATTCTTAAAATCAACGAAATGAAAATACTGATTCTGAACGGCAGTCCACGCAAGAGAGGATTTATCTCGGGCATGCTTGATATTATGTGCGAGGAAGCAAAAAAGCTTGGTGGACAAGTAGAAATAGTTAGAACAAATGATCTTAATATAAAGCCATGTATGGGATGTATGGCTTGCAGAAGCAAAGGGGCTTGTATATTGCCTGAAGATGATTCTGTTAGTGTGTTGAGAAAAATTCAGGACTCTGATGCCATTATTTTGGGTGCTCCATGTTATTGGGGAAATATTCCAGGGCAGATGAAGGTGCTGTTTGATCGAATAGTGTATGGCATGATGCGTGATACTCCTCGCTTTCCAGAACCTTTGATGAAAGGTAAAAAGTGCATTTTGCTTAGTTCTTGTACCACGCCGTGGCCTTTTAATATACTCTTTAATCAGTCGCATGGAGCAATTCGTGCTATGCGCGAAGTGTGTCGTTATTCTGGTTTCAAGATAGTGAAGGCAATAGAGCGTGGAGGTACTGCGAAGAATCCTGAAATAACAGATAATGATAGAGCGAAATGTATAAAAGCAATCCGTAAGCTATATTAGTTTATGGATTGCTTTATTTTTATTGTCAGAAGCTTCGCTTACTGATATTTCTTGAAGTTGTATTTCTCTCTTAATTTGTTCTGCTCTTCTTTTGGAAGTGAGGTGAAATACTGTTTCCATCCAGGGCAGAAGTTAATGTGCCAACGCCAGAATCTACCAGCTAACGATTTTGGATTCTTTTCGTAATTTGCTCTTAGTTTACAATTTTCACATGCCATATTCTTTTTCTTTTTGATTGATAATACCAATGTTTTCTAATGTAGTCATTACAGTTTTCTATTCATTACACTATACTTTAATCACATGTTTTCTTTATGAAACTTGCATATGATTTCGTCAAGTCCAGGAATGAGATTTTTGATTTTTTCAAGATCAACACCACAATTCTGCATATTCTCAAGCAGGCAGGATGGAATGTCTTTAGCTTGCTCTTTGAGTTCTTTCCCTTTTTTTGTTAGAGAAATAAGCTTTTGACGATTGTTGGCAGGACCATTGGTGCGAATAATCAGTCCCTCTTTTTCCATTCTCTGAAGTAGAGGAGTAACAGTGTTGCTTTCAAGCATAAGTAGCTCCTGAATATCGGTTTTAAGCATATTGTCCTTTTCCCACAGAATCATCAATACGAGATATTGTGGATAAGTAATGCCAAGCTTGTCAAGAAAAGGTCTGTAACCTTGTGTAATCAGGCGACTTGCCGTATATAAACGGAAGCACACCTGATTCTGGAGTTTTAATTGTTCATACGTCATCTTTCTGAAACTTATAAAACAAAATACTGCTATTATTGTGCAAGCATCTTTTCAATGTCTTTCTCCATCTTCTCAGGTTTGGTGATTGGAGCATAACGTTTAATTGTGCTTCCATCTGGAGAAATCAAGAATTTTGTGAAGTTCCACTTGATACGGCTACCAAAGAAACCTCTTGTCTTGCTTTTGAGATATTTGAAGATTGGATCGGCATCATCACCATTTACATGTACTTTCTTCATGATTTGGAAAGTTACACCATAGTTGAGTTGGCAGAAGTCTTCTGCTTTGCTACCATCAGCAAGTTCTTGATTAGCAAAGTCGCCAGAAGGGAAGCCTATTACAACTAATCCGCGATCTTTATATTTCTGATTTAAATTTTCAAGTCCTTCAAACTGTGGTGTGAATCCACATTTGCTGGCTGTATTAACGATAAGTAATGTTTTACCCTTAAACTCAGAAAAATCAAGTTCCTTATTTTTGCTCGTAAGAGCCTTGAAGTCAAAAATAGTTCCCATATCTAATCTTTTTAATTTATAAAAATCCTTGTTTTGAATTCCGTTGCAAAGATATGGAAAGTTTCGTTAGTCGTACACGACTATAGTAATTTATTATGCTATATTAAGGATATAATGTTGTATTATACATTTTTTAGCTAAATAATAGTCGTGTGCGACTTTAATCTATAATCCCAAAATGTCGGAGTGCGTTTGCTATGCCATCTTCATCAACAGAGGTAGTTATATAGTTGGCTTCTGCCTTTAGTTCAGGAATAGCATTACCCATAGCAACGCCAATACCACAGTCTTTTATCATAGTCATATCGTTTCCACCGTCGCCAAAGCCAATACAGTCTTTGATATCAAATCCTTCGTGTTTTGCCAGAGAAAGAATACCCTTTCCTTTGTCGGCATTTTCAGCGGTAATATCAGTAAATAGAGGATGCCAGCGACCAGAAATACAGTGGGGGAGGAGAGGCATGAGTTTTGCTTCATTTTCCTTATTTATAAATGGGGATAATTGAAGGATATCGCCTTTAAGCACTTCTTCTACAGGAACAATAAGTTCTGTCATAGGAACAGCCAACGAATCTTCGAAAATCTCGTTGGCAATAGGTTTGTGATTGAAAATGCCAATTCCGTCAACTCCTACAACAATAGTGCAGAAGTCTGTTTTTGCTGCATTTTCAAGAAGAATTTCTACTTCATTATGTGGAATAGCATTAATAGATATAGTATTATCACCAATAAAGCACCGAGCTCCGTTTGTTGTAACATATCCATCGATAAGATGCTCTATCTGCTGCAGATTCATTATAAACTGTATAGGACGTCCTGTTGAAATATAAATGCGTGAGCCATTTCTCTTGGCTTCTGTCAGTGCCTGAACAGTAGAGTCTGGAATACGGTGTGTTTTAAAACTTACCAATGTACCATCTATATCGAAAAACAACGCCTTCTTGGCATGATTTGTATTTGCTTCCATATTTTATCTGTATCTTTTTACCTGCGCAAAGATATAAAAAAATGAGGAAAAAGCTTTGAACTTATTAATGCTTTATATATCTTTGCGATATATCATTAGGTATTTCATAGAGTTAATTCGCACAAAGGGTTCTATTTATTCTGAGTTATGAGGAAATTATGGTCTTTAATAGTGGCCGTATTTTCAGCCACTCTATTATTTGCACAGGTTGATGCTCGACAGAAGTTGTCGTTAGCAACACAAATGTTTTTGAAGGATCGTAGTTCAAAATCTATTGCACTGAGAACTACGGCTAGTCAAGGACGCGAGATTATTCCCGAACATAAAAGTAGTATGTATTCTGCTCCAGATACATTAAATGGTAAGCTTTATCTCTCTGCTTTTCTACATCTTAAGAATGTGGAGGATAAATCGTTGCTACTTGCAAAAGGAGTTATTATCCAATGTGAGTTTAATGATGGTCTTGTTACAGCTCTAATACCTGTTGATTCTGTTCTTGCTGTGGCTTCGCTTACTCATGTAAGTCGTATCAATGCAGCATCGCCTATGACTACTTTCACGAATAAGGCACAGATGGTGACATATACCCATGATGTACTTACTCATTCTTCATTAGCTTCGAAGACAGGCGTTTCTTCTGCCTACGATGGAAAAGGTGTGCTACTTGGAATTATTGATATGGGTATCGATTTTCAGCATATTGCTTTTAAGGATATGTATGGGAATAGTCGTATAAAGAGAGCTTACGTATATGATGGTTCTTCGGCTGTCGAATATGAAACGATAACAGATACAGCACCGACAACCGATTGTGCCACTGAGGATCACGGCACTCATACCTCTTCAACGGCAGGCGGTTCAAGCGTTATCATAGAAGGAAGGTCTGTATTTGTTACCGATAACCATTCTATTGCCAGCTATGGTGGTATGGCACCTGCTGCCGACCTTTATCTCGCAGGAATAAAAGACCTAAAGAATACATATATAGCTAATGCTTTTCAAAAGATGTGTGATTATGCTGATGCTCATAATCAGTCCATTGTTGTGAGCAACAGCTGGGGAAGTCAGGAGGGCTTCCATGATGGAACGGGCGATTTGGCTTGTGTCATCAATCAATATTTTGGGGATGAGCATCCAAATCATATATGTCTTTTTGCTGCAGCTAATGAAGCAGGTAAAGAGACACATCAATATCCTGGAGGTTATTATCTGCAGGGCAAAACATCTTCAGCCCAACCTTTAGGAACAGTTCTTTTTTCAACAAACGGCAATGGCGGTTACCTCTATAATAACGTGATAGCCAATATTTGTACATCTGAAGCCTTTGATGGCGGAAGTCTGGTGTGCAAGGTTTATGTGCTTGATATTTTCACTGGCGAAGTTCTTGGAAAAGGACAGATGCAACTGGGCAATGCTGTATATGCAAGAATCACTGGACTTTCTGAATTCTATAGTGGTTCACTCATGTTATATAAGAATACAGGAGATGGAGGCAAGGTTCAGCTTCTACTTGAAGCGTCAAACTTCAGGTCAAAGTCGGCAAAGGGAAACAAGAGCAACTATATCCTTGCTCTTCAGGTTTATCCTTATGAAGGTGAGTGTAATATGAATATCTGGGGAGGAAATGGTGCTATCTTTACCAATGTTCCTTTGTCTAATGGACTTGTTTGGACGAAGGGCTCAGATGATTCTTCTATTAGTGATGAAGCTACAATAGATAATGTTATAGCTGTTGGTGCTTATGTGTCAAGTAAGGTAGTTACCGATTACAAAGGTAATTCTCATATTTATGATTATGCCAAGAATGATATAGCACCTTTCTCTGGCTATCAGATAGAGGGGTGTGGAGCATCGGGCAAGATGTTGCCATGGATATGTGCCCCAGGTGCAACTATTACTGCTGCAGTAAATTCCTATCATGTTAACAACGGATATATTGATGATTATAATGAAGCCTATTCTCTTTATCGTGTTAATAACGATGTCAGGAATCCTTATGGTAATATGAATGGCACATCTATGTCAACTCCTATTGTTGCAGGAATAGTAGCTCTATGGTTGCAGGCTTCAATGGACGATAATGCTGTTATAAAGAACCTAACTGTGTCTAAGGTAAAGGAGATAATGGCGAGTACAGCCATTAAGGATGATTATGTAACAACAGGAATCAATGCCAGTCACTTTGGCAATGGTAAGATAAATGCTCTTGCAGGCATTAATGTCATTTTGGGTAACAACACCCTATCTCTTACTGATGATATTCCTCATATAACTAATGGTAACAACAGTAGTTTTACCACAAAAGTATATAATCTTCAGGGTCAGCAAGTTAGCAATATTAATACCCGTGGAATATATATTGTTAATGGAAAAAAAGAGTTAGGAGTTAGGAAATAGTATTTAGAAGCACACAGCGCAAAAGTATTTTTTCCATCTTTCAATTTAAAAGCTTCGTTTGCGAAGCTTTTAGGCTATATCTTTGTCATTTTATATCCAAGATGATAAAGTTCTATCGCCATTCCCATTAAATACATTTGGTGAATACTGGCAACAAAGAGAAGGAATGCATCTTTTGTTCCTGGTTCAACAGTCTCATGACGAAGAATATTGTAAACTCTTTCGGCACAATCGCCAACAAGATTTTGAAGTTGCTTGCGTTCTTCCTCGTTGAGCAACAGAACTTCTTCACGAATGAAATCGTCCATGTTATCAAATCCTCGTTTGTCACGAAGATAGGCGTAGAGGTTTTCTACCTTCGAATATACTTCCCATTCTGTATCCCAATATTTAGCAAGTGCCATGCCTACATAAAATATCCAGCCGAGGGCAACAGTAGGATAGGAGTTAAACTCGCGTGCCCCGTCAGGAAGATAGGCATTTCCTATTTTCTCCCATAGTTCCTCTATATCAGGACATTCAGGCATACGTTCATCAATCTTGCCTTTAGCAAGGAAATATTCGTGAAGATCTTTATTTAGTCTTGTTTCAAAGTTTTCCATTATGCAATACCTAAGAGTTCAATATCAAAAATAAGAGTGGAACCACCTGGGATTCCTGGTTGTGAGAATTTTCCATATCCAAGTTCTGCAGGGATATATATTTCCCAACGGTCGCCTACGTGCATTTGCTGTATGGCAATAATCCAACCTTCTATGAGGTCGCTAAGGCGCATAGCTAAAGGTGTGCCTCCGCGGCTTGAATCGAATTTCTTGCCATTAATAGTCCAACCTGTGTAGTGAGCCGTGATGATGCTACGACGTTGTGGCTGAGGGCTATTAGCGTCGGCCTTCTTTATTACCTTATAATATATACCTCGTGGTAGAGCCATCACACCTTCTTCTTGTGCTTTATCCTTGAGCCATTGAAGATTTTTTTCTATATATTCTTTCTTTGCCATAGTGTTAGTATGATTTTGAGTGCAAATGTACTTAAAAAAGTCGAAACATTTTCATGTTATGCCATAGGAATGTGTTGTCATTCAAAAGAAAATTGTAATTTTGCAGCATTAAAGATTGTTTTTAACGAACAACACATAGAATGAGGATATTACATCTTTCGGATACACACGGGCATCATCGTGAACTGACGGCTTTGCCACAGGCAGATGTTGTTGTTCATTCGGGTGATATCACTTTTCATGGTAGTTATGAAGAGGTGATAGATTTCGTTCGTTGGTATTCGGAATTGCCTTTCGGTAGAAAGCTGTTTATAGCAGGAAACCACGATTTTGTGTTAGGAGGAAAGCAAGGCGATGGTATGGATATGCGAGATGAGATAAATGATTTATTACCTGAAGATACGCATTATCTTTGTTATTCAGGTGTTGAAATTAGCGGTTATCAATTCTATGGCATTCCTATGTTTCGTTCTTCAGTTGGAGATACAAGTTATGAGCGTTTTTATTCTTCTATACCGCAGAATACTGATGTGTTGGTAACTCATCAACCACCATTGGGTGTTCTTGATGGAGGAGAGTATAAGGGGCAACCATATAATTATGGTAATGCCATTTTGCTGGAAAAAGTAAAGTCTGTTTCGCCAAAGCTTCATCTTTTTGGCCACGATCATAATGTTTTTGGAAACATGGTTGTTGATGGTATTCGTTTTTCGAATGGAGCCTTAGCGGGACATGCTTGTGAGTTGATTAGAGAACCAGAAATAATAGAAATATAAAGATATGATAATAACAATAGCACGTCAATGTGGTTGTGGAGCTATCCATGTAGGAGATATTCTTGCACAACACTATGGTATTCCTCTTTATACTCGTCAGGCTCTTTTGAAGATGGCAGAAGAAAAGGGGATTATTCAACAGTTGGATGATTTTTTTGATGAACGTCCAGTTGATGAACTTCGATTTGCCATTTCTGCTGATTATGCTCATGAGGATAATTATCTGCAGGCGAAACCTATAAAAATGGTACAAGATATGATTGGTTCAAAGAGTTGTATCATCATAGGTCGTTGCGGAAACTATATTTTCCGTAATAGAAAAGATTTGGTTTCAGTTTTTCTTAAGGGCGATATGACTTCACGAGTGAAAACCATGATGGAGGAAGGCTTGAAAGAGCAAGAAGCAAAAGATTTTGTAGAGCATACTGATGACTGTAGAGTGCGCTACCATAAATACTATACAGGGCTTACATGGGGTAATGCTGCTGATTATGATTTGTGTATTGATTCATGTAAACTTTCGCCAGAGCAAACCTCAGAAATAATAGAAAAATATGTTGCGGCTATTGGAGTAAAATAGAATACAACTCCAGCTTTATCAATGTCTTTTTCAACTCCACCCAGCCTCCCCTTCATAAGGGGAGGAGAAAAAAGGATAACAAATGAAATACGTAATACAGTTTTTGATAATCATTCTTTTCTCGTTTATAGGCGAGATACTTCATTATATCTTGCCGTTACCTGTTCCTGCAAGTATATACGGTATAATACTGCTTTTTATTGCATTGGAAACGAAGATAGTTAAGGTTAAGGATATTCGTGAAGTGAGCATGTTTCTTATTGCGGTAATGCCTGTGATGTTTATTCCTGCTGCAGTGGGACTTATTGATACATGGGATAGTATAGCAGAATTTGCAGTTCAATATCTGGTAGTTATTTTGGTTAGTACCATAATTGTGATGGCATCTGCAGGAATAGTAACGCAGTATGTTATACGTAAAGGAAAGGAGAAAAGAATATGAAAGAGATGTTAGAAGAGTCGGTTTTCTTAGGTGTGCTCCTTAGTTTGGGTGCATATTTTATAGGTATGTATCTTAAACGCAAGACGGGATGGGCTATCTGTAACCCTTTTGTTGTAGCTGTGGTATTGATAGTTGTATTCCTTCTCCTGACAGGCATACCTTATACAACATATAATCAAGGTTCGCATATTATAAGCTATTTGCTTACTCCTGCAACAATTTGTTTGGCAGTACCATTATATCAGCAGGTAGAACTACTGAAAAAGAACTACAAAGCAGTAGCAGCTGGTATTGTTGCAGGAGTGATAACATCTGCTTGCACTATTCTTGTGATGGCTATGCTTTTCCATTTTGATCATTCTGCTTATGTTACTTTTTTGCCTAAGTCAATTACTATGGCTATAGGTATGGGAATAACACAAGAGTTAGGAGGAAATGTATCGGTAACAGTAACAGCTATTGCTCTTACTGGGATTGCAGGAAGTCTTATTGCTGATAAGCTTCTGCATGTATTTCATATAGAAGAACCTATAGCCAAGGGTATTGCTATAGGTAGTGCTTCGCACGCTATGGGTACGGCACGAGCTATGGAGATGGGACAAGTTGAAGGAGCAATGAGTGGCTTGTCAATAGTTGTAAGTGGCATCATAACAGTAATTTCTGCCACATTATTTTCGTGGTTGTATTAGTGTCTTAGAAAAAAAATAAAAAAAAGTGGTAGATTTATTTGGTCAGTTCCCAAAATAGTTATACCTTTGCAACCGCAAATAAGAAATGAGCACCCTTAGCTCAGTTGGTAGAGCAACTGACTCTTAATCAGTGGGTCTAGGGTTCGAATCCCTAAGGGTGTACAATTTCGATTAAGATTTGTATCATCTCTTATTTATGCACCCTTAGCTCAGTTGGTAGAGCAACTGACTCTTAATCAGTGGGTCTAGGGTTCGAATCCCTAAGGGTGTACATTAAAAGAGCCAAACAGATTTATTTTGTTTGGCTCTTTTTGTATTTTGTCTTTCCAACTCCACCCGATCACTTTTTTATAAGGGGAGGAGGGCTATTTCTTAACGAATTTGATAAGATTGTTGTCTTGCTGAAGCAGGTATATGCCTGTGTTTAGGCTACTAAGGTTTAACTCAAGGGTTTGCCCCGTTGACTGTTGGCTTGAAATCTTGTTTCCTTGAAAATCAAAGAGGTTTACTACATCACCAGAAACAAGACCAGAAATAGTTATTTTATCATCGTGTAGTCCCGATACTGACATTATGTTTGCCTTGTCGAGACAATTCTTGCATGCAATATCAGAAATAGTCTGTGCGAGTAGTGAACGAGTGTAGGTGTTGTCGCTCCATTTAAGCACTACATTAGCATCGTCATCATACGAAATCTCAACTACTCTTTTGTGAGCCGCTGTTCCGTTGATAGTTATGCTTTGGTTTTTAACTCCTGCCAATGTAGTTAGGCAGAAGAGAAAAAGTAAAGCTGATGTGATGCAATGTTTCATGTTTACAGGTTAAAGTTATATTTTGCAAATATAGTATTTTTGTTTATTGGGTATTTATCTATGAAAGAATAATTTCTTATACTTTTTTATTATTAACATTGTATATGTTATATGTTAAAAAATATAAAGGATGTAATAAAACAGATGGTTTGAGGTTATTGTGTTCATGCGTTTTTGTTATATTTGCAAAGGTTAATAGAATATTTGGATATGACAAAACGTTTACTTACTATACTTTTTATAGTTCCAATGCTCTTTGGAACAATGGTGACAAAGGCTGCTGAAACAGAAGCTGAGATAGGTATTTCTCAGCCTCAGACAGAGGTTGAAATCATTGTTGAGCAGGGCGCGATTCGTGTTGTTGGCGCTGTGGGCGAAGTGATGCACGTGTATAATGTTACTGGTGTTGAGGTGATGAATATACGTGTTGAGAGTCAGGATAAGCGTTTTCATGTGAATCTGCCAAAGGGATTCTATATTATAAAGGTTGGTAAGGTCGTTCGAAAGGTTTATCTAAGATAACCATCTATTACCAAGAAATAGCGTTTTGTCTTGAGTTTTTTAAAGAATCTTCTTTTTTTATTTATCGTTGCTTCAGTAATAGCTGGTTGCAAAGATAATGTTGTCAATCCAAATAAAGACCTTACACTCCAGGATTATGAATCTTTGGATACCTCGTTATATGCGTTGAATTCTCACCGCATAAGAGAGAATATTGCACAGTTGGTGAAGGCTGATGTCGATTCTATGCAGGCAGATTTCAAGACAAAGAGTCACTATATTGTTAATGGTACTTTCCTTTGGATTGATCGTCATGGATTAAAATCTCAGGTTGATACCTTGGTTAGCTATTTACAAGAAGTGAAAGAAATGGGTTTTTCTCCAAAGAAATTTCGTGTATCACAGATAGAAAAAGATTTGAGGCGTGCTCGCGAGTTAGATTTTGATACTGCTCAAAACAATATAAATCGAGTGATGGCACGTTTGGAATATAACCTTACGAAAGCGTATTTAAGATATGTTACAGGGCAGAGGTTTGGTTATATGAATCCTGCTTATGTATTCAACAGACTTGATGCTATGGATGGAGATTCTGTTCATATAAGATATCGTGGTTTGTTTGCTATACCAATGGAGAAGCCTGGCAAGCATTTCTATTCTGAGGCTTTGAGTAAGATAGCCAATGATAGTGTGCCACTGTATCTGTGTGAAATACAACCAAAGAGCAAGCTTTATTACAAACTAAAGGATATGCTAAAAGATGCAGCCACAGAGGAAGCGCGTGCAAAGATTCTTTGTAATATGGAGCGATGCCGTTGGCGACAGTTAAACTATCCGCAGATGCATAGCAAATATGTATTGGTAAATATTCCTTCCTTTCATCTTGTGGCTGTTGATGGAGATTCTGTTCTTGAGATGCGTGTAGGTTGTGGTACCTTTGCAACTAAAACTCCTTTGCTCACAAGTGAGATAATGCGAATGGATGTTAATCCGCAATGGGTAATTCCTCATTCAATAATTAAGAATACGATATTGAATCAGGTAGGGAATAGAAGCTATTGGGCACGTCATCATTATTTTGTACGTGAGAAGAATACTGGTAGAATAATTCCATATGATAATATCACTCGTGAGATGCTCACCAGTGGAAAGTATTATGTCATTCAACAAGGAGGAAAGGGTAATTCTCTTGGAAGAATTATTTTTCGTTTCAAGAATTCTTTCTCGGTATTCCTTCATGATACATCTCAACCAGGAGTGTTTAATCGTGAGGATAGGGGAGTGAGTCATGGTTGTGTGCGAGTTGAGAAGCCATTCGAACTTGCCTGTTTTATGCTTGAGGAAAAGAATGAGAGACTTATAGAGAAAATTAGATATTCGATGACTGCGCCCTTGGGTGGCGAGGATACCACTATTCCACGTGAAGAACGAGAACGTAATCAAGAAGGTGTGGAGAAACTTGATCGTGCCATGATGATTGGTTCGGTGAATGTTAAACCTAAAGTGCCGTTGTTTATAACCTATTATACATTGTTCCCAAATAAGGATGGAGTTATACAAAACTATGCTGATGTGTATGGGTATGATAGGGAAATATTTAAAGTGCTGAAGAACTATTTGTAATATAGTATTGACGAATAAACAAGAAGAATTTGAAATACAACGAGTCTGAAATATTGGAACAACTGTTTAATCCAAAGACACAGAAAAGTGCCTTTGCAAAGCTGGTACAGCTCTATACAGAACCACTGTACTGGAAAATCAGACAGATTGTTTTTAATCATGAGGACGCAAACGATATATTGCAAAATACATTTGTAAAAGTGTGGAGCAATCTTGATTCTTTTCAAAGCAAGTCGAAATTCTCTACATGGATGTATCGTATAGCTATTAATGAATCGTTGGATTTTTTGCGTAAGCAAAAACTTAATCTTGCCATTAGTGCTGATGAACAAGAAGGGGTAGCTTCTAAACTTATGAGTGATGAGTATTTTGATGGTGATAATATTCAAGCGCTCCTGAAAGAGGCTATTGCTACTTTGCCAGAAGTGCAAAGGACAGTGTTTACACTTAGGTATTATAATGAGATGAAATACAGTGAGATAAGTGAGATTCTCTCTACAAGTGAAGGAGCACTTAAGGCAAGCTATCATTTAGCGGTAAAAAAAATAACAGAGTATTTGCATTTTCATAATTAAACCTTTTGATGTGTTATACGTCAAAGGAACAAAGAGGAAAAAATATGGATAAATATGAAGATTATTTGTTGAAACATTATGGTAGGGAAAATTCGTTCAAAGTTCCTGAAGGTTATTTTGAGGATTTTGCCGAAAAGATAATGAGTCAACTTCCAGAACAAAAGGCGCAAGTTGTGGAACTTCATACGTCATGGACTTCTCGCTTGCGAAAGATGGTTGCTGCAGCTATTATTGCTGTTGTAGCAGGTGGCGGCGCATATTATGTTTTTTCTGGTAGTAATGATGTAGATAAGTCGTCTATGGCTCATAGCAACATCACTCCAACAGAAAGTCAAACAATTGACCAAATGGCTGACTATACAATGATGGATAATGCAGATATGTATGCTGCACTTACAGAATATTGATATCTCAAAGAAAAGAAGTAATTAACTATGTATATATTGAAGAAACACATACTGTTAGGTGTTTTGATGATGTTCTGCATGATTGTAAAAGCGGAAGATCCAGGAACAAAGTTTGACCCACAACGATTCCAGGTAGCTTTGGAACAGTTTATTGTTAAGGAAGCCTGTTTGAGTCCTCAGGAATCGGCACAGTTCTTTCCTCTTTATCGTGAGATGCAAAACAAGCAAAGAGCAATCTTTGTGCAGATGCGTGGGTTGCGTCATGTGGATACTCGTGATGATAAGGCATCTATGGATGCTATTCATAAACAGGATGAGCTTGAATTGCAGATGAAGAAGATTCAGCAGACCTATCATAATAAGTTTATGAAGGTTATTCCTGCAGGTAAGGTGTTTCTGGTTATAAGAGCAGAAGAAAAATTTCATCGTCAGGCATTCCGTAGAGCGTTTGATAGAAGATAGTCAATATGAAGCAACGTTTTTTTATTACCTTAAGCTATGATGGTACAAACTATCATGGATGGCAGGTACAACCCAATGGGGTTTCTGTAGAGGAATGTATGGAGAAAGCGCTCTCTACATTATTACGTCAATCAATAGATATTGTTGGTGCTGGTAGAACAGATGCTGGTGTTCATGCCCGTACTATGGTTGCTCATTTTGATTTGCTTGAAAGCGAAAAATATATTAAGGATAAAGGGGATTGTAAGCAACTTGTATATCGTTTGAATCGATTGTTGCCAAAGGATATCAGCGTGCAAAGTGTAGAGCCTGTTGAAGATGATATGCATGCACGCTTTTCTGCCAAATGGCGTACCTATCATTATTATATTCACACACGCAAAGATCCTTTTATGCGTCACTATTCGCTTGAAACTCATTATGAGCTCGATTTTGAACTCATGAACAAAGGTGCGCAGATTATCACTCAGCACAAGGATTTTGCTTCTTTCTGTAAGGCGGGAGCAGACAATAAAACTACTCTTTGTGATGTAAAAGAGTGTCGATGGATTCAAACGAGTGATAGTTCATGGTATCTCACTATAACAGCCAATCGTTTTTTACGCAATATGGTTAGAGCTACAGTAGGTACTCTTTTTCTTTTAGGGCGTCACAGGATAACTCTTTCAGAATTTGAAGATATTTTAAACAAGGGTAGCAGAAATGATGCTGGCGAGTCAATGCCAGGAAACGCCCTGTTTTTAGAATCAATAGTGTATTGATTCTAAAAAATGGAAATATTGAATTTTTTCAATTTTTCCATCTTTCAATCTTTCAATTTTTCAATCTTACTTATGTGGTTACTTTTAGCTTTTCTCTCAGCCACGTTGCTGGGATTTTATGATTCATTTAAAAAGAAATCGTTACAGGGTAATGCGGTGATAACAGTATTGTTTTTAAATACGTTATTTTCGTCGTTAATTTTTCTTCCATTTATTGTTCTTTCTTCAACCACTCATCAACTTGACGGAAGTATGTTCTATGTTACTCAAGGTGGATGGGAAGTGCATAAATACATTATCCTCAAGAGCTTTATTGTATTATCAAGTTGGATGTTCGGCTATTTTGCTATGAAACATCTACCATTGACTATCGTTGGTCCAATAAACGCCACTCGTCCTGTCATGGTTCTTGTTGGTGCTCTTCTTGTCTTTGGTGAGCGTCTTAATTATTGGCAATGGATAGGTGTTGCTCTTGCGGTTGCTTCTTTTCTTTTGCTTAGTCGTAGTGGAAAAAAAGAAGGAATAGATTTTAAACATAATATATGGATACTCTGTCTT
The DNA here is from genome assembly GCA_905236755.1 of uncultured Prevotella sp. GTDB lineage: Bacteria > Bacteroidota > Bacteroidia > Bacteroidales > Bacteroidaceae > Prevotella. The sequence goes on from CAJOCR010000015.1 coordinate 56,419, forward strand.
GTCATGGCAGCAATACTTGGAGCAGTTAGCGGTCTTTATGACAAATATCTCATGGCTTCTCCTCAAGCAGGTGGAGTAGGACTTGATAGAATGATTGTGCAGAGTTGGTATAATTTCTATCAGATGGGTATGATGGGTGTTGTGTTACTAATAGCTATTTTCAAGCCCTTTGCTCGGTTTCGTGGTGGCAAGCCCTTGTTTCCTCAGTCAAAGTTTCATTGGGATTGGGCCATCATTCTTATTTCTGTCTTCCTTAGTGCTGCCGATTTTGTGTATTTCTACTCACTATCCATGCCTGGTGCCATGATTTCTGTTGTGAGTATGGTGCGCAGAGGAAGCGTAATAGTCAGTTTCATGTCAGGTGCCCTCTTCTTTCATGAAAAAAATCTTAAGGCTAAGGCTTTCGATTTGTTACTGGTTTTGCTCGGAATGGTATTTTTGTATATCGGTTCCTGTTAAAAGCGAAAGAAAATGCTACTAAATCTTTGCAAACTGATATAAAAACGGTATCTTTGCAACAAGAATTGATAGTAAACTAAATAAATTATTATGGCTCAGAATATTTTCAGGGGATTGGGCGTTGCTCTTGTTACTCCTTTTACGGCTGATGGAGAGGTTGACTACAAGTCACTAAAGAAACTTGTGGAATATCAGATTGATAATGGTGCTGACTTTCTTTGTATTCTTGCAACAACAGGTGAGGCACCTTGTTTGACAAATGAAGAGAAAGACAAGATTACTGAGCTTGTGAAAGAAGTTAACAAAGGTCGTGTTAAGATTCTGAAATATTGTGGTGGAAATAACACTAGGGCTGTAGTAGAAGAAATAAAGAATACCGATTGGAGTGGTATTGATGGAATTTTGAGTATTTGTCCTTACTATAATAAGCCTTCACAGGAAGGATTGTATCAGCATTTTAAGGCAATATCTGAGGCAAGTCCACTGCCAATAGTGTTATATAATGTGCCAGGACGAACAGGTATTAATATGAAAGCAGAAACAACCGTTCGTCTTGCACGTGATTTTAGTAATATTGTTGCTATTAAAGAGGCATCAGGCTCGCTAGAGCAAGTTGATGATATCATTAAGCATAAACCAGATAATTTTGATGTTATCAGTGGTGATGATGCGCTAACCTTCTCTATGGTTGCGAGTGGAGCAGCAGGAGTAATATCTGTTATTGGCAATGCTCTTCCTAAGCAGTTCTCACGTATGATTAGACTTGAGTTCAGAGGAGAATATGAACCAGCTCGTAAGATACATCATATGTTTACAGATCTCTATTCTTTGCTTTTTGTTGATGGTAACCCTGCAGGATGTAAGGCTCTGCTTAATGATATGGGAATGATAGAAAACGTGTTACGTTTGCCATTGGTACCAACCACTATTAAGACAAAGGAGAAAATGGCAGCTATACTTAAAGAGTTGCAGTTAAGATAAAATTGAAAGATGGAAATATTGAAGTGTTTGAGTGCACTGCTTTATTTATCAATCTTTCCATTTTTCCATTTTCAATATTTAAATAATCTAAGGGATTATGAATGGGGAACGCAGAGTGATACACGAAATTACTCCACTTATGGGTAAGGATGTGCTATATATAGCAGATCGTCATAAGAAGGAATTTACTTATCCCATACACAGTCATGAGGTGTATGAACTGAATTTTGTGGAACATGCACCTGGAGTGCGCCGAACTGTTGGAGACTCGTCTGAGGTGATAGGAGAGTATGACCTTGTGCTTATAACAAGTCCTGATTTAGAACATGTATGGGAACAGCATGAATGTAATAGTGAAGACATTCGTGAAGTAACTATACAGTTCGATTTTAATATGACTCAGGAAAATATCTTCGGGCGTAATCCATTTAATAGTATTCGCAGAATGATGGATGAAGCAAAGAAAGGTCTTTGCTTTTCTCTTGGGGCCATCATGAAAGTATATACTTTGCTTGACACCCTTTCTTCTATTAAAGATGGTTTCTATGCTGTGACCCAGTTTATGACCATTCTGTATGAGTTGTCACGATGCGAAGGCTCACGCACGCTTGCATCGTCAAGCTTTGCTAAGATAGCTGTACAGGATGATAGTAGAAGAATATTAAAGGTAAAGGATTATATCAGCAAGAACTATATGGATGAGATACGCCTTAATACCCTTGCTGAAATGGCAAGTATGAGTCCGAGTGCTTTCAGCCGTTTCTTCAAACTGCACACAGGTCGTAATCTCAGCGATTATATTATTGATATCCGTCTTGGTTTTGCAGCCCGTATGCTTGTTGATACTATCAAGAGTGTATCTGAGATAGGTTTTGAATGTGGTTTCAATAATCTCAGTAATTTTAATCGTATCTTCAAGAAAAAGAAAGGCTGTTCGCCATCAGAGTTCCGTGATAACTATCATAAAACGAGAGTTATTGTGTAATTGCATTTGCAACTACGCTTGCCATTGTCCATGCAGCTTGTAGGTTGAAACCGCCTGTGATGGCATCAACATCTGTTATCTCGCCAGCGAAATATAGTCCTGGATGATTCTTTGCTTCCAACGTTTTGTGGTTTAATGAGTTTAAAGACACCCCTCCGCAGGTAACAAACTCGTCTTTAAAACGGTTTTTGCCTGTAACATGATAAACATCGTTGGTAAGTGTGTTCATTAAACGGTTAATTGCTTTATCACTAAGTTCCTTCCAACGTGCATCTAATGATATTGATGAGCGGGTGACAAGATGTGTCCATAGGCGGGCATTGAACTCGTCTGGATAGATACTTGTTATCTTCTTGTCTTTATGTGTAGCTGCTACCTTGCGAAGGTAGGTAAGTATATCTGATTGGTCTGAGGTAAGCCAATGTATGCTTACATCTGTAACGTAGTTTCGTTCGGCTAATATTCTTGCGCCATAGGATGATAGTTTTAATATAGCAGGACCACTTGCTCCCCAATGGGTTATTAGTAATGGTCCTTGTGCCTTTAGTTTTGTACCAGGAATGGTTACTATGGTATTCTTTACTACTGTTCCCATAAGCGATTTAAGGCTATCGTCATTAATGTTGAATGAGAATAGACTTGGAAGTGGTGGCACAATCTCTAAATCAAGTTCCCTGAGCATATCAAAACCGTCTATAGAAGGATGTCCGCCTGTGGTTACGAGAACGTTATTCGCTTTCATTTCCCCTTTTGATGTTACTATTGAGTATCCATCTTCAGATGGTTTGATAAGATCAACACGCGTATTGGTTATTAATTTAACTCCATATTTGTTTAGCTGCCCTACAAGGTTGTTTACAACCTCCATTGCATCTTGTGATTGTGGGAACACGCATTGGTCGTCTTGCGTAACTAATCTGATACCACACTTCTCAAACCATTGGCATGTATCTTCGTTTGAGAAGTGATGAAAAAGTTTCTTCATGAGTCTGTATCCACGTGGATACACGTTTTCCATGCTTTTAACCTCGGCAAATGAATTGGTTATGTTGCAACGTCCACCACCCGTGATAGCTACTTTTGCTAACGGGCGCTTGCCTTTCTCAAGTAATGTTACTTGCAGTTTTGGGTTCCTACGTTTTATCTCAATAGCTGCAAAGCATCCTGCAGCTCCTGCTCCAATTACTATTACCTGTTTCATGTCTTGGGGATAATGAGCTGTTTTTTGTGCAAAGATAACGTTTTTTTTTTATCACCAGTAAATTTCTGTGTCAAAAAGGAAACCACAAAAAAACAAACGAGTTTATTTTGTTCTGCTTTCATTTTTAAGTAACTTTTGATAAGTTACAATGCACTCAGCATAAAAAATAAACGAGTTTATTTTGTTCTGCTCTCGTTTTTAAGTAACTTTGCAGCCGTATGTATAAAATGATAGTATTAGATCTCGATGGTACTCTTACCAATAGCGAAAAGAAAATTACCCCACGTACTTTCGAAGCTTTGATGGCTGCACAGAAAAATGGGTGCCGTATAGTGTTGGCTTCTGGAAGACCAACGTATGGAATAGTTCCTTTAGCCGAACAGCTACATCTTGCTGAGTATGGCGGCTTTATAATGGCATTCAATGGTGGTAAGATTATAGATTGTGAAAGTAATAAAACGCTATTTGAACAGAAGTTAGATGACAGTCTTGTTCCATTGATATACAAACAAACAATGGAAGCAGGATTGCAAATCCTTACCTATCGTGGAAATGCTATTGTTACTACAAATGCTGAAGACGAATATGTTAATCATGAGGCATTTATCAACAAGATGCCTGTTGTGCAGCTTACCGATTTTCTCAATGAGATAGAATATCCAGTAAATAAATGTCTTGTTGTTGGTGAGCCTTCTCTGATTGCCGATTTTGAACCAAAGATAGCTTCTCAAATGCAGGGAAGGATAAGCGTTTATACCTCGGCTCCTTTCTTCTTGGAGTGCGTGCCTTTGAACATTGATAAGGCGGCATCACTCGATCGTCTTGTTAACAAGTTTGGTATCACACGCCATGAGGTTATAGCCTGTGGTGATGGGCACAATGATATGTCGATGATTGAATATGCCGGTCTTGGAGTTGCAATGGCAAATGCAGAACTCGACGTTAAGGCTGTTGCCAATTATGTCACCCTCTCGAATGAGGAAGACGGAGTGGCCCAGGTTGTTGAAATGAATATCTTATAGTATCTGTTTTTTTTACTTTTTTTAAAACAAACTTTGTTTTATGTATCATTTTTTAGATGATGTAACGTACAAGAAAAACAATGAAACATATTTAAGAATGTGTGTTGCACTTTTTTGATACTTTTGTATAATGTATCTACCATCTTAAAAATAATGACTAAAACAATGAGAAATGCAATTGCAGCCATTATTACTATGGTTGCATTATTTTTTGCGACAAATGAAGCCTTTGCCATGAAAGGTGAACTCTATGGAGCCAATCGTTTGTTAAGTAGCCGAACATTATGTGTTGCTCAAGACAAATATGGTTTTATATGGGTTGGAACCGAATGTGGACTTAACCGTTTTGATGGTTACCATTTTGTAAGTTACAAACACTCGGGCAAAAATCCTCGTTCACTTACCGGAATAGATGTTATAACCTTGTATGTTTCAAAGAAAGGCGAATTATGGGTGGGCACAGGTGACGGATTGTGTCGTTATAACTATGCTACCGATGATTTTGATCGCATTGAACTTCCTTTGAAAGAAAAAATACACATTACTTATATTAATGAAGCTCCCGATGGTGCTATTCTTGCGGGCACGGCAGGCTATGGCCTTTTTCGCATTAAGGGCAATAAGGCGAGCCGAATGATATATAATTTGAAGGTGGAAGGCATAAATTTCTGCAATCAGTTTATTATTGGCAAGAAAAACACTCTTTTTACAACAAGTTTTTTGCCCAAGATATATGCCTGTAGCAAGGAACATGGGAAGATGGTTACCCGTTCATTTAATACGGGAAAAGGGTCGGTGATGTCGTTTTTGTGTGACGACAAAAAAAATATCCTTGCATTTTGTCCAGATGGAATACTGAAATATGACGAAAAGAAACGAGTGTTTGTTGATGCTGGTTTTGATTTGTCGTTGTTGCAAGGAGCCAAGATAAAGCGAGCATATAAAACGCATGCCGGCAGTTTCGTTATTGGCACACGTGCCAATGGTGTTTATATAATAAAAAAAGGTGCATGCAAGGCCGAAACTCTTATTGCCGATGGCAAACCAGTGATGCCCAAATCTAATGTGAACTGGATTTGTGAGGATGCCAATGGCAGTTTGTGGCTTAGTTGTTATCAATCAGGGGTGTATCATCTCTCATCTAACACTGATGTGTTTGATTTCTGGGCTATAGAGCAAGGCTGTGATCCACAGGGGAAAATTCTGTCGGCAATGTCGCTCTGTGGTACTGAACTTATGGGAGCGATCTCACAGGATGGTATCTACACCTTGAACAATCAAGGCAATGTGGTGTCGTATTATCCCACTAAGGCGGAGGTTAAAAGTATTGTTCGCGATAGCCAAAACAGATATTGGACTTGTGGAGGACATTTCATTTGGCTGTATCAGCCAAATGGTGGAGCATTTAAGCAAATACTGAACAATAAAAACTTTGAAATAGAGCACATTGCTGTTGACAACCACCGAGGGATGCTCTATTATTGTGCTGTGGGACATGCTTTCGGCATGTATAATATCAGCACAAGGAACAGTGTCGAGATAACAGGAGCTCCTGTAACTAAAAAAGACCGCTTGAATAATAGCTGGATACAGAGTATAATGATAGACAGACAAGGGTTGGTGTGGATATCTACTGCCGATGGAGTGAGCTGTTATAATCCCGACCGAAACACTTTCCTGCAATATGGCTGGACCAATCTTCTTACTCATCAGCTTGTGTATGGTTGTTGTGAGGATGTGTTGGGAAATATTATCATTGGCACCACCAATGGCTTGTTCTACTATAATCGTAAAATAAATAAGGTGGCACGTATGCAAGGGGCTGATGCTTTGTGCGACTTGCAAATATATAGTATTATTCTCGATAAATATGGTGATGCATGGATGAGCACATCTGAAGGAATATGGCATTACAACAGAGAGAACCACACGTTTACAAGTTATCTTAAAGGTAACGGGCTTGAAGCAAAGCAATATGTGCAGAATGCGGCTTTTATGTTGCCCGATGGACGACTCATTTTTGGTACAGACCGTGGAGTTGTGGTTTTTAATCCAGATGATTTGCGAAAAGAACACAATGCAAAACGCAAGGTTACTTTGTCGCGTTTTCTTGTTGATGGTGTGCCTCTCGATTTCAGACAGAGTGAGTTTGTTATTCCGGCAGAAAGCACAAGTTTCACCATGGAAATGTCTATGCTCGATTACATTCATCCCGAGTATGTTACATATGAATATCGCTTAGATAAAGATAGTGTGTGGCATCAAACTCAGGAGGGAGAAAACTCGTTTACTTTCAGCAAAATGCGATCGGGATGTTATAAAATAGAGTTTAGAGCATTAATAAATGGACAATATAGCGAAACATCAGCAATAAGGCTCAGAATAGCAGCACCATGGTATGCTAGCATCTTTGCAAAGGTGATATATCTTATATTTTTTATTTTGGTATTGATGGCACTTAATCGTTATAAACAAAAACGATTAAAAATGCAATATGAAGAGCAAAAAATGCGATTCCTTATCAATGCAACACACGATATCAGGTCGCCACTAACATTAATCATTGAACCTTTAAGAAAGTTGAGAGAATATGCCAAAAACAATGAAAGTAAGCGATATATTGATATTGTTGAACGAAATGCTCAACGCATGCTCACTCTTGTTAATCAAATTCTTGATGTGCGCAAGATAGATCTTAATCTGATGCAAATTCATTGTTGCAAAGCCGATATGGTGAGCATGGTGAATGGCATTGTGGCACTCTATGGCTTTCATGCACGAGAACGAAACATTTCGATTAACGTAACACATAATAGAAAAGCGATATATGTGTATGTGGATCGATTAAATATGGAAAAAGTTATAAATAATCTGCTGTCAAATGCGGTAAAATACACATTTGATGGTGGAGAAATTAACATCGACATAAAAGAAAAAACGCGCGAAGTGGTGATAAGCTTTGAGGACAATGGAGTGGGAATGAGCGAAAAAGATTATGCGCGAGTTTTTGACAGATACTATCAAGGAAGCAATTCACATGGATATAATGTAGTTGGAACTGGTATAGGATTGAATCTGTGCAAACAGCTTGTAGAACTGCATCACGGAACCATTACCGCTGCAGGCAGAGAGGATGGAAAACAAGGATGCCGATTTGAAATTACTTTGCTTAGAGGCAAACACCATTTATTGCCCGAACAGATAGAAGAATCAGTAGCGGTGAGAGTGGCAACACAAAAGAGTAAATCGCGCAAAGATTGTCGAATTCTTGTTGCCGATGACGATGTTGAAATAGCTAAATACATTAAGATGGAACTATCTCCATGGTATTGCATAAAGATTGTCAGCAACGGAGTCGAAGCACTCAATGCCCTTCTTGCCGATCAATATGATTTGCTTATCTCTGATGTAGTAATGCCCGAAATGGATGGTATTACTTTGTTGAAGAATGTGAAGCAAAATCCAAATATTAGTGACGTTCCAGTTATTTTGCTCACTTCAAAAGCTGAGGTTGACGACCGCCTTGTAGGATTGGAAAATGGTGCTGATGCCTTTATCGCAAAACCATTTGCTGTGAGCGAGCTGCATGCCACAATCGATAATCTTGTTGATAATGTGCGGCGTCTTCGTGGTAAATATTCTGGTATGCAGGAACAAAACGACAAGATAGAAAAAATAGAAATAGAGGACAATGATAAACTCTTGATGGAAAAAATCGTTTCGTCGGTAAACAGCAATTACACCGATTGCGATTATGGAGTAGAAAATCTTGCTACCGATGTGGGCTTGAGTAGAGTGCAGTTACATCGAAAAATGAAACAACTCACAGGAATAGCTGCTGGCGAATTTATCCGAAACATTCGTTTGAAGCAAGCAGCACGTCTGCTAAGTGAGAACAATGTTAATGTCAGTCAGGTTGCCTATAAGGTTGGATTCAAGAGTTTGGCACACTTTTCAAGTCTTTTTAAAAGGTATTATGGGGTGAATCCAACAGCATATGTAGATAAGAACAAGGTGTAATGTGTTGATACTTAGCGATTTGAAAGTTGTGTAACATATATATAAATCAATGTAATAAAAAAGCAAAAGGTTTAAATAATTATTGTTTACTTTTGGCGGCTGAAATGATATATACACACAATGTATTATTAATCTAAAGTAAACTAATAATGAAAAAACTTAAATTGCATTTTTGCATTTCACCATGTTGGTTAGGCAATTTGCGACGTGTTTCGTTAGCTGTTCTTTTCCTCATGTTTTGCATCTGTATGCAAGCACAGGGATTTAAAGTTAACGGAAACGTTACAGATCGTAACAATGAACCTATTATTGGTGCAAATGTAACGGTGAAAGGCGCCAAAGGCGCAGGTGCTGTCAGTGATTTTGATGGTAATTTCACAATTACTGTACCAAGTGAGAATTCTGTTCTTGTCATTTCTTATGTAGGAATGAAATCTAAACAAGTGAAAGTTTCACGTGGGCACAAGGTTAATGTTACACTTGAAGACGACAACGAGCTTTCTGAAGTAATTGTTGTTGGTTATGGACAACAAAAGAAAGCCTCTGTGGTTGGTGCTATCACACAAACTGATGAGCGCACATTGAAACGTTATCAAGGCGTTCCTTCTTTGGGTCAGGCTCTCACTGGTAACCTCCCTGGTGTTATCACAAGTTCTTCTACCGGTCTTCCTGGTGAGGAAGATCCAAAGATTGTCATTCGTACACAGACATCATGGAACAACAGCGACCCACTTGTGCTTGTTGATGGTGTAGAGCGTCCAATGAACACTGTTGACGTGTCATCTGTTGAGTCTATTTCTGTCCTGAAAGACGCTTCTGCCACAGCCGTTTTCGGTGTGAAAGGTGCTAATGGTGTTATTCTTATCACCACAAAGCGTGGTAAGGAAGGTAAGGCAAACGTACATGTAAAGGCTAATACCACTGTGAAACTTGTTTCTAAACTTCCAGAAAAGTATGACGCTTATGATACATTCTTGTTGCTTAACGATGTTGTTGAGCGCGAACTCGCTATGAACGAGGGTGCTTGGGCACATTACAAACCAATGGGAATTATCAACAAATATCGTTATCCTGCAAATCAAGAAGAATGGGATCGATATCCAAATGTTGATTGGCAAAAAGAACTCTTCCGTGATTATGCCATGTCGTATAATGCAGGAGCCGATGTATCAGGCGGTACAAAGAGTGTAAAATACTTTGCTGCCATTGATTTCACTCATGAAGGCGACTTGTTCAAGAAGTTTACCACCAATAGAGGATATTCTTCAGGTTTTGGCTATAACCGCATTAACTTGCGTGCTAACCTCGACTTTGATCTAACTAAAACAACAAAGTTCTCTACAAACTTGTTTGGTTCTAATGGAGTGCGCAGATCACCTTATCATCAGAAATCAGATGGCAATGTAACCAATGCTTTCTGGGCTTCGGTATATCATTCTGCTCCTGACGCAATGCGTCCTGTTTACAGCGATGGAACATACGGATGGTATGCACCTCGTAATGCTGATGTGCCAAACTCTGTTTATTCTTTGTCGGTGGGTGGTGATGAACGTCGCACAAACACCCAAATCACTACCGACTTTATACTTAATCAAAAACTTGATTTCGTTACAAAAGGTTTGAGCTTCAGAGCAAACCTGTCGTTTGATAACACAATGGTTGAGGTTGACCGTGGTATCAACGACCAATACAACGATTCACAACGCAAATGGATTAATCCTGAGAGCGGACAGGTGGATTATCAGCTTGATCGCGACTTCACAGAAACAGTAAACTGGGTTACACAAGGTGGTAATGTTGATCGTGGTGCTACTTTCCGTAAGCTCTACTATCAGCTGCAGTTAAACTGGGCACGACAGTTTGGAAAGCACGATGTAACAGCTATGGGATTGTTCTCACGCGAGAAATATGCTGTGGGATCACAGTTCCCTCATTATCGCGAAGACTGGGTGTTCCGTGCAACATACAACTATGCTTCACGCTATTTTGCTGAGGTGAATGGAGCATACAACGGTTCTGAGCAGTTTGGTGAAAACAAGCGTTTCGATTTCTTCCCTTCTGTTTCTCTTGGATGGATGCTAACAGAAGAATCATTCATGAAGCCTTTGGCTAAATATATTGATATGGTAAAGATTCGTGCTTCTTGGGGTCGCATTGGTGACGACAAGGGCGGAAACGGACGCTGGCTGCACAGAGACGAGTGGGCTTATGATGGAAACACTGTTATGGGCACCGATCGCACAGCTGCCCCTTACACCATTTATAGACAAACAAAAATAGGTAACCCTAATGTGGGTTGGGAGCTTGTTGAAAAGCGCAATCTTGGTATCGATTATGGATTCCTCGGTGGTTTAATTACAGGTTCGCTTGATATATTCAACGACCATCGTACCGATATCATCATCACATCGCGTGCTATTCCAAGCTATTTTGGTGTTGGTGCACCTGCAGCTAACTTAGGTAAGGTTGATTCACATGGATTTGAACTTGCAGTTCGTCTGAATAAGCAATGGACATCTGATTTCCGCACATCATTGAATTTCAACATGACACATGCGAAGAATAAAGTGAAGTTTGCCGACGATCCTGAGCTTAGAGCTGCTTATCTCAAGGGTGAAGGCTATGCTATTAACCAAACTCGTTCATATCTTGACCATGGATACATTAGAACTTGGGACGAATTATATGGTAGTCCTGTTGTTGAATCAAACAACGACTCAAAGTTTATGGGCGATTATCAGATAATCGACTTCAATGCTGATGGTAAGATCACATCTGAAGATAGTGCACCATATAAATACTCAAGCATTCCACAGAACACATATAGTACTACTTTCCAAGCTGAATGGAAAGGATTGTCGCTAACATTGCAGTTCTATGGAGTTACAAACGTTACACGTCAGGTGCAATTCCCAACATTCCAGCGCGAAGCACATGTTGCCTTCAAGGAGGGTGATTATTACAACGTTATTGCAAATAATGGAGAATTGCCATTGCCTCGTTGGGTAACAATAACTGATAATAGTGCAAATGGTACACGTTACTATTATGATGGCTCTTTCTTGCGTTTGAAAAATGCTGAGCTTGCATATACGTTCCATGGCGACTGGCTAAAGCGTGCTCACCTTAATGGTTTGCGCATTTATCTTAATGGCGACAACCTCTTGCTTTGGACAAAAATGCCTGACGACAGAGAGAATAACTTTAGTGGAGGCGATGGAGCTTATCCAACAGTGCGTCGTTTCAATCTCGGACTTGATTTAACATTCTAAAGAATCATCTATCATGAAAAAAGTTTTTTATAATATCATGATTGTTGCTGCTCTTGCTATGACAACATCATGTAAAGACTATCTTGACAAATCACCTTTGAGTGATATTGGAGATACAGATCCATATAAAAATTATATGAACTTTCAAGGTTTCACCGATGAGCTCTATAATACTATTCCTATGATGACAACACCTGATTTCCATTGTTGCTGGAATTTTGGTGAAGACGAATATTGGCAGCCTAATGAAACCCGTATGCTTGCTTATGCTATTGACCATGGTAACAACTGGGGATGGGACGAAAGCTATTATTCGTATTTCCACTCAGGAGCAGGAAATCCAACTAGTACAAATCGTGACAACAAGGGACACCTTTGGGGAATGTCATGGTATGGTATTCGAAAAGCTAATGTTGGATTGGCACATCTTGACTTACTTCAGGATGCCACTGACGAGGAAAAGAAACTCATTAAAGGACAACTTCTTTTCTTCCGTGGCTTCTTCCATTTCCTGTTGATGCAGAACTGGGGCGGACTGCCATATATCGATATGGAAATTCCTGCCGATGCTGTTATGCGATATCCACGGTTGAACTATCAGCAAACTGCTGATAAGGCTGCTGAGGATTTCCAGGCTGCTGCCGATTTGCTTCCTATTGACTGGGATCAAACAACAGTTGGAAAAGCTACACTCGGAAAGAATAATCTTCGCATCAATAAGGTGATGTGTTTGGCTTTCTTGGGAAAGGACCTTCTATGGGCTGGTTCGCCATTGATGAACAAAGAGAGTCAAGGTAAAGCTGAATACAACAAAGAGTATTGCCAGAAAGCTGCACAGGCTTTCGGAGAGATATTGAAGATATGTGACGAAACAAAGCGATATGAACTTGCCGATTTTAAGGATTATTCGCTTCTGTTCTACACTTTCAACCAAAACTACAAAACTCCTGGTTTGAAAGAAGCTATCTTCTATGAGAATGTAAATAACAACTGGCGCTGGAACATGGTTAATGACTTCCGTCCATCAACTCTCTCTGGTTCCGGTATCAAGTGTTATCCTACTGCTAACTATGCCGACTATTTCGGTATGGCAAATGGTAAACCTATCAAGGATATCACTAAAAAGGATGCTGAAAGCGGATACGATCCAGAATATCCATTCCGTGACAGAGATCCACGTTTCTATGAAAACTTTGTGTTTGATGGAGTGAAATGCGTGAAAGCTGGTAACTATGTAGGAAACGATCCACATCGCCAATATGCTTCGCTCTACACTGGTGGTACATATCGTGTTGCTAATCGCGACAAAGACTGTTTCACTGGTTATTTGAATATGAAGTGGGATTCTCAATATGCTAACGATTGGGATGGCTATCGTGAAAACAATCAGGTTACACTTAGCTTGGTTCGTTTGGCAGATATTTATCTTATGTATGCTGAAGCTGTTGCTCAAGGCTATGGCTCTCTCACTGCTACATCAACTAACTATTCTATGAATCCTATTGCAGCTGTTAATAAGGTTCGTGCACGTGCAGGAGTAGGAGGCATAGATGCTGAATATACAGGAGAGGTTGATAAGTTCATGAGCGAACTTCGTCGTGAACGTGCTGTTGAATTGGCTTTCGAAGGACATAGATATAACGACCTTCGTCGTTGGTTGCTTCTCGATAAGGCTCCTTATAATAAGAAGACAGCTGTTTACTTCGATCGTGCTGCTGATCAAACTGATGCAGAGCGCTATGAAAACCCAAAGAACAATCATGTATTGAACCTTCGGGAGGAAGTGTTGTTCACACGACAGCTTACCGATATGCATTATTGGTTTCCATTCCCACGTAAGGATGTGCAGATGTATGAAGGATTTAAGCAGAACCCTGGTTGGGAATAAACTCGAAACAAGAAATATTGATATAATTAAATATTGAGATATTTATAAAAATGAATAAATTTAAAAAATATATAGCAGTCGGACTTTGCTGTTTTCCTTTTGCGGCAATAGCTCAGGAATCTGCCGATTCGCTTGCCGAACAAGTAAATATTGCTTTCGGCAAAACTAATAAGACCGATCTTATGGGCGGTGTCAGCGAAGTTAATGTGCAAAAGCTGATGAAAAAAGACTATCATGCATATAGTCTTGATGATATCTCATCGCTTGTAGGTGGATATAATGGTAATATTTGGGGACAGGCTCCATTAGTGCTTGTTGATGGAGTTCCACGTGATGCATCGGCTATCAATGCCACAGAAATAGAAACGGTTACTGTTCTTAAAGGCGCATCGGCTGTAGCTCTCTATGGTTCACGTGGAGCAAAGGGTGCTGTTCTTATCACTACAAAACGAGGTAAGAAGCAGCGTCTCACTGTTGAAGCTACAGCTAATACCGGACTTTATTTCGCTAAGCGTTATCCACATTATCTTGGGGCTGCACAATATATGAGTCTTTATAATGAGGCATGCAGCAATGATGGCAAGGCTGCTCAGTATTCCGACGACCTTATTTATAATACTGCTGTTGGAGCTAATCCAGAAAGATATCCTGATATGGACCTCTACAGCAGTAAGTTCTTGCGAAAGGCATATAATCGCACAGATGCTACTCTTGAAATTACAGGTGGAAACGAAAGTGCTCAATACTATGCTAATTTAGGAATGACATATAATAGCAGTTTCCTAAAGTATGGTGAGAGAAAGAACGACAATAACCTTGATTTCCGTGTGCGTGCCAACATCGACATGAAGATTAATTCATGGATGAAGGCCTTTGCTAATGTTGATATCAACATCAACAATGCTTATGCTGGTCGTGGAGATTTCTGGGGTGCAGCAGCCAACTTGCGTCCTAACTGGTATAATCCACTTATCCCTATCAGTTCACTGGATATGGATAATCAGACTATCAGAAATATGGTTGAAACAACCAATAATATCATTGATGGTAATTATCTCCTTGGTGGTTCTTCTGTTGATACATCAACACTATGGGGAGATATGCTTGTTGCAGGTTATGTAAAGGATAAAACTCGTTTCTTTATGTTTGATGTTGGCGTGAAAGCTGATTTGAGCATGATTACACCAGGTTTGTCTTTCACCACAGCATATAGTGTTGACTATGAGGATTACTATTCTGAGGCTTGGAAAGTGGGATATGCCGTTTTTGAACCTACTTGGAGTAATATGAATGGTCGTGACATGATTATTGGTCTTAAAAAGTATGGAAAAGACACAAACTCTACAAGCGAGTATGTTGGTAGTAGTTCTTACGACCAAACAATGACTTTCAGAGGGCAGTTTGATTGGGTACGCTCTTTCAATAAAGTTCATAATATTGCGGCAACATTAATGGGATGGGGATATCAGCGACAGAGCAGTAATGACTCTGATCATAACAGCTCGTCATATCACCGTATCAGTAATATTAATGCGGGTTTACGTTTGAATTATAATTTCAATCATCTGTATTATCTTGAACTGGTAGGCGCTTTGGCTCATTCTGCAAAACTGCCAGAAGGAAAGCGTAATGCTCTTTCACCAGCTGTAACTTTAGGATGGCGCATTGGACAGGAGAAATGGTTCAAGAACGCATTGCCTTTTGTAGATGATGCAAAGATTAATGCATCTTATGCTGTGTTGAATCAAGATTTGGATATTTCTGACTATTATATGTATCAGGGATATTACAATGCTAAAGGTGGTTGGTATCAGTGGAAAGATTCGTCACAAGGTGGATACACATCTCTTTCATCTCGTGGTACAAACTTAGAACTCGGCTTTGTTCAGCGTAAGGAATTGCGTCTCGGATTTGAAGCTTCATTCCTGAATCGTATGTTAACAGTTGATTTCAACTATTTCAATCAACTCACAGACGGATTGCTAACACAAGGTGGATCTACTATTTATCCTTCTTTCTTCCAAGGTAATGGTTCATTCTTACCATATACCAATTTTAACCAAGATACACGAAAAGGCTTCGACTTCTCTGTAAATGCTCATAAGAAATTTGGAAAAATTGAAGCTGCTCTTGGTTTGAACGGACAAGTTCTCACAACAAACGCTAAGAAGCGTGATGAGGTGTGGGATGAGCAGTATTTATATCGCTCAGGACGTGCTCTTGATGCTCAGTGGGGATATGTATGTGAAGGATTCTTTGTTGATGATGCCGACATAGCTGCACATGCAAAACAGCAGTTTGGTGAAGTTAAACCTGGTGATTTGAAGTATAAGGATATTAACGAAGATGGAGTTGTTGACTCTAAAGACCAAATCGACCTTGGTAAGGCAGGGTGGAGTGCTGCACCATTTATTTATGGTGTTAATCTCACTTTAAAATATAAAAACTTTACTCTCTATGCTGCTGGTACAGGAATGACTGGAGCTATTGGATTTAAAAACAATAGTTACTATTGGGTGAAAGGCTCAAGCAAGTATAGTGAGGTGGTATTGGGACGTTGGACTCCTGAAACTGCTGCAACGGCTTCTTATCCTCGACTCACTACAACAGACAACAGCAATAATTTCCGTAATTCAACATTCTGGCGTTATAGCACAGATAAGTTCACTTTGAATAGAGTGCAACTAACTTATGATATGCCTGCAAGCTGGTTCCATAGTGTTGTCACTGGTATGAGTGTATATGTATTGGGCGAAAACCTTGCTACTATAAGTTCACACAACGAGATTAATGAACTCAATGTAGGAAGTGCTCCTCAGAGTCGTTTCTATAACCTTGGTGTTAAGATTACATTCTAATTCTAAAAAAGTAAATTTATGAATAAATTAAATAAATTATGTCTGGGAGTACTAATGGCGTGCAGTCTCACGGCTTGTGACGACCTCATAGATCCTGCTATTGAGAACTTTAAGGACATTGATATGATGCAGAAAGAGCCTGATTTTGCTAAAGGCTTCATGGTTACTGCATATCGTACTCTTCCTGGATACTACGATAATAGTGATGTAGCCACTGACGATGCGGTTACAAATAGCAAAGACAATATTTTCTTGAAAATAGCTACTGGTTCTTGGACATCAGAAACAAATCCATTTAATCAATGGACATCTGATTATAGTGCTATTCAGTATTTGAATATTTTCCTTGAAAATGCACACGACATAAAATATAAGCAAAATGAAGTAATTAACAAGTTGCTTAATGAACGCTTACATGGTGAAGCTTATGCTTTGCGTGCTATTCATCATTATTTCTTGTTACGTGCACATAGTGGATATACTGCTGATGGTAATCTTGCTGGTGTTTTGCTGCTTGACAAATTCATGGGAGCAAATGCCGATTTTAATCAACCACGTGCTTCGTTTAAGCAGAGTGTTGATATGATAAAGAAAGATCTTGATGCTGCTGAAGAGTTGCTGCCAGATGATTATGCTGATGTTGACAATAACCACATTCCTGCTAAATATGATTATGTAACTCTTTCTGGTGATTATAACCTTGTTATGGGTAATAATGCACGTGGGTTGGTAAATGCCAATATTGTTCGTGCATTCCGTTCTCGTTTGCTTCTTTTGGCTGCATCACCTGCTTATCAGAATGAAAGTAATGATGTTTCATGGGAACAGGCTGCCGATGCAACTGCTCAGTTATTAGATAAAATAGGTGGTGTTGCTGGTTTGGCTGCAAATGGTGTGACATATTATTGTAATACCGACGAAATTGCTGCTATTAAAGAAGGAAGCAATCCTGCAGAAATTCTGTGGCGTGAGAATCTTGCTACTGATAATGCTGATCAGGAAAGTAATAATTATCCTCCTTCATTATTTGGTAAGGGCTTTATCAATCCTACACAGAATCTTGTTGATGCATTCCCTATGGCTAATGGTTATCCTATTAATGACGCGAGAAGTCATTATGATGAAAATAACCCTTATGTAGGACGTGATCCTCGATTGGCTAAATACATTATTTATAATGGTGCAACAGAAGGACCACAGAATAATGTTATCTTAACTGGTAGCAAATTGAATACTGATGATGGTATAAATGTTAAGGAAACATCTACTCGTACTGGATATTACATGAAGAAACGTCTTATTATGAACGTTAACTGTAATCCTGCATCAACATCTAAGGCTACTCACTTGATTCCACGTTTGCGTTTCACAGAATTCTTCCTTAACTATGCAGAAGCTGCTAATGAGGCATGGGGACCTAAAGGTAAGGGCACACACGAGTATTCTGCTTATGATGTTATAAAGGCTATACGTCAGCGTGCAGGCATCACTGATACTGAGTATCTTGATGAATGTGCTCTCGACAAGGATAAAATGCGTGAGCTTATTCGCAACGAACGTCGTTTGGAATTGTGTTTCGAAAGTTTCCGTTTCTGGGATCTTCGTCGTTGGAAAGCTCCTATTACAGAAACTGCTCGAGGTATTGACTGGGGAACAGAAACATTCACTCCTCTTGACAATGTTGAAGCAAGAAAGTATGAAGATTATATGTATTATGGACCAATTCCTCATTCTGAAGTTTTGAAATACAGCAACATTCAGCAAAACAAGGGATGGAAATAATTTTCTTTCCTCTCTCTCGCACGAGAGAGAGGGGAGAATAATGAAATCTACACTAATTTAGGTAATAACTAATATTGAATTATAATGAAGACAACAATATTTTATAAGGCAAAAGCGGCATTGAGTATTATATGCCCATTATCGGCTTTACTTTTCTTCTCTGCGTGTGAGAATGGAGACAATGATTTTCCAAATTACGATCACACAGCCGTTTATTTCTCTAATCAGGGATATATTCGCACAATAGAACTTGGTGAAGATCCGCAGGTTGACCTTACGAACGATAATCTGCACCAGATATCTATTAATGCAGCTATTGGTGGAGGATATTCTAACGATAAGGATATTCGCGCAACATTTGTTGTTGATCCTTCAATTTGCGTGGGACAGAAATTTAGCGATGGCACTGCTGTAACAGTTATGCCTGAGAACTACTACACTCTTGATGATAATAAACTTATTATTCCTGCTGGAAAAATTCAAGGTGGTGTTACTGTTCATTTTACAGATGCATTCTTTGCCGACGCAAATGCAGTGAAGAATACTTATGTTATTCCGCTACGAATAACAAATGTAGAGGGAGCTGATAGCATATTGAAAGGGCAAGACTTTGTGTTGTGTGCAGTGAAGTATGTAAATCCTTGGCATGCAGATTATCTGCGTCATGGTGTTGATGAAATTACTACTGCAGCAGAAAAGGTTACTGTTGTTCGTCACAATCAGTATGTAGAGAACGATGAAGTGATAAAACTTGCAACCAAGGCGTTTAATCAGGTTGTGATGACTGTAAACATGAAAGATAATGCAGGAAAGAATGTTCCATGCCAGTTGCTTCTCACTTTTGATAATGATAATAAATGCACTATAAGTGCTCTTACTGCTGGCTTTACTGCACAGGGCACAGGTTCTTTTGTTAAGAATGGTGAGAAAAATAGTATGGGTGGCAAAGATAGAAATGCTTTGTATCTTAATTATACTCTCGCATCTGAGTCTTTGGCAAAGAGTCAAACAACAACTGATACACTTGTAGTGCGTAATCGTGGCATTAAACAAGAGTATTTTACGGTTTCAAAATAAGTTGTAAGTGAGAATTAATAATCTAACAATATGAATGTACCATAACAGGACATTCTTAAACATGCTTTTATGAAACAAATAAAAAATATATTCATTTCAGCATCAGCTCTTGCCTTATTGGCGAGCTGTGCTGGTGATTTTGATACTAATTTTATGACTGACAAACCTGAGAATGTTGCTATTGCAGAGTTTGTTAATCAATATAATGTGCTAAAGGAATATGCTGGCGATATCAAGGTTGGTGCAGAAACGGGTTCTTCGTCTATCCTTGACCATGGCACATCTATATCACAACTCACAAATAATTTTAATGAGCTCACATTTAATGATCTCTTTGCTCATAAAATAGTTGTTGATGGAAATGGAAATGTTACCGTTGATTCAAAGGCGGCAAATGCTATCAGCGAATCTCAAGATGCAGGATTCTCGTTTATGGGTTCTTCGCTCTGTGATCCTGCTACAACAAACGTTGCTTACATGAACACTGTTGTTTCCGATACATATATCCCAGGAAAGCCAGCTATAGGTGAATTCAAAATATTAGATTTTGAAGACATGGATATAGGCTCCACATTCCCAGGAACTGGTGGAACTACTGGTACTATTGTTGAAGATCCTAAAGGCGAAAGTGGTCATGTTGCACATTGGACAACAGGTTTTAACCATCCTCTATTTAATGTTACATTGCCTGCTGGCATGACTGTGGGTGACATCATAGATGGCTATTGTGACTTGCTTTTTACAAAGTCTGGTTCTGTTTTTGCATCTGTACTCAAAATCTTTATTAACGGAAAACAGTATGGTGGAGATTTGGGTACATCTGCTACACAACAAAACATTTCTACAAATTCATGGGCTCGCAAGGGATATAAACTCGATTTTACCAAGTTTGAAATAGATGAAGCTGATAAAAAAGCTACAAGTTTTCAATTAGGTATTGGTGATGTGACTTCGAATCCTGACTATTATTTCGATAACATTGTTGTAAAAGCTCATTATACAGAACAGGGACATTTTGAACCACGCCCAATAGAAGAAAAGAAAGCAGATGCTCTTAATGCTTTTGATAAGTATGTGCAGGCAACTGTTGGAGAATATGGCGATAAGATTAGCAATTGGATAATAGCAAGCAATGCGCTTGCTCCTGGAAATTCTGGCAATGTACTGTTGAATTCTTCTGTTGAAAAAAACTCAAAGTTGTTCTATTGGAATGAATATCTTGGTGATAATTTTGTTGCTGATCTTGCAAAGGTGGCTTTAGCTGTAAATCCTGCCTTACATCTGTTCTATAGCGATAAGAATCTTGATGGTGATGCTATTAAGACACAAAACCTTGTTAATATGGTAAAGCAGTGGAATGAAAATGGAGCTAAACTCGAAGGTATTAATGCCGAAATTCATCTCAAATACAGTTCTTCAACTGCAGCTCAAAGTATATCTGATATTAAGGATATGTTAAAATCATTGGCAACAACGGGCTTGAAGATTCGTCTTTCTGGTTTGGATATTCAGGTGATTGATGAAAGTGGAAATACTCGTAAAATTTCTGATCTCTCAAATGAAGAGCGTATAGAAATATCTGATTATTTGAACAATGTGATTTTAGCCTATATGGAAAAAGTACCAGCTGCACAACGTTATGGTATTTGTGTTTCTAATTACACAGGTAACGATAGTTATATGGGATTGTGGAGCAGTGCTTATAACCGTCAAACTTCTTATGCAGGATTAGCTGATGGCTTGCAGAATAAGAAAACAGTATGGGGAAAATAATAAAACCTGAATTAGTGTAAAAAAACTATGCCGCTAACAACATCTTTTGAGATGTGTGTTGGCGGCACTTTTTATTTTTCTTTGAGACTTGATCTTTGTTTTTTTACGGTATAGATGTGTTAAACCTTTATCGGATTATAAAACTCAAATCTCAAGTTCAAATCTAAATTTTTTCCAAAGCCTGCTTGATATCATCAAGAATATCCTCGACATCTTCAATTCCAACAGAAAGGCGAATAAGGTCGGGAGCAATACCTGCTTCGCGAAGCTGTTCATCGCTAAGCTGACGGTGAGTGTGACTTGCAGGGTGAAGCACACAAGTACGAGCGTCAGCTACATGAGTAACGATATTGATCATGTCAAGAGAATCCATGAATTTAATAGCTGTTTCACGGTCACCCTTCAAGCCAAAGGCGATGACACCACAAGAACCATTGGGTAGGTATTTTTGTCCAAGGTCATAGTAAGCATCGTCTTTAAGACCTGAATAATGAACCCATGCTACTTTCTCATTATCTTTAAGGAACTCAGCTACTTTTTGTGCGTTCTTGCAGTGCTGTGCCATACGCAGGTGAAGAGTCTGAAGACCAAGATTAAGAATGAATGAATTCATTGGTGCAGGTATAGAACCAAGGTCACGCATTAGCTGGGCTACCATCTTGGTGATATATCCCATTTTACCAAATGCCTTTACATAGGTCAGTCCATGATAGCTTGCATCTGGTGTGCAGAGACCTGGGAACTTGTCAGCATTTGCCATCCAGTCGAAATTTCCGCTATCAACAACAACACCTCCTACCTGTGAGGCTGTTCCATCCATGTATTTTGTTGTAGAGTGTGTAACAATATCTGCTCCCCATTCAAAAGGGCGACAGTTTATAGGTGTTGCAAAGGTGTTGTCAACAATCAAAGGAACACCATTCTTATGAGCTATATGTGCAAACTTCTCAATATCAAGAACGGCACAACCAGGATTGCTGATGGTTTCACCAAACACACACTTAGTGTTAGGACGGAATGCTTTTTGTATTTCCTCTTCGCTTGCATCCTGATTAACGAATGTAGCTTCAATGCCGAGTTTCTTTAAAGTAACACCAAAGAGATTATAAGTGCCACCATATATTTCATTGGCTGTTATGATATGGTCACCAGCTTCACATATATTGAAAACGGCATAGAAATTGGCTGCCTGACCACTTGAGGTGAGTACAGCACCTACACCACCTTCGAGAGCAGCAATCTTCTTTGCTACAGCATCGTTGGTTGGGTTAGCCAGACGAGTGTAGAAATATCCGTCCTTTTTCAAATCGAAAAGCATAGCCATCTCGTCTGAGTTTTCATATTTCCAAGTTGTACTCTGATAAATAGGCACTTCAATAGGTTCGCCATTCTCAGCTCTGTATCCAGCTTGAACACATAGTGATGCAGGTTTCAATGTTTTCTTCATTCTGTTCAAATTTAATTAATGTATTCTCTATCAGTTCATCTATGATGACTGTTGTGGTTATTCCTATACTTGTATCTTTTTATTCAGTTACAAAAGTACGGAATTAAATGGAAATATGGGCGTTTATTTTCAAATTTTATCTTATTTGCCTAAGAATCTTTGATTTAGATAGTCTGAGAAGGCGTCTTTATAGTTATCACCAATAGGCAAATAAAGACCTTCGCCCATGATAACTCTGTTTTTGTTTACTTCTATTATCTTTGTAAGGTTGATTATATATGAGCGGTGGATACGCATAAATGTGTTTGGAAGGCGTTTTTCCAGTGTTTTCATGCTAAAAAGTATAACTATAGGTTTAGGCATGTTGTCGATATGAATCTTCACATATTCACTCATACCCTCTATGAATCTTATATCACCGATAGATATTCTTATTATTCGTCCATCACTTTTTACGAATAGAGTATCATTGTCACCACCTATTTCTGCTTGTTGTGTTGCTTCATGAGTATTTTGTCGTGCATCATACATCAGTTTCACCCTGTTGGCTGCATGTTTGAAGTCATCAAGGCCATAGGGCTTAAGCAGGTAGTCAACGGCATTAACCTTATAACCTTCTACTGCATATTCAGAGTATGCAGTAGTGAATACTATTATTGGTGGTGCTGCCAACTGCTTAACAAAGTCCATACCATTAAGGTCTGGCATGTTTATATCACAGAAAATGGCGTCAACAACCTCATTGTTGATAACTTCCTTTGCCTCGATAGCACTACCGCATTGTTTTACGAGTTCAAAGAATGGAACTTTCTCTATGTATGTGGCGAGTTGCTTTAGCGCAAGCGGCTCGTCATCTATTGCCAATACTTTTATCATTTTCTTATTACAGGGATATTAAGTTTTACAGCATATTCATGTTCCTTGTCGCTAACATCGAGTTGATAGTTCTTTTCAAAAAGCAAACTTAATCGTTTATAGGCATTTGCAAGTCCTACACCTCCATGTTCCTCAGCTTTTTCATTATGTTTGCTGTTTATGCAGTCAAAAAATAATCTATCGTTTTCTATTTTAGCATGAATATGAATAAAACTTGCATTTTGATAGCTAATGCCGTGTTTAAATGCGTTCTCTATGAAATTTATTATAAGCAGAGGAGGAATCATAAGATTTGATTCTGCCATGCAGGTGGTATCATTAATAATCTCTATTTTCTCAGGATTATATCTTAGACTCATAAGTTTCACGTAGTTCTCAAGGAAAACATATTCGCTTTCCATAGGAACAAATTTTTTGTTTCCTTCATAAAGCACGTATCTCATCATTTTTGATAGTTGTATGACCGTTTTCTTTGCTAATTCAGGGTCAATATCTACCAATGCATGAATATTGTTGAGCGTGTTCATGAAGAAATGAGGGTTTATCTGATATTTCAAATATTCCAGTTGTGAGTTTAAGTTTTGCTGTTCAAGCAACAGCATCTCTTTCTCACGTTTTGTGGAAAAGAAATACAGTTTCACTCCAAGGTTCATACCCAATAGAAAAATAGCCATAATCGTAGATATGACCTCTGGGCCACCAGGGAACATAAACGGTGGTCTGTCGCGATGTTCCTTGTTTATTCCTTTAGGTGGTTTCGGAGGCATATCCTTTGGGGCGATTCCTTTAGGTGGTCTCTTTTGCATAGGCATTTCCTCAATATGTTCTGCAATAATCTCAATACGTTTCTCGAAACGTTCTCTTCTTTCAAGATACCTGGTGTATTGATAGCCTATGAATAAAAGCATTAGGGCTGTGGTAAGTCCAAAATATAGTGCATTCTTGTGTTTCTGTACAAGAACAGGGGCTATAATAAAATTGTGGATAAGGAATAATACTAGATAGGCGGCATATATTTTCCATATTCCAATAATTTCGTTCCAGTGAAAAGTTGGTACGTCTGCTTGATTACGCATATACATGCTAATGACTGGTGCTAACAAAAGCACCAGCCACAGAGCTATATATATAATGTTCTCTCGAAATTGGTTTTGTCTCATAGAGATCTTTACGTTGTGGATAACGTATCCACTTTAATAGTATAACGTGAAATGTATTTTATTTATTGTGATAGAGTTTTAGAATCCCCAGCCGCCACCACTAGGGAAACCACCGCTGCCCATACTTGAACCGCTGTATGATGATAGTGAAACAATACCATCGTTGGCTTTAATACCGTTTCCTGCTGTTGCCTTTACATAAATATTGGTATTAGGACGAATCATGATATAGTCATCGCTCACAATTCCCGCTTTTGCGTTTGCGTTAACTTTGATATGACCTTTTCCTGAGAAAAGCAGCTCACCTTCGCTAAAGAAAGTACCCTTTTGATCTTCTTCGCTTTCTGCATAAGCAGTGCCGTCAGAAAAACTATTGTATGTTCCATTGTTGGCAACAACATAACAGCGTTTGCCCACCTGAATGTTTATGGCTGGTCCATCGCTATTGTTGATAGACACGCCATCAAGAGTAAGCTTAAACTTTTTGTTGTCTTCGCTTTCTGCCATTTTGAACGATCCATCTGTAGTAGAACCGCTTAAAATATAGTTCACCTTTTCTGTTGTAGATGTGACTGTAACGTCAGCACCATTGGTTTGTATGCTTACGCCAGCCACATCTCCATTAACGCTTACTGATGAATTTGAATACTTTATCTCTATGTTTTTTGTTGTTTTAAAGTTCTCAACGTAGTCTTTATCGTCAGAAGGGATAGTCTCGTCTTCTGCGAGAGATGTAGAGTCGATAGCAACATTGAAGTCACTAAGATTGCCAGTTGAACCATCCATATTACCAGGTGTGTTGCTTGAGTTATTTCCATAAATGTCATCATAGGAATTATACCAATTATCTATGTCTTTTGTACATGACACAAATAATGATGTGATGACAAGAATAATGATTGTCGTGTTCGTTGTCTTCATTTGTAATAATGATTTTACAATGTTATAATGATGTTTTATTGCAACAAAAGAACAAATAAAAGAGTATCCGTGCAAACGTTTTCAATAAAAGCATTAATTTATTCAATAAAAAGAGGTATAAAGTCTGGTTTTAATATTTTTTTAAAAAACATGTTTATTTATTTGTTTTTTTCGAAAGATCTGTTTATCTTTGTCTCTATAGAAACGATTGAGTGAATCTTTCGCAAAGCTCAGAAAACAATTAAAGAGCTCATTATTAAACATTTAACTAAAAAAAACGGAACATGAAAAAATTATTTTTGTTGCTTACAGCTGCTGTATTTGCTGTTCAGGGTGTATCAGCACAGGCTGTTGAAGAGAGTAAGACTTTCTTTGATAATTGGTATGTAGGTGTTAATGGTGGTGTAGCAGCCCCTATGACTCACCATAGTGTATTCAAGAACATTAATCCACAGGCTGGTCTTCGTGTTGGTCGCTGGATTACACCAGTATTCGGTCTTGCTGTTGAGGGTGAAGCTGTTTTCGGTAACAAACCATATAAGAAGTTTGGTACTGCAGTTCAGTATTCACAGGTTAATATATTAGGTACAACTAACCTCAGTAACTGGTTTGGTGGTTACAAAGGTGAACCTCGTGTTTTCGAAGTAGTTGCTCTCTATGGTATGGGCTGGGCAACAAGATATGGAACAAAGTCAGATCATAATGCTCTTGACGATGGTTTGTATCACAATGCTTTGACTTGCAAACTTGGTTTTGACTTCACATTCAACCTTGGTAGTGCTAAGGCATGGCAGATTTATGCAGAGCCATTCGTAAACTACAATATGCACGGCTATCTGCGTGATGGTTCTGATATTAAGTATAACAGCAATAAGGCGCAGGTTGGTGTATTGGCTGGTATCAATTATAAGTTTGGTAATAGCAATGGTACTCATAACTTCAAGGTTGTTGTTCCACGTAGTCAGGCTGAAATCGATGGTTTGAACAGCCAGATTAATGATCTCCGCAATGCTAATGCAGCTAAGGATGCAGAACTTGCAGCTAAGGACGCTAAGATTAATGATTTGCAGAAGGCTCTTGATGATTGCAACAGCAAGCCAAAGTATGTTAAGCCAGCTACTGCAACAAACCTCCAGCCAACAGTTCTCTTCAAGGTTGGTCGTAGCACTATTGAGCCTGCTCAGTATGCTCCTATCGAGCTTATTGCTAACTACATGAGAAATCATCCAGATGCAAAGGTTGAGATTAAGGGTTATGCTTCACCAGAGGGTAGCAAGGAAATCAACCAGAAGCTTTCTGAGGCTCGTGCAGAGGCAGTTAAGACCGCTCTCGTAAAGAAGTATAAGATTGCAGCAAATCGCCTTACTACAAAGGGTATGGGTGCAACAGACAAACTTTTCGAGCAAGTTGAATTTAATCGTGTTGCTACATTCAACGACAACGCTAAATAAACTGTACTTTTTATAATGTTTCGGAATATAGATAACCGGGTACTTTATGGTATCCGGTTTTTTTTTACTATCTTTTAACTTGCAACCTATTCTTCTTTTTATTATATTTGTCGCGTTGATATAACTTATTATTCAATCTAACTTAAACAATAGGAGGAACTTATGATGAAAAGAAAGCCAAAGATGCATTCTGAGGAAGAGTTCGACCTCGACAATGTTTACAATGAAGAACAAATTTATGGTATGTCACATCAAAATGCAGGATGGACAGCATAAATAAGTAATGATGTAATTATAATGTATTTGATGTCAACAAGAGATTAAAGCCTCTAAGAACATTCTTAATAAATATTATTATGCTGTAACAGTTTGTAATATATGGAGTTAGAATGTTTTTAGAGGTTTTGGTATTCGGGAATAAGTTTTTACAATCTTTGACTCTTATCACGTGTTTGTGTCTCTATAATGCTTCTATAATGCCTCTATAATCCGTTTATTTGAATAATTATAAAAAAATCAAACAAAATATTTTGTATATGGCGAAAAAGTTATATTTTTGTAAGCGAACAATGACCGTTGGTTCGTAATTATAATTCCTCCCTCTTTAGCGGGGAGGGAGGATCAGTTTACTTTATCTAATAAAATTCATTGGATTCCAAGGCTCTGTTTCTGGTAAGTCGGCTGTAGCTATTCCTTTGAGTTTCTTTAGCATCCATGCCATATTTCGTGCCAGTTGTCGCATAGTCTGCATACCTTCTGTATCTTGGCTTGCTTCACCTGGAGTTCTTCCGTATGTAATATTCCAGTATTGTGAGGTTACCATCGGCATATTCATCATTTCGAATGCCATATTCATAGTTTGGAAAGCTGCTGTTGCACCTCCACGGCGACAAACGGCAACATTGGCTACAGGTTTAAATTTGAAGGCTTTTCCGCTGGCATATAACATTCGTTGTATAACGGCAAGCAAAGCACCATTAGGTTGGCCGTAATAAACGGGTGAACCAAAAACAAAAGCATCTGCACTTTCTGCTTTTTCTATAATCTTATTACAGATATCATCATCAAAAGTGCATCGACCGTTGCCTTTACTTGAGCAAGTTCCGCAAGCTATACATCCTCTCACGGGTTTGTTTCCTATTTGTATTATTTCAGAATCTATTCCTTCTGTCTGTAGAGTTTTAGCTATCTCTGTCAGAGCCACAAATGTATTGCCTTTTTTAATGGCACTTCCGTTAATTAATAATACTTTCATAATGCTTTAGTTATATATGGATACATCTGCAAAGGTAATTAATAATTTGAAATGTGAACCATAATAAAAAGAATTCTTTCCATCTATCAATATTCCTTGTTCCA
Organism: uncultured Prevotella sp.; assembly: GCA_905236755.1. GTDB lineage: Bacteria > Bacteroidota > Bacteroidia > Bacteroidales > Bacteroidaceae > Prevotella. Next base: position 84,951 of record CAJOCR010000015.1, read on the forward strand.
AATTCTTTTTGTATCTTTGCACGGACTATGCTGATTAATAAAAGGTTAGTCAGACACTAAATGCAAGATAACTTTAAATTAATATATTAAAAGATGAATCAATTAGTAATCAACTCATACGATGAGTTTGCTACCTATTTAGGTAAGAATCTTGGTGCCAGCGAATGGCTCGAGGTTAGTCAGGATCGTATTAATATGTTTGCAGATGCTACTCTCGACCATCAGTGGATTCATGTGGATGTAGAGCGTGCTAAGGCTGAAAGCCCATATAAGAGTACTATTGCTCATGGTTATCTCACACTTTCTCTTCTGCCTAAGATGTGGAACGAGATTATCAAGGTAAACAACCTAAAGATGATGGTTAACTATGGTATGGATAAGATGCGCTTCGGTAAGCCTGTTCTTTCTGGCAGTCGTGTACGCCTTGTTACTGATCTTGCTGCTATTGAAAACCTTCGTGGTATCTGCAAGGCTCAGATTAGTTTCAAAATAGAAATCGAGGGTGAGCGCAAACCAGCTCTTGAGGGGCTTGCTACTTTCCTCTATTATTTTGAATAAAGCATAAAGTCGTTGAACTTTTGTGGCTTATTTGTTTTTAAACACGTAAACTTAGAAGATTAAAAGTTCATAAGCTTGTGTTGAAATATAAATTCCCCTGCTATATTCATATAGAACAATGGCAGGGGAATTTTGTAATTTTTAGAAAGCAACCTGAAATTGAGTAATCCAAAGGCGACTTGCTGGTCCATCAACTTGTTTTGCATAGCTGAACTCTGTCTGTATGCGGCATTGCTTGTAAAGCCAGTATTGAAGTCCACCTGTATATGTGTGAGTGGTTGATTCTTTTATATCGTTGTTTTTTTGCAGATAATTATAATCGGCAATGATGTCGAGTTTTTTGGCAATATGTATTTCTGCATCGGCATATCCTCCACGACTGTGAATGCCTCCGTCATTTCCTTGTAACCATTCTCCACGCAGATAAACAGGCTTTGTTTTTGCCTCTACACCAGCACTCCAACGATTACGTTTGTAATTGTCTCCTGCTTTGAAAGCACCATAGACATTGTCTGCAAGTGCATGTCCTGTGCCTAAGATGAAAGAAGTGGAGAGTGTTATGTTTTTAGTAGGCATATAGTTGAGCATACCAATTACATCCTTTTGATTATTGTTTTCTTTCTGATTCATACCTGCGCCGTTGAAAACTCCCAAATTGTATTGGAGCAAACGTCTGCCATTGTGAGGAAGAAGAGAACCAGTGAGCATAATGCCTGCGTCGCGCCCAACCCATTTACCAAAGCATGGATCACCAGCAATACCTGCAAGATAAGCCACAGATTGGTTCATTCGTACAACACTAAGAAGAGTTGGAGGCATAAGGTTTTCCAATGTGAATGGCTGTTTCATCTGTCCAATTCTTATTTCAAGTTCTGGTGCAAAAGTATATTTTGCCCAATACTCGTGTAATTTAGCCGAATTGGCATCATACATAATGAAGAAACCTAAATGTTTGTTGATGTCAAGTTGTGACATTAAGATGATTCGCTGCACTTCAAAGCCATTAGTTGTTTTATGGCTTTTGTTTTCTACTGCATAGGTAGATTGTGCATAGCCAAACAAAGATAGTTTTGTTTGACCAAAGGAGATGTTCAGCGGATGTGGGTTGTTTTTGTCAGTTGTAAGTTTAATCTCACTTGTTGTTTCCTGATTTTGTGCAAATGCTGTAGTTGAAATTAATACTACAAGCAATGATAGGATTAAATGCTTCATTTTTTCGGTTATTTATTCTTAGAATACGAAATGCAAAGATACAACTATTTTTTCAAAATGCTTTGAACTTATTTCCTTTTATGTTATCTTCGCAGAAAAAAGAAACTTATAAGCCTATGAATATTATTCTTAGATATCATCGATGGAGACAATCTCATGCAGACAGCATGATAGTAAAACTTGCTGACCGTTTTGTTATTGCAGCTGATGGACTAATACGACTTAATCATATGGATTTTGCAGCTCGCCTGTCGTTTAATACAATAATGGCTATTATTCCCATTTTTGCAATTATTTTTGCAGTAAGTAAAGGCTTTGGGTTTGAGGAAGAGGTCGCTAGAGTATGTAAGGAGTTTTTTTCCAGTCAGCCACAGGCAGCCGATGCTATAATTAGTCTTGCTCATTCATATATAGTATATACGCATACAGGATGGTTTGTTGGTATAGCCTTGTTATTTATGCTTTATACCGTTATAATGCTTATTCGTGATATAGAAAGTGTTTTTAATAGTATATGGCATGTTAAGCGTGAACGTGATTTGAAGCGAACTATAGTTGATTATGTTGCAATGATTTTCATAGTGCCGTTTCTTCTAATTCTATTTTCAGGGGTGAGTGTGTTTTTAAATACTATTCTTGAAAGTATTCCTGGTTTTTTATTGTGGCAGCCTGTTAGCAAGTTTATAGTAAGTGTAATGCTTCCAGTGATAGTACTTTGGTTGTTTTTTATGCTTACTTTTTTATTCGTTCCAAATACAAAAGTTAGGTTACGTTATGTTTGGCTGCCTGCTTTGATAGCTGCATTAATGACTATTCTTTTGCAGAAATGCTATTTCTATTTCCAAATATTATTCACCAGCTACAGCATTATATATGGCTCTTTTGCGGCATTACCGCTCTTCCTCTTATGGGTGCAGATATCATGGTATATTATTCTGGGGTGTGTAGAGTTATGTCATGCCAATCAGAAACTTGATACTTTTGGGTTGTCAGAAACAACAATGCCAAGCATAAAGCAGCATATTGCCGAGTGCAGGCTGGTATTTGAATATTTCTGTCAACGTCAGAAGCGTGGTGCTAATTCTTGTGATATTGACGAAATAAAAAAGCAAACAGGATTAAGTTATGCTGTTCTGCAACGTGTTGTACCACATATGGTTAAGGCTCGGTTGCTTAGTCGAACCTTGAATGCAGAAGATGTTTCTAAGGCGGTATATATATTACGGTGTAAAGCTGATATCAGTGATGAACAGTTCCTTAATGCTATTATGGGTACTTCTATACCTATAGTTTGTTGAGCCAGCGTCTTATAGGAATATCATAGCAACGCATTATAAGCCATGCTAAGATTATAATGCCAGAAGTTACTGCTATCGAAAGGTATAGGCATTGTGAGAGATTGTAGATTTGATGTTTAATCATCCAAGCGTAGAATAGGTACATAAATGGATAATGGATGATGTATAACGGGTATGATATTTCACCCAGGAAATGACAGATAGTTGTTGTTTTGTGGTCTGTTGTTTTTCCAGAAGCTCCAATCCATATTAGTATCGGGAAAACGATGATTATGCAAAAACTTTCGAATAATCCGTTCCAAGTGTTGTAAGGAACGGCGAAAAGGAGAAAAAGAATGATGCTACATATCCAAAAACTGCCTCGTATCTCAATTGGTTTAAAGATGCGAGATAAAAACATACCCATCGTATATGGAAACATCATACGAAGCATACCACCCCAGAAATTTATGTTGTCCATTGTCCAGCCAACGCCAAACGAGCCCGTATGTGCTACGTCGGCAATGGTAAACCATGCAAGAATAATTCCGAGACAGGTTGTTATTATGCCTAAGATGCGTGTAGATAGTCGGTGAATAAATAGCGCATAAAGTATGTTTCCTATATACTCAAAGAACAGCGACCATGCAGGTCCATTCAATGGATACATTTCTCCGTTTCCTCTTATTTCGTAATTGCATCCAGGTACAGCTGGAATCATAAATATTGCTGCTAACAGTGATAACATCATCATTGATGTAGCAATGTGTTTGCCGTCCCATGTGACAGCGCCTTGAATAATAAATGTAACCAGTCCAATAATAGCGCCAAGAACAACCATTGGATGTAGTCGTATTATTCGTCTGCGGAAGAATTCTTTCGTGGTAAATCCTTTTTGCCATCTGCTGTCATAGGCATATCCGATGACAAATCCTGAGAGAATGAAGAAGAAGTCTACGGCAAGATAGCCATGATTGAATGTTGTTATCATCCCGTCACTTACTCCATTTACATATCCTGCAAATCCCAACCCTTCAAAAACGTGGTACCATAGTACTAATAGTGCAGCTACTCCGCGTAATCCGTCAAGAATGTGGTAATGAGGTTTGGTATCAGAAAAGTTATAATGAATAGAGTTGTTCATGTTTTTATGTTGTTTACTGTTAGTTAGTTATTTACTAAAGTTTCGCAAGCTCTGCTTGCTCCGTAGTTATAGGGAGTTAGAAGGAGATAGAAGAAGATATAAGACATTTGCTTTTTGTTGTATTGTCCTCTATCTTCGCCGCAGAAAGCGGCATAACTCCCTTTTACTTCCTTTATCTTCTGAACTTGCTAAAGTTCAGTTTATTTATTTGCAAAAATACATTTTTGTAATTGAAATACCAAATAATTATGTAACTATTGAGTTTATTTTGTAACTTTGCACTTTAAAGATTAAATATTCAATAAATGGCGACAGTAGACGACAAGAAGATTATCTTCTCAATGGTGGGTGTATCTAAGATTATCCCCCAGAACCAGAAACAGATTCTGAAGGACATTTACCTTTCGTTCTTCTATGGTGCTAAAATCGGTATTATCGGTCTTAATGGTGCAGGTAAGTCAACATTGATGAAAATCATTGCTGGCTTGGTAGAACCAACTAAGGGTGAAGTAGTGTGGAGCCCTGGTTATAGTGTAGGCTATCTTCCGCAGGATCCTCCTCTTAACGAGGAAAAAACAGTTAAAGAGAATATTCAAGAGGGTGTTCTGCAGATATATGACACATTGAAGGAGTATGATGAGATAAATGTGAAATTCGGTCTTGAAGAGTATTATAGTGATGCCAGTAAGATGGATAAGCTGATGGCTCGTCAGGCAGAGCTACAGGATATTATTGATTCTACCGATGCTTGGAATATTGATTCAAAGCTTGAACGTGCTATGGATGCTCTTCATTGTCCTCCTGGCGACTGGCCTGTTACTAACCTTTCAGGTGGTGAGCGTCGTCGTGTGGCATTGTGTAAACTATTGCTTACTAAGCCCGATGTGCTTCTTCTTGATGAGCCTACCAACCATCTTGATGCCGAGAGTATTGATTGGTTGGAGCAGCATTTGCAGCAGTATGAGGGTACAGTTATAGCTGTTACTCACGACCGTTACTTCCTTGATGATGTGTCAGAGTGGATTCTTGAACTCGACCGTGGTGAGGGTATTCCTTGGAAGGGTAATTATTCTTCATGGCTTGACCAGAAGACTAAGCGTATGGCTCAGGAAGAGAAGAGTGCTTCAAAGCGTAGAAAAACCCTTGAACGTGAGCTTGAATGGGTTCGTATGGCTCCTAAGGCTCGTCAGGCTAAGGGTAAGGCTCGTCTTAACAACTACGAGCAGATGCTTAATGAGGAACAGAAAGAGCGTGAAGAGAAACTTGAGATATTCATTCCAAATGGTCCTCGTTTGGGTAATAAAGTTATTGAAGCTCATAATGTAAAAAAGGCTTTTGGTGATAAAGTTCTATTTAATGATCTTAATTTCACTTTGCCGCCAAATGGTATTGTAGGTGTTATTGGTCAGAATGGTGCAGGAAAGACTACTCTTTTCCGTATGATTATGGGACTTGAGAGTGTTGATGGCGGTGAGTTTGCTGTTGGTGAAACTGTAAAACTTGCTTATGTTGATCAGCAGCATAAGGATATTGATCCTAACAAGACTGTGTATGAAGTTGTTTCTCAGGGTAATGAGACTTTGCGCATTGGTGGTCGTGATGTTAATGCACGTGCCTACCTTTCTCGTTTCAATTTCTCAGGCACAGATCAGAGTAAGCTTTGTGGTGTGCTTTCTGGTGGCGAGCGCAATCGCTTGCAGTTGGCACTTGCCTTGAAGCAGGAGGGAAATGTGCTTCTCCTTGATGAGCCAACCAACGATATTGATGTTAATACACTTCGTGCTCTTGAAGAAGGTCTTGAGGCATTTGCAGGCTGTGCAGTAGTAATTAGTCACGACCGCTGGTTCCTTGATCGTATCTGTACACATATTCTTGCCTTTGAGGGCAATGGCGAGGTTGTTTATTTTGAGGGTGACTATTCTGATTACGAAATAAACAAGGCTCGTAGATTGGGTAATGATGAAATCAAGAAAACAAGATACCGCAAGTTGATGGAAGACTAAAGGCGTTTAACGTTTTGATATAATAAAAAAGGCTCCCTCTTTCCAATTTCTTTTGGAGAGAGGGAGTTTCTTTATGTTACTATTATTAAGAACTTATTACTATTAAGTGGTTTAATCTGTTACCAGGAAGCACCGCCTCCTCCGCCACCGAAGGAGCCTCCTCCAAATCCGCCGAAACCACCACCGAAACTTCCGCTGCTGCCGAAACCGCCTCCATGACTGTGGTGTGAACCTGAATTTAGAAGTGCGCCCCATGTGGCAGCTTCTATTATGTCGTCAATTCCGTTTCTGCCACGGCGACCACCTCCGCGATTTCCTCCACCACGATTTTTATCATGATATACAGAAGCAATGAGTATAATAATAAACATTATAAGAGTAAAGACAATGATTCCCACTCCAACATCATCATCCTCATTCATATATGTTTCTTCATCGAATTCGCCTTTGGCAATAGGCATTAGCTTATTTAGTGCAGCCCATATTCCGCCACTATAGTCATTTTCCTTGAAGAAGGGAACCATCTCGTTGCGTGCAATGCGTGTGCAGAGAGCATCGGGTAGGGGACCTTCCATGCCGTATCCAGTAGCTATGAACGCTTGTCCGTTGGTGCTGTTCTTTGGTTTTACAAGAACGATTATTCCGTTATTATATTTCTTGTTACCCACACCCCATTTCTGTCCCAATCTCTGTGCAAAGTCAGCTTTGTCGTAATCGCCAAGGTCGTTTACTGTTACCACCACAATCTGATTGGACGTTTCTCGTGCAAAGCGTTCCAAGGTGTCCTCCATTGCCTGTGCATCTGGGATTATTCCTGCAAAGTCGTTAACCAGTCGTGGTGGATTAGGCTTTTCGGGAATTACGTCACCACTCTTTGCTGCTGTAGTTAGTGCAAAGAGAAAAGTGAGTATGAGTAGGGTAATATGTTTAATCTTCATAGATGATTTCATTACTCAGTTCGTTGTTTTCCTCCTTGTCAGCAGGGAAAAAGGCCGACAACTGTTCGCCTATCAGATGAATGGCTTGACAAAGTCCTTGACATGGCTCACCTGTTTTTAACTTATCGCCAAGTTGTTGCAGAGCTTTATTCCAAAAGCCTTCTGGCACGCAATTGTTTATGCCTTCATCGCCAATTATTGCAAACTTGCGCGATTTATATGCAACGAATATAAGAACAGCGTTTCTGCGTTCAGTTTTGAATAGTCCTAACTTGTAGAACTTCCTCAATGCCTTTTTGTATGGACTGCCCCAGCATCGGGGAGTTATGTGAACACATATCTCTCCCGATGTGCAATGCTCTGCTTCTGCAATGGCATCAACAACGCGTTGCTGTTCTTCGGTTTTAAGAAAATCAGTTAAAGCCATTAGTCGTCGAAACTTACTTTAGGAGCCTTTTCAGCGCCAGCTTCTGCCTGAAAATAAGGCTTTGTTTGGAAACCGAACATACCAGCAAAGATGTTCTTTGGGAAAGTGCGAACAGCAGTGTTATAGTTGCGTGCCACTTCGTTGAAGTTTCTGCGCTCTACTGTGATGCGGTTTTCTGTGCCTTCGAGTTGTGCCTGAAGGTCTCGGAAGTTTTCGTTAGCTTTCAGGTCAGGATATGCTTCACGCACAGCAAGTAGTTTGCTGAGTGCAGATCCGAGTTCTCCCTGTGCAGCCTGGAATTTCTTGAGTGATGCTTCGTCAAGGTTTGAAGCGTCAATTTTCACGGATGTTGCGTTTGCGCGAGCCTGAACCACTCCCTCGAGTGTTTCCTTTTCGTGTTTGGCATACCCCTTTACTGTTTGCACAAGGTTAGGAATGAGGTCGGCTCTGCGTTGATATACATTCTCAACCTGAGCCCATGACTCTTCAACTTTCTGCTGTTCTTTAACAAGTCCGTTGTATGTGCTGATAGCCCATATTACGATTACAGCAACTACGGCTAAGCCGATGATTAATCCTTTTTTCATAAGTCGTTATTATGTTATTGTTATTTTTGTTCTTAGACGTTAATTCTTTGCATTTGGTTTCAAAAATACTAAGAAATAATTAAAGAACAACAAAAACAGCTTGTTTTTTCAATTTTTTTGCTTGAAAAGCCTAATCAGAATTTAAAATTACGAGTTATAAATTTGAAATTGATTGCGCAAGCGCAATTACAAATTATGAGTTTGGAATTATGCAAGCAAGAAACGCAAGCTGTTGGTTAGCCCCCAAGTAATATTGAAATATTAGAAAGCGCTTTGCGCTTCATTTTTCAATATTCAATATTCAATCTTCAATAGCGAAGTTTACTTCGCGCTGGAGAGGGATGGGAGAGGCTTTGTTATTTATTGAAGTGCAGCATCGAGTTTTTCTTTGAATTTTTCGTCTGATGGTCTGAATGCTTCCGCATTGTGTATTGTTCCATCTGGATTGATGATAAGGAAGCGAGGAATAGACATCACACCGAAAGTTTCAGATATAATCTTGTTTTCTTCAGCATTGGCTATGAATTGTGGCCATTGTGGCTTGTCTTTTGCTATTTTGTTTTGCCATGCCTTTATGTTTTCGTCAAGACTTATGCTTATGAACTGAACATTGTTGTTTTCTTTATATTCCTCTACGTGCTTAGCGAGTTTCGGAATCTCCATAACACATGGTCCGCACCATGTAGCCCATAGGTCAATATATACAAGTTTGCCTTTGAATTCACTTAGGTGATGCTTGTTACCTTCGGCATCAGAGAATGTGATGTCGGGGCATGGCATTCCAGCCTTAGTTTTTTTTCTTGCGTCAACAATATATTGAAAGCGTGCAATGATTGCAGAATCAGCCTTTTCCTTGGCTACTTGCCAGAAAGCATCAATGTTGAATGGGGTGGAGGTGCCCAACATGTTATTGATGGTACTTTCCATGAGCAAGTCGCGAATCTGTTTGTTGGTTACGTATTTGTCAACAGTGTTTATAAATCCTATGCCATAGTTTTCGGCAGGCATTTCCTTTGTTATTCGTTCTGGAAAATGCGCACGTATGAATGTAGATACAAGATCATTGCTAAGGTTCAGAGTGTCGTTAGGGTCAATCTCTGCAACAAGTTTCATGTATCTTTGATCTTCTCTTGGGTCACGATTAGTTAGATAGTCCTCGTTTTCAAGGAGCGAAAGGCGATGTGCGAGATATGTTTTTTCTATATCTCTCAAGTTTGCCTCTATGTCGTCCTTGTCTTTTAGCTTTTTAGCCATATTAACCAGGCGAACATAGCACTCATCGAGTTTCTTTGCTGCCTCGGCACGTTTCTTAGAAATAACGTCAAAATTACTTTCTTCGTTGAAATCTATCTCTGGCGAGAATTTTGTGAACTCGGTAAATAGTTCGGCTATATCAGCATTAGCTCCTGATAGTTTTCCTGCTACCTTGCCAGCTTTATTGTATGAAAGCTTTAGCTTTTGAGTTTTTCCAGGTTCACACACCATAACAAACATATTTCCATCCTGCAGCATTAGAGTTGTGATTGTCTTTACCTTAATGCTGTTGCAATTGTAGTTGGCTATGCCTTTGTTATTGAATGACAATGTGATGTATTCCCCCTCTGGCGTAGCAAACAAGTGGTTGCTTGTTATTGCAGTGTCGGTAGTTTCTATTATAATTTGTTGTGCATTCGCAGGCATCATTATGATTATGCCTACAAATGCCAATATACTTTTCCATTTCATACAAAATCCCTGTTTATAGATGTTGTTTCAAGATTTCCTCTATCTCTTCTACACTTTGTGGCGATTTCATTACTTTTCCATCGGGTGCAATCATAACAAAATAAGGCACTCCGTTTCCAATTTGGTATTTTGTAAACAGATCGTTGTAGCCTTGAGCTGTAGTGCGATACTGTTGCCATTTCTGTGGATGTTTGTTCATAGCATTGCGCCATGCATTGTCTTTCACGTCAATAGAGAGGTCAATGATAGTAAATCCATCTTTGTATTTCTCTCCAAGTTTTTCCAATTTGGGGAAAGCAGCAAGACATTGACCACACCAGCTTGCCCAGAAATCAATCAGAACAAATCGTCCGTCCTGTGGCACAACATCTTTGAGATGAGTAATCTTGTTGTCCTTGTCGTATATTTCAAGGTCGATAAGTTCTGCGCCTACAGTTGTTTTTCTTGCATATTCCACACGCCATTTATATTCTTCAAATCGTGAAGGATCATCTGGTACAGCAGTTATTGCCTTTGCCAGGCGTTCCACTTCTGCTTTTTGTAACCCATAGCCACGTTTCAACATGTTGTTTACGAGCATGGCAGAAACAACAGATGTAGGGTGTGTATTGATGAATTTCCATGCTAATGAGTCGTTGTCTCGCCATTCACCCATGTTCAATAGTTCATCATAGTCACGTTGAATTTGTGTGCCATGTATTTTCAAATCCTTGTCAACAGTTATCTCGTCGTTAGAGATAAACATATCTATGTAGTTCCAGTGAATAGAATCATCTGGCCAATGGTTCTTTTCAATTAAATCAAGGTTGTTTGTTGTAAGTGTTCCTATTACCGGATGCTTTACGCTTCCTTTTAGTATGAATCTGCCGTTTTTCACTACAGCCGAAGCACATTCGGTGATAGAGTCTTCATTCTCGCCAACACCAACTACAGTTCCATCAGGAAGCGATGGTACGTATCCCTTGATAACAAATCCTTTTTGTGCGTAGCTGCTCATAGTTATTATAGCGAGCAGCACCAAAATTATTTTCTTCATACAGTTATTCTATATAACCTAATTCGTTGATAAGTTTCTTCATCAGTTTATATTTGCTGATGATATCTGGATAATCAGTATATTTCTGTTCAACCTCTTCTAAAGAGCTATTCATTGCCAAGTTAATAAATGCTTTAACATCCTCCTCAACAGTTGGATATGCCGACCAGAATGTTCCCCATTCGTCTTGATGTGGAGCAATAAAGCCTTTTGCATTTTGTAGAGGCATACCTTCTTCTTCTGTTTCAATCCATCCGTCCATCCAGATTCCATAGTAGTTCTTTCCGTAACTTGTGAACTGGTTGAAAGTATCGGTTGTTTGATGCGATATTATATTAGTCATAATATCAATTATCAATACTTTTGAGTAATCTTTTTTCTCGCTATCATCCATTTCTGTTATAGCGCTCATTGAAATGGCTGTTGCACGTACTCCAACAACAAACGAAGGGTTCTCTGTTCCGTCATAGGGTGTTAAGAGTAGTCCGTCTTGGTAGATGAAGTGGTTTATGTTTTTTACGAGAAGGAAAGCGAACGGACGCAACCTTTTTCCTAAATGTGGAAGAAGATATTGTTCTACAAAGTCAGCAGCAAGGCTTTTTTCCTCTATCGTCTTAAGATATTCATATATATATACATTGTTATTCTGCGAAGCAGTCATAACATATCCTATATCAAGCCGTTCGCCATCATTCAATGTGTCGTTGTAAAGCAAGTAGCTACCGTTTCTTGAAAAGAAGTTCTTGCGTAGCAAACTTTCCTCATCGTTGGCATTGTCATCAACAGAAAATGGATTCGTATCGGCATGGCTTGGCTGTAGTGAGTCTTCGCCCTCGCAGGCAGCAAAGCATATTGCAGCAGTCAAAATGCATATTGTAGTTAGAATCTTATTCATAGATTTATCCTTTTATAGATTTATAGAAGTGTATGTTCGCTCTCCACGTGTGTTCTGTTTCATTCCAATATTGTAGTCAATAACGCTTTGAGGCAAAGGCAATACCCATCCCCAGTCGTCAGCTGAAAGTTTGAATGTACACAATGATGTTGCCACTGTAGATTCGCGCTTTTCATAATAATAATAGTGATGTGTTATTTCTGTTTTCTGCTGATATTTTGTGTTTACAGCATATCGTCTGAGGTCAAACCATCTGTGTCCTTCGAGCAGCAGTTCGCGCTCGCGCTCATCACGAATATCTTCAATGAGTTTGTTGCCTGTAGAAGTAATTTGGTAGTCGGCTCCTTCGGCAAATCGATATTTTCTCAAGCTGTTTATAGCATTGCGAGCTTCAGTTTCCTTGCCCATGTATGCTAAAGCCTCTGCAAGGTTCAAATAAGCCTCGCTGCTACGTAAAAAGTTTTTATCGCTCACATCGTTGTATTGCTTTTGCAATCCAAAATAATATCCTTTGAAGTAATATGTTATGTCATCTTCCTGTACTTCTTCTTCTCCTTCTTTTTCAGGTTTTATGGCCTTGGTATTTGCTGGATATTTCTTGTAGCCGTGGAAGCTGCCATTTGTCCAGATATACTGAGTTTTGCGCAAATCATCGTTGCTATACATATCGTAAATGCTCTGTGTGATGGTGAATGACTTCAAATGGTTGATGGTATATTCCATAACGCTATTGCTACCCATAGAAAAAATAAGCTCTGGCGATGTTTGCGAAATGATACCAGATGTGTGGCTCATTGTTCTGAGATTAGCCAATGAAGGATGCTCGTCGATGGCTTTCTGAGCGTATTCAGCAGCTTTTTCCCAGTTTTGCATATAGAGATAAACTCTGCTCAACAGCAGGTGTGCAGCTGTTATGCTGGCACGGTATTTAGATGTTTGTGTGCCATATTCTGCAAGTTCCTTTTCAGAAAGGAGCAAGTCGCTGAGAATCTGGTTGTAACATTCCTGAACTGTGTTGCGGTTGAAGAATTTATCTTCAACCTCTTGTGATGTTTTTATTGGCACCGCCAAATCGGTAGCTGCCGTTGCCGGGTCGTATGCTTTTCCATAGAAATTGGTAAGCATGAAGTAGTAGTATGCTCTAAGGAAATGAGCTTCTCCGCATACCTTGAGCTTACCCTTACGTTGGTCCTCGGTATTGCCTTCAAGCTCGTTTGCGTTTTCAATAACGTTGTTGGTTACGTTGATAAGCTTGTAGTATTCTGCCCAGCTATCGTTTTCCTTGTTAAAGCCTGCGTATGTGTCAAGTTGTCCGCTACGCGCCTGCCAGGTGTAGTAGCCAAACACACGTTCCTTTCCATCGTACTCAGATGATCCTTCTTCATAGCAAGGCCCCTTGTATTCATCAAGTTCGTCGGCAAGGAAATGAATAAAGTATTGGTTGTCGCTTGTAGATCCCAGCATATCAGCAGCAAAGGTGTTCTGATAGGCCGAGCCAATAAGCAATTCATCAAGGTCGCGCCATGAGCGTACATAGTCGGTGTCTTGAGAATATTCCTTCAAGAAGTCGCCACATGAAGTAAAAAGTAGAAGGGCAACAGGGATGATACCAGTGGCCTTTATCTTCTTTTTTATATTTTTATTTATCTTCATAATAATCTTTTTTGTGTATTCTACATATTAGAACTGAATGTTCACGCCTATGGTGTAGTATGGGTTGTCACCTAACTGCACCTCAGCAAACCCACTCTGGGTTGGTGTCTGTCCCTTTAGTTTGCTGTTACACCAAGTGTAAAGGTTGTTTCCTGTTATTGTTATAGCCATGCGTTGCAACCCATAGTTTATGAGTGTCTTTACAGGAACTTCGTATGTAAGACTAATACTTGTAAGTCTTAGGTAGTCAGCACTTACCACGCGTGCGTTGCTGTAATCATACATGGTCCATGCGTCTCTTCCAAATGTTACACCCTGATAGGAACTCTTCTCAGACCAATGTGATGTGTAGTTGTAGAATCCATCTTGATCCTTGCTCATGATAGAAGGAATGTCGGTGAACTGTTCATCACCCGGTTTCATCCAGCGATTGAGCAATGCTCTGTTAAGGTTGTTCTCAGGATAGATGTATCCGGGGCCGAGGTTGGTTCCTATTCCTTGGTTAAACAAGTGGAACAAGCGTATTTTGTTGCCCAAAGAGTAATCCATAAATATTCCCAATCTCCAATTTTTATATGTGAGTGTAGAACTCAAACTACCAGTTATGTCTGGGTCTCTTTTTCCACTCAGCTCAAGCACACGTATTGCAGTTTCGTATTTGCTAAGCCCAATCAGCTCGTTTTGTCGGTCTTGCCAATCATCAAACATAGGACCTCCGTCTTTAGGATTCAGTCCAGCAAAGCGGTATGAATAAAACGAGCCTATTGGTTCTCCGTTTACAATAGCTGTGCCATCAAGATAGTCGTTTATGTCATAGGCATCCTCTCCTGGAGCAGTATTCATTTTGTTCATCACCTTAGCCATTGTTGCCGAAAGCATCCAGTTCCAGTCGTCGTTCTGTATTGGTGTTGCTGTGATAGCAAAGTTATAACCCTTGTTGATAATCTGTCCGGAGTTTACAATATATGATGTATAACCGTTCACATCCGAGATGGTTTTGTTCATGAATGCGTCGTTGGTTTTCTTGTAGTAATATTCTGTTGTGAACAGTAAACGTCCTTTGAAAAGTGAAGCTTCGATGCCGGTGCTAAATGATTGCGTCTTTTCCCATTTCAAATCAGGGTTGGCAAACTTATCCACCGTTGACGACATCTCGCCATAGTGTGTGTCGTATGCGCCCTTTGTGATGGTAAGCTTTGGTGTTTGTCCTTCGAGCATGTTTCCCTGCCCTCCATAAGAAACCTTGTAGGTTAAGGCTTCAAGCCATTTAGCATTTATATTTGCTATTTCCTTGATGTTTGCGTTTCCAGATACCGACCATACAGGTAGTATCTTTTCATTACTTCTGTCACCAAAGCGGTTTGAACCATCATAGCGTGTGTTGGCATTTACTGTGAAATATTGTTTGTAGCTATATGATGCAGTACCGTAAACCGAGGCAAGGTTGGTGAGGTTGTCTGTGATAGTAGGCATGTTGGTAGCCAACCAATTAAGATAGGATGCATATTTCTCAGGAATGGATGTGGTGAATTTGCGTCCTCTGTCAGCATAATATCCTCTTTGTGTGAATTGGTTACCTTTATATCTGCTTGAGCTTGCCTCCATACCCACAGCAATGTTGATGTTGTGCTCTTTGTTGGCGCCAAAGTCTTTGTTTATGTTTGCCTGCAATCTGGCAGTCCAGTCGTGTAATTCTGTGTTATCTTCTGAAAGCTCACCTCCGAAAGGCATTTCTGAGTTAGCAGGTGCTGGCACACCATATTGGCTCATTCGCAATGCTGCAGCGTGGAAAGTGCGTTCGCCATACCAGCCCTCAATATTAGTGTTTGTTCCGCTATATGCAAGTATGGCGTTGAAATTCAACCACTCTTTTGGTGCATATCGCAGGTTCATAGTAGCCTTAAAGCCATTTGTTCTTTGGCTTACATAGCTGTTATCGAGTTCGTTGAGGAAGCTATAATCGTATGCTCCCGAGCTTAATGTATTCTTTTTATATGTATAGTAGTTGCCATCGCTATCGTATGCAGGTATTGTGCGCGATGTGTTATAGGCGTAATCAATAGGCGATAATTCTGTCTGGTTGTAACGTTTCTTGTTTGTGTACATAGACAGATTCAGACTTGCCTGGAACTTGTCGTTGAGTGTGAAATCAAGATTGGTAGCTGCTGTGTAGCGCTTTCCTGTGTTATTGTTTATCACATCATCGTCATCTGTGTAGCCTAATGAAGCATAGTAGCGGAATTTGTCAGCACCACCCGAGATGTTCACATTGTGATCCTGTGAGAAACTGTCGTGTGTGAGCAGCTTGAACCAATCGGTGTTCTGTGTCTCGGCAGCAGCAACAGCCTGTTCAAACTCTGCACGGCTGTAAACACCACTATAGTATTTCTGTAAGGCATCTTCATAGCCTACATACGACATATCGCTTGGGAAACTATAGTGCATATTAGCAAGTTCTCTTGAAACCTGGGTGCGCTCCAAAGAGTTCATAAGGTCAATCTTAGAGTCGGTGTATCTTGGACGTTGACGCATGGTTCCTGTAAACGAATATGAAATAACAGGCTTTCCTGCACGTCCCTTTTTGGTAGTTACCACGATAACGCCATTGGCAGCACGTGTTCCATAGAGTGCTGTCGCCGCCGCATCCTTCAACACATCAATGCGTTCGATGTCCTGAGGGTTGATACCCGAAATGGCATTACCAATGCGGTTAATATAATCTGGGTCGTTTATAACATCCGACTTTAGGTTTACCGGGTCGTTGATAATAATACCATCAACAACCCATAGAGGTTCACGATTACCAATAAGAGTTGAAGTACCACGGATACGTATTTTTGGTGTTGAATTGATTTCACCACTATTGTTGCTTAGAACCAAGTCGGGAATTCGTCCTTGCAACATTTTGTCAACAGACGACACACCAGCACGGGCAATGTCATCCATCTTTACGCTTGTTACAGATGAAGTGAGGTTTCGGCGATCAATCTGCTGATAACCAGTAATAACCACCTCTTCAAGAGTAGCCTTGTCGTCAAGCATCAGAATAACAACATCTTTTTCTCCCGATTTTAGGGTTAGTTTCTGTGTTTTACAACCAATGTAACTACATGTTACGTGAATTGATTTACCTTTAGGAACCTTGATACTGAATCTTCCTTCGTAATCAGAAGCCACACCACCATTTGTGCCATCAATGCGGATTGTTACTCCTGGAAGAGGTTGCCCTGTTTCGTCCATCACTTGTCCACTAACCACACCTTCTTCTTTAGTTGTAGTTACATTCTGAGGAATAGAAGCCCATGCTGTTGTAACTGTTGAAGCGCACAAAGAAAGTAGGAGTGGAAGAATGATTCTCTTCTTACCCATAATTTTAATATCTCTATATTATTATTTCTTCAAAAAAACTTTTAATTTATTCGCAGTATATCCTTGTTATGTAATAAACAGAAATATAATATTTGGCGCAAAAGTACAAATTATAAGTATAATATGCAAAATATTCGCAAAATTTGTTTTAGAAATTTAAGTTTCGTGAGTAGCTCAACTTTTCGGACTTCAAGAACTTAAAGCAGATAATAGCAAAGGCGGCATTTGCTGCCTTCTTTATCATTTTTCATTTTTCATTTAGCACGCCTTTGGCGTGCGCATGCTTAATTCTCTATATTAAAGAAAATAAAGATGAAAGAGCATTCTGCTCTTATGATGATTTTATGTTTCAGCCTTTATGAAAACACGTTTTCAACATTCTGTAACATAAACTCATTAGGCTAAAGCCTTTCATCTTTTTAGAAAATCAGGCGCTGATGCGCAATTGCGCGAATAAGCGCAAAAAATATCAACCCATTTAGCAATTACAAATTTAGAATTGCGAGTTACGAATTATTTTAATTACAAGTTTGTCAATTTTGATTTTTTAATTCCATAATTATTAA
>CAJOCR010000016.1 GCA_905236755.1 uncultured Prevotella sp.
TTATGATGCAGGCTGTTGAAAACTTGTTTTCATAAAGACAGCAGCATAAAATCATTAAAAGAGCAGAATGCTCTAATCATCTTCATTTTCCTTTTGATTTATACAGAGTATATTTAAAATCTCAATACAGGATTTTGCGGGTGCCCCCAAATTTATCGAAAAATATCTCCACGAGTTTTGTTTTTATCAAGAATTAGAGAATTGACTAACGTCTTGGAGGGAGATGGAGGGAAGATTGTTGTTTATGATTTGTTATCGTGAGCGTGTGATTAATAAAAAATAGTATATTTTTATGGTTGTTTAGTTTAAAAGTGTTATATTTGCAGCCGAAATGTTTTCTAATGCCCATATCATGAAGTTTAAATAGAAATCAGTACCACTAATATGGTATTTTTTGTAATGATGTAATGGGGAAAGATAAGATGATAGTGAAATAATGCTATCTTTGTGACGCAAAAACTATAGAATAATTGCAGATAAACGAAAATAAACCACTTTATGTAGTTTTTAACTATGTAATGCACGTAATCTGTTATGATGTTCAGAGAGACTAATTATAATATAAACTTAAACTAAAATGTATGGTTAAACTGAAATGTGATCTAATGACACTTATTGCAGTTGCTATGGTCGGCTATTCGACAAATGCAACGGCTGGTGGGGGGCTATCACAAACGGAAGAACAAACCGTTTTGGAACAGCCTAAGGTCGAGAAACTAAATGCCAATGACGATCGTAAGGTAAGCGGATATGTGCGTGATGATCAGGGCGAACCCTTGGTTGGCGTATCTATTGTTGCCGGCGATAGTCGTACCATTACTGATGTTAATGGATTTTATACTTTGAAGATTCCTGCTTCGCAACTTGTTATGAAGGTTAGTTACGTAGGTATGGAGAGTCAGCAGATTACCATTGCTAAGGGTACTGGTGATGTGAAGCGCGATGTGGTTATGAAAAACAATAATGAGCTTGCTGATGTTGTGGTTACTGGTATCTTTAAGAAGGCTCGTGAGAGCTATACCGGTTCGGTGACTACTATTGACAAGACAGATATTGAACTTCACCGTGGTCAGAACCTGTTGCAGACATTGAAGAGTATTGATGCATCGTTGAACTTCCAGGTGAACAACCTTGCGGGTAGTAACCCTAATAACCTGCCGCAGATTAATATCCGTGGTAACTCGAGTTTGCCTATGAGCGTGGCTGAGTTTAACAGCTCAACAAAAAACTCAGTGAACACACCTCTTGTTATTCTTGATGGTTTCGAGATGTCGCTTGAAAAACTCATGGACTATAACGATGAGGAAATAGAGAGTATCAATATCTTGAAAGATGCATCGGCAACAGCCATCTATGGTTCGAGAGGTTCTAATGGTGTTATCGTTGTTACTACTCGTCAGCCCGAGGTTGGTAAGCTTCGTATTCAGGCTGAGGTGGGTATTGATATTGAGGCTCCCGATCTTACAAGTTACGATTATCTGAATGCAAAGGAGAAGCTTGAACTTGAAAATTCGCTTGGTTTGTATTCAAATGATTATATCCCTAATGATTTTAATTTCCAGGAGCATTACAACAAGAAGTTGCGTAATGTGCTTAGTGGTGCTACTACCGACTGGTTGAAGAAACCTGTTCGTACTGGTGTGGGTTCGCACTATAACACACGTCTTGAAGGTGGTAGTGAGCAGTTCCGTTGGGCTATAAGTGCAAACTACAAAGATACTGAGGGTACGATGAAAAACTCATACCGTCGTTCGTTCAACGGAAGTATTCAGCTTGTGTATAACCTGAAGAATATTACTTTCAAGAACTATACTACTCTTGGCCTTGTTCGTTCGCAGGAGAGTAATTATGGCAGCTATAGTCAGTATGTATCGTTGCAGCCATACGATATTCCTTATGATGAGACAGGTGCGTTGCGTCAGCAGTTTGAACATTTCCTTGGTCCGTCACAGGGTGCGGGTCGTGCCAATCCTCTTTATGATGCAGAACTGAATACTATTGATAAGTCGGGACATGAGACACTTACCAATAACTTTGCTGTGGAGTGGCATATCATTCCAGATCTTACCCTTCGTGGTCAGTTGGGTATAAGCAAGTTTAATAATACAAGCGATTATTTCTTGCCTGCTGAACATTCTTATTTTACAACAAACAGTTACGGTCACTATAGTGAGTATCAGGATGATGAGGGCTTCCTCCGTCGTGGATTGTATCGCTATGGCACAGGCAACGGATATAGTTATGACGGTAATGCTACATTGTCATATAGTCATGTGTTTGCTGACAAGCATCAGTTGTATGTGGGTGCCGACTATAACATCTCTTCTCGTGATAATCTTGCGTATGTTTTCGAGGCAGAGGGTATATCAGACAGCGAGAATCCTTTCCTTGGAAATGCCCGTCAGTATGTTAAGAACGGTACACCTTCAGGTTCTAAGGACAAGAGCCGTCGTATTGGTTTAACAACTAACGTGAACTATACTTACGACTCACGTTACTATGTTGACTTGTCGTATCGTGTAGATGGTAGTTCTACATTCGGTAGCGATAGGAAATGGGCACCATTCTGGTCTGTAGGTATTGGATGGAATGTGCATAACGAGAAGTGGTTCAAGGAGAATCCTGTTCTTAGTATTCTTCGTCTGAAGGCTTCATTAGGTGATGTAGGTACTCAGATGGGTAGTGGCTCAGGAGCAAACACTGTGTTCAGATCGGTAACTTCAAGCAAGTATATGAACTGGATAGGTTCTACACTTACTGCCTGGGGAAACTCACACCTTACATGGCAGACAACACGTGAGATAAACCTCGGTACTGAGTTTGGTTTGTTCAACGGCAGATTGAAGGGAGAATTTAACTTCTATGATAAGAAAACATCAAACCTCTTGTCGTCAATGGATTTGCCATCGAGCATGGGTATTAACAGTTATATAGCCAATGTTGGTGAGGTGAAGAACCGTGGATGGGAGCTTTCACTCAGCGGTTATCCTATACGTGACTTGAAAGACGGTCTGACATGGATGATGACTGGTCAGTTAGTATATAACAGAAACTGGATAACCAAGTTGTCGGATGCTGTTAAGGCTCAGACAGAGGCTTATCGTAATCAGGATGTTGAGGTTGCAAACCTTTTCTATGAGGGTATGCCGCAGAATGCTATATATGCAGTTAAGTCGCTTGGTATTGATCCTTCAACAGGTAATGAAATATATGTTGACCGTGATGGTAATGTTACTGACTCTTGGCGTGCTGGCGATAAGGTGTTCTGTGGTCAGGGCGACCCTAAGTATAGAGGTAATCTGAGTAACGTTGTTCGTTACAAGAACTGGACTCTTAACTTCACCTTCTCATATTATTGGGGCGGATACTCATACAACAGTACCTTGCGTGATAAGGTTGAGGTGACTATCAATGCGTTGAAGAGTCAGAATGTTGACCGTCGTGCGTTGACAGACCGTTGGATGAAGCCTGGTGATGTGACATTTTTCAAAGGATATAGTGAAGATGCCACACGTGCTACTTCACGTTTTGTGATGAAAGATAATGTTCTTGAACTCTCGTCAGCTTCGTTGCAGTATCGTTGGGATAGCAAGTGGTTGAAGCAGGTTATGAGAATGCAGTCTGTGGTGTTTAGCTTGAATGCAAGTGACTTGTTCCATTGGGGAAGCATCAAGCAGGAACGTGGTGTTAACTACCCATACGCCCGCAATATACAGGGAAGTGTGAAACTTCTATTCTAAACTGGCGTATGAATGATAACTAAAAATAGAAAAGGATTATGAAAATCAATATAAGAAAAAACGGGAATGCTGTGAGAAAGGCTGGTTATATAGCTGCCCTTGTTCTTGCTCCATTGTTCCTTTCATCGTGCAACGACTGGCTTGACGTGCGCCCTGATACCGAACAGAAAGAGAACGATCAGTTCTCTACTGAGAATGGTTTCCAGACGGCTCTTACTGGTTGTTACTTACAGATGGCAAGTATGAATGCTTATGGTTTGAACCTCACTATGACAAGTGTGGAAAATCTTGCTGATTTGTGGCGTATAAACTCAAGTACCTCTCGCTATGGTGAGCGTGACCTCAGTCGTCATGAATATACTACTGATAACGCCAAGTCAACAATAAAGAGCATATATACTACTCTTTTCAAGACTATTGCGCAGGCTAACCTTATTATAAAGAATGCCGAAGACAACACTGGTGTGTTTAAGGAGAAGCGCATGCATGATGTGATACTTGGTGAGGCGTATGCTATACGTGCATATTGTCAGCTTGATATTCTTCGTTTGTTCGGTCAGATGCCTAATGGTGGCGAGAAAGAAGTGAAACTGCCTTATTCTGAGGCTACAAGCATTACGGATATTCCGCAGTATTATAGTTTTGCTGAGTATGCAGCTAAACTGAAGAGTGATATAGAAAGAGCTGAGAGTCTGCTTAAAGACAGCGACCCAGCAACTATCTATCCTTATAACCGTACATACGCTACTGGTGAGGAATATGAGAAGAACGAGTATCTTATGTATCGCCAGATGCGCCTTAACTACTGGGCTGTGCGTGCGTTGCATGCTCGTATGGCATTATATACAGGTGACAAGGATGCGGCGCTTACCATCGCTCGTGACCTTATAAATGCTCAGTTGGCAGATGGTACCCCTGTGCGTGCACTCAGTGGACTGAAAGACTATGGTAGTGGTTATACCACTTGCCCTAATGAGTGCTATTTCTCAATCAGTAAGTATGATATTAAGGATTATGCCGTTAATTACTTCACAGATAATGAAAACAACGTTGTTTCTTCGTATGGTGCCAATCAGTTTGCCATAAGTCATGAGATGCTTGAAAAACTTTTTGAGGGTGAGGCTATAGAAAGCCATAATCGCTATTCTGGTCTTTGGAACCAGAGTCTGAAGGATGGTGATGGTTATCTATGGGTTGGTTTCAAGCGTTATTGCTTTGACGATAAGGTGGTTAATCCAAACCTTTATTACCAGATTATTCCTATGCTTAGAACATCAGAGATGTATCTTATCGTTATGGAGACGTCAACAGACCTGACTGAGGTTAACCAACTGTATGTTGAGTATATGAAGTCGCATAACGTGGCTCGTCCAAGAATGTTCACATCGCTTTCTGATGTGGCTACATGGATAGAGAACGAATATCGTCGTGAGTTCTATGGTGAGGGACAGATGTTCTATACTTACAAGCGTTTGGGTGAGAAGAATATATTGTGGAACAAGACTGAAGCTAATGAGAACACTTATATTATTCCTCTGCCAGAAACGGAGTATGATCCGAGTGAAATAAAATAAAGGTATTTGAAAAAACGAAAAGACATGAAGATAATTAAATATTTGGTTATGGCTGCCATGGTGCTAACCGTTGCCACCTCGTGCGAGAAAGATTTGGAGGCTTATTCCAATTCTGATTGCTACCTTAATTTCCGTTTCTTGAATAGCGAGGGAAAAGATTATCAGAACGAGGAATTGGTAAAGACTCCAGCTCTTGTTAATTCGCCTTTGATATATAATTTCAAGACACATGGAAGCGTGCAGAACGATACTGTGTGGATAGAGGCAAAGACTGCCGGCTTTGTCAAGGAATTCGATCGCGAGTATGCTCTTGAGCAGGTTGAGGTTGAAGGTGCTGACAATGCTGTTGCTGGTGTTGACTATTTGGCTTTTGATAGCCAGGATGCACAACGTATTCAGGTTGTAAAGGCTGGTGAAAGCTATTTCAAAGTACCTATTGTGGTTTTACGTAATAGTGGTTTGCTTACCAAGAGTGTTGTGTTAAAGGTTCGTTTCAAGGAGAATCAAAACTTTAAGAATGGTTTCACAATGATGCAGACGCGTGTGATATCAATTACAGATAGAGTGTCGAAGCCTTCTGTATGGGATGCTTGCGACCTTGATCATGTGTTTGGTGCGTATGGTGACGTGAAATTCCAACTCATGATAGAGTGGAGTGGTAAGTCGTGGAGCGATGAATTTATTCTTGAGAACTATAATTCAGACAAGGCATATCTTTCTTATATGGATCAGGTATTTGCAAAAAGACTGGCGAGTGAGAATGAAGCACGTGTTGCCGACGGTAAGGGAGTGTGGTGCGAGGTTGATGGTACTCCGGTAAGTTTCACTCCAAAGCCAATATTTGAGTAAAATATAATATAAAGAACGAAGAAATGAAGAAAAATATATTTCATATAGTATTGTTGGGATTGCTGGCTGTTACGCTAAACTCATGTATTAGCGACAATAGTGCTCTTGGCAACCCAGACAGCGTTCCTACGATAGGAATAGTGGAAATACCTGAACAAACGGCTGTTTCGTATGTGGGTAATCATCTTACTATATCGCCAGAGATAAACACTACGTATGATGATTCTCAGTTGCAATACACATGGTATCTGTATGTTGACAAGGAACATTCAAAGGATGGTTTTAGACAAAATATCATCGGTACCGAGCGTAACCTTGACTATGAGGTGAATCTTCCTTCAGGTGTTTATGTTGTTACGCTTGAGGTAAAGGTAAAAGAAAGTGGACTTGCTCAGTATGCTCGTGCCAACTTGAACGTGTCAACGGCTTTCTCTAATGGTTTTTATGCACTTAAGGAAACTACAGATGGTAATACTGAGCTTGATTTCCTGTTAAAGACCGTCAAGGAAAAGGCTAATGAAACAGATGCTGATGAAGACACCCTTATCCTTATGGAAAATCTTCTTGAAAAGTTTGAGGCTCCGATGAAGGGTAAGCCTGTTTCGCTGGCTATGCTTTATCAGCAGGATTATGTTAATCCTGATGTTAACCAGATGGAGAAGGCAAATATGATTCATTTGTTTACAACAGAAGATTATCGTGCATACCGTACTGAGGATATGAAGCAGGTGTTTGACCGTACTAACGTATGTTATGCAGGCGAGGATAATGATGATATGTATTATAATCTGAGTCATGCTGCCAATTTTGGTGTTATGATGTCAAAGAAGGGAGTTAGCTGTTTCCAACTGTCGGCTTCTTCTACCACTACAGGTAAGTTGACTTTGCCTACAATAGAAGATGATGTTACCCCACATATACAGATGCTTAAGGGTACTCAATATGGTATGGCATACTGGAGCAACAAACTGCATGGTGTGCGTAATTTGAATAGAACATGTAATGGTGTGAGTGATCTTTCAAGTGATACTCTGGGCAGACAGGAATGTATTGCAAGTGGTCTTACACGTGTTAATGCTATGACTGAGACGGTGTGGTTCTATACAGAAGATAAGACTACCAACAAACGCTATCTTCATCTTATAGATGGTGCTCAAGACACATTGAAAGAGATTCGTGAACTTGACCCTACACTTCATATTGCTAAGGCTACACGTGTGGCTGCCTGTGGTAGTAGCGCTTCTATAATCTATGCTATTGATGGAAGAAAGCTCTATGCTTATGCCTTTGATACAAACACAGAGAAAGAGGTTGTGCTGCCTGGTGTTACCGATGTTGATTTTGTTACTAACCAATGGCTTGGTCTTAAGTTTGGTGATAAGAAATTCAACTACGACAATCTTATCGTAGGTACTCAGAATGGTGATAAATACAAACTATTCTTCTATGATAATCTTGTGGGAGGAGCGCCTTCACAGAATGCTTACCATGTAGCTACAGGTACGGGTAGGGTGCATAGCATACGTCGTTGTGTGCCAAGTAAGATTACAAGTCTTGTTATTACTATGGTACCTCCAACACCTATATTCCCAACAAGTGAATAATATATATAAGAAAGAGAAAATGAAGAAGATTATATTTTTTCTTGCATTGATCGCTATTTCTATGTCGGTCGATGCACAGACAAATTTTAACGAGGGAAAAACGTTTAAGGAAATTCTCTCTATGGCTAACGAGCAGGGTAAGCCTGTGTTTATTGATTGCTATACTTCATGGTGTGGACCTTGCAAGCAAATGGCTCGTGAGGTGTTTCCAAAGAAAGAAGCTGGCGATTATTTCAATACTAAGTTTGTATGCTGGAAGGTGGATATGGAGAAGGGCGAAGGCCCTGAACTTGCTGATAAGTATGATGTGGCTGCATATCCAACATTCCTTATTCTTAATGGTGATGGAAGTTTGAAGGCTACTCATGTTGGGTCGGCTCCTCTTGATGCGTTTATCAAGACTATTGATGGACTTCTGAACGAGAAGAAGGGATTGCCTTGGTATCAGCAGCAGTTCAAGGAAGGTAATCGTGATGAGGCTTTCCTTAATGAGTATATGGATATTCTTGACAGAAGTTATCTTCGTAACGAGAAGAAGCAGGTTACAAGCATACTTTTAGAAGGAAAGACTGCTGAACGGATTGTTGCTGATAGTGTACTTTTTAAGAAATTCCTTGCAGCAAGCTATGATACAAACGATGAGTTGTTCCTTAATATTTATCGTCTTCGCACAACTGTTCTTAGTAAGTATGGTGAAAAACCTGTAAGGACTCTTGATAAAGCATGGAAACAAGGCGCACGTATGTTTATGGACTTTGATGGTCGTGAGTTCAAGGGATTTGATTTGGCTAAGTTCAAGAATTATAAGCAGAAGATGATAGATTATTCTGTTCCAGATATAGAGCAGATAGAAGATGCTACTCTTGTTACTGTTGCCAATTATCAGAAAGATTATGCTACATTGGCTAAATATCTGGAGAAAGATATTAAGACAGGTGGTAAGGTGTGGCCCGATGCTCGTGACCTTATGCCTTTGCTTCACGGAATGGCTGACAACTGTGCACAGGATAAGAAGATGAAAAAGCTTATTGTTCGTGCTGCGCAGTCGCGCATAGAATTGCTTAAGAAACAGAGTGCCGAAAATCCAGATGCCCGTCAGGTAACTGTTGGTGGTGTTAAGATGACTGCTGCTCAGTTCTTTATTAATAACTTTCAGAAGATAGTTGATACTCTGAAATAAAGAAAAATCGTTCAACGTTAATTCTTTTGTTTTAACGTTGAACGATTTGATAGTTTTATACCTTAAATCAGTTTGTCTTAAGGTTGCTTTTTTCTTTTTATCCAGTTCTTTACTCTATTGTATCCCTCTACTCCAAGAATGGTAAGGCCTGCGTATTGGCATGTTTTAGCCATTCCGAAAAGTATAGTCCATAATATGCCCTTTAATGTAGCGCTGATAGGTAATAACATTTTTGAGTTTATTTATCTTTATATTTATAATATAGGTTTTTGCATAATTTCCATGCATTTGTTGACCACATGGCAAGGAAGATTAGAACAGGTTGGAAGAATAGGCGTATGAGACGAGCCTGGTCGGTATTGAGTCCGAAAGCATCTATGTGGTTTATGTATTGGTTGATGTTGCCTGGGAAAATCAGCACGTAGAATAATGCGAGCAAAGCTCCAACAAGGCCTTTGTGCTTAAAAAGGAAGAGCATGCTTAGTCCTAAACAAATTTCAACCACGCCTGATGCGAGAACGATGAAGTCTGTAAAGGCTGGTGTGAATTGCAACCATGTTGGCACTTGTGCCACAAACTCCTGACGTGCGTGTGTCAGATGACTATAACCTGCATAGGTCATGAATAGTCCTAACAGAATACGGAATAAAAATTTTATGTATTTCATTGTGTTGTTGTTTTATTATTTAATGTTTCAATAATAGAATCTAATTCAAAAGCGAGATTATGGTAATCTTCAAGTTTGAGTGGACATGCCGATAGTTGTTTTCTCATGCCTGAAGGTATCAACTCATAGGCTTTCTCTTCTAAATTCTTCCCTTTTGTTGTCAGACTTACAATTTGTTGCCGTTTGTCTTTTTCTCCTTTCTTTCTACTGATAATTTCTAATTTCTCCATTCGTTGAAGAAGTGGAGTGACGGTGTTTGTTTCCAACAGAAGACGATGGGCAATGGTGTTGATTTAACGATATATCGCTCGCGATATAAATATAGTTGGAGATATTGTCGAAGAATTTATAACCTAAAATTTTTTATAGGTATTAGTCTTCGAGATGTCTTCGAGATGCCTTCGAGATGTCTTTAGGATGCGCTTAGGATTCGTTTAGGATGAGTCTTGTGTTTTTTATTCAAGTTTTTTACCTTTATAATATGCGTTGAAAGCATCGTGCCCATACCCTCTGCCATCGTAAACAAAAGAACTTGCCATTGCATCTTTGACTTTTTCTCCACGGTAATACACGTTGAAGGCATCTTTGGCATATCCGCCTTTTAGTACCACGAACGAGCTTGCCATTGCATCTTTTATTTTCTTTCTGTTGTAGAACACATCAAAGGTGGTTTTGTAGTATTCGCCATGTTCAAACTCGCCTTCGTCAAAAACAATTTCGTCTTTCAGTCGGTCATTATTGTTTGTTCTGTCTTGAACTCTGCCATATTGGGTGTCGTTGTTGGAAATTTGATATTTTAGCTTGAAAGAACTTGGATCAACGAAAGGCAGAATAGTACCGTTCATATAAACGTTGTAGCGGTCTTTAGCGTAGCCGTGCCCGATGATTCTGAAACTATTCACGTCGGCAAATTTAACAGGTGTGCCGTTGAATAAAACTCTGTTGTGTTCAATGGTGTAGAGTTCTTTATCGTTGAAGTGTATGCCTTGGCGAGGCGACATTGCAGTATTCTCCTGTGTCCTGTTGAATGAGCTTACCTGTGCATTTGCTGTAGTGGCAAGAAAATATAAAGCCGAAGCTGTAAGAATGATTTTTTTTGTTTTCATTATTATAGTTTTTTAATAGGTATTCTTGTTTGAAATGATTTTGCAGTTGCATACAAATTTTTGTTTTGTATGCTACAAATGTAGATATATTTTTTTAGTTTGTCGGTATTTATTTCCTATTAAGTTTTAGGGAATTCCCTAAAAGCATAAAAAAATGCGTGTGTCAATTTGTCAGCCTTGTAATGTTGGCACGATTTTAGCTTAATAGATTGCGAGTAAACACTCAAGCCGACAATGGCTGTTGGCTATATCCATTAAATATAAACAATAAAAACATAAGAATTATGACTATTAAACCATTAGCAGACAGAGTACTGGTACTTCCAGCACCAGCTGAAGAAAAAGTAGGTGGAATCATTATCCCAGACACAGCTAAAGAGAAACCACAGCGTGGTAAGGTTGTTGCTGTTGGTCAGGGTACAAAGGACGAGCAGATGTTCCTCAAGGAGGGCGATGTAGTTCTTTATGGCAAGTATGCAGGTACAGAGCTTGAGGCAAATGGTGAGAAATATCTCATGATGCGTCAGAGCGATGTTTTGGCAGTTGTTGAGGAATAATTTGTATATCTCTCGCGGGAGAGGAGGAAAGGTTAAAACAGAAAATCTAAATTAAATAAGGAAATAAAATTATGGCTAAAGATATTAAATATGATGTAGATGCCCGTGACTTGATGAAGCAGGGTGTTGACCAGTTGGCAAATGCAGTAAAGGTAACTCTCGGTCCTAAAGGTCGTAACGTTGTTATCGAGAAGAAGTTTGGTGCACCACAGATTACTAAGGACGGTGTAACCGTAGCTAAGGAAGTAGAACTTGAAGATAAGTTCCAGAATGCAGGTGCTCAGCTTGTAAAGAGTGTTGCCAGCAAGACTGGTGATGATGCTGGTGATGGTACAACAACTGCTACTATTCTTACACAGGCTATTGTTAACGAAGGCTTGAAGAATGTTACTGCTGGTGCAAATCCAATGGATTTGAAGCGTGGTATTGACAAGGCAGTTTCTAAGGTTATCGACTACATTAAGGAAAATGCCGAGGTTGTTGGTGATAACTACGATAAGATCGAGCAGGTAGCTACTGTTTCTGCAAACAACGATCCTGAGATTGGTAAGTTATTGGCTGACGCTATGCGCAAGGTAAGCAAGGATGGTGTTATCACTATCGAGGAAAGCAAGAGCCGTGACACATATATTGATGTTGTTGAGGGTATGCAGTTTGACCGTGGTTACCTCTCAGGTTATTTTGTAACAGACGCTGACAAGATGGAGTGTGTAATGGATAATCCTTACATTCTTCTTTATGATAAGAAAATCTCTAATCTCAAGGAGTTCTTGCCAATTCTGCAGCCTGCAGCTGAGAGCGGTCGTCCATTGATGGTTATTGCTGAGGATGTTGATTCTGAGGCTCTCACAACATTGGTAGTAAACCGTCTACGTGGTGGTTTAAAGATTTGTGCTGTAAAGGCTCCAGGTTTTGGTGACCGTAGAAAGGCTATGCTCGAGGATATTGCTGTGCTCACAGGTGGTGTTGTTATCAGCGAAGAGAAGGGCTTGAAGCTTGAGCAGGCAACTCTCGAGATGTTGGGTTCTGCAGAAAAGGTATGTGTTTCTAAGGACAATACAACTATCGTTAACGGTGCTGGCGAGAAAGAGAATATCAAGGATCGCGTAGCTCAGATTAAGAACGAGATTGCTAACACAACAAGCTCATACGACAAGGAAAAACTGCAGGAGCGTTTGGCTAAGTTGGCTGGTGGTGTTGCTGTTCTCTACGTAGGTGCAAACTCAGAGGTAGAGATGAAAGAGAAGAAGGATCGTGTTGACGATGCTCTTTGCGCTACACGTGCAGCTATCGAGGAAGGTGTTACTGTAGGTGGTGGTACTACTTACATCCGTGCTCAGCAGGCGTTGGTTGACCTCAAGGGTGAGAATGCTGATGAACAGACAGGTATTAACATTGTTCGTCGTGCTATTGAGGAACCTCTGCGTCAGATTGTTGCTAATGCAGGTGGCGAGGGCTCTGTAGTAGTAAACAAGGTTCGTGAGGGTGAAGGTGACTTCGGTTATAACGCTCGCAAGGATGTTTACGAGGATCTTCGTGCTGAGGGTATTGTTGACCCAGCTAAGGTAGAGCGTGTTGCTCTTGAGAATGCAGCTTCTGTAGCAGGTATGCTCTTGACAACAGAGTGTGTTATGGTTGACAAACCAGAACCAGCTCCTGCAATGCCAGCAGCAGCTCCAGGTATGGGAATGTAATAAAGCTCAAAGATAATTATACTAAGAGGGTGGACTGTTAAGTTCACCCTTTTTTTGTGTAAAAATGTATATTTTGAAAAAAAAAGTAGCAAAAAACTTTGAGGCTATTATTATTTTTTTTACCTTTGCCATTGTAAGACAAGAAAGTATCGGATTTTATCCGACAAAGATATTTTTTTGATTTGTTTTAGTAGATTAGTTTTTAAGTAGTTTGTTTTTTGAAAATCGGGCGTCGTGAGACACCTGATTTTTTTTGTATCAGTAAATCAGTTAATCAGTAAATCAGTTTGCTTTGCAGATTATAAATTATTTATTTCCCGATTTTCAATATTCAATAACTTTTATTACCTTTGTCAACATGAAAGGATGATGAGCTGTAAATGCTCATAATTTAGTTCTTCATTATATACGAAAGATTATTGTGAAACAGTTAAAAGAATTATATAAAAAATGGGCGGGTGCAGAACCTGCTAATGTAGAGAAACTTCCTGGTGCTGGTAGTAATCGTGAGTACTATCGTTTTACTGCTGCTGATGGCACTACCGTTATTGGTGTTATTGGTACAAGTAGAGACGAAGACCATGCTTTTATTACTCTTGCAAAGCATTTTGTGCAACGTCAGTTGCCTGTACCTGAGATTCTTGCTGTGAGTAGAGATGAACTGAGATATCTGCAGACAGACCTTGGAAAAGTGTCGCTCTTTGATGCAATCAAAGGTGGTAGAGAGGCCGGCGGAAGATATAATCAGGAGGAGAAACAATTGCTTATCAATACTATACGTGAGTTGCCTAATATTCAGATGCGTGGTGCTCGTGGTATGGATTGGAAAGTGTGTTACCCGCAGCCAGAGTTTGATGAGGAGGGTGTACTCTTTGATCTTAACTATTTTAAGTATTGTTTCCTTAAGGCTACTGGACTTGATTTTCATGAGTTGAAGCTTGAAGCAAACTTTCGTATGCTTGCCAAAGATCTTACTTCTGATACATGTGATAGTTTTATGTATCGTGATTTTCAGGCGCGCAACATAATGTTAGACGAAAACGGTAATCCGTACTTTATTGACTTTCAAGGAGGAAGAAAAGGTCCGTTTTATTATGATATTGCCTCATTTTTGTGGCAAGCCTCTGCAAAATATAATGACGAATTACGTCAGGAGCTGATAACTGAATATTATGATTCTCTGAAGAATTATACAGAGGTACCATCAGAAAACTATTTCATGAAGCGACTGAACCTGTTTGTGCTTTTTCGCACTCTTCAGGTGCTTGGTGCATATGGCTTCCGTGGATATTTTGAAAGAAAGAAGCATTTCCTTGACAGTATTCCTCCTGCTATGCATAATCTGAGGAGGCTAATAAAATTAGGTGCTGAAGTATTTCCTTATCCTTATCTTATGGATATGTTGAAGCGTCTTACCGAACTGCCTCAGTTTGCTGAAAAGCCAGAGCCTGTGAAGGAACGTGAGGATGGATATAAGATTACCGATAATCCTGTATATCAGGCAAATCCTTTGGATGGTCCTGCTACTTTCTCTAAATATGATGGTAAGGGACCTCTTGTTGTTCGAGTATGGAGTTTTTCGTTTAAGAAAGGTATTCCTGAAGACCCATCAGGTAATGGTGGTGGATATGTGTTCGACTGTCGTTCTACCCACAACCCAGGTCGTTATGAACCATATAAGAAGATTACTGGCTTAGATGAACCAGTTATTCGTTTCTTGGAAGATGATGGTGAGATATTAGAATTCCTGAAGCCGGTATATCAGTTGGCTGAACATCATGTAGAACGCTATATGCAGCGTGGATTTACAAACCTTATGTTCTGTTTTGGATGTACAGGAGGTCAGCATCGTTCTGTTTATAGTGCTCAGCATTTGGCAGAGCATATTCACGAGAAGTATGGTATTGAGGTAGAGATAACACATAGAGAACAGGGGGTGCATCAAATACTAAAGGCAAAAGATTCTTCAGAAAGATAGTTTTTTGAAAATAAAGTATTACCTTTGCAGCAATGAAACAAGCAATGATCTTCGCAGCGGGTTTAGGAACCCGATTGAAGCCTCTTACTGATCACATGCCTAAAGCATTGGTAAGAGTAGGGGATGAGCCGCTGTTAAAGCGAGTTATTCATCAGCTGCAATGTGCTGGTATAGAGAGAATCGTCATCAATGTGCATCATTTTTCGCAGATGATTCTCGACTATCTCAAGGAAAACAATAATTTTGGTTTAGACATACGCATCAGCGACGAGAGTGACGGACTTCTCGAAACTGGTGGCGGCATTAAGAAGGCTGCTCCTTTGTTTGATAAGGGTCAGCCTATTTTGATTCATAATGTTGATATCTTGAGCAACGTTAATCTTGCCCGTTTCTATGATCTACATTCTGATGCTGCCGCTTCTTTGTTGGTGAGCTGGAGAAAAACCAAGCGTTATCTTGTTTTTAATAACGATATGCGCTTGGTGGGGTGGATAAATATTGAAACAGGTGAGGTGAAAAGTCCTTTTGATGAAGTTAAAGAAGAATTGAAGCATGGTTTGGATACAGTAAATTCTCAACTCTCAACAGCAAATTACAAACTTTTTGCTTTTTCAGGTATACATAGTTTCTCGCCTTCGCTCTTTAGTTTGATGGAAAGCTATCCTAAACGTTTCCCAATTATGGATTTTTACCTGCAGAATTGTGATAAGGTGAAGATCCAGGGAGTTGTGAAAGAAAACCTTAGACTAATGGATGTTGGAAAGCAGGAAACGCTTGCTGAGGCTGAAGATTTTTTGAAGACTTTGGTATAGCATGATGAATGAAAAAAATAACAAGGAATTTATTATAAAAATATAACAAGATGCAACAGAAGATTATTATCCTCGATTTCGGTTCACAGACCACTCAGTTGATTGGTCGTCGTGTGCGTGAGCTTGATACCTTCTGCGAGATTCTGCCTTACAACAAATTCCCTAAGGACGATCCAAATATTATTGGTGTAATCCTTAGTGGAAGTCCTTATTCGGTTCATGATCCAGAGGCATTTAAGGTAGATTTGAGTCAGTTTGTTGGTAAATATCCAGTATTGGGTATCTGCTATGGTGCTCAGTTTATCTCGCATTCAAATGGCGGTAAGGTAGAGCAGACAGGTACACGTGAGTATGGTCGTGCAAACCTTGAGACCATTGATTTGAATACTCCTATCTTTAAGGGATTCGACAAAGGTTCACAGGTATGGATGAGTCATGGTGATACTATTACTGCAATCCCAGAAGATTTCCACATCACAGGTTCTACTGCCGATGTAAAGTATGCAGCGTTTGCTAATGAAGAGAAACGTGTGTGGTGTGTGCAGTTCCATCCAGAAGTGTATCACTCTTTGCAGGGTAAGACCTTATTGAAGAACTTTGTTGTTGATATCTGTGGCTCGCGTCAGGAATGGTCACCTGCAAGCTTCGTTGAGTCAACTGTAAAAGAACTCAAGGAACAGGTAGGTAACGATCGTGTAATCCTTGGTCTTTCAGGTGGTGTTGACTCTTCTGTATGTGCAACATTGTTGAACAAGGCTATTGGTAAGAACCTCACATGTATCTTCGTTGATCATGGTATGCTCCGTAAAAACGAGTTTAATAAGGTAATGGAAGCTTATCAGGGTCTTGGTCTTAATGTTATTGGTGTTGATGCATCTGAGAAATTCTTTAAAGATCTCGAAGGTGTTACCGATCCTGAACAGAAACGTAAGATTATAGGTCGTGACTTTGTTGAGGTATTCAATGCTGAAGCAAAGAAGATTACAGATGCAAAGTGGTTGGCACAGGGTACAATCTATCCTGACCGTATTGAGAGCTTGAGCATCACTGGTATGGTTATCAAGAGCCATCATAATGTAGGTGGTCTTCCAAAGGAGATGCATCTTAAGCTTTGCGAACCATTACAGTGGTTGTTTAAAGACGAGGTTCGTCGTGTAGGTTATGAGTTGGGTATGCCTGAGCGTTTAATAAAGCGTCATCCTTTCCCAGGTCCAGGTCTTGCTGTGCGTATTCTTGGTGATATTACTCGTGAGAAAGTTCGTATCCTTCAGGATGCTGACGATATCTATATTGAGAAGATGCATAACTACATCATGGAGGATGGTACAAGCCTTTATGATCATGTATGGCAGGCAGGAACAGTATTGCTTTCTACTATTCGTTCAGTAGGAGTTATGGGAGATGAGCGCACATACGAGCATCCTGTTGCACTTCGTGCCGTTACATCTATGGACGCTATGACAGCCGACTGGGCACATCTGCCTTATGACTTTATGGCCGATGTTTCTAACGAGATTATCCGTAAGGTTAAGGGGGTAAACCGTGTTTGTTACGACATCTCTTCAAAACCACCTTCGACAATCGAGTGGGAATAAGCGCATATATTTCCTTATTATTTAATATAAAAAAGCCGATGTATTTATTTACACCGGCTTTTTATGTATGTTAGAAAGTATATTTATTTCTTTGATATTTTTTCAAGAGTATCTCTAATTTCAGTCAACAAGACTTCTTCCTTGGTAGGTGCTGGCGGTGGAGCAGGCGCGGCAGGCTCTTCATCTTTTTTACGTGATAGTTTATTAATGAATTTTACAAGTGCAAATACACATAATGCAATGATGACGAAATCTATCATTGTCTGGATAAAGTTACCGTAATTGATTGTTGCTGATTGCATTTCTATTCCGTCAGCAATTTTCTCAGCAGGGAGAGTCACTTTAAGGTCAGAGAAGTTTACTCCACCAATGAGCCAACCTATAGGTGGCATGATGATGTCGTCAACAATACTACTCACGATTTTTCCGAAAGCACCACCGATGATTACACCTACAGCCATGTCGATGGCGTTGCCTTTAACGGCGAACTCTTTGAATTCTTTGATTAATTTTCCCATAGTACGTGTTTTTAATTATTAATTTTGTAATCTCTAAGTGTCATTATTACATGGTGTTGCATCATTTTGTAAACTCTACTTTGCAATAGTGTAAATGATACATCTTTTTAATATTGTTTAATACAACATTCGTTTGCAAATATAGGAAGATTTTTGTAACTTTGTGCTCGCAAATAGGGAAAAATTATCAAAAAGTTGGAAAACTTGATATTTAGCACCTCTTGGTAAAAAGAAAATCATTTTTTTATATCATTTATAAAACAAAATTTTAAAAACATGGTAAATGTAGCTATTAACGGTTTCGGCCGTATTGGTCGTCTGGCTTTCCGTCAGATGTTTGAAGCTGAAGGTTATGAGGTTGTTGCTATCAACGACTTGACAAGCCCTAAGATGTTGGCTCACCTTCTGAAGTATGATACTGCACAGGGTGGTTTCGCTGGCAAGTATGGCGAGGGTAAGCACACTGTAGAGGCAACAGAGGATTCTATCATCGTTGATGGTAAGGAGATTAAGATCTCTGCTGAGAAGGACGCTGCTAACTGCCCATGGGCTGCTAACAAGGTAGATGTTGTTCTCGAGTGCACAGGTTTCTACACATCAAAGGAGAAGGCTTCAGCTCACCTCGCAGCTGGTGCTAAGAAGGTAGTTATCTCTGCTCCAGCAGGTAACGATCTTCCTACAATCGTTTACAATACAAACCACACTGTACTTACAGCTGAGGATAAGGTTATCTCTGCAGCTTCTTGTACAACAAACTGTCTCGCTCCTATGGCTGACGCACTTAACAAGTACGCTGCTATCCAGAGCGGTATCATGTCTACAATCCACGCTTACACAGGTGATCAGATGCCTCTCGATGGCCCACAGCGTAAGGGTGACCTCCGTCGTTCACGTGCTGCTGCTTGCAACATCGTTCCTAACTCAACAGGTGCTGCTAAGGCTATCGGTCTTGTAATTCCTGAGTTGAACGGTAAGCTCATCGGTTCTGCACAGCGCGTTCCAACTCCAACAGGTTCTACAACTATCTTGACAGCTGTTGTTAAGGGTAAGGATGTAACTGTTGAGGGTATCAACGCTGCAATGAAGGCTGCTGCTACTGAGTCTTTCGGTTACAACGAGGATCCTATCGTTTCTTCTGATATCATCGGTATGCGTTTCGGTTCACTCTTCGATGCTACTCAGACAATGGTATCTAAGATTGACGATGATACATATCAGGTACAGGTTGTTTCTTGGTACGACAATGAGAACTCTTATACTTCTCAGATGGTTCGTACAATCAAGTACTTCGCTGAACTCGGCTAATTTCGAATCATTTGATTCTATATATGACTGCTCTTTCCTTCGGGAAAGGGCAGTTTTTTTTATTTCTTGTGTGTTTAGTCTATATTTTTCTTTTATTATTCCTCTATAATGCTTCTATAATCCGCCTATATTGGTTATAGAAGTTATTCAAGTTTTTTTTTATGTTCATGATGAAAAGAAATAGTATTTGTTTGCAAGGACGCTAAAAAAACATTATTTTTGCGGTATGAAGATGATAACAATTCTTGGTCCTACTGCCAGCGGCAAAACAGATATTGCTGCTCATTTAGCTTACGAACTTGGTGCAGAAATAATAAGTGCTGATAGTCGTCAGGTATATCGTGGTATGGATATTGGTACGGGAAAAGATCTTGAAGACTATACAGTTAATGGAACTTCTATTCCTTATCACCTTATTGATATTTGTGATGCAGGAACAAAATATAATCTTTTTCAGTATCAGGAAGATTTTTTGAAAGCCTACGAAGATATTACCTCAAGAGGTGTACAGCCAATTCTTTGTGGAGGAACAGGTTTGTATATAGAATCTGTATTGAAAGGTTATC
This sequence comes from uncultured Prevotella sp., assembly GCA_905236755.1. GTDB lineage: Bacteria > Bacteroidota > Bacteroidia > Bacteroidales > Bacteroidaceae > Prevotella. Next base: position 19,746 of record CAJOCR010000016.1, read on the forward strand.
ATCTGTCTCCTGTGCCTCAGAATCCTGAACTACGTGCAAGTCTTGAAGGAAAGAGTCTTGAAGAACTTACTGCTATGCTAAAAGAATTGAAGACAAATACCGGCAGTAACATGCACAATAAAACTGATGTGGATAGCTGTCAGCGTGCAATCAGAGCTATAGAGATTGAAACTTATAATTTAGAGAATCCAACTCCAGACCGCGAGTTCCCTGCTATAGACTCTATAATAATAGGTGTAAATATAGATAGGGATGAGCGCAGAAAGAAGATAACCAATCGTTTGAAAAAACGTTTGGAAAACGGTATGGTTGATGAAATAAAAACACTTCTTTCTTCTGGTATTCCTGCCGAAGACTTAATATATTACGGTTTGGAATATAAATATATCACGGAATATGCAATAGGAAAAACCAGTTACGAAGAAATGTTTCGTGGGCTTGAAATAGCAATTCATCAGTTTGCAAAGCGCCAGATGACTTGGTTCCGTGGTATGGAACGACGTGGGTTTGATATCCATTGGATAGATGCAATGTTACCAATGGATGAAAAAGTAAATGCTATTAAGGAGCTGATAAAATAACAACTCTTGTTGAGTGATATAAGAAATAGTTATGGTAGATTCAAACAGATGGGGCATCCTCTATTGTCCTAAAAGAGGATTGGGAACAAGCAAACGCTGGCAGAAAATTGAGCGTGTGCTTAATGAGTATGAAGTTCAGTTTGATTTCATTCAGAGTGAAACAACAGGTAGTGTTGACCGACTCGTTAAGATGATGATCAATAATGGATATAAGACCATCATTATTGTCGGTGGTGATTCTGCCTTGAATGATGCTGTTAACTGTTTGATGGAGGTTGATAAGGAAACTCGTGATAGTATAGCGCTTGGTGTTATTCCTAATGGAGTGATGAACGATTTTGCTATGTTCTGGGGTTTTGCCGAAAACGACCTTGTACGTACTATTGGTTGGTTGAAAAAGCATCGCGTAAGAAAAATCGACCTTGGATGTATTCGTTACACAAATAAGCATAACGAAAAGTGTCATCGATATTTCCTTAATTGTGTAAATGTTGGTTTGGTTGCAGCAATAATGGATTTGAAGCGTAAGACACGCCATGTCTTTGGCTCTCGCACCATCTCTTTCTTTTCTTCAGCGTTGTTGATGATTTTCCAGCGTCTTGATTATAGAATGAAAATACGTATAAATACCGACACTATTGATCGTAGAGTGATGACCATGTGTGTTGGTAATTCTATAGGCTATGGACAAACACCTAATGCTGTTCCATATAATGGCTTGCTTGACGTTTCAGTTGTTTATCATCCACAGATAACTCAACTCTTTGAGGGCTTTTATCTTTTCGTTAAAGGTAAGTTTCTAAACCATAAGAGTGTGCATCCTTATCGTACACACGAGATTTTTGTTGATAAAGCAGAACATGCTGTAGTTGGTGTTGACGGACGTTTGATGAAAACACCTGTAGGAGCTTTTAAAATTAATGTTGAACAAGAGGTTATTAATTTCCTTATTCCGGAATAGTGACGTTGAACATTGATATTTGAACTTTGAGGTTTACAAATAGCTTGAATTTTGACATAAAAAATGAACATTGAATTTTGAGTTTTCAAAGTAATCATAAATCTCAAATCTCAAAGTTCAATGTTCAAAATATATTGTTTAACGTTCAACGTAAATCATCCCATTTGACAGATTCTTGTTATCTCTTCTATATCCAGAAGCATAATCTTTCTGCCATCAATAGAGATAAGTTTTTCGTCTGCAAAAGAAGATAGAGTACGAATGGCGTTGCTTGTTGTCATGTTTGACATGTTAGCAAGGTCTTCTCTGCTCATGTGGATATTTAAAGTCATATTGTCTTCTTCAACTCCATAACTCTTCTTAAGAGAAAGCAAAGCCTCTGCTAAACGTGCTCTAATATGTTTCTGAGTTAAGTTAACCGTTCTGTCGTCGGAATAACCTAATTCGCTTGATAGATAGCTGATGAAATAAAATGTGATGTGATAGTTCTCCTTCATCATTTCAACTATCAAATCCATTGGGAAGAAAGCTACTGTGGCTGTCTCAAAAGCAGTAGCTGCTGTTTTATATTTCTCTTTGGCAAAGTATGCTCTAAAACCAAAGAATTCTCCTGGCTTTATGGTTCTGATTATCTGATTGCGTCCGCTGACACCATCTTTAAACACTTTTGCTTTTCCTTCAATTAGAAACATCAACTGACCTGGCATATCCAAGCCATGATAAATGACTTCGTTTTTTCTATATTTTTTAATGGTAATATTGCGGAGTAGCAAAAGCTTCTCCTTTTCAGTAAGCGGATTCCACAGCTGTGAAATCTTAGTTACAATCTTTTCTTTTGAAACCTCTTTCTTAATAGCCATGTTTTCAAAAAATGTTTATTCTATTGAGATAATTTTCAATATAGTCTTGTTTTCTGCAAATTTAAATAAAATGTTTGAAACCTCATAACTTTTTACGAAAAAAGTATTGTAAAACATAAAAACTCGTTTTTTTGCCAAATTAATAAGCGTAAAATTTTGCTTAACACATAAAAATGACTAACTTTGAACTCGCGAGTTGTACCAAATGCTTACTATGGTATATATTCAAAAAAAAAATCAAAGTACCAAGAACATTTAAAACCTTAATCGAAAATAATGAGTTATTTAAAATTTGAAAAGGCTCTGATGACTAATTTGCAGGAATCCTTACCGAGAGAGTTGCTTCGCACCAACAGATCGGGAGCGTATTCGTGTTCTACAGTTGTCGAGTGTAACACACGAAAATATCATGGCTTGCTTGTTGTTCCTATTCCGCAGCTTGATGAAGATAATCATGTGTTATTGTCATCGCTCGATTGTACGGTTGTTCAGCATGGAGCCGAGTTTAACTTAGGTCTGCATAAGTATCAAGGCAATAATTTTAGTCCTAAGGGACATAAATACATTCAGGAATTTGATTTTGCCCAGGTTCCTACAACAATTTATCGTGTAGGAGGCGTAATCCTTAAAAAAGAAGTAGTGTTCCAACATTATGTTGACCGTATACTTATTCGCTATACACTTGTAGATGCTCATTCGGCAACAACACTACGTTTCCGTCCTTTCCTGGCTTTCCGTAGTGTACGTCAGTTCACTCATGAGAATGGTACTGCAAGCCGAGATTACCACATGGTTGATAATGGTATTCAAACCTGTATGTATGCTGGCTATCCTGATTTATTTATGCAGTTCAGTCGCAAAAATAAATTTGTTTTCCAGCCTGATTGGTATCGTGGTATAGAATATCCAAAAGAACAGGAACGAGGCTATGCAAGTAATGAAGATTTATATGTTCCTGGTTATTTCGAAATGCCTATTCGTAAAGGCGAAAGCATTGTGTTTGCCGCTTCAACATCAGAAATAAAGACAAGTGGGTTGAAACGCCTTTTCGAAGAAGAGGTTAACGAGCGTACACCGCGCGATAATTTCTTCCATTGTCTTGTAAATGCAGCTCATCAGTTTCATATTCATGAAAAGAATGATGACCGTTATATCTTAGCTGGTTATCCATGGTTTAAGTGTAGGGCTCGAGATACCTTTATAGCTCTTCCTGGACTTACCTTGAGCATAGAAGAAACTCATTATTTTGATCTTGTGATGAAGACAGCCCAGAAAGGGTTGCTTGAGTTTATAGAAGGAAAACCACTATCTGTTCATATTTATGAAATGGAACAACCTGATGTGCCTTTATGGGCAGTATGGTGTGTTCAGCAGTATGCTCGTAAGGAAGGCTTTGACAAGTGTCTTGAAAACTATGGCGACTTTGTAAAGACGGTTGTTAAGTTCATAGAACAAGGCAAACATCCTAACTTGCAAGTTATGGAGAACGGACTTCTCTATACAAATGGTAAAGACAAAGCCGTTACATGGATGAATGCTACCGTTGGTGGGCGTCCTGTTATTCCGCGTACCGGATATATTGTTGAGTTCAATGCCTTGTGGTATAATGCATTGAAGTTCTGCGAGCATCTTGCTCGACTTGCTGATTGTCCTAAAGACGCAAAGCATCTTGAAAAGTTTGCTGCAAAGGTAAAGACAAGTTTTGTTGATACATTCCTTAACGATTATGGTTATCTATACGATTATGTAGGTGGAAATGTTATAGATTGGAATGTACGTCCCAACATGATATTTGCCGTTGCGCTCGATTATAGTCCTCTTGACCAAGACCAGAAGAAGAGTGTTCTTGATTTCTGTACCCGTGAACTCCTTACGCCTAAAGGATTACGTTCTCTTTCTCCAAAGAGTGGAGGTTACAATCCTATGTATGTAGGAACACAGAATCAGCGTGATTTAGTTTATCATCAAGGTACAGCATGGCCTTGGCTTGGTGGTTTCTATATGGAAGCATGCTTGAAAATATACAAGCGCACCCGACTAAGTTTTATAGAACGTCAGTTGGTTGGCTATGAAGATGAGATGATAAATCATTGCGTTGGCACTATTCCTGAGTTGTTTGATGGCAACCCACCTTTCCGTGGGCGTGGTGCAATCTCTTTTGCTATCAATGTTGCAGAGATTCTGCGAACTCTTGAATTGTTGGAACGTTATAACTTTAAAGAATAGGAGGAGCATACAATATGAAAGTATTAATGTTTGGATGGGAGTATCCTCCTCACGTATATGGTGGTCTTGCCACAGCCAACTTTGGAATCTCTGAGGGATTGCATGCGCAAGGTGATATAGATATAACCCTTTGTCTTCCACATCCTTTCGGTGATGAAGACCGCACCTATGCCAATATCATTGCTATGAACTGTGTGCCAATAGCATGGCGTGATGTTAATTACGATTATGTAAATAGTCGTATAGGCAATATCATGAGTCCAGAACTCTATTACCAGCTTCGTGACCATATCTATTCCGACTTCAACTACATGCATGTCAACGACTTAGGGTGTATGGAATTTGCTGGAGGCTATCCCAAGAATCTTAATGATGAGATAAATAACTATAGTGTTATATCTGGAGTTGTGGCTCGTACCATAGATTTTGATATTATACACGCTCACGACTGGTTGACATTTCCAGCAGGTATTCATGCAAAACAAGTAACAGGAAAACCTCTTTGTATTCATGTACATGCAACCGATTACGACCGCTCTCGTGGAAAGGTGAATCCAACAGTCTATGGCATAGAGAAAGACGGAATGGATCATGCTGATTGTATAATGTGTGTAAGCGAACTTACTCGTCAGACAGTTATTAACCAGTATCATCAAGATCCACGTAAGGTATTTACCGTTCATAATGCTGTTTATCCACTAAGTAAAGAATATCAAGCCATACCTCGTCCCGATCATCGAGGCAAGGAGAAAGTGGTAACCTTCCTTGGACGACTGACAATGCAGAAAGGTCCAGAATACTTTGTTGAGGCAGCCAATATGGTTCTGCATCGTACACGTAATGTACGTTTCTGTATGGCAGGCTCAGGTGATATGATGGATCAGATGATTTATCTTGCAGCAGAACGTGGTATTGCCGACCGTTTCCATTTCCCTGGTTTCATGCGAGGCAAGCAAGTTTACGAATGTCTCAAGAATAGCGATGTCTATGTAATGCCTTCTGTTAGTGAACCATTTGGAATCTCTCCTCTTGAAGCTATGCAATGTGGCACGCCAACCATCATCTCAAAGCAGAGCGGTTGTGCTGAAATCCTTAACAACTGTATCAAGATTGACTATTGGGACATTCATGCACTTGCCGATGCAATATATAGTATATGTCACAACGAAAGTCTTTTTGATTTCCTCTCTGTTGAAGGAAAGAAAGAAGTTGACCAGATTACTTGGGAAAAGGTAGGTCGATGGATACGTGAACTCTATATGCGTACATTAGGCTGGCAATAATAACTCTTCATCTTTAATTTAAAAAATCAAACCAATGAAAACAATTTGTTTATATTTCGAGATACACCAGATTATTCATCTGAAGAGATACCGTTTCTTTGACATAGGTGCCGATCATTATTATTATGATGATTATGAAAACGAGCGCAATATCAATGAGATTGTTGAACGTTCGTATATGCCAGCTTTGAATACTCTTCAGCAGATGATTAAAGACAATGGAAAGTATTTCAAGGTAGCTTTCTCGTTAAGTGGGGTAGGTATTGAGCAACTTGAACTTCATGCGCCTCAGGTTCTCGAAAAGCTGCAGGAACTCAACGATACAGGTTGCGTTGAATTCCTTGCCGAACCATATTCTCATGGCCTTTCATCTTTAGCTAATGAAGAATGCTTTAGGTCTGATGTAAAGAAGCAGGTTGCTAAGATACAAGAGTATTTCGGTCAGACACCGAAAGTTCTTCGTAATTCAAGCCTTATCTATAGCGATGAGATAGGTTACATAGCAAGCGAAATGGGCTTCAAGGGAATGCTTACAGAAGGAGCTAAGCATGTTCTTGGTTGGAAGAGTCCACACTATGTATATAGCTGTGCACAAGCGCCCAAGCTAAAACTATTGCTGCGCGATGTAAAACTCAGCGACGATATTTCTTTGCGTTTCAATAATAGTGAATGGGAAGAATATCCACTCTTTGCCGACAACTATATTAAAGGTATAGCTGCACTCCCTGAGGGTGAACAGGTAATAAACATCTTTATGGAATTATCAGCTCTCGGTATAGCTCAACCACTTAGCAGCAATATTCTAGAGTTTATCAAAGCCCTACCTATATGTGCAAAGCAAAAGAGCATCACCTTCTCAACTCCAACAGAATTATGCCTAAAGTCAAAGGCTGTTGATGTTCTTAAAGTTCCTGATTCTCTTTCATGGGTTGACGAAGAACGCGATGTGTCAACATGGCTTGGTAACCCTATGCAGAACGAAGCTTTCAACAAGCTATATAGTGTTGCCGATCGTGTGCGTATCGCTAACGACCCACGAATAAATCAAGACTGGGACTATCTGCAGGCAAGCAATAATTTCCGTTTCATGACCACTAAACCAAGTAATGTGGGTCTTGACCGTGGTATTTATAGTAGTCCTTTTGATGCATTTACAAATTATATGAACATTCTTGGCGACTTCATCACACGCGTAAATAATCTCTATCCTGCTGATATTGATAATGACGAGCTTGAAAGTCTGCTCACCACAATTAAGAATCAAGGTGATGAGATTGCTACAAAAGACAAGGAAATAGAACATCTTCAAACAAAGATAAAGAAAATGATTCTTGCTGAAGGCAAACCGCTCGACAAGAAGCCTGCACCGAAGAAAACAACGGTGAAGAAAGCTGTCGAATGTAAGAAGACAACAACCAAAAAGACAAGCACTAAGAAGGCAGAAAAGAAATAAGTATGTAATTTTTTAGACACAGGAAATAGCATATTGTGCTAATATTCAAAATGTTAAATATGTAATTTTTCCTTAAAAAATCTTGCAACTTATTGATAATAAGCCTATATTTGCAGCATAATTTTTTTTGATTTAGAATTTTACTAAATCGTTCCTGTGAGGTTGATGCATCCTGCGTCAACCTCTTTTTTTATTATCAATAGTTTAAAAAGTTGAATTTTTACTTGCAGTTTTAAAAATAATAACATATCTTTGCATCAAAATTAACACTTTAAACACAATAAAATACATTTTTGCCTATCGAAGCAGTTTTACTTAGGAATTAAAAAACAAAAGGAAATGAAACATCTTGAAAATATGACCGACGAGCAGTTGGCCATGTCCTATGTAGAAGGCAACAATAGAGCTTTTGATATTTTATTGTCACGTAATCAATCAAAGCTTTTTTCATATATCATGTTCGTTGTTCATGATATAGAGAAGGCAAATGATATCTTTCAAGAGACATTTATCAAAGTAATAACAAAACTTCAGGAGGGTAAATATGTGCCTTCTGGTAGGTTTTCAGCTTGGCTCATACGCATAGCACACAATATTATTATTGATAACTTTCGTAATGAAAAGGCAGAACGTTTTGTTGATACGTCAGTAGAAAACGACCTTTCTGATTTGGATAGCAAATTCTTAGATACAAATATAGAAGATTTATTCGTCAACGAACAAGTGTTCTGCGATGTTAAGAAAATGATGAATAAACTTCCTGTCAATCAGCGTGAAGTAATCTTCATGCGATTCTTCCAGCAGATGTCTTTCAAAGAGATTGCAGAAACAACAAATGTTAGCATAAATACTTCATTGGGACGAATGCGTTACGCAGTCCTTAACCTTCGCAGAATGGCTAAGGACTACGATATAGCATTAGACCTATATTAATCTTTTAGCATTTTTAGCGCTTTGATGGTTGCTATAGGGTCAGTAGCTTTGAATACATAGCTACCGCTCACAAGCACGTTTGCACCAGCTTTTACTAGTCTGGGTGATGTTTCGTGGTTCACTCCACCGTCAACCTCTATCAACGCATGACTACCTGTAGTCGCAATCATTTCCTTTAGTTTTTCCACTTTTCTGATGGTGTTCTCAATAAATTTCTGACCGCCAAATCCAGGGTTCACACTCATCAGCAGCACCATGTCAACGTCGCGTATAATATCTTCAAGCACGCTTACTGGTGTAGAAGGGTTAAGGGTTACACCCGCTTTCATGCCAGCATGGTGAATCTCCTGTATTGTGCGATGAAGGTGAGTGCAAGCCTCATAGTGCACATTCATCATCATAGCCCCCAGCTTAGCTGTTTTTTCAATCCAGCGTTCAGGGTGAACAACCATGTAATGCACGTCAAGGGGTTTTTTACATGTTTTGGCAACAGCCTCAAGAACTGAAAAGCCAAATGAAATGTTAGGCACAAATTCGCCATCCATCACATCTAGATGCAACCAGTCAGCATCGCTGTTATTAATCATGTTTATTTCGCTCTCCAAGTCTAAGAAGTTAGCAGCCAGGAGAGAAGGTGAAACCATTGTATCCATTTTCACTATATAGTTTTATTCTGTTGTTGCAATTATCCCATAATATTCTTCTTGAATAAACTAATTCAAGCAGAGCTTTCCGTTTCTTGCATTCATTTTCATTACCTGATACGAATGAGCAAACTCTCTGATCAGGTCCAATGTTTTTTTACTTGGTTTCATTTCTTCAGGAGTAAAATACTTCATAGGCATCTTCATTTAATGTTTATATTATTATAACGCAGGAAAAAATGATATATTGTGTGAACTTCCATTTTCATTATTTACTTCCTTCGTTTTATGCTTGTACCGGCAAGCCAACAACAAGCATTCTGTCAGTTACCTTAGGTTCAATATTTACATATTACTTTGGGAGGGGGCAACAGCCAACTTTTTAAGCAGACATGTAAGCAGATGGTACTCCCTTCAACATTTTGCCCTGCGACAAAAGTATCGGGGAGAGAAGGGGTGAGGCTTCTTTTATATAATAATGTATATACTTCATTTTTTTCTAATATTCTTCCATATTTCTTTCATTCTGATAGTTTTATATGTAATTTTTCTTTGGTTTTGTTTGTTGTTATGAATAAAATCATTATATTTGCAATCAGATAAACTAAAAGAAACAAGAATATGACATTTACAGTATCTACATCATGGTGGTGGCGCTTCTCAAGATTACAAAAGTCGTGAGTCGCGGAGCCGTGTAGATATTCGAGGATATTAAAGCAGAGGCCTGTCGTTCTTACGACAGGCCTTTTTTAGTTTTACCACGTTTTAAAGAGATAATAATAAATAAAACCTGAAGATTATGAATGTAAACGAAGTTTTTAATTCCCTGCTCAATCATGAGGAACTTACTCGTGAGCAGACAAAGCAAGTACTCTTAGGTATCACCAAGGGCGAGTTCAACGATGCTGAGATATCAGCTCTTCTCACAGCTATTCAGATGAGAGGAATCACAGTTGATGAACTTCTTGGTTTCCGTGACGGTGTTCTCGAAACAGGTGTTTCTGTTCCTCTTGAGGCTGACCGTTATATTGATGTCGTTGGTACAGGTGGTGACCGTAAGAACACTTTCAATATCTCCACCACTTCATGCTTTGTTATTGCTGGTGCAGGCTATAAAGTTGCTAAACATGGTAACTATGCTGCCACCTCTGTTAGTGGTGCTTCTAATGTCATCAAGAATCATGGTGTTACCTTCACTGACGATGTAGATAAGCTTAACAAATGTCTTAATGAGGTGGGTATCGTATATCTTCATGCACAGCTCTTTGCTAAGAGTTTCAAGTTTGTTGGTCCTACACGTAAGGCACTTCCTTTCCCTACATTCTTTAATCTTCTTGGACCAATCATCAATCCTTCAAAGCCACGATGTCAGCTTCTTGGTACAGCCAATCTCGATCAGATGCGTCTCTACAATCAAGTGTTCCAGAAGTTAGGCATTGATTATGGAATTGTAAACAGTATTGATGGCTACGATGAAATTTCTCTCACCAGCGATTTCAAGGTAACAACCAACAACTACGAAAAAGTGTTCCGTCCTCAGGATCTTGGTTTTGAGATAGCTAAACCAGAAGAGCTTGTTGGCGGAGCCACAGAAGAAGAGGCTGCTGCCATTTTCGATAATGTACTTGCCAATAAGGCCATGCCTGCTCAGAAGAACATTGTTCTTGCTAATGCAGCATTTGCTATTCAGGTACTCGAACGTGGACAGAAAACTATTGAAGAATGTATTGAAATAGCTCGCGAAAGTATCGATTCAGGTCGTGCTCTGCAAGTTTTCAAGAAATTTGTTGAGTTTAATTCCTAATTTTCTTTATCTTTGTAATTAATATTTCAATTTTCCATTTTTCAATCTTTCAATATTGCTCCGTGGATATTTTAGAACAAATAGTAGCTTATAAGCGTCAGGAGATAGACGAGCGTATGCGTTACGTACCTCTTCAGCAGTTTATGCCAGTCATTCAGCAAATGATGGATGAAGGAATAACCTATCCTTCCATGCGTCAGTCGTTGATGGATTCCGATACAGGTATTATTGCCGAGTTCAAGCGTAAGTCGCCTTCTAAAGGTTGGATTCATCAAGATGCCAAAGCCGAGGAGGTTACAATGGCTTATCAGCAGGCAGGAGCCACAGCATTGAGTATTCTCACCGACACCAATTTCTTTGGTGGTTACGATGAATATATTCAGCATGCCCGTGCAGCCGGTGTTACTCTTCCTATTTTATATAAGAATTTCATTATTGACGAGTATCAGCTTTTTCAGGCCAAATATTGTGGTGCATCAGCAGTATTGTTGATTGCCGCCTGTCTCACCAAGCAACGTTGTGCCGAACTTCAGCATCTTGCTCATCAGTTAGGACTTGAAACCCTACTTGAGATGCACAACGAACGTGATTTCGAATATGCCGAGCTCGAACCAGATATGTATGGTATTAACAACCGCAATCTTGGTAGTTTCGTTACCGATGTGAACAACAGCTTCCGTCTTGCCGAGCGTCTTCCTGACGGTGTGTGCAAGGTTAGCGAGAGTGGCATCAACAACCCTTCCACATTAAAGGAACTCCGAGCTGCAGGCTTCCGAGGCTTCCTTATGGGTGAGTGTTTCATGAAGGAGAAAGAGCCGGGAGCAGCATTGCAAGCAATGCTAATGAACAATTAATAATGAGGAATCTCCCTTTTGCTACTGAGCGTAGCGAGGCTCCCTCTACATTTTGCCCTGCGACAAAAGTGTAGGGGAGGGCGGGGGGAGAGGTCGTTAATTATGCAAATAAAAGTATGTGGCATGCGTGATGCCGATAACATTCACGCAGTATCTCAGTTGGGCGTTGACATGATAGGATTTATATTCTATCCAGAGTCACCTCGCTATGTGCGAATGATTTCCTCTAATGCAGGACTCATGCCCGACTATAGTGAGCAACGATATAATGCTGTTTGTAAGCAGGCGTCAAAGAACACAGCTCCTTGCACAGAATCATGGCAAGGTTCTTATGTAGGAGTGTTTGTTGACGATATGCCTCAGAACATCATAAGTAGAATATATAATTACAATCTCGATTATGTTCAGCTTCATGGCAACGAGAGTGTGGTTATGATAGACAATCTCCGTCGTTCTGTTGATCCTGACATTAAACCAGGACTGAAGATTATCAAGGCCATCTCTGTTGAGAAACCCGAGGATATTGATAAATACAAGTCTTATGAAGGACATGTTGACCTTTTCCTCTTCGACACTAAATGTGCAACGGTAGGTGGCAGCGGTGAACAGTTCGATTGGTCGATACTCTCTCGTTACGATGGCAACACGCCGTTCCTGCTTAGTGGTGGCATAGGTCCAGACGATGCCGAGCGAGTACTTGCCTTTCATCATCCCAAGTGTATAGGCATCGACCTCAACAGCAAGTTCGAAACAGCCCCCGCTGTTAAGGATGTGGAAGCCCTGCAGTTTTTTCTTGCAGCTTGCAAGAAAAAACTGCAGAGTTAGGAGTTAGAAGTTAGGAGTTAGAAGTTAGAAGTTAGGAGTTTTACTCTTTTGTATTTTTTTTAAAAATCTCCTTTGCTACTGAGCGTAGCGAGGCTCCCTCTACATTTTGCCTTGCGGCAAAAGTGCAGGGAAACCAACGGTCGCTGTTCGGCGATAGCCGAGGGAAAGCAATGGCGGGGGAGAGGTTAATTTGTATCATGAACAAAATAGATAAATTATTCCAGTCAAAGCCCACAAATCTACTGTCTTTGTATTTTTGTGCTGGCTGTCCAACACTCGATGGCACAGCCGATGTCATTCGCGCAATGGAGCGTCATGGCATAGCTTGTGTTGAAGTAGGTATTCCCTTTAGCGACCCTCTTGCCGACGGTCCTGTTATTCAGGCTGCAGGCACTAAGGCACTAAAGAATGGAATGACCCTTAATCTTCTTTTCTCTCAGCTTACAGCCATCAAGGACGAGGTAACCATTCCTCTCATCCTTATGGGCTATCTTAACCCTATTATGCACTACGGATTCGAAAAGTTCTTTGCCTCATGCAAGGAGAGTGGGGTTAGTGGTTGCATCATTCCTGATCTGCCTTTTAATGACTATATGGATGTAGTGAAGCCAATAGCCGACAAATACGATATCCGAATAATCATGATGATTACTCCAGAGACATCCGACGAGCGCATTCGTTTCATAGATGACAATACCGAGGGATTCATCTATATGGTTTCTTCGGCAGCCGTAACAGGAGCGCAGAGCAATTTCGGTGATGCTAAGTTGGCTTATTTCAACCACATCAACTCTATGAATCTGCGCAACCCACGTATGATAGGTTTCGGCATCAGTAACTATCAAACCCTCAAGTCTGCTCAAGACAATGCAGCTGGCGCCATCATCGGCAGTAAGTTTGTGAGCCTTCTCAACGAGTATAACGACCCCGATGAAGCGTTGAAACAATTAAAATTAATACTAAAATAAAAAAAAGCCCCCTCCCGACCTCCCCGATAGGGGAGGAGCACAAACTGATTAATGATAATGAGTGATTATATATTGTTTAAATTGAAATATTATTCAATATTGCTTTCCTCCCTTCGGGAACAGCCAGCTACGCAGTCATTATTAATTAGCATTGCCTGCAATGCGTCAAGGGGATGGGGGAGGCTTATATAACATTCATAATAATGAAATACCAAGTAGATAAAAACGGATTTTTCGGACGCTTCGGCGGAGCCTATGTGCCCGAAATATTGTATAAATGTGTTCACGACCTTCAGGAAGCCTATCTTCCTATTCTCGAGAGCAAAGAGTTTCAAGACGAATACAACGCACTTCTTCGCGATTATGTTGGTCGTCCTTCACCACTTTATTATGCTAATCGCATGAGTCAGAAATATGGTTGCAAACTCTATCTTAAACGTGAAGACCTCAACCATACAGGTGCTCATAAAATCAATAATACCGTTGGTCAGATTCTCATGGCAAAGAAAATGGGTAAGACTCGTATTATTGCCGAGACAGGAGCAGGTCAGCATGGAGTAGCCACAGCCACCGTATGTGCCCTTATGAACATGAAATGCGAAGTGTTCATGGGTGCCACCGATGTAGAGCGTCAGCATGTCAATGTTGAACGTATGAAGATGCTCGGAGCCACCGTTCACCCTGTGCGCACGGGTAATATGACTCTTTCTGATGCTTGCTCGGAAGCCATTCGCGACTGGTGCTGTCACCCGGAAGACACCTTCTATATCGTTGGTTCAACCATGGGACCACATCCATATCCAGATATTGTTGCCAAGATGCAGAGCATTATCTCGAAGGAGATAAAAGAGCAGCTCGAAGAAAAGATTGGGCGCGACTATCCTGATTATCTCATCGCCTGTGTTGGTGGTGGAAGCAACGCTGCGGGTACCATATATCATTATATTGATGACACACGTGTGAAGATTGTACTTGCTGAGGCTGGCGGTCATGGCATCGACACCGACCATACAGCAGCCACCATTCATTGCGGTAGCGAGGGAATACTGCATGGAGCACGCACCCTTGTAATGCAAAACGAAGACGGACAGATACAGGAAGCCTTCACCATCTCGGCAGGTCTCGACTATCCAGGTATCGGACCAATGCATGCCGATCTTGCCGAGAAAGGTCGTGAGCAGGTTCTCGCCATCAACGATGATGAAGCCATACGTGCAGGCTTCGAGCTCACCCGCCTCGAAGGCATCATCCCAGCCATTGAGAGTGCCCATGCCGTAGCAGCCCTCAGCAAACTGAAGTTTAACCCCGATGATGTCGTCGTGCTCACCGTGTCAGGTCGTGGCGATAAAGATATTGAAACCTATTTGAATGCGCGAAGCTAGCGCTTCGCTAAATGATAAATTACAAATGATAAATGATAAAGAAGCGCCAAGCGCTTTTGGAATAATTACTTTGTAATTACTAATTGCGCTTTGTGCAACTAATTTGTAATTCGTAATTCAAAATTCGTAATTATGTATAAATATATAACCCATACCCGCAAGATACTTGCCGACCTCTACACACCAGTAGGAGTCTATATGCGTATGCGCGACCTATGCCCGCAGTCGGCACTCATGGAGAGTTCCGACTACCACGGCAACGACAACTCGCGCTCGTTTATATGTATCAACCCAATAGCCAATATAGCCGTTGGACATAATGTGGTAACCAAAACATACCCTGATGGCAGCATAGAGAAAACCGATCTTAGCAGCGTGCCAGCACCATTGGTGAAAGAAAGGGTAGGCGAGGAGATTTCCTCATTCCTGCGTCAGTTCTCGGTAACAGGCGAGAGCTCAGGTTTCTGTGGCCTTTATGGTTACACCACCTTTAATGCCGTGCGTTACTTCGAGAACATTCCCGTTAAAGACACCACAATGGAGAAGAACGATGCACCCGATATACTCTATATTCTCTATCGCGACATCATCGTTTTCGACCATTTCAACAACACCATGGAGCTCATAACTCTTGGTGACGAGGCACAGCTCGATGAGCTGGAACGAGCAGCCAACAAAGCTAATGTCAAACCATACGATTTCCGTCCTGTTGGCGACACCTTCTCAACGCTCACCGACGAACAGCACAAGGCAAACATACGCCAATGCGTGAAACATTGTCTTCGTGGCGACGTGTTTCAGGTTGTTGTCAGTCGTCGGTTCTGTCAGAAATACGAAGGCGACGACTTCAAGCTCTATCGTGCCCTTCGTAGCATCAACCCATCGCCATACCTCTTTTACTTCGATTTCGGAGGTTTCCGCATCTTCGGTTCATCGCCCGAAACCCACAACCGCATACAAGGCAACCGAGCCTTCATCGACCCTATTGCTGGCACCACCAAGCGCACAGGCAATCCCGATGAAGACATGAAGAACGCCACCTTCCTGCGTAACGATCCAAAAGAGAATGCCGAACACGTCATGCTTGTTGACCTTGCACGCAACGACCTCAGTCGCAGCTGCCACAACGTAAAGGTTGATTTCTATAAAGACATGCAGTTCTATTCACATGTCATACACCTTGTGTCGCGTGTCAGTGGCGAGCTCGATGAACATGCCGACCACATCAAAGCCTTCATCGACACCTTCCCCGCAGGCACCCTTTCAGGAGCGCCAAAGGTGAGAGCCATGCAGATAATCACCGAACTTGAGCCCCATAACCGTGGAGCCTATGGTGGTTGCATCGGATTCATAGGCTTCAATGGCGACCTCAATCAAGCCATCGTCATTCGCACCTTTGTCAGCCGTAACAACGAGTTGTGGTTCCAGGCAGGTAGCGGCATCGTTGCCAAGAGCAACGACGAATATGAGTTAGAAGAAAGTAACAATAAACTTGGTGCACTTGTTAAAGCAATACACTTTGCAAGCGAAATGTAATTTTTAAAGAAGATAAAAGAAGTTAGAAGTAGATAGAAGGAGGTAAAAGACAAATGTCTTCAAAGAGAAAGCTCAGTAATATGTTAAGGAGTGGGGGCAGAACATATTACACTGTCTTATTACGAATGAAAATACGGCCTTATTCCACATCCTTGATGTTGTTAACGAATGCAAATATAAAAAATCAATTTAAATATACAATGAAAATAGTTATCATCGACAATTACGACTCCTTTACCTACAACCTCTCTCACCTTGTGAAAGAGTTAGGAGCCGAAGTAACAGTATATCGTAACGACCAGTTCACACTCAACCAGTTGGACGTATTCGACAAGATAATCCTCTCCCCGGGACCAGGTATCCCTTCCGAGGCAGGACAGCTTCTCGATGTAATAAAAACCTATGCAGGTAGAAAGCCAATCCTTGGAGTATGCTTAGGACACCAAGCCATAGGCGAAGCCTTCGGAGCAAAGCTCGAGAATCTCTCACAAGTCTATCACGGAGTAGCCAGTACCATCCGTCAGATGGGCACCGACTACATCTTCGATGGTTTGTCACGTAACATTGAGGTTGGTCGCTATCATTCATGGGTAGTCTCAACCGATAATTTCCCTGATTGTCTTGAGATAACAGCCCAGAGTGCCGAGGGACAGATCATGGCTCTCCGTCATCGTCATTACGACATCCATGGCATCCAGTTCCATCCCGAGAGCGTGCTCACACCACAAGGTCGCCAAATCCTTGAAAACTTCTTAAAGAAATAGTTAGGAGTTAGAAGTTAGGAGTTAGTAGTTAGAAGTTAGTGCAATGCAAGCATTGCGAATGGATAATTAATAAAGAATAGTGAAGAATTTTTATTGCTATTTAAAATAAAAGTTGTACCTTAGTCCTGTGTTATTTCATAGTCCGCTGTGAAGCAGGCTTAGGTTAAGATTTTAGATTAATTATTATTATTAGTATTAGTAAAGTAAAGGGAGGGACTCTGTGAAGTGTCCCCCCCTTTTTCTACATACGCCTTCCCTTCATAAGGGAAGGGAGTGCTACATGCAGCTTGTTACACCAAGCGTGGTTGCTACTGCGGTGAGAACTGATATCACCAGTTGAATCACCATTTTCCAAGTTTCCTTTTTCATAACAAAGACCCCTCCTAACCTCCCCTCCAGAGGGGAGGGATTTATTCTGCTGAAGGGTTTAAACAGTTTTTAATTAGACATTAAGAAAAGAACTCAAGTGGGGTTGAACTCCTCCCCTCTGGAGGGGAGGATGGGAGGGGTCTCCCTACAGGTTTGGCTTGTCGCCATTGTCGTCACCTCCGGTTGAAGGGTTTGGATCTGGGTTGGTGTTGCCACCGCCGCCTGTTTGTTCTTCCTCCTCCACTTCACCTGAATCAGCAGAGGTTACCTGCTTTACAAGTTTGCCATTGCGGTCGTAGCAGGTGATATTTACTGAGGTGCTGGCGAGTTCCTGCTTGATTTCGGTGTTAGGAACAAAGATTACTCTGCGGCTGGTGATGAGGTTGGCACCCACCTTATTCACATCGGTTACTGAGGTTGAACGAACACCGAAACGCATGCTACCCAGTCCTGGAATGGCTACAGAGTGGCCTTCTGTTGCCCATGCCTTGATAACTTCTCCAATAGCGTCCCATGCTGCATTGATGGCGCCACGGTTGATACCACTTCGGAGTGCAGCCTCCTTGATTACCTTTGCCTCAGAAAGACGACTGTAGAGATCGGCCTGAAGGATGTAACGATACTCAGCTGGTGCATTTGGATCCTTGCTGAACTTGAGCTGACGCTCCACTGCTTTAACTTTGATACTCATAATAGACCCCTCCTAACCTCCCCTCCAGAGGGGAGGAATTTAAACTGCTGAAGGGTGAGCAGGGATTTAAGGTTAAACATTTTGATACTGCAAAGATACAAAGATTCATACTCCCCACCAATAGTTGTCCGGGCTGCGCAACAGCCAATCAACAGACGCATTTCAAGCAATGCATCTAAGGAGAGGCTTGTCACTTTACGCTTGACACTTGACGTTTTTGCTTTAAAGAAAAGTAAATAGCTAAAGAGCAAATTTTCACTTTCTGCCCAGGAAAAAATTTTTACCTGCCCAGAAACCTAAAATTTCAAAATTTGACAACAACACCCTAAAACAATCAAAACGTAAAGCGTCAAGCGTCAAGTCAATGCTATTTCCACATACACTATCACCAAACCCTAAAATTTCACTTTTTGAGCTAACAGGCTGTAAAACGTAAAAACGTAAAGCGTCAAGTGTAAAGTCGATGCTATTTCCACATACACTACCACAAAACCCTAAATATTACCATTAATTATTAATTAATATTATATATTAATTAATAATTATTATATATATATTATAATCTATAACTAAGATTAAGATAGAGACAAATTGTTTCAGAGTAAGACATGCGCTTTGCACTTGACGCTTGACACTTTACACTTATCAGTTAGTCTCACTACTACCTACACTTCTGGAGAGCAATTTTGGTGCGTGTGGCGTCGGCAACTATTGGAGGAATAAATATATTTTAGTATCTTTGCATCATAAAGAACGATAAAACCAAAACCATACCATTCTTCCTTACGACTGTCGTATATTTGTGTGCATGTATCATTCCTAAGAGCTGATTTCTTCTTATTGTCTGTGATAGACCATCATCGCTTCCTAATTTAACGTCAAAGACAAAATGGTGGCGAAAGTGAAATATGGTGTGTATAGGAAAGTGGTGAGTAAACTGCCGTAAAGAATCAAGGTTAGAAAGCTAACTGTACAATAAAAACTGAGCACACTGAACATATTTGGAAGTTACTTCGCTATAATTATCTGTATTAGTTTTTTTTGTTATAAGTAACAAAATATTCTCTTTTAAATGGTTTTAGTAAGTTTAATTCATCTTTAAACGTAAGTTTTGCCATCGGTTGCTTTGCAAAACCAATAAACGCCCATACACACGACATAAAATTGGTGTTTGTATGTCCTTAAAATTATAATACTCATTAGGTTTCCCATCTGACATTTCATCAGTAAAAAGCCACTCAATTGCACCAACAAAAGCATTACCATAAGGACCAAAGATCTCATTATAATGAGAATTGTCCTCAAAAACACGACTACAACTAAACATATTTTTATTCTCGCAAATATTAAATATTAAAGTTAAAAAACTCTTTCAAAGTTAATAAAAATATCAATAGCTTATATATGATAGATAAAGAAAAAATGTAAATTTAATCTTTGTTTAGTAATTTCGCAAAAGAACAAATAACAAATATTGCTATTACAAAAGTCGTAAAAGGAAAATTGTTTTAATCATTTGCTATTTATCTAAGATATTTTATTACCTTTGTAAATGCTAACTCACTCTGTTCAGATATTGAAAGATATAGTAACAGGAATATAGAGGTAGCACTACATTTGAGATTGCGTCACTTACGCTTTGTTTTTGGCAGTTCGAAACTTCCACAAATCGAATTAGTTGTCTTGAACATTGCAGAGGTAGATGCTACGGGTAGGTATATACCGTTCTCGTTGGTGTGCCGATGACTAACCATGTCATCACGCACACCTTTAGGGTACACGATAATGCCAATGGCGTGGGTATCTCTCTGTTTGTTTACAACTAGGGTTGTGGAAGGCCTCGAACTGCAAAACGAACAGAAGTTAGATACCCCGCTTTTCTTTTGTAGTTAGCGAAAAACAATTTTTAAAGTCCGACTCTGGGTATTTTGCGGATATAGTTTTATAATGAATGCAACGAGTATAAATTCTATTTCTGCAAAACGACTAAGTTGGCTTGATGATGCAAAGATGTTTGCCATATTGGCTGTTATTTTTTATCATTGCGTACCATCTGAACTTACAAATGCAGGAGACGTAAAAGGTATTATTGGATCATTTAATATGCCGTTTTTTATGTTTTTGGCTGGTTTTACATCTGTCACATCTTTAGAGAAAAATACCAGTTGGAGCAACTACTGGCAATATGTTATAAAGATAGCATTACATTTGCTACTTCCAACATTTGCCATAGGAATATTACGTGCAATACTAACACTTGATATTGCAGCCATTGGAAATGAACAATGGTTTCTTAAAATGCTTTTCAGATATTTATTGGTGTTTGCAACTATCAATTGGCTGGTTCATAGTATAATCACATTTATACATAGAAATAAAACATCAATAAACATCTCTCATAGATGGACATATATCAAATATCCAGTATTTGTCTTACTGATGTTCTTTCTATCTAAAACAAAGCTTCCTGAATTCCCATTCTATTTCTTATTCGGCTACTTTTGTAAAAAACACCAAGTACCAAGCATAATTATGAGATTGCGCTCACATAAAGTGTTTTGGCCATGTTATATAATGATTATGCTGAGCACAATCGTTCTCATATATAGTATGTGGGCCCTTTCACGTGGTCACGATTTCTACAATGAGCCTTTTTGGGTTCTTTACAAACAATATATCACAATATATTATCTATTCCGACAGTTGTGCGCCTTCGGATGGATATTATTACTATTACCTCTTTTTCTATTCCTTTCAAAGAAGTACACATGGTTTAGTTACTGTGGAAGCAAAAGTTTAGGACTATACATAACGCACACATTCTTATTGCATATTGTTATAGAACCGCTCCACATTAACTATACAAACAACTATATGGGGTGGATAAGCGCTTCACTTATATTCATAGCGCTTACCTTATCGTCCTTAATACTAATAAAGTTGTTTGAAAGTAATAGATATATCCATTTCATATTTTTAGGTGGCGGAACATCTGTATTAAAGAGTAAAGCAAAACAATGATTACAATGGGAAAATGATCACTTGACAACTATTACTCTTGTGAAGATAGTAGAATATAATCTTATACGTAATCAAAAATTATAGATAACTTTGCGTTTTGTTTTTGTAGTGGTTTGACAAGTATAACTATTCCAAATCAAGTTACGACCATAGGTTCAGGGGCTTTTGAATATTGCAATAATATAACAGCAATACATTGTTTGGGGACTACTCCTCCGAATATTTCTGGCAATCATACTGTATTCGATACAGAAACATATGAAAAAGCAACATTATATGTTCCTCGCGGTTCCACTAAAGCATATAATTCTCAAACAGAATGGATGAAATTCAAAAATATCGTAGAAGAATAATCTGTATATTCAAGTATACATAATATCAGAAAAATATTAATTACTGAACTTTCTCAAGTGAATATTTATTAGAGAAAAATAGAAGGGCTAATCATAGCCGCGCTTTCTATTTTCCTAAAGATATTGACCACTTGGACTCGAATGCTTTTTGTTTTTCGAGTGTTTGGGCACGGAATTGTTGGTACTCGGGACTGTCGGGATTGAAGGGCTTATGGGCTAATGCCTCTCGGATGGGTTTCCATTCAGCCATGTAGGTTGTTGCTTCCTTGCTCATATATGTGTCGCAGAAACGGTCGAAGATGTAGGCTACTGCCTGTGAGGTGGGGTGCAGCATGTCTTCCTTGTAGAAACGGTAGTCACGCAGTTCGTCGTTCATGATTTCGTAGGACGGGAAGTATTCGGCTTGTGTCTGTTGAATGGCTAATAGTAGGGTTGCCTTGCTCAGCTGACTGCCGTGATAGCCGTATTTGCGGTATCTGATGGGACTGACGGTGATGATGACTTTTATCTGTGGGTTGCGCTCCTTGAGCATGGCTATTGCCTTGTTGAGGTAGCTGGCACACTCATCAACAGAAAGTTCTTTCTCTGTGAACAGACGTTGTGGGCGCTTCTGACAGTTGTCAACAATCTCGCCTGTTTCGTTAAGGATATACACGTGGTTGGTGCCTAATGTGAATATGGCTACATCGGGGGTGTAGGTTGGGTTGTCGGCAAGCATCTTTTCTACTGTGTGAGTGATGCTTGCAGGGTTATACATAACGCCATAGGGATTTGCCTTTACCTGAAAGTGGTTGTCGTCGAAGATTTGTCCGAGGTTGTCGGCAAAGCACGAGCCCACAAGGAACAGATTGTCTTGTGGCTTTATCTTCCATGCTGATGCCTCAATATCTATTTTTGTTCTGAATTCCATTAAAAATGTATTTTTTCATGGCAAAAATAAGTAATTTATTTAAGTTTCGCAAGTTTATCTTTTATCAAGAATTACAGGAATTAGAGAATTTTTAGACTAACGCCTTTGCGCATTATAAAACAAAAATTCTCTAATTCTCTAATTCTTGATAAAACTATCATAGATTAATGAATCAAACTGGAATAGTCAGATGAATGCTTAAAGTTTCGCTTTAAAAAAAATCAAGAATTACAGGAATTTGAGAATTTAGCTTGCGCCTTTGAGTCATTTTGCGCATAAAACACAATTCTATAATTCTCTAATTCTTGATAATATTTTAGAGTAAACATTCACTTACGAAAGTTTAGTAAATAATATAATGTTTTTATTGTAAGTTTGAATAAATATAGTACATTTGCAATGTTATAACAATAAGTATAATTATGGCAAAAGTTATTTCAAAAAAAGCACATGATATGCTAAAAGCTGACATTAAGAAGGCTCGCCAAGAGTATGAAAATGGTGAGACTATTTCTTGCAGTACCCCAGAAGAAATGCAACGCTATTTCGATAGCCTATGACGCTATTGAATAATGAATAGTGACCTTCGGTTCCACATTTTTTTATACCTTTAGCTTTGCTGAAGGCGGGCTGCGCTCGGGAATATAAAATTAAAACAAGTTTTATTTTGATATTCCACTTGCTTGCACTACCTTTGCATGAAAATAAATTTTATCAAAACGATGACATATTCTATTGAAAAAGTAACCACACTGATAGGTGCGCGTCGTTATGGTGACAGAGATACCAATATTGGCTTTCTGCTTACTGATAGCCGTAGTCTCTGCTTTCCAGAAGAAACTCTGTTCTTTGCGCTGAAATCTGCTCGCAATGACGGACATAATTATATTCCTGATCTTTATCGTCGCGGTGTACGCAACTTTGTAGTGTCTGCCGTGCCACAGAACTATGCCGAGGTATATCCTGAGGCTAATTTTCTGCGTGTTATTAATCCGCTTGAGGCTTTGCAGCGTCTTGCCGAGCGCCATCGTGATGAGGTGAATATTCCTATTGTAGGCATCACGGGCTCTAATGGTAAGACTATGGTTAAGGAGTGGCTGTATCAGGTTCTTTCGCCTGATTATGTTGTTACCCGCAGTCCTCGAAGCTATAATTCGCAGATTGGTGTGCCACAGAGTGTGTGGCTGATAAACGAACATACTGAGATTGGTGTCTTTGAGGCTGGTATCAGTAAGCCTGGCGAGATGCTCGCTCTTCGTGATATTATTCAGCCTACTGTTGCTGTGCTTACAAATCTTGGTGCTGCCCATCAGGAGAATTTCTATTCGCTGGAGGAGAAATGTCGTGAGAAGCTTGTTCTTTTCCATGATGCCAAGACTGTTGTCTATGATGCCGACGATGAGACGATAAAGAGTGTTGTTGAGTCGTTTACTGATTTCAAGGGCGAGAAACTGTGTTGGAGTAAGGTTGATGCCAAGGCTCCAATGTATGTTAAGAGCATAGAGAAGGAAGAGGATAAGACTGTTGTTACCTATATATATAAAGGTGGCAGCGAGCAGATGTATAGTATTCCGTTTATTGATGATGCTTCGGTGGTGAACTCTATCATCACTACTGCTGTGGCTTTGCATCTTGGTGTGAAGGCTGATCAGCTGAAGGAGCGTATGCCGCAGCTTGAACAGGTGGCTATGCGTCTTGAGGTGAAGAAGGGGCAGCATGGTTGCACGCTTATCAACGATAGCTATAACTCGGATATTAAGTCGTTGGATATAGCTCTCGACTTTATGAGTCGTCGTCCTGACCATAAGGGACGCAAGCACACTCTTATCCTTAGTGATATTATGCAGAGTGGTGAGGATGCTGCACAGCTGTATCACGAGGTGAGCGAGCTGGCTTGCAAGCGTGGTGTGCAGAAGTTCATCGGTATTGGAAAAGAACTTGTTGCCAATGCTAACGAGATTCAGCTCTCAGAGAAGTATTTCTTCAAGAATGTAGAGGAGTTTGTTAAGAGTGGTGTCTTTGCCTCTTTGCGTGACGAGGTGATATTGCTGAAGGGTGCCCGTCAGTTTGGTTTCGACCAGATAACAGAACTGCTTGTGCAGAAGGTTCACGAGACTACATTAGAGGTGAACCTCAACGCCGTTGTTGAGAATCTGAACTATTACCGTTCGTTCATGAAGCCAGAGACAAAGCTTGTTTGCATGATAAAGGCCGACGGCTATGGTGCTGGTGCTGTTGAGATTGCCAAGACCTTGCAGGATCATCGTGTAGATTATCTTGCTGTGGCTGTTGCCGACGAGGGTGTTACCCTTCGTAAGAATGGTATTACAAGTAATATCATGATTATGAATCCTGAGATGACGGCTTTCAAGACTATGTTTGACTATGACCTTGAACCCGAGGTGTATAGCTTCCGTCTGCTTGATGCTCTTGTTAAGGCTGCCGAGAAAGAGGGTATAACGGGTTATCCTGTTCATATTAAGCTCGATACTGGTATGCATCGTCTTGGTTTCGACCCAGAGAAGGATATTGATGAGCTTATCAACCGTTTGAAGCATCAGAATGCTATTATCCCTCGTAGTGTGTTCTCACACTTCGTGGGTAGTGACAGCGATAACTTTGATGAGTTCTCGGCTCGTCAGTTTGAACTCTTCGACAAGGGAAGCAAGAAGCTGCAGTCGGTATTCGACCATAAGATTCTTCGTCATATTGACAATTCGGCTGGTATAGAGCATTTCCCAGAGCGTCAGCTTGATATGTGTAGATTAGGCTTGGGACTTTATGGTATCAACTCACGAAACAACGAGATGATACATAATGTGTCAACCTTGAAGACTACTATTCTGCAGCTTCGTAATGTGCCTGCTGGTGATAGTGTGGGCTATAGTCGTAAGACTATTCTTGAGCACGACAGCGTGATAGGTGCTATTCCTATTGGTTATGCCGATGGCTTAGACCGTCATTTAGGCAATCGCCACGGTTATTGTCTTGTTAATGGCAAGAAGGCTGAGTATGTGGGAAATATCTGTATGGACGTTTGTATGATTGACGTTACGGGTATAGACTGCAAGGAAGGCGATAGCGTTGAAATCTTTGGTGATAACTTACCTGTTACGGTGCTCAGCGACATCACCGACACTATTCCTTACGAGGTGCTTACAAGTGTGAGCAACCGTGTTAAGAGAGTGTATTTCCAAGACTAAGAACAGGCACGAAACAGAGCTTCGCTAAATAATATTGAAGTTTGAAATTTGAAGTTTGAATGCCTACGGCATCAAGTTTTAGCTCAAGCGCTGAGCTCCTTAGAAAAGATAAGCCCTTTGCAGATATATTTTGCAAAGGGCTTTGTTTATATTACTTTGTACAGTGTCTGTTTCTTCAATCACGAAGTTTTGCTTCGCGATTGCCTCCCATCCCAGAAGGGCTTTCTGTCACCCTTGGAAGGGGGCGAGGGGCTAAGGCCATTGTGGCTGGGAGAGGTTAATCTTCTACCGGCTTATACTTTGGAACCAGAGCTTTCATGATTATCCAACCAAGCAGATAAGCCACAGAGCAAATGCTGAACACAATCATATATGCAGCTGGCTTGCCTGTAAAGCCCATAAACTGGAATGCACCATCCTGATTGGCTGCCCAAGTAAAGAATGAACCTGCACCCTTGTTGATTGCAAACGAACCTAAACCGCCAGCCATAGTACCAATACCTGTGATAGTTGCTATAGTTGACTTTGGGAACATATCGCCAATGGTTGAATACAAGTTTGCCGACCACGCCTGGTGACCTGCACCAAGAAGTCCGATGATAATAGCTGGCCACCATGCACTATAGCTTCCAAGAGGCTGAGCCAACAGACCCAACACAGGGAAGCAAGCAAAGATGAGCATGGCACGCATACGGCCGATATATGGGTTCATACCCTTCTTGTCAACAAAGTATGTTGGCAGATAGCCACCACCAATACTAAGAACGGTAACAATGGCGTAAAGGGTAAAGATAAGCATAATGCCCATTGTTGAATCAGATGTATAACCATACTGATCAGAGAAATAAGCTGGAGCCCAGAACAGGAAGAACCACCACACACCATCGGTAAACAGCTTTCCTACAATGAACGACCATGTCTGACGGAAGGTGAAACACTTCAGGAAACCAATAGTCTTTTCCTCTTTCTCTTCTTTCACCTCTTCAGAAACAGTATCATCATCCTGATTAATGTAGTTCAGCTCTGCACGGTTGACATATTTGTTCTGCTCTGGATGCTCATACAGAGCAATCCATAAACCCATCCATACAAAGCCGAGCATACCAATAATGATAAAAGCCATTTCCCAACCACAGGCACGGGCAAGCAATGGAATAGTAGCAGGAGCAGCAAGAGCACCCACAGAAGCACCACTATTAAATATAGATGTAGAGAAAGCACGGTCTTTCTTTGGGAAATACTCGGCTGTAACCTTGATGGCTGCTGGGAAGTTACCAGCCTCACCAACAGCAAGAATCAATCTGCACGAAAGGAACAGCCACACGCTGATAGTGGCTATAGCCACAGCAGCATCCGAACCTACCTGCACAGCACGTAAAGCCTCCAACGAGCCATAGCCCTCTATCTGCATAGCCAACCAGCCACAGCCAGCGTGAAGGCAAGCACCCAACGACCATACGAAGATAGCTATCAGATAACCCTTCTTAGTACCCATCCAGTCGATGAACTTTCCTGCAAAGAGGTTAGCAATGGCATAGAATATAGAGAATACGGCTGTTATTGTACCGTAGTCATTATCTGTCCAATGAAATTCTGGAGCAATAAAGTCTTTCCAGGTAAGAGACAGAACCTGTCGGTCCATGTAGTTTACTGTTGTTGCAAGAAACAACAATGCACAAATCACCCAACGAAAGTTGGACATTTTAGTAGTTCTAATCGCATTCATTAATTTTGTTCTAATTATTATAGCTTAAGTAATTTAAACGTAATATTCAGATTTTCAAGTAAATCAGTTGCAAAGATAGTGCAAGCGAGCGGAATATCAAAATAAAACTTGTTTTAATTTTGTATTCCCGAGTGTAGCCTAACTTCAGCGAAGCTAAAGATAGTGCAAGCGAGTGGAATATCAAAATAAAACTTGTTTTAATTTTGTATTGTGAAAATAGGAATGTGGAGTGTGGAATTATTTATGATTTATCAATGTGTCATGTTGGTGTTTGCGGAGAAAGGATTTTTTTGGGGGAAGAAATAGGTGCAAAGTTTTCCGTTTTGGGAAACTTTGTGCCTTATTTCTTTTTGAAAGTTTCCCGAAAAGTTGAATTTCTCAGAATAATACGTTATATTTGCAAACAAGAAAAATAAGTTTGTGAGTTTGTAAGTTGGAACTCAGGAATTCAAAAACAAACAGTTGTTTCTAACATATTAACCGACAATGGAAAAGAAGAGGATATATAACTTTGATGAAGCTTTTGAGGCATCGCTGAAATATTTTGATGGCGACCAGCTTGCTGCACGTGTGTGGGTGAATAAGTATGCTATGAAGGACAGCTTGGGGAATATTTATGAGAATAGTCCTGAACAGATGCATTGGCGTTTAGCCAACGAGATTGCTCGTATAGAAAAAAAATATCCTAATCCTCTTTCTGCACAAGAGATTTTTGACCTTCTCGACCACTTTAAATATATTGTTCCTGCTGGCAGTCCTATGACGGGCATTGGAAATAATCACCAGGTTGCTTCGTTGAGTAACTGTTTTGTTATTGGTCTTGATGGTGATGCCGATTCTTACGGTGGCATCATGAAGATTGACGAGGAGCAGGTTCAGTTGATGAAACGCCGTGGTGGAGTGGGTCACGATCTAAGTTATATTCGTCCAAAGGGTAGTGCAGTAAACAACTCTGCTCTTACCTCAACGGGTCTTGTGCCTTTTATGGAACGTTATAGTAATTCTACCCGTGAGGTGGCACAAGACGGACGCCGTGGTGCCCTGATGCTGTCGGTAAGCATTAAACATCCTGACTCAGAGGCATTTATTGACGCTAAGATGGAGGAAGGTAAGGTTACTGGTGCTAATGTGTCGGTGAAGCTCGATGATGAGTTTATGCAGGCTGTTGTTGATGATAAGAAATATATTCAGCAGTTCCCAATAGACTCTGACGACCCTATTATAGCTAAGGAAATATCAGCACGCACGTTGTGGGAAAAAATTGTTCACAACGCATGGAAGAGTGCCGAGCCTGGTGTACTTTTCTGGGATACAATTATAAAAGAGAGTATTCCTGATTGTTATGCAGACTTAGGTTTCACTACTGTGAGTACAAACCCATGTGGCGAAATACCTCTTTGTCCTTATGACAGCTGTAGATTGTTGAGTATTAATCTATATAGCTATGTGAATAATCCTTTTACCAAGGATGCGCAATTTGATTACGAAAAGTTTGCCAAGCATGTACAGATAGCTCAGCGTATCATGGATGATATTGTTGATCTTGAGATGGAGAAGATTCAGCTCATCATGCAGAAGATAGATGCCGATCCACAGAGTGATGAGGTGAAGAACACTGAGCGCCATTTATGGGAGAAGATTCAGCGTAAGAGTGCTATGGGACGCCGTACAGGCGTGGGCATTACTGCCGAGGGCGATATGATTGCTGCTATGGGGTTGCGCTATGGTACTCAGGAAGCTACTGATTTCTCTGTTGGCGTGCATAAGACTCTTGCTCTTAATGCGTATCGTTCTTCGGTGATGTTGGCTCAGCAACGTGGTGCATTTGAGATTTATGATGCTAAGCGTGAGGAAAAGAATCCGTTTATTTGTCGTATTAAAGAGGCTGATGCCCAGTTGTATGCCGATATGCAGAAATATGGACGTAGAAATATTGCTTGTTTAACAATAGCACCAACTGGTACAACATCGCTGATGACACAAACCACATCGGGCATTGAACCTGTGTTTATGCCAGTATATAAGCGTCGTCGCAAGGTTAATCCTAATGATGCTGATGTACATGTGGATTATGTTGACGAGGTAGGTGACAGCTTTGAGGAATATATTGTTTACCACCGTAAGTTCCTTGAGTGGATGCGCATAAATGGTTATGATGTTGAAAAGCGTTACACTCAGGAAGAGATAGACGAACTGGTTGCTCAGTCGCCTTATTACAAGGCCACAGCCAACGATGTTGACTGGCTTATGAAGGTGAAGATGCAAGGCGCTATACAGAAGTGGGTTGACCACAGCATCTCGGTAACTGTAAATCTGCCTAACGATGTTGACGAGGCTCTTGTGAACAAACTGTATATTGAGGCTTGGAAGAGTGGCTGCAAGGGATGTACCATTTATCGTGACGGTTCGCGTTCTGGTGTGATGATTGCTGCATCAAAGAAAGAAAAGCAGACCACGACACAAGGAACCAATACTGAGATGCCGTCAGATAACCTGGAAGAAAATAAGGATAATCCTTGTGTACCTCCTCAGGTCACAGAGCGTCGTCCACAAGAACTGGAGTGTGATGTGGTGCGTTTCCAAAACAACAAAGAGAAATGGGTTGCCTTCGTAGGACTTCTAAATGGTCATCCTTATGAAATCTTTACTGGTTTGCAGGATGATGAAGAGGGTATTGTGCTTCCAAAGACTGTTACTCATGGTAAGATTATCAAGCAAACAAATGGTGATGGTACTCATCGTTATGATTTCCAGTTTGAAAACAAACGAGGTTACAAGACCACTGTAGAAGGCTTGTCTGAGAAGTTTAACCCAGAATATTGGAACTATGCTAAACTTATTTCGGGTGTGCTTCGTTATAGAATGCCTATTGACCACGTTATAAAACTGGTGGGCTCTCTTCAGCTTAACGACCAGAGCATTAACACCTGGAAGGTGGGTGTGGAGCGTGCTTTGAAGAAATATATCACTAATGGAACCACAGCTGTAGGACAGAAATGTCCTGTATGCGGACAAGAAACTCTTGTTTATCAAGAGGGCTGTCTTATTTGTACTAACTGTGGTGCCTCACGATGTGGATAATATGAAAATAAAAGAATCATTTATATCTCTGAAGTCTCTGCGGTTTCATGCTCTTCATGGCGTGATGCCGCAGGAACGTGTTGTAGGCAACGACTATACAGTTGACTGTTGTTGTGCGTATGACATTTCAAGGGCTATGACTTCTGATGATGTCAACGATACGCTTGACTACTCTAAGGTGTATGGTGTGATAGCCAAGGAAATGGCTAAGCCAAGTGCGCTGCTTGAGCATGTGGCAGGACGTATGGTAGAGAAACTATTTGACGAGTTCTCGGGTATAACAGAAGTTAAGCTTACTATCACAAAACTTAATCCTCCTTTTGGAGCCGATTGTGATGGGGCAAGCGTGAGCGTTAATGCTCAACGCTGATGAACGATAATATATGTTTATACTTTAATTAATTTTAAAAAACTTAATTCTCTTTTGCGGTTTTCGTCCGATATTATTAATTTTGCAATACTAAAGTGGTATATGAGTAGAAAGATTTTGTTCCTTCTGATAACAATAATGATGTTGACAACTAATGTATTTGCTGCCAACCATAAGTTTACTATTGTTATTGACGCTGGTCATGGTGGACATGATACAGGTGCTAAGGGTGCTTTTTCATACGAGAAAGATCTTACCTTGCGCTATGCTAAGGCTTTCGGTGAAATACTGTCACGTAAATGTCCTGATGTAAAGGTGGTTTATACTCGTACTACTGATGTGTTTGTGGAACTTAGCCGTAG
Source organism: uncultured Prevotella sp. (assembly GCA_905236755.1). Classification (GTDB taxonomy): domain Bacteria; phylum Bacteroidota; class Bacteroidia; order Bacteroidales; family Bacteroidaceae; genus Prevotella. Next base: position 50,906 of record CAJOCR010000016.1, read on the forward strand.
AGCAGAGATTGCAAACAATAAGAAAGCCGACCTCTTTGTGTCGGTACATATAAATGCCGTTGGTGGTTCGCGAAATGTTCATGGTTATCAAACATGGACACTCGGAAATGGTCAGAATAGTGGTGACCGTGGTATTCGCATGAATCTTGAAGTGGCAAAGCGTGAGAACTCTGTGATTTATCTTGAAAAAGATTATCAGACTACATACAAGGGATATGACCCAAACTCGGCAGAGAGCAATATCATGTTTGAGTTTGTTGCTGATAAGAACAGAGAGCAGTCAACAGAGTTGGCTCGTTTCCTTCAGGATGAAGTGCCTTCGGCAACAGGGCGTGTTAATGGTGGTGCTCATCAGAACAACCTTGCTGTTCTTCGTCTTACATCAATGCCAGGTTGCTTGATGGAGCTTGGTTTTATTTCTACACCTGACGAGGAGGAGTTTATGAATAGCGAAAAAGCTCTTGACCTTTATGCACGTGGATTCTATAATGCTTTCGTTAGATATAAGAATAAGTACGACGAGAGTATGTCGGTGCCTTATCGTGTAGAAAAGGTTGACAGAGTGGAGATTCCACAGGTGGTGCAGTCGGTTTCAGAACCACAGGTAACAGATAGAGCGCAAGTAGAAACACCCAAACCTGTAAAGAAAGAGGTTAATAAGGTGGAGACGACAAAGAAAGCTGAGCCTGTGAAAAAGGAAGTGAAGAAAGCTGAACCTGTTAAGAAAGAAAAGAGTGTTGACCACTCAAAGACTGATGCTCCGGTGTTTAAGATTCAAATTATGGCAGGACGTAATGAGCTGCCAGTTACGGCTCCTAATTTTAAAGGTGTATCAGGAATAGAGAAAATCAAGGATGGCGATATGTATAAGTATTATGTAGGCGCCAATACTGATTATAATTCCGTTAACCGCAAGCGTAAGGAACTTAATGAAACGTTCCCTGGTTGCTATATTGTTGCTTTCAAGCATGGTAAACAGGTTAATGTGAATGAAGCAATAAAAGAGTTTCTGAAGTCAAAGAACAAATAAAATAATAAGAGAATAGATTAGAGACAATGAAAAAAGAAGTTACTATAGCTATTACTGCATGCGTTGCAGTTGTCATTCTCTTCTTTGGACTAAATTTCCTCAAGGGTTTGACCATTTTCTCTTCTGACAGTAGCTACTATGTTCGCTTTCACGATATACAGGGCTTGTCGGAAGCCAATCCTATATATGCTGATGGTTATAAGGTAGGTGTTGTAAAGACAATATACTATGATTATAATGGTAATGGAGATATTATTGTTAAGTTTGATGTAGATAACAATTTGCGTATTCCTAAAGGTACTACTGCAGAAGTAGCGAGCGACCTTATGGGAAATGTGAAGATGAATCTGCTTATGGCTAACAATCCACGTGAGAGAGTGAATCCTGGTGACACAATACAAGGTGACACCAATAGCGGACTCATGGGACGTGTGGCTAAGATATTGCCTAAGGTGGAAGCTCTTGTACCAAAGATAGACAGTATTCTTACAAGTGTTAATGCCTTGCTTGCTGATCCTGCTCTTGCTGCTACTTTGCATAATGCACAGCAGATTTCAAGCAATTTGAATACTACATCTCAGCAGCTCAATGTGTTGATGGCTGATTTGAACAGAAATGTTCCTGGTATGCTGCGCAAGGCTGACGCTACTCTTGCCAATACTCAGCAGTTTACAAGTAATCTGGCTGCTGTAGATATTCAGACAACAATGAATGAGGTTAATGGTACTATTAGCAATTTGAAGACTTTTACTGATAATCTGAATAGCGGTAAAGGTTCTCTTGGCTTACTCATGAACGACCCTGGATTGTATAACAATCTTAATGCAACAATGAGTAGTGCTGATAGTCTTCTTGTTGACTTAAAGGCACATCCAAAACGTTATGTTCATTTCTCTCTGTTTGGGAAGAAAGAAAAATAAAAGCCTCACCTCGACCTCAATGGTCTTTACACCCCCTTCGTTTCCCCCGTTCCCGGGGGACAGAAACCCCAAAGGGGAAGGGAGCAATAACTATTTGAAATACGGATTAATGAAAAAATCAGAGTATTCGGAGAAATCTGAATACTCTTTTTTTTTGAAGTGTTTAGCGCACAACACTTGCTCATTATTATCTACTCATTACTCATTATTTTTTATAATCTCTTGCTTGATATTAATTATTTATCTATATTTGCGACAGAGTTAATTTATTAGTATTAAGCGCATTAGTTTTTTTTGCTCATGAATAGGCAGTTAGTTTTTAGAGCCATTTGGGCGGCTCTTTTTATGGTATGTTGTCTTTTGCAGGTTTCGGGACAAACATTTGTTACATCTCTTGAACAGGTGGAAACTGGTTATTATCGTATTTATTCTCAGGCATACAATGCAACTATGGCAATGAGTGAAGCAACCAGCACTCATAATGTTTTCTGTGATGCTCCTGATGAAGATGATTATCTCCAGGTGTGGGAAATAACTGTTACTGGAATATCTGATGCCTCAAAAGATATTACGATAAAGAATGTGATTACAGGCATGAAAGTAAATCGTTCGAGTAATAATTTCCACACACATGCTAATGCAATGACGTTTACACTTGAATATGCCAACGATGCTTTTACTATTGCTGTGAAAAATCAAGCGACAGGCTTGCATCATCAACAGAGTGGACATGATGTGGTTAGTTGGTCAAAAACTGCTGATGCTTCAAAATGGCAAATTGAAAAGGTTACCCCTGATGCAGGAATGCTTGCAAGTCAGCAAGCTGAGTATTCTGTTTTAAATGATATTGTGAATCGTAAGGTTGCTATTACTACTGCCTTATTGAAGTATTTTAATGATGCAAGTTGTGCAGAACTTAAGGATGTATATAAAACTTATTCTGATACTCAGCTTGAAACGGCTATGACAACTGATAATATCCCGCTAATGTGTATAGATATGGCAAAGAAGGTGAAGAATAATTCTTGGGCAGTGTATAAATATGGTTGGAATATTACAGAGAAGAGTTTCCGTATAGCAAATTATAAGCCAATTAGTAATAGTGCTAAATGGGCTAATTTAATTGGCGTGGGGTATGCTTTGGCACCAAATTCTGATCCTACAGGTATTTTCGTGAATGCTGATGAAATCATTTCTATTTATGTTGATAAGGATATTCCTACTGGAGGCGCATTACTTTTGCGTAATGTAGAGCGCTCTAGTGCTTCGGGAGATGGATATTCGCTAGCTAAGGGTGTGAATGTCGTAAAAATACGCAAAGCGGGACTTCTTTTTATAGATTATGAGGTTGATAATACAACTGATGGTAGTGCTCCGTTTACGGAATTAAGCAGTTATCCTTCGTTAAATATTCATATTGAAGGTGGAGCTGTTAACGGCTGTTTTGATATTACACGTGGGCATACCAACGAAGACTGGGAGATAATGAAGGATGTGCTCTTTAAACAATATGACTATTTGCAGTTAAGAAGTGGGAAACAACTTTATAATATGAATAGGGATTTGGTTATTGCTGCATGCCCAGAGAAAATGGCTGGATTACTTGGCTTGTGGGACAAGATAGTAACTATGGAACACAATGTTATGGGGCTTAATGAGTTTAATGGATTTTTTAATACACCTTTGATGGTGGTTTCTTTTGTGGGAGAAGGCCATATGTTTGCTTCTACTTATGGTACTTATTATAACGAAAACACAGTAGCTGGAGTGATGAACTATGAACAAATGTTTGCTGGTGGTGCTCTTTGGGGACCTGCTCATGAAATAGGTCATATTAACCAGAAGTATATCAATATGATAGGGCAGACAGAGGTGTCGAATAATCTGTTTTCGAATATTGCAATTTATCAAAATGGGCATCTAACAAGTAGGGCTGAGTATGTTTATAACACATTAAAGAATATGAGCGATGGAGTGTATTGGAATCTGAGAGGGATATGGGAGAGAACTCATCTTTATTTCCAGCTATACCAGTTCTTCCATATTCAAGGTTTTATGCCTGATTTCTATCAAAAACTGTTTAGTGCATTACGAGCTGATCCGCTTGTGCATGTGAAAAATAAGTTTATAGATGCTACAGATGATTATCTGAAATTCTATAAGAAAGCTTGTGAGGTGAGTGGCTATGATTTAACAGAGCTATTCCAAGCTTATGGATTCTTTATTGTTCCAACAAATGATAATGAGTTCTATGGTGATTACACTTTGGATGGAGTTACTAAAAAGGCATTCAAGGTTGGTGACTATGGTGATTTTTATCTATGTGTAACGCAGGAGATGATTGATAATACTATAGCTGCTGTGAAGGCTATGAATTTGAAGAAATGTAATGCTGTGTTTATTGAGGACAGAATATCTTATCCTCTTGCGTCTTATGATGGACATGTCGAAAATGAGGTTAAAGCGGCTTATGTTGGCTATCCTATTGGTACTTGTGGAGATGTTGGGCAATACACCGACTTTGTTTCTACAAATGTAGCTACAGGATATTTGGCTTCTTATGTTGAGAACGATGGCGGTTTGAATGTGTATGTAAATCATAGTAGTGCTTCTGGAGCTGATGCTGCAGGAAACCTTGTTTATCTCTCAAACAAATATAATTTTACTGTTCCTGCTAATGTATATTCTAAAATAAAGAATACCGATTTCACTATTGTTGCTGCTGGTGGTAATGGTGAAGATGCAATAATGCCTGCTGCTGCGCATTATGTAGAATGGATTGTAAAAAATAAAGCTGGTGAGGTTGTAAAAACATACCAAGAACCTCAGTTTGTAAATAGTGTAGTTTCTGATTATCCAGATGAAATAAAGCCTGCATTTGTTACATTGCCTTCATTTACAGCATTTACTTACACAGAGCCTGTTCAAAAAGTTGTTGAGGCTGTTTATACAACACCTTTTGTTGAGTCTTCAGAAACAGCATATAACTATTACGAAGTGAAAGTGCGTTATGGATGGCTTAATGAAACATCAGAAGGCAAAGCTGCAATAACAAACTCGAAACAAAATACAGATTATTACCGCTGGGCTTTCTTTGGCAGTCCTTATGTTGGTTATCGTTTACAGAACAAGGCAACAGGTAAATGGCTAAATGCAGGTGAATCTGCACCTGAAATGGGTAACGATGCTGATGCAGCAACAGTGTGGAAATTATTAGCTTGGTCAGGAAATACTACTTCATTTATTATCCAGAATCCTACAAAGGCTGGTTCGTATATTAATGACTTTGGTGGTCATGGTAATAACTTAGGCTATTATTCTGATGGTTCTCAGATTGATGTTGCATTTGTTCCTACAGCTGCAACACTTGTGCCTATTACTGTTGATGAACAGGAAGGCTATTGGGGCACATTCTATAGTTCAAGCAATGTTGCTTTGCCAACAGGAGTTAGTGCTTATCGTGTTACTGATGTTGATGACGGCACACAGAAACTTACGCTTACGGCTGTTGAGGGTAATGTACTGAGGGGTGGCGAAGGATATATTGTATATTCTGCATCACGTGAGCCAGGAATAGTTATGGAAAGTACTTCTACTGCACCAGCAAGTTTTGTAGGCACTAACTATCTTAAAGGCTCTGATAGTGAGCAAGAGTTTGCTGGTGAGGGTTCTTATTACATTCTTTCCCGTAAGGAGGTTACAGAGGGCGTATATAATTATGGCTTCTTCTGGCAGAATGGTACAGGCGGTAATAGTGTTATTAATGCTGCTCACAAGGCGTTCTTGCTAGTTCCGTCATCTGCTCCGGCTAAGAGTTATAATTTGAGTTTTAATGCTACAAATATTAACAATGTAGAAAATTCCGCAGATGATATTAATGAACCAAGATTTAATCTCTCTGGCCAACGCGTAGGCAAGAACTATAAGGGTATTATTATTATCAATGGTAAAAAGCAAATACAGAAATGATGATGAAAAAGTATATTTCTCCAACTGTTTGTGTTATGAGCATTGAGCCTCTGTCTGTAGTGTGTCTAAGCACTAACAATTCAGAGGCTGAGCCAAACGTACAATATAGTAAGCCTGACACTTTTGAAGAGTTAGATAATGCTTTCGAAATGTTAGAATGAGACTCTGAAAAAAAACTTTTGTATTATTTTATTACTCAGTGTTTCACGCTTGTAACAAATGGGCTAACATACTTATAATTGGCGGTTTTAAAACCAAAAATTTTTTTTGAGAGGTTAAAGTTAAAAAATCTCAGCAAATCTTTTTATTTTGTTAGTTTTCAATAGGTTATGAGCGTGAAACATTAAAAATCGTTCGAAAAACACCGGTTTTTGCTTAACTTCCACAATTTCAATAACTTACGAGATTTTCTTAATAACCGTTAATTGGGTGGGGGTTGCAAGTTTCGAAAAAAGTTGCTACCTTTGCAAAAGATAAAGTAAGAAGAGCCTAAAACTACTAATCGTAAGTTCTATGGTGGCTTAACTTAGTCGAAAGACATACAATTACATATCTGTAACATTAATAAGAATGAAAGAAAGTCCTGATGCGCGTTGGGACAGTGCTCTTGCGCTCATAGCCAAGAACGTTACCCCACAGCAATACAAAACATGGTTCAAGAGCCTTGTCTTTGAAAAGTTCGATGAGAACAAGAAGACTTTGCTTGTTCAGGTACCGTCACCTTTTGTGTATGAGTATCTGGAGGAGAACTTTATTGACTTGCTTTCTAAGGTACTTCGTCATACATTCTGCGAAGGTATCCAGCTTAATTATAAGGTGGTTACAGATAAGGAAAATAAGCTTGCACAGGTTATTGAAGCTGAGCCTAAGGATGATGCTATCAAACCTCAGCCAAGAACTCATGTCAATGAGATTTCTGCTCTTGATGCTGCACAGCCTCAGGAACTCGATTCTCAGCTTAATCCTCGTCTTACTTTCAGCAACTATATTGAAGGCGACAGCAATAAGCTTCCTCGTAGTGTAGGTCAGAGTATTGCTGAACATCCAAATACAGCACAGTTCAACCCAATGTTTATCTATGGCCCATCAGGTTGTGGTAAAACTCACTTGATTAATGCCATTGGTGCTCGTTGCAAGGAACTTTATCCTCAGAAGCGTGTTCTTTATATTAGCGCACGTCTTTTCCAGGTTCAATATACTAATGCTGTACTGCAGAATACGCTTAACGATTTCATCAGTTTCTACCAAACCATCGACATGCTTATCGTCGATGATATTCAGGAGTGGGCAACAGCTGTGAAGACTCAGGATACTTTCTTCCACATCTTCAATCATCTGTTCCGTAACAACAAGCGTATTATTCTTGCTTCAGACCGCCCTCCTGTTGACCTCAAAGGCATGAATGAGCGTTTGCTCACTCGTTTCTCTTGTGGTTTGATTGCAGAGCTTGAAAAGCCAAATGTTCAGCTTTGTGTTGACATTCTAAAGCGCAAGATTAAACGTGACGGTCTAACAATTCCAGACGACGTTATTCAGTATATAGCTTCTACAGCTAATGGCAGTGTGCGCGATTTGCAGGGCGTTATCAACAGTCTTTTGGCTTATAGCGTGGTTTACAACTGCAATGTAGATATGTGTCTTGCTGAACGTGTTATTAAGCGTGCTGTGAAGGTAGATGATAAACCTCTTACTATCGACGATATTCTTGATACTGTTTGCAACCATTATAATGTAACTGCCACAGCAGTAAACAGTAAGAGTCGTAAGCGTGATCTTGTTCAGGCTCGTCAGGTTTCTATGTATCTTGCACAGAAATACACTAAGATGCCAGCCAGCCGTATTGGAAAACTTGTAGGTAATCGCGATCACTCAACTGTTATTCATAGCTGCTCGCAGGTTGAACAGCGTATGAAAGTTGATAAGGCTTTTGTTGCTGAACTATCATCAATAGAAAACTCTTTTAAGCTGAAAGGTTAGTTTTCTCAAGCAATGATTTTTCAAGCAATAAAATGTATAAAAAAGAAATTCTTCCGAACACGTAGCTGTTCGAATCATTTAGACTAAATGAATCTTGGGGCATCCTTTATTGGAGTGCCCCTTTTTCGTGTAAGCGAAAATCGTTTACTCTTTTTGTTCGCTTACTCTTCTAAAATAACTTTATTATTCCTCTATAATGCCTCTATAATCCGTTTATATTGATTTTTAGCTATATTTCTGTTGTTATGCTACGAAAATATTATAACAATATATTTGTATTTGTTTATAAAATCAGTACTTTTGTATGGTATTTACTAATTTAAAATATATGAAGACTGTGAAAAAAATATTTTTCTTATTGTTTCTTTTTATGTCGTTTTGTACTTGTAATGCACAAGAATCTAAAAGACCGTATTATCGTGTGAATTGGAAACAAATAGATAGTATTGCTAATGAAAACCCCGATAGTATTAGAGGTCTTGTGAAGCGTTTAACGCAGCAGACAATAGATACAACAATGACAAATGAAGAACGAATATTAGCATATTATGGTAGTACTTATCTTCCAGAACATAAAGGTGTTTTGTATGATCTGCGAAAAATATTATTTAATATGCGTGATAGGGAATATGAAGATGCATTGAAGCGAAATATTGAAGTTCTAAAGAGAGCACCTTTAGATTTGAATGCATTGGAAAATATGGTAATGCTAATTCGTGTAGAACAAAATAGTTCATCAAAGCACAAAACTTATACAGATGATGATTTACGATATTATAGTAATTTGATGGATGTGGTAGTAAAAATTGTTGCTTCAACTGGACTTGGTAGTGAAGAAGATCCCTTTGCCGTTACATCAATAAGAGATGAATACATTTTGATGTATTATTATTTGGAAATTAAATATGGTAATCAAGGGTTCAATGTGCATGATGGCTATTCTGTTGATTATTTCGGCGTGAAAGAGAAAAGTGATAAATATAGCGGAGACATTATTGTTTTTGACACTAGTCGTGTGTTGGAATTAGAAAACGAAGATTTTCTTCAGAAGAAAGCGAAGAAGAAAAAGAATAAAAAAATCCCTGCAACCAATTGATTGCAGGGATTTGTATTTTAAGTTTTATTGCTCTACTATTAAGCACGCTTGTTCAAGAGAAGGTCTGTCTGTACAGCAACAGCTACGGTAGCACCTACCATAGGGTTGTTACCCATACCGAGGAAGCCCATCATCTCTACGTGTGCAGGAACTGAAGAAGAACCAGCAAACTGAGCGTCAGAGTGCATACGACCGAGAGTATCAGTCATACCGTATGAAGCAGGACCTGCAGCCATGTTGTCTGGGTGCAGTGTACGACCAGTACCACCACCTGAAGCTACTGAGAAGTAAGGCTTACCAGCGAGTACGCGCTCCTTCTTGTATGTACCAGCTACTGGGTGCTGGAAACGAGTTGGGTTTGTTGAGTTACCAGTGATTGATACGTCAACACCCTCGTGCCAAAGAATAGCAACACCCTCGCGAACGTCGTCAGAACCATAGCAGTTAACCTTAAGACGAGCTGGGTTGTTACCGTAAGGAATAGTCTCAACAACATTTACCTTACCTGTAGCGTAGTCGAACTGTGTCTTTACGTATGTGAAACCGTTGATACGGCTGATGATCTGAGCAGCATCCTTACCAAGACCGTTGAGGATAACGCGAAGAGGATTCTTGCGAACCTTGTTTGCCATCTCAGCAATCTTGATAGCACCCTCAGCAGCAGCGAATGACTCGTGACCTGCGAGGAATGCGAAGCACTGTGTCTCTTCGCGGAGAAGACGGCCTGCGAGGTTACCGTGACCGATACCTACCTTACGGTCGTCAGCTACAGAACCAGGAATGCAGAATGCCTGCAGACCTTCACCGATAGCCTCAGCGCACTCAGCAGCACTCTTGCAACCCTTCTTGATAGCGATTGCAGCACCAGCTACATAAGCCCACTTTGCATTCTCAAAACAGATATCCTGAGTCTCTGCGCAAATCTCATAAGGATCTACACCAAGCTCTTCACAAATTGCATTAGCCTCTTCGAGGTCTTTGATGCCATACTTGTTCAGCACTGCGTTAACCTGTGCCTCACGACGGTTCTGGCTCTCGTAAACTACTTTTCTAATTGCCATATTGTATGTCCTCCTTATTATTCGTTACGTGGGTCAATAGATTTAACAACACCCTGGTCAGCAGTTGTACGGCCATACTTACCTGTGAACTTCTTCACAGCGTCGTTAGCATCCATACCACCCTTGATAGCTTCCATCATCTTACCAAAGTTTACAAACTCATAACCAACAATCTGGTTCTCTGCATCGAGGAACAGCTTGGTGATGTAACCCTGGGTAAGTTCGAGGTAGCGAGCACCCTTCTCAAGTGTACCGTATGTAGTACCAACCATTGAACGGAGACCCTTACCAAGATCCTCAAGACCTGTACCTACAGCAAGACCACCCTCAGAGAATGCACTCTGTGAACGACCGTAAACGATCTGCAGGAAGAGCTCGCGCATAGCTACGTTGATAGCGTCGCAAACGAGGTCAGTGTTCAAAGCTTCAAGGATTGTCTTGCCTGGGAGAATCTCTGCAGCCATAGCAGCTGAGTGAGTCATACCAGAACAACCGATTGTCTCAACGAGAGCCTCAACGATAACACCTTCCTTGATGTTCAAAGAAAGCTTACATGTACCCTGCTGAGGAGCACACCAGCCAATACCGTGTGTGTAACCAGAAATGTCTTTGATTTCCTTTGCCTGAATCCACTTGCCTTCTTCTGGGATTGGGGCTGGGCCATGGTAAGCGCCCTTCTTGACAACGCACATGTTGTCAACTTCCTTAGTATAAATCATATTCCCTAAATTAATTTATTGTGAATATATAATTAAAAATTTCGTCTTGCTCAAAAAAGCTAATTGCCCATTTGGGACTTGCAACCGCAAAGATACAAAAAATCATTGATAAATACCATGTTTTAGGTATGGTTTTTAACAATATTATTAGGTTGGTTGCTATATAGTAGGTATAATTGCTAACTACGCTTTGCAATTATACCTACTTAAGAATCTGTATTCGTTTGTTGTGATTAGTTTGAGGCAGCGGTATGATACTTTTCCATGAGCCATGCTTTCTGCTCAGGAATAGTCATATTGCTGTTGTCAAGTTCTATTGCATCGTCGGCCTTGCGAAGTGGTGAAACCTCGCGGTGTGAATCGATATAGTCGCGTTCTTCAACATTTTTGAGAATGTCGGCATAGTCGGCAGGCATACCTTTTGCCTGCAACTCGTCGTATCTACGTTGTGCACGCACTTCTGCTGATGCTGTGACAAATATTTTCAGTTCGGCCTGTGGAAATACTGTTGTACCAATATCTCTACCATCCATAACAATACCTTTCTGCTCGCCCATGCGCTGCTGTTGAGCCACCATAGCTGTACGAACAAAAGGAACGGCTGCAATAGGGCTAACATGAGATGATACTTCAAGCGAACGAATTTCTTTCTCTACAAGTTCGTTGTTGAGGTAAGTGTCAGGACGTCCTGTTTCAGCGTTAAACTTAAAAGAAATAGTAATATTTTTCATATGCTTTTCAAGCTCATCTACATTAACAGTATTGTCAGCGTTGAAAAGGTTGTTGCGTAAAGCATAAAGGGTTACTGCGCGATACATTGCACCGGTGTCAACATACACGTAACCTATTTCTCGTGCAAGATCTTTTGCCATCGTGCTTTTGCCACATGATGAAAAACCATCAATGGCTATAATAATCTTCTTCATAATGTATATTATTTTTGTTGTTATCGTGAACTATAATGTATAGCCAAGGTTTATCATGAGAGAACTTGAACTTACATGATATTTGCCATAGCTAATATTTATTTTGAAACGCTCAAGATTGATGCCTGCACCTAATGTCATGCCTGCACCATGTGAGTTTTCTTCTTCTAAATCATCAGCATTTATAATGCTCATTTCATTCTTCTGTCTGAAGTTGTAACCGCCGCCTATCCATATCTGGTCAGACAGAATACAGTCAACACCCAGAGAAACGTGATTTATAAACTTGTAGTCCCAATGGGCTAAATCACCGAGAGTTGCCGAAAAGCGGAACGGCGTATTGGTCAACTGCTTGCTCACACCAGCCTGAACATCTGTAGGCATACGAACAAAATCATCTTCGTAGGCTTTTATCTCGCCACCGAGGTTCTTGGCAACAAGCGACACGCTCCATTCGTGTTCTGGGTCGTAGTAGTTTACGCCTAAGTCAACACCCACGGCCATGGAATTGTATTGACCTATATGTGAAGTGATAAACTTTGCAGCTATACCGCCAGCAATACGCTCTGAAAGCATATAGGAGAAATATCCTGTTATAGCAATGTCTTTTGCTGTAAAACTTCCCGTGATATTATTATCTGCATCCGCTTCTTTCATCGAGCCGTAGTCAACATATTGTCCAGAAACAGCCCATGAGGCTTTGTCGTTAATTGTTCTGTTGAAGGCTGCCGACGCAACATTTACCCCCTTCATGTAATACATGTAGTTAAGGTTAATACTCTTGTCGCTAACCGAAGAGAGTAGGGCAGGGTTATGGAAAATCAATGAAGCATCGTCCTCAATGAGACTGATGTTGTTTCCGCCAAGAGCAGCTGCATGAGCACTTACAGGCAGACGAAGGAAATTATATCCAGTCTGACTCTCATGCTGTGCAAATGCGTTTGATGCAAAGAGCGTGAACAAAAGTGCGAATAAAGCCTTTTTCATTTAATTTTCCTAATTATTCGGCAAAGATAATGCTTTTTTCAAATATAAGCATTAAATTTGCATGAAGTTTAATACTTTAAGAACGGAAGAAATTCGTTTTTATTGAAATGGGAATAAAGAAATCTGATAAGGCCAGTCTTGATAATCGCAGAACAACAGGATTTTTGTTGGGCTTGATATTTGTGTTGTCGCTTTGTTATGTAGGTCTTGAATTTACATCTCATGCTGACGATGCCAATTCTTCATCAGAATCATTTGATGATATGAGTGAAGATATAGAGATGTTGCCAGCTATGGACACGCATGATATGATTGCTGCTGCGCCTGTTGCTGCACCTTCGGTAACAGAAAAACTAAAGGTCGTAGATACAGATCCTGATATTTCCAAGAAACTTAATCCAAATAATAGTGATATTCTGCAAGGGGTAGGCGCGGGTATGCAGACTGATCTTGTACAACAAGACGATCAGACAACTGCTCTCTCGCCTGTAGCTGTTGATGAAGACGATAATCCATTAAATTTTCGAGTTGTTCAGGAACTACCCGAATTTCCAGGCGGAATGGTTGAGTTTATGAAATGGCTCACTAAAAACCTGAAATACCCTGTAATGGCACAGAACCGTAAGATTCAGGGAAAGGTAGTAGTGTCGTTCATCATAAACAAAGATGGAACAATAGCTAATGCGAAAATAGAACAGAGCATCGATCCTGCTCTCGACAGAGAAGCTCTTCGTGTTATTCGCATGATGCCAAAATGGAAGCCTGGCATAGAAATGGGTAAACCTTGCAGAACAATGTTTGCTATACCAATCGTGTTCCGATTATAATTAGACACTATAAAGTAAAAATACATAAAAACATGTACACATCTGATGAAATATTAGAGAAAGTAAACGCCTTTCTCGAAAACTTACCATACGATCGTAAACCAGCAGGTCTCTACGACCCAATAAAATATGTTCTTTCTATGGGCGGCAAGCGCATTCGTCCTGTTTTGATGCTTTTAAGTTATAACCTATTCAAAGAGAATCCAGAAAGCATCCTAATGAATGCCGTTGCTTTGGAAACTTATCACAACTACACATTGTTGCACGACGACCTTATGGATAATGCTGATGTGCGTCGTGGAAAACCAACAGTTCATAAGAAATGGGACGATAATACCGCTATTCTCTCTGGCGACTCTATGCTTGTCATGGCTTACCAGAGAATGATGGCAGAATGTCCAGCTGATAAGCTTTCTGACGTGCTGACCCTCTTTACTGAAACTGCATTGGAAATAGGTGAAGGTCAGCAGTTTGATATGGAATTTGAAAACCGTCTTGATGTTAAGGAAGATGAGTATATTGAGATGATACGCTTAAAGACAAGCGTGTTGTTGGCTTGTGCCCTTAAGATGGGAGCCATTCTTGCTGGTGCTTCAAAGACCGACCAAGAAAATCTTTATAAGTTTGGCGAACAGATAGGTCTTGCCTTCCAGCTGCAGGACGATTATCTTGATGTCTATGGCGACGAAAAGATATTTGGTAAGGCTATCGGTGGCGATATCACCAGCAACAAGAAAACCTATATGCTTATCAATGCCTTTGTCAATGCTTCTGAGGCTCAGCGTGCCGAACTCACAAAATGGGTTGAGGCAAAGACCTTCGACCGTAAGGAAAAGATTGCTGCCGTTACTCGTCTATACAATGAAATAGGTATTGACACAATGGCTCAGCAAAAGATAGCATCTTATTTTGATAGCGCAAAGAAATATCTTGATGCAGTAAGTGTTGCTGAAGAACGCAAGAGCGAACTCAAAACCTATGCCGACAAAATGTTACATCGCAACAAGTAAATAATGATGTTCATAGATACTCATGCTCATCTTGACGGTGAGGAATTTAAAGACGATTTACAGGCAACTGTAGAACGTGCTAAAGAAGCTGGAGTAAGCAAGATTTTTATTCCAGCAATAGATAGAAGCAGTATTACGAGCGTTCCAAGCATCTGCGCCGAATACCCCGATGTGCTTTATCCTATGATGGGACTGCAGCCCGAAGAGGTGAAAGCCGATTATCAGGAAGTGCTTGCTCTTATGCATTCTTTGTTGCTTAACGATACTCTGCATCGCTATATCGCTGTCGGCGAATGTGGACTTGATTTCTACTGGAGCCGTGAATTTGAGAAAGAACAGCTTCTTGCTTTCGAAGAACAGGTGAAATGGAGCATTGAACTGAACCTTCCACTAATGATTCATTGTCGAAAAGCGCAGAACGAATTGCTTGAGATAATGAAACCTTACAAGGATAAGCTTCCTGGCGGTGTGTTTCATTGTTTTACTGGCAATCAGAAAGAGGCTGAACGCTATCTTGATTTTAGCGACAGGTTCGTATTAGGAATAGGTGGCGTTTCAACATTCAAGAACAGTCATCTGCGTGAAGATCTACCTGCCGTTGTACCATTAGAACGTATCGTTCTCGAAACCGACAGTCCGTATATGGCCCCAGTTCCTAATCGCGGAAAGCGCAACGAACCAGCATTCGTAAAACAAGTATTGCTCACACTGGCTCAGGCATACGGATGCACACCCGAAGAGATGGCTTCTGTAACAAATAAGAATGTACAGCGCATCTTCGGAGTTTAGAATAATTGAACTTAAATAGTTTAATATAGAGGAAATAAAAACAAAAAAACAAAGAAAAGACTTGAAAGGCAAAGTAAAAATGATTACTTTTGCAACCATAATTAATTACTACAGTTAGGAAAGATGCTCGAGTGGTTTAAGAGGCACGCCTGGAAAGCGTGTATACCCCTAAAGGGTATCGGGGGTTCGAATCCCCCTCTTTCCGCGGACTAAAATATTTCATGCTTATGAAGAAAAATATTGCAAACCTTGCAATTGTTACACTCCTGATATTTGTTTGTAATACAGCATTCGCTCAAGGTAAGAAAGTGACTGCTAAGGCTCCGGTGAAGACAGAGCAAAAAGCAGAACCAGTAAAGACTGATAGTGCCATAACCGACACTATGACTAAAGACACTGCCGCAGATGAAATCTTGAATACTTTCGATGATCAGACCGCCGATGTAGCTGAAGATGTTGAAAGCGAAGGCTTCCATAAGAGTCTTAAAACAAAGTTCATCGAGGGTAATGCAGGCTTTATGTCGCTTGTAGCTTTGGCTCTTGTCATTGGCCTTGCTTTCTGTATCGAACGTATCATCTATCTTAGTCTTTCAGAGATAAATGCTAAGAAGTTCATGAAAGACCTTGATGAAAAGATTATGCAAGGCGATATTGAAGGCGCTAAGACACAATGTCGTGAAACACGCGGACCAGTAGCCTCTATATGTTATCAGGGACTTGAACGCATCAGCGAATCTATTGAGAATGTAGAACGTTCAGTAGCAAGCTACGGTAGTGTGCAGAGTGCTAACCTTGAAAAAGGCTGTTCATGGATTACACTCTTCATCGCTATGGCTCCAAGTCTGGGATTCTTAGGCACCGTTATCGGTATGGTTATGGCTTTCGACCAGATACAGACAGCAGGCGACATCAACCCAACAATTGTTGCTGCAGGTATGAAGGTAGCCTTGATAACAACTATTTTCGGTATTATAGTAGCCTTGATACTTCAGGTATTCTATAATTATATTCTTTCCAAGATTGAGCATATCACCAGTCAGATGGAAGAGAGCGCTATCTCTCTGCTCGATTCTGTGATGAAATATAAACTGAAAAACAAATGAAGCTGAATTTCACCAACATACAAACATGGTCAACAGAGCGCATATCACAGCGTGTGCTCTATTTGATTATTGCTCTTACTGGAGTAATATTCCTGTTGTTCTGGCTCGTGGGCTTTAGTCAGCCATTCGTTGACGACCCCAATTTCAACGCACCATTGTTCACCGATGTACTGCTTGTCTTTGTGGCCATTCTTGCCATTGTAGCACTTGCATTGGCAATATGGGCATTATGGCGAGAAATAAAGATGTCACGCCAGAACAAAATCGTGTTAGATAATAATATTCCTGTAGGCAAGATTCGTCGTTACGTTATTCTTGGCACACTCGCTTCTGTGCTGCTCACAGGTTTATTTGCATCACGCGAAGCCATTTCCGTAAATGGTAATCAATATACTGATTGGCTTGGCCTCACCGCCAGCGATCTGTTTGTAAACACATCCATAATAATGATTGTAGACGCTATAGGCACAGTTATTTATGGTGCAACAAAATATAGAAGAAAACGTAAATAATGAATTTCCGTCGTCAAAGACATAGAGTTCCTGCACTTAACACAACATCAACAGCCGACATCTCTTTCATGCTGCTGATATTCTTTCTTGTGGCATCTTCCATGGATGTCGACAAAGGCCTGTCGCGACAGCTTCCACCTGCCGACAATCAGCAAAAACAAGAAGAAAGTGCTATAAACAAAAACAGACTGATGACGGTAAAGATTTCAGCACAGAACGAACTTATCGTCGACGATAAACCATTAGCTATAGAAAAACTTCATGGTAAGGTTGAAGGCTTCATACAGCGCTTGGGTAAGAACCACATGATTTCGCTTGATGCCGACCCACAGTCTGACTACAACACATATTTCAAAGTTCAGAACGAACTTGTAACAGCATATAAAGCATGGCGCGATGCCACGGCACGTAAAACCTATCACTGTCCTTTTGCTAAGCTCACCAACGACGAAAAAGAAAAGATCAAGGATATGTGCCCTCAACGTATAGCTGAAACCTATAACGGATTACAGGAAGGAGGCGCACAATGAGCATGTTCAAACGCACACGTCGTGAAATACCAGGCCTTAACACCTCGTCATTGCCTGACCTTATCTTTACAGTGCTATTCTTTTTCATGATTGTTACTCACATGAGAAAGGTAACACTGAAAGTACGTTATCAAGTGCCTCAAGGTACAGAACTCACACGCCTTACCAAGAAAACAGCAGTAAGCTATATTTATATAGGTAAACCAGCAGTAGGCTCTGATATCGACAAGGCAAAGACAGCCATTCAGCTGAACGATAAATACGCAACAACAACTGATATTATCGACTATATCGCAGCCGAGAAATCACGCATGACCCCAGAAGATCAGCAACAGATGACAGTGTCAATAAAGGCTGATAAAAACACTAAAATGGGAATTATTTCTGAAGTAAAACAGGCACTACGCAAATCAAAAGCTTTAAAAATAAGCTATTCGGCAACAGAAAAATAGCATAAATGTGCAATAAACTATCAAATTGATATATTATTGCGTGTTTTATATTATATAATGTTAAAATACTGCCAAAAGTTTTGTTTAATAACTTTTAAGCAGTAAATTGTTGCGATTTAAAGATATTATTGCTAACTTTGCAACCAATTAATAAAAATCATATTATAAATGGCACATCATAGTTTAGATGCTTTGGACAAGAAGATTCTGCGACTCGTTGCAGATGACGCTCGTATCCCATTTCTTGAAGTAGCCCGCGCGTGTAATGTAAGCGGTGCAGCTATTCATCAACGTATTCAAAAGTTAACAAGCCAGGGAGTATTGAAAGGCTCTCAGTTTATTATCGACCCTGAGAAGGTAGGATATGAAACTTGCGCTTATGTTTCTCTGTATTTGAAAGATCCTGAGTCTCACGATGTAGTTGTTGAGGCTTTGAAGAAAATTCCTGAGGTAGTTGAATGTCACGCTACTACTGGCGATATGGATCTTTTCATCAAGATGTATGCAAAGAACAATCGTGACCTGATGACTATCATCCACGATAAGTTGCAGCCTCTTGGCTTGAGTCGCAGTGAGACAATCATCTCTTTCAATTCAACAATCGACCGTCAGTTGCCAGTACCAGAGGTTGAGGCTACCGATGTGATTGAAGAAACAGAAGAGGAAGCTGAGTAATGTTTTAGTTTTTGAGTTTTAAGTTACAAGTTAGTTCTTAGTTTTTTAGTTCTAACTCATAAACTCACAAACTAAATAACTCACAAACTCATAAAGTATATTTACAGAAAGCGAAGGCATGAGAATTGCTTTCGCTTTTTTCATGTTCTTCTCGTTCTACTAATCTCCATTCCTTGAAGTCAGGGAAGAAAGTATCAGCATCAGGATAAACATCATCAACAATAGTAAGAAGAAGTTCATCGCATCTGTTCATTGCTTCTTCATACACGCTTGCACCACCTATAATATATACATCGCCTTCGCAGTGTTTTAATGCCTCGTCCAAACTGTTATACACTTCACAGCCAGCATAATCCCTTGCCGTTCTGCTCAGCACAATATTTCGTCTGTTGGGGAGAGCACCATTAGGCAGCGATTCGTATGTTCGTCGCCCCATGATAATAGTATGGCCCGTCGTCAATGCCTTAAAACGAGCCATGTCTTCGGGAATAGAATATAGCAGTCTATTCTCTTTTCCCAACCCATTGTTTTTTGATATGCAAGCAAGAATACGTATAACTTTGAACATTGAAGCTTGAATATTGAAGTTTGAAGTTTGAACCGAAGGTCACTGACCGAGCAGAATAAAAGATGGAAATATTGAAATAATGAAAGATTTAAATATTATATCGGCATAGCCGACTAATTTTCAATCTTCAATTTTCAATCTTCAACCGAAGGTCATCGACTGAGCAGATGCAGTCAACGGAGTTGGTGCATCTGAATAAGCGAAGGAGATAATAGCATTGCTTGCAATGCGTATTAACTTTGAAGATTGAACTTTGAAATTTATTGCTGATTGAGCGTTAAAGCGAAGGAAGTAACTTTGGCGCGAAGCGCTTTACATTACTCATTATTAATTACTCATTATTAATTACTCATTATTAATAGCTCATTATTAATTACTCATTAATTAATTGCCCGCAGGGCAATCAATTCCACATTCCAAATTCAAAATTCCACATTCCTCTATTGGCACATGAGTCGACTTTATCCTCCATTCCTGTGGGTACAGGTTATTGGCTCTGTTGCCTAAGTTCTTGGCAAATCCGAGGGCAAAGCCCTTATATGTCAGCAACACAATTCCTCGTGGAGCATCAGCAGGCAGCACAATAGCCTCTTTGCGTAGGTAGTTAATGGCATCTTTCCAGTCAATATCCACTTTCGGATATTCATCCTTGTCGGGTAGGATAGATAACGCCTTTGAATGGTCAGGTATTACATTCTTACCCTTTATCGTGTCAGGTGCAATGCCATAAGTCAGCACCTTCAGCTTCTTCAATTCTTTCTTCTCGCTGTCGGTCAGCTTTTCACCTTCCGTTCTGTATGGAAGGGTAGAACCATCACCTTTTCTCATCACAGCCATGAACAAGCCTTCACCTTTAGTCTTGCCCGGAATAAATCTATATACAGGAAGCTCACCGCCTAATTTACCATTGTTGCCGTGAATAAGACTACCAGTGATATTCCATTCATCTTTCACAGGCACTTCCAGCAGTTCGGCACCCAGCTCTTTGGCAATCCATTCCACGTTCTCCTCGTCCTCGTGAGCATTGAAGGTACAGGTAGAATAGATAAGCAAACCACCAGGACGCAGACTGTCCCATAAGTCTTCTACAATACTGCGTTGCAAAGCAGCACATTCCTCCACCTTCTGACTGCTCCAGTCGTCGATGGCACCCTGATCCTTGCGGAACATACCTTCGCCCGAACATGGCACATCTGTGAGAATAACATCAAACAGCAACTTAGTCTTTTTGTAATCACGAGGGTAGTTATTCGTGACGATGATATTCGGATTACCATATTTCTGAATATTCTCAGCTAAGATATTGGCACGGGTGTGCATAGGCTCGTTGCTGAAAAGCACACTACCCTCAGGCAAAGCCGACATGGCACATGTGGTCTTGCCACCAGGAGCAGCACAGGCATCAAGCATGGTAACAGGTTGCTTCACATGAGTGCGCAGCACAAGGTCAAGAAACATCGACGAAGCTTCCTGCACATAATACACACCGGCATGAAGCAGAGGGTCGAAAGTGAAGTTAGGACGCGTTTCTAAATAGAACCCATTCCTACACCAAGGCACATTGAACTTTGAACCGAAGGTCACTGACTGAGCGTTTGCTGTCGGCTTGCCGGTGCAAACATTAAAGCGAGGGAAGTAACTTTGAACGTTGAACGTCTTGTGTGGGTTTATTCTTATGCTTGTCGGTGTTTCCTCTTCAATACCCTTCATAAAAGTATTGAAGAGCTCTTCGCCCATCAACTCTTTCGTGTATGATAAAAACGCTTCGGGAAGTGTCATATATATGCCTGTTTCTTTATAATGATATTGCAAAAGTAGTTTTTTTTTTATTACTTTGCAACTTATTGTGCAACGCTTTCGTCTAACGTTCAGAAAATAATTAAAAAAGATACAGTATGAAACAGATTATTCTAACATTGGCAATGCTGCTCACATTGAGCACAACTGCTGTGGCTGGAGGACAGAAACACCGTCACCATCCAGTGGCAACAGCAACAAAGAATGTCTCTACACCTGCGGCAAAGGCTACCGCTGCAGATTCATTGAAAGAGGCAACAGCAAAGAATCAGGCTGCATCTGGTGCAGTAGAGGCTTATTCCGATACAACAGGTGTTGACGAGGAAGAAGCTGAGGAATATACACCAAAATACCAGGCTGATCGTGATGATGAAGAAACAGATGAAATCGATTCCATCTTCGGAAAGAGTTTCGCTAAGGGTGTAGGTGGTGTTCTTATTGCAATACTCGTTATCACACTCGTGTTCCTCTTCTTGATGGCACCAGTCGTTATTGTCATTCTTTTACTTCGCTTCTTTATCAAGCGTCACAACGACAGAGTTGCTTTGATGGAAAAGGCAATGGCTTCTGGTCAGCCTATACCAGAATCAGTGAAACCAGTAAACAAGCGAACTCCAGACCATCAATGGGAGGTAGGCGTGCGTAATGTGTCTATCGGTGGTGGTTTGATGATTCTCTTCTACTTGCTTGGTGCCAGTGGCTTGGTAGGCGTAGGTGCACTCATTCTTTGCATGGGCTTAGGTCAGATGTATATCGCTCGCCATTCTATTAATGGAAAGCGCAGTGAAGATGAATTAAACAATACTGATTCTCACGATATCGACCGTCCTGAGTTTTAAAATAGTAGATAAAAGAAGTAAGAAGGCAAAAGAAAAAGCGTAAAGTAATGGCAGATCTCGACGATATTTCACTTATCACGCAGGTGGCTGTGTTTCACAATCAGCGAGCATTCGACAAGCTGGTTGTGAAATACCAGTCGCCCGTGAGGCGTTTCCTCTTGGGCTTGACCAAGGGAGACGAGCAGCTCGCCGACGATCTGGCGCAAGACACCTTCCTGAAGGCCTATTCCAACATCACCAAGTTCAAGGGCTTGAGTAGTTTCTCAACATGGCTCTACCGCATTGCCTATAACTGTTTCTACGATCAAATACGGCGTAACAAGGTGACCGAGGATATTGAGCAGCCTGTAGTGGCTCGTAAGGGTTCACAGAGCGTTGACAGTAATCTAAAGATGGATTTGTACAATGCAATGGCAATATTATCAGAAAGTGAACGTTCTTGTGTTACACTGCAACTTGTCGAAGGACAACCAATCGACAAAATCTCTGAAATTACAGGCATGGCTCCAGGTACAGTAAAGAGCCATCTGTTCCGAGGAAAACAGAAACTTGCAACTTATTTAAGAAATAATGGCTATGATAGATAAAATGAAAGATGATGAACTTGTTGAACTGTTCTTCAGTGAGCATAAGTTTGAGATAGAAGATAACGGCTTCTCACAGCGTGTTATCCAGAGTCTTCCACAATCGTCATGGAGGGCCAACAGAATATGGACCGTTGTATGCTCTTTGGCTGCAATGGCTTTGTTCGTTGTTGAAGGTGGCTTCAAGTGGATACAGATGCTCTACTACAGCATGATGGGTAATACCGCAGGCTGGATAGCATCATTCCATATCCATGCTCCATCATTGCATACCGTTCTCATAGCTTATATTGGCATACTCAGTTTGATATGCGTGGGTTGCTATAATATCTATCTGTCGGTGGCAAAAAAATAGAAGCCTCTCCCATCCTCTCCAAAAGGAGAGGAGACTATTATAATTAATGGTAATTTGCGGTAATTATACGTAAAGCGAAGCGCCAAATAAGAACAAGAATAGTTCGTTTGTTCATAAATCTATGAGATAGACCCAAAAAACTTATAAAACTCAAAAACATAATTAAACAATAGCGAAAATGAAAAAAGTAGTATTATTAATGTTCCTCCTTGCATCAGTAACAGTATATGCAGGTAATAACAAAACCAAGAATACTAAAGATACCAAAGCCCGCTCAGGTATCATGCAAGGACAGTGGATTAGTGAGGGGGAACCTGCGAAGCAGAGCTTCGCAATTGAATAATGAATATTCACTATTCAATAGCTTGCGCATAGCGCAAGCGCAGCACCTGAAACTCAGTGCGTCTGTTTAGCTGATTACATATTTCCCTGTTCTTTTCATCCTGCTTTTGGATGAAATCCTCGGTGAGCACGTCACCAGTCTTTAGCCAATCATATTTTTCGGTTAGCTTCTTATTAATTTTCTTAGGTCTTTCCTTACCATATCCCACAGGCGTTAGACGGCGCTTGTCAATGCCCTTTGCAATGAGATAGTTAACAACAGCCTCGGCACGTTTCTGTGACAGTTGCTTGTTGTATGCCGCACTACCGCGGTAGTCACAATGAGCAGCCAGTTCTATTGTCACGTGCGGATTCTCGTTAAGCAAATTTACCAACTGATCAAGAGCCTTAGTCGATTCAGGTCTGAGAGTAGCCTTGTTCAGATCATAGAAAATATTATCTATGAGCACAGGAGCCGATATCGAAGCCAAAGGGAACTGCAACACATGTTCCTTTGATTCCTTCACCTCGGTGGTTGTCAGTTCTTCCTTATGATTAAGAAAACCCTTGCAGGTGGCAAGCATGATATAGCTCACACCAGGTGTGGCAGTATAAGTAAACGAACCGTCACTCTTCAGACCGATATGTTGGTTAGTACCGTCGTTGCCCACGATATACACCTGAGCAGCAGGCAGCTCATAGCCGTCCTTCTCATACACCCAACCCTTTATCGTCTGTATAATCTCAGGATTCTCAAACGAATAGATATGGTCGTAGCCACGAGCATCATTTCTGTTTGATGAGAAGAAACCACGGTTGTATGCTCCGTCGAAGGTCATACCGAAGTCGTCTGCCATAGAGTTCAGCGGATAGCCCGGGTGCTCCACGTGCATCTTACCGTCTTTACCTTTCTTATAAATAAAGATGTCGAGACCGCCCATACCCGCATGACCGTCGCTCGAGAAATACAGATCACCATTAGGACGAAGGGTAGGGAACTCCTCATTACCAGGAGTATTCACCTCAGGCCCCATATTCTCTATTCCTGCAATACCGTTGCTGGTGAGCATAGCCTTCCATATATCAAGACCGCCCATGCCACCAGGCATATCGCTCACAAAATACAGCCATTTGCCATCGGCACTCACAGCAGGATGGGCAAAGCACAGCAGCGTGTCTCTCGACAATACCAGTTCAGCAGGCTTAGCCCATGCAGCATCGCTGCGGTTACTCGTCATAATCTTTGCATAGCGAGGGTTAGCAGCGTCAGCAGTACATTGAGTAAGATACATAGTGCGCTGGTCACCAGAGAAACAACACACACCCTCATCAAAATCACTGTTCAGTCCGCCATTCACCACCTCAGGGCGTTGCCACTGACCACGTTCGTTTTTCTGAGCCATGAAAATATCGCCAGCCTTAGTACCCGTGATACCACTCAGTTCGCTTCCCGACGCCTCGTTGCGTGTAGAAGTGAAATACAGCTGATCGTTGTTCTCACCAAAGAGCATCGGCGAATAGTCTGCTTTGTGCGAGTTGAAAATGTTCATTCTCTTAACCGTATATCGGCTACCTTCCTTCTTCCATTGTGCCGCATTACGTGCCGAGATAAGACCGTTCTTAAGCAATATATCGTTAGGCATAGAGTCTTGCAGCGCCACAAACACCTTTTCAGCGTCCTTATATTTACCTTGTTTAAGCAGCTGTCTGCCATACGCCAGCATATCGTTCTTATCAGCTTTCTTATACCTCACCGCATTAGCATATGCAGCCGTAGCCCTCAGGTTCTGGTTTATCTTAGCATAGCAACGCGCCTGCTTCAACGCCACCTCACCACGTTTGTCACGTTCCTTAGCAGGAATCATCCTATACGCTTTCTTATACTCGTTGGCAGCATCATAGTATTCGCCCACAGCAAGATACTCCTCAGCCTTTTTCAGGGTGTGAGCCACACCACACGAGCTGAGAATTAAAACCAATAATATGTAAAAACTATATGATTTTTTAAAAAAAATCTTTACGTTGAATGACATTTGTTTCATCCTTATCATTTTTACTGGTTTTTATCTGTTGGTTAGCCCTTTCCCTTTGGAGAGGGATGGGAGAGGCTATTTTATTTTATAGGCAAACGGAATTTGCAGCCTTCTTTCCAGTTACTGCATCCGTAGGCAGTCTTACCCTTGATGATAGTACCCTTTCCGCACACCGGGCACACCTTGCCAATGATACTGTCGTCGGCAGGCAGACTCTCGGCAGCAGCCTTCTTAGTTGTTGCCGCCGCCTTTTTCGTTGTCGTCTTCTTCTTGGCAGCAGGTTTCTTTTTCTTCGAGTCGTCCTCGGTAATCAGAGTAATTCGTCTGTTAGTATTATCACGAAGCACCTGATTCACAATCTGCAAAATCTGCTCTTTCAGTTCGGCAATAAACTGCGACGGATCATATTTATGATGCTCAATATCACGCAGTTTCTTCTCCCAGATACCAGTCAGCTCACAGCTTGTAAGCAGTTTCTCGTGAATAAGACCAATCAGCTCAATACCAGTAGCCGTGGCAACCAAGCGCTTGCGCTCACGGCGTATGTAGTGGCGCTTAAAGAGAGTTTCTATAATTCCTGCACGTGATGACGGACGACCTATACCGTTTTCCTTCAATGCTGCACGCAGTTCATCATCCTCAACAAACTTACCAGCCGTTTCCATAGCCCTCAGCAACGACGCCTCATTATAGTAGGGTGGAGGAGTAGTCTGCTTCTCAGTAAGAGTAGGAATATGCTCACCACTCTCGCCCTTCACAAAAGTAGGCAGAATATCAGAACTACCGTTCTCGTCATTCTTGTTAGCACCTTCTTCCTCCTCTTCCTTCTCATTGCCAGTTTGTCCATACACAGCATGCCACCCTGGGTCGAGAATCTCCTTACCAGTAGTCTTAAACTCAATAGGCTTCTCGTCCTTAGGAGCATCCTCGCCGGGCTTCACCTCGCCCAGCACTGTGGTTGTTGAGTAGATACAATCGGGATAAAACGCACTGATAAACCTCTTGGCAATAAGGTCATACACATTCTGTTCCATCTGCGTCAACCCCTGCGCAGGCACACCAGTAGGGATAATAGCGTGGTGGTCGGTAACCTTACTTGTGTCAAAGAAACGCTTACTCTTAGGGAGCTTAGGTGCAATCTTCGCAAGATTCTTTATCGGTTCCATGTATATGTCCTGACTGTTAATCTTGCTTTTGCACAGACCATTAAGAATACTGCCACACTTAGGATAAATATCATCCGACAGATACTGCGTGTCCACACGAGGGTAAGTAGTAAGTTTCTTCTCATACAGACCCTGAATAAGGTTCAGAGTCATCTCTGCCGAATAGCTGAACTTACGGTTACAGTCCACCTGCAGCGAAGTAAGGTCATAAAGCTGCTTAGGCTGTTCCTTACCCTTCTTCTTCGTTACACTTGTAATCTCGAAAGGCTTACCCGCAATAGTAGAGAACGCCTTTTCGCCCTCCTCCTTCGAAGTAAACTTACCCGAAGTAGCAGTAAACGTAGTGTTCCTGTATATGGTAGCCAGCACCCAGTAAGGTTCAGGCTTAAAGTTATCAATCTCAAGCTGACGGTTAACGATAAGTGCCAAGGTAGGCGTCTGCACTCTGCCAATAGAGAGCACCTGTCTGTTCTGTCCGTATTTCAGCGTGTACAGTCGAGTGGCGTTCATACCCAACAGCCAGTCGCCAATGGCACGACTCAATCCAGCTAAGTAAAGCGACTGATATTCGTTCTGGTCTTTCAGAGAATTAAATCCCTCACGAATAGCCTCGTCGGTCATTGATGAAATCCACAAACGCTTAACAGGACATTTCACGCCAGCCTTCTGCATCACCCATCTCTGAATCAGCTCACCCTCCTGTCCGGCATCACCGCAGTTCACTATCTCGTCAGCATTCTTATACAACTGTTCAATAGTAGCAAACTGTCTTTTAATACCCTCATCATTGATGAGTCTGATACCAAAGCGAGGTGGAATCATTGGCAAAGCAGCTAAGCTCCAATGTTTCCAGTTCTCAGTATAGTCATTCGGTTCTTTCAACTCACATAGATGACCAAAGGTCCATGTCACCTGATAACCATTACCCTCGATGTATCCATCCTTTCGGGTAGTGGCTCCAAGCACATGAGCAATATCTTGTGCAACACTTGGTTTCTCGGCTACGCAAACTATCATATTTCTCTTTCTTCGTTTTTCAGATACAAAGATAATAAAAAAACGCGAAGCAGCGCTTCGCTATTGAATAATTAATATTGAATATTGAATAATATCACTGACTGAGCGCTTGCTGTCGGCTTGCCGGTGCAAACACTAAAGCGAGGGAGGTAATATTGAATAATATAAAGGATAAAGGAGCATAGTGCATATTAACGAATTAAATTATGAAGAAAATGAGAGCGAATGCAGGTAGCTCATTCTGAGCTTGTGTCAAGTTTGATGATTGGCTTCCAGAAAGCAAGCTTTCCAAAGCCATCATCAACCTTAACATCCTCTTTCAGCGGACACATGCATTCACTCTCTTGGAAAATAAAGCGCTGATGCGCCATTGCACAATCGTGCAAATGATATCAACCTACACTTTGAACGTTGAATTTTGAACATTGAACTTTTGCAGCAAGAAACGCAACCAGTTAGTTAGCCCAAGAAAGATTTAAATATTGAACCGAAGGTCACTGACTGAGCATTTGCTGTCGACGTAGCAGGTGCAAACATAATAGCGAGGGAAGTAAAGAATGAAAGATTTAAATATTATATCGGCATAGCCGACTAATCTTCAATGTTCAATGTTCAATCTTCAATAGCGAAGCTCCGCTGCGCGCAGGGGATGGGAGAGGTTTTTTTTTGAGCTTGCGAGGCTCCCTCCCACTTGGGGGAGGGCGGGGGGAGAGGTTTCTAATAATGTTATTTTGCTTACGCAGACGCGAATTATCAAAAATTAATCGCAAATTATCATAAATTATATGTTAAATCAAAGATTTAAGTTTCGCAAGTTTTTTTTTATCAAGAATTACAGGAATTTTAGAATTGGGCTTGCGCCTTTGCGTAATCTGATAATTCTTATGAATTCAAATAGAATTTAAAGAACCTCAAGGGCGTAAGCCTAAATTCTCTAATTATTCGAACTGAGTTCTCATCAACTCGTCTCAAATTCTTGATAATATTTTAGAGTAAACATTCACTTACGAAAGTTTAGTCAAAGAAAAATAATTTTCGAAAAATTTACGTCAATTTTCGGAAATTACACGTTAAGCGAAGCGCAATAAGAATTATGAATTTGAAACCGAAGGTCACTGACAGAGTAGATGCTGTCGGCTTGCCAGTGCAAGCGTAAGACGAAAGAGATAATTATTTGCCCTATGGGCAATGATGAGTTATTTTTTTGAGCTTGCGAGGCTCCCTCCCCTCGGGGGTTTCTGTCCCCCGGAAACGGGGGAACCGAAGGGGGTGTAAAGACCATTGAGGCGGGGGGAGAGGTCGTCAATTCGGAACGATAATATACTCACTCCAGTGCTTCACTTTCTGTTGCGATGCCTCGCACAGCTTACCCTCAAGATACTGTTCCATGATAATCTTAGCCATAGGGGCAGCCATCTCAGCACCAAAGCCACCATTCTCAATATACACACATACCGCAATCTTAGGGTTGTTCATAGGAGCGAAGCCAATGAATATAGAGTGGTCGTCGCCAGGGTTCTCGGCAGTCCCCGTCTTTCCGCATATATCAAAGAGCGGAGTGTTTATATCGGCACAGGTGCCAGCCTTCACAGCCCTGCGCATACCGTCGATGACCACTTGGTAAGCCTTGGCATTCACCTTAGTGACATGCTTCTCATTATATTTCCTGTATAGTTCATCCTTCACATTATATCTATGAATATGCGGAGTAAAGAAAAAGCCCCTGTTTGCTATCGACGCAGCAAGATTACAAAGCTGTAGGGGAGTGGCCTGCACCTCACCTTGTCCCATGCCAACCCACATTATCGTCTGCTCGTTCCATCTGCCTTTGAACATACGCCACATCAAAGCCGAGTTAGGCATCTCGCCAGCCACCTCACCAGGCATATCCACACCTAAAGACACACCCAGTCCCATGCTCTGCATATACGAGAACCATTTGTCAATAGCCTCGTTCTTAGACTTATAGTTACGGTTGCTGAGCATAGCCATAAAACCCTTGCAGAAATACGCATTACACGAATGAGCCAAGGCATTAGCCATACTCATTGGCGATGGGTGCTTATGGCAGCCAATATGCACATTACCACGCCAGAAACCCTCCTTGCAGCCATATTCACTTTTCTCGTTCACGATATGTTCCGACAGCAGCGTCAAAGCCTGAGCAGTCTTAAAAGTAGAACCAGGCGAATACGCCATGCCAATACTGCGGTTAACAGCATCATTGAAGAACGAGTTCGAAGCCATACACTTAATCTCACCCGTGCGAGGATCAATAGCCACAATACTTCCCTGTTTGCAGTCAAGCATGGTCTCAGCCAAGCCCTGCAGCTTCTTGTCCAGAGTAGATGTACGCTGATGATTTTTGTTACCTGCAGTTGCTTTTGTAGAAAACAGAAAGAAAAAAGCTAATACGCCTATTGTAAGTTTATTCGGTTTAATCATTACTTTGATAAATTTACTGCAAAGGTAGCATTTTTTTCAGATTTAATGGTTAACTTTGCAAAAACAACATAAAATGATTAATAAAGAAAAAATACGTTCTCTGCTCGAAGAAGCATTGCCATTAGTGGATTTCGATTCCGATTTCCTCTTTAGTGAGCTTGATTCCTTAGGTGTCACCACCATTCTTATGATTCTTTCTAAAGAATTTGATATCGAACTCGAATCGCGTGACGCCACCCCAAAAAACTTTAAAACACTCGATAGCCTGGTTGCGCTTGTAGAAAACAAGCTAGGCGAAAGCCTCTCCCATCCCTCCCCAAAAGGGAAGGGCTAACCAACAGGGTGCGTTTCTTGCTGAAAAAAATCAATATTTAAAGCACAAAGCGCATAAAAAAGAAAAACTAAGAAAACACCTTTATGCGCGCTTAGCGATAAATGATAAATGAAAAATGATAAATGATAAAGCTGTAAACTCAAGTTGCTCATTCTCCTTCCCTTTTGGGGAGGTCGGGAGAGGCTTCTTTAAAGCAAGCTTTCATTAGCATCTTTTAATCACAAGCCTTACGGCTCAAACCTTTTTAGAGAAAAACCTCGGCGCTTTGCACCGAAAAACCCTATCGAAAATATTGATATGATTCTGTATAAGGTTTTTATATGTTTATCTCTCTTTGTATGACATTGCTGCTTGCGGCAATGTGAAGAGAAGTTTATGGGGATGTTGAAAATTTATTTTCATAAATCCACAAAGACTTCTTACATTGATGACAAAGTCATCTACATACAAAGAGTTGTTTTTTAGGTTTTTCTTTGATATTCGTTTTTTGTTATAATAAAATGGGATGCAAATCTTAGTTGATTATATAAAACATAATAATCCTGAAAAGGTAGCAGTTCGTTGTGGCGAAGTTCAACTCAGCTACAGCCAGTTGAATACGCTCGTAGAAGAACGGGCAAAGCAGTTTGCTGCCAATAAGCACAAGGCAGTAGTCTTTCGTTGCACTCAAGACGAACAGTTCGTCATCAACTACCTTGCCATTCATCGTGCAGGAGCCGTTGCCGTACCATTAGAGAAAGACATACCCGAAGAACGATATGCAGAGATAGTCGCATCCCTGCACAACGAACAATTCCCTGCCGACATCGCCGACATACTTTTCACCACAGGCACCACAGGCACGCAAAAAGGAGTGATGATCAGTCACCGAGCCATCATTGCCGATGGCGAGAACCTCATACAAGCACAAGGCTTCACTGCCTCTACCCATTTCATTATCAGTGGACCGCTCAATCATATCGGCTCACTGTCAAAGCTCTATCCGGTATTCATGCAAGGAGGCAGCCTTACCATCCTTCAGGGCATGAAAGACATCAATGCCTTCTTCACAGCCCTTGAGCAAGCCGACGGTCACGTAGCCACCTTCCTTGTACCAGCCAATATCCGTATGCTTCTTGCCCTGAGCAGAAAACAACTCAAGGAGAATGCACATAAGATAGAGTTCGTAGAAACAGGTGCGGCAGCCATCTTCAAAAACGATATGCAGCAGCTCAGCGACACCCTTCCTGGCACTCGTCTTTATAACACCTACGCATCCACCGAGACAGGTATCATAGCCACCTACGATTTTCAGCAAGGCGAATGTGTCGAAGGCTGTTTAGGTAAGGCAATGAAAAACTCATCCTTCTACATCTCACCAGAAGGCACAATAGTATGTCAGGGCAAAACCCTCATGAGTGGATATGTAGGCAACCCGCAGCTCACAGCAAAAGTGCTGCACGACAACCGCCTTTTCACTACCGACAAGGCAACCGTCGATGCCTATGGACAACTGCATCTGCAGGGACGCAGCGACGATGTCATCAACACAGGCGGCTTCAAGGTCAACCCCCTCGAAGTAGAGAATGTCGCAATGCAGATACCAGCCATCGCCGATTGCGTGTGCATACCAGCCCAGCACCCCGTGATGGGTATTGTTCCCAAGCTCCTTGTTGTCCTTGCTCCCCATGCCGAGTTCAGCAAGCGTGCCATTGCCAAAGCCCTTGCCCAGCAGCTCGAATCCTATAAAGTACCACTTATCTACGAACAGGTAACAAGCATCCAGCGCACGTATAATGGAAAGATAAACAGGCGCGCCTACGTGCAAAGCTAAGCTTTGCATTGCTTGCAATGCATTTGGGTGAGGCTACTACTTTTTTCTTTTCACTATGATACAGTTAATTCAATAGAGGTTTGTTAATTTCTTTGATTAATGAGATTTACCACTACTTTAACCATTACATCTTTTTCTTCCGTACGGCTTTCGGCAATCATCAAGGTGAGTGCAACAAGAGTGTTGTCGGCTATACGCTTGCTTCCGTCTGCACGATAGAGAACATGGTTATTATTTAGGAACCACAAAAACAATGTGGCTGCAATTCGCTTGTTTCCATCGCTAAAAGAGTGATTCTTCGTAACAAGATAAAGTAACATGGCGGCTTTCTCTTCTACACTTGGGTATAGTTCTTCGCCTCCGAAAGTTTGATAAATTTGTCCTATACTGCTCTTGAAAGAATCGTCTTTCTCATTACCAAAGAGTGCTGAACCGCCAAATTTGACACGCAAACCATCAATGGCTTCCATGGCATTTTCGTATGTGGCATGGAAGGGTTCTTCTTTTGTGGTTTTTTCAATGCTCAACCGTTCGTAATCGTAATTATCAAGTGTGTCGAGAGCATAGGTGTAGTCTGTTACTACCTCAAACAAAGCATTTGTTTCGTCAGTAGAGATTAACGGCTGGTTCTGAATGGTACGTCCAAGCATGCCAACCAACTGTCGCAGCTCACCAATCTGCTCCTTATGGATACGCTCATTAACAGCATAACCTTTTATGAGATACTCTTTTAAAATGCGATTTGCCCATTTTCTAAACTGCACACCTCGCTTACTCTTAACACGATAGCCTACAGATGTGACCATTTCAAGATTAAAATACTCCTTTTCATGTGTTTGTGTTTTTCCCTCTATAGCGCCATGCTGAGTGGTATTCGCAAATTTTGCGACTACCACCTCATCAGCCAATTCTTCCTTAAGGGCATTGTTTATATGCTTACTAATGGTTTTATAATCACGACCAAACAAATCGGCTAATTGTTGACGTGTTAACCACACCGTGTCGTTCTCCAAGCGGACATCAATTTGTGTCAGCCCGTCCTCTGTCTGATATATTACAATTTTCTTCTCTTCCATAAATGAGAATCAATAATTACTGTTGTTTTTCGTATCGTATTAAACACAAAGATAATAAGTATTTTTGATATAGAATAGTTTTTCTTGACATTTTTTTTCTCATTTTCATCATTTATTAAAACGCCCATTTTACTCTTTTCCCTTTTTACTTTTTAAATGCTGTGGTTGTTAGTTCTTTTGTAAGTTAAAAAGTATAAAAATTGTAGATTAATTACGAAAATATACTTTTTATATGGTTGATGATGATAAATAAAGTGTATTTTTGTAGTATAATTACGGTAACAATTAAAATATATTCAATATGATACGAGAGTTTTGGGTAAAGAACTATCTTTCCATTCGTGACAAGCAAGAACTTAGTTTCTTGGCGAAGGGACCAGCTTCGGAACTTGTTACTCAGGTTGCCGACGGTGTATTCTTATATAAGTTGGGAATATTATATGGTTCTAATGCATCGGGAAAATCAAACATGTTGATTGCCATGAATGAGGTGTTTCGTTTGTTGGTACTTTCTAAATCAGATGCAACACAGGGGATAAATGGAAGAATTCCTTTCGTACTCACCAAGGATGAACCAACCGAAATGCACGTTTCGTTCTATGCAAACAGCATTCGTTATGACTATGATGTAACGTTCAATGATAGGTATATCTTGAGTGAGGCATTATATTACTATCCAAACAAATCAAAGTCGTTGTTCTATGAACGTACTTTCGTTGGAGATAACGTACAGGCAGATATCAAGTTTGGAGCAAGTCTTAAATTGCAAGTCAAGACCCAGGAAAGCATTCGTGAGAACACGCTGAATAATCATAGTGTGTTGTCAGTATGTATAAAAGCAGCTTTGAAAGAAGATATTGCCCCATTCCTTGAGCTTCATAGTTGGATAATGGAGAACTATCACGATGTAGATGGTGATTTGGAGAAGGGACTTGTTGAAATTTTGAAGGATGCTTATTCAAACCCAAAGAAGCGTAAGTTCTATAATACCATGTTGCAAAAAGCCGACCTGAACATCATGGAATATAAACCTATTGTAGCAGATCGACTTGTGCCTGCCGAGTTTCGTGAGCATATTCAGAAGGAAAATATTCCAGACGAGATGAAAGAAGCGTTGCTCAAACCAACAACTGATTCAATCATGTTTTTAAATCATTCAGACAATGGTGATTTTGATATTCCTTTGAAATGGCAATCCAAGGGCACGCAGAAATACATCCGTATTCTTGATGTGTTATACGATTTGATAAGCAATCCTCATGTGTTCTTCCTTGATGAATTAGGCGAAGACTTGCACAACGATTTGTTGTACTACTACCTGAATGTCTTTATCTACAATTCAGATAAGTCGCAGTTAGTTATCACGAGTCAAGAAACAACGCTTCTTTCTCAAGACATGATTAACGAGAATCGTGGTGTAGTATGGTTTGTAGAAAAGAACAAAGAAAACGCTTCTTCCGAATATGCACGTGGCGATTCATTCGGTTTACATAAGAACCTGTCACTTTACAACTCATATCGCATCGGTCGATTAGGTGCAAAGCCAGAATTAGGTAGTATCTTTATTAATCTGGAGGATTGACATGGGAAAGTTACGACAAACAGCCCTTATCTTGGGCGAAGGAGCAACGGAGTTCTTCT
This sequence comes from uncultured Prevotella sp., assembly GCA_905236755.1. Taxonomy (GTDB): domain Bacteria; phylum Bacteroidota; class Bacteroidia; order Bacteroidales; family Bacteroidaceae; genus Prevotella. The sequence goes on from CAJOCR010000016.1 coordinate 85,478, forward strand.
ACTTCAAATCCCTATGCGATGTATTCAAGCGCCTGACAATAAAGCCAGACTATCCCAAACATACAAGTATCAAGGAACTTGAATTGAAGATAGAAGATGGTATAGCAATGGGATATAGCCATATCTTTTGTATTATTGATATGGATACTAAGGATATAGAACCCGAGCGTACTCAATATCAAAAACTTAAGGCTAAGTACGCAAAGCCAATTAATAAACCGAAGAAAGGTATATATTGCGAAGTAGAATTCTTTGAAACACATCGTTGTACGGAACTCTTCTTCCTTTATTATTTCCGCTACACCTCTCGTCCATACGAAACTCAAGAGCCACTACTCAAAGACTTGAATCAATGCGTGGAATACAAGAAAACCATAGATTTCTTCATTAAGAGCAAAGGCCTGCATGGTTATTTTGAACGAAATGGTGGAAGCCTTGAAAAGGCTGTTGCCAATGCTGCTCGCTCTATAAAAGAAATGCAAAAGGGTGACCGAGATTATACTTATTCCGAATTGGGTAGGTTGATAAGGAAGTTGGAGGAGTTGTAAAGTAATGAAAATAAACTGATTAACTGAGTTGTTTGCAATAATGCAAAGATAGGCATTTTTTAGCTAATCACAATGTTGGTTTGTTTTCTCAAACGAACATTTAAAAAACTCAATTCAAATCGTTTAGCAACTCATCTTAATTGGAGAAAAGCTGATTTCAATGAGGGTATTATTAAAGAATGCTATGTTGTATTCAATAATAAAGCTATAAAATTGGAAAAAGAAGAGATAAATGATAAGCAAAAAATTATTAATACATTAGAAAAATTAAAGCAGTAGTTCCATACTACTGCTTTAATATAGACGGTGCAGCTTGAAGTTATCGCGCCTTTTAAGCACTCACATCTACACTGCAAAATTACGAACTTTATCAATCATCTAAGTCAATAATTACGAAAATCTGCATAAATGGATGCAAAAACTTCGAAATCACTATAAATCGCCTTACTGAGGACGTAAAAAAGTTGGTTTTCGACCAATTGCCACGCAAGGTAGGTGTCATTGCCACAAACCACTTCAAGGACAATTTCCGCAAAAGTGGATTTGTTAATGGTGGTGTACGTCCATGGCAGAAGACGAAACGACAAATGAGCAATACCAACGGTCAAAGTGGAGATTAGCCTATTGTCAATGTCCGAGCTTTACGAGATGAGAAGAATACAGTCTCTATATGTACAAACAATGAGGGGTGTCAGTATTTGCACACCCTCATTTTATAACTTGAATATGTTATTATTTTATTTTCTTTTGTAAGTTACATAGAATTTGTTTGGACCACAAATTTTGAAATACTTTCTTTTTGTCTTAATTATATCATAACAGTTTACTTTTTCTTTTACTGTCTGAATAATTTCTTTCTTAGAGTAATTGGTAATGTCAGAAACATAGAACTCATTTTCGATTTGTTTCAGATTCTTACATTCTTTATCAAATGCGTATGATATGCGATTTCTGAATTTAAGTGGGGAATTATCCTTGTTATATGTAGCAACAAAAGCTTTATGCTTTGGGTAATCCGTTTTTTTATAACAAGTCTGTTTAATGCTTGGAGTTACTTTGTATTCATCTATGACTTTCCAAGAATTTGCAGGGATGCAAATAATAGCTTTCTCTTTAGTTGTAACTCCTGTTGATGTTCCCTTTATATATTTTGTTGATGCAGGAACATAATAGCGGTTTGTCCATAAGTAATTGCTCCAATTCGATATATAAAATGCAGATAAAGAAGCTTCATTTATAGATGTCTTGGTAAATTCTCTATTCTTAAAATAGTCGTTGGCTTTCCCATTAAGGATAAAGAAGGTTTGAGTAAGGTCGATGAACAAGTCGTTGTTTGTCTTATTTTGAATAATGAATCCTACCGATCCATTTTCCCCCCAAAGGTTATACATTAGTTTAAGATCGTTGTTTTCATAGACAAGAGAATTGTCTTTTTGAACCATGTTTTCAGAATTCACGTCATAAACTTGATAGTAAAGTTTGTTACATGAACTTAGTCCCATACTAACAACAGCAGTTAATAAGAGTGTTGCGAATTTTTTACTTGTTTTCATAAGTCATTATATGTTTTAATACGAATCAGGCGAAAACTTATCCGTCTGTAAATTTAGTTTTCTTTTTTCGAGATACAAAGGTATAAAAAATAATTAAGCTTGCGTTGTTTTTTTTGACTTTTTTGTACCCCTATAAATACATTTCTGGCGGAATCAACAAAATGTTGTTCCGCCCGAAAAAATTAATCAAGTTTATTCATTTCGGTTAATAAATCATCATAGCTTGTGACGTTATGGTATCTTACTTTGCCGACTGAAAGTTCATTGAAGAGTTTCTTGGCACATGCAATTTTTGCTTTTTCTACACCTTTAAGTTGCATAGAATCCATAGAGCCTTTCGTTTCTGCTATGAAGAAGATGTGTTTTATTCCCATGTTATCGTTGAAAGCAATAGCCCAGTCGGGAGCATAATCGCCCACAGGGGTAGGAATTTGGAAAGAACGAGGCAACTTGGCATAAACACATACTTCCTTTGCCTTATCCAAATCTTCAGCGAATTCACGTTCTTTGCTACTATCCGTAAATACATAATCAAGAATGTGTTTCTTAGCTGCATAAGCCTTATTAATAGGCTGATTGCTTTTCTCTTTAGTGAAGATATCCATATCATACGTATCAGCAGTACGATTGTAAGCAATATGCTCAACTATCATTGTAGCCTTTTGCTCCTTGATGATACGCACCACCTTACGAATAAACTCTTCTGGATTATTCTTGAATAGCATCAGGCGAGCAGGTAATATTCCTTTCAAAATACGTACCACTGTGCGGCGTGTAAGGGTTGCTCCTTTAGCTATTTCGCCTACAAGATCGTATGTAACAGTTGATGTGCTAACCTCACGCATTTCTTGTCGTTGTGTGTGTTGGTTTCCATCGAAGTCAATGCCTTCTCCTTGTTCACCTGTTGTAACTATATATCGCAATTGTGTAACAGTAAGGTCTTTATCAATAACAGCAATAGTTTTTTTTATTAATTCTTCGCTATCATAATGAACTGTATATACATAGCGGTGATTAATCTCTGCCCATAGCTTTTTAAACTCTTCCTTGCTGGCATTATCGTTGAAGCTCTCATTCACCACTTCTGCTTGCTCATTTCCATCTTCAAACATACCTTCCAATGCCGAAGGATCAAATATTCCTTGTATCAAGCAATGAACTTGTTCGCTTATTGGTTCAAGTTTCTTGCCTAAAGGAGCAAGTGTTCCTTGTTGCAAATCTTGATGATATAATTGCAAGATATTGCCTTTGTCATCAATATAGTCATTATCAAACAGATAGCTAATAATGCTTGCTGCTTCCTGATTGCTAATAGTATATTTTTCTGTTCCAATATTGAAACTCTTACCCTCGAAATAAGATGTTGTTGCCAATGTAGGGCGTTCACGCAAAGCCTCATGAGTTTCTTTCTGTAAGTCGTCAACGAAGCTACTATAGCTTTCGTTGGCTATAACAGTAAGTTTGTTTATATCATGAACACTGTCGCCTAATCGCTCCACATCCATGCGATTTCCTTGTTGATCAACACAGATACGCAATCCTCGTCCCACCTCTTGTCGTTTTGCAGTGGCACTATTGGCGTGACGAAGTGTACAAATTTGGAACACATTTGGATTATCCCATCCCTCGCGCAATGCCGAATGAGAGAAAATAAATCGAGTAGGTTCGTCAAACGATAGCAAGCGCTCTTTGTTTTTCAAAATCAGGTCGTATGCTGATATATCATCAGATGTATCTTTTCCTCGTTTTACATCACTATTCACGGCATGGCCTTTCTTGTCAATAGAGAAATAGCCATTGTGCACTTCTTCAACCGAGAATTTGTGCAAATATTTCTGATAATCATCATCAAAGAGTGATATGTTTTCGTTAAGATAGCGCATATATTCCTTTTCAAAAACCTTCCAAAGGTCACCTTTCACCACTTCTCCTTGTTCATCATAGCTCTTGTAGTTGGCTACTTCATCAATGAAGAATAGTGAAAGCGTTTTTATGCCCTGACGGAATAGTTCACGTTCTTTCTTAAAGTGACTTGCTATAGTTTCTCTTATCTGTATATGCTGTATTGTTTTCTCTGTTACATCACCAATAACTTCACCTTTGCGTATGTTTATACCATTACGGAACAAAACAGTATTAGTGTATGCGTTTATTTCAGTTATCACAAACTCTTTATATGCAGCAAGAGAAGATACATCATATAATGAATCACCCTGCGAGAACTTCATAGTCTGTCGTCGTGTACTATTTGCTCCTTGTACCTCTATCTCTAATTTCACTTCTGGCGCTTTGTTCTTGGAAAGAACAACACTATCAAAGTAAATATAAGCCTGTGTTCCCAAGAGGTTTTGCATGGTGATACCCTTCACCTGTATCTTTTTTACCAATTTCTGTTTGTAGGCATCAAGGGCATCAAGGGCATATATGCAGTTATGCGATGTTTTGTGTGTTGCAGAATAGTTCAACACAAACAGTGGTTTAAAATTCTTCAATGCTGTTTGTGTAGCCTTTCCTTCCATCTTCTGAGGCTCGTCCATAATGATGATAGGGCGATTGGCTGCTATCACGTCTATAGGCCTACGACTTTGAAAATCATCACGTTTAGTGTAGATAATTCGTGCTTCCTTATTCTTTGCACCTTCCTTAAACGATGTATTGAATGCCTGCACGTTAATAATCATAACATTTATGCTGGCATCGCTACTAAATGAATCAATCTCATTAAGGTTGCTACTGTTATAGATAAAGAAACGCGCCTTCTTGCCATACTGCTCCATGAAATGGTCTTCCATAACTGAAAAACTCTTGTTCACACCTTCACGAATAGCAATACTTGGCACAACAACGATAAACTTACTCCAGCCATATCGCTTGTTCAGTTCAAACATCGTCTTTATATAAACGTATGTCTTACCTGTACCTGTTTCCATTTCAATATCAAGCGAGCAAGCACCTAAGCCATCAGTCTTAACTAATGATTTGCTTTGTGGAATACTACTTTCCAATTGTATCTTTTGGATATTTTCTAAAATCTGTCTGTCAGTTAGTTCCACATCATTATTTCGCCACCCTTCATACTCGCTTTCATATACAATACGACCATTCGTATTGCCAAGGTCACGACGATACTGTGCATTCGTCTTCGATGGCTGTCCAGCAAACACGTTTACTGTTTGCTCCACAGCCTCCGTTTGATATTGTTGTATTTTGAATTTAAACTTCATTTCCCTTGTGCTTTTAGAGAATTCTGCGAATAGTGTCCTTACTATAGTGATCGAATATCTGTTCAAAGTTATCTGCAACGTTGTCGTTGGCAAGGCTCTTGTCGCACATCACGAAATAGTATGGTTGCTGCTTAGCTATTTCTGTTATTGTTGTTTCGTTTACTTTCTCATCGAAGCAAGCCATTAGATAACCATCACTTACATTCCATACAGTTTTGCCAGCAATCTCTGTTTTCTCTATTTTTGCTGATAGTTCAATACCTAATTCTATCATAGCCTGGAACAACAGATCTTCTTCTGTGCGGTCAGGCTTGATATTCTCTTCAAACAAATCTCTATCGTTAAAGTCTGCTGGAGTGTAATATACATCCTGCATATTCGAAGAGTCGAGTTTCAACACGCGGAAGCCAGTGTCAAGGTCTTTTGCCTCAGGATGCTCTTCCTTTATTTTCTTGCCAGCTCTACGAATACGCTCCTTGCCAAGTTCACAGACGGTCTTATAGCCTGCTTTATAGGCTTCGCTTTTTTCGTCTGTTGCTTCTGGCAACTGAACCATGATGAATTTACGATTACCACCATCCTCTGCGTTTAGTTGCATGACAGAATGAGCAGATGTAGCAGAACCAGAGAAAAAGTCTAGAATGATGGAATCGGAATGTGATCCGATAGACAAAAAACGTTTTATAAGAACACTAGGTTTGGGGTATGAAAATATTTCGCGACTTCCAAAGAAATCTCTAATTTCAATAGAGCCTGCTTTTGTAGTACCATATTCTTGTCCAATAATATTGGATGGTTTTTGACCATTCAATTCATCCTTGAGATATGACTTCACATATGGTACTTTTTTTGCACCTACAAAAACCTTTCCTATTTTAATCCATTTATCTATAGATGTTTGTGGAGCATACGATGGCCATTCTATCTCACTACCATCTATCAAGGGAATTTTAACATTATAATCTTTCTGCTTGCTCAAATTAACAAGTTGGAATAGTTCACCTTCGTTGGGAAACGACTCTATTCCTTTAACAAGGTTTGGCTCTTTATCTTTTACTATATGCCTACTAGTATCCTTTTCATCAAGATTAATTATATGATTTGCCATACTATTTTTGCAATAGAACAAAATAGATTCATAATGGCTTCTCATAATCGAAGAATCATTTCCTCCCTCTTTCCCTTTCTCCCATACAAAGGACGTAATGAACTGTTTTTCTCCCATAATCTCATCGCAAATTTTTTTTAAATTATGAGCTTCACAATCATTTATTGAAATAAAGATTACGCCATTCTCACTCAATAACTCCTTTGCCACTTTCAGGCGAGGATACATCATATTAAGCCAATCGGTATGGAAACGGCCATTGCTTTCAGTATTGGTAACGAGTTGGTTACCATCTTCGTCATACTGTCCACTATTATGTACATACTCCTGCTTATCTTGGTCAAAGTTATCATTATATACAAAGTCATTACCAGTATTGTAGGGTGGGTCGATGTATATCATTTTCACCTTGCCCAAATAGTTCTCTCTAAGCAACTTTAATACTTCAAGATTATCGCCTTCAATATATAGGTTATGGGTGTTGTCAAAATCAACACTTTCCTCACGATAAGGGCGCAACGTATCTGTTGTAGGTGCATTAGCCAAACGAATGGCATTACGCTTGTCTGGCCAAGTAAACTGATAGCGTTCTTCTGGTCCTTCCACAATGTCCTTTGACAGTTCCTGACGAAGTTGGTCGAAGTCAATAGCAATCTCTGGCTTACCCTCGTCGTTTAAACGTTCCGTCAAACAATTAGGGAACAATTCCCCAATCTTCTTTATGTTTTCATCCACGATGTTCGTGGTCTGCATATTCAGTTTTTCCATTTCCTTTTATTATTAATAGTCTAAAGCAATACGTTCCATAGATGTTATTTTACTTATCAAATATAGGCGAGTTTCTATGCTAACCATAGGGGAACCAAAAAAATTAGGTGTTTCCATTATAAACTTAATAAAGTTAGGAATTTCGCTTTCTTTACTTACTACAATATGAGTAATAGCATCTCTTAGAAGATCTTCTTCTAATATAATATAATTTTCAGTTGATTTTTCAAGTTCTTTGTTCCATTCATCCTGGTTTTCATCATAATCTTCCTTAGTTATTTCCCATTTCCAATAAGTATCAGTTGTGTTGTCTGGATGGAATGCTCTCCATTCTCGTTCGTCATAATAACATTGTCCAGTATGCTGGTTGTATATTGGTTTTATTAATCCATAAATAAATAATATAAAAAACTTTCGAAGACAAGCTGTTTTAACAATATCCTTTAGTTCTGGTGATTCTAAAGTTTTACCCTGTTGTGCTAACGAAAATATTTGTTTTATTTCGTTTGAATATGTATCTGCATATACTTTTGATAAGTCAACAAATGCATCGTTTAAGTTATTAGAATGAATATATAATACAGGATTAATTGTACTTTTGTACCATTCTGTAAGAAGTTTTTTGTCTAATCCTATCATATACTTTCCATATCGTCTCATGTGAGTAGATGCTCTTGTGATTGGAATATCACAAAATGAAATCATAGGTATTGCTACTCCGACTTTATTATTCTTATAATTTTTTTCAACTATGTTCGGATTTGTAGGATTTGTGACATTTGCCGTTATTTGAGCAGGTATAGACTCAAAGGAGTATGAATATCTTAATCCGTTCCTTAATATGCTCTTTAGTGTCTCTTTCTCCTTTGTAAAATGAAACAGGGAAGAAGCATTTATATTATCAAATGATATTTTTTGTTTATTATTCATTTTTTAATTTCTCCTTTAACTTTATAATTTCTTGATGTAATTCATATTTCTTTCTTGTTTGCTTTTCTGCTCTGCAACGCTTTTCAAGAACTTCTATTTGTCGAAGCAACTTTTCTCGTTGGTCTCGATTAATAATCTGTTCTTCAAGAGTTTCCTCAGAATGAGAATCTAATTTGCCGATATCTGCAACGATATTATTCCATACATCATCAAGTGATAAGCCTTGTAGGGGAATGGTTGCTTCTTCTGTAGGTTTCCATTCCGATTTTTGCAACAGAGTGTGAAATATGCATAGTTGCGTTTCATCTTCATATTGCAGGGCAAAGATTATCTTCTGCGGGATGAGTTTCTGGAGCAAAAGAATATTTTTAGTATCATAATCTTTACGCTTTAATGTAACCAGCAACACATAGATTCCTTTTATCTTTTCTCCTTCTGCCAATGCGGGAATGGTAGCTGTAGAAATGCGAGCCACAAGCATCATTTTGCTAATATCTGCATCAAAGCGTTCACGTTCAGCCGTTTTAAGGTTGAATTTTTCATATACCGCCTTTTTGTATAGTGGCTTGTTGATGATTGTGGAAATAGGCAACTGATACATAGGCATTATTTAATAACAAGGAAACAGATAAGCTCAAAGTCATCAAGTCCTGCCACACGTTCTTCAAACAGTTCGCCTACATAACCTTCAAGGAAACTATCCATATCCGATTCTGCCTTAACTGAAACAATTGATTGTATGGCTTTGCCAAGAAGTTCAGAATACTTGTCCATACGTAATCCGTCACGGGTTTCTTTGTTAAACTCACGACACAACGCAATATTTGGTGCAGAAAGAGGTTTGCACATCATGCGCATTTTGTCAAGCAAATCTTTTGGATGCAGATGATCAACCTCAACCTCGCCATTGTCACGAATATAAACCATATAGAACGGGTGTAGTTGGTTCTTATGGTCTATGTTTACACTTTCTTCGCGGTTTTTTAAAACGAAAACAGTACCTGGTGGTGCTTGCTCGCTACTTTTTACAACCGCATGTAGTCCGTAAGGGGTATGTTCTACATCATGGTTTGTTTGCATATATTCCAGCAAGTCAAGACGGAATTCATTCAAGCCTAAGTCCATGATATTAACACCTGAATTCATTTCCTCTAAGTCAACCACTTCTTCCTGTAAGCGTTGAAGTTGCTGTTTACGATATTCCAAATCGCCTTTTTCTTCAGGTGAAAGAATATTATCATCGCCTGTTGATGTCATAACCGACACTTTCATACGTGATTCTACTCTTCCTTTCAGATTGATATATTCATCGAGTGTCATGTCTGGCCAGTAGTTCACCAGCTGAATAGATGAATTAAGCGAGCCGATACGATCTATTCTTCCAAATCTCTGGATAATACGAACCGGATTCCAGTGAATGTCATAATTTAACAGGTAGTCACAGTCTTGTAGGTTCTGACCTTCTGATATACAGTCGGTGGCAATAAGAACATCTATAACGTTATTGCTTGTTGCAGAAGAGAATAGATGTGGATAAAGTGTCTTTGCTTCTTTTGATATAGGCGAAAAGAGTGTCAACACTTTGTTGAAATCTAATTTCTCACGTAGCTTTAACGTGCTACGGGCTTCAACAGTACCTGTTACAAGTGCTACATTAAGTCCGTATTTCTCCTTTATTGCGTCTGCAAGATTATCATAAAGATAAACTGCAGTATCAGAGAAAGCGGTAAAAATTATAACTTTCTTGTTTCCTGGATTTATAGGATTATGGAATTTATGGATTAGATCCTCACGCAACTGCTGTAACTTGCTATCGTGTTCAGGAGTGATACTCTCAAGCATAGTCAGCAGAAGTTTTATGATATATAAATCCTCGTTTATTTCCTGCTGCCAGGAAATATAATCCATATCTTCAAGTAATATCTTGTTTTTCTTCTTACCTATAGTGAAGTTCTCTTCATCTTCATCACCAATAAAGGTTTCGTAGTCATCGATAGTTGACTGCTTGTCGCCTTCTTTGAAAAGTTTTATTGTGTCGATGGTTTCTTCCATGAGAACCTTCATGCGTTCGAGTGTAAGTCTGAAAGAGTTTACTGATGACTCTAAGCGTTTCAGCAATTGCATATTCATCAACTTCTGAATACCTTTCTCACGCTCTTTTACAGAAAGACGATGACTGCCTTCTTTTTCGTCTTCATACTTGTAAAGCTTGCTGCTTAGAATAAATGCAGAAGGTGCATAAATAGCAAGATTTAAAGATTGCAGAGAATCGAATATCTCATTGTAGTTAATGGCACTATCCAACTCTGTAAGATGTGGACGACGTGATATTGGTTTCAGGCGGGTAGGGAAAGAACCAATATCGGTGGTGTCGTAATAAAGTTGAATGTGTTTTCTACTTCGTGCTATTGTGACTGCATCTAAAAGTTTGAAGAAATCAAAGTCAAGCATTCTGAGAAGACGCTCTGTTGTACGCTCTTCAGCAGAAAGGTTTGCCCATTGATTATACGCCATCTGTGCTTGACGGAAGATATCATCAATATTATGTTCTGTTGGCAAAATATCATCGAAACTCTCAGAATCGCCTTCGTATGCTAATTGCAGTTGGTTCTTAAGGTCGTTAAAGCGATTGTTTACAGGTGTTGCCGAAAGCATGAGTACTTTTGTCTTAACACCAGCCTTGATAACTTTATTCATCAATCGTAGATAGCGGTTCTCACGTGGGTTCTCATCATTCTCATCTGTAGAGAGTTTGCCTCCATTACGGAAGTTATGGCTTTCATCAATAACCACCAAGTCATAATTGCCCCAATTGACACGTTCCAAATCAAGGTCATTGCTTATGCCGTGATCACGACTGAGGTCAGTATGATAAAGTACGTCATAATTTAGACGGTCTTTAGCCAAAGGATTATTTACATAATTCTGTCTATATGTGTTCCAGTTTTCATAAAGTTTCTTCGGGCAGAGTACGAGAACCGTTCTGTTTCTGCTCTCAAAGTATTTTATAACACTAAGAGCAGTAAAGGTTTTACCTAAACCAACACTGTCGGCAAGAATACAACCGTTATACTTTTCGAGTTTGTTTATGATAGCAAGAGCAGCGTCGCGCTGGAAGTTATAGAGCTTATTCCAAATAACGCTATTCTTGAAACCTGTAGCTTCGTTAGGTAGTTCATCTTCGCTTATATCTTCAAGAAACTCATTGAAGATGTTATAGAGTGCCACGAAATAAAGAAATTCTGGTGCATTCTCTTTATAGGCATTGCTGATGTTGTCGATTACTTCATCGGTAACCACTTGTAATCGACTTGTATCATTCCATAGATTATTGAAAAGATCAATAAATGCTTTTGAGTTTGGTGCATCGTTTCTTTGAATCATCGTGTAGGCATTATTGCCTTTTTCACAACCAAGTTCAACAGTTGTGAATCCGTTTATAGGGGTATAGTTGGTATCGTCAACATTTATAAAGCCCATCATCTGCTCGTTGGTCTTATTTGACTTGAAACAAGCTTTCTGCCGAATCCATTCTGCACATTCACGTGCAATGGCTTTCTGTGTAAGCTCATTGCGTAGTTTCACCTCAAACTCCGAACCATATAGTGTGCGCTCTCTATTTAGTCGTGGAATATAGAATTCTCGTTGTTGCTTTGGAGTCTTTTCTGTAGTGAAAGTAGGTGATGTGAAAATGAAACGAAGTTCTTTTATGTCTTTTAATGCTTCCTTTAGTTCATTAAAGGCATAAATAGAGAAACAGGAAGCAGCAATAGAGAGCTTACTTCCTGAACGCAGTTGTTCAGCAATATCTTGCTGCAAAGTGGTATTGATATTATTTATTAGTTTCATACGCACATTTTCTCCTGCAAAGAATTGCAGAAGTTGCAGTTTTTAGTTATTACATGTAGCGGGATAAAAAGTCATGTATAGCTAAAAACAAAAGAAGTATGAAACTGCCAAGCACCAAAGAAGCGTGAACGAAAGCTTGTCCACGTTCCAAGGTGCTTGGTCATACCTGATACAAGAAGACAAACAACGTCCACGCTATGCGCGAACACTGCCTACACAATCTTGTATCTCGTTTCTATCTGCGACCAAGCTTAAGGAACGATTGATTATAGCAATGCTATGATTTTTCCCACAAAAATATACTGCTTCACACGTTAATGCTTGCAATACATTGCAAATGTACAAATAATATTTCAAATATGTAGATTATCCATGATTTTATTTTATTCCCTGAAATCTTTTATAAATCTCATTTCGTAATTCGGATATTTTTTGTATTATTGCAAGCCGTAAGTTCGGCTTTACCATATCACAGCCATACTACAACTATACTATAACCATACACTAACAAGGTTATGAGTCCGTTTGAAGTCCGACTGAAGTGCGTTTGTTGTCCGTTCATCGAACGGACAACAAACGCACAACAAACGAACAACAAACGAACAACAAACGGACAACAGACGGAAGAAGAGTATAGTTATAGTATAGTTAGAGTATGGCAAGAGTATGGCAGGACTATAGTAATGTATAACCTAATAATTGAATAGAAACAATGAAAACAAAAAAAGCGAAAGGAATGATTGTTGTTGGTAGTCTACGATCAGATGGAATCACAACATACATGAAACAAGGTAAGGTGATAATACGTGCTTCGAAGTCAATGCAGAAACGTAGTAATACTCTTGCTCAATTTGTGCAACGTCAGAAAATGCGTCATGCTGTTGCATTATGGAAGATACTAAAGTATATTGAGCCAATGTTTACAGAACGAGCAACTGCATATGGTAATTTCGTGTCGTTGGCAATAAAATTGCCTGTCGTTTATGTTGAGGAATATCGTAACGATACTTTTTTGATGCCTGGTATTCCTGTTAGTGATGGTAGATTACCTACTATAAAGGAGAAATTAGGTGAAATAGATGGAGAACCTGCCTTGCTAACTGATCTTAAAGTTGGAACCGTTGGATGGAGTAAGTTATGGCTGTACACGGCTGAGCAGAATGAATTATATAAAACTGTGCGGTTTGATAAACGCCAAGTGGACTTGGATGAAATGGTTGCTGTTGATGGCTGTTATGCTCTTAAAGGTAAGGAATTTGCTAATCCTATGAAAGGGTGGGCTTTAGTGCTGGTAAATGGTGAGCGTTGCTCACCTCAGACAATAGTAACACGTTGTACTTATTACCAGCAATTTACTACTGATGAAGCTCTGCAAGAGGCTGCCAAAAGCTATAAGGGATTAACAAAGGATGTTTGGTAACTTTGAACTTTGAAGTTTGAAGTAACTTTGATTGTTGGGCATATTTTTCTCAACCTATCATAAAATGTATATTAACCATTGTTTTTATTCATTTTATGATAGATTGAGGGTTTTTCTTTATCGTTTATCCTTAGTTAATTTATCAGTATAATTAGAATAAATTCCAGAATTATTTGTATATTTGAACCCAAAATAATGAATTATTGATAAAAATATGGTATCAGTAGCATATAAGAACAGAACTCGTGAGGAAATCATCGCAGCTTTCCGTGAGTCAATCCGCCGCAAGCATGAGTGGCAAGAGCGAGCTGAAGAAGAAATAAAGAAGATTCGTCAGGAACGTCTCAAATAAACTCCTTAAACTCTTGAACTCCTTAAACTCTTAAACTTTTCTATCTTTTTAGCAAGCGAAGCTTTGCTTCGCACTGACTTTATCCTTTATCATTTAGCGACGAAGTCGCACAATATTTATCCTTTACTGAACTTTCTCAAGTAAATATTTATTAGAGAAAAATAGAAAGCAAGGCTCTAATGAGCCTTATGATGTTCTTACTTGCTTTCTTTTATAAATGCAAGCATTTAACAAGAAATCAAGTAATTCCATCT
>CAJOCR010000017.1 GCA_905236755.1 uncultured Prevotella sp.
CTCTTCCCATTCCGAACAGAGAAGTTAAGCCCACTTACGCCGATGGTACTGCAATGCAATGCGGGAGAGTAGGAAGCCGCCTCCTTTTAGAAGCCTCGATTACGAAAGTAGTCGGGGCTTTTTTTTGTTTTCGGAGGAATCAGAATAATCGGAGTAATCAGAAAATTCGGAGTAATCAGAAAATTCGGAGTAATCAGAAAATTCGGAATAATCAGAGTATTCGGAATAATTAGAATAATTAGAGGAAATTATTTTTTTATCTTGTTAGTATTATTTTCTTAGGAATCTTTACCCATTTTCTTTTTTCTACTATTTTTAAGGTGCTTCCTTCGTTTTGGATAAGTTCATAGCTGCCATCGGGAAGTAGTTTTAGGGTAGCGACGAGGTCTTCGCTTCCGTAGTCGTTGATGATTGATATTTGGGCAGTGGTTTTATCTTTGATTTCTACATCTGTGAAGAGCCACTTGCGAGAGTCGTTTTTAGATCCGAAATATCCAGGTAATTCACCAAAGATCTGCTGATCAGGAACTACGATGTTTTTATCGTAGAAGTTCATTTTTATATATACCTTATATTCGTCATTATGTATGTAGCCTTTGAATGTGAGGCTATCCTGTGCAAAGCTAATGGTATGCATTGCAAGCATGATAAATGATAGAATAATCTTTTTCATATTGCTTTTATTGATTGTGGCAAAGATAAATATTTTATGTCAAGAATTCGTGTTTTTGCGAAAAAAATGCTTTTTTTTTGATTGATTGTTTAGAATTTTTATATTATCTTTGTGCGAGTAAAGAATTTTTATATGGTTAGACATCGAATATTTCCTGATTATATATTTGAGACGAGTTGGGAGGTTTGCAATAAGGTGGGTGGCATATATACTGTGCTTTCTACTCGAGCACAATCGCTTCAAAAACTAATCAATGATCGCATAATTTTTCTTGGACCAGATTGCTGGGGTGAGAATGTATGTCCATTTTTTCAGGAAGATTCTTCTATCTTTTCGGATTGGATGAGGCATGTTGTTTCTACTGATTTGAAGATAAAGGTTGGTAGATGGCTTATTCCTGGTAAGCCGGTAGCAATATTGATTGACTACAAATCTTATTTTAAAGATAAAAATTCTATATATGGCAAGCTGTGGGAGGATTTTCAAGTTGACAGTTTGCATGCTTATGGCGACTATGATGACAGCGCTATGTTCTCGTATGCTGTTGCAAAGGTGGTTGAGGATTTCTATCATTATAATATGAAGGGCACAGAGAATGTTGTTTTTCATGCTAATGAGTGGCAGACTGGTTTTGCTGCTTTGATGATGGAGAAATTAGTGCCTGAAATTGCAACTATGTTTACAACTCATGCTACAGGCATTGGCAGAAGTATTTCTGGTAATGGTAAGCCTTTGTATGACTATCTGTTTGCGTATAATGGTGATCAGATGGCTTATGAGTTGAATATGCAGAGTAAGCATTCTATAGAGAAGCAGACTGCAAAGTATGTTGATTGCTTTACTACGGTAAGCGATATAACAGCTAACGAGTGCAAGGAATTGTTGGATAAGTCTGTTGACTATGTGTTACCTAATGGCTTTGACAATGCGTTTGTGCCGAAGGGGGCTGCTTTTACAAATAAGCGTAAAGAGGCAAGAAAGTGTTTGCTGAATATTGCTAATGCATTGACAGGCTGTGAGTTTGATGATGATACGATTGTCATCGGTACGAGTGGTCGTTATGAGTTCCGTAGTAAGGGTATTGATGTGTTTATAGATGCTATGAACCGTTTGCGTTTTGATGACAGATTGCAGAAGAAGGTTGTAGCATTTATAGAAGTGCCTGGTTGGACGGCTGGACCTCGTGAAGATTTGTGTGAACGTCTGGCTGCAGGTAAGATATATGATTCAGCTCTGAGGGATCCAAGGTGTACTCATTGGTTACATAATGTTGAGCAGGATAATGTATTGGGAATGATGAATTATCTGGACATGCATAACCGCAAGGATGATAAGGTTAAGGTGATATTAGTGCCAAGTTACTTGATAGGTGATGATGGTATTGTAAATAAACCTTATTATGATGTGGTGTTAGGTCACGATCTGTGCGTGTATCCTTCATATTATGAGCCTTGGGGCTACACTCCTTTGGAGGCTATTGCTTTCAAGGTTCCTTGCGTTACTACCGATCTTGCAGGCTTTGGCTTGTGGGTTAATAGCATAAAAGGTGATTGCAGTGAGATTGAGGATGGTGTAAAGGTTATTCACCGTACTGATTATAATTATTCGGATGTAGCTGATGCCATCAGGGATACTGTTGTGAAATTCAGTTTATTTGACTGTGATGAAGTGAAGTCATCTCGAACGAATGCCGAACGCATCTCGAAGAAAGCTCTATGGAGTAAGTTCATGACATATTATATGGATGCATACGATTTTGCTATCCGTAAATGTGCCGAACGCAATAATAAATGAAATAACAGAAAAGAGATATAGTATAAATTTGAGATTATGAAAATTAAAACAGATTACGTTAATGTTCCACAATGGAAGCAGATAACTATCAAGTCAAGACTTCCTGAAGAATTGAAGTGTCTTGATGAACTCGCACATAATATGTGGTGGGCTTGGAACTATCAGGCTCGTAATATGTTCAAATCGCTTGATGTGGATCTTTATGAGAAGGTAGGTCATAACCCAGTGATGCTTCTTGAGCGTCTGAGCTATGATCGTAAGGAGGAGATTGTGAAGGATAAGGCTATTATGAAGGCTATAAAGGACGTATATGCTATGTTCCGTGCATATATGGATGTAAAGCCAAATAAGAAGCGTCCTTCAGTGGCATATTTCAGTATGGAGTATGGTTTGAATCAGGTGTTGAAGATTTATTCTGGTGGTCTGGGTATGCTTGCCGGTGACTACTTGAAAGAGGCTTCAGACAGTAATGTAGATCTTTGTGCTGTTGGTTTCCTGTATCGTTATGGCTATTTCACACAGAGCCTTAGCATTGATGGTCAGCAGATTGCAAAATATGATGCCCAGAATTTCAGTTCATTACCTATAGAACCTGTTCTTGACGAGAATGGCAACCGTGTTGTTGTTGATGTTCCTTATATCAACTATCAGGTTCATGCGCTTGTTTGGCAGGTTAATGTAGGTCGTATCAAGTTGTATTTGCTTGATACCGACAACGAGATGAACTCAGAGTTTGATAGACCTATCACTCACTCATTATATGGTGGTGACTGGGAAAACCGCTTGAAGCAGGAGATTCTTTTAGGTATCGGTGGTATGCTTGCATTGAAGAAGATGGGCATTACCAAAGATGTGTACCATTGTAATGAGGGTCATGCTGCGTTGTGCAACTTGCAGCGTTTGTGTGATTATCGTGAACAGGGATTGACCTTCAATCAGGCAATGGAACTTGTCAGAGCATCGTCACTCTACACAGTACATACTCCAGTGCCTGCTGGTCACGATTATTTTGATGAGACCTTGTTTGGAAAATATATGGGTGGCTATCCTGCTAAACTTGGTATTTCATGGGATGAGTTCATTGGCATGGGACGTCAGAATCCTGATGATCATAACGAGCGCTTCTGTATGTCAATCTTTGCTTGCAACACCTGTCAGGAGGTTAATGGTGTAAGTAAACTGCACGGATGGGTATCACAGAAGATGTTTGCTCCAATCTGGAATGGTTATTTCCCAGAAGAAAACCATGTTGGCTATGTTACCAATGGTGTGCACTTGCCAACATGGACAGCTACAGAGTGGCGCAAGGTTTATGACAAGTATTTCGATAAGAATTTCATGTTTGACCAGAGTAATGAGGAAATCTGGCATGCTATATATAATGTTTCTGACGAGGAGATATGGAACACTCGTATGGCATTAAAGCAGAAACTTGTTAATTATATCCGTGAGAAGTTTACTGAGGCTTGGTTGCGTAATCAGGGCGATCCTGCACGTGTTGTTTCTTTGATGCAGCGCATCAATCCTAATGCGTTGATGATAGGATTCTGTCGTCGTTTTGCAACTTACAAGCGTGCTCACCTGTTGTTTACCGACCTTGACCGTCTTTCTAAGATTGTTAACGACCCAGAGCATCCTGTATTGTTCTTCTTCTCCGGTAAGGCTCACCCTGCTGATGGAGCAGGTCAGGGACTTATCAAGCGCATCTATGAGATTAGTCAGCGTCCTGAGTTCTTGGGTAAGATAATCTTCCTTGAAGACTATGATATGCAGTTGGCTCGTCGTCTGGTTTCTGGTGTTGATATTTGGATGAACACGCCTACACGTCCTCTTGAGGCAAGTGGTACATCAGGCGAGAAGGCCGAGATGAATGGTGTTGTGAACCTTTCTGTCCTTGATGGCTGGTGGGTAGAGGGTTATCGTAAGGGTGCTGGATGGGCATTGCCACAGAAGCGTACTTATGAGAACCAAGGTTATCAGGATCAGCTTGATGCCGCTACCATATATAGTTTGCTGGAGACAGATATTATCCCTATGTATTATAACAAGAACAAGAAGGGATATAGTGAGGAATGGATAAAAGTTATCAAGAATTCTATTGCTACCATTGCTCCACATTATACTATGAAGCGTCAGCTTGATGATTATTATGATAAGTTCTATAACAAGCAGGCTGCTCGTTTCAAGAAACTTTCTGCAAATAATAATCAACTTGCTAAGGATATAGCTCTTTGGAAGGAAACGGTTGCTGAGCGTTGGGACTCTATTCGTGTTGTTTCTAAGGAAAACAGTACAAATGTGTTTGAGGGTGGCGCTGAAACAGGTGTTAAGTACACCGTAAAGGTAGTTCTTGACGAGCAGGGACTGGACGATGCTGTAGGACTAGAGCTTGTTACATTGAAGCCTGAGACAGATCCTTCAGATCGTGAGGTTTATAGTGTACATGAGTTCACGATGACAGGCCATGAGGGTAATCTGTATAGCTTTGAGGTGAATGTAGAACCAGACCGTGCAGGTGCTTATCGTGCCGCTGTACGTATGTTCCCAAAGAATAAAGAATTGCCTCATCGTCAGGACTTCTGCTATGTTAAGTGGCTGGAGTAATATTGCGCGCGCCTATGACGTGCTAAATGACAAACGATAAAAGATAAAGAAAAAAGTGCACGACGCTTAAAGATAAAAAGCCTATTGCAAAATTTGCAATAGGCTTTTTCATTTATCATTGAATATTAATTACTTGCCTCGTTTAAATGTTTTCATCTGCTAAGCAATGAACGCTCAATCTGTGATTTTTTCGTTACCTTGGTAACTAATAGTTCTTAGATTGTTAGTCCACTCCTATCGGAGGGGAATGGGGAGGCTTCTACACCAAATACTGTGACGAGATACTCAGATTGTCAACAACACGCTGGATGGTTTCTGCAAACATTTCAGCTACGCTGAGCTGCTTAACCTTAGAGCAACGGTTGGTGTAAGGAATAGAATCGGTGAAGACAATTTCATCAAGTTCTGATTCCTGAACACGCTCAGAAGCAGGACCGCTCATGACACAGTGGCTGGCAATAGCACGAACGCTGAGAGCACCAGCTTCCTTCATGATGTTAGCTGCTTTGGTGATTGTACCTGCTGTATCTACCATATCGTCGATGATGACAACGTTCTTGTCTTTTACATCTCCAATGATCTGCATGCTTGCAACAACATTAGCACGAGCACGTGTCTTGTTGCACAATACTAATGGACAACCAAGGTATTTAGCATAGGTGTTGGCACGCTTAGAACCACCAACGTCAGGTGAAGCGATAACCAAATCCTTGAGGTGGAGACTCTGAACATAAGGAAGCAGAACACCACTTGCATAAAGATGATCAACAGGAACATCGAAGAAACCTTGAATCTGGTCGGCATGAAGGTCCATAGTGATAAGGCGATCAATACCGGCAACACTAAGCAAGTCGGCAACAAGTTTAGCACCGATAGAAACTCTTGGTTTGTCTTTGCGATCCTGACGAGCCCAACCGAAATAAGGTACAACAGCGATGATGTTGCGAGCAGAAGCACGCTTAGCAGCATCAATCATGAGCAGAAGTTCCATAAGGTTGTCAGAATTAGGGAATGTACTCTGTACAAGGAAAACATCGCGTCCGCGAATTGATTCCTCATAAGATACGGCGAACTCGCCATCTGAGAACTTGGTAACAACAAGATTACCCAGCGGACAATTCAAACTTGCACAAATTTTTTCGGCAAGATATCTCGTGTTAGTACCCGAGAACACCAAGAATGAATTTTTTTCAGCCATTTTTTATTAGCGTTTATATTAAATATATAATGTGATGATTCATATTAACCTACAATTCTTCGGAGTTTCTTGAAGTGATTAATAACCTCTATGAAATCCTGTTGATTGTGGATATCGAAGCGATTCCATATATCTCCGCTTATAACAACACCACCAAATCCTAAGTCTTTAGCCATCTTAATATTATCGATGTTCATGCCGCTGAGTGCATAAACATTTTTGTCGATGAGCCCAGAGCGAGAAGCATCTTTTAACTGCCGCTCAGAGAAAGATTGATATTCATCTTTTGTGGAAGTGCTGTCAAATATGTTTCTTAGAAAAACTCTATTTGATTTCTTCTTGATGGCTTTAAGATTTTCGAGATTAGAACAGGTGCGGCTAACCTTTCCTTTGTATCCTGTAGGTATGTCGCCTGTTTCGGAATCAAGATGTATGCCAGCTAATCCGTATTCTTCTTTAAGATAGAAATGTTGATGAACAGTGATCTTTTTATAATATTCTTCAGGTATCAATGATAAGAGTCTCTCGGTGTAAAGGGGAGATGATTCTGGTTTGTTAATATGCAGATTCTCCATTCCTTCGTCAAAGAGCGAGACAAGGATTTTATCCTCTTCCACAAAAAATGTGGGTCTTGTCATTATTACTAACTTCATCATTAAATGGCGTTTTGTAATGCAAAAGTATTAAATTTATCTCAAACACACAATTATATAATCTTAAAAATGCTATCTTTGCAAGAAAATTAATGTTTATCAAGAATGAAAGTGAATATAGATACTTTTGAGGGAATAGAGAAACCTGTGTATGTATTGGAGGAAGATAGACTCCGTGATAATCTGAAACTTATCAGTGGAGTGGCTAAGAAAGCAGATGTGGAAATAATCCTTGCGTTCAAGGCTTATGCTTTGTGGAAGACTTTTCCTATATTTAAAGAATATATAAATGCAACGACTGCAAGTTCGCTAAGCGAAGCACGTCTGGGATTTGAGGAGTTTGGCAAGCCTACTCATACCTTTTCGCCAGCATATACTGATTATGAGATAGAGGATATAGCGCGTTGTTCGAGTCATCTTAGCTTTAATTCGCTTTCGCAGTATAAGCGTCATCATGCTAAGGCTCATGAGGCAAACAAATTATTGAGTTTTGGTCTGAGAGTGAATCCTGAGTATTCTGAGGTAGAAACATTGTTGTATAATCCTTGTGCCCCAGGAACACGTTTTGGTGTTACAAGTGATTTGCTGCCTGAACAGTTGCCTGCTGATATAGAAGGTTTTCATTGTCATACTCTTTGTGAGAGCAGTCCTGAAGAGTTTCAGCGTACCCTTGCACATATTGAGGAAAAATTCTCAAAATGGTTCTCACAATTGAAATGGATAAATTTTGGTGGTGGCCATTTGATGACTCGCAAAGACTATAATACTGACTTGCTGGTGCAGATACTTACCGATTTTCATAAACGTTATCCTCACCTGCATGTAATATTGGAGCCTGGTAGTGCTTTTGGATGGCAGACTGGTCCGCTTGTTTCTCAGGTAGTGGATATTGTAGAGAACAAAGGAATAAGAACAGCTATACTCAATGTTAGCTTTACTTGTCACATGCCTGACTGTTTGGAAATGCCATATCATCCAAAAGTGCGTGGAGCCGAAACATTGGAGAATATTGAAAATGAAGCTGAGGTGATGAAAGCGAACCCTTATGTTTATCGTTTGGGTGGAAATTCGTGTTTGAGTGGTGATTTTATGCGTAACTGGAAATTCGATCATGAACTCAAAATAGGGGAAAATGTGATTTTTGAAGATATGTTGCACTACACAACAGTAAAAACAAACACATTTAACGGCATCTCTCATCCAGCAATAGCACTCGTTCATTCAGATGGTGAATTTGAGAATTTGAGAGAATATGGCTATGAAGATTATAAAAATCGCATGGATTAGCTATATATAATAATGTGGAAAATAGGGGACAAATATTTTTTTTTAAAAAAGTGCTGAAAAAGTTTGCAGGTTCAAAAAAAAGCCTTACCTTTGCAACCGCATTTAGAGAAATGCTCCTAACAAAATTAGGAACAATGCGGCAATAGCTCAGTTGGTAGAGCACGACCTTGCCAAGGTCGGGGTCGCGAGTTCGAGTCTCGTTTGCCGCTCTTGACATTCTGAATAAACGTTAGCGCAAGCTTAGTAACCTGCCCAGGTGGCGGAATTGGTAGACGCGCACGTTTCAGGTGCGTGTGTTTCACGACGTGCAGGTTCGAGTCCTGTTCTGGGCACACTTATTCAGAATGTTTTTGAAATAATGTATGGAGAGGTGGCGGAATTGGTAGACGCGCTACTTTGAGGGGGTAGTGTCAATTGTGACGTGGGAGTTCGAGTCTCCTCCTCTTCACCATTATTGATTAAGTTTTTTTATGCGGCAATAGCTCAGTTGGTAGAGCACGACCTTGCCAAGGTCGGGGTCGCGAGTTCGAGTCTCGTTTGCCGCTCTTTTATTTTTAGGAGAAACATACCATTCAATGAATTTATATTTACGTTATTTTGATAGAGAAGCATTGGTTCAAAATGTTGATCAAGCTATCGATTTCTTGGCGTCTATTCCTGAAATTGGAATGAACGAAGATCTCGAGGCTGATATTCGTGACTATGTGGCCAGTGATGTATATTATCCAAAGCGCTATAAAGTTCGTCAGCGTGTGTATTTTATTATAATCAAGACTACTGCAGACAATATGATGGATTTCAAGCAAAAGAAAGCTGTCCGTCCTGTTCCTGCAATGGATAAACAGAGTATTGCTGCATCGACAGTTACCCGCTTGACAGAGCAGTTGCCTGGTTGGTATGAGGGTGAACTTGATTTTAAGCGCGTTGTGATGGTTCCTTCTACAGGTAAACATGAATATAGAGATACCCACTTTGCTGTGCATTGCAAGGCAAATTCAGGTCAGGATTGCTATAATCGTATAGTTGATCATTTGCGCAGTCGTGTGGATAGTCGTTCACAGTTCCCTTCTGCAAAAGGCAAGAATTTCCATTTCCGTTATCTTGGAATGTGGAAGTAATAATATCGTTTAATCTTAATGCCATATCAGTATGAACAAGGTAATGTTAATTGGTAACGTTGGAAAAGATCCAGATGTAAGATATTATGACGCAGATCAGGCAGTTGCACAGTTTCCTCTTGCAACAACAGAACGTGGATATACTCTCCAGAATGGCACCCGTGTTCCTGATCATACTGATTGGCACAATATTATAGTATATCGTAATCTTGCTAAGGTAGTAGAGAAATATGTTCGCAAAGGTGACCGCATCTATGTTGAAGGACGTATTCGCTATCGTAGTTATGATGATAAGAAAGGTGTTCGCCATTATGTGACCGAAATTTTGGTTGAAAATATGGAGATGCTTTCAAATAGACCTCAGCCTACTGAAACTAATGTAGCTCAGCAGCCAGTAGCTCAACCTGTACAACCAGAGGGCGATGGTGAAAGTGAGAATGAGGCATTGCCATTCTAAAAAACTATTGAACATTGATTTTTGATTTATCATATTTGAGCGCACTTGTAGAGTTTCATAATGTAACTCCAGGTATAGTTGTAGCAGCCATCTTGGCTGCTATGTTGATTTTTATGTCGGGCTTCGCCAGTGGTTCTGAAATAGCTTTTTTCAGTCTTACACCAAGTGATATTGATAGTCTTGATCCCGAACACGATAATGCAGATAAGAACATAGAAATTCTGCGTCATGATTCAGAACGTACATTAGCAACGATTCTTGTCACCAACAATTTTGTTAATGTGACAATAATCATGTTGTTTAATTACATATTTAGTTCGCTAATAACATTTAAGGCAGAGTGGTTTGAGATTTTCTGTGTAACTATTCTACTTACATTCCTGCTTCTTCTTTTTGGTGAGATAATGCCTAAGGTATATTGCCGACAGAATGCGTTGAGTTTTTGTCGTCGCTCGGCACATATTATTATGGTTTTAAGAAAACTTTTCTGGCCTATTGAGAGTATTCTTTTGAAGAGTGGCGATATAGCAGAAAAGGCTGTGCGTAAGGAGAACCGTCAGCTTACGGCTGATGATCTTGAGCAGGCTTTGGAACTTACCGATAAGAATGAAATCAAGGACGAGAAGAGTATGCTTCAGGGCATCATTCGTTTTGGTGATGAAACTGCCAAAGAGGTGATGACCTCACGTCAGGATATTGTTGATCTTGATATAAAGAGTTCTTATGCTGATGTACTGAAGTGTATTGTAGAGAACAACTATAGCAGAATACCTGTCTATCAGGATAATACTGATAATATCAGAGGAATTCTGTATATCAAGGATCTTTTACCACATCTTTCTAAATCTGCTAATTTTCGTTGGCAGAGTCTTATCCGTCCACCTTATTTCGTGCCTGAAACAAAGAAGATTGATGATTTGTTGCGAGAGTTTCAGGATAATAAGGTGCACATTGCGATTGTTGTTGATGAGTTTGGTGGAACAAGCGGTATAGTTACTCTTGAAGATATTCTTGAAGAAATTGTAGGCGAAATCAACGATGAATATGACGAGGAAGAGAAGTATTATTCAAAACTGAATTATAATACTTTTGTCTTTGAAGGAAAGACTCTGTTGACCGACCTATGCAGAATATTGCAGGTTGACGAGGAAGAATTCTCTGATGTAGAAGGAGATGCTGATTCTTTAGCTGGTCTTCTACTTGAGATGAAAGGTGATTTCCTGAGTGTTCACGAGCGTATAGATTATAAGCATTACACTTTTGAAATCTTAGAGATTGAGGAGCGCAGAATAAGTAGGGTAAAAATAACGATTCACCCCAAATGATGAATGTGGAATTATTAATTTGAAATTACGGAGTAATCATTTACAGAGTGCTTGCTGTCGGCTTGCCGGTGCAAGGATTAATACGAATAAGATAATTAGTTGGCTTAGCCTATTATCCAATTACGAATTATTATTTATTTTTGCTCAGTTTGAGTCTCCCCCTCTGGAGGGGAGCTTGGGAAGGGGCTAAATATCAGTTATGTCATTATTGTATATAGAAAATCTTGAATCTGACGTGCGTCTTGGTGTATGGAAGATGGATGAAATGAACGAAGATGATTTTCTTTGTATAGAAGGTGTGTCTGATGTTCTTCCTGATATTGTTTCTCAATATCGTAGTGAAAGTCGTCGACGTGAAAAGCTATCAGTGTATGCTTTATTGTTTACTATGACTGGCGATAAATCGCTGAGAATATGGCATGAAGAATCGGGAAAGCCTTTTGTTGATGGAATGAATATCAGTATTACTCACACCAAGGGCTATGCAGCATTAATACTGTCTGAAAAACATAATGTAGCTATAGATATAGAGTATTGTAGTGATAGGGTAGAGCGTATAGTAGAACGCTTTATAAGGAAAGACGAACCGATGAAAGGGCTGGAGCAGCACCTGATAAACTGGAGTGCCAAAGAAACAATGTATAAGTATTTTTCGGAGGAAGACCTACAATACTTTGATATGCGTGTTCATGCCTTTGATGATAATGATGAAGGAACACTTATTATCGACGATTTGAAAGACCCAAAATCGCTTGAAGTGAGGTATAAGGTAACGGATGAGTACGTTATTACATATAGTCTCACCTCGCCCCTTTCCGATAGGTGAGTGAGGACAAGCCGAAGTGTTAAAATGGACGGAAAAAGCGATTTTTTTAGGATATAGGGAGCTACCAATTTATTTTTTTTGTATATTGCACGCAAAAAAGGAGGGAGAGTAACAAACTCCATCCAACCTTCAATGTTATTCCAACTACACTAGCCCTCCACTTCATAGGGGGAGGAGTATAACTTAAACAATACTATTATGTTACATATCCAAGAAGAGGCTATGCGTTGTCTTATGTGTGCCAATGCACAATGTACTAATGCTTGTAAAAATGGTGATCCGGCAAGAGCAATACGCGCAATACGTTTCGGTAATGAAAAACTGGCATGGCGATGGCTTGCTAAGTGTTCTGCCGATGAACTTGAAGCTGCTGAAAAGGCATGTGTTCATTATGATAATTGTATTCGTATAAAAGAACTGGCAAATTATTTATCCGAGTCTTATCTTGATTCTGACGAATCAAAGGTGTCTCTTGCTATTGACTTTTGTGGTATTCATTGTGAAAACCCATTCTTCCTTGCTTCATCTGCAGTATGCACTAATTATGAAATGGTGGCTCGTGCCTTTGATATGGGATGGGGTGGTGTATTCTATAAGACGATTTGTGTGCAGGACATAAATGAAGTTTCTCCACGTTTTGATGCGTTGCAACAATGTGGAAAGAGCGACTTTTATGCTTTCCGCAATATGGAGCAGTTAAGTGAAAATCCTAATGATGTAGATTTTGATATTCTTCACCGTTTAAAGCAGGACTATCCAACAAAAGTGGTAGTGGCAAGTATCATGGGACAGAAAGAGGAGGAGTGGATAGAACTGGCAAAACGGGCAGAGGAAGCAGGTTGTGATGCTGTGGAACTTAACTTTTCGTGTCCGCAGATGCGATTTGCTGGTATGGGTAGTGATGTTGGACAAAATGCCGAACTGGTATTCTTCTTTACTGCATGTGTGAAAAGAAGCGTGAGTATTCCTGTGATACCCAAGCTAACACCAAATATCACACATATGAACCAGCCTGCCATGGCTGCTTATATGGCTGGTGCTAATGCCATTTCAGCCATCAACACTATAAAAAGTGTGACTATGGGTAAAAATGCAGAAGTCTCTGGTCGTAAAACAGTATCAGGATTATCGGGTCGTGCTGTAAAACCTATTGCACAACGATTTGTTCTTGGCATGGCAAAGAATCCATTGTTGTGTGGTGATCATGGAAAATCAATAGAATTAAGTGGAATAGGTGGTATAGAGACTTGGCGTGATGCCTTGGAATATATACAACTTGGTTGTCGCAATGTGCAGATATGTACAGCTGTTATGCAGTACGGCTATCGTATTATTGATGATCTTATTCTTGGTTTGCAGCACTATCTCATGGACCGAGGGGTGACGTCAATAGATTCGCTTGTTGGTGAGGAACTGTCTAATTTTGTTACACCTATTGATCTTGATAGAAATACAATAGTATATCCAACAATCAATCGTGACAAATGCGTTGGCTGTGGCCGTTGTTATACCTCTTGTCAAGATGGCGGTCATCAGGCAATAGCCTTTGATGTTGAAACACATCAACCGCGCATTATAGGCACAAAGTGTGTAGGTTGTCATCTTTGTCGTCTTGTATGTCCTATTAATGCTATTGGAGTAACGAAAAGAACAATAAAAAAAGGATAGACAATCGTCTATCCTTTTTTTATTAATGTTAAATTTGGAATGTTGAATTAGTCGGTTTGCCGATTATCAATTATTCAATTACCAATTATATTACCTATTTGTTAGCTCCCTCTCTGCATTTTGCCCTTCGGTAAAAGCTGGAGAGAGCTAGGGTGAGGTCTTATCCCTCAATCGCTGCTACACCAGGAAGAGTCTTACCCTCGATAGCCTCAAGAAGAGCACCACCGCCAGTAGAGATGTAAGAAACCTGATCTGCAAGACCGAACTTGTTAACACAAGCTACAGAGTCACCACCACCGATGAGTGAGAAAGCACCCTCAGCAGTTGCTGCTGCGATAGCATCGCCGATAGCCTTTGAACCAACTGCGAAATCGTCGCACTCGAATACACCAGCAGGACCGTTCCAAAGAATAGTCTTAGCACCCTTGATAGCCTCTGCGAATGCCTTCTGGCTCTCAGGACCTGCGTCAACACCTTCGAAACCTGCAGGAACTGCTGTTGCAGGACAAACAATCTTTTCTGCACCTTCCTTAACGCTCATAGTAGCGAAGTCGAGACCGTTAGTAGCAACACAGTCAGAACCAAGGATAAGTTCTACACCGTTCTTCTTAGCCAACTCCTCAACACCAAGAGCTACATCAAGCTTGTCGAGCTCAACGATAGAATCGCCAATCTCGCCATTGTGAGCCTTAGCAAATGTATATGTCATACCACCACAAAGGATGAGCTTGTCAACCTTACCAAGAAGGTTCTCAATGATACCGATCTTAGAAGATACCTTAGAACCACCCATGATAGCTACGAAAGGACGCTTGATGTTACCAAGAACATTATCAACAGCCTTTACTTCCTTCTCCATCAAGTAACCAAGCATCTTGTGGTCAGCATCGAAAGAGTCAGCAATAACAGCTGTAGAAGCGTGCTTACGGTGAGCAGTACCGAATGCATCGTTAACATAAACATCAGCATAAGAAGCGAGCTTAGCAGCAAACTTCTTCTGAGACTCCTTCATAGCCTTCTTAGCCTCGTCGTACTCAGGAGTGCCCTTCTCAACATCTACTGGCTTACCTTCCTCTTCGGCATAGTAACGGAGGTTCTCAAGAAGTAAAGCCTCGCCACCCTTAAGAGCAGCAGCCTCTGCATCAGCGTTACCAGCGTCTTTAGCGAACTTAACCTCAACGCCAAGAGCCTCAGAAACCTTGTTTACGATCTGTGAAAGAGAAAGAGCTGGCTTAACCTTGCCCTTTGGCTTGCCCATGTGGCTCATCATGATAAGAGCACCACCATCAGCGAGAACCTTCTTCAAAGTAGGAAGAGCACCGCGGATACGAGTGTCATCAGTTACATTACCATTCTCATCCAATGGAACATTGAAGTCCACGCGAACAATTGCCTTGTGACCGGCAAAGTTGAATTGATCGATTTTCATTTTACCTTAGTTATTTAAATTAAAGTTATATCTATTTCGCTTGTTGCAACAGTCGATTAGTACAATCTATTTTTTGCATCGCAAAGATAACAAAAAATGCTGAAACCCACGAATACGCATTTAAATATTTACCTTTTTTGTATTCTATGCCTTATATTATGCAATATAGAGTTTACAAATAGCGAAATACAAGTAAATCAAGCGGTTAAGGAATAGTAAATAAATATTCTTACCCTCTTCCTTTTTGCTCTTACTCCTCGTATTCAGTTGGATCAGTGATGCCTGCCAGCTCGAGAGCTTCTTTGCGTTCTACGCATGTGCCACACTTGCCGCAATGTTTCTCGCCTCCCTTGTAACAACTCCATGTTTCAGCATAGTTGATGCCTAACTCTGCTCCTCTGCGTGCAATATCAGTCTTGGTTATATTGGTGTATGGTGCTTCTATGCGTACCTTGACATAGGTGCCAGCTGTGGCTGCTTCATCAATGGCTTTGATGAACTCTGGGCGACAGTCAGGATAGATGGTGTGGTCGCCTCCGTGATTGGCAATAAATACTTTTTTTAGGTTGTTGCTCTCAGCAATGCCTATGGCTATGGAGAGCATGATGCCATTACGAAAAGGTACTACTGTTGACTTCATGTTTTCGTCGGCATAATTGCCTTCCGGAATAGCATCTGCTCCTTCAAGAAGTGAACTTTTGAAATACTGGTGCATGAAACCAAGATTGATGACAATGTGCTTGATGCCCAGTCGCTCGCAATGCATTTTAGCAAATGGTATTTCGCGAGCGTTGTGATTACTTCCGTAATCGAATGAAATACCAAGTGCGATCTCGTCTTTTTTGTCGTAGAGTAAGGTAATGGAATCCATACCTCCACTAACTATTATTGCTGAATCTTTCATATTTATGAATTATTTTGCCTGTTTGCTTATGATCTTGCGAGGCTCCCTCTCAAGAAAAATGAAAATATTGAAAGAATGAAATATGGAGATATAAGAGCGCTTTGCGCATAAATTTTTCATTATTTTCATTTTTCAATGTTTAATAGCTTCGTTTGTGAAGCTCTGGGCTGTGGGGGGAGAGAGGGCGTCTAGTCGAACAGTGCCCGTAGTGCCTCTTCTACCTTTCTTACTGGAACTAATTCTATTTTGTATTTGGAGTGATTGAAGCCTTTGAGATTGTAGTGTGGGATAATCATATGATGGAATCCTAATTTCTCAGCTTCTGCCACTCGTTGTTCTATGCGGTCAACAGGGCGCACTTCGCCTGAAAGACCTACTTCGCCAGCCATGCACCAGCCAGGTTCGATGGCTGTATCCACATTGCTTGAGAGTACGGCAGCTATGACACTAAGGTCCATAGCCATATCTGTGACACGCAGTCCGCCAGCAATATTCAAGAACACGTCTTTCTGCATGAGTTTGAAGCCTACTCGTTTTTCGAGTACCGCAAGTAGCATGTTTAGACGACGCTGGTCAAAGCCTGTTGCTGAACGTTGTGGTGTGCCGTAGGCTGCTGATGAGACGAGTGCTTGTGTTTCAACAAGGAATGGCCGAACACCCTCTATAGCTGATGAGATGGCTATACCTGATAGTCCTTCGTGATCTTGTGTGAGCAGTAGCTCTGAAGGATTGGATACTTCGCGTAGGCCGTTCTGCTGCATTTCGTATATGCCCAACTCTGATGTACTTCCAAATCGGTTTTTGATGGAGCGTAGAATGCGGTACATATAATGTTGGTCGCCCTCAAACTGTATAACGGTGTCAACGATGTGTTCCAGTATTTTTGGTCCAGCAAGACTGCCTTCCTTGTTGATGTGTCCAATAAGTATTACTGGTGTGGCACTTGATTTTGCAAATCGAAGCAGGGCTGCTGCACACTCACGTACCTGTGTGATGCTTCCTGCTGAGGAATCAACATCTGAGGTGGCTATGGTCTGTATGGAGTCTATGATGACTAACTCGGGCTTTACTTCCTTAATGCAGTCGAATATGTCTTCAAGCGAATTTTCACATAACACCTGTACATTGTCTGATTGTTCTGTTGATAGTCGGTCGGCACGCATCTTTAGCTGGTGAGCACTTTCCTCACCGCTAACATAGAGTATACGACGGTCTTTCATCTTTAGGATGGTCTGTAGTGTGAGCGTACTCTTGCCAATACCAGGTTCTCCACCTAAGAGAACAATGCTTCCTGGCACAAGACCACCACCAAGGACACGGTTGAATTCGCCATCGTGCATGTCGATGCGTGGCTCATCGTGAGCAGATACGTTTTTCAGGAGCATAGGTGTGTGTGAATGCCCATTTGTTCTTCTGAGCACTTGTGCTGCGTTCTTTGCAGCTATACTGCCTGTATCGGCTGCAATGCGTATTTCCTTAAATGTGTTCCATTGTCCGCAGCTGGGACATTTGCCTATCCATTTGGCCGATTCTTGTCCGCAGTTGCTGCATACATAGGCGATCTTGTCTTTTGCCATTGTTTTGGGAATTACGAATTTGGAATGTTGAACCAACGGTTACTGACCGAAGGAAAGTAATTAATCAATGAAGATTTTGGCCTATTGAGCCACTCCCCTCTGGAGAGGAGGGTTGAAAGGGCCTTTTTCTGTTTTACAAAAGTACTAAGTTTTTTTTGAGTTACAAAATTATTTATTACTTTTGCAAAGCACATATTCCTATTGCAAAATGAAAATCAGAAAATCATATATCTTGTTATTGCTCAGTGTTTCACTGCTTATGGCGTGTGGTAATTCATACGAGGAACAGAAACGTATTTCAAGGGCTGAGCAGCGTCGATTGGCTAAGGAGGATTCGTTGGCATTGAAGGTTGCTGTTATGCCTACTCTCGACTGTCTGCCTGTGTATATAATGAAGGATTATCAACTTTATGATACAGCAAAACTTGACCTTCGTTTGCGTGCCTTTGCGTCTCAGATGGATTGTGATACTGCTATTATGCGAAATAGAGTGGAGGGGACGGTTTCTGATCTAGTTCGTGCTAATAAGATGATGAAAAAGGGTATTGCATTGCGTTATTTCTCGGCTACTAATAGTTATTGGCAATTGATAGCTAACAGGACAGCCAGAATAAAGCAGCTTAACCAGCTTGGTGACAAGATGGTTGCTATGACTCGTTTTTCGGCAACAGATTACCTTACTGACAGGGCTCTTGATACAGTGAAGACCAAGGCTCGTGTTTTCCGTATTCAGATAAACAGCGTGAATATTCGTCTTCATATGTTGCTTAACAATGAGATGGATGCTATGTGGTTGACTGAACCTCAGGCAACAAGGGCTCGTTTGATGGGGCATAATATTATTGCTGACAGTCGTAAGATGAATGCTCAGTTGGGTGTTTTTGTTTTTCGTGAGTCAAGCATTAGAGATGCTCGTCGTCAACAACAGCTGAAGGCTTTTACTGAAGGCTATAATGCTGCATGTGATTCTATAAACAAGAATGGTGTGCAGGCATATTCTGAATTGATAAAGAAATACATGAAAGCTGATGAGAAGACTGTCAAGGCCTTGCCAAAGATGGATTTTAAGCATGTTAATTCTCCGTTGCAGTCTGATATAAACAAGGTTAAGGACTTTTGATTATGAATCATAATGACGAATTGCTGTCAAAGGTTGCCAACGACCTGAAGACAAAAAATTTAGGGGCGGTTATTCGTAAGACCAGAAAATATATTCATGAGCATACTACTGGTATTCTTTCGGAGCGGTTTGAGGAAATAGCCAGAAACTATTCCCTTATTCGCGATTATATGCTCAAAGGATATGAGGATGCAGGAAGGGAGGAGATGTGTGACCAACTGCTGAGTTCTTTGTGGAATTTGGTTTGCGATATTGAAAAGTATCAGCGATATCAGGAGACGGGAGTGTATGCTGGTGCATATAAGCGTAGTCATCGTAAGGAAATGCAGAATGACGATGTGCGCAGAATGCTTGAGGAATATGTGCAGGATTATGCTATGCTGTCTCTTGAGGCAGGCATGGACAATGGTGAGAGAAGTGCCCAGCTGTTGCGTCAGCATCAGGAGAATATAAGTATTATCTTTGATAATGTTCTTGTTTCATACCAATGGAAGGTTGATGATAGTGTTTTCTATACAGAGCTGTTGCAGAGTCCTACCATCGACATTAATGATGCATTGGTTATTACATCGGCGATCACTCTTTCTGCAATAAACTATTTTGATTTCTTTAAGTTCAAGACTTTATTGGATGTGTTCCTGAAGGCTTCGGACGAGCGATTGCGTCAGCGTGCGTTTGTGGGCTGGGTTATAGCTATAAAAGATGATGTTGAAGAGTTGTTCCCTGTTCGTAAGGAACTGGAGCGTGTTATGCATTCTGATGATGTGGTGCAGGAACTGCATGAATTGCAGAAACAGATATATTTCTGTGCTGAGGCAGAGAAAGACAATGAGGAGATTTCTAAGGAGATTATACCGAATCTGATGAAGAATAATAATCTTAGAATGACTCGTTTAGGAATAGAGGAAAAGGAGGACGATGCACTACAGGATATTTTGCATCCTGATGCTGACGAGAAGAATATGGAAGCTGTGGAGAAGAGCTTCAAGCAGATGATGGATATGCAGAAGCGTGGCTCTGACATATATTTCGGTGGTTTCTCTCAGATGAAGCGCTTTCCGTTCTTCAACGAGATGTGTAACTGGTTTATGCCTTATCACAAAGAGCATCCTGCGTTGGCAAAGATATATGAGAAGGCTAAGGCTACAAAGGTTCTTGATGCACTTTTAGCTAATGGTCCGTTTTGTGATTCAGACAAGTATTCGTTAGCTATAGCCTTGGATTCGTTAATAGATAATATTCCTGCAAACATGCGTGAGGTTATTGAATCGGGGCAAGCTTCGCCAATGGCAGAAGCTGTTTTAGAGCAGAACAGCGCCGCCTTTATACGTAGAATGTATTTGCAGAATCTTTATAGATTTTTCCGTTTGCATTATGATCGTGCAGAGTTTACTGATATCTTTAATGTGAATGTTGCTGGCTATGGTTTTTTCATGGGGCGCATATCTCCTTATTTATATATGGAGAAAAGTAAAGCGTCGCTGATGGGCTTATCGCGTTTCTTAATAAAACATGGCGACTATGTTCATGCCGATGAGGTGTTGGATATGATATACAGTGAGGGTGATGCTGAGTTTATGAAGCTTCATATTGCTGTTATGTTGCATTTCGGTCATTATGATGAAGCTATTAAGGATGTGGAGACGGTTATTGATGACACTGATGATGAACGCTTGCTGAATATGGCTGCAGAAGTGTATTTCAAGGCTGGCAAACCTACAGTAGCTGCAGAGTTGTATCAGCGATTGCGAGAGATTAATCCTGATAGTAAGAAATATATGTTTAATAGTGCAGCCTCTCTTGTTGAGGGGGGGGAGATAAAGAAAGCATTGCCATTGCTTGCAGAACTTGATTTTAAATATCCTGATGATGTTTTTGTTATGCGTACTCGTGCCTGGGCTTTTTTAAGACAGGGTAAGGGTGTAGAGGCAGAGGCTCTTTATAATCGCATTTTAAAAACAGACCGTGTAAGTTCTGACGATTATCTTAATGCAGGTTATGCGCTGTGGTTCCAGAATAAGATTGATGAGGCTGTTATCATGATGCGCAATTATCTTATTAAATCAGGTGGAAAGGTTGACCTTATTGATATCTTCGATAGGGATAGTTTTATTCTTGAGGAGAATAAGGTAAGGAAGGCGGAAGTGTATTTGATGGTCGATTTGGTGGAAGATTAAAAGAAACAAATACTCCCCCCATCATCCCTTCGATAGGAGGGGGCTAACCAAATTGGTGGGATACTAAGAATAAAGAAAGCCTATTGCAGATTTGCAATAGGCTTTTAATATTTTTAGCAAAGCTTTGCTAAGCTTACGAGTTCATAGAAAGCAGGAATTCCTCGTTATTGCGAGTGTTTGCCATTCTGTTGTGGATGGTGTTCATAGCCTCAATAGGATTCATGTCAGCAATGTACTTACGTAATATCCACATACGATCAAGAGTTGTCTTGTCCTGAAGTAGGTCGTCACGGCGAGTACTTGATGCAACCAAATTGACTGCTGGGAAGATACGCTTGTTGCTGAGGCTACGGTCGAGTTGGAGTTCCATGTTACCTGTACCCTTGAATTCCTCAAAAATTACCTCATCCATCTTAGAGCCAGTATCGATAAGGGCTGTTGCAATGATGGTGAGTGAACCACCACCTTCGATATTACGTGCAGCACCAAAGAAACGTTTAGGCTTCTGAAGGGCATTAGCGTCAACACCACCAGTAAGAACCTTACCACTGGCAGGACTGACGGTATTGTAAGCACGTGCAAGTCGGGTGATAGAGTCAAGGAAGATAACTACATCGTGACCACATTCAACCATACGCTTTGCTTTCTCCAGTACGATACCTGCAATCTTAACATGGCGTTCTGCTGGTTCATCGAAGGTTGAAGCAATAACCTCTGCGTTTACTGTTCTTGCCATATCGGTAACCTCCTCAGGACGTTCGTCAATGAGAAGCATCATGAGATAAGCCTCTGGATGGTTGGCTGCAATTGCGTTGGCTATATCTTTCATTAAGATTGTCTTACCTGTTTTTGGCTGTGCAACGATAAGTGCACGCTGACCCTTACCAATAGGAGAGAAGAGGTCAACAACACGGGTTGAGAGATTTGTTGTTGCACGGTCGCCACAAAGGGTGAACTTCTCGTCAGGGAAGAGTGGTGTGAGGTGCTCGAAAGGAATACGGTCACGAATCTCTTCTGGAGCACGTCCGTTTATCTTGTCGATGCTTGTCAGTGGGAAATACTTCTCACCATCGTGAGGAGGACGTACGTGGCACTGAACAACATCACCTGTTTTCAAGCCATAGCGCTTAATCTGATTAACGGCAACATAAACATCGTCAGGTGAAGACAGATAATTGAAGTCGCTTGAACGAAGGAAACCGTAACCATCAGGCATTACTTCGAGAACACCATTAGCAGTAACGATATCTGAGAAATCGTACTGCGGTGCTGCATTATTGTTTACAGGTGCCTGATAGCCAGTCGCCTCCAATCCTGTTGCACCTAATGTTGTAGGGTTGTCAAACATATCGAAGTTTGGAACAGCACCTTGATCTTCTATTGGAAGGTCCTGAATAATGATGAAATCAGTACCGTCACCCGGGTCGCCTTCCCAAACATCGTCTTCAACAATGTCTCTTTGTTCCTCGTTATTGCCATTGTGGGCATTTACTTTTGCCTGCAATTTGGCAATAAGGTCATCATTGTTGATATTATCATCTTCGATGTCGTTGTTTCCTGTAGCGAAAGCTGCTTCTGGTATAAAGTCAGAAACATTATCTATTGGAGTCTCATCAGCATAATCTCTGCGGAAGTCATCAGAAGGAATATCCTCTTGTTTCGCTTCCTCAGCATACTGATTTATGTTCTTAGCAGCTTCTGCTGCAGCAATTAGTTCAAGCTCTTTTTTTGATTTGCGTCCGCGGTGTTTGCGCAGAACAGTTATTTCTTCTTCAGCAGGTTTTGCTGTCTCCTGTTCATTGAATAGAGAAGGAGCCTCTGTAGTAGTTTGAATCTTATTCTTTTTAGAGTCAAAGTTTTCTCCATCCGCACCGTTTACGCTATATACTCTATCTGTGTCTTTCTTAACAATACGTGTGCGATGACGCTTTGGGGTAGCGGAGTTGTCTCCTTCAACCTCAGCTTGTTTGTCAAGAATGGCATATATGATTTCTTCTTTGCGTAATTTAGAAGTTATAGCTGCACCAATTGTTTTGGCAATGTCTTTAAGCTGTTCTACGCTATTAGACAGTAATTCTTCTTTACTATACATAGTAGTGTATAAAAATAAATTGAATGGATACGTTTCGTGGATGGAAACGCGTGAGTATTAAAATTTACGTATGCAAAGGTAATGAATTAAATTGATACAACCAAAAAAAGAGCCTGCTTTTTTGAAGCAGACTCTTTGATATAGTCTAAAGGATGTAATTTAAATAATTACTCTCCCTTTTCCATCTTAGCTTTAAGATCAGCCAAAACGTCAAGGTCACCAAGAGAAGTACCTGCAGCTACATTGTTGATAGCTGGAGCGTCGTTCTTCTTAGCAGCTGTGTGCTTGCGTGCTGGCTTAACCTCGTCCTTACCCTCTTCGAAGGTACGGCTGTGAGAAAGGATGATGCGCTTTGTCTCCTTAACAAACTCGATAACCTTGAATGAGAGTTCCTCACCAAGCTGAGCCTGTGTACCATCCTGCTTAACAAGATGCTTTGGAGTTGCGAAGCCTTCGCCACCCTCGTTGAGAGTAATAACGGCACCCTTATCCATAACCTCTGTGATCTTACCATCGTGTACAGAACCTGGAGTGTAAAGGCTCTCGTAAGCGTCCCAAGGATTGTCCTCAAGCTGCTTGTGACCGAGGCTAAGACGACGGTTCTCCTTATCGATGTCGAGAACAACTACGTCGATGTCAGCACCCTGCTGTGTGAACTCTGATGGATGCTTAACCTTCTTAGTCCAAGAGAGGTCGCTGATGTGGATAAGACCGTCAACACCTTCCTCGAGCTCTACGAAGATACCGAAGTTAGTGAAGTTGCGAACCTTAGCTGTGTGCTTGCTGCCTACAGGATACTTAACCTCAATAGTCTCCCATGGGTCTTCCTTGAGCTGCTTGATACCAAGGCTCATCTTACGCTCCTCACGGTCGAGAGTCAAGATAACTGCCTCTACCTCATCACCAACGTGCATAAATTCCTGAGCAGAACGCAAGTGCTGGCTCCAAGACATTTCTGATACGTGGATCAGACCCTCTACACCAGGAGCGATCTCTACGAATGCACCGTAGTCAGCGATAACAACAACCTTACCCTTAACGTGGTCACCAACCTTAAGGTCTGCCTCGAGAGCATCCCATGGGTGTGGAGTAAGCTGCTTCAAACCAAGAGCGATACGCTTCTTATCCTCATCGAAGTCAAGGATAACAACGTTGATCTTCTGATCGAGAGCAACAACCTCGTGTGGATCGCTTACGCGGCCCCAAGAGAGGTCTGTGATATGGATAAGTCCGTCAACACCACCGAGGTCAACGAATACACCGTAAGAAGTGATGTTCTTAACAGTACCCTCGAGTATCTGACCCTTCTCAAGGTGAGAGATAATTTCTTTCTTCTGTGCTTCCAACTCAGCCTCGATGAGAGCCTTGTGAGAAACAACTACATTACGGAACTCCTGGTTGATCTTAACAACCTTGAACTCCATAGTCTTGCCTACGAATACATCGTAGTCGCGTATAGGATGAACGTCGATCTGGCTACCTGGGAGGAATGCCTCGATACCGAATACATCAACAATCATACCACCCTTAGTGCGGCACTTGATGTAACCCTGAATAACTTCCTCGTTCTCGAGAGCAGCGTTAACCTTCTCCCAGCTCTGGCTCAGACGTGCCTTCTTGTGTGAAAGTACCAGCTGACCCTTCTTGTCTTCCTGGTCCTCAACGTAAACCTCAACCTTGTCACCAATCTTGAGGTCTGGGTTGTAACGGAATTCTGATGCAGGGATGATACCATCGCTCTTGTAACCGATGTTTACAACAACCTCTTTCTTATCAACAGAGATTACTGTACCTTCAACAACCTCGTGCTCCTGAATCTTGTTCAGGGTCTCATCATAGGCCTTCTGAAGATCTTCCTTGCTTGCTGACAAGCTTGAACCATTCTCAAACTCGTCCCAATCGAAGTCAGCTAATGGCTGAACGTTCTTGAAATCTGACATAATAATTAACTAAATTTTAAAAATTAATAAAGTTTGACTTTATGTTAATATGTAGGCCCACACTTCAGGCCTATCTCAAAATCGGCTGCAAAGGTAAAGAGAAATAAATTATAACGTGCGTGTAGAAGCTAATACTTCTTGTAATTTACAGAATATTAACTATTTTATTCTTTTTTATCAGAAGTAGATGGCTTGTTTGATGTTCTTTTGATACCAAAGAGGTCTTTGATATTGAAGAAATCTTTTTTAAGGATTATACCTAATCCCTGCGTATTCAAACTATTACGTGTGAAATAACGGTCGTTGGTTTGATTATATACTCTAATAGAAAAATTACCATTTGGTACAATGAGGTATCTTAAATCGAAATCTCCAATAAAACTTGTTGTGGCATTTGGATTATCTCGATATCCGAACTGACCATTGAAGAGTAGGCGGTTGTTGAGCATTCGTCCGCTGAGCAGACCTTCGTACTCTGCATTATTCCAGCCTTCGTCGCCTGTAGATATGTTTGCACCGAAGTTCCAGTTTGTGTTATTGATAACGCTACTTAATACGTTGTTAATCTGTTGGCTTACTGTACCACTGAGGATACTTTGCATAGCCAATGATGTTTGACTGTATTGCTGTGTCCCACCAATATTAGCGTTATTGTTGCCCATAGTGTAAAAACGTCCAACGGCAAGGAGATATAAAACCTGTTGGTTCATCTCTTCTTCGCTGTTGATAAGGCTGAATATCATTTGTTTGGCATCATCGTTAACGGTAGGAAGATCAAGGCCAAAGCCCACTTTCGGTGCACTTGGTGTACCTGTGATATCCATCAAACAGTTAACACGTATGTTGTTGTTTGTAAAGCTTCGGCCAATGTTGAGGTCGCTAAGACTAACGCCAGCAACACTATGAACAGCTTTGAGATTTAATGAGGCATTGTATGGGTCGCCGCCAAATGATATTGTTCCTCCTTGTTGGAAAAGGAACTCTTTCTTTATGACATTCTGTATGGTGAGCTTGTATGTACCATGATCAATAAGGTAATTACCATAAATATCAAACCCACCTTTATTATAATAGGTGGCGCGAAGGCCTCCATTACCGTTAAGGGCAATGTAATCGCCTGATTGTTGATCCATGAGCAAGCGAAGGGTAGCGTCTGGGGTCATGTTTATGAGAAGGTTAAGATGCAGGTTTGTTGGAATGCTAAACTTGCCGTTGTAACCTTCGGTTAATAACTTCTTGTTTATGCTGTCAGAAGAAATGTCTCTTGAGTTCCAATGAATGAATTCCTGACTTGTTAATGATGCGTTGCTTGCAGCATTATATACAATCTGGCTTCCTTTTTCTGGTGTTGCCTCTACGTTGATAAGAACTTCGCCGTCTTTTCTTCCGTCGATGGTGCAACTGCCCGTTGCGTAAGCTGTTCCGTAGAATGTATTGTCACCAAACTCATGTGTGTCGTAGGCAAGAAGGTTCTTTGCTTCTACGTTGAGGTAGTACTTGAAGTTTGTAAGGTGTTCGTGGTCAACACTTCCTGACAGAATACCGATGTTGTTGTTTCTGTCATATACTGTATCGTGTTGGAAAACTATGTGGTCGGGTACAATCAATACAGTATCATTAATCATTTCGTATGTTGTGTTCAAACTTGAAATGGTTACAGGGCCGTTGGCTACAACTTTTCCTGAAAGATTGATATTGTTAAGTGGACCGTAAACTCTAATGTTTCCTGCTACAGTAGCTTCCACGTTCTTCATGAATGAACCACAGAAGTCCTCAATGAATTCAAGACGAGTACCTTCGGCATCTATATTTAAGTCGATAGAGTTATGCTTAGGCGAAACATATCCCTTGATAAAGGTGTTTTTCGTGCCTTCGTCATGAGTGTATGCATTTATGTTTATCTGTCCTTCTTCGTTCCAATAGTTCACGTTAGCTTCAAGAGTTCCCATTCGTCCGTCTTGGAATCTGAAGTCTTTTACTGTGAGGTCGGCTTCGGCCTGTGGGTCAGAGAATATCGATGAAATACTTGCCTTACCGCTTGCAAGACCGCTGAACTTTACGGAGTGGAAGTTGATGAGATTAAGGATGTATTTTACGTCAACATCGTTGAGGTCAACCTGTATCTCGTCTCGTTTGTTCTTTGTAGCTGTTCCGTTAATAATAAGGTGTTGCTTTTTGTGTTGAACACTAAGATTGCTAATATCGAGGTGTTCTTTGTAATAAGAAATATCAGCAGGTTTAATATTCCATACGGTGTCTCCTACAAGTATTTCTGATGGTAGTATTCTTACGTGAGCAGCAGACTGCCCATCTTCTGTTTTGTAGAAGTTGGCATCACCTATAAGTTGGCCTTTGAAGAGGTTCTTGCTATGGTTGTCCCAGCTAATTAAAGAGTGGAGTTTGTTGTCTGCTGCCTTTGCATGAATGTACCATAAGAAGTCGTTCTCCTTAGGATTGATACGTCTTAGATGGATATCTGTAGTGAGAGTGTCACTTGGTGTGTTCATGCGAACGAATGATTCGTATGTTGTACCGTTATATTTGAATCTTGGAAGCGATGCGGTTATGTCAATAGCCTTTTCGATGTCGTTTACTTCTCCGTGTAGTGCTATAGGTCGCATTACTTCCAGATTTATGCCAAGAAGCTTTTGTATCCAGTCGCTTTTTGATAACTCTAAGTTTAGCACGAAATTGTTGTTTGACTTCTTATACGCAGGAAGTCCTGGAAGAGTAGGGAGTTTACTCCTTATAATATTAGCTATGCTTTGTGCAAGTGACGAGTAGTCGAAAGTACCCTTGATGTTTGCTCTACCAAAGTCGCTTTCCATATTTAAGAAATGGTAACCTTGGTTATATCCAGTCTTAAATGATATATTACTAAGACTGTAGTTGTTGTCTTTATCTGCAATTTCTAGGTTTGTTATGTTTATGCTGCCAATAGCTTTGTTTATTGAACTACCATTGAGGTTTGCGTTAACGTTAAAACTTATGCTGTTACCAGGAAACTTATTATATAGTTTCATGGCCTTTAAGTTCAGGTGATTTACTTCTGCATTGATGTTTGCGGTGGCGAAATTGTTTTTCTTGCTTATCTCACCTTTGATAGAAACCTTTCCATTAGGATCGTTAACTGAAAGTAAACCATTGAACGCCATATCGGCATTTGTTCTATTTAGGGTGCCGTTAACATTGATGTTTTGGTAAGTATAGCCGTTATAATCAAAACGCGAAATGCTACCAGTAGCCTTTAAGGCTATGTTCTTCTCGTTTTTGATAATTCCGTCAATATTGATTTTTGTAGCAACAGTACCGAACTGGTTGCTATCGAGGATTTTATGGAGTTGTAATCCCGGAGTAACAATGCGGGCGGTATAGTTGTAGCCGTGTTTTCCAATAGCCAGATTGACATTTCCAACTCCAGTCTTTAATACGCCTGTAGTAGCGAAATCCTTGTTAAAACCACCTATTTGCCCAACGAAAGAAATATTATCTAATGCTGTTAAGAATTTTGGTAGTTTGATATTCTTAGGAAGACTATTGGAAATGTACTTTATACCATCAGCTGAAATTCTGAAGGTTTCAATACTTGTCGACCATCTTGGATTTAACTGCCAGTTACGTAG
Source organism: uncultured Prevotella sp. (assembly GCA_905236755.1). Classification (GTDB taxonomy): domain Bacteria; phylum Bacteroidota; class Bacteroidia; order Bacteroidales; family Bacteroidaceae; genus Prevotella. The sequence continues at coordinate 28,466 of CAJOCR010000017.1, forward strand.
AGAACCATTCATTATCAGTTCTGTGTATCTGGTTGATAGACTAAGCTGTTTTAGTCTTATGCTGGTACTTGTTCCATTTAGCTCTGCTGCCAATGTTATTGGGTTGCTGAATTTGATTAACGAATGATCTAAAAAAGCTAAGTCTGAAGGAGTTATGGTTGACTGTAATAGCTTTGTTTCGTAGTTAAATGAAGCCTCGATAAACTTATCGTTTTCTTTTTCGTATTCAGCGAAAGTGTTGCCTAAAGAAATCTCACTGTTAGGCAATTCTAATAAGAAATTCTTTAGTTCGGCTTTTTGATTATTAGCGTGAAAACTGAAATGAAGTTTATTAATCTTTAGTCCGGATTGCTCCTGTAAACTAAGCGATTTTACGCTTATATTTATAGAGTCGTTTGATATTTTATTTATAATAAAATGTCCGCTTATATTATCAACTCTTAAGTGCTTGAAATCAATGCCATTAACATTTCTTTTTGTGTTGAGTTGGTTGTAAGCTAAACTGCCGTTCCTTATAATCAGCGAATTGATATTTAAATCTATAGAAGAAGAGTCATTGGAATTTTTAGATGCAAGGGAGTCGAGTACAAACTGATAGTTTGCTTTTGCTTCTGCATTTTCTTTGTATGCATTGATCTTTAAGCCAAAAAGCTGTGCTGACGAAATTGAAATCTTGCCTTCTAAAATAGAGATGATGTCGAATTTAGCAGATATTCTACCTGCTTTTAATAGATCGTTGTTTGTCTTGTCTTTAAGTATTACATCATCAATGATGATACGATTGAATAGTCCAAGATCGATTTTGCCGATGTTTACTATTGTTCCAAATTTTTCTTCAAGAGCGTGGCTTGCTATATTTCCAACATACCCTTGTACTGCTGGTAATTGAAGCAGTACGATAAGCAAAAAATATGCCCCGACAATTGGCCATATTATTGCGTTAACAATATGTTTTATTCTTTTCTTATTCAATAATTGCCGCAAAATTAATCTTTTTTTATGGCAAATGGAAATTTATCGTTTGCTTTTCTTTCTTTTATGTCAATTTTTCACTATATTTGCAGTCGGGTATTATTATATAAGGTTAAAGCAGTTTATTTTTAAGGAAAATTTTATTCAACAGTTATATATTTTAGTTATGGCAAATGTAATTAAGTTACGTAAGGGCTTAGACATTAACCTAAAAGGCAAGGCTCACGACAAGGAGCTTCGCGTAGCGTTTGGTGACGAGTATGCTCTCGTTCCAGATGATTTCGCAGGAGTAACTCCAAAGTTAGTTGTGCATGAGGGTGATAGTGTCAAGGCAGGCGATGCTTTGTTTGTAAGCAAAGCGTGTCCAGACGTACGCTTCGCCTCTCCTGTAAGCGGACAGGTAACGGCTATTGTACGAGGAGAGCGCCGTAAGGTTCTTTGCGTAAAGGTGAAAGCTGATAGTAGTCAGCAGTTTGTAGATTTTGGTAAAAAGGATGTTAATGCCCTTGATGCCGAGGCTGTTAAGAAAGCCTTGCTTGAAGCAGGACTCTTTGGCTACATTGATCAGTTGCCTTATGCTGTGTCAACAACTCCTGATACAAAGCCTAAGGCAATTTTCGTCTCTGCTCTTCGTGACAAACCACTCGCAGGTGATTTTGAGATTGAATTAAAGGGTAACGAATCTGCTTTTCAGACAGGTCTTTCTGCATTGAGCAAGATTGCCAAGGTTTGTCTTGGTGTTGGTGCAAAGCAGAGTGCTTCTGCACTTACAGATGCAAAAGATGTGGAGATTAATGTTTTTGACGGACCATGTCCTGCAGGAAATGTTGGTGTTCAGGTTAATCACATTTCTCCAGTAAACAAGGGAGAGGTAGTATGGACTGTAGATCCTTCTGCTGTTATCTTCTTTGGTCGTCTTTTCCTTGAAGGAAAGGTTGACTTGCGTAAGAAGGTAGCTGTTGCAGGAAGTGAGGTAACAGAGCCTGCATACGCAGAGGTACTTGTTGGTACTCCTATTAAGGATATTCTTAATGGAAATCTCAAGAAGCAGGATCATGTACGTATCATTAATGGTAACCCTCTCACAGGAAAGAAGGCTACACTTGATGATTTCCTCGGTGCTCATGTAAGTGAGGTTACTGCAATTCCAGAAGGTGATGATGTTAATGAACTTCTTGGTTGGATTGCTCCACGCACAAACCAGTTCTCTGTTAGCCGCACCTATTTCAGCTGGCTTTTCGGTAAGAAAAAGGAATACGACCTTGATGCACGTATCAAAGGTGGTGAGCGTCATATGATTATGAGTGGCGAATATGATAAGGTATTCCCAATGGATATCTTTGCAGGTTATCTTGTAAAGGCTATCATTGCTGGTGATATTGATCGTCAAGAGGCTCTTGGTATCTACGAGGTTAGTCCTGAAGATTTTGCTCTTGCCGAGTTTGTTGATTCTTCTAAGTTGCCATTGCAGCAGATTGTTCGTGATGGCCTTAACACATTAAGAAAGGAAAACGCTTAAGTTATGAGTTTACGTAAATATTTAGATAATATAAAGCCGAACTTTGAAGAAGGTGGTAAGCTTCATGCTTTCCAGAGCGTGTTCGAGGGTTTCGAGACTTTCCTCTATGTGCCTAATACAACGGCTAAGAGTGGAACCTCAATCCACGATGCTATAGATTCAAAGCGAATCATGTTTACTGTTGTAGTAGCATTGATTCCTGCATTGTTGTTCGGTATGTATAATGTTGGCTATCAGAACTATTTGGCAGCTAATGCTCTTGCTAGTGCTTCTTTCTGGGAAGTATTTGCTTATGGTTGCTTGGCAGTTTTGCCAAAGGTTGTTGTTAGCTATGTTGTTGGTTTGGGCATTGAGTTCGCATGGGCGCAGTGGAAACATGAAGAGATTCAGGAAGGTTACCTTGTAACAGGTATTATAATTCCTCTTATTATTCCTGTTACTACTCCTTATTGGATTCTTGTTCTTGCTATTGCATTTGCTGTTATTTTTGGTAAGGAGATTTTCGGTGGAACAGGTATGAACATCTTCAATGTGGCTGTTCTTACTCGTATGTTCCTGTTCTTCTCTTATCCAAGCAAGATGACTGGTGATAGTGTTTGGGTTGCTCAGGATACAATCTTTGGTCTTGGTAATCAGTTGCCTGACGCTTTTACAATGGCTACTCCTCTTGGTCAGATTGGTCAGGGCGTGGCTCCTACAGCAAGCCTTTGTGATATGTTCACAGGTCTTATTCCTGGTTCTATCGGTGAGACTTCAGTTATAGCTATTGCCATTGGTGCAGTTATTCTTCTTTGTAGCGGCATTGCAAGCTGGAAGATTATGCTTAGCACATTCCTCGGTGGTGGTCTTGTTGCTGCTCTTTTCCATGCAACAGGTCAGAGTCCAATAGAGTGGTATGAGCAGCTCATCCTTGGTGGTTTTGCTTTCGGTGCTGTTTTCATGGCTACAGACCCAGTTACTTCAGCTCGTACAGAGACAGGTAAATGGTTCTATGGTTTCTTTATTGGAGCTATTGCTGTTGTAGTGCGTGTTCTCAACCCTGGTTACCCAGAGGGTATGATGCTTGCCATCTTCTTCGGAAATATGGTAGCACCTCTTATCGACTGGTGCGTTGTTGAGAGCAATGTTTCTAAGCGTGCAAAACGTATAACAAAATAAGGGAGGGTGTGAAAATGAAAACAAATTCAAATTCATATACGATTATCTATTCGGCAGTAATTGTCGTTATCGTAGCCTTCCTCTTGGCGTTTGTATTCAAAGCTCTTAAGCCTATGCAGGATGCCAATGTAGCGCTCGATCAGAAAAAGCAGATATTGAACAGTCTTAACATCCGTAATCTCTCTAACGAGGAAACTGAGGCTACTTATGCAAAGGTAGTTACATCAGAGCAGAATGTTGAGAACGGAACAATCTATACCTGTAATGTAGATGGTAAGACAAAATATGTCTTTACAGTAAAAGGTATGGGTCTTTGGGGACCAATCAACGGTTTCATAGCTGTTAATGATGATAAGAACACTGTTTATGGTGTTTATTTCAATCACGAGGGTGAGACAGCTGGACTTGGTGCCGAAATTAAGGACAACCAGAAATGGCAGGAGAAGTTCCAGGGTAAGAAACTTTTCAAGGATGGCGATACAAGTGCCATTGTTCTTTCTGTAAAGAAGAAAGTTGAGAATCCTGAATCTCAGGTTGATGCTGTTACAGGTGCAACCCTTACCAGTAATGGTGTTGCTGATATGCTCAACGACAAGGTTAAGGGACTTGGTCAATATCTCGAGTTTTTAAGTCAAAAGTAAAACCAACCGTAATAAAATATATTCAAGATGAGTTTATTTTCAAAACAAAATAAAGCTGCATTTATAGAGCCTCTGCACTTGAACAATCCTATTATGGTTCAGGTTCTGGGTATCTGTAGTGCTTTGGCTGTTACTTCTCAGCTCAAGCCTGCTATCGTTATGGGATTGGCTGTAACTATTATCACAGCTTTCTCTAATGTTATCATTTCAATTATTCGCAATACTATTCCTCAGCGTATTCGTATCATCGTTCAGCTGGTTGTAGTAGCTGCATTGGTGACAATAGTAAACCAGGTGCTTAAAGCTTTTGCTTACGATGTAAGTGTTCAGCTTTCAGTATATGTTGGTCTTATTATTACCAACTGTATTCTTATGGGTCGTCTCGAGGCTTTCGCAATGGCAAACAAACCATGGCCTTCATTCCTTGATGGTATTGGTAATGGATTAGGCTATGCTGCTATTCTTGTTATTGTAGGATTGTTCCGTGAATTCTTTGGTCGTGGTAGTCTGTTAGGCTTCCAGATTCTTCCAGATAGTTTATACGACTTGGGTTATATGAATAATGGTATGATGTCTATGTCATGTACAGCCTTGATTCTTATCGGTGTTGTAATATGGGTTAATCGTGCCTATTTTGATAAGGGCGATAAATAATTAAATTAGATTATAAAATGGAACACGCAATATCATTATTCTTTAGATCAATATTCGTAGATAATATGATCTTCGCTTACTTCCTCGGTATGTGTTCATATCTGGCAGTAAGTAAGAATGTTAAGACCTCTTTTGGATTAGGTGTCGCAGTAACATTCGTATTGCTCGTTACTGAGCCAATCAACTATTTGCTTCAGACCAAGGTTCTTGGTCCTGATTGTCTTGTAGAAGGTGTTGACTTGAGCTACCTCAGTTTCATCCTCTTCATAGCTGTCATCGCAGGTATCGTTCAGTTGGTTGAGATGGTTGTTGAGAAGTATTCTCCTTCGCTCTATGCAGCATTGGGTATCTTCTTGCCACTTATCGCTGTAAACTGTGCTATCATGGGTGCTTCTTTGTTCATGCAGCAGCGCATCACCCTTGATCCATCAAGTGCTCAGGCCATCACAAGCATTTGGGATAGTCTTGTATATGCTCTTGGTAGCGGTATTGGTTGGACATTGGCAATTGTTTTGTTTGGTGCTATCCGTGAGAAGATGGCATACTGTGACATACCAAAGCCTCTTCAGGGCATGGGCATCACCTTCATTACTGTAGGTTTGATGGCACTTGCAATGATGTGTTTTAGTGGTCTTCAGTTCTAATAAAGAATCCAAGGTAAAATAAACCCTTTAAAATAATTATGGGACAATTCATAACAGTTAGTATAGCAGTCTTTCTTATCATCATCTTGCTGTTGGTGGTTATGCTGCTTGTGGCTAAAAAATATCTTAGTCCAAGTGGAAAGGTAACCATTACTATCAATGGTGATAAGAAGGTTGAAGTAGAGCAGGGCTCAACCCTTCTCTCAACATTGAATGAAAATGGCGTACACCTTTCTTCTGCTTGCGGTGGTAAGGGTAGTTGTGGTCAGTGCCGCTGTCAGGTTCTTGAAGGTGGTGGCGAGATCCTTGATACAGAGAAAGGCCATTTCACTCGCAAAGAAATAAAGGATCACTGGCGTCTTGGATGTCAGACTAAGGTGAAGGGTGATCTTTCTATTAAGGTTTCTGATGCAATCCTTAACGTTAAGGAGTGGGAGTGTACAGTAATCTCTAATAAGAACGTTTCAAGCTTCATCAAGGAGTTCAAGGTTGCCCTTCCTCCAGGTGAGCACATGGACTTCGTTCCTGGTTCTTATGCACAGATTAAGATTCCTGCATACGATTGCATTGACTATGATAAGGACTTTGATAAGGATCTTATCGGTGAAGAATATATCGGTGCATGGAAGAACTTTAATATCCTCTCCCTCAAGGCTCATAACCCAGAGGATACAGTTCGTGCTTATTCTATGGCAAACTATCCTGCTGAGGGAGATATCATCACTCTTACCGTGCGTATTGCTTCAACTCCATTCTTGCCACGTCCACAGGTAGGATTCCAGGATGTTCCAACAGGTATTGGTTCTTCATATATCTTTAGCCTTAAGCCAGGCGACAAGGTAATGATGAGTGGTCCTTATGGTGACTTCCATCCTAACTTCACTTCTGGTAAGGAAATGATATGGATTGGTGGTGGTGCAGGTATGGCTCCTTTGCGTGCTCAGATTATGCACATGACCAAGACATTGCATTGTACTGATCGTGAGATGCACTTCTTCTATGGAGCTCGTTCTCTTAACGAGGCATTCTTCATGGAAGACTTCTGGGAACTTGAGAAGGAATTCCCTAACTTCCACATGCACCTGTCTCTCGACCGTCCTGACCCTGTTGCTGATGCAGCAGGTGTTAAGTACTATGCAGGATTTGCAGTAAACTGTGTTCGTGATACTTATCTTAAGGATCATGAAGCACCTGAGGATTGTGAGTACTACCTTTGTGGTCCTCCAATGCTTATCAAGACTGTTACTGATTATCTTGATAGCTTAGGTGTTGATCAGGATGCTATTATGTACGATAACTTTGGATAATTTTATCCTACAACCTTATAAAAATCCCCATCAAGAAAAACATTTTGATGGGGATTTTCTTTATTAATATAACCAATGATTTACGATACTTATATTTTTGATCTCGACGGTACTCTTCTTGATTCTCTTACTGATCTTGCCATTAGTTGCAACTATGCTCTTCGCGTGAATAACATGCCAGAACGTAGCCTTGATGAGGTGCGCCATTTTGTTGGTAATGGTGTAAAGAAACTCATGGAACGTGCTATTCCTGATGGCTTGCAGAATCCTGCCTTTGAAAAAACATATAACGATTTCCGTCAGCACTATCTTGTGCACAATCTTGATAATACTAAGCCATATCCTGGAATTGTTTCGCTTCTTCAACGTTTACATTCTGAGGGTAAGAATATAGCTGTTGTAAGTAATAAGTTTTATGCAGCTACACAAAATCTTGTGAAGCATTTCTTTGGCGAGTATGTTACCGTGGCTATTGGAGAACGAGAGAATATACGTAAGAAGCCTGCTCCAGACACTGTTATTGAGGCTCTTCGACAGTTAAATGCGTCTGCTTCAGGCGCTGTATATATTGGTGACAGTGATGTGGATGTTATGACTGCCCATAATAGTGGTATGCCTTGCATCAGCGTACTTTGGGGGTTCCGTGATAAGGAGTTCTTAAAAGAAAATGGTGCAACTACTTTCGTAACTGCACCAGATGAAATATTTTAAACGTATGCCGTAGGCATCCATTTTTTTTCATTACTTGTTTAAGAGAGAATGTTTTTATTCTCTTATTTCAGAGTTCCGTTCTGATAGAACTTCAGCATATCAATGTTTAGAATGGTCATGTATTTGCTTTCAAGCTCATTTTGTTCTGCTTGCAGAAGTTTGTCCTTGCCGTTACGGAGTTCTACAATATTCTTCAAGCCAAGTTTGAACTGTTCAGACAGTAATTCGTAACTTTCCTTTGCGCTTTTTGTTGACTCCTGGGCAGAACGGAATCTATTCTGATTGGTTGTTGCCTGTAACCAGTATTCCTCAATAGTAGCCCAGAGATTTGTCTGTTCGTTTTTTAAATCGAGTAGGGCATTCTCTTTCTGAATATTGGCTTTATTCAAAGCCGTCTTTTTGCTTCTTTGATCAAAGATAGGTATTGACACGCTTACACCTGCTCCTGCATTGAAGTTGGTCTTTAATTGCTCACCCCATTTATTGTCGTTCATTGAGGTGGTGTTTGTGCCAACAGAAGCGTTAACGCCAACAGTAGGAAGGTTTTGTGCCTTTGCTATCTTTATCTGCAAGTTGCTTTGGTCAATAGCGTTCTGGTAAGCTTTTATCTCAGGACGAGAGTTAAGAGCTGATGTGTAAACATCGTTTAAAGAAGGAATGAGTTGCATAGCCATCTCGTCGGTTGATATCGTTGATGTTACCTCAAACTCTTCTTCATCTGTTATTTGTAGTAATTGCTTCAGTTGTCTTTTGAAGTTTCTTGTAGAGCTTTCTGCATTTATAACGTTATATTCGTCTTGTGCTCTCTGGGCTGTGAGCTGTGCCAAGTCGGCCTTACTCATTTTACCCACTTTCAACATCTCTTTACCGCGTTCCTCGTTTTGTCGGCTACTTTCTAAACTTTCTTTGTTTACCTTTATAGCCTCGGTAGAGTAGAGTATCTGTACATAAAGCTGAGTTATCTTTTCCTGAATGCTGTTAGCAGTTGTTGCAGAATCAATAGCAGCTTTCTGCTCTACCAGTTTGTTTAACTTTATGCTGTTGGTATTTCTGTTGCCGTTCCATACAGTCCAGTTGGCGTTCACACCGTATGAGCCGTTGTAATATACCTTGTCAACAGAACCTCTGGCATAACCATCACCGCTAATACCACTTGACACCCATGGCGTGTAGTTTGCCATTTGACTTGTTGATGCAGACAGTGAAGGAAGTAGTTGGGCCTTTGATTGCAGAATGTCTTCTTTTGCGTTGATACGGTTCAAACTGCTTTTCTGCAAGCTGATGTTGTTTTGTAGAGCATAAGCAATACACTCCTGCAAACTCCATTCCTTAGCGTTTGCTGTTGTTGCACTGGTTGCCAATGTTACTCCTATAAGACCTATAGCAATAATCTTCTTCATGTTTTATTCTTTTTTATTTCGTGATTATTGTTGATAAGATGTCTAAACTCAGGAAAAAGTTTACAGGGGTGTAATATATTAACTAAAATTAGCACATTGTGCGCATCATTTTACGCAAACTGCTGCAATCTTGCTATATATTTGCCTAAAATATCAAATTCCAGATTTACAACTGTTCCCACTTCAATATACTTAAAGTTGGTGTTCTCACGAGTATAAGGAATGATAGCAACAGTAAAGGTGTTGTTTGTTGGTTCGCATACTGTCAGCGAAACTCCGTTCACGGTTACTGAGCCTTTGTCGACGGTAAAATAGCCCTTGCGTGCCATCTCTTTGTTGTCTGCATATTCAAAGGTGAAGTAGGTTGAACCGTCGGCATCTCTCATATTGATACATTTTGCAGTTTCGTCAACATGTCCTTGTACGATATGACCATCGAGACGGCCGTTCATAAGCATAGAGCGTTCAACATTGACCTTGTCGCCTTCTTTAAGAAGTCCAAGGTTTGAACGGTCAAGAGTTTCTTTCATTGCTGTAACAGTATATGTACCGTTTTCTATCTTTACCACAGTAAGGCACACGCCATTGTGAGCTACGCTTTGGTCAATCTTCAGTTCATCAACAAATGAGCATTTAAGAGTAAAATCGATGTTCTCTTGGTCTCTCTTGATAGCAACAACAGTTGCCATTTCTTCTACTATTCCACTAAACATATTTAATTTTTTTATTAGAGTTTCTTCCATTTTGGATGGAAACTAAAAAAAGGCAGGATTCCCATTTAATACTGAGTAGTCCTGCCGTTTATCTTTAAAAGAGGTTGCTCGATGATGTGATGAAACTCCGAGCAATACATGATTTGAGAGCTCTCCGTCGTTGTAATCCACCGGCCTTGTTGGCTTACCTCACATAGTGAGTTTATGTGGCCCGCCATTAACAAAAGAAACTACCTCGGTTTTCGATATTATTTGATGAGTATCCCGATCTAACCGACGCAACCTCAATTTTTGTTCTTTTCTATATTGCAAAGATAGGAATAATCTACTTTCCCTCCAAATTTTTTGAGGTATTTCTCGACTACTCCTTTCTTTATTTTTAGGGATGTCAAGAACAATGCTTCACTCGTTAGAGAGGAGCTGATAGTTAGATGAGTTCTACAGATCTCTTAACGAATTCAGCAAGTGCCTCTCCCTTCAGCATGCCATTCTGTAGAAGAGCAAGGTCGATAAGCTGATGAACAACCTTGTTGCCCTTAGCATATTCGCTCAAAACTTCTGTTTTCTTGCTGCGCTGTTCGCTGATAGCATTCTCGGTATTCTTAACATCGTCTTTCTCTTCCTGAGTGATTTCCTCTGGTTTCTTACCTGACTGGCTCTGGCGCAATGCTGCCAAACGCGCTTCCTGTCCCTTGATTTCGCTAAGGATAGGCTTAAGCTTTTCTGTTGTGTTGGCATTGGTATCTTCCAAAACCTTCTTTACCAATGGGTGATCAGAGTTCACAACAAGAGTGTAGCTGTCTGGCATTTGCTGATAGAAGCTCATGCCCTGCTGGAAGTGACTGATGTCCTTCATACGACGCATGTATTCGTTCTGAATAATCATCACAGGAGTTGATGTCTCGCCTAAAGACTGTACGTCAACCATGAAGTTTGTTTTTTCAAGTTCAGGCATCTGTGTGTTGAATACCTGTGACAAATTGTCAGTATCGTCTGCGCTGAGTGTTGACTTAGGCTGATCGTCTTTCTGGATAAGTCGGTCGGCAATGTCAGCATCCACACGTGTGAACTGTGTCTTTTCTAATTTCTGCTCAAGCATGCTTACCATAGGAGTGTCAAGCTGACCATCCATAAGCAATACGCTGTAGCCCTTGTTCTGAGCTGCCTTGATATAGCTATACTGCTCCTCCTTGTTGTTTGCATAGAGGTAAATCAGATTTCCGTTCTTGTCGGTCTGATTATCCTTAACAAGAGTCTTGTATTCTTCGAAGGTGAAGAACTTACCATCTACATCCTTGAACAAAGCAAAGTCTTTAGCACGGTCGTAGAAGCTCTCTTCTGACAGCATTCCGTAGTTGATGAAAATTTTCAGGTCGTCCCATTTGCTTTCATAATCCTTGCGGTCGGTCTTAAAGATAGAACTCAATCGGTCGGCTACCTTCTTTGTGATATATGTAGAAATCTTCTTTACGTTAGCATCGCTCTGCAAATAGCTACGGCTCACGTTAAGAGGGATGTCTGGAGAATCGATAACACCGTGGAGTAGGGTGAGGAACTCAGGAACAATACCCTCTACCTGGTCGGTAACGAATACCTGGTTGCAATACAACTGTATCTTGTTGCGCTGCAACTCGATATTGTTCTTTATACGTGGGAAATAAAGCACACCTGTAAGGTGGAAAGGATAGTCAACGTTAAGATGAATCCAGAACAAAGGCTCATCGTTCATAGGGAACAGAGTCTGATAGAACTGCTTGTAGTCCTCGTCTTTCAATGAAGAAGGAGTCTTTGTCCACAGAGGTTCTACATTATTAATAACGTTGTTCTTCTCAGTGTCCTGCATCTTACCATCTTTCCATTCCTGCTTCTTACCGAAGATTACAGATACAGGCATGAACTTACAATACTTGTTCAGCAGTTTCTCAATAGTCTGCTTCTCAAGGAACTCCTTGCAGTCGTCGCTGATATGCAGCACGATATCAGTACCACGTTCTTCACGCTCAGCATCGCTGATTTCATATTCGGGACTACCATCGCAAGTCCATTTTACAGCCTTGCTGCCTTCTTTGTAGCTCTTAGTGATGATATCCACACGGTCGCTCACCATAAAGCTTGAGTAGAAACCCAAACCGAAGTGACCGATAATGGCATTTGCCTTATCCTTATATTTATCAAGGAAGTCAGTAACGCCAGAGAAAGCAATCTGATTGATATATCTGTCAATTTCTTCCTCGGTCATACCGATACCGTTATCCGAGATAGTTAAGGTCTTAGCCTCGGTGTCCAGCTTCACACTGACAGCAAGGTCACCTAACTCGCCTTTGAAATCGCCCTGAGCAGCCAGAGTCTTCAACTTCTGTGTAGCATCAACGGCATTTGAAACCATTTCACGAATAAAGATTTCATGATCAGAATAGAGAAACTTTTTGATTACAGGGAAGATATTCTCAGTTGTAACCCCGATATTTCCTTTTTGTGACATAACTATATATATGTTTAAAATTTCGTTCTGTTCATACTAATCGCAAAATGCGTGCCAAAGAGTAGAATAGAGCATAAAAAAACTTTTTTCAAAAAAACGGGCAAATGTTTTGGTCGTTTCAAAAATAGTTGTTACCTTTGCACTCGCAATTCGAAAATGAAGGCTCCGTAGCTCAACTGAATAGAGCATCTGACTACGGATCAGAAGGTTACAGGTTTGAATCCTGTCGGAGTCACTTCAATATTTTTTCGATGAGCAATTTTTTACGGCTTGGCTCCGTAGCTCAACTGAATAGAGCATCTGACTACGGATCAGAAGGTTACAGGTTTGAATCCTGTCGGAGTCACAAATAAAAATAAGTGGAAACGAAAGCTTGCTTTTGGTTTTCACTTTTTTGTTTGGTAATTAGCCCATGGCAGGGGCCAGGATCAATATAATTAATCCTGTCGGAGTCACAAAACATTAAAAGCGAGCAAAGTTCACTTTGGCTCGTTTTTTTTTATGTGTCGTGGTGTGTGTGTTGATATTTTTCCAAGAAATAGGATGTTTTCGTTAGAAAAAGTTAGCGCCACTAGCGCCATAGCGCCATAGCGCCACATAACATGTTTATTTTAAAAATATCATATATAATAATGTGTTTGTATATAATTTAATGTAAAATGGCGCTTGGCGCTATGTCGCTAGTGGCGCTAACTTCAGTTTTTTAAGAAGATGTTGCTGCTTATTTATAGTGACGTTTCTTTTGTTTTGTAAAAAAATATCAGAGCTTGCCTTTGCGGTTAGTTCTATTCGTCAGAATATAAAATATAATTTTTCGGCGTTTTTTGTCATTTTCGTATATATCCGAAATATACTTGGGATAGGAAAACCATATAGTTATTATGCGTAAACCATATGTTTATGACATGAAAACAATATAGTAACTAATAAGCAGTAAGCTGTAAACTGTAGGATAGGTAAGCCAATAACCTCAAAAACTCATTAGCTTTTCGCCTTAAAATTAAATATAATAAGGTGAAAATAAAAAAATGAAACTTTTTTGAGAAAAACTTGCAAAAAGTTTTGGTGGTTCGGAAAAAAGCACTACCTTTGCATCGCATTTGAGAACAATGCTTGGCAACTCGGTTAAACGAGCCCTGACTGGAAGGATGGGTGAGTGGCTGAAACCACCAGTTTGCTAAACTGACGTGCGGGTTACCGTACCGGGGGTTCGAATCCCCCTCCTTCCGCAGAGCGAGGGTCGGGCGATTCATTCTCAAGCAGGGCGCAGGCCCAACTAACCTGGTCGATTCATCTAATGGTTAGGATACAAGATTCTCAATCTTGGCATAGGGGTTCGATTCCCCTATCGACTACAAAAAGAGTGTTACTTGATAAAAAGTAGCACTCTTTTTTCGTTATGAAAAAAGCGGAATTATGAAACATCCTTATTTACGTTTACATGCAGGAGTATTGCTGGCAGGAGCCACAGGCTTATTCGGACGACTTGTTTCTGTTGCCGAATTGCCTTTGGTGTTCTTTCGTGTTCTGTTTTCGGCAATTGTGTTTGCTTTGATCATGGGTATGCAAAAGAAGCTTCATCGTATGCCACTGCGTCATTTGTTGATGATTGGTGGGTGTGGCGCTCTCTTGTCTATTCACTGGGTGTTTTATTATGGAAGTATCAAGGCGGCTAATGTGTCAATAGGTGCTGTATGTATTGCTCTTGTTGGTTTCTTCACGGCTATTATAGAACCGTTGTTTTTTACCCACAAGCGAATATCTTGGAAGGAAATGCTGCTTAGCTTAATAGCTGTGTTGGGTATTGTGCTTATCTTTGGTCTTGATGCACGTTATCGTTTAGGTATTGCTCTTGGTTTTGTGTCTTCTTTAGTATATACTTTCTTTTCTCTTTGTAGTAAGAAGGTACAGGCGGAAACAAAACATAAAAGCAGTACTATGCTGTTGTATGAGTTTGTTGGTGGAGTGGTTGTTCTTACGCCGTTGACACCTCTTTATGGGTTGGTTTTTCCTGATGTTCAGATAATGCCAACGTCGCGTGATTTCTTGTTGCTGTTTTTGTTTGCTTCAGCATTCACAATATCTCCTTTTCTTCTTGAGTTGCAAGCTTTGCGTTCGATATCGGCATTTACTGTTAATCTGAGCTATAATCTCGAACCGCTATATACTATTCTTCTTGCTATGCTCATCTTTGGCGAGCAGAGTGAACTTAATGCTTCGTTCTGGGCTGGTGTGTTACTTATTGTCCTTTCTGTTGTGTTGCAGACATTAAGAACTGTAAGGCGTAAGGCGTAGTCTTTTGTGTGATGAGTTTTTATACTCATAAATGAGGATAATCTTACATTTTTTCGTGATTTATGAGGATTGTAGATTTTTTACAACCTCATTACCTTTGCAGTCGAATTAATTAACCAAAGGTAAATAGAAAAAATGAAAAAGTTAAAAAACTTGTTAGTATTGATGATGGCTGTAATGGCCGTTGTAATGGTGTCTTCATGTGGTGGCGATGATGATAATAATGCAGATCTTGCTCCTGGAGCGGCCAAGATTGTAGCTGGAAACTATGTTGCTACGATGAATTGCGAAGTGATGAAACAATTGCTTACTTATGAAAATGTTTCCGTATCTATTGTAGCTAAGGATGATGCAACTGTTGATATTAAGGTTAGCAGTTTTGGAGAAGGAGGTAGAAAGCTTGATCCTGTAGATATTAAGGACGTGAAGGTTACAGGCGAGGATGGCAACTACGCAATTACTTCTAAGGAGTTTAGTGGTACTACAGAAAATGGTAAAGCATATTCAGGGGTAGTTACAGGAACTTATGTTGCTGGTAAACTTTCGCTGGTTTACTCTCTGCAGTATGGCTCTATGCCTATGCCTATGCAAAACACTTTTGAGGCACAGAAAACAGCTGAATAATGCTGGGATTATTGTTGTTTATTATCGGTGGAATTGCTGATAGCATTTTCACCGTTAATCCAGTCGTAGTGACAGCCACACGCACTCCTAAAGCATTGAAGGATGTGGGACTTGATGATATTCATCGTACGGATGCTACTAATATTCAGGATTTGTTGACAAGTGAACTTCCGGGTTTGGAGTTTGGTTATGCCATGAGTCGTGAACCTGCTCTTAATATGGGTGGCTTTGGTGGAAATGCTATTCTGTTTCTTGTTGATGGCGAAAGGTTAGCGGGTGAAACAATGGATAATGTGGATTATTCACGTCTCAACCTTGATAATATCGGAAGGGTAGAGGTTGTGAAAGGTGCTGCCTCAGCTCTTTATGGTGCAAATGCTGTTGGTGGAGTGGTGAATCTTATTTCTCGAGAGGATACTTCACCTTGGACTCTTAATGTAAATAGTCGCTATTCTTCTGCAGGTGATGGTTGGAGGAATGGTGCTCGTTTTAGTTTTAAATCAGGAAGATGGCGCTCGCAGACAGCTTTTCAGCAAAGTAGAGTAAGCACCATTCGTCTTACTGATGCCTTTGATACGCAGTCTGATTTGCAAACGGTGTGGGGAGGAAGTGTTGTTAATGTTAAAGAACGACTTATCTATACTCCTATAGATAACCTGAAGCTTATAGCTCGAGGTTCCTTCTTTAAACGTCATAGCAATAGAACTACTTATACTGATCATTACGACGACTATAGTACAGGACTTCGTGGAGTGTATGATTTTGGCTCAGGAAGAACCCTTGAACTCTCTTATTCATTTGATCGTTATGACAAATCGAGATATGTGCTTGGGCAATTAACTAATTCGCATGATTATAGTAATCGTCAGCATGTTGTTCATTCTTTGTTCAATCTTCCTATAGGTAAATGGCAGATTACCTTTGGAACTGATTATCTTAACGATTATCTTTCTACCTATCAGTTTACTGATAATCAAGGAAAAAGACAGTATTCTGCTGATGCTTATGCGCAGTTTGATATAAATCTGCTTCCGTGGTTAAATATTGTAGGAAGTTTGCGACATGATTATTTTTCTGCTTCAAAATCTAATGCAACAACAGCTCGTCTTGCTGCTATGTTTAAATGGTCGGGATGCTCTATTCGTAGTTCTTATTCAGGAGGTTTTCGTGCGCCGACATTAAAGGAGCTATATATGGATTTTGATATGGTAGGCATGATGATGATTTATGGTAATCCTGATCTTAAAGCTGAACGAAGCAATAACTATAATCTTGCTTTCGAACACTATGGAAATGTCCGTGGATGGCTTGGTGGTAGCTATAGTGTTACCTTTATGGGGTATTGTAATAAATACGATAAGCGTATCACAACAACTGATGTTCCTGTAGATAGTGAGCATGAAATGGGATTGTTGTATTGTAATGAGGATGGTGTTACTGTTTCTGGTATAGAACTAAATGGAAGGATTCGTACTCAGCTTGGTCTTTCTGCTGCTGTTTCCTATAATTACCTCTATGCAAGTGGTAATAGTATGCAATCACAGTTTTCTCAGCCTCGCCGTCATTCCATGACTTGTCATATTGATTATGATAAGCAGATACAAAAGAATTACGGTATCTCTGCATCTCTTTCTTGTCGTTATATGTCAAAGTCTCGTGATGTAGCAGCTCCTGATAAGGCTTATTCTATTTGGAAGGCAATATTGAGTCAACGCTTAATGAAAGCATATCGCCTAACGTTTGCTGTTGACAACCTATTCAATTATAAGCCCAAGACATTCTATTTGAATACTCCAACAACAATAGGCACGAATTTCTCCGTAGGCTTGTCAGTTGATATAGATAAACTTTAAACATACCCTTACATGTTGTCTATTATATATAATGTGTAGATTTAAAAATGTAAAAAACGTGTAAAACAAATGGAAAAAGTAAGTGTTTTCTGAAAATTATTTCAGGAAACGCTTGGTACTTTCAGATATTTGATATACCTTTGCAAACACTTTCAGGAACAAAACCAATAACAATAAGTTTTTAGTTTAGAAAACCTGGAGCAGGGCGTAAGTCTTGCAATAGATTTGTCGCCTAAAAAAATAAGCCGAGTGCGGTTTAGATTTCGCAAGAGATTAATTCTTTGAAAAGATTACATAAAAACAGAATACGTAGTACAAGAAGCGGATGAGAGTAATCTCATCTGGGTAAAAGAAACGAACTTGTCAATAAAATGACAGATAAGTTTACACTTTTTACTACAATAAGAGGAAGCGTTCTGAGACAGACAACAATAAAGTTAGGAGTTAGAAGATAGGAGTTA
>CAJOCR010000018.1 GCA_905236755.1 uncultured Prevotella sp.
AAAACCACGGCACGTTGTGCCTGTAAAAACCCTAACGAAAAATCAAATCATAATGCATACTTATTCTGTATAAGGTTTTTATATGTTTTTCTCTCGAAGTCCTCATTGCCACACGGCAAACAAAAATGAGATATAACAAATGACCGTCGGCTATCGCCTCCGGCATGGAATGACACTTTCGCTGTTAGGTATTATGCTTGTTTACGAAAAAATGATTAGTTTTGTAGCACCAAGCAAGTAGACCTCAAGTTGCAATAGGCTGCAATCCTACCTCGAAGTATGGTTCCGATGTCTGTAGACGAATCATTGGCCGTTAGAGACCTTATAGAAGCTTACGATGTCAGAGACATTGGGCTTGGATTTTTAACTCCATAACTAATCACAATGGCAAAATTAGCAAAAAAGAAGCAAACCGCCAAAGGTTTGAGGTTCGAAGTTGTAAATCCTAATGCCGCAGGCATAGATATATCTCCCAAAGAGATGCAAGTCTGTGTTCCTGCTGACAGGGACGGTGACTGTAATCGTACGTTTGACGTCTATACGGAAGACCTGCATTACATTGCAGAATGGCTCAAGGCATGCCGTATTGATACTGTTGCGATGGAATCAACAGGTATCTACTGGCTCCCAGTATTCCGTGTCTTGAAAGACGCTGGATTTGATGTCATTCTCGTAAACGCCAGCGATGTGAAGAACTACTCTGGTCGCAAGACCGATGCTGATGATGCAGAATGGCTGATGATGCTCCATAGTTATGGCTTGCTAAAACCATGCTTCCAACCTGAGAACATAGCCCGTACAATGCGTAACCTCATTCGACACAGGGACAATCTTATCCGCTCAGCCAGTCGTGAGGTTTTACACCTGCAAAAGGCGATGGAGCAGATGAACCTTAAGTTGGATAATGTATTCTCAGATATCCTCGGCAAGTCTGGTCAGGCAATCATAAAGGCAATCATATCTGGAGAAAGAGACCCCAAAAAGCTCTCAGCTCTGGCAGATCCACGCTGCAAGACCAGCAAGGAGGAAATCGAGAAATCACTTCAAGCAACATGGGATGAAGAGCATCTCTTTGAGATGAAGCAGAGTGACACCTTGTATCAGACATACCAGCAGCTCATTGCTGAATGTGACGACAAGATCAGTGAGATTGCAACGAAATATGCAGCCATGGTAGATGCGCCAAAAGCAGAGTTGCTGCGTAGTGGGAAGTACAACACCAAGAAGAACCAAATCGGTTTCGATGTTGAAAAAGCTGCCTTTGAACTCTGGGGAGTCAATGTCATGCGGATACCTGGAATGAGCAGAGCCTCTCTACTCAGACTTCTCGGAGAACTGGGACAGAACTTCACAACAAAGTTTGCAGACGTAAGCCACTTCTTAAGTTGGGCCAACTTGGTACCAAACAACAAGATTTCCGGCGGGGCATTATTGTCGAGCAAGGTGCCAAAGAAAAAGAATCCCGTTGGGATTGTCTTCCGTCAAGCCGCAAACACACTCAAAGCAGCAAAATGTCCGTTAGGCGACTATTTTAGACACATAAGAGCCAAAGGTGGACATTTGCAGGCTATGGTCGCAACAGGTAAGAAACTGGCCTCTATTTTCTTTCTCATGGTACAACGGAAAGTGGAATACGATGAGAATATCTATGCCAATCAACGAAAGGCAGAACTACAGAACAAGGTTTTGCATCTACAAAAACGACTTACACGTATGCAACTAGAACTTGCTAACTGTGGATAAAGTGTATTTGTTATATAGAAGCAAGGCGGTATCGCTTGCGATAACGCAGAGAGAAGATGGTGAAGGCGGTGAAAGCTCGCTTTCACAAGACCGAAGGCATATTCTCGCATAGATGCCACAGGCATCGTCATGCTTCGAGGTGTTTTCTCGGTTTTTCTTCATTCTTCAAATCTCAAGGTTGCTGGTTGATAGCATTTTCTTTCTTGCTTATAAAAAAAGAATCTCGAACGCATCTCGAAGGCATCTCGAAGGAATAGCGAAGGTTTATCCTTGAATAAATGTAAAGGATTGAGAAAAAACGAACCAAAGAGAAAAAAAGGAGTATCAAAGAAAGTAAATATTAAAGGCTCCTGCGGATTAATTTCTACAAGAGCCTTTACTTTATCATTTATCAACCAACGGTCACTGACTGAGCGTTTGCTGTCAGCGCAGCTGGTGCAAACATAAGTGCGAAGGAAGGAGTTCCTCTGACCAAAGGGAAGAAATTATCATCTATCATTTAGCAAAGCGCTGTGCTGCTTTGCGCAATTCTTTCTTCACTTCTTCCAATTCCTTATTGAATTCTGGATTGGCATGCAAACGGGCAAACATGGTTGATGCTTGAATGCGTGCGGCATCAACATCGGTTTGCCAATGATAGCCTGCTATAACACGACTCTGCCCATATTCGAAACCACGTTTAAGAATCTGTTCGCTACGAGCAGGATTTAATTCTGTTAGCAATAAGGCATCAGCCCATCCAGCCAAGGTGTGGAAAGAAGGATATGAGCTGCTATTGATGTGACTTGCTTCTTCCTCTGGGATAATGGTGTTCTCGCCAAAGCGCACATAAGGACGCTTGCGGAATGATTGGTTCTTGAGTGTTTTACCCACATAATGAAGGTCGTTGCTCATCTTGTTCATAAGTGCAAGCAGCTTTGGCAGAGTGCTTTCGTTGATTGGATAGCCAAATGCCTCGGAATAGTTGGCAGCTATGTCTTTTGCCCATGATGGTGCATCTTTTATAGCCTGTGCACCTCGCTCAGCTCTCAGACTCTTACCACGCCAATAGCCGTAGTAGTCTTTAAACATACGCATTTCGGTTGTGTCTGGAGGTGCAGGCATAAAATTGCGCACAGAAACATATTGTGCAACAGGAAGGAAACCCTTGTCGCTTGGCGAGTTATCAATCTTTATCCCCGAAATGCGAAGATATTCTTTTTTGGCAGCCTCAAGATCTTTGCAGAACTGTGCATCGGCATGTATGCGAGCATAGGCAGCTGCAGCAACGGTAAAAGCTGCATCAACATCGCTCTGCCAATGATACCCAGCTATTACGCGATTGATGCCATACTGATAGCCACATGAAATGATTGTGTCTTGACGGGTAGGATTTATCTCTGAGAGAAGCAGAGCAAGAGTCCATCCACGATTGGTGTGTCCTGATGGATAAGAGCCATTATGCTTCAAATCTTCCTCGTCGGGGAGATAAATGGTATGTTCGTTGAACTGTGCATAAGGGCGACGACGGAAATAATATTCCTTTGCTTTGTTTACAGCCTGATAAGTGGTATTGAGATATTTCTCAACAAGACGATAGAGCTTTGGAGTATGTTCCTTGGTTATTGTCATTCCAAAGGCACCACTAAAATAAACCAGAGTGCTGTCAATATCCCATACCGCACCGAAACGAGCCTGTTCTCTGCGTTGTGCATTATTACGTTGAGCCTTGCCCCACATATATTGATTAAAATCATCGACAAAAGCCAACGATGCCGTGTCGGGCGGAGCAGGCAGATAGTTTACAGCATTAGGAAACTCATCTATTGAAAGATACTGATCACTTGCTTTCTTCTGTCCCAACACAACTGTTGTTGAGAGCAGGAAAAGCAACAAGATAAAGCTTTTTCTGTTCATAAGTATTATGACTTATTAGTTTGATAGTTCATAATTTTTGGGAAATAAGAGTGCTGTTTACTATAATTCTATCCCACAACCATAGCAAACTGCAAGCCAAGAGCATTAGATATCTGCAAGAATGTGGATAGTTGCATATCGCTGTTGCCACGTTCTATCTGAGAGATATACTCACGTTTCTTACCTATTTTATCAGCCAACTGCTGCTGTGTCATCTTCTGAGCCTTACGATGCTCCTTTAGCAGTTCGGCAAAATAATACGACTTGGCGCGAGCCTCAAAAGCCTCACGTTCAGGAGTACCAGGCGCACCATATTCTTCTTTTACGAGAGAATCAAAACCTTTCATCTCGTTCCATTTCTTTTCATTAATCTTCTTCATATTCTTTCCTCCAAGCATTATAAATTGTTTCAGCCCTTCTTAGCTCTGCCCTATATTGCTTCGTATCTTTTTTCAAGAACGAATTAAGCATCAGTACTTTTTTTGATTGTATAAAGCTATCTGCATCTATAGCAAAAATGATAGATCTATACTCATTAGAACTTACCGACACTCTCATTTCATAGAACGACGAATTCTGCAGTTTTTTTACAAACTTTTCGTTCACAAGATACTCAGTACTCATGATTTGCATCACATACATATACTTTTCTCTTACTTTAGGATTCAGACTTGTAATAAAGTCTAAAAACTCTTTTGTGAATTTAATTTCTCTTATTTCCATACGCAAAAGTAATTAATTACTTCTATATCTCCAAATATTCGGAATAAATTTATTCCTTTTTGGCGGTTTAGTGGTTTGGTCGTTTAGGTGTTTAGGTGTTTGGAAAAACTAAAAAGCCTTTGAGCCTAACATGCTCAAAGGCTTTTCATATAATATTTAATGAATGTTACTCGTCCATGTTTACAATTACATCAACATCGTAGTTGTCGCCGTTAGAACCTGTCAATACAGATACCTTACCACGATTCTCGCCTGTGATAGGAACCCAAAGAGCAATCTTCTCGCCATTAGAGGTGGTTGCCTCATACTTTATCGACATGTTGGCTGCCTCGAAATGAACATAGGTTCTTGCGAGGTTCTGATACTGCGATGCACCACTCCAATCCAAGTTAACGCGTTCTGCAGCGTCCTTGGTGATGTCGCAAACATAGAATCCATCGTTGTCAACATCACCGCAAGCTATACCGTTAATGAAGGCGTTTATGCTACCAGGATAGTGTGCTGGCAACACAAATGCCTTAAAGACATTATCTCCCGTTTCTCTTGGATCAAAAACATACATGATACGCAATGGAGGATTCTGACCGTCATCGTTAGAGATGAACTTGAATGTTGGCTCGTCAGTAGCAAAGCCCTTAGCAAAGAACTTGTCGTCATCAAAGCCAATACCTATATCCATTGATGTACCATACAACTTTGTGCCGACAGTAGCATTAGCAACGTTCACACTATATATATCCAGTCGGTTTGGATCTTCAGGATGTCCGTCTGGCTGATGATGAACGCGTACAGCATAGAACTCGCCAGCAATAGTACCCAGCGACCAACGTGTGTTTTCATCATTTCCGTCGCCCTCAGGAAGCACAAGTTTAGTCAAACTATTGGTGGATGTGTTATAGATGTAAGGAACAGGGAAAAGTTTCTCTACGCCACGATCCATAACCTTTTCACGACAAACAACACCAAGGTTGTTGCCAGCAGGAAGTATGTGAGCCACATAATATTTATTGTCAATCGTAGCTGGGATTATCTCCTGATAGCTTAGTGAAGTGCCGTTGTCGGTAATGCGAAGCACTCTACCAGCAACATAAGCGCGATCCATATCGTAACCTCCTTCGCGCACATAGATGTGATTGCCCACAGCATGAACCCATCCGTTAATCATGCTCTGTGGGTTGTAGCCATCACCCAAATCTTTTGGTGCACCATCGGCAGGCTCCCAATTAAAGAGGGCACCATCACTCTTGCGAATAATAAACTGTCCACCATGCACGCTGCGATGAGTATTATTGTAATCATCGCGAATCTTTGTGAGAATATTCTTAACTGGACCTGGCTCCATCTCTGAATATCCTGGCACCTGATAGTAGCAATTACTCAGCCACAGATAGTTGTCGCCAACATTGAAGATGAAGTTTGGAACAATTCTCAAACTTGAGCTCACCTGCTGAATAACAGTCTTTATCTCCTGCTTCTGCTCAGAAGTAGCCTCGTCAGCATCTTTCTCCTTGCCTGTTTCATCCTTAACAGCCACTTCCACGTTGAATGTGAAGTTCACCTCGATGAACTTCATGTCGTCGGAAACCTTAAGAAGCGAGTTAACCACCTCTACATCGCCTTCAGCACGCGACATTGCATTTGTAGCCACACGCGAACCTGTTGATTTTCTACCCACAGCCACAGCCTTAGCCCCACTGATGTTGGTGCCACTGGCATTTGCTGCCTTAAATACTATATTGACATTTCCTATAGTGCCATTACCTCCACCTCCATTATCGTCACTGCTTGAGCAAGCTGTAAATACAACTGCTGGTAATGTAACAAGCATTAATGCGAATATTTTCCTCATAACCATTTGTTTGTTAGTGTAATTTAAAGAATTCGTTAGCATAATCTGATATTCGCAAATATACAGAAAATCAGTTTTGCCCTCCTAATAAAATACACAAATTAACATTATTAACATTCCAGCCCTTGCGTCCTGTTCATTCGAGATTCCTTTAGGATGCCTTTAGGATTCGTTTAGGATGAATTACCTTTTTACTCTTTTACTTTTTTACCCTTTTTACCCCTTTACCCTTTTACTTTTTTTATTATCTTTGCAGATATGAATATAAGCAGCATTTTCAGCAAGTGGACCCGAATGAGTCTTGTTCTTCGCATTCTCATAGGGCTAATCCTTGGAACTTCTTTTGGTATAGCCGTTCCTCAATGGACAGCTATCGGTATTTTCGGCACAGTATTCGTAAGTGCCTTAAAGGCTATTGCGCCAGTCTTGGTGGCTGTTCTTGTAACCGCAAGCATAGCAAAAGCCAACAGCGGCTTAGGTCCACGTTTCCGCACGGTTATATCACAATATATGCTCAGCACATTTATTGCTGCCCTATGTGCCGTAACTGCAAGTTTTGTTTTTCCTATTACCCTACATCTGCACGACATGGCTGGCGAAGCAGCCCCCAACACTCTTACTGATGTTTTCTCTACCCTGCTCACAAACATGGTAACCAATCCAGTAACGTCATTATCGCAGGCCAACTATATTGGTATTCTGTTTTGGTCCATCCTGTTTGGTTTAGCATTAAAGATAAAGGCTAACGAGCAGACAATAGACATAATGCACAACTTTTCTGAAGTGATTACCAAAACTGTAAAGTGGATCATCCAGTTTGCTCCATTAGGTATAATGGGCTTGGTGTTCACATCTGTATCGCAAAGCGGTCTTGAGGTGTTCACCACATACGGCAAACTGGTATTGCTACTTGTAGGATGTATGCTTGCCAACACATTCATATTCAATCCACTCATAGCCTTTGTACTGCTAAGACGCAATCCATATCCATTATTGCTCACCTGTCTGAAGGTAAGTGGCGTACAGGCATTCTTCACTCGCTCATCGGCAGCCAACATACCAATAAACATGAGTTTGTGCAAGAAATTAGGACTCGATGAAGATTTCTATTCTGTGAGCATCCCTCTTGGTGCAACTATCAATATGAATGGTGCAGCAGTAACCATCACCGTGATGACCTTGGCTGTAGCACACACCATGAACGTAGATGTATCGTTTGGCTCGGCACTCTTCCTTGGCATAATAGCTACATTGGGCGCCTGCGGTTCATCAGGCGTTGCAGGAGGTTCGCTATTGCTCATACCTATGTCGTGTGCCTTTTTAAACATCGGCAACGATATTGCCATGCAGGCTGTTGCCGTTGGATTCATCATCGGAGTTATTCAAGACAGCGTGGAAACAGCCCTCAACTCAAGTAGCGACGTTTTCTTTACAGCCACAGCCGAATATTACGAAGCCTCACGTAATAAAAAACTCAAATAACCCATTTTTGTTTCTGTACTCGGCATAGCAAAGCAATTGAGACTGAAGAATAATTCTTAATTATATAACTCAACATCGCACGAAGTGCGACTAATTACACATTACTTCCCTCGTTTATTCGGATGTACCGGCAAGCCGACAGCATCCACTCGGTCAGTGACCTTCGGTTCCAAATTATTTTTATTCCTTTAGGATACGTTCGAGATGAAATGCGCTTCGCTAAATGATAGATGATAAATGTAAAATGATAAAGCATACAGCACAGAGCAGGTTTTATATTTCCATATTTCATTTTTTACTTCTCTCGTTTGTTTGGATGCACCAGCTTTGCTGACAGCATCCACTCGGTCAGTGACCTTAGGTTCCATCTTTCAATATTTCTTTTAGGACAAAAATATTATGGGCTAACCATAAAATACCGAAAGTAAGTACGGAAAGATACAAACTCAAAAATCATAACATATCATATTTTCCTTTTATTTATATTTGCAAATAACAATAATTCGCATTAAAAGGAATCTTAAAAATAACGGTTATGAAAAAGGTTTGTTTTATCCTTGCGACACTATTGCTGAGTGCGCAGTATATGTACGCCCAAACATCGGGATGTGAGAAACTCGATAAATGGATAGAAACGTGGAAAAAGGGACAGCAGACATATTTCGGATATCCCGTCAACGAGAAGTCACAACTACATGACTTCTACGAGTGGTATCTTTCTACAGGCATGGAGGTGATAAACCTGAACAATGCCGGCGACCCTATGACCAATACACCTGATAAAATGTCAACTCACGCTTTTGAACGCGAGGTTATTGAATATTTCGCTCCATACTACGATTTTGATATTGATAACGTATGGGGAATAGTCACCCATAGCGGCACCGACGGCAACAACCATGGAATTTACTTTGGAGCCAACTATCTGAAGAACAAGACTAAAATGGAACCAATCGTTTATGTAAGC
This sequence comes from uncultured Prevotella sp., assembly GCA_905236755.1. GTDB lineage: Bacteria > Bacteroidota > Bacteroidia > Bacteroidales > Bacteroidaceae > Prevotella. The sequence continues at coordinate 8,661 of CAJOCR010000018.1, forward strand.
GACGAGGCACACTACTCAAACATGCGTCTGGCTCACTTGCAGAACCTTGACATGCGACTTGTGAAAAGCGATCCTATGGGACGCATGATTCCCGAAGAACTGGAGAAAGCTCTCGACACATCGCGCCCAGTACTCATAGTATATGCTATGGGCTCAACATTCAAAGGCGCCATTGACGATATGAAGGCGCTTAATGCCGTTATAGCCCGTCACAAAGAAATTCCTGCCGTATATCGCCACGTTGACGCAGCCCTCTTTGGCGGCTATCTGCCATTCACCAAACATAAGGCAATGGTAAGCCACAAGGAGATAGGCTTCGAGTCAATAGCCATAAGCGGGCACAAGTTCTTCGGCATCGACTCACCATCAGGACTGTTCTTTTGCACCCGCGACATCTATGAAAACCAATCCGACTTCAACGTTACCTATCTCAACGGCAACATGCGCATGATAAACTGTTCGCGCGATGCTGTTCAGCCTCTGAAATTCTGGTGGCTCATACAGAAGGTTGGCTCAAAAGGATGGTCGCAGCAAGCCCAGAGCATGATGGAGTGTACCGCCTATCTGAAACAACAACTCGACAAGATTGGCTGGCCAGCATGGGTAAATGAATATAGCAACACCGTATTCTTCCGCCGTCCATCAGCCGACATCGTTAATCTCTACAAGCTGGCTCTGGGTTACGACGATAACTTCGGTGGCGAACTGGCACACATCGTGGTTATGCAGCACGTGACAAAAGAAAAAATAGATGTTTTCATCAACACCCTAAAAAACAGTAAACAGAAGTAATGGAAACATAAATAAAAAATGGGTTCAAAATACTACTATTTCGAACCCATTTAATTTATCTCCCAACAGAGATGCTTTACTCATTTACCGAGATACTTATCTCTCTAACTTTTTAAAACTTGAATCTCTCTGGTATTTCTGGCATAGCACCATTCTGAGTACATACATAGGCACTCACATTAACCGCTAACTTATGAGCCTCTTCAACCGATTTTCCATTAAGAATAGCAGCACAGAATGTTCCTGTAAAAGAATCTCCTGCACCAACAGTATCAGCAACCTCAACCTTTGGAGTAGGCTGATAATACACCTTACCAGGGGTGAACACATAACTACCATTGACACCACATGTGAGCACAAGCATATCAAGATTATACTTACCCAAAATCAAGAAACACTTGTTTTCAATATCCAAACCAGGATAGCCAAACATTCTGCCTATAAGGATAAGTTCCTCATCATTAATCTTTAGGATATTGCAACGCTTCAACGATTCCTGGATAACTTCCTTGGTATAGAACTGCTGACGCAAGTTGATATCGAAAATCTTAATACAATCAGATGGAGTGTGATCGAGGAACTTCGATATTGTTTCTCTGCTTACCACATTGCGCTGAGCAAGCGAACCAAAGCATACTGCACGACTATTACGAGCAATACCCTCAATAGGCTTAGAGAAAGGAATATTGTCCCATGCTACATTCTCTTTAATATCATAGGTAGGAACACCCTCGGTGTCAAGCTCAACCTGCACAGTTCCTGTTGGATAAGGAACGTGAGGCATCTCATATCTCAGCTTTTTCTCTTCTAACTGCTGGACTGTTTCCTCAGCCAAAGCATCGTCTCCAAGAGCACTAACAGCAATGGTATTCAAACCATACTGTCCTGCATGATATGCAAAATTAGCTGGGGCACCACCCAATTTCTTTCCTTCAGGAAGCACATCCCAAAGTGCTTCACCTAAACCGACTACATAACGATTATCTTTTTCCATAATCTCGTATTTTTTTTCTCAACTGTGAGAATTTATTTTTTCACTTGTGGAATATAGCAGAAAAGATAAGCCACACCAACTGCCATAACTATTACCGCACCAACCTGTCCGATAGCATCACTTGCAAGTCCCATTAGGAGTGGGAAAATTGTACCGCCAAAGAGACCGATAATCATCAAACCACTCACCTCGTTCTTCTTCTCGGGTACACTCAGAAGTGCCTGAGAGAATATTATTGAGAATACGTTTGAATTGCCATATCCAACAAGGGCGATAGCAATATAAAGAACAACCTTGTTGTCGCCAATAAAAAGTCCCACCATTGACAATGCCATCATTATGACAGAGATAATGAGGAAACTCTTTGAACTGAGCACACGCAAAAAGAAACTACCTGTGAGGCAACCTATTGTACGGAAAATAAAATAAAGAGATGTTGCAAAAGCAGCATCATTAAGAGTCATGCCCAAACGCTCCATCAAAATCTTAGGAGCTGTGGTGTTGGTACCAACATCGATACCCACATGACACATTATACCAAGGAAGCTAAGCAACACGATTGGTTTAGCAAGAAGCTTGAAACAGTCGGCAAACTCCTTGAGAACACCACCATTGCTCTCTGCTTTTCCAGCTATTTCTTCATTAATAGTTGATGCACCAAGCAACAATGTTGCCAACACACCAATTACCATATAAATTGGGAACAACACACGCCATCCAAGACCAAAGGTAGGAATTGAAGCCATTGCACCCCACATTGCTATATAAGGAGCCATAAATGAAGCTATGGCCTTAACAAACTGACCAAATGTTAATGTTGACGCCAAATTAGCATCGCCACTAACCTGAGAAACCAATGGATTAAGCGATGTCTGCATCAAAGCATTACCAATACCCAACAATGAGAACGAGATAAGCATTAATGTGAAGTTCTCACCAAAAATAGGAAGAAGTAATGAAACAACAGTAACAATAAGTGACAGCATAACTGTCTTCTTACGCCCAATCTTATTCATCAACACACCAGTAGGCACGCTGAAAATAAGGAACCAGAAGAATACCAAAGAAGGAAAAACATTGGCAACAGTATCTGTTAAATTTAAATCCTCCTTTACATAATTAGAGGCTATTCCAACCAAATCAACGAATCCCATCGCAAAGAAACATAACATCACAGGGATTATCGTCAGTTTTAGATTTTTACTCATAGGTATTTTAAAATTTTTAGTTATCGTTGACAAAGATAGTTAATACTATTAAAACTATAGCCCTAATTTTGTTACAAAGAAAGCAACTTTTCGTTCATGTAACAAAATTAGAGCTATACTTTACAATTATTTAGCCAAATTAAACACTTTGGCCTTTCCGCCCTTAACCTTAACTATATTGTAAGGCTCTGTTGGGAACACTATATTAGTCATTGCAACCTTACCTGCTGCATCGAAAATCTCAATACTTGAGCTATCGATGAAGATTTGCAAAGTCTTTATCTTACCATAAGTTGGTGATGTAGTAACCACTGGGAATTCAGCGCTAAAACCAACTTCACCACTCTTGGTGCGATCCATTGATATCTTTTCGTTCTTAGCATTATAGCTGATAACAACCTGCTCGCCTTTACTATTTGAAAGAGTTATTGTGGCATTACCCTTTAACTGCACATCAACTCGACAAGCATTTGAAAGGTGTCCTGTTGCCTTCTTTGAAAAAGCTGCATATACCTCCTTACTTGGTTTTACTGACAAATAGGTTTCACCCTTATAATCGAATGAACTAAGGTCACGAGGAATACCGTTAGCCGAGCGATACTGCTTTGTTGGAACCTGAGCAGCATACTGCCAGTTGCTCATCCAAGGAATAACAACAATTCTGCCATCAGGCGCATTGTTGAACGAAACTGTAGCATAGTGATCCTTACCATAGTCGAGCCACTTTGTTTCTGTTGGTTCATCTTCGCAAGTGAACTTATGTCCATCGAAATCACCAACAAAATATTGAGTTGCAGAACCACCGAAAGGACCTCCGGGGTTAATATTCAGCAATATAAACCACTTACCATTGATTTCAAAGATATCTGGACACTCCCAAACACCATCATGATTACCATATTCATCACCAAAATTGCTCTCAAATGTCCAATTCTTCAAATCGGTAGAAGAATAGAACTTAACATGAGTTTTCTCAGCAAGGATAAGAATCCAGCGCTTTGTTGCTTCATGCCAGATAATATTTGGGTCACGAAAATCAGGAATCTCTGAGGTGAGCACAGGATTAGCAGCATACTTAGTGAATGTTTTACCATTATCAGTAGAATAAGCCATGCTCTGTGTCTGCGACTGACCAGCTGATGTATAATAAGAAATTATAGCACCCTTACCAAAGCCAGCAGTGTTGCTTGTGTCAACAACAGAAGAACCAGAGAAGATTGTACCAAAAGCATCACGCTCTATAGCTTCACCCTCGTAGTTCCAATGAATAAGATCCTTTGAGGTTGAATGTCCCCATGTCATATTCTCCCACTGTGAGCCATAAGGATTAAGCTGGAAGAAAAGATGCCAAATGCCATCTTTGTAGAACATTCCGTTAGGATCATTCATCCAACCATAATTAGGTGTGTGATGATAAACAGGACGCCATTTCTCACGATTGGTAATATCAAAGGTGTTTGAAACCTTTGTTCCTTTCCAACATGCAAAATTTCTTATTGGCATTCTACCACCAGGATTACCTGTGCTACGATTGAAAGTGATGTCAATAACTATTTCGCCCTTTGCATCCTCACTACCCTTTTCTTCTTTAATAACACGAGCAAGATTCAAAGGAACAGTATAGTCAATCTTGTTGACTGCAAGTTTACAGTTAAGTTCTTTAACCAACTTGTTATCAACCGAAACACGGATATAATCATACTCCTGACTTTCCTCAACAGGCATCAATAGGTATTTATGTCCTGCAGGAATACGCAGCATAGCATGGTTTTCGCTTAGAACTAATAGTTCTTGAGCATTGGCTGCAGAGAATACAGCCAATGCACAGATTGTAAAGAATAGTTTTAGATATTTCATTTTAATACTGACTTACAGTAAGATCGGTTACATCAATATTTCCACCATAATTATTGATGCTCCAGCAGTTCTTTGCCATACCATAGATGCGCTGGGTGTAAGCACAAACATCATTAATATACATGGTGAGCACAGAGTTATCTGTATAGATTGTCACATTGTAAACATTGTTGGTAGGACGCGCAAACCAATAACCATCAATACCCTCGATAAAGCCCTTGCCTTCGGCACCTTCTTCCTCGAAATTAATTTTACGGTTATTTTCATTCTCTGGATTTACTACGATGGTATAATACTTCTTGGAATCACCACCACGAACAAAAGAGATACCAAACTTATCCCAGTTATTATCTGTCTTAACAGTGAAAGAAATCTTGTTGTGATTACCAAGGCGTGCAAACTGTGCAAAAGCATTGTCGCCAGAAAGTTTGAAACTTGTTGCTGAACCTGTGTAACCATTGTTAGCTACAACTTTCACATCCTGTGCATTAGTATATTTTGCATCAATAGCATCTACCTTACCCAAGGTAAGAGTACCATCAGCATGCTGAATAATCTTATGGCAAACCAAAGCACCACTCCAGTTTGGTTCTTTCTCACCTACATTAATATTCTTTTCCCATACATTAGCACCTGAACGGAAAGGACACCAGCCCCAGATGAGACGCTCGCTACCATTAGAAGCTGTTTTACCAGCATAGAAAGCACGACTGTCAAGAATACCTTCATGACCATCTTTTGGCCAGTTAGCACCTGGGTCGCCAAAGCAAGCCTTCAAGCCTTCAAAGCTATCAGCCATCATATATTTCACCTTACGGCTCCATGTTGTCTGATAACCCTCGCTATAGATGAAGTACCACCAATCGCCCATCTTGAAAATATCAGGGCACTCACACATACGATCCCATACAGCATTGAAAGAACCAGCAAACTCCCAATTCTTCATATCTGTAGAGGTGAAATCAGCAAACTTAGGGTCGCCCTGACGGGTTGCTATTACCATGTGATAAACACCATTATCCTCAAAAATCTGTGGATCGCGGAAATCATTCTTTGAAAGGTTGTAATCAGCACCCTTCAACGACCATGAGTTGTCGCGAGTCCAAGTTTTATAATCGGGTGATGTAGCACGAAGCACTACTTCAGTATTCTCACAATTTGGATTATGACCTGTATAATAGATATAATACAAACCATCCTGCTTGTTGTAATAGCAGCAACCTGTACCAAGAGCAGCATCCTGCTGGAAATCACTTGAACCAACACCAAGTGTTTCACCAAGCGAATGATAGTTAGCACCATCTTTTGTTGCTACTGTCCAAATTGGATGGTAGCGGAAAGGAGCATTGTTGTTAAACTCCTGAAGATAAAGCACTTTATACTCTCCAGCCTTCTCGTCATAAAAAGGCATTGGATCACCAACACGACCTATAGCTGGCGTGTAATATGTAGAATAACCATTTTCCTCTGTAGAGTTAAAAAACTCTGTTGTTGCTGCCCAATCTTTTGCAACGTCGCCTTCAAATTTATCGTCGCTGCAACCTGTCAGCGTTATAGCTGACAGTGCAATTGCGATTGAATATATCATCTTTTTCATAAGCATTTACAATTTATAATTGAAGTTGTCTCTATGCAAGCATAAGCCTTACTTGGTAAGGTAATCGAATGCATTACCTGTCATAATACCTACATTATCATGATAATAAGAGGTATATGAAGTTGGTGACCACCAGTCGTAACATCCTGAACCAAAGCAGATGATACCACCCTTACCAAATGTGCCATTATAAGCAGGAGCCTCCCATACAGAGATTGCACCATCGCCACCATGACCAAGGATACGACCACCAGTGAGGTTCACCCACTTCTCGTGACCTTCGGTATAGTCGTCCCACATACCCCACTGTGAAGTACAGTTAGAAATGGTGTAACCTGCATCAACAGTCTTAACTTCACCATCCTTGAGTTTCATATTCTTCCATACTGGGTGGTTGGCGTCTTTCATCATGAAGCCCCATTCTCCACCAGCACTGATAACATCACCACCATCATCGCTGGCGCCCCAACAGTTGTTTGCGCAACGATTATCTTTGATAGCACCAAGCTTAGCAGCAAAATTAACAGCAGCACGACTAAGAATGAATGCACCACCATTCTTATAGAAATCGGTAAGAGTATTTAGTGCACCCATAGCTGTTGAAGTTGCAGCGCTCTCGAAGTCACCAATGGTTTGAGATGGCTGATTCTGCCAATGCCACCAGATTATCTTACACTTAGAAAGATCTACATTGCCAGCTTTCAGCTCATCCCAGCTCACGAACATTGAGTTTTCAATGTTAGCAAGCATCCACTTACAAGCCTCTTTCTCCTCAGGAACAAGTTCGTCCATGGTTGTTGCTTTAGCACTTCCAAGGAAGATAGCAGAAGGAGCAGATACTGTTTTGATGGTAGCAACATATGTTGCTGTAGCAGTATTGTCAGTAACAGTATATGTTACTGGCTCAGAGAAATCTGTCTGCACACCACTCAATGGAGAGATTGTTGCATCCTCACTATAGGTGATAGTAGGAATAGCTTTCTTTATATCAACAGTAGCTGGAAGGAACGCAGTTATAGTGTGCTCTTCCTCATTGATACTTGCTTTGTATGTATCGTTGATGATGAACGACTTTATTTTTGCCTCATCATTCTTAACGTTGATAGTCCAGTCGAGATAAAGATCACCACGAGTAATATGCATGACCTTGGCTGCACTGAAATCAACTACATCACCAACAGAAATATTTGCCTTAGCACCTTCTGAAATATTCAGTGCGGTAACTTTCATGGCACTCTTATTCAAGAAACTTACGGGCACCTTTATTTTTACGGTACGTGAAACAGGATCAACTACACCTGTATATTTTCCATCAAGTTCAATAGACTCAACAGCACAATTACCTGCAAGTTGAAGGTCGCTCAAATTGTCGTTGCTACAAGATGCCAGCAACAGCAAAAGGCATAAGGTAAAAGGTATAAGCGCAAATACCTTAGCTGCCTTGTTATATAATTTGTTTGATTTCATAATTTGATGATTCTAAATTCATTAGCGAAATATTTTCCCTAACACTAAACTGCAGATTACCAATTACCTACATTCTGCTTGTAGTGACCATTAGAAGAAGAAATCTGTGTATGTGGAATAGGCAGATATTCATTCTTGTTAGTTGTAAACTGTGCATCACTCAAGAATGTAACACGTTCTTTCTCTTTCGCAAAATAATTGGTTAGAACGCTCTGTGCATCACCCCAACGAACAAGGTCGAAGAAGCGCTCGCCTTCCATTGCCAACTCCAAACGACGCTCCATCTTAACAATCTTGATGGCTTCATCCTTTGAGTAAGTACCTGTGTAGTTCTTGCAATAGAAATGAACGCCATACTTGTTAGGATAATCTGCTATCATCTGAGTAGAACCAGCTGCACGACTACGAATCTGGTTAACAAGATCTATAGCCTCTTGAACATGGCCTAACTGTGCCTCTGCCTCTGCACGTTCAAGAACAACATCAGCATAACGGAACACAATACGATTCATTGAACTTGCCCAATAAGAGCCCTGGATGAGATATGTGCCAATGAGTGCAGGATCAACATTCTGCTTCAATGTTACATTATATCCATAAAGACCACCAGAACGGCTCCATGCAGAACTTCTGTCCATAATGAAATCTTTATTGAACTCATAAGGCAAACCAGTGATACCTACAGTAAGGAAAAGGCGTGGATCGGCATTATCAACAGCCTTATCATAATTCTTATTGTTATAGGTGTCAATCATTGGCAGGCCATCAGCATTTGTCTTGAAAGCATTAACAAGATTCTGTGAAGGCTTATAGAAATCGCATCCACCATTTGTTACATCTGGAATATTTGGAACAATAAGACCGTAGCTCCAGTTCAGATTACCATAAGTAGAACCATCGTTGCGAGAATACTGCATAGCCCAGATTGACTCACAACCATTCTCGTATTGGTCTTCAGGACGGAAGTTGTTATGAATATCGGTTTCCAATCCATAACCTGCCGATGTGTAGATAGATGGATTAGAATACTCTAACACTTTCTCCAAATCGTCTTGATTGATAGAGGTTATCTGATTTGAGTTAGCATCGTCCTGGCGATATGCCTTATAAAGATAAACCTTTGTAAGGAATGCTGCTGCAGCAGCCTTTGTAGGACGGCCCTTATCAGCCTGCTTTACAGGAAGCACCTTATAAGCCTCTTCCAATTCCTGTGCTATAATTGCCCAACCTGCGTCATTACTATATTCGGTGTTTGACAGATTATTATAATCTTCACGAGTAAGACTGGTTGACATTACAAAAGGAATATTCTTGTAAAGACGCTTTGCAAGGAAATGACCATAAGCGCGCAAGAATTTCATCTCTGCCAAGCGCTCTGCCTTGAGGGCATAAGAATCATCTGTTGTTTCAATAGCCTTAATAGCTGCATTTACACGTGAGATAGCGTTATAAAGGCGCACCCACATATCATTGATGTTCCAGTTGGTGGTAAGAATACCCTGCCCTACTTCAAGCTGATGAAACACATCACCATCATTAGTTGTTGAACCACCTTTATATGCATCGTCAGATCGAACATCATAGTTCCACATTGAGAACGATGAGTTGATATCTTCTGCAGTTGTAAAGATTGCATAAGCAGATGTCACCATATTGTCAACATATGCTGCCTTAGAAACTTCCTCGTCAGACAATGTAGCCTGAGGCACCTGGTCGTCGAGGAAAGATTCACAGCTTGACAACAATGAAACGGCAAGAAGACATGATGGTATCAATGCTGCCTTCATAACCTTTGTATATAATGTATTTGATTTCATAATTGTAATCTTTAATTCTTTGTTCTCTAAACTATACCATTTATTAGAAAGAAACATTAACACCAAATGTAAGGTTCAGAGGAATTGGATAACCAAAGAGTGCATTCTCAGGATCAACACCTGTGAAGTTCTTACTCTTGATTGTGAGCAAGTTCTGTGCTGAGAAGTACATACGAACCTTTGTCAAACACAACTTCTTTGCAAATGCATCTGAGAAATTATAACCTAACTGAATGGTGCGCAACTTCAAGAAACTGCCATCTTCAACATAGTAAGAAGAGAAACGCTTTTCATTGTTGTTGTCGTAAGTAGAGAGAGCAGGAATATTAGAACCCATATTATTAGGAGTCCAAGCATCAAGAACACGATCACCCTTATTAAGGAATGGTACGTTTACACCTGCCCAAAGATCGGTCTGCACTTTGTAACCACCATTAGTGTCATCACCAGGACGCACTGTAGTTAGTACATCTACTCCCTGTACACCCTGCCAGAACATTGTGAGGTCGAAATTCTTATACTGCAGATAAATGTTCAAACCATAAGTGAAAGATGGGTTTGGATTATAGATCCAATCCTGGTCGGCTGTGTTGATAACACCATCTTTGTTAAGATCCTTGAAACGCATACGACCTACGCCAGCTCCTTCCTGAACAGCATGGTTGTCAACTTCTTCCTGACTCTTGAAAATGCCATCATAAACATAGCCTACATAAGAGTTCATTGGATGACCAACAACGCTGAACACGCCGCTACCACCAAAGGTACCTGCAGCTGCTATTGTCTCTGGAAGTTTGGTTACCTCATTATGGTTTGTACCAATATTACCTGTAATGTCATAACTAAAATCGCCAATGTGGTTACGGTAGCCTGCATTAAACTCAAAACCACGGTTGAGCATTTCACCTGCATTAATCCACATGCTGCTACCTTCGCCCATTACACCAATACCTGGCATGTTTACAAGAATGTCGGTAGTTTTCTTGTGATACCACTCGATACTACCATAGAGAGCTTGATTGAAGAAACCAAAATCAAGACCTATATTAGTCTGGGTTGTTGTTTCCCATTTAATATCATCGTTACCCAACTGGTTACGCTTAAAGCCTGAAGCAAGAGCCTGTCCGCCGTTTGTACCAGCAATGTCATAAGATGTACCGTAGCTCTGTCCACCAAAGTTAGCTTCGCCATAGTTAGAAACATAAAGAGTGTAGCGAGCTGTGTTGCTGATTTCCTGGTTACCAGTCTGTCCCCAAGAAGCACGGAGCTTCAAATCAGAAAGCCATGATGATGCTTTGTGCATGAACTTTTCCTGACTGATGCGCCATCCAAGAGACACTGATGGGAATGTACCATAACGGTTGTTCTTACCGAAACGGCTTGAACCATCACGACGTACAGTAACACTTGCCATATAACGATCAGCATAGTTATAGTTCAGCTTACCGAAGAAAGAAACAAGTGAGAAGCCGTCACCAGCACCAAATGCGCGCTGCTCTCCAACACCAGCGTCAGGCCACATATAATCAGGAGTGTTTACGGCAAAACCATAACGCTTACCGCTGAACCATGTATTGTCTTGACGGTTTAACTCCATACCAAGAAGAGCATCAGCACGATGCTGTCCTATTTCAAGATTATAAGTAGCAACAGCATTCCACATCCACTTTGTCCAATGTTCCTGTTTTGCTTCAACGGCATTCTCGTCGTTGGCTACATTACCATTAGCAATAGGATAAGTGAAGAAGCGCTGTTCTTTCTGTGCATAGTCAATACCTGCTGTGGTGCGAATAACAAAATTCTTGGTAATGTTGAAATTCAAATGAACATCACCAAACAAACGCCAATATGTGTAGCGGTTGTCTTTGTTACGCTGCAGAACCTCTACTGGGTTTTCACGATCTGAGAAACTACCTGTAAGGTTTGCATATTCGCCCTTTGTATTATATACAGGGAATGCAGGATGATACTGAAGTACATTACCCAGGAATCCACCAGGAGCACCTACTTCAGATGTGCGATTAATTGTGAGATTTTCACCTATTGTAAGGAAATTGCCCAAGAGTTTGTAATCAGTATTTACACGGGCTGAGATTCTATTGAAATCGGTGGTTTTAATAACACCTATATTCTTATAGTAACCTAAAGAAAGATAGCTTGAACCTTTCTCGTTACCATTGCTTACACTTACATTATAGTTTTGAATGAAACCTGTACGAGTGGTTTCGTCCATCCAGTCAGTATCAGAAGCTGGGATTGTACTACCTGCATCAAGATATTTCTGCATAGAGATGCCATTAAGCTGTGGAACACCATTCTGATCATAAGCCCAATCAAAATGATAACCCAAAGAATTGTTGTTAGGATCGAGGCCATCGTTTACATTTGCCTGCCAGAAAGCCTGTCCCCACTGCTTGGCATTAAGCACTTTCATCTTGTGGGCATACATTGATGCTGAGATACTTGCATCGAGGTTTACACGTACAACGCCCTCTTTACCTTTCTTTGTGGTGATAATGATTACACCATTGGCAGCACGTGAACCATAGATTGATGCCGAAGCGGCATCCTTCAAAACCTGGATGCTCTCGATATCATTACCATTCAACTCGTGCATACCCGACTTTGTTGGCACGCCATCAATAATGTAAAGTGGATCATTGTCGTTCAATGTACCATTACCACGGATACGAACAGTTGCTGCACCTGATGGTGATCCATCGGCAGTAATGTTCATTCCAGGTACACGACCTTGCATTGCTTTAATAGGGTTGTTCTCATTTTGCTTTGCAATGTCTTTCATGTTAACTACCGAGATTGCACCTGTGAGATCAGCCTTGCGCTGAGTGGTGTAACCTGTTACAACAACTTCGTTAAGGTTGTTTGCCTCTTCCTGTAAGGTGATACGAAGATTTGGAGCAGCAGCTACTTCTTGAGTAGCAAAACCAATATAAGAAACAACAATTACCGAACCTTGAGGAGCTTTAAAACTAAATTTACCATCAATATCGGTCACAGCACCATTATTTGTGCCCTTTTGCATGACAGTGGCTCCAATTACCGGCTCACCTGTTGGTTCCAGAACTGTTCCGCTGACATCAATGCTCTGTGCGCTTGCAGCAACACATACCATCATGAGTGCAATACTCATTAGGATTCTCGTTAGATTCTTCATTCGAAACGTTTTTAGTTATTAATGTAATTAGCTTTTTCGGCAAATTTACATCAGTTATATTACATTAACTCTCTAAAATCGTTCGAAAGAAGCAACAAATGTTACATGCAACAATTGTTGTTAATAAAGTAAAATGTGTTACTTTCTTACATCGGTAGGATATTTATCGTATTGTTTCTTGAAACATGATGAGAAATAGCTTGGCGTTCCAAAGCCCACCTCATAAGCTATCTCTGATATTGTCATATCGCTGTTAAGCAGCAAGGAATAGGCTTTCTGCAATCTTATCTTACGCAACAATTCCACTGGCGACAAGCCTGTAAGTGCCTTTACTTTTCTATAAAGCTGCACTCTGCTCATACCAAGTTCTACGCCCAAATCGTCCATTTTCAAATGGGTGTCTGAAATGTGCTTATCTACAACTTCTTTAAGCGAATCAAGGAAACGACTGGCAGGAGTGCTCAACTGTTCGGCTGGAGTATCTGTTAAGAGTGGGGCTTTTTCTGCTTTTTCGCTGAATGCTTTACGAAGTTTTTCGCGTCCCTGCAACAAATTCACAATGCGAGCAAGTAAATATTGCGCATTGAATGGTTTGGTGAGATAGGCATCGGCACCATGTTCAAATCCTTCTATCTGTTGTTGCTCGTCGCTTCGGGCTGTTAGAAGTATCACAGGAATATGACTTGTTATGCTATCTTCTTTTATGCGCTTGCAGAATTGCAATCCGTCCATAACAGGCATCATCACATCGCTGATGATCAAATCGGGCACGCTCTCACGTGCAAGACGCAATCCGCTTTCACCATCTGAAGCTTCAATGATATAGTAGTTATTAGAAAGCAATGCCTTGAGGTATTTGCGCATATCGGCATTGTCGTCAACAACCAATAACGTTGCCAGTTCTTCGCTATCAGCACGCAGCAACAATCCGGTGTGGCCTTCTTTAACATCATCGTGTAATACCTCTGGTTGTTCAATGGCAGAACTAACTGTGTCATCGGCAATGGCATCGTCAACCTGCTTGCGGAAATTGATAACATCAGACACCAAAGCATCGAGATTTTCTACATTTCGGGTTAGTATATCAAAGAGTTCATGCTCATCGCCTGTCATTGATTTTTTTTCAGCCAACACCTTCAGTGGGCCAGTGATAAGGGTCAAAGGTGTTTTCAACTGATGACTTGCGTTAGTATAAAACTTTGTCTGTTCATCATTGAGCTGCTTCATCTTTTCGCTCATCTCACGATATTTCCTGTTTGATCGCTTAATGGCTTTCACAGCTTTCCATATGATAATTAATGCTATCAACAGCAAAAAGATAGCTACTACAGCTATATATAATATGTTGCGCTGAAGGTGATAAAGTCCAAGATAATTATCAAGTTTCTTTTGAATGGTGACAAGATAGTCGTTCTGCTTTAAAAGCTGGTCGCTACTCATTATTATATCATCAACATTCTGTGGAGTTACCACAAAACTTTTGATAAAGCTGTTTTTCTTAAAAGGTTTCTTGTCAAGAATATCAAGAGCCAACTGAATAATTTCCTCACCATGAGTTGGATAGATATATGTGCCGGCGAGTATTCCGTCTTTAACCTGCTGCAAACCTCCATCGTGGCCTGGAATGCCATCCACTCCCAGGAATTTTATGTTTTTCTCTTGTCCCAGTTCCTTTGCTGCATTATATGCAGCAACGGAACAGATGTCGCTATGGCAGAACACTATGTCAACTTGTTTTCCTTCTTGCAGATATTTTTTCATCTGTCGATAGCAATCTTCAGGTGTCCAGTTGGTTTCGGTATAGAAATAATCTATATCATGCTGCTTAATGACCTTGCTAAAGCCTTTATGGCGATCCTGAGCTGGCGACATCGACAGTTGTCCTGTCATTTCCCACACGATAGGTTTTCTGCCAACAGGGTTCACAATATTATTCTCTATCATGTGCACAGCATAACTTGCAAGTTTGTTTCCTGCATCTTCGTTGTCACCACCGATAAAGGCTGTATAGTTGTCAGACTGTGTTTTTCTATCAAACAACACCACAGGAATGCCTTTCTTCTGCGCTTTTTCAAGAGAAGAAGCAAGCTGGGTGTATTCATAAGGTGCCACGATAAGCAAATCAACATTGGCATCAATCAAACTGTCGATCTGCTTAACCTGCAAAGAAGGGTCTTCGTGACAGTTGGCAATAGATATGTCGGCCTCGCTATCATACAAACGGTGAGCAGCCAACAGTTCCATGTTCATTTTATCGCGCCATGCACCACTTGAACATTGAGAAACTCCAATATTGTAGGTTTTATGCTTATTGCATGCGAATAATAATGCGACTAAAAATAACCAAACATATTTCTTAATAAGGCTCATAATCACTTATTGTTTACTATTTCTTTAGTTACAAAAAAAGTATTTATTCTTGGCTTTCAGAGTCCAATAAATCATGTTTTATCTTCATAAAAAGAATAATAACAACGATTAAAACATGACAAAAATACAAATTAAATCGAAAATATTCGTGCATCTTGCAGGTTTTTTATCTTTTTTGATTACTAAGGAGGGGGAAAAAGACTACCCAAAGGCGTCCGACTGCTCGGACAGAGAAGAATGGCACTATAAATCAGCGTCCGACTACTCGGACGGCACAAAATAGTCTTATGACAGAGCGTCCGACTGCTCGGACAATGAAAAAGCAAGCCTTTTGAGTGGAAAGCACAAGAAAAACACTTTTTGTCTACCCTTTTACTGGTTTATATCCACCCGAAAAACACAGCACTCGTGTAATTTTGCGCATGAAAACAACAATGAATCCAAATATAACATGAAACCCAAAACATTATTACTCTCCACACTCTTGCTCTCGGCAACCATTGCACAGGCACAGGTTAAAGT
This sequence comes from uncultured Prevotella sp., assembly GCA_905236755.1. GTDB lineage: Bacteria > Bacteroidota > Bacteroidia > Bacteroidales > Bacteroidaceae > Prevotella. The sequence continues at coordinate 24,460 of CAJOCR010000018.1, forward strand.
TGACATCTATCCCAACACACCAGGAGCCAAAGTATCACAAAATTTATATGGTATCTTCTATGAAGACATTAATCATGCTGCTGACGGTGGACTTTATGCCGAACTGATAAGAAACCGTTCATTTGAAGACGATGAGAAAGAGGCCTGTTCTTGGAACGCCTATAATGGTGCAAAGATGCACATCGTAAACAATGCAAAGAAGCAACTTAATAAAAACCAGAGAAACTATCTTGAAGTTAGTTTTACAGGAAAGAACAACTCAGGAATAAACAACGAGGGTTTCTGGGGCATAAACGTTGTTCTGGGACGCACATATAAACTGTCGTTCTGGGCAAAAGGCAAAATAAATAGTAATCTAAAGGCTTATCTTGCTTGCGAATGTGGTAAAAAGGTTCTTGCCTCGGCTGATATAAAAGAAAAGATAACCGGCAATTGGAAGAAATATTCTGTAGAGCTTACTGCCACAGCAAACAACGAGAATGCTCGTTTGTGGATTACCTCTGAAGGCAAAGGAACTGTTGATTTCGATGTTGTGAGTTTGTTCCCTCCAACATATAACAACCGAGAGAATGGTATGCGTCCAGACTTAGCCTCTATGCTAAAGGCCCTTCATCCAAAGTTTTTCCGTTTCCCTGGAGGATGTTTCGTTGAAGGACAGAACAGTCCGGTCAACGCTTTCCACTGGGAAAGCAGCATTGGCCCTATTGAACAACGTCCAGGTCATTGGAATGTGAACTGGGGGTATCGCACTACCGATGGTATAGGCTTCGACGAATACTTGCAGCTTGCAGAAGACCTTGGTGCCAAGCCTCTTTATGTTGTAAATGTAGGTATCTGGCATGGTGGTTTTACACCTGTTGACAGCATACAGCCATGGATTGACGAGGCATTAAATGCACTTGAGTATGCCAATGGTTCAATAACTACAAAATACGGAGCTCTACGTGCTAAGAATGGTCACCCTGAACCATATAACATAGAGTATCTTGAAATCGGAAACGAGAATAATCAATACGACCCTTCGTTGCAGAGCGATAATTATTATAAGCGTTTCAAACTTTTCCGTGATGCCATACTCGCCAAATACCCTAACATGCATATCATAGGCAACGTGATTGCATGGGGTGATGACAATCCCAAATGGAAATCTGAAGAAAGTGTAGAACTGTTAGACGAGCACTATTACCGTAATCCCGCTTGGTTTGCTAATAATTTCCATAAATACGACAGCTACGAACGAGGCAAACACAATATTTATGTAGGCGAGTATGCCGTTACTCAAGGCTTTGGCGTTAACGGCTCCCTTGATGCTGCCCTTGGCGAGGCTGTTTATATGATGGGAATAGAGAACAATAGCGATGTGGTGAAGATGGCAAGCTATGCCCCTATCTTTGCTAACCTTAACGACCTCAAATGGCGCCCTGACATGATACAGTTTAATCATAAGAAAGCATTTGGTACACCATCGTACTATGTTCAAAAGATGATGGCTGACAATATTGGCACTCGCATATTGAAGGTGGAGCAACGTAACCCTTATTCATCGGCTGTCATCGAGAAAACTGTAGCACCCGAGAAAAGCCATATTGGTTTTGCTACATGGGCAACACAAGCTTCTTATGAATTAAGCGAGGTTAATGGCAAGGCTGTTGACATGAACTTCTCTTCTAAGAAGGGAGAATGGAAAAAGCAAGGTAATATATACAGCCAGTATGGTAATGATGAATCATGCCTTAATATTGGCGACATAACCGTAGGAAACCATTCAACTATTAAGCTCCGTGCCCGTAAAAACGGTGGTGCTGAAGGCTTCATGCTGGTGTTTAACTATATTGACGAGAATAATTATTGCTGGCTGAACTTTGGTGGCTGGGGCAACACACAACATGGTATTGAACAAGTGGTGAATGGTGCAAAGATGCAGATTGCCACAAAGGGCGGTAGCGTGGAAAAAGACCGCTGGTATGATATTGTGTTACAACAAGAAGGCGACAGTCTGAAAGCATGGCTTGATAATGAGTTGATATTTGAGACAAAGCTCATGAACAACGTTACACCAGGACTTTTCTCATCAGCTACTCTTGATGAGCAGAGTGGCGAGGTAATAGTGAAAATAGCCAACACCAACAACGAGGCTACCACATGCGTAATCAACCTGAATGATTATAACATAACATCAGGAGATGTTACTCGTTTGACTGCGTCAAAAGGTACTGACGAAAACAGTATAGATAATCCAACGAATATCTATCCTGTAAAGGAAGTGCTTTCAGCAGATAAAAACAAGGTTCAGCTGGATGTTCCAGCAACCTCTTTGAATATCGTAAGATTAAAGAGGTAATCAGTTAACTAAGTAGCATGTTTACGTTGCATTAATATCATACTTTTGAATGATAAACAGCATACTTACATAGGCTTAGTATCATACTTCTTTAATACAAGGCAAACATTTGTTTTGTTAGCGCCCAAAACTCATAAATACAATAAAAGAATGCCTGAGCAACAACATGTTGTTCAGGCTTCTGTATTGGAAAGTTAAGCATGAAAAAAATGCACCAACTTTTTTCTTATATTGGCAAAAAAGCATTATCTTTGCAGGAACCTAAATTATTATGAGATTAAGCAAACATGAAGCACTATATATTATTACTAATTATCTCTTTTTTGACTCTTACCGTTAACGCCCAAAACAGTATTGTTGAAAAATATAATGTGTCGTATCTGAATATGTCAACAGGGTTGCCAAGCAATTTTGTAGATGATATTTATTGCGACAGCTATGGCTTTATATGGATAGCCACTCACGGAGGAGGACTGGTAAGATACGACGGTTTCAACTATATGTATTTTGGTATTGGAAACCAGGGAATGCCACTAAAGAGTAATACATGTCATAATATTACAGAAGATAAGTTTCACCGTCTTTGGATTTCGTTTGAAGAATATACCGAGGTGCTTGATCTTAATACGCTTCAATCGGTTATACCTAAAAACACAAACAATAAACTGGATAAAATTCTGCATGAGCAATCAGTAAAAACATTCTGCGACAGCAAAGGGGCAATGTGGATTGTAACTATGAACAAGGTGCATCATATTACCTTTGACAAAGATGGCAACGTAAAAAATATCCATAGTCTTAACTACGTCGGAAACACACCAGACGTGATGATTGCTGATATTGATAGCGACGGAAGTGTGTGGGCGGCTATTGACGGTGGTTTGTATAAACTGGCTGTTCATAACGACAAACTGGTTAGATATAGTATTTCTAATGCATGGAACAACCAGCCAAATATGTTTATCCAGAAGCTGGTGAGAATTGACGACCGTCTATGGATGGCAACAAATAATGGGCTTTATATTCTTGATCTGGATGCACATATCATAAAGAACTATCGAGTTGACGATTCTGCTAATTCCATTTCACATAACTCAGTAACCGACATAGCTGTTGATGAAAACAAACAACTGATTTTGGCTACCCTCGATGGTGTTGACTTCTACGACTCTAAGACCGATAGCTTTACGCCGTGGAACAGCGAAAGCAAGGCGAACCCTTTGCCAAGTAATTTTGTTAGCAGTATTTTCCTGCATAACAATATTATATGGATAGGAACTGAGTCGGGAGGAATTATTAAACTGAATCCTCGTCAGCTTCTATTGCAGAACTACATTCACTCATCAAACCCAGAAAGTATTTCTGCCAACTGCGTTAATGCCATGTATGCAGGTAGTGACGGCACTTTATGGATAGGAACAGTTGAAGGAGGTTTAAATCGTTTAACTCCTGGCAGCAAGTCATTCGTTCACTATACAGTAGCAAATTCTAACCTTTCACATAATAGCGTGTCAACTCTTGCTGCCGACAATAAAGGGCGTCTGTGGATAGGCACATGGGCAGGAGGATTGAATATTATTGACTTGAAGAATACTTCAGCTATAAAACATCTTACTTTTGACCAAAGGTATTCTTCTTTGCTGAATTTTATAGGTGCTCTTATCTACGACCCTTACAACAAAGGAATGTGGATAGGTAGTAACGATGGTATTTTCTTCTATGACTTTGCTACAGAAAAAATAGTAGAGCCATTTAAAGATTGCAGGAATATCCGTGGTTCTATCGGTAGCATAATAGACAAAGACGGGAAGCTATGGATGGGCTTTCTCAAGGGTGTCGTCTGTATTGACCTAAAGAAAAGAGACAAGGCAGGAACATTCAGTTATAGAGTTTTATCTAATAAGCTCGATGACCCAAAGAGCGGCATTATTGACAAGATATGTTCTTTCTGTCAGACGAAAGACGGAACATTATGGTTAGGAAGCAACGGCTATGGTCTTTATCGTCGTGATGTTGATGAGAGAGGACAAGAAAACTATACTGTTTACACCATAAAAAACGGACTCCCTAATAATGCCGTAAAAGGAATTGTTGAAGACGAACATGGAAAGCTGTGGCTAACCACAGACAATGGTCTTTCACATTTCGACCCAGAAACAGGTCTTTGCTATAACTATTACAAGAACGACGGTTTGATTTCTAATCAGTTCTATTGGAATTCTGCTGTAAAAACACCTGACGGCCGCATACTTTTAGGCGGTACAGAAGGACTGACCGTTCTTTTGGGCGACAATAACAAAGCTTTGTATCAAGGACATCTGCGCTTTACCCGTCTTGCTGTTGGCAATCAGGCTGTTTATGCTGATGGACATTATATGGATGAGGATATTTCTATTGCCGACCATATATACTTGCATGAAAGCGACAAGTCGTTTGAAATAAGTTTCTCGTCATTAAACTACGGTCCTGAAACGCAAGGTGTTTATAGTTATCGTTTAAAAGGTTTTGATGAAGACTGGACACAGCTTCCTGCAGGACAGAATAGTGTGCGCTATACCAATCTTCCTGCTGGAGATTATGAGTTTGAGGTGAAATATGTTTCTGCACTCAGCGACACTAATGATGCTGTCATCAGCATGGAAGTATCAGTATCGCCATATTTCTGGAAGAGCTGGTGGTTTATGACTATCGTTATTATCGTACTGATACTGCTTGCAAAGTATCTTTATGACAAACGTGTAACAGAATTACGCCATCGTGAAGCCGAACGATTATTAAAGCCTATTGAGGACGCTTTGAAGAATAGCGAAGAGCCTCAACAGCTGCAAACACGTATCGAGAATATTCTTGCTAACCAGTATCGCATAAAGGCAAGTCAACAAAAGAGTTTTGAAAACGACTGTCAGGAACAGTTAGCACAGGATCATCCGTTTATGGAACGCCTAACTGAGGTGATGGAAGATAACTATTCAAACTCAGAGTTTGGTGTTGAAGAACTGTCAAGAGCATTAGGTATAAGTCGTTCTGTACTGTCAAAGCAAATAGCAGCTGAGACAGGCGAATCAACGAGTCAGTTTATGCGCAACTATCGTTTGGATGTTGCAAAGGATATTTTATTAAAGAATCCTGGTAACAGAAATATTGCGGAAATAGCTTTTAAGGTTGGATTCAACGATCCAAAGTATTTCACCCGTCGTTTCACCAAACGATTTGGATCTTCTCCATCAACATTCAAAGCTTGATAGTATTCTTTCGTTTCTAAAAAAGTACCCCTAATGATGATATACTAAACAGAATGGTGGATAATACGTTTATCCACCATATAAACGCATTTGTCCACCTTACCCAAAGTGCACTTTTCTACCTTTGCGCACACAATTTTTCAATTCAACCTAATTAAAAATCTAAAAACCTAAATGTATATGACAAGCGAATTAACAACAGATGTTGACATTGGATATCAAACCCAATTTCTGATATCATAAACATTAAAAAACAAGAATAAACAATAATTTAAAACCTAAATTTAAAAACAATGAGAAAACAATTATTCTCTGTAATGCTATGTCTGGGCGCACTTGGTATCTCGAATGCGATACCTACTCCTGCAATGGCCTCTGTTACACAGGCACAGATAATAAAAGTAAGCGGTCAGGTAGTTGACGAAAATGGAGAGCCTCTCGTTGGTGCAACTGTTAGAGTTAAGAATAGCCAAGAGGGCACTGTTACCGATCTTGATGGTAATTTTCAATTGAATGTTCCTGCAAATGCTATTCTGCAGGTGAGCTACATTGGCTACCAAGTTAGCGAGGTAGCTGTACGTAATCGCGCTATTATTGAAAAGATCCAACTCAAAGCCGACAATCGTACCCTCGAACAGGTTGTTGTAGTGGGTTATGGTACTCAGAAGAAAGTTGACCTTACTGGTTCTGTAGCCATCGTTAATGCTGACGAGATGAAGAAGGTCTCAAACTCTAACATCTCTACAATGCTTGAAGGCAAGGTTGCCGGTGTACAAATCACATCTGACGGTCAGCCTGGTGCCGATCCTTCTGTACGTATCCGTGGTATCGGTTCTTTCGGCAGTACAGCTCCTCTATATGTTATCGATGGTGTACCTATGGGTACTACTATCCGTGATTTTTCTCCAAACGATATTGCTTCTATTCAGGTATTGAAAGATGCTGCAGCTGGCGCTATCTATGGTTCTCGTGCTGCTAATGGTGTGGTAATCATTACTACCAAGTCAGGAAATACAGATCAGCCATTAAAGGTTAACTATTCTGGTTACCTTGGTGTTGATAATATTTCAAAAGGCGAATATGATGTTATGAATGCCGACGAGTATAGTCAGTATTTAGGTCAGGCATGTGTAAACTCAAACACACCTGTTCCTGGTGGATATAGTCTCGGCGCTGATGGCAAATATCACTTCATGGATAATACCAATACTGATTGGTTTGACGAGGTGTTCAAAACAGGTATTCGTCAGAACCATAATGTAAACCTTAGTGGTGGTGGCGCTCATAATACTTATAACGTAAGTCTTGACTACTTCCAACAGAAGGGTACTATCGAAGGTGCTGGTCCCAACTATACTCGTTATACTGCCCGCGTGAACAATACTATGGACACCAAGTTCATTAAGTTCCGCACAAGTGCTGTATATTCTCATTCCGACCAGGATAATATGGCTTTGTCAAATGCGTCTGAGTATGTACAGGGACTTTATGGTGATGTAACAAACGTGCTTCGTGGTACATTGCTTATGCAACCAACAATTAAAGCTTACGACAACTCTACATGGGTGTTAGACGATAAGGTTGGTTCCGCCAGTGCATATCGCTATGATGCTTATGGCTATGGTGTTTATTATGATAATATTCATGGTGACATCTCGGCTTCAAACCCATTGTTGGTAAACAACAAACTAACACGTAACACATTAGTTGACCGCTTTGTAGGTACAGGTTCTGCCGATGTTGATTTATTTAAGATGGTTGGCTTTAACAATAAGAGCCATAGCTTGCACTACAACATCAACCTTTCTTACAGCAAGACTCATGCCACCGACAAGACATGGATTCCTGCATGGATTCAGAGCAACCGTGTGTATCTTGCCAAGGCTAACGAACGCTTGACAAAAGCTTCTCGTGACTATTCTGATGCTTTGATAGAGAACACCCTTACCTATGATGGACATATCGGTAAGAACAACATTAACCTTGTTGTTGGTCAGACTTATGAAGAAGAACATACCAATACTCTATCTGCTACTGGTGTTGAATTTACAGAACCTTATTTCTTGCAGATTCAGAATGGTGCTACCCGTGATGCTTCTTCTTATGAGTATAAGCACACCCTTGCCTCTTTCATTGGTCGTTTGAATTATAATTATGATGAGAAATACCTTCTTTCTGCTATTATCCGTAGAGATGGTAGTTCTCGACTCACTAAGAGCATTCGTTGGGGAACATTCCCATCAATCTCTGTAGGTTGGCGTTTTGATAAAGAAAACTTCTTCCCTATTAACCGCGACATCGTTAACTTGTTCAAGATTCGTGCAAGCTACGGTGAACTGGGTAACGAGAATATTGGCGAATACCAGTATATGGCTACAATGGCTCGTAACAACATGACCTATAGCTTCGGTAATCAGGTTGTGACTGGTTCAGCTATTTCTACTTTCATCAACGAAAATATTGCGTGGGAAAGAAAGATAACTACCAACGTTGGTATCGACCTTGCCTTGTTCAATAACCGTTTGGAATTTACTGCTGAATACTTCAACAACCGTTCTAAAGATCTTCTTTACAGCGTTCCTGTTCCTGAAAATGCAGGTGTTTCAAACACTTCTGTAACTATGAACGCAGCCACAATGGACAATAGTGGTTTTGAATTCTCAGCTACATACCGCAATCGCGACCACGCTTTGAAATACGATATTAGCGCTAACCTCAGCACTCTTCGTAACCGTGTCAAGTCATTAGGTTTCGGAACCGATTCTTATATCTCTGGTGCTTACATCACCAAGGTTGGTGAAGAAATTGGTAAGTTCTACGGCTGGGTATATGAAGGAATTGCACGCACTCAAGAAGACCTTGACAACCATGCTACTCAGCAGGGTGCAAACATTGGAGACTGTCTTTATAAAGACATAAGCGGTCCTAACGGCGAGCCTGATGGTGTTATCGACTCTTACGACCAGACAACTCTTGGAAGCGGTTTACCAAAGATTAATTTCGGTATTAGTGCACATCTTGAATACAAGAATTTTGATTTAAGCATCCAAACATTCGGTGCTTTGAACTACCACGTTTCTGATGATATCTACAACAGCTTGAACTCTTGCTATGGCTATGGTAACAAGGATGTTGCTATGTTAAACGCTAATCGCTTTGCAGAGGACGGAACATACCTTTCAAACGTTCCTCGTACTTATGCTTCAAACAACGCTACTCTTGCGTGGAACGATTTGTTCAGCAGCAGAAAGATTCAGAATGCTGCATATTGGAAGATTGCCAATGTAGAACTCGGTTACAACATGCCTAACAAATGGTTCGGAGGTGTAGTTTCAGGTGTTCGTGTATATGTGTCAGCTCAGAACCTCTTTACCTTCACTGGTTATAAGGGTTACAACGTGGATTATGCAGGTGGAACATTCACCCCAGGCTATAACTTCTGTTCATTCCCTACTCCACGTACATTTATGGCAGGTATTCACTTCACTTTCTAAAAGTAGTGTTAATTAAAAATTAGACAAATAATATGAAATTACATAATATTTCTTTGGCTTTATTGCTTGGCCTTGGCGCAATGAGCTCTTGTAGCGATAAACTGGATGTTGACAACCCAAACGAACAGACTACAGCCACTTTCGGTATTGCCGAATTAGAAGAAAACGTTATTGCAGCCTACAACCACATACGTATGGAAGGTTCGTATGCCCGTGTGGGTTATACCATTGACCTTACTCGTGGTGATGAAGTATGGAACTCTTCACAGGTTTGGTATAAGGAATTTGATGACTATAACTGTCCTGTTACTGGCGATATCTGCTGGTGGATATGGCGTGAATGGTACTACACCATAAACGTTTGTAACTTTGGTCTTTCTAAGTGTGGTACAGACGATAGTCAGCTTTCTGAATCTATGAAACGTGTCAAGGGTCAGTTCCTTTTCCTTCGTGGTTTGGCATATTATAATCTTGCAGGCTACTTCCAGACTCTTCCTTTGATTACTGACTACAGCGCATATTCTTCACTCGATGGTTTATATGCTGCTTCAAATAGCTACGATGAGGTTCTTGATCAGGTGGAAAAAGACTTTGCCGAGGCTGTAACCCTTCTTCCTTCAAAGAGTGTTGGTGGCGAATGGGCTAAAGGACGTGCTACAAGTGGCGCAGCTGCTGGTTTTTACGCTCGAGCACTTATGCAGCGTCATAAGTATAGCGAGGCTCTTACCATACTTAAAGACATCATAGCTGGCAAATATGGTACTTATAAGCTCATGGCTAACTATGGCGATAATTTCCGTGAAGGTGCTCAGTATGAGAATAATGCAGAGAGCCTCTTTGAAGTTCAGTTCCTTGATTATGGTTCACAGGGTACAGATGACGAGTGGACTCCTGTAAACACATCAAAGAATGCTACTCAGGGTTCTGCTGTAGAAAGTAACTTCTGCCCTGGTACTTATGGTGGTTGGGCTGACCTTTCGGCTTCGCCTTGGCTTTATAATCTCTTTAAGGCTGAGCGCACAACAACAGGAAAGCTTGATCCACGCCTCTACTGGACTATTGGTACTTACGAAACTGATTGGGAAGGCTTTGAGTTTGGTAACGTAGGCTACACAGTACCTATGACTGCCGATAATCCTGTTGTAACAAACAACAACTATGGTGGTCTGCCTATTTGTAAGAACACCAATATGCGTACTGGTCTGTATTCAAATGTAGCTACTGGCCTACACGATGGTATCAACCTTCGTTTGATGCGCTACTCTGATGTGCTTCTTCGTGCTGCAGAATGTGAGAACGAAGTTAATGGACCTACACAGCAGGCTATAGACTGGATTAATCAGGTTCGTCATCGTGCTAATCTTGCAGACTTGAAACTTGCCGACTTCAACACTAAGGATAAGCTCTTTGAGCAGATTGCCAATGTTGAGCGTCCTAAAGAGTTTGGTTGTGAGTTCGGTCGTGGTTTCGATCTTATTCGTTGGGGATTCTTCCTTTCACCAGACAGACAGCAACAGCTTCGTCAGCACGAGACATTCCGTCGCTCACTACAGAATATCAAAGAGCCTGTTGATGCATCTCAGATTGGCATCGATGCAGAACTCAAGAGTTCTTTCGATACTTATGTTGATGGTCATGAATTCCTACCTATCGTTCAAACTCTTACCAACAAGAACCCTAACCTTAAAGGTAATTCTGCTAATAACAGCTCAAGCAACAAGTCGTATTTCGAAGAGAAAGGCTGGACAGTACATCCTGTTGTTAACTTGAGTGAGTAAAGTTCAGAAGATAAACGTTAAATTTACAATAAAATAATCATGAGACATCTATATAAATTAGTAAGCGTTTTCTGTCTTTCCTTAGCTATGTTCGCCCTCACAGGTTGCGAAGGAGGCGATCTCTATAATATGGATAATCCCGATTGGATTCAAGAAAAGATTGATTCTATCAACGCAGCAAAGAATAATAATACCGAAGAAGAAGTTCTTGAAGGAATGCAGGAGGATGTATATACCATTGGTAAAACCGACTTCACATCAAGTTTCTGGAGTGCATGGTCAAAATACTATGTTGTTCCCGACGGGGAGAAATGGAATGCTCAGTTCAATCTGAATATAAACTCGTCAGATAACACATACTACAAGAACTTTGCACTTGTCATCACTAACGATAATGCACGTGGTGAAACTAACTATAAGGAGTATGGCGTTATTCGCTTTGATGCCACCAACGATACAGCCAAGTATAATTCAATATGGGGTAATAATATTTATTTCAAGTATAGCAACAGCAATATGCTTCTTGACCCTGTTGACAACAAGGATGCAAATTTACAGAAGCTTGGTGGCAAGATAACTCTTACCGTTGACCGTTCGCAAGAAGGAAAGTTCTTTGTCAAGATTACAAATGGAAAAGTTACAAAGACCTATAACCAGCCTTTTGCACTCCCAAATCTTAACACAGATGCAACAAATAAAAATATTCGCTGTTTCGTTGTTCCTGATGGTTCTTACATTGACTTCCTTTCAACAAATATTGTTCCTGAAGGCGGTTGTACTTCTGCTCTCGACAAGGCACCTGTATCTATGGTTCTCAACAACGTACCTGATGAAGTTGACCTTGGCACATCTCTTGATGATGCTATGGCTAATGTGTCAGCAACCGTTACCTATGAGGAAGGTGTGACAAAGACTATTCCTGCATCAGAACTGATGTTCTCGGCTATTCCTGATATGGACAAGGAAGGTGATAAGACTCTTATTGTTATCTACAACAAGACTTTCAAGGGCGAGCTTGCTGAAAAGCCTATAGTTGCAAATGGTAAATTCAAGGTTGTTCAAGGCATAGCATCTATCTCTGTAACAACAAAGCCCACACGCACTACCTATTATTTCTATACATCGGCAGCCACAAACACATTTACTGATCGTACCCTGGCTTTCGACCCAACAGGCTTGGAAGTAACAGCTACCTATAACAATGGCACAACAGAAGTTATTAATAATTCAAAACTCTCTTTCTCTGCTGTTCCTGCAGAAGTAGGTAATCATGTTGTTACTATTACAACAAGAAACGGAAAGACTGCCAAAGTAAAGGTAAATGTAGCTGAGTCTACTGTAACAGCCGTTACTCCTTCACCTCTTAATCTTGGTGCAGGCGATAATACTACCGCTTGGTGGACTGTGTTCACTAATGATATAAAGATACCAGTTGGCGAAACTTACTCAACAACATTCTCTAACTATAGTGGTAGCAACAACTGGAGTAACTTTATTGTTATTCTAAGAAATACAGCTCTTGCAGAATATGCTGTATTAAGATCAGACAACTATGGCTGGGGCGATGGTTATGCTGCTTGTACACATAATGGTACACAGGGCGATTGGGCAAAATGGCTTGCAGCTATGAAGAATGCAAAGGTAACTGTTTATATTACTAACTGTAATAATGGCAGAGCTGATGTGCAGGCTGTAATGACAGGTAACGACGAAAAAGTTTATACTCAATATTACCTTGGCATCAACACAGTTGACCCTAACGATTTGAATTTCGCATTCACGGTAGATAACAGCCATTTGGTTTTCGAGAATACGACTACAGCGAAAAAATATCGTTCTCGCCGTCGCTAATTCGTAAGAATCTCTATTCTATAATATGGGGCAAGCCTCAGGGCTTGTCCTATAAAAACAAAAGTGGAAAATCATTTATGACACGTAGATTATTATACACAGCACTTGCTCTTGTTGGCTTTTCTAACACATCATTAGCACAGAGTACTGTTGACTTCTCATCATTCACACGTACTTCTTATAATGAGGTTACCGTTCACGACCCTTCTATTGTCTATGATAAGGTGGGAACTTATTATATTTTTGGTTCACATAGAGCTGTGGCTAAGACTACAGACCTTGTTAACTGGACCCAATGTGCCGACAACGTTAACAACTATGGTAATTATGGTTGGCAAAATGCAGGCTATACAATAGAAGGCAACGAATGGGCTCCTGATGTAATATGGAATCCAACCATGAACAAATGGCTTATGTATATGTCTCTTAATGGTGATAAATGGTGTTCGTCTATAGTATGTCTTGCTGCCGACAACATAGAAGGACCTTATATTTATCAAGGTGTGGTTATCTACTCTGGATTCCGTGGAAGAGTTGACCATGTAGGCTATACAAAAACCGACGACTGGAAGCATACTGATCTTGCTCAGGTTACAGGTGCTACTTCTCTTCCTGAACGTTATAATGTAGAAAACTGGGGAAGTTTCTGGCCAAACTGTATTGACCCATGCGTGTCGCTTGATAACGACAAGATGTATCTTACTTATGGCTCTTGGTCGGGAGGAATTTTCCAAATACAGCTTGATCCTTCTACTGGACTGCGCGACTATAACGTAACATACCCCTATGAAGTAAGTGGAAATACAGCAACACCTGGTGCTGCCAACCCTAATTGCACATCAGACCCTTATTTCGGTAAGAAGCTTGCTGGTGGTTATTATGTATCTGGCGAAGGTGCTTACATCAAGAAGATAGGCAAATACTACTATCTGTTCTTGTCGTATGGTGGACTGGAGTCAACAGGTGGCTACGAGATGCGTGTGTTCCGTTCTGAACATATTGACGGTCCTTATGATTATGCTCTTTATGACAGTTATCGTCTTAACTACGGTCCAAACGCTAAAACCAATCGTGGTCAACGCCTCTTGGGGGCTATGGGCGCATGGGGAGCTGTTAATGAAGGCGAATTGGCTCAAGGCCATAATTCTGTTCTTGTAGATGAACAGGGGGACGCCTTTGTTGTTTATCACACTCGTTATCAACATAAAGGCGAAATGCATAATGTGCGTGTTCGTCAGCTCTTTGTAAACAAGAATGGTTTTCTCTTAACATCGCCTTTCCGTTATACAGGAAAGCAAACACGACAGAGTGATATTGAGAGTAAACGACTTTTCACAGCAGAACAAATTGCTGGCACTTATCAGATGATGCTTCATCCTTATAAACTTGACCACCAAAACAAACAGGTTTCGGAGGCACAGACTATCACTCTTACCGCCGACGGAAAGATTATTGGCGATGGTATTGAAGATGGAGTTTGGGAATTTACAGACGAGAATAAATCGTTTGTACATCTTGAAATTGACCTTGAAGATTATTATGGTGTTGCCATCCGTCAGAATGTTGATCATCTATTAAATGCTTCTGCTATATGTTTCTCTGCAGTTAAAGAAAGCTATCAATATGGTGGTGAGGCTGTATGGCTTTACAAACTCGATAATTCCACAACTGGCATTCATAACGTAGAGCGTGAAAACGTGAATACTGCAAACGCACCATCCTATAACTTAGCAGGACAAAGGGTAAGCAAAAACTATAAAGGAATTATCATCCAAAACGGTAAAAAGTTCATCAAAAAATAACTACTTATTATGAAATACTATTTCTATATAACATGGGTAATGCTCATGATAGCAACTAATGTGTTTGCACAAGGGCATAACACAAAAGATTACAAAGGAAAAACGTTTCAAAAACCATTTGTTCACGACCCAGTAATGGCTGTTGAAAACGGAATAACATACATCTATGCCACAGGCGCAGGCATAGATGAATTATCTTCTGCCGATGGCATAAACTATAAAGCTGAAGGAAGTGTTCTAAAGAACATACCTGCATGGACACACGATAGCGTGCCTGAATTTAAGCAACATGTTTGGGCGCCTGATGTCATCAAGTATCACGATAAGTGGTATATGGCATACAGCTGTTCTTCTTTCGGAAAAAACACCTCAGCCATAGGTCTTTTATCTAATAAAAGCCTCGCAAACAAAGACTGTTGGAAAGATGAGGGCTGCATTATCGCATCACGTGGTGCACGCGACAATTGGAACGCCATTGACCCCAATTTTGTTATTGACGAAAATGATACTCCATGGTTGGTTTTCGGTTCTTTCTGGGACGGAATACAATTGGTAAAGCTTGATAAAACCATGCATGTAGCCAAAGGAGAAAAACCTCGCACCATAGCCCGACGCTTCGCTTTCAACATACGCGAAGTCCCTGAATCAGAAGGCGGACCAAAGAAACTAACCCCAGGGAACTACTGTCTTAACGCTGGACAAAACGCTATAGAGGCACCTTTTATTTTAAAGCATAACGGCTACTACTATCTCTTTGTAAGCTGGGATTATTGTTGCATGGGCACGAAAAGTACTTATCGTGTAGTCGTTGGTCGTAGCCGTAATATTGAAGGGCCATACATCGACAACCGCGGTATTGACATGATTAATGGTGGCGGATATCCTGTTATAGAAGGAGACAAAAAAACTTATGAGGCTGCCGGCCATTGTGCTGCATACACCATCAACAACAAAGACATCTTCATCTGCCATGGCTATGATATTGCTTTAGATGGCGCAGCCACACTCATAAAGAAAGAAATTAAATGGGACAATAACGACTGGCCAATATTGCAATAACGCAGAAACATTGAAGTTTGAACTTTGAACTTTGAGATTTGAACTTTTTGCAACAAGAAACTCAAGCCGTTGGGCACTCCCCTCCCTCGGAGGGGTCGGGGGAGGTTGTAATTCTTTTTCTTACTTCTCATTCTTTTACATTCCTTCGAGATGCCTCCTAAATGCTTCCGAGACGGTTTCGAGATGATTTTACCCTATTTTGTTGATCTTTTTCTTACCTATAAAGGCGCGCGAGCGAGAGAGAGTTGGAACAAGAAAGCTATAGAGGAAATTATTTTCAATTTCACCCCTTAGCACTAAACCTATTGTGTTTCAACGACTTAACATCATTTTTCAACTTCACCCCATCTTCACCCATCCTTTTTTATGCTCTTTTGCCCTATTTATAGCTGGCTATAACGTTTTTAAGGGTGAAGATGAGGTGAAGTTAAGGTGAAGTTGAATTTCACACTTAAAGCATTGATATTCAAAACATAACACTCGTAGGGGTGAAATTGAACATAGAACATTTGCAAAAATAGTTCTTCGTCAAAAAACTTATGGCATTCTGCACTTTTTATAACGTTCGAAAGATATTTACACGTTTCACTTACCAAGAAAAAACACCAAATACTGAAATTTTAAGTTTCTGGGCAGAGAGGAAAATTTTCCTAAGCAGCCAGTAAAATTTGCCTAACTAAGCAGTTTACACTATCATTTTGAAATTTATTGAATATCTCGTTTTTTCTTGTCAATCAAATAAGCCACGAATATTGTATTTCTTATTTTCCTACAAGAGTTTGTTGTAAAAAAGAAATTGATTTAAAATATCTCGATTTTGCTTGTTACTCAAAAAAGATTATATATTTTTGTGTGGTGAACCAACTTAAAACCATAAAAATGGGTCAAACGATCATTAACCATAAAAGCGAATTTACATTTGTAGATTACATATCGCTTTACCATACTTTATTCAAATACCATTTGGATAATAAACGTGTGGTTACTTTTTTCTGTAGGTTTGCAATTAATGCTTTTTATCTATGATTTAATCGTAAATGGCTGGCATTGAATAAACAAATTATATTATTTAGCTAATTGCACTATCCTTGAATGATGATAAACAATACTATAATAATAAATAGAATTCTGATATTAGTTATGTCTGTTTTCCTTTTTACCTGCTGTATGAATAAAAGCAGTAAAATAGAAAGTAACAACAAGTCGAAGACAGATTCTATAGTAATATCTTCAGCAAACCACGAAGTTTCTTTCAAATCTTTTATTGATAAGTTTTCATCGGATTCAACATTTCAAAAGAATCACATAAAATTTCCTTTAAAGACTGTGATTAATGGCTATAACTTTGAAGAATCAGATTCAATATACTACCAAACAGAACAAACATGGAAATACGTTAACCTGAATAAAAGAAAAGTCTATGGAAATGCGATTGATTGCAAAATAGATTCGCTATCAAATTCTGTAACTTTATTGGGTATTAACACTGGTGTAAAACTAATATACCACTTTAGGAAAGTGGATAATACGTGGTTTTTGGTTCAGATAGAAGATTCGTCAAATTAAAGCAAAATATAAAACTATGTACAAATATAGAGCATATATAATACAGTCACTTGTAATGTTGATAACTGTTATCATCTATTATATTTACCTGTCAATACTTGAGGCGCAAATGCCGCCTGGACTTAAGAACTTTTTGAGTCCTTTTTCAGAGTCATGTTTATTTTTCTTTTTGTTTGAATTAATTGTAATTCCTATTAATACTATATACTTATTGATACTCGAAAAAATAAAATGTAATCAAATAAAAATATATTCAAATAAGAGTATAGCAGTATTTGCTTTATGTTTTGAATTTGTTTTTTTCTTAAATAAATTTATTGTCGATTATATAGACAAGATTTTATATGTAATTTCAACTGATTACTTAATTATAAGCATAGGTATTACTGTATTAAGTTTTATTTTGATAGATCACCTAATTATAAGTATAGGTATTATTGCGTTAAATTTAATTTATAGACTTAATAAAAAACTATAGTTTGGGAAATAGAATATGAGACTATTATTTATATATATCCTTGCATTAGTTCATATTAGCATGTATGGACAAGTAAATGTAAACGATTTTGTTGTCAAAGACGTTTATTACATATCAATTGATATCAGCTCAAATAATAATTATCCTATTATGTTTGATGCTGTTTTAAACAAAAAGGATTCATTATTGATAGATACCAATAACAAAGAGAGTTTTATTACTGGCATTTTACAAAATTCAATTTATGTTCCTCGTTGTTGGTCGTATGATGTTTTTTTGAAATTATATGGTGATACTGCAATTGATACTCATAACAAATTTCGTAACATGTTTTTTGATGAAATGGCAAAAAATGGAAAGAGTAAGATAATAAAACTCGCAAGTGGCGAAATGGCTAAAATCACTTTTCTTGAGTTAAAAGGAGTTTTTGTTCTGTTAGATAAAGAAATATCATTTTCCTATGGTTTGAATCAAGAAGATTATCCTCAAGTTAACAAGCCTTGTATTCCTATTGCAATAACAGAGTATGGATCTACGAATAATTTAACTATAAAAAGCTGTCAATGAAAAGCATGTTAACCTATTTTAATCTCCTAAAGAAGGAGATTCTATAGATGTTTATTATGATGAAAAAAATCCTAATATAAATCTATGGAGTGGAAAATTCTATGAATAGAGATGAATTCGTTGACGGAAGCAGAGTGCTCTACGCTTATGGTGCAAAAAGGAACTAAATTGTGAACAGGCTATTATAGCCATCCGCATAAAGCGATAGCTTCAACTTCTTAAAGTATTAAGGAATAGAACTATGAGGTTGAAATACACAACATGCCAGAAACAAGAAATAACGTAATACTTTTTCTCGTTTCTGACTTTTTTATATTCCTTCGGGATGGTCTTAGGATGCCTTTAGGATGAATTCGGGATGAAATATCTATGTTTTGTGTAACATTTTCTATCGCACACACAATTGTCATTCTCCCAAAATTTGAGCAGCATGCTCTTTTACCTTTATTTGTTTTGAGCCAAAGATTTCGGTTACTACTCCAGCCTCATCAGCTATGAACGTAGTACGATAGACACCCATATACACTCTTCCTGCCATTTTCTTTTCGCCCCACACACCAAGCTGCTGCACCAGTTTTTTCTCTGTATCGCAGAGCAAAGGGAAAGGAAGATTATATTTCTCTATGAATTTCTTATGCGACTTGCTATCTTGAATGCTCACACCTATTACAACATATCCAAGAGAAAGAAAACGCTCATAATTATCACGCAGGTTACACGCCTCGTTGGTACAACCAGGCGTAGAGTCCTTTGGGTAAACATAAAGCACCACTTTCTTACCCTTCAAATCACTCATTCTCCACTCCTTACCGTCTTGGTCAACTCCCAAGAACTCAGGTAACTTCTGTCCTACTTCCATATTCAACATAATATTAGTCTGCAACAAAGATAATAAAAATATGCGCACGCCAAGGCGTGCTAAATGAAAAATGATAAATGACAAATTATAAATTACTAAAGTTTCGCAAGCGAATTATTTTACTTGAGATTTTAAAAAGAAGAAAATGTGTATGAATGGAATACGGCTCAGAATGAGCCTATAATGATTTTG
>CAJOCR010000019.1 GCA_905236755.1 uncultured Prevotella sp.
TGATAATATTGCTGTTGGTGCTTTTGAAAACAAGTTTTCCAAGCACCACAACAATATCACCATCCTCTTAGAGGATTATTCATTCATACACTAGAAAATTAAGCGCTGATGCACCAATGCGCAAATAAGCGCAAAGGATATCAATCTGCATCTCCCTGTTATATTCTATACAATGTAACTGCACAAACAACTCCTTTCTAAAACGCCTTAATTTTATTATCACGATAATAAGATAAAAGCTTTTTGATTCACCAAAATAATTGTATGTCTTGCGTAGATTTGTTTAGTTCTACATCAGTTTGATATCATTTGCACGATTGTGCAATGGTGCATCAGCACATTATTTTCCAAGCTTAAGCATGAGAGCCCGAACTTGTGAGGGAGGGATATTTGGGTGAACCTGATGGGAGCTTGCTCACAAAAGGGTTCAGAGAAATATACCACACGACTTTGAAGAAGCCGTTCATGCTTAAGCATTTTCTTAAAAAACTTATAATGCATTCGTGTGATTCGTGCGATTCGTGTTCACTCACCAAATGACTAAACAACCAAACCACAAATTTTTAATATTGAATTTTTGCAGCAAGAAACGCAACCAGTTAGTTAGCCCTTCCCTACTGGGGAGGGATGGGAGAGGCTAAAAAAAAAGGAGGCACATCACTGTGCCTCCTTAAATACTTCGCATAGTGGACCGCTGTCCACACAAAAGAATATTTTATTAAATTATTCGATAAAAAACGCGTTTCACAACGCATATATCAAGCAGCCCCTCCCAACCTCCCCGATAGGGGAGGAGTTCAATCAGTTTGAGAAGAGCTATTCATTTCTCATTATTAATTACTCATTAGCGAAGCTTGCTTCGCGCTTCTCTCCCCCCGCCATTGCTTTCCCTCGGCTATCGCCGAACAGCGACCGTTGGTTCCCCTTCTGGGAGGGAGCCTCGGCAAAGCCGAGGATTATCAGTTGAAGAGCTATATTTTTTAAGCGCGGAGCGCTCGTTTATCATTTATAACCTTTGAACTTTGAGGTTTGAGTTTTATTCTTTGAACTTTGAGGTTTGAGATTTGAACTTTATGATTACATTCAATGTTACTTCTCTCGTTTATTCGACTTCGTCGACTGCGTCCACTCGGTCAGTGACCTTCGGTTCAATATTCAATGTTCAATGTTCAATATTCAATATTCAATGTTCAATAGCATTGCTTGCAATGCGATAACTCCACATTGTAAAGTTCGCTTGCTGCTAACTTTACAGAAGTCACCAGTGACTTCTATCATCTGCCACCACGACTCATCGATGCAGCTCACGAGCTTACGACGGAGGTTATACGCCTTGTAGTGGCAGAAATGACCGAGGTATGAGTTTACTACCGACACAAACCGCTCCACATTCTCTTCCATCTTGTCAGGATTGGTGAGCGCTATCTGGTTCCAGTTGGCTATGGCATCAAAGGCAAAGCCCACACTGCGCTTGCTAACGTATATGCGTCCCGGCATTATGTGCCCACCAATAAACGACACACCCTTACTATAGTGTTGCAGGTAGTGTTTCTTTGGATGCATCCTCAGCCCTAACTGTTTCATCTTCTGTTCCAGTCTCAGCCTCATGAGAAGCAACATCTCCTTGTTCTGGTGTATCATCACTATATCGTCAACATACCTACCGAAGTATTCTATGCCACACGACACGATGTATTTGTCTATCTCGTCAAGATATAACGACACCGTGAGCTGACTCGTCAACCTGCCTATTGGCAGTCCATGCTTACCATCACTGTTAAACAGACTTTTCTTCTTTGGCAGTCCGTTCCAATATTCCTTTGGGCAGCGTCGCACGCAGTGGGTCTCTGGACGGTCATAGACTATTGCCCACAACAGATAGATTATCTCCATCTTGTCGTCGCCATGATAGAAATACTCTATAAACCATGCCATCTTGCTATACAGGCGTTCCTTAGGCATACTCATAAAGCACGACTCAATGTCGTCCTTCATTATCCACGCATCCTCGGTATAGTTCTTTGTGCACTCTTTTATTGCCTGTGCTATGAACTCAATGCCGAATGACGTGCCCTTGCCCTTACGTGTAGAGAAATTCTCATCAAGGAGAAACAGCTCCATATACGGCTCCACCTTATCAGCCACTACATGATCGCACACCCTGCTCTCGAAAGAAGGTGCAAACACCTCTCTCTTCACTGGTTTCTCTACGATGAACACAATGCTTCTCGCTGGATGATAGCAATGGTGATTCACCTCGTCGCATATTGTCAAACATCGACTTTCAAAATCTTTATAAAACTGAAGAGCATTGAAGGTATCTTCCTTACCTTGTTTACATTCATAGAATGCAGTAAACACATCCTCAGCCTTTAAATGCCCCACGGGCAGTTTATCCCATTGTTCCTGTTTCTGAATCGGATAAGGTCGCTTCGGCAGTATCACCTTCTGCACCTCCGTCAGTGGCTTTCTCATTTCGTTTGTTTCTTACGTCAATAATATAGTTTCGTAAATTGTTAAGGAATGTCATACATTCCATAGGCGTCTTATTGGCTATATCATAGTCTATGATAATCTGCTCTATGTCGCTCTTTATGGCTTTCACTTTTTGTCGCACCTTGCGAGGTTCAACCATCAGCGAAGGATCATCAATAGCTATCAGCTTTTCACTCTCAGTGGTGTCAACGCCTTTAATTATCACTTTCGAGCCATCAGGCTCTGAATGCACCACCTCACCACCTTCTTTCTTCACCTGTTCAAGTATGCTGTTGAGCACCTGACAGGGAAAACCAGCACGGTAATAGGTTGTGCCGTCATGCATCTGTTTCTTTTTTACTTTGTAGCCTCTCAAGTGTCCCAGTGCAAAGGCACCTGCGTTATAGGCTTGATAAAATCTTCCATTTCTTACTATTATTACTTCTTTATTCTCTTTTTCCTCCTGCTGTTTTATTATATCGTAAATGTTCATTAAAAGACCCTTCCCACCCTCCCCTCGAGAGGGGAGGAGCTATAAGACCCCTCCAACTTCAATGGCCTCCATTTAGCGGGGCCTTGCTCCGGGCGCATCTTTATCATTTATCATTTCTCCTTTATCATTTAGCAGTGTGATGCGCTGTGCGCATCGCACTGCGCAAAAGAATATGCTATAACGGGAGTTAGTTGGTTAGCCCCCTCCCTTTGGAGGGGGATGGGGGAGGCTGCTATGTTTACAAGAAGAACATGCGATAACGGGACGAACTCCGCGGTTATTTGTATTCGAGTTGGACTTAGCGTTGTTGCCGTTCAAGTTGAAGTTGCCGTTGTTGTTCCAGTTGACGTTGAAGCCATTAGCGGCCGAGAACTCGCTAAACACGAACCAGTATGTTACCCGTACTTCTGCTTTACTTGGAAGACCCATCCCAACCTTCCCTCCAGAGGGAAGGAGTTGTAAACAGACAAATACCTCCTGCTAATATCTCTCCCCTCATGAGGGGAGTAAGGAGGGGTCTTAAATCTCTCCCCTCTTGAGGGGAGTTGGAGGGGTCTTTCCCAAGTCGGTAACCCATATTCTTTCTTGTCTTGCTCTCTTTCGGAAACCGTAGTCGCCGAAAATCTGGCGTTTTCCTCCCCTTATGAAGGGGAGGGTTAGGGAGGAGTTGGGGCACTTAAAAGAAAAACCGAGAAAACATCCAAATATGAATGTGGAATTTTGAATTATTAATGCCTACGGCATTTCAACTCCTAACTCCTATCTTCTAACTCCTAACTCATTTGGCGCTTCGCTTAACGTGTAATTACCGAAAATTGACGTAAATTTTTCGAAAATTATTTTTCTTTGATTTAACATATAATTTATGATAATTTGCGATTAATTTTTGATAATTCGCGTCTGCGTAAGCAAAATAACTTAACATCTCATTATTTCCGTTGGTCAAATGAACTTCTTCCCTCGGGAACAGCCAGCGTCGCAGTCAATAGCAACGGCGGTTCACGTCTTCGCGTTCTTCCACGCCGTGCATTGCTTTCCCATCGACTCTATCAGTTCTGCGTAGGGCACATACTGCCGTTCGGTCATTGCCCTGCTTGCAACGCAAGTTCTGAAGAGCGACCTCAACACCACTATCTTTTCAGCCAGTAGTGTCAAGGCTTCCACCTTGTCTTTCTGTCTGTTGGCGTGAGTTATACCCTCCAGAATATCGATGTTCAGGCTAATCATTCTTTCACCCAAGGTATATCGATAAAACCTTTCAAACTTCTTTAACATTTCTAATTGCATTTTTAATAGACGCTCAGCGTCTCTGTATATCTTTAGATCTTGTGAATTTGCCACTTTTTTTCGACCGCCTTACGGCGGTAAACGATTCTTCGAATTCGGCAGCGGCTCTGAAAAGGGAGCCGCGCCCTATGAATTCGAAGAATTTTAATAGATGAATTATTAAATTGGTAAATAGGTCAGAATGCGATAACGGGACGAACTCCGCGGTTATTTGTAAACGAGTAGGACTTGGCGTCGTTGCCGCCCAAGTAGAAGTTGCCGTTGTGGCCCCAGTAGACGCCGAAGCCATTAGCGGCCGAGAACTCGCTACTGGTCCAATACCAGCAACTATACTTGCTTGCGAGGTAAGCCATGAGCCATGGCTTTTCGCCTGTATCGGTATTTGAGTGTACGCTTGCTGCACGGCTGAAATAGCCCTCTACAGCAGTTTTGTTGGCTTCTGATACACTTGGTATATACCAGTACTTTGTACCACCTTCGCTAAACTCAGAGTTATCACTTACATTACCACCTAAGTTCTTGGCTATCTCCCAGTACTGACCGATAGAGCCAAGGAACCAACCACTGGTGCCTACAGGGGCTGCAAACTTAGAAGAGTTGTATGTTGAACTCTCTGAAGAGCCTGGTGTTCCCTCGGCAACTGTTGAGTTATTGGTCAAACCTACATCAGCTGTACCGAAGTGGGTAGCATACCATGCTGATGGATATTTTGTTGTCAGCTTAGTTGTTTCCACACCACTGTTTTCTGTCTTGTCCTGAGCCATTATCTTTGCTGTCTCTGTGCGACCGTCTCTGTCTGCCTTTACATCAGCAAGAGTAGTCTTGAGGGTGTTCAAGGCTGTTGAGATATATGCTGCACTCGACTCTGCCCACTTCAGCTGTGCGCCTGCGCTGGCAATAGCCACTGCATAGCCGTGGAAATAGCCTGCCGAGCGGTCGGTAGCTGTTGTGTTGTTGCTGAAGATAACAGCTATTGGATAATGAGTGGCTGTTGCAGTGCCCTCGGTATAAGGACCCCATGAACCATCGTTGAACAGATAGTGACCTACTGTTGGTGTTGACACACCTGCTGACACACGTGGGTCGGCAGAGCCATCACCCCTTAGGGTTACCGTTACATTGTAGTTGTGGTTGCGCACAAGAACAAACTCGGTGAGGTCAACCTGCTGTTGCTGGTTTATACCACCTGGATACACCTGATACATTATATCCCAGTTAGTGCCGTCCATCTGCTTGCGTGTCCACACATTGACATAAGTAGCACGAGGAGGAGCCACCTTGCTGTTACGCTGTGTCTGTGAGGTGATACCTGGCACTCTGTCGTTATAGTTCTCATACACATAGAAGCTCTTGGTGACTGTGGTAGTAGGAGTAATCTCTTCTACAGGAGCATCAAAATACTCCACCTGTGGAGGGTTACCACCGTTCTCGGCTGTCTTCAGTGTTGACACCGCCATCACATTACGCACCTGATAAGCAAAGATCTGCTTGCCGTCTGATGCTGTGATGTTAACGGTTACCTTAGCACACTGGCGCACAAGGTTAAGTGTTACTGTTGCTACATTGTTTGTCACTGTCACTGCCACCTCACCACTGACAAGCACTGGTGCTGTGGCACCTGTGATATCACACAGCTTAACAGCTCCGTTATAGAGCGAGTAGTTACCCGAAGCGATATCACCATCAGCACTCTTTATGGTGAGTGCCTCAAAGGCCTCTTTGTTCAATGCATGATTGGCAAACACCTCAGGATTGCCGATATTGGCAATGGCATAGAATGTAAGATTATCCAAAGAACCAGCGATGTTCATCGAGAATGTACCGCCGTTGGCTGCTTGCGATGACGCTGTGTAGCCGTGAGCAACCATTGTTCCCTGTGCATTGAAAGCCACTACGTGCAGGTTGTCAATCCTGTTGTCGGTGTTGTCGCCGCCAAGAGCACGTCCTGACAGCTCACCTGTCTCAACAGGAGCAACGATATTAGTAGAAAAGGTCACTGTTGTCTCACCTTTTCCAGGGTTCTGCACTTCTTCGTACACAGAATCAGAGCACGAAGCCAAGGCGAGCGCTCCAACTATGCAAGCACTCAAGCCCAACAATTTGTATGTCAGATTCAGTTTCATATTTTTAGTTAATAAGTTTAACCATATATTTACCAGCCTCTCCCCGACCCTCCCCGATAGGGAAGGGAGAACTTTCTGGGAAAGAACTAATTACTCAATATCTTAAAGAACACTCATTTTTTTCTTTTTTATCAAGACGAGTTGATGAGAACTCTGTTCGAATAATTAGAGAATTTGAGAATTTAGGCTGGCGCCCTTAAGTTTTTTTATCAAGACGAGTTGATGAGAGTTTTAACTCGAATAATTTGAGAATTAGAGAATTTTAGTACTAACCTCTATCTCCTAACTCTTTTTTCTATTTTTCTTTTATCAAGAATTTCAGGAATTTAAGAATTAAGCTAACGCCATTACATATCCTCTTGTATAACATAGAATTATTAAGAATCTCAAAGGCGTATGCCCAATTCTCAAATTCTCTAATTCTTGATATTTTTTAAGCGCTTTGCGCTTCTTTATCATTTCTCATTTATCGTTTAACATTTAGCACGAAGTGCACAGCTCTCACCCTGTTGGTTAGCCCCCTCCTATCGGAGGGGGATGGGGGAGGCTTTTTAGAATTCGTACTCCTCACTGAAGCTATCCGTCTCGTTCACTCCCACTGTCACCACACCATTGGTGTCGCCAGATGAACTGTTGGAGCTGTTAGAGTTGTTCTGTTCGGTGTTGATGTCGAAACCATCGTTGGAGCCTGCCGTTACCGTCTCCTCGTTGGCTGTTGCATTACCTGGAGTAGCCCCTATCTCTTGGATGTTGCCCACATTATTCTCTTGAGTATAAGGGGTGTTACTCTCAGTAGTTACAGAGGCAGCCTCATTAGAGCCATAGCTGTCGGTCTCATTATTATTATCAGTCGTTCCTATTGTGACACCTACATCCGACGTTGTACCCGAGGTGGCACTGCCTTCTGATGACGAGTTGCCATTAACGCCTACTGATACGCCTGCATCTGAACCACGGTCATCACTCTCGTTGAAATCAACATCATTACCCGGAGTAACATTAACATCTGAAGTAGAACCTGTTGTCTCGGTGCTTCCCGATGAAGAATTTCCATTAACGCCTACTGATACGCCTGCCTCTGAACCACGATCATCACTCTCGTTGTGATTAACCTCATTGCCCGGAGTTTCCACTCCCACATCTGAGGTAGAACCCGAATGTTCGGTATGGCTCACATCAGTATTGGTGTCAACACCAGTGACAAGACCAAAGCCTGCACCGAAAGAGTAACCCTCCTCGAATGTCTCGAAGTATTCTATAGCGTGATTCTTTATTGTTATGTCAACAACGTAGTTGCAGTTAGGACATACAACCTTTTCGGTGCCGCCATCAGGAACAACGCTCGATGCCGAGTTATGATTAAGATACACCTCATACGTAACGTTCTCTGCCACTTCGCCCGTAGGCTGATACTCACCCTTCAGCACCAGTTTGGTAGGAATGACATCAGTGTTAGGCATTGTATAGAGATACATCTTGTTGCTGCTGTTGATGGTCATTCCTGCAGCTACCTCACCACTACCTAAGTAAGCCTTGTAGTTGGCATCGCCACTTGTAGAGGCTTCGCCCTGATAGAACGTGTCGTTGTAGTTATCATAGAACTGATAGCTGTCTGCAGCGACAGGATAGAAGTCAAGCTTCTCTGGCACGTTCTTCAAATACACCTCGGTGAGCTTAAAGGTAGCATCGGTAAGGTCTATGCTTACCGAGTTAAGGGTTATCTTAGCCAACAGGTGTCCCACAGTCACCGATGCCTGGAAAGCATTCTCGCCAGTCACCGTTGAGAGTGTGGAGCGTCCAAACATTGGAGTGTTGCCTACATTCACACGAGTGTGATCCTCGGTACTGCCCTGCATAGCTTCTTCTATGGTTATGCATGTCTGCATGAACGCCTCTGGCGAGGTGGCAGCATCGAAAGTGCCTGCTGGTGCATTGATGGCAACAAGGATGATGTCGCCAGCCTCCAGATCAGGATAAGCAAACTCCATATTACTGCTGGAAGGAGACACTACCTCCTCCAGTTGCTTCTTCACACCCGCAGCACTGAAGATTCCCAAAGCCAGCCTGTTGATGTTTCCCTCGAGCGAGCTCTGGTCAGCAGCATAGGCAGCACGTGTCACAGGCGCCTGCATCCCGATATTCAGAACAAGCTTGCTGTAACCCGGCACCTCCTTTTT
Source organism: uncultured Prevotella sp. (assembly GCA_905236755.1). Lineage (GTDB taxonomy): Bacteria > Bacteroidota > Bacteroidia > Bacteroidales > Bacteroidaceae > Prevotella. The sequence goes on from CAJOCR010000019.1 coordinate 8,556, forward strand.
CGGGGTGTAAGCCTCGTCGTCGAAGTTGCACGATGAGAACACAAGTGCAACAGCGAAAACTGCCATTATTAATAATATCTTCTTCATACCTCGAACTATTATCGACCTCTCCCCCCGCCCTCCCCTATAGGGAGGGAGCCCTCAGTAAACTGAGGAATGGGGAACATTAATATTTCAATTTTTAACCTCACCCCGACCCTCTCCGAGGGGAGAGGGAGAGCAAACTGATTGAGTAACTCTATCTATAAGCGCATTGCGCTTCTTTATCATTTCTCAACCTTTGAACTTTGAGGTTTGAGATTTGAACTTTATGATTACATTCAATATTCAATATTCAATATTCAATTGGCGTGCTGCGCCTCCGGCGTTTGCCGCCATAAGGCGGCGTTTTTCAATCTGACCTCTCACCTTCGGCAGCGGCTCTTCAATGAGCCGCGCTACGAAGGTTCTTGCTCAGATTGCCTACCGGCTTGCTCAACATCTTTCCACTTCCCTACCACTTTTTCTGTTGGTTAGCCCCAAGTAAAATTTAAATATTGAAAGAATGAAAGATGGAAATATTTAAAGCGCTTTGCGCTTCATTTTTCAATATTCAATCTTCAATAGCGAAGCTCCGCTTCGCGCTGGGGATGGGGGAGGCTTTCGCCTCTAAGTGGTAAAGTAGTAAATTGGTAAATAGGTCAGAATGCGATAACGGGACGAACTCCGCGGTTACCTGTACTCGAGTAGGACTTAGCGTTGAGGCCGTTCAAGCCGAAGTGGCCGTCGTTGCCCCAGTAGACGAGGAAGCCATTAGCGGCCGAGAACTCGCTACTGGTCCAGTACCAGGTTTCATATGTGCTGGCGAGCCAAGGCATTGCGTATGACAACTCTGTATTGTCGGTCTGAGTGTAAACACTCTTAGCAGCACTAAAACGCTCTACTATTGCATTCTTGTTTGCCTCTGAGCCACCACTGATATACCAGTATTTAGGTGTATCACCTGATTGTGGAGTAAATGTTGAACTCTCAGAATATCCGGTACCGAGGTTCTTGGCTATCTCCCAGTATTGACCGATAGAGCCAAGGAACCAACCACTGGTGCCAAGAGGAGCCACAAAACCTGAAGAGTTATATCTCTTGCTCTCTGTTGAGCCTTTGCTTGATGCAGATACACTACCATTATTTGTCAAGCCAATATCGCCTGAACCGAAATGAGTAGCATACCACACTGATGGATATTTAGCCTTTGAGAAATCGCTGAGGGCAGCTATTGCAGCTGTCTTGGTGCGACCGTCTCTGTCGGCTTTAACTGCTGCAATAGTGGTTACAGGTGTGTTCACTGCTGTTGAGATATAAGCTGCATCACTGCTTGCCCACTTCAGCTGTGCGCCTGCGCTGGCAATAGCCACTGCATAGCCGTGGGTAAAGCCTGCGGCACGGTCGGTTTCAGTAGGACTGGTACTGAACACCACTGCTATTGGGTAGTGACTTGCTGTCACCTCGTTTGTTACCAGAGCACCCCATGTGCCATCGCTGAACAGGTAGTCGCCTACATTAGGGTCACCACCAGGATTTACACTACGTTGATCACCTTCTACAAGAGCATAGAGATTAACGTTCATGGTGTAGTCATAATGACGGTTCACATTGAAGTTGCTGTAGTCGTTATTGCCAAGTGTACCCAAGTAGAAACGATAGATGCGAATGGCGCTGCCGTATTTCACTCTCAAGCTGAGATAGCTGGCGTGACGTGTGGCATTGGTGGCATTACGCCCCTGCTCACTGTCTATATTACTGTTAGTACCACTATGGTTCTCATATATATAGCTGTCGAACGAGAAGCTATCTGTCCAAGGACCGTGTACTGCTGGGAAGTTACCATACAGCCCTTCTGGTGCTACCACCTCTGTAGCATCGCTCATTGAACGACCAAGCAGATAAGAGCTCAGTGGCACGTGGCACAGCTGGTAGTCGAGAATGGTCACTGGGTTCAGTGGCACTGTACCCGCCTTGCTAAGGTTGATGTTGAAATGCACCTTGGCACACTGTGCATGAAGGGTGAGGCTCACTGCCTGCATATTCTCAGTGATTGTAGCATTTGCACCATCACTAACCATCACCTGTCCTGATGTAGAAAGATCTGCACCATTAAGGCTTATTTTTCCCGACTGCAGGTTGGCAGGGTCGGCAACCTTGGTTACAAGGTCTTGGAATTCTGTGAGCGTACCAACATATCTCAATACTGTTGAGTTCATGAGGTTAGCAACAGCATACACCGTTACCGTCTCACCGTAGTTGGTAGAGATCTCAATGTCATCACTCACTGAGACCTGCCCAGTATCATAGGTTACAGCACCTGAACCTACCATTGCTCCATCGCCATTGAAAGTGACAATGTAGAGAGAATGGATGGCATAAGGACTTGAACTGTCGATGGCACGCGATTCTGCGTCAGGTACAGACACCTTTATGCGCAATGTCTTTTTTGTGCCTTCCGATGGCTGGTTTGTCTCAATAACATCCTGACTGCAAGATGCGAAACTCATTACCAGCGTGATTAAAAAGAATACATATTTTTTCATACTCATCAAATGATCGTTAATACTCTATATCTATTCACGCAAAGCGTGCTCTTTATTCTTTTTATCAAGAACTACAGGAATTCAAGACGAGTTGATAAGAACTCTGTTTGAATAATTTAAGAATTGGCTTGCGCCCTTGAGAAAAATTCTCTAATTCTATAATTCTTGATATCTTTTTTTCGCTTCGCTTAACGTGTAATTACCGAAAATTGACGCAAATTTTTCGAAAATTATTTTTCTTTGATTTAACATATAATTTATGATAATTTGCGATTAATTTAACATTATATCTCATTATTCACTATTAATTATTTATTCCCGTTGGTCAGAGGAACTTTTCAATATTCAATGTTCAATATTCAATGTTCAATAGCAATGCTATGCATTGCGCTGTTCCCTGTTGGTTAGCCCTTCCCTTTTGGGGAGGGATGGGAGAGGCTACTTCTAACTCCTAATTTAATGGAATTACCGGTTGTGTCGGCGTTGTTGCGTCAATGACCGTTGTCTGAGAGACGTCAGCGTAGTCGCTCACCGTCATAGTGACATACAGAGCGTGATTCACTGTTACCTCCTCCTCAGGAGTAGAAACACCCTCGCCTGTTATCGATATGCTCATGGCATAACTCTTGTTTGCCTCCAGGCGTGAGTCGTTGGGATAGTAAGGAGCATAGGTGTATTGGTTTTCACCCTCCGTGATGGAAGCATATACATGGTTCACAATCACAGGATAATACATTGTGCTCTGCTGATCGGTCTGCGGATCAGTGTACGTGCCCTTGATGACCAGACGGGTGGCATTCTCAGCCTCATGCGGATACACATGGAAATACTGCCATGTGGTGTTGTCGGCTGTCTGAGGCACGGCAAACGAACTGCCGCTGCTCAGAAATGCCATTGCACCACTCTCGCCTGTTTCGCCAGTAGCACCGTTGGTGGCTGTCAGCGAGGTGTAGTTACGTCCCTGCCATAGGGCAGTGGCATCATATAGGGCATGCTTCTCATTCACGTTCATCATAAAGATCTCGGTAGGAGTGAAATGAGCCGATGCATCAACGCTGATGTTGGTTACCACCACACGTGACATCAGGCGCATCAGTGCAATATTCACCTCCACGGGTTCCTGCTGATTTTCCGTGATACTAATGTCGGCAGTGCCCACCATTGGTATTGCGGAACTGTTGGCAGCTGATAGTACCAGATTGTACTGCGCTATGAGATCAGTCTTATCATGAATAACCATGCTGTTGATGCCAGAGTTGGCAATGACCATAAGCTGGGTAGTAGCTTCTGTTGTGTTGAAGCTATATATGCCGTTGGCTGCATAATACTTGGTACTGGTGGTTACCAGATTACCAGCATTGTCGAAGGCAGCTATAAGCAGTGTAGAGATATTACCATCGGTGAGAGCAGGATTGCCAGCGGCACGTGAGAGTGCTGCCTTGTCGATGCTCAGCGTCACAGTGATGCTGTCTGTTCGCTCAGCTACAGGTGTGAGCACGCTGTCGTCAGCAGAACATGATGCAACAAGCATTACACCAACGATATATATCCCGTATAATAATATCTGTTTCATAATCATATATCAACCTCTCCCCCCCGCCCTCCCCCGAGGGGGAGGGAGCCATCCCCAAGGGATGGTTGCCTCCCAGAGAGTTTTGGGGCTTGATTTTTAGTTCTTTATTTCACACGCGAAGCGTGTTTTTTCTTTTTTATCAAGATGAGTTAACGAGAACGAAGTTTGAGTAATTATAGAATTTTTATGCCGTAGGCATTACTTTCCTTCGGTCAGTGACCGTTGGTTCATTATTCAATATTCATTATTCATTAGCATTGCTTGCAATGCGATAACTTCTAACTCCTAACTCATTATAATTCTTCATTGGTTCATTAGAATGTTACATTCTGATTGATTGTTGTCAGCCAGTTCTCAACAGTGATGTTGACTGTCAAACCATACTTACCCTTAGGGTCTTCGTTGTTATTGAAGTCCTCTTCGTTCTGTCCCTTACCAGTAATTGTAGCTGAAATATTATAGATGTAGTTAGCATCAATGTTACCAGTACCACGAACAGCGTCACCAATACCGTTTTCATCGCCACTTACACCATAAGTTACATCAGCACCTGGCTCACGGTTGATAACAACTACATAATAGCTGTCTTCTGCCTGACTATCATGAGTATATTTACCCTTGATAACAAGCTGAGTACGCTCAGCGAAATCTATATTATGGTTAGGATAGATATAGAAGCTTGCCTGTGTCTGATCTTGCTCTCCAAATACGAAAGCGCCATCGCCAGAAGCATCATATTCATTCTTGAAATAACCAGCTATATCATTGTGTGTAGGCTCAGGATCAGCATTTAGATTATTCTCAAAGAAACCATTCTTGAATACTGACAATGTTGGGAAGCCATCAAGATTGAACCATGAAGCTTGTGTACCTTCCAAAGCAGCTATATGACTGCTTGCGATGTTTGAAACAGTATAACCATTCTTAATGAATACAGCCTCAGGAACAAATGTATCACCTTCAGGAAGGTCAGAAATAACACCAGCAAGGTTAACACGTGCAACTATACGATGCAGAACTACATCAGCTGTATAGGCATTTGCAACAGGTTGCTGATCACCATCAAGAGCCTGCTCAAGAGTAGCTGTTGAGCCAATCATAGGAAGGTTTGTTGCTACCTGTGGACCATTTTCAGCAATAACAGTATTCTCAATGTCAAGAGTCTTTGCCTTTAACTGTGCCAATGTCATTGTTGAAGCATTAGGAGCTACATCCTGATAGAAAGCATCTGGGAAGTTAGCCAATACAACTACAGAAGGATGTTCTGTTGCATATTTCACTGTCTGTGTCAAAGTTCCATTACCGAACTTCTGAATCTTTTCGATTACATGAGTATCATTGTCGATAATGACAACCATAAGGTTGTTGATAGTAGCTTCAGAAGCACCTGAAGGAATACCAGCCATACGAGAAGCAGGATTACTACCTGAAATGTTCAATGTTAAGGTCTTGGTTGTTGGGATAGTAGTACTACCATTATTAACATTCACGTCATCACTGTTTGTACATGATGTGATCATACCAAGGGCAAACAAGCCCGCGAAAAATGCTAAAACCTTTTTCATAATTCAAATTGTTTAAGATAAATAAAAATTGTCTATGTTGAATAATAACTCAGTCTTAACGCATTGCATGCAATGCTATTGAATATTGAATATTGAATATTGAAGCGCAAAGCGCTCTAATTTACGTGGAACCGAAGGTCACTGAACGAGTGGATGCTGTCGGCTGGCGCCCTTGAGCAGCTTTTTTCCCTGTTGGTTAGCCCTTCCCTTTTGGGGAGGGATGGGAGAGGCTACTCCTAACTCTAAAAAGTGTAGTGCCCCGTCACTGATGTCCAGTCTGACACTGTGGCTGTGAGAATTAGCTGTGTACTCAGATTATCATCGCTGAACTTAATGTTATAGCTCACTATCTTTCCTGATTCCCACATTCTATCCTTTAAGGAAGCCGATACCTTCTTGTCCACTGAGCCGGTGTTGTAGGTAATCTCTACCTGGGCATCCTCGCCCAATGTCTGCGGCATCATCATGAACGTGTACGAATCCTGAAGACTTACCTTCTCACCTCCTACTATTGCAAGATTTGGATTTATGTCATAAGTACTTAATGTTGTATTCACCTGTGTCCATGCTCGCTGCGCATAATCGTATGTTCCACCATCAGCAACATTCTTTATGCTTATCTTCTTTATTGTGCAGGCTGGAACCGATGCATCAACACGGAAGCGCACGGCTGTGAGCAGGTGCGAGAACCTTAGAGGAATAACATGCTGAAGCAACACATCATTGGTTGAAGCTATTGTGTCAGCTGCCATGAGATCTGCTTGCTGCTCTACGTCGTCAATGAGCGAGTAGGTGAACTGTGGCGCCCCCTGCCCCGACGCATTAAAGGTGGTATGCTTTTGAGTTGCACCCGTTGCCTCATAAGGATAATAGACGTAGAGGTGAAGCTCTTTGTGTAGTGGTGGTGCTGCGAAACTGTTTTCTGTTCTGAACTCTCCGCTGTACTCACCTGCCTTTTCATTCTGTAGATAGTTCATTGTCTGAGTGTCTTCGCTGCCAGCATCATAATATGAGGCGTAGAGACCGAAGGAGGTAGCAAACTGCTCCACCATGGTGCCACGTGAGACACCATCGCTCCAGTTGCCATTAAGGCTAACCCTGAAGTTTATCGGTACTCTTGACGACTCTTGGATGGGCTGTGCCTCCTCCTGCTGCTGTGAGCAAGAGGAGATGCACAAACCTATAGACAGAATAGTCAAAGACGTTTTAATTATCAAGATCAATTTCTGCATCGAAACTATTATCTGCGTCGAATGTTATGTCACTACCAGAAGTATCTAATATATCATTAGCTCCAACAGTACTACCAGCAAGAATTGCTGTGTTTGCCAAAAGTTCTACGACTTTCATTACCGGTTTTTTATATTCTTTTTTCATTGTTCTTTAAATTTTAAAGGTTATGTTTTATAAACTAATACGCTCAACCCACCATTTCCTGTGTTGGATAGCCCTTCCCTTTTGGGGAGGGATGGGTGAGGCTACTTGAACTCCAAATCCTCCTCAGGCATCTCCTCCCAAGGGTCTATGAGTATGTCGTTGGTCACCCAAGGGGCAAGCACAACGTCGGTACGTCCTACAAATGGAGTTCCATCTGCCAGATATCCTCCCGTGAAATTCAGTTTGATGGCTTTATTATATGCCTTGGTGTTAAAGGTTGTACCGAAAGGTATATATACGCTTTCGTATTCCTCACCCATTCCCTTAGGGTGTCCCCAGGCATAAACGCCACCTTCTTTCACTATCTTACATTTCAATTCTACGTAGCACTGGTGCAAGGCATCAGCCTGCTCTATTGTCACTGGGTTGGCTGCCGTTGTTGCCCACTTTGTAGGTTTCTGTGGCAGCAGCTGCCAGGCATCAGTAAGTGGAATAGCTTTGCCATCGTTGGTAAGCACCACTGGGTCGTCAAAGGTTTGAGTGAAAGTGCCATAGTTCTGCTTATCAAGCACCCATGAACCACTCGAGTTGAATGTGGTGCTGTAAGTGAACACTCCTGAAAGATCAAGGTTATGGAACTTCACTTCCTTTATCTCAACCAGAGCATCGGCTAAGCCCTGAGCACAAGTGAAATAAGGATATGCCAATGCATGCAAGAAAGACAATATTACTTGTCCACCTACCTGATCATAGGTAACATTTAAACGACTGGCATAGCTTATGTCACGAGGATTGTCAGGGTCAATGGTAAAGCGGAAACTCTGAACAGATTTTGTTAGTTTAACATCTGAAAAACCATCACCATTAAGAAATTTCTGTGACAGTCCCCAGAAACTGATGGTCTTTGTGCCAGAAGGCCAAGTGATAAGACCTTCTTTTTTCCAGACACCGTTTTCCAGATAATAGCGCACGTTTTTACCCTTACTTGCTGCGCCCGACATTGCAGATACGTAGAATTCCGTTATTTGTGTGAAAGAAACTGCACCTGCACGTGAAACCACATCTTGTGGGAATTCAGGAATAATTTCCACGGGAATGCCGCTATCATCATCTTCAAGCGATACCTCGTCAGTGACAGCCTGATTACAAGCCGCCAGCAAAAGCATCAGCAGAAGAGCCATTATATATGCAAGTTTCTTTCTCATAATCTTTATTTTTTCTTAGCGCCACTACCGCCACCGATAGATGCTAATCTCAAAGCAGGACTTCCATCTGCAAGAACAGCATCTTTAACAGAAAGGCGAAGATTATATTTCTTGTTAGCGTCTAATGTTATAGCCTTGATTGGGATATAAAAACTTGTAGCCCAACCTTGCTCACCAGCATCGTCATCATAGGTTAGCCAGTTATCAAAGAATGCACTAGCTTCATCTGCTAATTGTGCAGAAGTATAATCAAAAGGAGCTTCAGACTGTTCAGGATCAGCAGGAACATAAACAACCCCATGAAATTCAACATAAGGCAAATTAGCAGATTCAGCTGCCTCAACACCTGTTGATGAATCCCAAACATTTTCTGATGAAATTGTCTGTGGCAAAAGGAACAAAGATTGAGCTGCTTCTTCACCTACCTTGTCAAGAGTAATATTCTGAACATAAACATCACTCATATATGTAGAATGTACTGCAGCATCATAACTTGTAAATATAGGGGGAGTAGCAAAATTGATGGTAACATCACCATATTCACTTCCTGGAGTCCAACCTGTACCAAAGGTATAAGTACCAGCCATCTTAATATTATGAAGAATTATCTTATCAAAAGTAATTAATGGTGTCTGCAGTGAAGGGTCATCGTAACCTTCGTCGAAAACTGGTTGACCATTTTCAATTGCATTGAATCTCAGCTTCAGGTTCACATTAGCCAAACCATGCTTGAAAGCCAATGGAACGGCAGCTTTCTTGGTAATATTTGTGGCAGAAGCAACCAAGAGATCTTGCTGATCCTTATAGTCACCAGCAACAGTATAACTGAATGTACCAGCTGAGCTAACAGCAGGACCTGCATCAGAACCATTAAAAGAGGTAGCATAGAAATTGCCAGCAGTAGAGGCTTCACCCCAAGCAGCAGTACCAGAAGTAGTCCAGGTGGTACTCTTTGCAAAGACTGCATCGGTGGTAATAGAGTTTGTACCCTGGAAACCAAAAAGCTGGAACTTAGTGAGGGCAGGTGTTACGATAGCACGTCCCTCTGATTGGTTGTCCAAGGTAGCATTCACAACAATTGAATTCGAAGATTGTTTCTGAGGCTGAGACTCCAGAACATCTTCGTTAGAACAACCAACATTGATGGTTGCTGCTGCAGCAAAGGCTGCGAGGATTAATACTCTTGATTTTTTCATAGAAATATTTATTTAATAAACTAACTGTCCTATATTGCGAAGCTTATAAAACAAGTTGTTTAGCACAACCTTGTTTAATGCGATTATATTAACTTCAAATTATATTTATGTTCTATTGTTTAGCATTGTAAATGTCTTTTTGCTGGTTTAACAATGTTTTTACGTGAGCAAATATAAGCAACAATTGCCAAAATTAATCCTTTTTGGCGTTTTTTTTTTTTTTGTTAACGTTTGCGCGAGTGCGCAAACGGGCAAGATTAAGAATTAAGATTAAGTAAAAACTCCGATTAATAAAAGTAAAAACACAAACTACCCTGCTCTAAATCACCAAAATTCAATTTTACATCTTTTAACTTGGTTTTAACGATAAAAAGGTAAAAGGGTAAGAACGTGAAAGGAAAACTTCTAAAATAAACAGCAAGTACGCATACGCACTTTTTGTAAACTATTCTTTAACGTATCAATTTTACACTTACATGGAATTATCCATACTAATTAGGCACAAACAAAAGCTACACACCAAGAAATTCAATATTTTTATCAAACTTTTTCTTCTAATTTATTAGGATTTTTCATTTTGTATTATTAATTTCGCAATTACCAAACTATGGAGGAATAGCTTGTGCACGTTGCTGAGTTAGCTTCACTTTCTCCTATGGGGCGGCAGACCCTCATGGTGAAGCGTGAGTAACAGTCGTAATAATCTAAAATGAAAGACTTTGTAATAAAAACCTATTCCAAGGCGGAACTCGCCATGTTATACTTTCCAGATGCCAATTCAACACATGTAGCCGTGAAACATCTAATGGCATGGATAAAACGTTGTAAACCTCTGTACCAAGAACTAACGGAAGCAGGACTACAAGCAAGAACCAAAACATTCACACCTAAACACGTAAAAATAATAGTTGAGTATCTTGGAGAACCATAATGACCTCTCCCCTTCCCTGCAGAAGACCCTTCCCAGCCTTCCCTCCAGAGGGAAGGAGTCGTAAGCTGACAAATACTTCCGCAGTTAATAGCTCTCCCCTCTTGAGGGGAGTTGGAGGGGTCTATTTTAAAGAAAAACAAAGAAAACATCTTCAAAGGTTTTCATTTCTTCGAAATGGTTGTGCTTTAAAGATACTAATTTGAAAGCAAGCTTTCATTAGCATCTTTCAATCACATGCCTTACGGCAGAAACCTTTTTAGAGAAAAACCACGGCACGTTGTGCCTGTAAAAACCCTAACGAAAAATCAAATCATAATGCATACTTATTCTGTATAAGGTTTTTATATGTTTTTCTCTCGAAGGCGATAGCGCAGAGAGAGAAGATGATGAGGGCTTGAAAGCTCGCTTTCACAAGCCCGAAGACATATTCTCGCATAGATGCCAGAGGCATCGCTATGCTTCGAGGTGTTTTCTCGGTTTTTCTTCAAAAAAAATAGCAAGAAACTCATCCTGTTGGTTAGCCCAAGAAAGATTTAAATATTATATCGGCATAGCCGACTAATCTTCAATATTCAATATTCAATATTCAATAGCGAAGCTCCGCTTCGCGCTGTTTTTCTCCCATTTCCTCCTTTAAACTCCCATTAGCTCCCATAAAGTCCTATTGTACTTTTTCATGATCATACCTTTGCATCAACAACGACGCGGGGCAACGTAAGTTGTTCCTCTAACCTACCTCTAAAGTAAGGCTAAGGTAAGGCTATGGTAACACTAATCTCGCAATAATCGCGAATTAGAGAATCGTTATTAAACGATTAGAGAACGATTAGAGAATCGTTAGAGCCACAACGAAAGATGGAAAGATTGAAATATTGAAATAATGAAAGATGGAACCGAAGGTCACTGACCGAGTGGATGCTGTCAGCAAAGCTGGTGCATCCGGATAAACGAGGGAAGTAAAGATTTAAAGCGCGTAGCGCTTCTTTATCATTTATCATTTTTCATTTATCATTTAGCGGAGCTCTGCTCCGCGCATATCAACCCAGACCCGACGCCTCTGTGGGCCGCCCGAAAGGGTTTATGGGAGGCACAAAAGCCTATGGCACAATTAGATGGTATCGTTTCAAAGCTGAACGGATCAGCGGGACAACTCACTTTCAAACGTGTAGCAGGTAAGACTGTTGTAAGTGAGAAGATTTCAACCACAACAAACAAGCGTACTACTGCACAGCAGAAGCACCGCATGAAGTGGCCTAACCTTATTAAGATGTATAGCGGCATCTCTCCGCTTCTTAATCTTGCTTTTGAGGACAAGCCACAGGGAGTGAGTGACTACAACATGTTTGTGAAGACAAACTTTCCTGCCTCAAACGTGTATCTCACCAAGAGTGAGGCTGCATGCAAAGCCTGTGTGGCTGCACCTTATCAGATTAGTATGGGATCGCTCACCAGTATCAATGTTTCGGGCACTCCAGGCGAATCGGTAACCGACATTGCTCTTGGCACACTCGTCATCAGTAGCACAACAACAGTGAAGGATTTTAGTTTGGCTGTTGTACTGAACAATAAGAACTTCAATTTCGATGACCAGATTTCGTTCATCCGTGTTGAGCAAACGAAGAATATCGTCACAGGTGTTCCGCAATGCAAGTTCTATGGTGAAGCTGTTGTGCTCAACAAGGAATCAGAGGTGAAACTCTTTGATGTTGTTTCTACAGATGGATTCTCTTCAAAGAACGGTTTCCTCGCCTGCAAACTATCGACCGACTTTCAGGGTGCATACACATGGATTCACTCACGTCTGAAAGACGGCAACACTATTGTTTCATCACAGTCGCTCGAAGTGAAGAACAATCTCTACACAGAGTACAGCAACGAGGATGCCTACAAGAGAGCGGTAGCAACCTATGGTGGTGAGAAGAAGAACTTCTTGACACCAGAAGCCCAGCAGGAAGCCCAACAGGAAGCCCATCCCGACCTTCCCGGTGGGGAAGGAGGTCAAACTGGCGGAGGTGGCAGCACCAACCCAGAGCCAAACCCAGGAACAGGAGGAGGTGAAGACAATGGCGACAAGCCAAACCTCTGACCTCCCTCCCCGCTCCCCCCTACAGGGGGAGTGCCTCGCTAACGCTCAATAACTTGCTTGCGAGAGGTTGCTTTAAAACAAAAACAATCATTATTCTTTAAAATCTATGCCTCGTAAAAGACCCCTTGAATAAAACCTCTTTGCCGCTTTGGTGGCTTGCTTGAGAGTGGTTTGCATTACAGCCCTTTGGGCTGGCTCCCTCCCCCTCGGGGGAGGGCAGGGGGAGAGGTCGATTATTATTATGAAAAAAGAAACTTGGAAAATGGTGATTCAACTGGTGATATCAGTTCTCACCGCAGTGGCTGCTTCGCTTGGTGTTACAAGCTGCATGTGATTGCGCAAGGCAAAAGACCCTACCCATCCTCCCCTCGTGAGGGGAGGAGTCGTAGACTCACTTATTAACTAATGTTTAATCAAGACTCCTTATAACTCCAGTAGTTATAGTACCTCCCCTCATGAGGGGAGGTTAGGAGGGGTCTAAAGAAAATGCTTGAGTTCACTGCTTATCATTTATCATTTTTCATTTAGCGGTTTTACCGCGCATAGAGATGTTTTCTCTGTTTTTCTTTAAAAATAACAACAAGAAAGTAATTAGCGAAGCGCATGCTTCGCGTATTACTACTTATCTCCTTTCAGTATTGGCAGTGAAATATGATATTTTACAGCAAAGAAACGGATAAGACAAATAACGATAAATACAGCGATTGTAGCTATTGGTACATCTATCCCCAACTCAATCATTCCCCAGTAAAGAAATCCACCAGCAACACTTGCCATTGCATATATGTCTTTTTGAAGAATAACTGGTTCTTGGTTTAATAGTATATCTCTAATAACTCCTCCTGCTGCTCCCGTGATTGCTCCCATGATGATGGCAACCCAAAAAGGAAAGCCAAACTGAACTGTTTTCTGAAGTCCTGCTATAGTAAAAAGGGCAAGTCCAAAGGTGTCGAAAGCAAGCCACGTACCAGCAAACTTATTCACCTGCTTTCCAAAAACAATAACTAATGCTTCTGCTAAAATAGTTAACAGGATATACATCGTGGAGGTCATCCAGAAAGGTACGGTACCAAGCATAACATCACGAATGGTACCACCTCCGATGGCTACAGCAAATCCACAAACAAATCCTCCAAACCAATCGAAGTGTTTGTTTGCAGCCATGCGTATACCTGAAATGGCAAAAGCAAATGTACCTACTACTTCCAATACTTGTTGGACTGTATGAACAATATTTGGGTCTTCGTAAAGCATATTATACTTTTCTACTGAGCGACAACGTTTATTGGTTCTCCTGCCTGGAATGCCTTGATGTTCTCAACACATATATTGAGTAATCGCTGACGAGCTTCTTTGGTTGCCCATGCAATATGTGGAGTGATATAGGCATGTGGCTGTTTTAAGAGAGGGTTGTCTGCACGTGGAGGCTCTTCAGTAAGCACATCTGCACCATAACCTAACAGCTGTCCACTCTCTAAGGCATCAGCAACATCTTGTTCGTTAACAAGCTGACCACGACCAGTATTGATGATAATAGAGCCAGGGCGCATAAGTGCCAGTGTTTCTTTGTTTATCAGTTCACGAGTGTCATCGGTGAGTGGACAGTGTAGTGTTAAGATGTCACTTGCTCCTAACAAACCTTCAATGGTTGTTTTCTGAATGCCTGCAGGGAGGTCTGCCGAATTCTTACTTGTATAAGCAAACACATCCATACCGAAATCCAAAGCTATCTTAGCTACTTTCATTCCGATGTTGCCTAAACCAACAATACCTAATGTCTTAGCCGACAACTCTGGCAGCGGTGTGTTCCAATAACAGAAATCAGGATTCTTACTCCAGTGCCCACTACGACTCTCATCGGCATAATGTGCCACCTGATTAGTGATATTAAGGATATGGGCAAAAGTCATCTGCGCAACACTATCTGTGGAGTAAGCCGGTATATTACATACTGTTATTCCTCGCTTGCTTGCCGCCTTAATATCGATATTGTTATAGCCTGTAGCCAATTCACCAATATACTTTAGTTTTGGTAGTTGAGCTAATATTTCGTCGGTGATACGTACTTTATTGATTAGTATTGCATCGGCATCTTTTGCACGTGTTACAATATCTTCAGGCTTTGTACGCTCATAGAGTACAAAGTCGCCTAACTCTTTCAATCCATCCCAAGACAAATCGCCAGGGTTGGCAGCATATCCATCTAATTCTACTATTTTCATATCCATATCTTTTATTCCTTATACCTTTCCCCCCATTTATCAAGCATTCTCTGATAAAGTTTTTCCTCGGCAGGAGAATGTTGTGCATGCCATAGTCTTTGGTTTTGCAAAGCATCTGGCATATATTGCTGAGGGGTAAAATTATCAGGATAATCGTGGGGATATTTATAACCATCATGATAACCGAGCTGTGCCATTAATTCCGTAGGAGCATTGCGAAGATGCAACGGAACAGGTTGATTACCTGTTTTCTTTACCAACTGCAGGGCATCATTGATACCTGCATAGGCAGAATTGCTCTTTGGACTCGTTGCAAGATAAACAACAGCTTCAGCTAATGGAATTCTTCCTTCCGGCCATCCAATCTTCATAACAGCATCGAAGGCAGCATTAGCAAGAAGCAAGGCATTAGGATTAGCTAATCCAATATCTTCTGCGGCAGAGATAACAAGTCGCCGCGCAATGAACTGTGGGTCTTCCCCACCCTCTATCATTCTTGCCATCCAATAAAGAGCTGCATCAGGATCACTGCCACGAATAGATTTTATGAATGCAGAGATGATATCATAGTGCATCTCGCCCTGTTTATCATATGCCAGCGGATTTTGCTGTAGGCGTTCTTCTACTTTTTTATCAGTAACAACTATTTTATCATTACTTTCAGAAGAAACAACTAACTCTAATATATTCAACAACTTACGAGCATCACCACCGCTATATCTCATTAGAGCACCTGTCTCCTTCAACTCAATTTTGAGTTTACTCAACTCTATATCTTCTGTGATGGCTCTGTTGAGCAAACCGAGCATATCGTCTTTATCGAGCGACTTCAGAACATAAAGCTGGCATCGCGAAAGCAAAGGACGGATAACTTCAAACGAAGGGTTCTCTGTTGTGGCACCAATAAGGGTAACTATTCCTCGTTCAACAGCTCCAAGCAAGGAATCTTGCTGAGATTTAGAGAAACGATGAATCTCATCTATGAAAAGTATTGGCGATGCAGAATTAAAGAAACGTCCGTTTTTAGCTTTCTCAATAACATCGCGCACATCTTTAACACCACTTGTTACCGCACTAAGAGTGTAGAAAGGTGTTTCCAGTTTGTTGGCAATGATATGCGCAAGAGTGGTCTTGCCCACCCCTGGGGGTCCCCATAGGATGAACGATGAGATATGTCCGCTGTCTATCATTTTTCGTAACACAGCGCCCTCTCCTACCAAGTGTTTTTGACCTACATACTCTTCAAGAGTACGTGGACGCATTCTTTCGGCTAATGGCTCACTCATAATTACAAAGGTAATGAGAATGAGTGAAACTACAAAATTAAAATGACATATATCAGTCTTTTCTTGCACTTTTAGCTCAAAATATTTGTGGGAAAGAGAAAATATATTTATTTTCGCAACGTAATTGAGTAATAAAGTAAATAAGACTATATAGTTGATATTATTTTAAAGAGAATTCTGTTTTGATATTTCACTTTTTAAACATATTGACAATCAAAAGTGGATACGCACATCATACAACACGTTTATTAACGTTGTTGATATTACTATTCTTTATGGTGCTGCAAATTAAATCGGCACCTGATGAACCGATAACATATAAGAAACAAGCTGACTTTAAAATTTATTTCCCTGTAGATAATGCTGATTTACATTCGCAATACATGGGAAATGCAACCCTATTAAACAGAATAGCCGAAATCATTGATTCTATAGCTGAGAAACCAAACATGCGTTTCTTAGACTTTAAGGTTTGCGGGTATTCATCGCCCGACGGCTTAGAGAGTCATAATATCCGATTGTCACGTCAAAGAATGAAGCAGATAAAAGATTTTATGACTCACAGGTTTGGTATTGACCCAGACATTATACACACGAGTTTTGTTGCTGAAAACTGGCAAGAACTTGATTCTTTAGTCAGAAAATCAGATATCAAACGCCGTGAGGGTTTACTTAGGGTTATTGAGAGCAAAAGAAGAAACGACGATAAAGAACGACTGATACGCTATCATTTTGGTGACCAATATAAGGTATTGTTACGTGAGTTCTACCCTAAGCTTCGTTATACTGTCATGCATATTGACTATGAAGACTCGGAACTACCTGAGGATATGAATGTTGAAGAGGAAAAGGCTGATACTATTTTACCTATGGATACTATTCAGGTTGTGGAACCACAGGTTGTTGCCATTCCTAAGAATATCCGTCCATGGATAGCTATCAAGAACAATCTCCTCTATGACCTTGCTCTTGCACCAAACATTGAGATAGAACGTTGGTTTGGTAAGGAAAACCAATGGAGTATCATGCTTGACTGGGTGTCCCCCTGGTACACATGGCATAAGAACAGCCGAGCATACGAGATTCTAAGTCTTGGCGTCGAGATGCGTTATTGGCTAAACGCAAAGAGCAGAAAACATCGCTGGCTCACAGGATTCTTCATTGGTGCATATACCATGAGTGGTAAATATGACTTAGAATGGAACAACAAGGGTAATCAGGGTGAGTTTTGGTCACCAGGCCTAACCTTTGGTTATGCCCATCAGATAGGACGTCGCTGGAATATGGAGTATTCTATTGGTGCAGGCTGGCTATCAACAAACTACCGCCATTACAAGGGAATGTTAGGTAATAACGAACTCATCTGGCAGTATAGTGGACACGATTACTATTTTGGACCAACGAAGGCAAAAATTGCGCTTGTTTTTATACTGTAAACCTCCCCCCCGCCCCTCCGAAGGAGGGGAGAACTAACAGGAAAAGAAAAGCCTCTTACAGATGTTTTCTGCAAGAGGCTTTATAATACGCCTATGATGCATAGCTGCTATCATAAACCGATTTTAATTTAAGTTCATTTTTAGTTCTCCCCTCCTTCGGAGGGGTCGGGGGAGGTTATTTTATGCTATTAAGCAACTCCAACTTTCCATCATTGATGAGTTTGAGTATAAGCTCACCAAAGAGAGTGTTCTGCCATGCGAACCACTCACGAGTGAAGTTCTTAGGATCGTCCTTATGAAATGATTCATGCATAAATCCAGTACCAGCATCAGTATTCATAAGAGTTTCGATGCACCATTTTATCTCCTTGTCATCCTTGCTGGTGAAAGCCTTCATCATAATAGACATTGGCCAAATCATGTCGTAGCCGATATGTGGCCCACCAATACCTTCAGCAACCTTACCTTTAAAGAAATAAGGGTTGTCTTCACTCCATACAAAACGACGGGTATTCTGATAAATTGGGTCATCAATATCTACATCACCTAAATATGCCATAGCCAACAAACTTGGTACATTGGCATCATCCATGAGATAATGATTACCGAAGCCATCTGCCTCGAAAGCATAGATCTTACCATATTTTGGATGATCAACGATAGCATATTTCTGTAATGCATCGTGAACCTCGTTAGCAAGTGCCTTACACTCGCCTGCCAAAGCTGTATTACCATTTACCTTTGTGAGCACCTCAGACATCTTCTTCAATGATGTTACTGCCATGAAGTTAGAAGGAATGAGGAACAGAAGATTTGTTGCATCATCAGAAGGACGGAATACAGAAGCGATAAGTCCTACAGGCTTCACAGGACGTCCCCAACCAGCACAAGGAACAGTATCAAGAGCACGATCGGTAACGCGCAAGAACTTATAAGGCCCATTACCATCCTTACGCTGCTGTTCCTTGAAGGTCTTAAGTATTGCCTTCACAACATTAATCCACTGCTCAGAACGGAAGATGCTATCATCACCTGTAGTCATCCAATAAGCATATGCTAAACGAATAGGATAACAAAGAGAGTCAATCTCATACTTACGCTCGTGAAGCATAGGTTTCATATCGGTACCATCGCTCATCCATCCACCGTTAGGCATTGGCTCTTTGTTAAAAGCATTTGCATAAGGGTCGATAAGAATGTTAGTAAACTGCTGAAGCACAGTTCCTTTTAACATCTCCTTGAGTTTAGGGTCTTTATTTGCCAACTGCAGATAAGGCCATACCTGAGCAGCAGAATCACGATTCCACATTGCGTGAATATCACCAGTATAAACAAATGTAGCAGGATTACCGTCCTTATCTACATCAAAATGCACTGTTGTGTCAATGGTGTTAGGATAACAATTCACAAACATCTGGGCAAGCTTAGTGTTCTTTAATAGCTTTACCACACGTTTAATCTCCTTTTCTACACCTTCGGATACAAATAATCTATCCTTCAAAGCAGGACGATTATTGATTTTCAATGCATCAGTGGCATGCTTAAGTGGTTGAGCCTTTGCAGGTGTTTCCGCAGATACACATAGCGTAAACAGCATAGCTGCCGCAAGAATAGTTAATTTTTTCATTTTAAGAATAGTTGTTATGTTTAAGATCGTTGGCAAAGGTAATGCAAAAGGATGAATTATGCAAATAAAAATCCCGAAAGCTCATGCCTTCGGGATTCTCTTATTTATTCCGTTTTCTTTTTCTTCAACGTGAAGTTTATATATGCTGATGATACTGGTGCCGTTGGCTTTGTATCCAAATAAGCCCAGTCAGAAACAGATTGCAGGAACGACTTAGAGTTATGGTCAATAATATAAACATCAAGAAGAACCTCACCTGTGCTTTCATCTACTATATTGCGCACACCTAAGAGAGCTTCCTTATCTGTACTCTTTTCTGTTGACGAGAAGAAACGGTTTACATTCTTCAGAAGAAGCAATTGCAATGTTATCTTCTGCATACCAACATGAATGTCATAATCCTTATCAAATGTGAACTCTGAACCTGAAGAGAAATAGTCTTTAAGGCTTGAAGAAAGACTTGTAGTAAGCTGGAAGCCAGAGTAAGCACCACTTTCAAAAGTGAAAGTGTCATTGGCATCAAATCTTGGAAGATTCTCGGTATCACTATCCATAAGCATACCGTACCATTCTCCAGCAATACTCTCCGGTGTGGTCACCATCTCATTCATAACCCAAGTACCCATAAGGTCGTAGGCATATCCCTCTATCATTTTAACCTCTGTAGTAGGATACTGCCCCTCTATGAAACCTTCTTCTTCTGTTACCTGTGGCTTTAAGACAATTAAATCCTTTCCTTTTTCATAATTCAGCTTTTTCAGAGTGAAAGTACAGTAATTGCTTCCTTTCTTTATGACAGCCGACTTATTCACAAATTCAAAGTTCTTACCCTCTACAGCAGTAGAGCTTTCATCAACACCCATAGTTATCTCTACATCTTCAGATGCAGACATATACTCACCTGTACGTCCATTGAGAATACCTACACGAACAGTTACCTCCTGACTAAGCACATAGCTTGCCTTCTCAAAACTATAGAGCATAGGATCACGCTTACCAAGAAGAATTGTAGTCTGAGCATCACCAGCCTTCATAATGATGACCTTTGGTGTAGAGAAATTGTACTTTGATGATATATTAATAACGAGGTTTTCAGCCTTACCATCAGCAATATATTTCTCTGCAGAAACAGTATAGTCACTTCCCATGACTGCCTCGCCAGAGAAGGTAACAGGAATTTCCTGACCATTAGCCAATGCAGAAGGAACCACAAGACGTACTTTCAATGTGCCTGTGGTGAGAGCATAACGACTCTTCTCGAAGTGTATTGTGTTATCTTCTTCTTTGCTGCATGATGATGTGACAAGAACCGTCACAAACATCAGCATCAAATATAATATTTTCTTCATTTTTTCTTCTATTATATAATTATAGAAAAAGCTAATTAATCATTAGCATTCTCACTATATTCTCTTTCCTGCTCTTTTATAAGATTACGGTCTGCCTGTTTCAAAGGCTCTGGATCAGGAGTACGATACTTTGATGCAATATTATCAGCTACAGGTGGAACCTCATCAGTTTCCTGACAAGAAGTAAAGATTGCTGCAGAAGCAATAACCACAAGTGCTGCAAAAAATATCTTTTTCATATTCTTATCTTTTTAATTTATTAATAACTGAGAGGTTTAATTATAAACAACCTCGGTATAACCCTCGTTCTGCTGGATAGCAGGATTGAGCTGCACATCAGAAGGGTCTATAGGAAGGGTGTACATATACTTCTTGTTTGTATATTTAAGACCATTCTTCATAACCCAGAACTCAGGACGGCCATTACGTTTCAGTTCAAAGAAACGGTCGCCTTCAAGATAGAGTTCCTTACGACGCTCATTGAGAATTGCCTGAAGAAGAGGTGTAAGGGCATTACCCTTGCTATCAGTCTTTATATACTCTGTTTCATCAACAGCAGGAAGAGTTTCCATAGTATAATCTTCAACTCCTTCAATACGCTGTTTTCTGAAATTGTTAAGCATCTCAAGAGCCTCGGCTGTTTTACCAAGATGATACTGACTCTCCATAGCTATGAGATAAAGTTCAGCTGAACGAATACCAGCAAAGAAAGCCTTCTTATTAGTGCGTTTCTTACCCACAAAGAGTCTGTAACGAATATCCTTGTCTTTCTCCGCAAAAAGTTTGATGAAACGAATACTCATTGGACGAGCCACAAGATATTTGTTAATTGTAGATGTTTCGCTTTTAGGAATAAGATCGCTACGGATAAGCTGATTTCCAACAAGACCTTCGGTTGATTCACTCATCTTCTTATAGTTCTCACCACTAAGGACAGGGTGACGTTTCAACACATCTTCAGCCTGAGCCAAAGCCTCGTCATATCTGCCTGCCCAGAAATAAAGACGAGCAAGCATAGCCTTTACTACATCATTGTTAAAACGACACATTTCATTCTGAATATCATATTTCAGAGCCTCCTTGAAATCGCTCTCTGCCTGATTGATTGTCTGTTCAAGGGAACTACGAATTGGTTTTGCCTCCATATCAAACTCTGTGACAATAGGCATACCCAACTGCTCGCTTGCATTGGTAACAGGCTCACAATACATACGGATAAGCTGATAGAAACAAAGACCACGAATAGCGTAGGCTGTACCTACAAGATCCTGACCATCACGCGTGTCACGACCTTCCTCATAATTATCGAGAATGATATTGCAGCGGCTAATAGTGGCATAATAACTCTCATAATAGCCATCATTAGTAATATTACCCAACCAGAATTTCAAACCAGAACCAAGAGGATACTGTGTGAGGTTTGTTTCAAGATTATCTGCTATTTCCTCAAACTGGCAGACAAGTTCATCATTAAAAAACAATGTTTTTGTCTGGGTTGTAGATGAGTTATTACCATCAATACCCGCAAGCATTTCATTCAATAATGCTGAATATTCCTCGGTTGTCTGTGGAATAGTCTTTCCGAAAGGTTTAATATCGAGGAACTTATTACACGATGTGAAAGCAGCTATTACAGCTACTGCCATCACGGCGTGAACGGTTTTAAATATATTCTTTTTCATTTTGAGTATCTATTAAAGACCAATGTTTACACCAAGTGAGAAACTACGGCTGATAGGATAAACAGCTCCTGGTGTTTCAGGATTCAAACCACTATAACCAGTAATCATGAACAAGTTGCTGGCTGTGAAAGAGAAGCCCATGCTGCTCAAGCCCATGCTCTGAACAACCTTGTTTGGCATGTTATACATCAAAGAAAGTGAACCAAGCTTAAAGTATGAACCACTCTCATAATAGATTGAATTCTGAATGCTTGAAGAAGCAGGCTGATCAATATGCAGATAGAGCTCCTCACCGAATGGGTCAATAAGTCGAGGACTGCCGTTGGTTACAGGATTAGTAGGTGTCCAACGGTTAGCAGCATCACTACTCTTATTGAATTGTGCTGTCCATACATCATAGATATCGAGCTGGATCTCGTTTGTTCTCGACTTTTTATTTAAGCTACTACTACTCTGTGGAGCTGTAATGTGATTACTAATTAGATTACCCAATGAGAATGAACCGCTCATGCTCAATGTGAAATTCTTATATGACACATTGGTAGAGATACCACCAGTCCATGGAGCATTACTTGTACCAAGATAATATACATAGTTCTTGTAGTCGCGCAACTGATCAGACATGGTAATATCTACTTCTGGACGAAGCTCATAGTTGTAGATACCTGTCATTTCATTGATACCCATAGACTTTCCAGAGAAGATTGCTCCCTGAGGATAGTCAAGGGTTACACTATTAAAACTGCTTCCATTAGGAGCATCATATTTTGAAATGTAATTCTGGTTGTACGACACATTTCCTGCCAAAGACCATCTAAAATCCTTTGTCTTGAGAACTGTTCCATTTACAGAAAGTTCAAAACCCTGATTTATCTGCTCTGTAGTATTGTAGCTCTGTGTGCTGTAACCTGTTGTTGACACAACACGAACAGAGGTAACAAGGTCATAACCTCTACGACGATAAGCAGAGAAATACACATTCAAGCGGTCTTTAAGCATACCGAAATCAAGTGAAGCATTATAGTCGCGAGTATGTTCCCAACGCAGATTAGGATTAGGTGCACTATTGACTGTTCCTACACGATAGTTATCGGTATCTGAAGAACGATAGAAATTCTGATAATTCATTATTACCTGTGGATAAACAGTCTTGTTCACACCACCAGTAAGACCTGTTGACACACGAACAGTTGCACGAGTGAAGAGTGGACGCAGAGAATTAAAGAAAGGTTCTTCGTCGATATTCCATGCCAAACCTGTTGACCATGTAAGATTGAATTGTTCCTTAGAACCAAAGTTGTTAGAACCGTCTGAGCGAACAGTGGCATTCCATACATACTTATTGTTATACACATAATCAACGGCACCATAGAATGATGCAAATGCATTCTCGGTCATTGAATAGCAATTTAGCTGATTAAGAATATCACGATAATTCTGCTGATCGCTCTGAGTGAGCTTTCCATCTGACAACTGTGAGAGATACAATGGTGTAGTATGGTTACCTGTCAATGGGTCGTAACCATACATTTTGCTGGCAATAGATGTTGCCTTGTTATAACGAACCTCAGTACCACCAACAGCACTCACACGATGAAGTTCTTCAAAGGTGTGTGTATAGTTTGCTTGTAAACGAGCCAACCAGCTAACATTCTTAGAAGCAGTATTAGTCTTTGAACCATATACACGACGAGAGGTGAGATATTGATTACCTTCAAAAGGTCGATCACACCATGCCGCATAAGTATCCTTACCAATCTCGTTGTCAGAATCATCATTAGCAAAGGTAGCTGATGCAAGACCATAGATACGAAGGTCTTTAATTGGACGCCATGTAAGGTCGGCTCTCAACACTGTTGAGTTGCTTGTTCCTTTTGTGGTTGTCTCGTTGATTTCACGCATCACGTTAACACCATTGCTTGGCAAGGCTCCTACACTCTCATTGTTGGCATTAGCCATTGAGAAATAAGTTTCATCACCTCTGTATGAGCCATCCGCATTGTAAAGTCTCTCATAAGGATTTGCAAAATAAGCATATTTAAAGATGTCGAAAGACTGGCTTGGTGACATACTCTTCAAATATGAGAAATCAATAGATGCACTATATGAAAGATTCTTCAGTGGTGTACCATTGATTTTTGCACTAAAGTTATATGAGTCAGAACTGGTACGACGAACAATACCATTATTTGTTGACATACCACCACTGATATAGAATGTTTGCTTGTCAGTACCTCCTGAAACAGAAATGCTGTGAGAGGTTGACAGAGTATTTTGGAAAAGCTGATCAAACCAATCGGTTGACTGCTGACCTAATTCTGCAATATAACTATCTTGCTGTTCCTTTGTCCATCCTGCATATTTGCCATAGCCTGAGCGAATTTGTCCAACAATACCAATTACTGGATAGTAAGTACCATTAGTATATCCGCGAGCCGAGAACTCATCCCAAATACCTTGTTCGTAAGCAAGCTTCTCCTGAGAATTCATAAGGTTATCGTCACGAACAGGCGAAGTCTGAACACTTACACTTCCACTATAGCTAACACGGGTACGTCCCTGTTCACCTTTCTTTGTAGTGATAACGATAACACCTGCCTGTGCCTGTGAACCATAGATGGCTGCAGCTGATGCATCCTTCAATACATTAATACTTTCAATGTTCTGTGGACTGATGCCTGCAACACCATTAGCATAAAGGGTACTAAAATCACCAGAATTAATATAGGTGTTTCCCATAGCAGGGATATTCTTCTGAATAGGCACACCATCAACAACCCAAAGAGGTTCACTTGAACCAGTAATAGAACTGACACCACGGATACGTACCTTGGCTGCCTCGCCAGGACGACCACTCACAGCCTGCACGCTGACACCTGCCATCTTTCCCTGCAGCAACATATCAACATTCTTCAGTGGGGCATCATTAAGTTCTGTACCACCAATAATACTTACAGAACCTGTGCTTTTTCTCACATCAGTCTGTGTGTAACCAGTAACAACAACCTGGTCAAGGGTTTTGGCATCATCTTCAAGAGTAACTACTCCTTTAAGGGCTTTAGTCATCTTGATAACCTTAGACTGCATACCAATATACGAAATTGACAGTGTGCTGCCTTTGGCTACCCATAATGATACTTTACCATTAATATCGGTAGTAGTACCAATCTTCTTGTCGCTGCTCTTTATGGTAGCACCAGGAAGTGGTTCACCATTAGAATCAACAACGGTGATGTTCACCTCATAGAGCGCGTCGCTCTTAGGGTTCTGTGCCATAGCTATAGTAGCGGTAAGGCACAACATCATCAGTATGATTTTAATTGTTCTCATCTTTCTTAGATATAATATATACAAATTCCTTTTATGGTTAAAGTTTATTTCTCTACTTATTTATGATTTACAATATCAATATCACGTGTTGTAGGATTTACAAGGTTTTCAAGGAAATAATACCTTACAAGATTATCGTAGTAAGGGCACCATACCCCATGGTCTTTTCCAGGAAGCACCATCATATCGAAGCGTTTGTTATTATCTTGCAAAGCCTTAGCCATACGAAGAGTGCACGAGAATGGCACATTATCATCAACATCGCCAGAAACAAGCATAAGCTTGCCCTTAAGATTCTTTGCCAGTTCCATAGTTGTTGGAATCTTACCAACCTCGGTCAATCCCTGGAAGGTCTCACCCCACCACTGAATATATATGTTATTATCATAGTTTCCTGAAGCAGCAAAACCCACCTTATAGAAATCAGGATAGGTACACATAGCGGTAACTGTCATAAAACCACCACCTGAATGTCCATAGATTCCTACCCTATCAAGATCTATGAAAGGATATTTCTTGGCAAGAGTCTCAATAGTATGCTTATCGTCGGCCAAAGGATAATCACGTAGATTGCCATAACCATAGCAATAGAAATCTCTGCCACGCAGAGGACTACTGCCACGAGGTCCGACATTGATAACGATGAAACCTAATTCTGCCAGGCTTTGATTACTATTGTCATCAATAGTAAACGCTCTTGGAATCTGATCATCCTGTGGACCAGGATAAACATTAGAGATAACAGGATATTTCTTGTTTGGATCAAGATTCTTTGGAGTGTACATAACACCATAAAGGTCAGTCTTCTCATCAGCAGCCTTTATCTTGATAAGTGTAGGTGCATGCCAACCAGCTTCTTTCATCACCTCTATAGAGCGACGGGCAAACTCATGTGCCTTTTCTGGATGTCGCATGTCAACAGTTTGATAAACTGTAGGTAAATCCATACGTGAATAGCTATCAACTGCATATTCTCTCGTAGGCGAAAAACTCAGTTCATGAGTACCATTGCCATGAGTAAGCAACGTTTGCTTACCAGCAAAGGTGGCTCTGTAGTAATTAACATAATAAGGATCCATATTCTCTTGGCCATAGCCAAGGAAAACAATGTTCTTACCTAACGTGTCAATATGCTCTATCCTACCTGCCACAAGATTCTTTCCTTGCGTCATTCGTGCAAGAAGTTTACCATTACCATTATATAAGTAATAGTTTCCTCTTCCTGTGCGCTCTGACCACCAGATAATCTTCTCGCCTTTCTCTATAATTCTATAGTTGAAGAGGCTTTGGTTTTGATGTGGCTTACACACTTCGGTAATGATAGTTGTGATTTCACCATTGACAGGATTAACCTTACAAAGTTCAAGAGTATCAAGGTCGCGGGTTCTACGCATGAAGTAATAATCCTTTGCTCCATCAACCCAAGCCTGCTCTGTGAACTGTCCGCTCCATTTGTTTATTGGAAGTTCTTTACCCTGCTGAGTATCAGCGTTATACCAGTGCAGACGAAAACCACGAATTCCATCTCCATTAGGCAATGGCATCTTTTTCTGAATAAGTTTTGGATATGGTTTTGCAAGGGCATTGATGATATTAAGATTCTGCACCTTAGTATCATCATATACAAATGTCATAAAGGAATGACCATACCAACGTCCTTCTGGTTGTCGTTCTGTAATAGTGTCTTTGCTTGAACGATAGCAATAGGAATTATTCTCTACTCCATCAGTGGTAATTCTCGTTATCTTACCTGTTCTATTATCTCGTACATAGAGATTAAATCTGTCACCAAGCATAGTGTAAGCAGAATCAGCCGATACTGATGTTGGTTTCTGATTATGTCGGCTTATATTTTCTTTCTTCTCTACACTCTTGTCAAGAGACACATTATTATTCAAGCGATCGATGATAATTCGTTTGCCTTTATTTTGCCAATACAGATGGCGACTATCACCTTTCTTCATGGTTATACCATAGAAGTGCATGTCATCTATCTTTGCAGCTGTATCGTTTGTAAGTTTGCGATAGTTCTCTACTACTCTATCAAGATTATTAAACATAGCTTCTTTCTTACCTGTTCTTGCATCGACCAGGTAAAAAAGAGATTTCTTGCTTGTTTTGTCCTTATAATATAAATAAGGTGTTTTTCCCAACCAACTGGTTGAGATATATGTTTTGTCAGCTATCTTGTTAATTTCTGATTCTTCTGCAGCCTTTGAGGCTTTCCAGTTAACAGATTGTGCATTGGCAGAGAATAAAGTAATTATCCCTGCGAAGAACAGCATAGTTTTCTTCATTAGTTAGAATTTATTTTGTTAGCTTATGAGCCATTTTTACTGCTGCAAGAGCATCAATATATCCACCTGAAACAGAGATAGTCGTATCGTCCATCTTATGAACAGTTTTCATCAACACGTCCTTAACCTGAGCAGCTGTAAGTTTTGGAAAACAGTTTCTAATCATAGCAGCAATACCAGCCACAACAGGAGCAGCAACACTTGTGCCGTTAGCAAAATCGTATTTATCGCCAGGATAAATACCAGAGATATATTCACCTGGAGCATAGAGATCTACTTTCTTACCGCCGTAGTTTGACACTCTTGAAAGCTTACCTAACATATTGATGCCTCCCACACGTACATAATTATCGAGAGCCTTACGCGAAGCATCAATACCCTGTGGATAATAACCTATTGTGTCGATATTAAGATGATTGTTTCCTGCTGCTGCAATAACAAGTACATCATGTTTCTGCGCATATAACAAAGCATCGTCAACCATTTTATGATCTGGTGAAAGATATTTTCCTAAACTAATATTTATTACTTTAGCTCCATTATCAACAGCATAATGAATAGATGACGCAACATCCTTATCATATTCATCACCATCAGGTGAACATCTAACAGCCATTACTCTGGCATTAGGCCAGATACCACTAAAAGCATCGTATTCTTTATCAGCCTTACCAGCAATGACAGAAGCAACAAAGGTACCATGCTCATAACCTTCTATATCCAATTTGCCATTACCATAATAACGGTCGGCAGCATTGTTCATGTCATCTCCTATAAGCAGACGCTTGTCGGCTTCGCCTTCAATCTTCCACAGATTATGAGCCATCTGCTTTAAAGCCTCTGCCTGAGCCTTCTTAAATTCAGGCCATGTTTGAGTTGGTTCAGCCTTAATGAGGTCAACATATATTTCCTGACCATATTGCGCCCAAGCACTATCCTCAACCTCCTGCGTAAACAATCCAGCAATAGTGAGCGTATCAGGATTAAGATTCTTTACTGTATGTAATAAAGAATCCATTTTAGCTATAGTAACTGCCTTTTGCTGACTAAACTGATAAAACATCATGTAGCTACCTACTCCACACTTCTTGCGTACCTTCTTGTAGTAAGCATACTCCAAGGGGCACATATTAGCTTCATCATCACCGTCTTTTACATTCTTGTATTTAGGGTAAAGGCGTTTGAACTCTCTATACTCCTCAGTACCGGCACGCAACATATTAAAACTGCCATCAGCGGTACCAAGGAAATTCCAACCATGCAGATCATCCACATAGCCATTCTTATCATTATCTTTGCCGTCGGCTTTCTCTTTCTTATTGGTCCAAAGCACCTGTTTCAGGGTAACAGATGCTGTGTCAATACCAGAGTCAAGAACACCTACAATAATGTTTTTCTTATGCTTTATTTTATTAGTCTTGATATAGTCAAGAGCCGCATTTATATTAGCTCCACAAATAGAGTCGTTATGGTTCTTATACCAACCAGCATATTCTGACAACTCTGAATTTTGGGCATAACTACTCATAGCTGCAACAGCTATGAATAATGTAATGAATATACGCTTCATTTAGCTAAACACAATTTATTATTATCTCTTCTTCTATTTTGCGGATGCAAAAATAATCAAAAAATAACATAATGCAACATTTTCCTATAATAAATTACATATTTGAAATAATTATATTTTGAAATCTCATATTTATAACGTATCTTTGCGCAAAATAAACAAAAACATACTAACTATGAGAAAAATTTATAGCCTAATGATAATGATGATGCTCTTCATCATTTCATTGACTCTTACATCATGTGACAAAGAACAACAGATTGCTGCACAGCTTCAGGGACATTGGAGTGGGGAAATACGTACTACATACAATTCTTTCCGTGGAGTAAGTGGTGGTAATTACTATACCGTATTCCGCTTTGACGGCAAACCAGGTAGCCGTGGCGGTCATGGTTATGAAATAGATTATGCCAATTACCGCTATGATTCACGCACACGCATCAAAGAAAATTTCAACTATAGTGTTGCTGATGAGGTAATAACAATTATCTACGAAGGTGGTGCAGTAGGTCAAATACGAGACTATCGTTTGGATGGCAATACCTTTGAAGGCTATCTCGATTTCGAAAATCAATACATACATTTCCGTTTAGAAAAGGACGATCAGTATAGAGACGATCCATACGTTCACGGAAATTACTAATAAAACTAAAAAGTAGGATATGCTTCAAACACATATCCTACTTTTTTTAGAATTCAAAAGGCCAAATAAGATTTTCAATATTTACTTCCTTCACTTTAATATTTCATTATTTCAATACTTCAATCTTAAATTATATTGCCTCTATAATCCGTCTATATCAATCCAGTTCATTATTTTATAGCGTCATAGGCGTTCAATGCCTCCGTGAATCGTGCATTGATATCCTCAAAAGTATATAAGCCATCAGCATTGGCAGTCAAGCCTTTTAACTTCAAAGGGAATATCATTGGAGGATTCTGCAAATTAAGCATTGTAATATTACGCAACTGATCGGTTGACTGATAAACCAAGTTCATACCAATATACTCTTTACCGGCAGCATCAACCCACTTTTCAAAAACAAGCTTGCTTCCTATAGGTGTTTTCTTCTCTATAGAATTAGGAAGTTCATAATCCTCAACCCCAAGAGCAGCATCAACACTGGCAATATTACTGTCGTGACCACAAAGGAACGTGAACTTTCGTCCCTCAGAATTCAGTTCGTCAAAAATATATTGAATAAGTGGATGAGCAACATTAGCAGCTACGATAGGTGCAGTAAAGAGAACATCTCCATACACATCCTTTATCTTTGCTATTTTTGTCCAGTCATCTAAAGTAATATCGTGACCAAAAGCAGCTTTCTTAGCATCAGGCTCTTCATAATATTGCAAGATAAAAGCATCAGATGCAGAATTAGCCTGTTTCAATGCCCCCTTCATTCGTGGTTCATCAAACAGTTTAAATATAATCTGTGTGTTATAATCATCAAAAGCACATACCTCACCACTCTTACAAGCTGGCGATTCCTTAAGATCAAGAACTTTAACTGTTATATCATAGCTTTCTTTCAACTGTTCGTTGATACCTACAATACCTTTCTTTCCACCCATAGCATTAATCTGCTTCATAGCCTCCTTTTTGAATGCATCAGAAAGCTTTGTAAGACGAGGTGTGAAAACTGGATCCATCTTGCTGGCTGTATAGCGGTGGTTAATATCAATATTAGCAATAGGCATGAAACCAGAAGAGAAATATTGTGCAGTGGCTATAGTTCGTTGCATACTGTTAGCATAGAAAAACACTTCAGAAGTGGTTGGAACGGTGTTTTCCTTAAATAGTCCTTCGCTTACTGTCCACTTGCGGAAGAACTGTCCCATCATTGTTTCAAGAACTCCTCCACGTGAGGTAAGCTCACTTGAACCTGATGACCAGTTAGTCCAATGATGTGGGGTTAGTCGGCCTAATGCACTACCATCATCAGAAAGCGGGGCACGGATGTTGTGTCGGCTTAAAATTACTACTTCTTTTAGTTGATACTTACTTTTAAAGGTCTCTGAACGCTGAAGCTGCGCCATCATAAATGATGGCAGCAGCAACATCAAGACCAATAGAGAAAACTTTGTATTCTTCATATTGGTATAATATAATAATGTATTAATTAAAATTTAATCTGCAAACGGGTTTCAAGAACAGAAAAGTCGTTCTTGTTGGCTGTTACAGCAAGACCAGTATTGGTTTCACCTGCATGAACATAATGACCGCTGACACGCCAAATCATATACTTATTAATATAGTAATTCATAGTGAGTGACCAGTCGCTCAACTTTCCGCCAAGAATATCACCATCGTTCATATCTGTGTAGTTGTATGCAGCAACAAGCTCCCAAGACTTAGGATCTGGTGTTGCAATACCTGCATCGTTCTTCACATAGGTATATTCACTGTTTAGAAGGAAACGGAGATTACCATACGCACCCCATGCTGTGTAGTTAGGAAGATTACGCTGGTTTACATTCATCATAATATACTGTGCTTCTAAACCAATATTTCCCTTAGCAGCCATAACTTCACCTGTGAACTTGAAATCGCTCTTGGCATCAGCAAGTTCAACACCCATAGCAGTAAGCTTGGCAACACGTGTAGGATATGGTGAAGTCCACTTCATATTAGCACCATTCTTTGATGCAAGCTCATAGTTCAAGCCAACACCTACCTGGAAGAGATTGCCTCTCTCAATACATGGATGATAAACCAAACGTGTCATCAAACCAGAACCCTGATAACCTGTCTCGTTTGTCTGTTTCTTGAAACTTTGATTATCGGTATAAAGGGATGCAGCACCCATGAACTTATCATCACTATGCTCGTACATCAAACCAAGCAGACGACCACCTACACCAAAGGCAGAATGTGTCTCAGGCTCTTCCATAGCAATCTTGAAGCTTGAAGATGTGGCACTCTGATAACCAAACTGATGAACGAAATAACCACCACGAAGGAAATTCTTCTTATCAAAGTTATACTGAATGAATACATCCTTCACAGAAAGGCTCTGACGAGCATAACCAACATCAACCTTTCCTTCCCAGTTACCATATGAAGCCTTCATTCCTATACGTACATCAGGTACATTGAAACCAGCCTCGCCTGCTGCATCAGCAACATCATCAGAGCTGTGCATGATAGCACCGTCCATTAAGATACGGCCTGAAGGTTTTACAACCAGTTTCTCCTCCTGTGCAAAAGCGCTTGCTGCAATACCGAAACAAAGTGCTGCAGCTAATACATATTTTTTCATTTAAACTTTTCCTTAATAATTAAGCAATACTATTCCTTACTTCTTTACATCCCAAGGTGTAGCAACAAATTCGCTCTTCTTTACCTTACCTGCCTTAACAAGCTTAGCAAATTCCTTCTTGGCTGCAGTAAGATACTTCTGGAATTCTGCATTAGCATGCAAACGAGCAACAACACCAGAGGCTACAATACGTGCAGCATCAACATCACTCTGCCAGTGATAACCACAGATTACACGACTCTGTCCCATCTCAAAGCCACGCTTCAAGATTTCATTCTGACGATCAGGGTTGATTTCTGCTAAAACAAGAGCCTCTGCCCAACCTATTGTGGTATGACCTGAAGGATATGAACCATTTGTTGACAGTTCGCCTTCCTGCTTAGAGTTACATGTAGGAACGCCATAATACTTAAATGGACGAATGCGATTGTAATATTTCTTAGCACTACGTGTAGCAAGGTCGCCTGCATCTTCACGCATCTTATAAACCAACTTATAGATGTTTGGAGCGTTCTCCTTTGTTATAGGTGTACCAAAAGCTTCAGAGAAGTTCTGTGCCACATCCTCAACATTAGCATCAGCAGCAGCCTGATCACCACGTTCTGTATCACGCTGCTTCACACCCCAATAATAACGGCTTTCATCGTTGAACCACTGGAGAGAGCCCATCTCTGGAGGTGGAGGAAGAAGATCAAGAGAACTTGGCTGTTCGCCATCCTGAAGGAAGAACAAATCTGGATTAGTTCTTACATCCTTAATCTTTGTCTGAGCAAAAACTGTAAAACTGAATACTGCCAAAGCAGCAATCATAAGATTTCTTTTCATCATAGCTTTACGTTATTAAGTTATACATTAAAAATTTTAATCTTCGGTAAACTCGATATTGCAAAGTTATAGTGAAAAAGAAAATAAAAAAAGTTGCATTTTGAGATTTCTATATTTTCTGAAAATGCAACTTTTTGCAAAGCATTGTTTATCAATAAGTTATACATACAACCCGATTTTCACATTTA
This sequence comes from uncultured Prevotella sp., assembly GCA_905236755.1. Taxonomy (GTDB): domain Bacteria; phylum Bacteroidota; class Bacteroidia; order Bacteroidales; family Bacteroidaceae; genus Prevotella. Next base: position 42,128 of record CAJOCR010000019.1, read on the forward strand.
TTCAATCAATGTTAAAATATAGGCTGCCATAGATGCTGGATGACGCTCAACATACAGTCGTAAATCCTCTTCTACTGGCTTAATTTTGTTCTTCATTAATCTACTAACAACAGGATTAAGGTTACCAATAACCCTTATCATTCCTGGTATATCAGTGCGCTTAACTTTTGGATCAGTCATCAAAAGCATAAGCACCTTTGCCTGCTGATTATCGAAACCATTAAACTTAAGAATCTGACTTATCAAACGTGGATCGGTATTTGCCATTGAAGCATATATCTTTGCTATCAGCTCATCAATGTGGTGTGCCAATTCATCTTCTGTGATAAGCACATCACGATTATCAGCATACTGCTTCATTGTCTTTGCTAAATCAGCACGTAGCAACACCTGACTAACTCGTTCGTTAGTATGTTTCATTTGTCGCAACAGTGCCAAACGATCCTGATGTTCCATATCGGTAGTGATACTATCCAGTTGGCTTCTCACTGCAACAACAACACGATCACCACCGCCTAATGCCGCTAACTGTTTGCTACATTTCAGTTTGTATTTCAGTAATATCTGCAGCGCATCTTCATCCATAATATGCGCATAGCTCTTACGAATAGAATCCAAATCAGACTCAAGCACACTCATCGACTTAGTAGTGAGCTGTTCCTTATAATCTTCTATGCGTTCAATGATGCCTTTCGTCAAACCATCAATAATTATCATTTGTTGCAGATGCTGAGTGTATTCGTGCAACTCCATCTTTACCTTTTCGTAATACTTCAACCAACGATCGTTGGCTAAAGTCTGACTACGCAACGTCTCTATCTTTCCTTGCTGCAGAGCTTCTTCTGTTGCAGCAAGTAGTTGCTTGCTGTCGGCTATTTCAAGAGTTACCAAACGATCTCGTTGCTTATCAATCTGCTTTAACAACAACAAAGCCGTATTACGGTTCATACGCATAATGGTATCAGAGAGTTCTGCCATCTTTGCATTATTCTGCTTCCACGTATGACGCCCTCCTATTCTAACATCATCAATATCCTTTTTAAGTTGTTCTATCTCTTGTTCGTAATTTCCTGATAGTAACATACACACAGATTCAAGTTCCTTCAAACGTTTCTTTAAATCTGTTTTTCTAACATGAATCTGTCTGATACTGAACATTCTGTACCTATAATAAGCCAAGAAAATTATAGCAAGCAACAGTAATATGGAAACAGCAGTAATAACAAGTCCTCTTCGAGTAATATTACTGTTTACAATATCAACCCATTGTGCCGTGTCTTCTTGTCCAGCATTAAAACTCAATACACCAAGTTCACAACCCAAACGTATATTACCATTCTGGGCTACCAACGCTTGTTTTTCAAATCTCACATCATGATAATAATCAGCAACCAGAAGAAGTTTATTATTCTGCTTGCGATATTTTCTGATTCCGAATTCTGGCAAGGTATATACTATACTATCGCCTACGGCAATCATATAATCCTCGCCTTTGGCATCGAGAGTTTCATGACTGCCATTAAGAAGCAACGTGTTACCAGTCAAAACTAACATCTGAGGAGGAAATTCCTCTGTTATTGCCATACTTCTGATATTCTCCAAACTTGAAGAACCATCAACAAGTTTAAAATCACGATTCTTACCATAGAATATGCCATGATTAAGAGTGGTAAGATACAGATTACCATTATCCTTTCCCTGAGAATAGAAATTGGTAATATACTTATCGTCAAACATCTTTATTGTATCTACCTTTTGTGTTTCTGGATTAATTTCCATCAAACCATCCTGTACACCCAAATATATTTTCACATCATCATCACTGGTAGTCATACCCAATGACGTGATTTTAGCCTGCGAAAGATAAAGAAGTTCTTTTCTAGCCAGTAACAGATTCCTGACAAAATTATTTGTAAGCCATATTCTTTTTAACTCTCTGCGACTATTGATATAATATAAATAGCCATCATGTGCTTTAGCTTCTACAATTGGTGATTCATGAATGAAATCAAAAATCTTTTGAGCCTGACGTCCCCCCTTCGGCTGCATAAAGATTTCATTACGTGCACTAATATAATATGTGTTTCCCATATTATCACAGCAGGCAGTAACAATAGGAGCATTTTCATTAAACATGCTCTGATGCACAGGAACCTTCCATAGTGCATTTTCTGTAACAAGCATCACATAACCAGAATGATGATCGGTAACAACAACATTGTTACAATACATCGGGATTTTCCTCCTCAAAGAAATTGTGAAGAAATGCTTGAGGTCGCGCGACAACATTGCCTGACTGTTATCCAAGAAGCAATAAGCCCCACCAACATTATAAAACACATTGGCATGAAAATCCAGTTGGACTTTTTGTTTTAACTCACCTTTTGTATTCTCAACATAAAATCTGTCACCAGCAAGAATATTCACATCCTCTCCTATCAAACACAAATCATTTATTGCTTCTCCTCTATGAGAGACAGATGTCAGCATAGTATTCAAATTGATATGCAACAAACCATTCTGAGTTGCTATCAAAATATCATCTTGTGGAGTCCTTACTATTCTTTTGGCAACAAAAGGTTCGCCAGTTTTATATTTTTTATGTGCATCAAGTGGATATATCATCTTAAGTTGAGCGCCTTTCTGTTGCAAATTCAGCACAAAAACGCCCTGACTTGTTGCTGCTATAAGTTTTCCTTTAACTTCCTCTATATCATACACCGAATAATGTAATCCCTTATATGGGATACTATATTCAGCCAGTAGTGTTGCCTTACCATTTTCTATTTCCCACTTTGTGAGCCCTGAATTACGCTCTCCTATCCAGCAAATACGGTTATCGCCAGTCTTACTTTCCGTATATACCTTGTAAATACGGTCATCGCCTAATTTAATCTGATGCTGATTATTACCATCGGACAAACACACATCCCCGAATTCCGTACCTACCCAGATAACAGAATCACCCTCTGAAGAAATTGAAGCCAAACGGTCATTAAAGTAATACTCCGTTTCGTTTAGCGATAACATCCTATCATCGTAGGAAGTCAACGCTATCACATATATCAATATTGCAGTTGCTACTGCGAATAAACATACTCCTATTACAGTTTTCCGTATCATCTTCACATTATAATGTAATGCAAATATACTCAAAATAATTTAAAGGTAAAAAAGTAAAAGGGTAAAAAGTAAAACTCGAAAAACTCCAGAACTAATAAACTCAAAAACTAACTATGCTCTTTATACATCATAAGTATGATACTAACTCATAGTAAGTATCATACTAATTCCAGTAATTCTTGATAAAAATAAACTTGAATAAATTATTCAACTAAGAATTATTTCTGCCTGTTAGTTAGCCCCATCCTATCGGAGGGGGATGGGGGAGGCTTATTTCCTTTCCGGAACCACCAAGTTTAGTACAATGCCGACAAGAGCAGCAAGACCGATACCTCCAAGAGAGAAAGATCCTGCATTAAGAACAGCACCACCTACGCCTACGGTAAGCATTAATGAAGTAATGATGGTGTTACGAGTATCAGAGAAATCAATTTTGTTACGAACCATACTCTGAATACCCACTGAGGCAATAGTACCAAACAGTAACAACATAATACCTCCTAACACAGCAGAAGGAATACTCTGCAAGAATGCACTCATCTTACCAATAACAGAGAACACAATAGCTGTTACAGCTGTTATACGAAGAACCTGAGGATTGGTGACACGAGTAATCTGTACGGCACCAGTAACCTCGCTATAAGTAGTTACAGGAGGGCCACCAACAAACGATCCAAAGAGAATGGCCAGGCCATCACCCAAGATTGTTCTATGCAATCCTGGCTTATGAACAAAATCTTTTTCTGCCACCTGACTGATAACATATACATCACCAACATGTTCCAGAATAGATGCAATAGCAATAGGCATCATACATACAAAAGGTTGCCACATAAACTCAGGCATCTTAGGATGAGCAATATTAGTAGGGAGAGCTAACCATGGAGCATCTACAACTACCGCAAAATCTACTTTTCCCATGCAAATTGCAACGATATAACCCACAGCAACACCAATTACTACAGGCAACAGTTGTATTAAACCACGCCCCCATCTCAACACAACAACAGCTACAGAAAGCGATATAACAGCTAAAAGCCAATTTTCTTTTGCCATATTAACAGCTGTAGGAGCAAGCGAAAGGCCAATAAGAATAATTGTTGGACCTATAACTATAGGAGGAAACAAACGATTAAGAAACGCTGTTCCACGCCAACGAATAAGTGCCGATACAACAAAATATATAGCAGCAACACCTATAAATCCAGTCATTGTGCCAGCCAGTCCCCACTGCTTTGATGCAAGCATGATTGGTGCAATATACGCAAAACTACTACCTAAGAAAATAGGCACCATTCCTTTAGTTACTGCATGAAAGATAAGTGTGCCCACACCTGCTGAAAACATTGCGGTAGCAGGATCAAGACCTACAAGAAGTGGCATAAGTACCGTAGCTCCAAAGGCAACAAAAAGAAACTGGATGCCTACGATAGTCTTGCGCACAGGTGATAGTTGTTGATTCATAGAATTTCTTATTGATTCACTTAGTTATAAGATTATAATCTTTTTTTTCGAATGCAAAATTATAAAAAAAATCTGTACACGCAAAAACAATTTTCTTTCATTCAAAAAAGCCCCTGCACAAAAAAGATGTGCAGGGGCAATAAAGATATATTTTAGAAATTATTCCTGAGTTGAATCCCACCATACTGGCAGAGTACGAATCTGATCTGAATTATACCACTTTCCGCGTGTACCATCCTTAGACACAATTACTGGCAATTCAAGAGCTCCTGGCACCTGTGCACCAATAGCTTCGAGGTTACCTGTATTGTAGTCCACTTCATAGCTTGCCTGTGGAAGACGACGAGGAGCAGCACCCTCTGGACAGTATTTCAAAGCTGTTCCGTGTGTGGTATACCACATTGGCTTGCCATAGTTCATGAAGATCTGTGGATCATAGTCAAAACGACGCATATCGTTCCACTGCTCACTACTCCACATCATAGTCATGAGCTTCTGAGTTATAATCTTACCCATAGTGATATCAGCAGCAGTACCAATAGCTGTATTCAAATAATTATCAATTGCCTCCTGAGTAGCAGGTGCAAAAGAAGGACAGGTTGCCAATGAAGGATCACCAGCTACCCACTCTGCACAACGCTCTTCAACAGCCTGAATATTTGCTTCGATACCTGCTTTATAGGCTGCAAATGCACCTGGCTTGTCGCCCTTACGCATAAGAACCTCTGCCTTTATGAAACAAGCCTCCCAATAAGAGCCAAAGTAAGTATAGCTATCTGGACGATCAGAGAAGACACCACTCACTGCACTTTCGTCAACACCACCACGACGATAAAGCAAATCTTTATTGCTGTCGTAACCCTTAGAACTTGACTTACCATGAACATAGATTGTGTCACCCTGACGCTCCTGATTGTCTGTCTTGCAATACCAAGAATAAGCAGCATAATCAACACCATTGAACGTAGCTGCCTCTGTTGTAAATTCAGACTGAACAGGACCAGAACCATTAGAATAGATATCATCATTGATAATATCAATACCTAATGAACGACGCCACTTACCATCTGTGCTCCACTTAACAGCTGCAGGAGTAGTGGCACTCTTAACAGAACGCTGCCAAGGAATAAACTTATCTGCACGTGGGTCTTCAACACCCTTTCCATCAAAGTTAGTAAGGTTGTCATAGAAAGTCTTGGTAACGAAATAACGACCATTATTCATACCAACACAAGAGAAGATTGTGTTGTAGTCAACTGTTTCATCCCAACCTTCAACGTCCTTTGTAGGACCATTGGTATCTGTATGACGGAGAACGGTATTATCAGCATTGCTCTGCTGTGCCTTTGTCAAGCACTCCAGAATAGCATCAGCATCATACTTTCCATCCTTGTAGCTACCAGCCTGCTTCTTGCTCAAATGGTTAAGCCAACGAGCCTTAAGCAAATAGCAAAGCTTAATCCACTTTGATACATCACCATTGTTCCAGTTGTCTCCTACTGAAAGAGGTTTAGCAGAAGCCTCCTGAGTCTTACTGAAAAGCTCTATTGCCTCATCAAGTTCATTAAGACAACCCATAAAAACGGTCTTACCTGTATCATAAACAGGAGAAGTAGAAGAACCTAAAGCATCTGTATAAGGGCACTCACCCATGTGGTCAATGATATTCATAAAACCATATGCACGCATGAACTTTGCAGCACCTGCATAATGATAAGCACCTGCTGCCATAGCCTTATCATACATGTCCTGAAGGTTTGATGCACAAGGAACAAGGAACCACTGTGTGATCTGGTTTGCACGAGTTGTTGCACTAAGATTCCATCGTGAAGCACCACCTTCACGTGCAGCTGTAGATGTTACAAGACCAGTAAAATAACTATCAACACTTGCGCCAATTTCATAACCTGCCTGCAAATAGTGAAGACACCATGGCAGACGATATTCGTATGAAGCTGCTTCTGCTGTTGCTGTATTTGGGTTGGTATTTATATCGAGATAACTATCGCACGAAGCGAAAGACATTACTCCTAATGCACCCAGTATGATTGATTTATATAGTTTCATAGCTGTATTTTTTATAACCATAAATTTAGAAAGTAAGGTTTACACCGAAGGTGAAGCTCTGTGTAGAAGGAACACAATAGTAATCCATTGCTACAGAAGAAGAACCGATAGAACCAGAACCTGCGAATGATACTTCTGGATCACCCTCATAGTTAGTGAAGAGCAACAGGTTGTTAGCAGCAACATTTACAGAAGCAGCCTTGATGAAACCTGTCTTCATAAGCAACTGCTTAGGCAGATTGTATGAGAGATTCAAAGAACGAAGACGCAGATAGTTCACATGAGTGATGAAGTTACGACTCTCACGTGGATAATATGTCTGATAATAATCTGCGATGATTGCATCACCTGATGTTTCCTTTCCATTATACAGGTATGTCTTACCACGCTCGTAGGTATAGGTAGCAGGCTTATAACCTTCACCATCCTTGATAACACCATCGATAGTAATCTTTTCACGGTTAGCACTAAGTTCACTTGTACCTGCAATAGTCATACCGTACTTGGTACCATTGAATACATCACCACCAAAGCTGAAATCCCACAACATGCTAAGTGAGAAATTCTTGTAAGTAAAGGTATTGTTGAAACCTCCCTTTACATTTGGCTCACGATTTCCTACTTCATGAGTTTTTGAACCATCCCATGTTGGCATACCTGTATTCTCATCAAGAATAACTTGGCCATCCTCGGTACGTGCCCACTGACCGCCAGAAATACCCATGAAGTGACCATTGTTGAAAGATGCAGCCTTTACATTACCTACCTGAACATCGGTTACATAAAGAATATCAACACCCTGCATCAAGTTTCCTACTGTACCACGGTTTCCACTAAGGTTCAAACTACTCTCCCATGTGAAGTCCTTAGTCTGAATAGGAGTACCACTGATAGTAAGCTCCATACCCTTATTATATACATCACCAGCATTAACATCACGAAGGATGTAACCAATATAATTACTCAAACGAGGAGAAAGAATCTGGTTGTAAGAGTTGTTGGTATAGTAAGCAAAGTCTAAGTGCAGACGATTCTTAAGGAATGAGAGTTCAATACCTAACTCGGTTGACTCTGTAATCTCTGGCTTAAGATAAGCATTACCTGCCTGCCAGTTATTTCCCAAACCAATCTTGTCACCCACGAAAGTACCTGCTGGCCAGAGAGCTGTATTAGTAGCGTATGCAGAAGCATCCTTACCTACACGAGCCCAACTTGCACGAATCTTACCAAATGAGAGAATATCGTTCTTTGGCATCAACTCTGTAAATACCAAAGCACCATTGAATGACTGATAGAAATAAGAACGGTTTTCCTTTGGAAGAGTTGAAGACCAGTCATTACGAGCAGAATATGTGAAGAAAGCAGTACTCTTCCAGTCAAGACGAGCCTCCCCATAGAGACCTAACAAACGATGCTGTGACTTTCTATGCTGGAAGTTGCGATCTGTTTGACTTGCATTATCAAAACTATAGAATTCTGGAACAATAAAATTCCACGCCATACGATAATCGCTCACACCCTTAGTATCTTCTGAAGAGAAACCTACTAATAAGTTACCATTGAAGTCACCAATAGAATGAGAGAAATTTGACATTACGTTGTTTGAAAGATAGGTGTAACGATAATCATTCTCTGAATACATACCTTTCTGCCAGTCCTTCTTTACGACACCACCAGGAGCAATAGTCTTATTGTTATTGGTGATATGCTCATCCAAGCCTAAGCGATAGCTTACCCACCACCACTTAGCCAAATCGGCCTTTACCTGAACACTTGCAGTAAGACGTTCTGTATTATCTTTTAATAGGTTGTTGTGAAGAATCCAATATGGATTGTCTTTCTCATCCCAGTACTCAAGAGCATCACTCACACCTGGTAAACGATAACGTGATCCATCTTCATTTGCATAATGAGTCATGTCATCAAATGCTGACCATGTATATACACCACCCATGGTACCACTACCTGATGAATTATATAGAGCAGCAGAAGTAAGGGTTTTATCGGTCTTTGACTTTGTATAAGCAACATTAGCACCAAAAGTCAACATTTTCCACTTCTGTTCACCGTTGAAACGGAAAGTAACCTTATTATATCCTGTTGTAGGAATGATACCTTCTTGATTATAATAAGAACCTGAAAGAAAGAAGTTACCTGTCTTGCTACCACCTGATACACTTACGTTGTTATCAGTTGCCAAACCAGACTGGAAGAAATTACCTATGTTATCATATGTTTGTTCATTACCAGAAGCACGTTCTCCCCAACTGCTATATGAACGGTCGTCATAGTCTGTACGTACATAGTTCTTATCTGCATCATACACGTCAGAAGAATATCCACGCTTGTAAGTATTTTGCACCTTTGGGAGCTTCCATGCATGCGATGTTGTGAGCTTGCTTGACACATTAATCTCAACAGCACCTTCCTTACCCTTCTTTGTGGTAATGATAATAGCACCTGCAGAAGCACGTGAACCATAAAGAGCTGCTGCTGCAGGACCCTTCAATACTGTAAGGTCTTCAATATCCTCTGGGTTAACATCCATAACACGGTTACCATTGGTTGAAGCACCAGAAACAGTACCATCGAAAGCTGAGTTACCTGGAACTGTTGTTGTATTATCGTAGATAACACCATCAATAACGAACAAAGGCTGATTATCACGCTCGAGTGATGTACCACCACGAAGAATAATTTCAGAACCACCTCCGGCAGCACCACCGCCTTGTGTAACAGTAACACCTGCTACCTTACCAGCCAGTGAGTTAATGACGTTAGTATTCTTGTTTTTCATGAGTTCGGCACTCTTAAGGTCGGTTACAGCATAACCAAGAGCCTTACGTTCTTTCTTGATACCCATCGCAGTAACAACAACATCGTCGAAAGTCTTGCTGTCTTCCTGCAGAGTAACGTTGTAAGTACGAGCATTACCAACTTTAATAGTGGTTGATGTGTAACCAATATAGGACACAACAATTGTAGAAGCTGCTGGAGCGTCTAACTGATAAGCGCCATTGATATCAGTGATAGCTCCCTTTGATGTGCCCTTAATAACGACACTTGCACCAATAATTGGGTCACCATGAGAATCAACAACCGTACCCTTGATGGTATTAGATTGCTGTACTGATTGTACAGAAATTGCTTCCAAGGGTGAAGCTGCATAAGCCGATGGCAACCAACTGCTCATTCCAAGAGCAGAGATTAGTGTAGCTGCAAAGAACGTCTTTGAGACTACACCTTTTTTCATGTTGTTTTCATTCATAATAATTACATTTAAATGAAACGATATTATGGGTTAATAAATAATTAGTCGTATAACAAATATGGCTTTCGTTGTTTTTTGAAAGTCTCTATATCTTTCTGCCAGCATTTACTTATCTGCTCGGCAGAGCATCCTTCTTCTATCATCTTTCTCACATAATCAACTCCTATCAACTTCTCGAAGAAGGGAGTGAAAAAGCTATCTCCTACATTTACAGAACGATAGGCTTCTATAAGATAATTAAGATTAATCTTGCCTTCCCAAATAGCACTATCACTGAGATTTCTAAGATCCCTACCATAACAGAGCTTTCCTAACTGAGGAGGATTCTTTGCTCCTGGACGCGACTCAGGGGTGAAACTGAAATCATAACCTTTCATATCTGGATGACCAAATAACTGGAAAGGTGCATCAGTTCCTCTACCTAAAGACACTGGTGTTGCCTCAAAGTAACATAATGAGGGATAGAGATATATTGATTTCATATTTGGCAGATTAGGAGATGGAGCCACAGGAAGAGCATACTTACTTTGATGAGTATAGTTCTGACAAGCTATAACTATCAGATTGCATGCCTTATTGCTCTCAAGCCAATGCTCTCCATTAGCCATTAATGCCAATTCGCCAAGTGTCAATCCATGAACAACAGGTACAGGCAAAGAACCTACCCCACTCTTATACTTCATATCAAGAATAGGACCATCTACATAAAAGCCATTAGGGTTAGGACGATCAAGCACTATCATCTGCTTGTCATAAATGGCACATTGATTCATTAGCTTAACCATAGTGATGTAATAGGTATAAAAGCGAAGACCCACATCCTGTATGTCGCTTACTAACACATCAAAACTCTTCATTGTTTGAGCATCAGGAATACCACCCTTTATGCCATAAAGAGAACAGATTGGTACACCTGTCTTAGTATCTATACTGCTATTTACTTTCTCACCAGCATCGGCTGTACCACGAAAACCATGCTCTGGCGAGAAGATAACAACAACATTAACACCATTCTCAAGAAGCACATCAAGCACATGTTTGTTGCCTACAATACCTGTCTGATTACTGAACAGCGCTACTCTTTTGCCTTTAAGAAAAGACAAATAGCGATCTGTCTGTTCTGCACCAGTAATTATATCTGCAGCAGAAAGCTGTAAAACAGAAATCAACAGGAAAAACAATATTACTATCTTTTTCATATCTCTACTTCTCTGGATGCAACAAAGCACCTGCAACAGCATTTGCTACATACGAGCGTGTGCGAACCATACTACCCTTATCTTCAGGATGAACATGATTACTCAAGAGGATAATACTGGTATCAGTATCTGGATCTATAACGATACTTGTTCCTGTATAACCTGTATGACCATAGGTGTTAGGACTCAGAAGGTCACCATTGTTTGATGAATAATCTGTAAAGACATCCCAACCTGGTGTGCGTCCTAAAGTGGCTACAGCACGTGGAACAGTACGCATACATTTTACTGCTAATGGTGACAGTATTCTACGACCTTGCCACTCACCACCATTTTGCAAACAGGCACAAAGAATAGCTATATCCTCTGCAGAAGAGAATACGCCTGCATTACCTGATATACCACCATTCATAACACGTGCCAATGGGTCATGAACAACACCCCACAACACACTACCATCCGGTTGCTTCTCGGTTGGAGCACAAAGCTTTCTAAGTTGCTTATCAGGACAATATGAAGTATGATTCATCCCCAAAACATCAAAGATATGCTTCTTGGCATATTGATCTATGCTCTCACCAGAAACGGTTTCTATTATTCGCTGAAGAGTGATATAGTTCAAACAGCTATATTGAAAATCTGTCTTTGGCGCAAAATCACGCTTACAATGAGAAATATACTCAATAACTCCATCTCTGTTTGGAGAACCATATTTCTCTTTTAGTGTAGCCACTGGTGCATAAGGAGGAAGACCTGATGTATGTGTCATAATATCAACAACACGGATAGATGTTGTTTCTCCCTTTTCATCTTTCCAACCCTCGAAACCGGGAATATAATCGCTTACGCGATCAGTAAGACGAAGCTTACCATTATCAATAAGCTGCATGGCTGCAACGGCTGTTGACATTGACTTTGAACACGAAGCCATATCAAATACGGTTTCTGTGGTCATCTTCTCTGTCTTTGGATATACTCGTTTATTACCGTATGCCTTCAAATAAGCTATTTTTCCATGTCTTACTACACATAGAACAGCACCTGGAGTTTGCTTTTCTGCTATGGCACGCTCAATAGCCTTATCTGCATTCTGCAAACGAACTTCATCAAAGCCAACTTCTGCAGGCAATACTTGTTGCAGTTTCTGGGCTAAAACAGCCTGAGAACACAACAAAAGAACAGAAACAAAAGAAATTAATTTTTTCATATATTATTTTTATCTTTTCTTTATCAACATACATAAACCAATGAAAGTAAAGAGCGCATTGAAGATAAGCAATTCATAAGAGAACTGATAACCACCAAACAAAGCTTCACTATTGCTGGCGAGAATAAAACACAACACTGGTGAAAGTATTGCTACAAGTGGTATATAACGATCTCTTACCTGTTGCTTCATCAATATACCAAATGCAAAAAGACCTAATATTGGACCATAGGTGTAACTTGCCAACACATAAACAGCATCAACTACAGAACTGTTGTTAAACAAGCCGAAAACAAATATTACTATACCCATCAATACTGCCATTGCAATATGTACATGCTTTCTTACACGCGATACATAGCAATCTACATTTCCCTGCTCTATCTTCTTATCGGCAGCAAGAATATCAATTGTGAATGATGTTGTTAATGCTGTGAGAGCAGAACCTGCTGCACTATAGGCTGAAGAGAAAAGGCCAACAATGAACAATATACCCACAACCAAAGGAAGGAAACTGCTGGTGGCTACAGCTGGAAACAAACTGTCACCGGTTGCAGAGATTCCTACACGTGTAGCAAATTCATATAGCAATACACCAAGCATAAGGAACAATAGATTAATGAAAAACTGAGCTACAATGCTCACCATCATATTCTTTTGTGAATCACGATAGTTTTGACAACTTAGATTTCGTTGCATCATATCTTGATCTAAACCTGTTGTTGCTATCATGGTAAAGACACCAGCAAGGAACTGCTTCCAAAAGAAACGCTTGTCGTTTGCATCATCAAAGAAAAACACCTGCGACATATCGCTATCACTAATAGATTTTATCATCTGCATAAAATTCATATCAAGCTGATTAGCAATGAAATAGATGCTTAATATTACAGATAAAATCAAACATAATGATTTCAATACATCTGTCCAGATAATACTCTTTACTCCACCTCTGAATGTATAGAGCCAAACAAGAAAAACAGTAAGTACAACATTCAATATAAAAGGAAGATGCAGAGGGTCAAACACCAATAATTGCAAAGTAAGACACACTAAGAACAGACGTACAGAAGCACCCAACATCTTAGATATAAAGAAAAACCATGCTCCTGTTTTATAGCTCTTTACACCAAAACGATTCTCAAGATACTGATATACAGATACAAGGTGCATACGATAGAAAAGAGGTACCAATACAAATGCTATGATAAACTGTCCTACAACAAAACCCATTACCATCTGCAGGTATGAGAAATTCTTAACAGCAACCATTCCTGGTACAGAAACAAATGTTACTCCTGAAATAAAAGAGCCCATAGTAGCTATTGCCACTATACCCCATTTTGATTTTCTGTTACCAACAAAAAATCCTTGATTGTCTGCCTTTCTACCTGCAAACCACGAAATTCCAAAGAGTAATATAAAATAAACCGCTACAGTAATTAAAATAATTAAGGGATTCATGTTACTAATTACAAGATTAATTTATGAGTTTAAAGATTAACAGTTTATAAGTTTGAAGTTTAATTTTTCATTCTTCCCATCTTACTTATTCCAAATTACGCTAATTAGTCCTCCCTTCCCTACCGGGGAGGGTTGGGGTGAGGCTAATATTTTCAATTTTGTAGTTGTATTCCCAATTATTAAAGTATAGGTTGCCTCCTTCCCACTCAACCTCACCACGTTGGAAATCAACTGTTTCTGATCGAGGATATTTCTTCTCTGGTATAAGGGGCTTTCCCCAGTCGTTGTTAACAACAAAACGCCATGAGTCCATACCTCCTAAATAAAAATAGCGCATTGCGTCATCTTTTGCATTTGGCACTCTTCCAAAAGATACATCCACAGGAACCCATCCTATACCTTCAAAATAAATTTCTCCCCAATCATGCAAATTATCATCATTTGGATGAACATGAAAACCACTCTCAAAATGAGCAGGAATACCAACAATTCTACAAAGAGTAAGGAATAGTAATGTTACTTGACCACAATCCCCATGCCCATTATCAAGAACATATTCTGGAATATTGTCTATTGTTGAATACTCACGTGCCGAAGCCCATGGGAATTTCTCGTCAATCCATGTGAATATTGCACGAGCCTTATCATAGGGATTATAAAGTCCTACAGTAAGAGAATCTGCCAGTTTCCTTAGTCTTGAACTAAAAACCATATGGGGAAAACGCTCTGCAGTATATTCTTTATATTCTGAAGAAGTGGTGTCATAGGGCTTTATGTTACATACTTGTACATTTTTCCATGCACCCATAGTAGTATATTCAAATACCTCTTTGAACACCGTTGGCTTACCCTTCACAGCTTTTCGTTCCATGTAAAGAGTTGAATGATCAGAACGATTACCAGAAAGGATATATTTTCTTTCTGAAGTCTTCAGCAACTTTACATCTTTTTGACGCTCAAAATCTGTTCGTGGAAAAGGCAACCAACAACGTACAACCTTACCTGCTGGCACAGCATCAGCATTCACTGTAAGTGTATAGGTGATACGAACACGCTTGGGATCAGCCAATCCATTTGAGGAAAGTGATGCCTCCTTCATGACAATAGGAATATTCACTGCATTGTCATCAACATAAGCCTTATGCTGGATACCATCCTTTGCCTCTTTTATCTTTCTACAATTTTCATCAATACGAAACAGATTGGGAGCTGCATTTCTGAAATAACGCTTTTCACCATTGATAATACGACATTCCAAAGCACCACTTCTCTCCCATTGCAACATTTGTTCATCTGTTACATTAGGAATATACTTCTGGATATATGCTCTTATCTCAGCTTCTGTTTTCGAGAAATCTAAAGCTATTCTACGATTAAGATCATCCTGTGGTAAAACACCACCAGCAAAGAGCTTTGCCGAAAAAAAAGCCATAAGAAAGAATAAAACTGTTTTTTTCATCTCGTCTCTCTATAGTTTTATCAAACCTATTCCAGGTCTGTCTGGTAATGTAATTTTTCCCTTCTTAACTTCCATGCCCTTGAAGATATCGTTCTTAATCAACAAGTTACCATCAAGATCAGCAAAATCAACTACAGGTGAAAGTTGAGCCGCAGCACTAACAGCACACGATGTTTCTGTCATACACCCAATCATCACTTTCATGTCACACGCTCTGGCATAATTCATCATCTTCCATGCCTCACGCATACCTGTACACTTCATCAATTTGATGTTAATTCCGCTATAAGCACCTTGGATCTTCTTTACATCATTAAGTCTTTGAATAGCTTCATCGGCAAAGACAGGGAGTGGAGAGTGTGCTGTAAGCCAAGCTGTGTCATCAAGTTGTTCCTTTGGCATAGGTTGTTCTACCATCACAATGTTGTGCTCTTTCAGCCAATGAATCATATCAAGAGCCATGTGTTTGTCCTTCCAACCTTGATTAACATCAACTGCAATAGGTAGATCAGTAACCTCTCTGATAGTCTCTATCATCTCCTTATCATTCTCTCTACCCAACTTTACTTTCAAGATATTGAACTTATCAGCGCACTCACGAGTTTTCTGCTTCACCACATCAGCGGTATCAATACCAATAGTAAAGGTGGTATTGGGTGTTTTAGCTGGATTCAAGCCCCATATTCTATACCAAGGCGCACCCAATAGTTTTCCAACAAGATCGTGTAAAGCAATATCTACAGCTGCCTTTGCTGCAGAATCACCTGGCGACAAAGAGTCTATATAAGTAAGAATATCATCAAGCTGGAAAGGATCATTAAACTTGCTAAGGTCAACTTTCTGCAAGAAATCTGTTACACTCTTAACTGTCTGACCCAAATATTGCGGCATACTTGCTTCGCCATATCCAGTAACACCTTCATAAGAAATTTCCACCTGAACATCAGGTGTTGTTGTACGTGAATAGGTAGCAACAGTAAAAGTATGACGTAATTGCAATTCATAAGGATAGAATTTCAATGTCATCTTTCCACCTTTACCTTTACGATTAATATTGAAGAATGGAGCTGTAACCAAACGCTCCATAGCATCAACATTTGATAAGGTTAATACAGATCCAACAGAAGCAAGAGTAGCTTTCTTGAGAAAATCACGTCTTTTCATATCTCTATTTATATATTTCGTTTTTATCCGTTGTAGTTAATCCCTCCTCCTTATTTATATATGGAAGCACACGCTGTGCCCATAAAAGTCTATTTAGATCATATTCATCATACTCGGCATCAGCAGGATTAAAACTGCTAATATGAACATAACCAAGAGAATGAATAAATTTCTTATTCCCAATATATATTCCTACATGACTAACACGAGCTTTCACAGTATCACCCTGTGCTTTTCTTCCAAAAAACACAAGATCACCAGGAATAAGATTACTAAAATCAGAAGCAATCTCTATATGCTTTCCTTTTTTTGCTTGTTGTGAAGCATTACGAGGAATAATTATATCATGCATCAAAAGAGCTGTACGTACAAAACCGCTGCAATCAATACCTTTTGTACTCGTTCCACCCCACATATATGGAAAACCTATTAGTTTCTTTGAAGTGGCTATAATACTTTGAGCGTCATATTTCAAACCTGCACGCCATTTCTTCAATTCAACAGCATCTTGTTTTGAGAGATATCCTTTTCTTCCATCTGGAAATTGTACATGAAAGAAATCTTTTGTTTCATCTAAAACTTTCAATCTGTTATTAGCAACTACATCGCTAATAGTATGTGAACTCTTCTCTGGCTTAGAATACACAAAGGCATAAATTGATGTAACCACTGCCTGACGACACTGATTCCATTGAGAACATTCCTTAGCTGTCATCTTAACAACAGAACTACTCAATACCCAAGAACGATCGCCATCAGCCTGTTCTACATATAACCAACGACCATCTTTTAAAATTTTTACTGGTTCACCAAGCAATCCTTGCGTCTCCATGCCTGCATCATAATCACCAGACACACGCATATTACATACTGACACACTCACCACAGCCCAATCCTTTGCCGAATTGTTCTGCTCCTGAGCAAATACTGGAAGCGAAATAGTCGCAGTAATGAAACAGTAGATAACTTTAGCAAAAAAACTTCGTATCTCTTTCATCTATTCTAAACAAATATCAAATCAATCCGTTCTTTAGTGAATGGTTAAACGTATTTTTCGGCACAAATATAAGTAAATTTTATAATAACACAATGAGAAAACAAAAAAAAAATTTAATTATTACACTAAAATATTAAATCGTAAGTGTTAACTGCACTATCCTAAATCTCAGAAACCCCAGATTCTCCAGAATTTCCGGAAAATCTAGAGATCATAGAAGTACTAGAGCCTCTAGCGCCTCTAGTACTTCTATTTTCTCTATAAAAAGCGCAATGCGCGCTTTGCGCAACAAAAAAAAAGCCCCGAAGAACTGAATCTTCGAGGCTTCTAAAAGGAGGCGGCTTCCTACTCTCCCGCATTGCATTGCAGTACC
>CAJOCR010000020.1 GCA_905236755.1 uncultured Prevotella sp.
CCCATTCCGAACAGAGAAGTTAAGCCCACTTACGCCGATGGTACTGCAATGCAATGCGGGAGAGTAGGAAGCCGCCTCCTTTTAGAAGCCTCGAAGATTAATTCTTCGGGGCTTTTTTGTTTTCGGAGTTTTCGGAATAATTGGAGTAATCGGAATAATCTGAAAATTCTGAGTAATCAGAAAATTCTGAATAATCAGAAAATTCGGAGGAATCGGAGTAATCTGAAGAAAAGTTTTTTTTCCTTTTGCAATTCTATTGTTATTAAGTATCTTTGCATTATGTATTATATAAAGGTAATTTTTCGTTGGATAAGGCGCATAGCTTATTGTCGTGGGTTTGGAGTGCAGTCGCCTTCAGCCTATAGCTTTATTCGCTATGTCATAAACGAACATTACCCTTATTATGCTTTTGAAGAACTTGATGATAAATATCGGGCTGCAGGAAAGTTGGTGTGTAAGTTAGGTCGTCTCTTCTTTAGAATAGCTAATTATCATCAGAGTGATAGTTGGTATTATTATGGTGATAATAAGGATATTGTTGCAGACTATGTTCAGAGTGGTAACCAGAGATGTGTGATAGAAGAGATGATGGAAGTGCCTGAAACGTTTGATGTGGCAAGTATTAAACTTGATAGTTATTCAAAAGAACATCTGCTTCATAGACTATTGGACGTTGCTTGTGAGGACTCTCTCTTGATCTTAGAGAGGATTCATGATAAAGAGAATTATGCCACATGGAAGAATATTATAGACCATCCCAAAGTTAGGGTTTGCTATGATCTATATAACTGTGGTATAGTATTTTTCGACAGTAGCAAGTATAAGCGCTGTTATAAGGTGAATTTTTAAATTAAGATTTATTATATACTTTAGTTCTATTTTTTAGAAAAATAATTGTGCAAAAACTTTGAAATTAAATATATTTTCTTACTTTTGCATGCAAATTTATCAGAACAATAATTTTAAGACTATGTATTGGACACTTGAATTGGCTTCCAAACTTGAAGATGCACCATGGCCTGCAACAAAAGAAGAATTGATAGATTATGCTATCCGTTCTGGTGCGCCTCTGGAAGTATTAGAGAATTTGCAGGAGATAGAGGATGAAGGAGAAGTTTATGATAGTATAGAAGATATTTGGCCTGACTATCCTTCGAAAGAAGACTTTCTCTGGAATGATGACGAATATTAAAGTAATATAGAAGGCTGTCCTTTGTGGACGGCCTTTTCTATGCAATAATATAACCTTATTTACGTTATAATATCGTGAAAAGAGTTTTTTATGTCATATTGCTCGTGCTATGGTTTGTTCCTTCAGAGATGAAGGCGCAATATGATGTGTCGTTTAGTCATTACTTCGATATGGAACCTTCCTTCAATGCTGCTGCGGTGGGTAAGGATGATAAACTGAATGTTTCGGCTGCTTATGCTCTTGACATGGCTGGATTTAAGAATAATCCTCAAACTGCATATGCTGGTGCTGATGCAGCATTTCAGTTTTTGAATACACGTAATGGTGCTGGCGTTCAGTTGCTGAATGATAAGATAGGATTGTTCACCCATAAGCGTTTGGCATTGCAGTATGCCTATAAGCAACGATTATTTGGAGGCGGCATCAGCATCGGTGCCCAGATAGGTATGCTAAGTGAGAACTTTGATGGATCACGATTGGAAGTGGATGATAAATCGGATCCTGCTTTGGCCTTTTCTGAAGTGAATGGAAACGCCCTTGATGTGGGTATAGGTATATATTATAATCACAAGGATTGGTATGTTGGTGCTTCGGTACAACATATTAATTCTCCTCTTGTTGAACTTGGAGAAACCAACCAGTTGAAGGTTGATGCAACATATTATTTGACAGGAGGATACAATATTAAGCTAAGAAATCCGTTTCTTACTATAAAGTCATCTGTGTTAGCACGTACAGACGGAGTGGGATATAGGGCTGATGTCACAGGCCGACTGGTCTATACTAATGAAAAGAAAATGATGTATGGCGGTTTGAGCTATAGTCCTACGAACTCTGTGACAGTCCTGATAGGTGGTACATTCCATGGTGTTGTAGTTGGCTATAGTTATGAGGTTTATACTTCAGGTATCAATCCAGGGAATGGAAGCCATGAGTTATATTTAGGCTATCAGATGGATTTAAATCTTGCTAAGAAAGGACGTAACCGTCATCAGAGTGTAAGAATACTCTAAGTTGGAGAGCAAATAAGATATAATTGATTTATAAGATTCTATAATAGAATGATGAAAAGAAGTATTGTTATAGTTCTTTGCCTTATGGCACTTGCTACAACGCTGACAGGATGTTTCAGTGCTAAGACTGCATCGGCTTCTGGACGCGGTGGAGAAGTAGTGGGTGTTGGTGGAAAGGCATTCAATGAACCTGCTCCTTATGGTATGGTGAAGGTGGAGCGTGGTTTTCTTCACATGGGATTGAACATGAATAAGAAGGATTCACTTTGGGGATTGAAAACACCTAAGAAGGATATCTCCGTAGATGGATTCTGGATGGACGAGACTGAGGTAACCAATTCGAAATACAAACAGTTTGTGATGTGGGTAAGAGATAGTATCCTTCGTACTCGTCTTGCTGACCCTCAGTATGGTGGTGATGAAACTTATCTTATCACAGAGGATAAGTATAATAATCCTATCACTCCACGTTTGAACTGGAAGAAGCCTCTTCCTCGTAAACCTAACGAGGATGAACTTCGTGCAATAGAGAGTATGTATGTTACTAATCCGGTGACAGGAGAAAAACTACTTGACTGGCGCCAGATGAACTATCGTTATGAGATTTATGATTATACTGCTGCTGCCTTGCGTCGTAATAGATTGAATCCTTCAGAGCGTACATTCAATACTGATGTAGAGGTTGATCCAAATGAGGTGGTAATGATTTCAAAGGATACAGCCTATATTGATGACGAAGGTAATATAGTGCGTCAGACTATAGACCGTCCGCTGACAGGTCCATACGATTTCCTGAATACCTATATTGTGAACATTTATCCAGATACAACATGCTGGGTAAATGATTTCACTAATTCAGAGAATGAGACCTATATGCGTAACTATTTCAGTAATCCTGCATACAACGACTATCCTGTAGTTGGTGTTACTTGGGAGCAAGCAAATGCGTTCTGTGCATGGCGAACAGAATATCTGTTGAAAGGGCTTGGTCCTGAAGCTCGTTATGTGCAGCGTTATCGTTTACCTACAGAGGCAGAATGGGAATATGCTGCACGTGGTAAGAAAGGAAATGAGTTTCCATGGGATAGTGAGGATATGAAGAATGGTCGTGGCTGCTATTATGCTAATTTCAAACCTGATCGTGGTAACTATACCGAGGATGGTAATCTTATTACAAGTAGAGTAGGCGCTTATGGTACTAATAGTAATGGTCTTGCTGATATGGCTGGTAATGTGGCAGAGTGGACAAGCACTGTATTTACAGAGGCTGGCGTAGATGCAATGAATGACCTTAACCCTCAGCTTAGTTATAATGCTGCCAAGGAAGATCCTTACAGATTGAAGAAGAAAAGTGTTCGTGGAGGTAGCTGGAAAGATCCTGAAAGCTTTGTTCGTTCGGCATGGCGCTCATGGGAATATCAGAACCAACCACGTAGTTATATAGGATTCCGTTGTGTACGAAGTCTTGCAAATACAACAACTGCTAAAAAGAAAAAGTAATTATGACAAATTACGGAAAATACAATATTGTGTACCGTCTGCAGAAGTGGATGGATACTGCTCAGGGACAGACATTCCTCAACTATGCTTATAGCTGGGGTGCATCTATTGTTATTTTGGGTGCTCTCTTTAAGTTGACTTATCTTCCTGGTGCAGATGTAGCTCTGTTCTTGGGTATGGGTACCGAGGTGTTAGTGTTCTTTATTTCTGCCTTTGACCGTCCTTTCGATAAGACTGCTGAGGGGCGTGAGATGCCTACAAGGGTTACACCAGAGTTCCTTGCTACTGGTAAGGTTTCATATACAAATGCAGAAACAGAAGCAGAAGCTCCTGTTGTAGCTGAGTCTGTGAAAGTAGTTGCTCAAGCTGCACCTGTTCAGTCACAGGCTAATTATGTGCCACAGATGAGTGCAGAGGAAGCAGCCAAGCTTAATGAGGCACAAGGCAATTACGTAGAAGAGCTGAAAAAACTCGTTGAAACCTTGAGCAAGGTGAATGAACAGAGTGAGCGTCTTACTCGTGATAGTGAGGAGATGGAGAATCTTAACCGTACACTTACGGGTATCAGTCGTGTGTATGAAATGCAGCTAAAGGGTGCAAGCAAGCAGATTGGTACTATTGACCAGATCAACGAGCAGACCACTAAGATGGCACAACAGATAGAGCAACTTAATAAGATCTATACTCGTATGATTCAGGCTATGACTGTGAATATGAAGGTTGCAGCTTCTGGTGCTACAACTCCAAATACTGAAGAATAAGTAAATGGCTATAAAGAAAAGACCTGTTTCTCCCCGCCAGAGGATGATCAATCTGATGTATATTGTCCTCATGGCTATGTTGGCGTTGAATATCTCTTCTGAGGTACTCAATGGTTTCTCGATTGTAGAAGAGAGTTTGAATAGAACCACAAATAGCTCTTCGTTGGAGAACGAGGCATTATATGGTGATTTTTCTGAGCAGTTGAAGAAGAATCCAGCAAAGGTTCGTGCATGGTTTGAGAAGGCTACCGAGGTGAAGAATATGAGTGACTCACTTTATAACTTTGCTCAGCAGCTTAAAGAAGCCATTGTGAAGGAGGCTGATGGAACAGAGGGTGATGTACATAACATCAAGAAGGTTGATAATCTTGATGCTGCAGCGAGTGTGATGCTGTCACCAGTGTCGGGTAAGGGAAAGAAACTGTATGATGCTATCAATTCTTATCGTGAGCGCATCTTGAAATATGTTACTGATACACGTCAAAGAAAGATTATAGAGAGTAATCTATCTACTAAAGTTCCCCAAAAGCATAACACTCTTGGTAAGAACTGGCAGGAATATATGTTTGATAATATGCCTGTTGCTGCTGCCGTTACATTATTGTCAAAGTTACAGAATGATGTGCGTTATGCAGAGGGTGAGGTGCTTCACACCTTAGTATCACAGGTTGATGTAAAAGATATCCGCGTTAATAAACTTGATGCCTTTGTTATACCAGAAAAGACAACACTCTATCCTGGCGAACGTTTCAATGCGCAGATAGTGATGGCTGCTGTGGATACTACTCAGCACCCAACCATATATGTTAATGGTTCACGTATAAATACTCAGGGAAGTTATTCCTTTACTGCTGGCGGAGTGGGAGAGCATAGTTTTAGTGGATATATTATGATGCAGAATGCGGCAGGAGAGTTCC
Organism: uncultured Prevotella sp.; assembly: GCA_905236755.1. Lineage (GTDB taxonomy): Bacteria > Bacteroidota > Bacteroidia > Bacteroidales > Bacteroidaceae > Prevotella. The sequence continues at coordinate 5,384 of CAJOCR010000020.1, forward strand.
TACGTCGTAACTTCGTTCAGAAATATAATGTTATCCCAGCACCAAACACAGCAACTGTAGCTGCTGATTTGATGAATGTGCTTTATGCAGGTTTCCAGAATCCAGTAAGTGTGAGTATGCCTGGTGTTCCTCAGAATGCAGTGACACTGTCAGCTTCAGGAGCAACAGTTCATGCTAAGGGAAATGGACACTATACTATTATTCCTTCAGCTGTTGGCTCGGATGTTACTATAAGAGTGACAGGTAGAGATGGTAAGAATACCCGTAGTGCAGGACCATTTGTGTTCCATGTGCGCAAGCTGCCTGATCCAACAGCTTATATTGCTCTTGGTACTAACCGTTTCAAGAGTGGTGCTTTGGCAAAAGGCTCTCTTATGGGAGCAACTGGTATTCATGCAGCAATTGATGATGGACTTCTTGATATTCCATTCAGAGTACAAGGGTTTGAAACTGTATTCTTTGATAATATGGGTAATGCTGTTCCTTTGGCATCTAATGGCGCTTCGTTCTCTGAGGCTCAACGTGAACAGTTCCGTAAACTATCGCGTAACCGTCGGTTCTATATAACCCGTGTACGTGCAGTTGGTCCTGATGGTATTCAGCGTACTTTGCCTGGAGCCATGGAGGTCATCGTAAGATAATAATGACAATTCAACAATATTAAGATCATGAAGAAGTTTTTTCTTTTACTGATTATAGCCTTTATGGCGCAAGGAATATGTGCTCAGCCGAAACTACGTCGTGCAGAGGCTAAAAAAGCACAAAAGAAATCTATTGCAGACAATGTAACTGTTCGTTCTCAGATATCTTTTCCTGTAGAACTGAAGATGAACGAGGATGTTGTGTGGCGCCGTGATGTGTATCGCAAGCTTGATTTGACAAAGGAAGCCAATGCTGGACTATATTATCCAGTAGAGCCTGTAGATGGTAAGATGAATCTTTTTACCTATATCTTCAAACTATTTTTGCGAGGAGCTATTCCTGCGTATGAATATCGTTTGGATGGTAATGAGAGTTTTAATGACGCTTCGAAGGTAAGTCCAAAGTCAATCATCGACAACTATCATATTTATTATGAGAAAAGCGATAAAGGAATTCATATTGATGATAGTGATATTCCTGGTCGTGAGGTGAAAGCATATTATATCAAGGAGTGTTCTTATTTTGATCAGGTATCAGCCACATTCCATACTCAGGTGTTAGCGCTCTGCCCAATCATGGAACGTTCTGATGACTTTGGTGATGGTAGCACTAACTATCCTCTTTTCTGGATAAAATATTCAGATCTTGCACCTTTCCTTACCAAGCAAACTATCATGACAAGCAGTATCAATAATGCTGCTGTGATGAGTGTTGATGATTATTTCACTAAGAACCAATATCGTGGTGAAATATATAAGACCAATAATATGCTTGGTCAAACTCTTGCACAGTATTGTAATGCTGCAGGTTCTGAGAACGAAAGCAGTGTTCTCACAGCAGAACAGAAGCGTATAGAGAAAGAGATAGCAGACTTTGAAGAGAATATGTGGGGTGATAGAGAAAGAAAGGATTCTCTTGATAGTATAGCTAAATTAGATAAGAGTGAATTAAAGAGAAGTTTACGTAAGAGAAACCGTAGAGCCGGAGATACTGTAGGTAAGTCAACAGTAAAGGTAAAGAAGGCGCCTAAAGGTTCTACTGGTTCTTCTTCGTCTTCATCAGCTCGTGTAACAGTACGTAGAGAACGACATTAATTAAAATAGTATTATAGTGAGAAAATTTTTATTATTGGCAGTTTTGATGGCTGCCCTATCTGTTAATGCGCAGAGTATTAAATTAGGTATTAAGGGAGGTTTGGATCTTACAGACATGACTCTCAGTAAGGATGACTTTAGTTCAAGTAATCGTACTGGATTCTTTATCGGTCCAACTGTAAAACTAAGCACAGGTACCGGTTTGGGTTTTGACATTTCTGGGCTCTATAATCATCGTTCTTTTAAAGTTGATGGTGTTGATGGTCATGAGAGCAATACACTTAAGCAGAATCAGTTCATCGTGCCTGTTAATGTGCGTTATGGTTTTGGCTTAGGTTCGCTTGCCAGCATCTTTGTCTTTGCAGGTCCACAGTTTGGCTTTAACTTGGGTAGCAAAAATACCAATTATGACGAGACAAGTGGTACAATCTCAGAATGGCGCCTTCGTGATGCTAACTATAGTGTAAATGTTGGTGCTGGTGTACTCTTGGGTTCTATTCAGGTATCAGCAAACTATAATGTTGGTCTTGGTAAGGCTGGTGAAGCTACTTTCAGCAACTCTATAGATGCAGCTGTTAAGGGCTCTAAGAAAGATTGTAATGCTAAGTCATTCCAATTAGCTGTTGCATATTATTTTTAAGTTGGTGAACTTTTGAGTTGTAACCAAAGAACTTATAAACTAAAAAGCAGATATCGTTTGAGCGTTATCTGCTTTTTTTTGTTTATCTTTGCCTGAACATGAAGTATATTGAGGTTATATTGCCATTGCCACTTGACGGTTTGTTCACTTATGCTGTAGAGGATGTTCTCGTTGACAAGGTGGACATAGGCGTTCGTGTATCTGTGCCTTTAGGTAAGACAAAGACCTATGTTGGTGTTGCCACATGTACTCCACACGATCTTGCCCCCGAACAGATGGTTGATGCCAAAGGAAAAGCAATTGAATTTAAGAAGGTGCTTGCTGTTATGGACAGTAAGCCTGTTCTTCTTCCACAACAGATGAAACTGTGGCAATGGATAGCCGATTATTATTTGTGTCCCGTTGGAGACATATTGAAGGCTGCTCTTCCTGCTGGTATGAAGGCTGAGGATGGCTATCGTCCTAAGACAGAGCTGTATATTGGCTTGACTCCTCAGTTTCAGCATGAACAGGCATTGAATATAGCTCTTGATGTGTTGAAAAGAGCTACTAAGCAGCAGAAAGTATTTATTGATTTCTTGGCTCTTTCGCATTGGGATTCGCTTGATGGCGACAAAGCGACAGAGGACATTGTAGAGATAACACGCGATGAACTGCTTAATGTCAGTCATACTACAATGCCAATCATCAAGCAGCTTATCGATAAGAAGATGCTTTATTCTTACGAGAAAGAGGTAAGTAGAATAAATTCTGTTGATACCAGTTTGCTTCCTGATATGACGACGATGCAAGCACACTCAAAACCATTGAGTGAAGCACAGAGTGAAGCATATAATAATATTCTTATGCAGATGATGCAGAAGAACGTAGTTCTTTTGCATGGTGTAACGTCAAGTGGTAAGACCGAGATTTATATTCATTTGATACAGAAAGCAATCAGCGAACATAAGCAGGTTCTTTATCTCTTGCCAGAGATAGCTCTGACCGTACAGATTATGGAACGTCTGCGTAGTGTATTTGGTAATCGTTTGGGTATTTATCATAGTAAATATAGTGATGCCGAACGAGTAGAGATATGGCAAAAACAACTTTCGGATAATCCTTATGATGTAGTGTTGGGGGCTCGTAGTGCCTGTTTCCTACCTTTCCAAAATCTCGGACTCGTTATTATAGACGAGGAGCATGAGACATCTTTTAAACAACAGGATCCTGCACCAAGATATCATGCACGTAGTGCGGCTATAGTCCTTGCTCAGATGTATGGGGCAAAGACACTGTTGGGTACGGCTACTCCTTCAATGGAGAGCGCTTATAATGCTCAGCAGGGAAAATATGGATTAGTATCTCTTACTACCCGTTATAAAGGAATAAAACTTCCAGCTATCGAAGTTGTAGATGTAAAGGACTTGCGTCGTAGAAAGATGATGAATGGTCCTTTCTCGCCAAATCTTCTTGCGGCAGTAAGAGCAGCACTTGAAAAAGGTGAGCAGGTGATATTGTTCCAGAACCGTCGTGGTTTTGCTCCTATGATAGAGTGTCCTGTGTGTGGCTGGGTACCTAAATGCAAGAACTGTGATGTGTCGCTGACCTATCATAAGAATCTTAATCAACTCTCGTGTCATTACTGTGGCTATACCTATCCTGTTCCTGATGTGTGTCCTAACTGTGGTAGTAATGAGGTTAGAGGTAAAGGCTATGGAACAGAGAAGATAGAGGATCTTTTGCGTAACATCTTCCCTGAGGCGCGAGTGGCACGTATGGATCTTGATACTACACGTAGTCGTAATGCTTATGAACGTATTATAGATGATTTCTCAGCAGGTCGTACCAATGTACTCATTGGTACTCAGATGATAAGTAAGGGACTTGATTTCGATAAAGTTTCTGTAGTCGGTATCCTGGATGCAGATTCTATGCTCAATTATCCTGATTTCAGATCTTTCGAACATGCTTTCATGATGATGAGTCAGGTGAGTGGACGTGCAGGACGAAAGGGAAAACAAGGTAAGGTGATATTGCAAACTAAGTTGCCTGAGTTGCCTGTGATACAACAGGTGGTGCGTCATGATTTTGGTGGATTCTATAAGGGATTACTCGAAGAACGCTCGTTCTTCCATTATCCACCTTTTTATCACCTTATTTATGTGAACTTAAAGCATCGTAGAGAGGACGTTGTAGAGTCGGCTGCTCTTGAGTTGGGTGCACGATTACGTCAGTTCTTTGGTGCTCGTGTGTTAGGACCCGACAAGCCAGCTGTTGCCCGTGTAAAGACTTTGAATATTCGTAAGATAGTTCTTAAGCTTGAGAATGGTCTTTCTGGTAAACAAATAAGAGCGACATTGCGATATGTCCAGAGTCAATTGCTCCAGGATAAGCGCTATGCCACTCTTCAGATATTCTATGATGTTGACCCACTTTAGGTCAACATCATTTTTATTCAAACAGTTTTCTTTAGAACTTGATGTCTATACCCACAGCCCATACATTGTTGTTACGGGTGTAGTCAGCTGAGTAGTTTGCTTTTACTGTTTCGGTAAGAGCAACAGTCTCAGTTGTCTTCTTGTGACCATAGAATGTGTGGAAATAAGCTACGTTGAGATCCATTTTCTTGGTGAGATGCATAACAGCACCTGCGCCTACAGAGTTAGAGCTTACAACGAATGACTTGTCATCCATATATTCATCACTAAGACCGTAGTTGGTGTTCTGCCAACCAGCACTTACAGTGATGAGCTTGCTTGCATCGTATTCAACACCTGCATTCCACTCAATAGTACCGCGTTTGAGCTTGTCTTCACGATGATTGTAAGAAGTTGCCTGGCGATCGTAGAAATAGTGGAAACCAGCATTGATGCGTAATGCGTCAACAGGAGTGTAACCAACGCCCAATGTGAGCAAAGCAGGAATATCACCAGCAATCTTTGCACCGTCAGCAAATTCGCCTGTTGCCTCAGCAAGTTTGGTATCAAACTGATTTTTCAAACCAGTCATTGTTGCAACAACTGTTGGGGCGCTTAATTTGCTTTGTGTATAAGCGGTAGCCTGTTCGTAGGTATAACCTTGCTTCATCATTCCCTGTACAATAGCTGCAGAGAGGTTGCTTGGCAAGTTACCGATAGAAGGTGCCTGGTTTACTGACTCGTTCTTAAGACGGATACGTGTCTTGAACTCATATTTTGCAGAGAAGTTCCAACGGCCAAGTCTATAGTCGATACCCAAGATAGGAGTAAAGCCAAGACCTGTCTGGTCGCAGTTCAACTCAATATTAGCTGCATTTTCCTTTGTGGGGTCGAGAACCTGATATAGAGGCATATTGCCAACCTTGATATCACGTACATATCCGAAGTAGTTGGTCAATACATACACACCACGTACACCTGCAGAAACAGCAAAGTTGTCTGTGAGCTTGTATGCACCTGCTATAGAAAGGCCATAGTAGTATGAACGGCCACGCATATAAGCATCATAGCTGTATTTACCTTCAGTACCAAACATCTGGTCTGATGTGAACATACGACTGCCTAATGCATTATCAATAGCACCAGCCAATCCAACAGCGCCTAATGCAGTTTCTGCAACTATCTTCTCAAATGAGCCAAGTCCGTTTTTGAAAGTACATTTACCGCCACCTCCGATAACACCGAAGTTAGCCTGTACAGAGAAACGTTCCCAGTTATGAGCATACTGAATAGATGGAAGAACAGGGGCAAAGGCTGTACCTCTGAACTCACGTGGAGTAGTTGGGTTCTGGGTGTTGTTGTTAAAGAATGAGTAATCGTTCTCAATAGTACGACTTTGAGAAGCCATTTGCCAACCTAATGAAAGGTAGTTTCCTGGTTTGAGGAAAGCTACACCTGCAGGATTGTAATAAACACCATCGATACCGATAGATGCCTCACGGCTCATCATACGGTTAAATGCTAAATTCTGATTTGTGTTGGTGAGGATACCACCAGCAAAAACTGGGGTAACTGCCGCCAAGATGATGGCTACGCAGATTTTTCTTAAATGATTCATTTTAAATAATCTTTGTTAAAAATCGGCGGCAAAATTACTCATATTGTTCTTAAGTGTGCAATTTAGTATTAGCATTTAAGGTTCGTTAACAAAATAAGTCTATATTTCTGCACAAAAATCTAAAATTGTGCAGAAATTTTGGTCAAAAAAGCTAAAAGATTGTCTTTTATTTCAACTCAGGGTATTGAATACGTGTGTGATAGATAGATTTTAGTCTTTCTATTAACACATCTTTTGCCTCGGTGATATCACGGAATGTGATAGGGCTTTGTGTAAAGAATCCATTTGCAACCTGTTCATCAATCAGTCGATTAACGAGTTCAGAAATGCTTTGTTCTGTATATTCTGTAAGTGAACGTGATGCCGCTTCTACAGTATCAGCCATCATCAAGATGGCTTGTTCGCGTGTAAACGGATTAGGACCAGGATATTGGAAAGGGTGAATATCCACTTCTTCGTCGGGGTGTTCGTTTTTATACTTCACGTAGAAATATTTTGCTATGCCTCGTCCGTGATGTGTGCATATAAAGTCTTTGATAACCTTTGGAAGGTCGTATTTCTCTGCCATCTTCATACCTTCAGTAACGTGACTGATGATGATGCTTGCACTTTTGGTATAAGGCATATTCTCGTGGGGGTTCACTCCTGCTTGATTTTCTGTATAGAATACAGGGTTTGTCATCTTACCAATGTCGTGGTATAGGGCTCCTGTACGTACAAGAAGTGAGTTCGCTGAAATCTTGTTTGCAATCTCTGATGCAAGGTTTCCAACAGTTATAGAGTGCTGGAATGTTCCCGGAGCAATCTCGCTAAGATCTCGAAGGGCACCCTTGTTAGTGTTTGATAACTCAAAGAGGGTAACATTTGATATAAAACCGAACGTGTTCTCGATGAGATACATAGTTGGATAAGACAATAACAGGAATATACCATTTACTACGAAGTGGTAATACATGTCGTGATCCATCTTAGCCATTTCGTTATTCTGCATGAGCTGTAGGGTCATATATACAAATGCGCTTCCCATGGTTACTAACAATGCAGTTTTGAATACCTGTGAGCGTTTTGATAGTTCTCGTAGTGAGTATATGGCTATAAGACCAGCTACCAGTTGTATGATGATAAATTCATATTGGTATCTAACGGCTGCTGCACAGATGAGAATCATGGTAACATGAGCTATAAAGGCTGTTCGTGAGTCCATAAACACACGTATGAATATAGGCGCCATAGCAAATGGGATGATATATACGCTGAACAAATTGTGCGACATCAGTAGTGATGTGAAGATTGGGAATATTGTTATCATCGTATAAAGCATCATGATGCTTCGTGGCTTGTCGAAATAGTCTTTGCGGAATAGGGCTAAGTAGATAGTGAACAAGCTCATTAATATTGCCACAAAGAGTAGTTGACCTAAAAGGGCATTTGTTATCTCGTTGGAAGAGGCATCTCTACGATCCATTTCTTTATCAAAAGAACTGAGCACTCGATAGGCATATTCATCTACAATCTCACCTCGGTCGATAATCTTCTGACCGCTGATAACCATACCGCTGGCAATAGGAATACTTCCTAACAGGTCGGTTTTCTCAGCCTCACTTCGTTCTTTGTCATAGGTGAGGTTAGGAATGATGTAATCGTTGAGATTACATTTCTGAAGTATCTGTCGTTGTTCGTTTAGGCGTGGGTCTTGAAAGATTTGTTCGTAGGCAGTCATAGTGGAGTAGAGACTGTTTACTTGTGTGCTTTTCACATCCTTGCCACTAATAACCCGTACCATGTTTGCTGAGTCACGAGCTATGTTGTTGTACTCAGGTGTGTTCATGATACCTGCCTGATAGAGTTTGTGAAGACGCTTAGCCAGTATGCTATAATACTCCATAGGCAACCCTGGCAGCCCATTCACAAAGTCCTTGCGTAGCTTTGTTAGCTGTATCTGTTCTACGTTTTCATCGTAATCGTAGTAAGATTGAAAAGCCTTAAGAATAGAGTCGCGCTCCTTTTTCAGGGCTTCGTCGCTCTTATATATTGGGAAGTCGAATTTAGCGATAAATGAACCATACATCCATGGCTTTCCAATGTCATAATGAAAGCGCTGTCTTTCATTTCTTGGCAGAAACCATACAATCAGCAAAACAGTTATGGTAATCAGTACAATACGTGTTGTTATATTGCGCCAGTGGATTCGTTTTCTTGCATTATAATTGTTCATTACACATTATATTATGGTCTTTACTCTGCGAAAATACTAAAAAAACTCGCAAAACTCAAAAAAATATAGTACTTTTGCAAAAAATATTATCTTATCTCTATTTAAATAGAATGGCAGAAAGAAAAGTAAGAGTGCGTTTCGCACCAAGCCCAACGGGCGCTTTGCACATTGGCGGTGTACGTACCGCCCTTTATAACTATTTGTTTGCTCGTCAGCATGGTGGCGAGCTTGTATTCAGAATAGAAGACACTGATTCTCATCGTTTTGTTCCTGGAGCAGAAGAGTATATTCTTGAATCTTTTAAGTGGCTCGGCATCAAGTTTGATGAGGGCGTAAGCTTCGGTGGTGAGCACGGTCCTTACCGTCAGAGTGAGCGTCGTGACATCTACAAGAAGTATGTTCAGCAACTTCTTGATGCTGGCAAGGCTTATTATGCTTTTGATACTCCAGAGGAGCTTGAAGCTAAACGTGCTGAAATTAAGAATTTCCAGTACGATGCTCATACTCGTATGCAGATGCGTAACTCTCTCACTCTCTCAGCTGAGGAGGTTAAGCAACTCATTGACGAGGGTAAGCAATATACAGTTCGCTTTAAGATTGAACCTGGTGAGGAGATTCTTGTAAATGATATGATACGTGGTGAGGTTCGCATTAAGAGCGATATCCTCGACGATAAGGTTCTCTATAAGAGTGCTGATGAATTGCCAACTTATCATTTGGCAAATATTGTTGACGACCACCTGATGGAGATTACTCACGTTATCCGTGGTGAGGAGTGGTTGCCAAGTGCACCTCTGCATGTTCTTCTCTATAAGGCTTTTGGATGGGAAGATACAATGCCTCGATTTGCACACCTGCCTTTGCTTCTTAAGCCAGAAGGAAAAGGAAAACTATCTAAACGTGATGGTGACCGTCTTGGTTTCCCTGTTTTCCCACTTGAGTGGCACGATCCAAAGACTGGTGAGGTTAGCTCAGGCTATCGTGAGAGTGGCTATTTCCCAGAGGCAGTTGTTAACTTCTTGGCTCTTCTTGGCTGGAACCCAGGTACAGAACAGGAGATGTTCTCGCTTGATGAACTTGTTGATGCTTTTGATATTTCAAGATGTTCAAAGGCTGGTGCTAAGTTTGATTTCCAGAAGGGTATGTGGTTCAACCACGAGTATATCCTACGTAAGAGCGATGAGGAGATAGCACAACTCTTTGCTCCTATCGTGGCTAATAATGGTGTTGAGGCTACTATGGATCAGGTTCGTCAGGTGGTACACATGATGAAAGACCGTGTAAGTTTCGTTAAGGAGTTGTGGCCACTTTGTTCTTTCTTCTTTATTGCTCCTACTGAGTATGATGAGAAAACAACCAAGAAGCGTTGGAAAGAGTATAGTGCTCAGCAGATGACAGAGCTTGCTGATGTTCTTCGTAACATTGATGACTTCTCTATTGAGGGACAGGAGCCTGTTGTCATGAAGTGGGTTGAAGAAAAGGGCTATAAGCTTGGAGATGTAATGAATGCTTTCCGTCTCACTCTCGTTGGTGAAGGCAAGGGTCCAGGTATGTTTGATATCTCTGCATTCCTTGGCAAGGAGGAAACTCTCAAGCGTCTTGAAAGAGCAATAGAAGTATTGAAATAAAGAATGTATAACGCATTTATATCCTTATATTACGCAGGTGTCTTCATAGCTTCTCGCTTTAATAAAAAAGTGAGAACTATGTGGGATGGCGAACAGCAGACATTCTCCATTCTTGAGCGGAAGCTTGAGAAGGGAGCACGTTATCTGTGGTTTCATGCAGCCTCGCTTGGTGAGTTTGAGCAGGGTCGTCCTCTTATGGAGCGTATCCGCGAGGAACATCCAGAATATAAGATAGTACTTACTTTCTTCTCGCCATCAGGTTATGAAGTTCGTAAGAACTATGAGGGAGCTGATATTATTTGCTATTTGCCTCTCGATACTCTTCGTAACGCTCGTCGCTTCGTTGAGATGGTGCGCCCAGAAAAAGCATTCTTCATAAAGTATGAGTTCTGGAATAATTATCTTGCTACTCTCAAGAATGCAGGAATACCAGTATATAGCGTAAGCAGTATTTTTAGAGAAGGTCAGGCATTCTTCCGCTCTGGAGCAAGCAGATATGCTCGAGTGCTCACTAATTTTGCTCATTTCTTTGTGCAGAATGAGGAGAGTAAGAATTTACTTTCGGGTATAGGCATCAACTGTGTGGATGTAGTTGGAGATACACGCTTCGATCGTGTGCTACAGATAAAGGCGGCAGCAAAACACTTGCCAATAGTTGAGGCTTTTGTCGGACAGAATGGTTCTGAATCCTCTTGTAAAAAAGTGTTTGTTGCAGGTTCATCATGGCAGCCTGATGAAGAGATATTCATTCCTTTCTTTAATGAGCATAAAGATTGGAAACTTATTATAGCTCCTCATGTAATTGGCGAAGATCACTTAAAGCAGATTATTAAGTTGCTTGAAGGACGTAAGGTTGTTCGTTATACTCAGGCTACAGAAGAGAATGTGCGTGAGGCTGATGTGCTTATCATAGATTGCTTTGGACTTCTTAGCAGTATATACCATTATGGTGAAGTAAGCTATATTGGTGGTGGCTTTGGAGTGGGCATACATAACACACTTGAGGCAGCAGTATGGAATATTCCGGTTATCTTCGGTCCAAACAACAAGAAGTTCCGTGAGGCGCAGGGATTGCTTCAGTCTAAGGGTGGATATGAAATCACTAATGCAAGTGATTTTGCTGGCATCATGAATAAGTTTATCTCTGACGAGGCTACTCTTGCTGAGGCTGGCAATCAGGCTGGCAAATATGTTCAGAGTCTTGCTGGTGCTACAGACAAAATCTTGTCTAAGGTGAAACTTTGAAAAAGAACCAAGATTTACATCTGAAAAAGATTAGGATTCCATATGGAATCTACATATAAATAAAATGCGTGAATCAGAAAGCAAGCTTTCGATTTACGCATTTTTTTATACTTATGCCTTTTGGCTTAACCCTTTTCAGAGATAAACCACGGCACTTCGTGCCTGTATGAACCCAATTGTATAATTCGAAGCCAATGGTCACTGACAGAAATCTACTGTTATACATAAGAAGAACCAAGAAAACATCTTCAACGGTTTTCATTTCTTCGAAATGGTTGTGTGAGCAAGCTGTTGAAATTTGAAAATAAGTTTTCCATTTCTTCAGCTTCTCCCCCAAGCCTTACGGCAGAAACCTTTTCAGAGATAAACCACGGCACTCCATGCCTGTATGAACCCAATTGTATAATTAGAAACCAATGGTTACTGACATAAGGGATGTAATTACATTTTTTATTCATCAATATACTAATACACATGGAAGTTTCGTTATAATAAAAAAAATCTGATGGCATGAATATAAAAACAGAAACAACTTTACCTCCTAAATTAGTTAAGCAGCTAAAGTCATTTATTTATGATATTATAGGCTGCTATCAGGAAGTGCATAGAGAAATGGGGCCTTATTTGAATGAGTATATTTATCAAGATGCCTTAGAAATGTGTTTTCAAGAAAGAAAAATAGACTTTATTCGAGAACACCATTTCAAGACATTATTTCATAATAAGCCAGTAAAACATACTCATCAAGTGGATTTCTTTTGCAAGAACAATGTATATGTAGAATGCAAAGCTATTGCTACTTTATCTCTAGAACAAAGACAACAGTTATGGAATTATATGAGGTTAGGTGGTGTGCGCATAGGTATATTGTATAATTTTGCTCCTGTAAATGATCAATGCGAACGCTATTACTATGATCCTGAAAAGAAAACAATAGCGGCTTTTTAGCATTAATAATGTTAACAAACATTTAAATACTTTTGTTTAGGGTTTATACAGGCACGAGTGCCGTGGTTTATCTCTTCAAAAGAGGTGAGCCGAAGGCGTGATATACAAAAAAGACATGAGGAGAAAGTTTACTTTCTGAATCATGTCTTTTTGTATATGTTGATTCCGTAGGAATCTACCTCTTTTGAAGATGTATTCTCGGTTCTTCTTATTTTTATGGTCAGTCAACCAAGTGTTCAGTAAGAATTCTTATTCCGATGAATATCAGGATGCAACCACCAAGTAGTTCTGGGCGTATTCGCTTGCGTATTGACTCTCCGAAGTGAATGCCAAGGTGCTGTCCTAATATTCCGAAGACAAACGAGCCAATGCCTATTGCTATGAGTGGGAATGTTAGCTGACTGATATCTTTGTATCCTGTACAGGCAAAAGAAATGCCTATAGCCAACGCATCAATACTTGTAGCTACAGCCATAATGAGTTGTGTCTTTAATTTGCTTGGGTCAAACCTACATTCTTCCTCTTCCTTGAACGACTCTTTTATCATTCTAATGCCTAAGAATGCCAGCAGACCAAATGCTATCCAATGATCGAATGATTCTATGTAGTTTGCAAATCTACTTGTTCCAAGCCAGCCAAAGAAAGGCATAGCTGCCTGAAAGAGTCCAAAAAAGAAGCTCATTGACAGTATCACTCCCCAACGATATTTCCTTATTATCACTCCGCTAACAATACTCACAGTGAAGCAGTCCATCGCAAGGGCTACCGACAGCAACAGTATTTCTATAATGTTATTTGTCATTTAATGTTTTTGTATTTTATCTTATTTTGAATTGACAAATGTAGCTATTCGCTTCGAAATTGCACTAAAAAAATGCAGAAAATAGTAAAAGTTGCACTAAAAAAGTGCAGAATTACCAAATTTCTGCACGAAAAAGATGCAAAACAGAGAATTTCTCTCAAACTGTTTAAGTTAAATAAGTTATTTAGCAAGTCGTAAGTTTGCCATTACTATACTACTGCCATACTACAGCCTCGTATCTGTAAGCATTAGTGTTCAGTATATGTTCTGTCGTAATTCGGTTTTTCTCCAGTATATATTCAGTGTTTAACTGGATATATACTGGACATATACTGGACATATACTGGACAACAACTGGACATATGACGAGACAGAAGTAAGGCTGTAGTATGGTTAGAGTATGCTTGTTGTATGGTTATGGTATTACGTATGTAAACGTATAATTCTCTAAAATGGTCCGTATAATTATGATGTTGATGGAAACACTTTTATTTAAAATAGGAAGTTTCTTTTCTTTCCCTTGGAGGTTATAAATATTATTCGTAATTTTGTTTATTGATGTACCAACTGGCGCTTATAAGCGCTTTTATATATCTAATATCTTTTTTGATATAAACTAATTAATCTATGAATAATCCAAATTGATGATGTTAAGAAAAAGAATATACGATGTTATTGATACATCATTTGGCAAAAGCAGGCTATCAAGAATATACAATTATGTTATGTTGGCTGCAATAATTATTGGATTATTGCCATTGATGTTTTTTAGGCAGAATGACTTTCTTATTCTGTTTGATGTTGTATCATGCATTATATTTATTATTGACTATCTTCTAAGGTGGTTAACAGCCGACTATCATTTAAAGTTTAAGCGAAGATGGATGGCTTTTGTATTATATCCTATATCTTTTATGGCTATTATAGATCTGTTGTCTATATTGCCAACAGTCTGTTTGATTAATCCAGCATTCAAGACATTTAGGGTATCACGTTTGTTTAAAATTCTTCGTGTCGTTAAGTTTGTGAGGTACTTTGAACCATTAGAGCTGATAATATCGGTAATAAAAGGACAGAGAAAAGTTTTACTGACAGTATTATCGTTAGCGATGTTTTATACCTTTGTAACTGCATTGATAATGTTTAATGCGGGTAATGGAGTTGAACCTGAAACTGGCAAACTGCTATTCAATGATTTCTTTGAAGCTTTCTATTGGGCAGCTTCAACATTGACTACTGTAGGATATGGAGATATTTATCCTGTTAATGATTTAGGAAGGGCAATAAGTATGGTTTCTGCTTTAGTTGGAATTGCTATTATAGCTCTACCATCAGGTGTTATTACTGCTGCTTATATGGAGGAGTTAGAAAAAAGAAAGAAGAATAAAAAATAAAACGTTTAGTAAATAAAAAACGATTATAATGTTTACTTATGAAGAAATATATTCTTTTTTTATCATTTTTATTATTAAATACTTCTTTCCTTAATGGAAAGGCTATAGAGAATTTTAATGATACTATATCTATTGAATATAAAAATGGTGTAGTCTTAGTACCTGTTACTATTGATGGCGTTTCTTATCCTTTTATTTTAGATACAGGAGCAAGTCGTGGATTTGTATATAAGTCCAGTTCTTTTACGATGCATAAATCTGATAAGAAGTACTACACTATGGATGTGAATCAGAAGACTGGAACTTTAGATATAACACAACCTATGGAAATTAAGATAGGTAATTATATTATTCCAAATTATCAATTTTCTATAATGGGCGGTACCGGATTTGATTGTTTCTCAGAAGGCATTATTGGCTTTGACATGCTTGATAACTTGAATATGAAAATTGATGTGAGAAATAACATACTTATCTTAACTAATCAAAAGCAACTATTTGAGAAAGAGTATGGAATAGATGTGAAATATAAAACAAAGAACTCTCGTCCTGCAATTTCATATAATATTGCTTCTTCCAAAAGTGATTGGGCTATCTTTGATACAGGTGCTAATCTCTTTTTTCAATATGATATCAATAAGTTAAAGTATAATCCTGAGTTAGCAAATCAGATAGTTTGGTCTGATACAGGAAGAACAACATATAGTGTACATGGGTTGGGTGATTCTTCTAAAGTAGCCTTTATTAATCCTCGTGTTTTTGCTGTGGGGGATATTTCGTTTAATAATGCTCATATACAGGCTAAGGAGGGAGAATCCTTTTTGGGTGCAAAAATATTAGAATATTGTGCTGTAATTATAGATCCTTTTTCTAAAAAAATAAAGTTCGAACCTTATACTATGAGTAAAACTATCGAAATAAAGGGAACTGAAAAAAATGAGGTAATGTCATTTGTTGATTCAAAATTAACAATTGTAATGATTAACGAAAATAGCAAACTCTATAAATTAGGTGCAAGAAAAAATGATGTGATATTAGAGATTGATGGAGTGATTGTTTCTGATATATGTAGTTTGTTAGCAATAAAAAATGCTCTTTCTGATACTTCTAATCATAAATTAAAAATGATAGATTTAAATGGTAATTTGAAGATGTTTGAAATAAAATAATAAATAAGAGTAGATGGGTGATAATATAAAAATATACAATAGATTTAATTGTAATAATAAAGCAATAGAGGTATTGAAAGGTCAGGAGAATCTTTCTCTCGAAACCATGTCAAAGATTGAGGCTTGTTTGAATATCTCTATTCTTCAAGAAGAACTGGAGATGGCATAAGAAAAACAACTTTAAAAAGAAAATATATTACACTGTTTGCGAGACAATAAAAACCTGTGAATAGTGTAATTTTTGTTTTCTGGACAGAGATTTTTTTTTCTTAGGCAGGAAATAAAAATTGGCTAACTAAGCAATTTTATATGTCTATTTGAAAAATGTTGAAAAAAGTTAGAGGCTACAACAAATCTCATGTTCTTTTCTAATCATACACTTCCTTCGCCTTTATGTTTACACCAGCTACGCTGACAGCAAACGCTCAGTCAGTGACCGTTGGTTGACAAATGAAAAATGATAAAGCAGTAAACTCAAGCTGTTTGTTCTCCTCTCCTTTTGGAGTTTCTGTCCCCCGGGAACGGGGGAACCGAAGGGGGTGTAAAGACCATTGAGCCGGGAGAGGCTTTGTGATTTTTTTTGTAAAGGGTGTCACATTTGTAGTTAAGTAGTTGATTATTAGTTTGTTGTTCGTTTTTAAGGTGTCACAAGGGTGTCACAAGGGTATCACACAAACAGCCTACAACACGTGACAGTTTGTGACAGTTTGTGACACTGTAACGTATTGATTTGTAGTTAATTAGTTTAATATGTGACACCCTTTGAATAATTCTTTCTGAAAAAAATAACTTCTCAAAATTTGCTAAAGAATAAAATTGGGTT
Organism: uncultured Prevotella sp.; assembly: GCA_905236755.1. GTDB lineage: Bacteria > Bacteroidota > Bacteroidia > Bacteroidales > Bacteroidaceae > Prevotella. Next base: position 22,001 of record CAJOCR010000020.1, read on the forward strand.
TACCTTTGTTGCAAACAATTATATAATGAGGAGAAAGAAGAATAATGTTGGAGTGGTTTTCGTGGTTGCTCTCTTGATGGGAGTGACTGCTTTGTGTGCGCATAAAACAGAAAAGAAGAATAAGGGAACTGTTCTGACGGAAGAAAAGAATGAGAGGGTAGGGGATAAACTCGAAGGTGAATCGGAAGTTGAATCAGAGAGTGAATTAGACTGTGAAGCTGGTGTTGCTTCTCTTGAAGTTCCTGCTTATGACAAAAATGAGGAGGTAATAAGTAGGACGGCATATACTGTTTCGTATAATCATGAAACGAAGATACCTAATTGGGTGGCGTGGCATCTTACTGCTGATCATGTTGATGGACCTTTGAAGCGAAAGGATTTTGATTTCACGGATGATGAGAGTGTGGCTGCCCCTAAGGGATGTAAATCGGATTATTATAGTTCAGGATATGATCGTGGGCACATGTGTCCTGCAGGTGACAACAAATGGTCGGAAAGGGCTATGCAAGAGTGTTTCCTGATGACGAATATGTGTCCGCAACTGGCAGGACTGAACTCTGGAATGTGGAACTCGTTGGAAAAGAACTGCCGAACATGGGCTGAGCAATATGGCGATGTTTATATTGTGTGCGGACCTGTGCTGCTGAAAGGGGCACATAAAACCATAGGGCGCAATAAGGTTGTTGTGCCAGAGGCATTCTTCAAGGTTATATTGTGCACGAAGGGTAAGCCGAAGGCTATTGGCTTTGTGATGCGCAATCAGTCGATGAGGGGACATAAGAAAACGGAATTTGTGAACTCGGTGGATGAGGTGGAACGAATAACGGGAATAGATTTCTTTCCAGCCTTGCCTGACGACATAGAGAACGAGGTGGAAAAACAGAGTAACCCTGCCGACTGGAACTAAAAAAAATGGGAGCCTCTCCCCAGCGCGAAGCAGAGCTTCGCTATTATCTCCTTCGTCTATTCAGATGCACCGGCTTTGCCGACAGCATCTACTCAGTCGATGACCTTCGGTTGAAGAGAAGATTGAACATTATCTCCTTCACTTATTCAGATGCACCAACTTCGTTGACAGCATCTGCTCAGTCGATGACCTTAGGTTGAAGATTAGTCGGCTACGCCGATATAATATTTAAATCTTTCATTATTTCAATATTTAAATCTTTCTCTGGGCTAACTAACTGATTGCGTTTCTTGCTAGCATAATTCAAAACTCATAATTTGTAATTGCGCTTGCGCAACCAATTTCAAATTTGTAACTCATAATTTCAAATTTTGATTAGGCTTTTTCGTTATTTTACTTTACCTTTGCGGACAGAACTAATAACTATTCAATATGACAAAAATCAACCGAATCATTACTTTGGGCTTGGTGCTCATGGCAAATGCAATGTGTTTTGCCCAGAATCAAGCTATTATTCCTGTTCCTGTTGCTGCTGAATGGCATGAGGGAACATTCTCCATTAACAATAAAACAACGATAGGCACTAATGTGGCTTCTCTGCGCCCTGCAGCCGAATATCTTAGTGGTGTGCTTGCCAAGGAAACAGGCACAAAGATTAAGGTGAAGAAATCTGCCAAGGCTACAATTGTGCTTGCTTTGAACAGCGAAGGCAAAGAGGGCGCATATAGTCTGCATATTGACAAAAAGGGTGTGCGCATTGAAGGCTGCGGATATGCAGGTGTGATAAACGGTATTGCCACTCTGCGTCAGATGTTGCCCGAACTGCACTATGCCGACATTATCGACGAACCTGCAAAGAGCTGGAGAGGAATGGAACTCGACTGCAGTCGCCATTTCTTCAGCAAGGACGAGGTGAAGGAACTTCTTGATGTTCTTGCTTTCTACAAGATAAATAAATTCCATTGGCATCTTACCGACGATCAGGGTTGGCGTGTAGAGATTAAGAAGTATCCTTTGCTTACCGAAAAGGGTGGTTGGCGCACTTGGAACAATCAGGATTCTGTTTGTTTCAATCGTGCAAAGAAAGAGGATAATCCTGATTTGATTCCTGATGCAAAGAAAACACGCAAACTGGCTGACGGCACAGTTGAATATGGTGGCTTCTACACTCAGCAGGATATTCGTGAGATAGTGGAATATGCAAGTGTGAGAGGAATTGATGTTATTCCAGAGATTGATATGCCTGGACACAGTTTGGCTGCTATTGCAAACTACGACGGTTTGAGTTGTTTTCCACAGATAGGGTGGGGTAAGTTGTTCACCACTCCTCTTTGTCCGGGAAAAGACAAGGTGCTGGCTTTCTGCAAGGATGTGTGGAAAGAAATCTTTGAACTCTTCCCAAGCAAATATGTGCATATTGGTGGCGACGAGGTTGACATGAAGAACTGGAAGAAATGTCCCGACTGCCAGAAGCGCATTAAGGAGCACAAACTGAAGGATGAGCATGAACTGCAGGCATGGTTCACTCACGACATGGAGAAATTCTTCAATGCAAATGGCAAGACTATGATTGCTTGGGACGAAACTGTTCAGGGTGGACTCTCGGCTACTCAAACCGTGATGTGGTGGCGCTCTTGGGCTCCTAACGCTCCGAAAGAAACAACCAGTCATGGCAACAATCTTATCTGCACACCTAATGGCGAGTTTTATCTCGACTATGATGAGGATGGAAAGAGCATAGGAAAGATTTATAATTTCAATACCGAACTTGACGGGCTGTCTGCCGAAGAACAGCAACGTGTGCTGGGTGTTCAGGGCAACCTGTGGACAGAGTGGGTGCCAACACGTGAACGTATGTTCCACATGGCTTTCCCACGAATGATTGCTGTAGCTGAACTGGGCTGGAGCAGCAAGGAAAACAAATGTCTTGATGATTTCAAAACTCGTCTTTCTAAGCATTTCGCTTTGTTGCAGAAGATGAACGTTACTTATCGCATTCCTGACCTCACAGGATTCTATAACACAAATGTGTTTGTTGATGAGGCTAAGGTGAAGGTGAATTGTGTCGACCCTTCAGCTGTGATAAGATACACCACCGACGGTTCTATTCCACAGAACGATTCTAAACTCTACACAGGCGAGTTCACTATTGACAAGACAACCGACTTCACTTTCCGCCCATTCGACAAGAACGGCAGAAAGGGCGATATGACTAAGTGTCGTTTCATCAAGGAAGAAATGGCTCCTGCTGTTGCAGGCAAAGACCTGAAGCCAGGACTTAGTGCAGAGTGGCATGAATACACTGGTGCCGACTGTGCAGGTATTGAGGCTGCCCCCGTTAACGGCTGCTATGAGGTGAGCGAAGTGGCTATCCCTGATAGCGTAAGTGGCAACATCGGACTAATCATCACTGGATATATCGAAGTGCCAGCCGACGGTATCTACACCTTTGCCTTGCTGAGTGACGACGGAAGCTATTTGAAACTCGACGGCAATATGGTTGTTGACAACGATAAGGAACATTCACCACGTGAGGTTATTGGTCAGCACGCCATGAAGAAAGGTTTGCATCAACTTTATGTGCGCTATTTCGACCATAACGGAGGTCAGCTTCGCCTCAATGTCTTCGACCAGAATGGCAACAAAGTAAACGTAGGCTATAAGCACTAATCTTTGTAATAAAAAAATAAGTTCTTGCGTCGAAGATTCAATATAGACGGATTATAGAGGCATTATAAAGGAATAATAGAGCCTTAATAGTGTATAGATGTAAGAATTTGGGAATCTAAGTAAAGTTTAGTTATATAAAAAAACTCGAATTAGAGCATTAAATATTTCGCTCTGATTCGAGTTTTTTTTATCCTACATTGGGCAGCCCAATTCGGCTTCATCAGGAGTGTATTGACTGAGAAGACGGGCTATGCGTCGCAGACCTTCCTTGAGGGTTTGACGTGGACATGCAATATTGATGCGCAGGTAGCCCTGTCCGTCTTTACGTCCATACATAGTGCCATTGTTAACCATTACCTTTCCTTCGTGCAGCAACTTGTCGTAGGCTTCATCGCTTGATAGTTCGTAGGCGCTGATATCTACCCATGCAAGATAGGTGCCTTCGAGTTTGAGTACTTCTACTTGAGGAAGGTTCTCAAGGAAATAGTTCTTCAAGTGCTGATAGTTGTCCCAGATGTATTCGTTGAGGGCATCAAGCCATTCTGCTCCCTCGGCAGAATAAGCAGCCTCAAGGGCGATAGGTCCGAAAGGATTAACATCGCACACCTCGTGGATGTTTATAACACGATCTATGCGACGACGCCAGTCGCTGTTGCTGCAGATGATATTGGCAATCTGCAAGCCTGCTGTGTTGAAACTCTTGGAAGGCGAGTTGAGGGTGATGCTGTTGCGCTGACAATCATCGTTTACGGCAGCAAATGGTGTGAATGTGTTACCAGGCATAACAAGTTCGCAATGAATCTCGTCGCTGATAACTTTCACGCCATGACGCATACAAATCTCATTCATACGAGCAAGTTCCTCCTTTGTCCACACACGTCCTGCAGGATTATGAGGGTTGCAAAGCAGGAAGAGAGTTGTTTTCTCGTCGGCACATTTCTGCTCGAAATCTTCAAAATCAATCTTGTAGGTATTGAAGTCGCGTACAAGTGGATTCTCAATAATGTCGCAGCCCTGATTGCGGATGCTGCTGAAGAAGCAGTTATAAACAGGAGTTTGAACAAGCACTTTTTCGCCAGGGAGGGCAAGAGCACGAATGGCGCAGCTTATAGCAGGCACAACACCTGAGGTGTATAGAATCCATTCACGTTGCACTTTCCATTGGTGGCGTTTGTCCATCCAGTTGATGATAGCGTTGTAGTAACTATCGTTAATGGTAGTGTAGCCAAAGATGCCATGTTCAACACGTTGCTGCAGAGCTTTGGTGATGTTTGGAGCTGTAGGGAAATCCATATCGGCTACCCACATAGGGAGAACATCGTCGCCACAAAGATCCCACTTCACGCAGTTTGTTCCACGGCGGTTCACTACATTATCGAAGATTGATTTATCCATATAGTATGTTTTTATTTTTTTCGTTCTATGATTTCACAGTTGTTTGGCGCTTTTACATTCTCATTGATGGTGACAGAGCCAACGCTGTCGGCAACAATGCGTCCTGACTGTGGATTCTTGATATTGGTGATAGCACCGATGATTTGTGCATCAATATTTGTGCAGTCTTCAAATGCACGGTCACATTCTGCATCGAAGGTGCAGTCAATGAGAGTAACGTTGTCCATATAGCAAAGTGGCTGTTCGCCGCTGATGTGACAACGCACAAGTTTCACGTTCTTGGAATGCCATGCAAGATACTCGCCATTGAGCTGAGAATCATAGACAGACACATTGTCGCATTCCCAAAAACTGTCCTTGGTGTTTATGACAGCATTGTGTATTTCAACGTTCTGACAGTATTGGAAAACATATTTAGAATCTGAAACCAAACCATCAACATATATGTTTCGGCTGAACATGAAAGGGTAGGTGCCATCGTGAAGTTTAACATTCTTGAGTTTTAGTCCGTCAACACGCCAGAATGTTTCATCTGCATCTGTAATGGTTACATTTTCGAGTGACAGGTTGTTCATCTCACGGAAGAACTTAGGACCGTCGATGGTGCAGTCTTTCATTATCATGTCATTGCTGTACCAAATGGCAGAACGACTTTCTGGAGCAAAATAGCAGTTGGTGATGAGGCTGCGGTCAACATGCCACCAAGGGTATTTGCCGTAGAATTTAGAATCGTGACATTCTAAATCACTGCAGCACTTAATACCAGACTCACCGTCTGTAATAGTTATATTTTGCAGTTTGGTGTTGTGAATGCCGAATAAAGGGCGTTCTCCGCCATAGCTTTTGTTTTCAATTGTTTCCATACTCATATTTGTAATACCTATTATTATGTTGTGTTGTTTATATTATCCAATGGCAAATATACAAATATGATGCCAAAAAAAATAATTCTATACGAAAAAACCACTCTATGCCTAAACATAGAGTGGTTGATATGACGTAAATCTTATGAATTACAAATTAGCGTTGTCCTCGCCCCACTTCTCAACAGCAGGAACGATACCGAGGTCGATAATCTCCTGACGCATAGCGCAGAGGTGCTCGTAAGACTTCTTGAGGTCAGCGATTTCCTCTTCTGTACCTGTAGGAGTTGTGTAGTGAACACCAGTCTTGTCGATAGTTGTAGGAAGAGCCATCATTACGTTCTTGATGCCAAGCTCTGGAAGGTTAGCGTAGCAACCTGCTGGCAGAGTGAAAGGCTCACCGCCCATAGCACCTTCAATCATCTTAACAGCGCAGTAAGCTGGGCTCTGGAATGAGCTACGGCCACGAAGCTTGATGATGTTTGAACCACCCTGTGTTGTGTGGTGCTTGATTTCTGCCCAACGCTCGTCAGAAAGACCCATCTCTGACAATGGCTTGCCATCGATCTTAACCTGAGAAGCAAATACTGCCATCTGCTCACCGTGGCCACCGAATGTGTGTGCACCGGTAACTTTATCCTGCTGTACACCAAACTCGTGAGCCAAAGCCTGCTGCAAACGAGTAGAGTCAAGAGCTGCGAGTGATGTGAGCTGGTTTGGCTTCAAACCAGAGTGGATAAGTGCTGTAAGAGCTGTAACGTCAGCTGGGTTGAAGATAACAACAACATGCTCTACGTCTGGGCAATACTTCTTGATGTTCTCACCGAAATCAGCAGCGATCTTGCAGTTACCCTTGAGGAGGTCCTCACGAGTCATACCGTCCTTACGAGGAGCACCACCAGCTGAGATGATGTATTTAGCACCTGTGAAAGCCTTCTTTGCTGCTTCAGCAACCTTCTCAGGATTGTTCATGTCTTCTACTGCAGGAGCGTAGTATTCGATGTTAGCACCTGGGAATGCACACTGCTGCATCTCATCGTAAACACCGTGAACACCTGGCTCGAAGATGTCGTAAAGACAAATGTTAGGAGTGAGGCCGAGCATAAGAGCGCTCTGTACCATGTTAGAACCAATCATACCGCCTGCACCGACGATAAGGAGTTTGTCGTTTGTTAAGAATTTCATAACTACGTTTTATTTAATTGTTTGTTGAATTTTAATGCTTGAAGCAAGAGATAAACCGTTTATAAATGATAAATGGCATACTCCTTGTTTGTTGCGCCCGCAAAGATAACAAAATATAGTGTAAATCTTCAATTTAATTTGTTTTTAAATCTTAAAAATATTACCTTTGTAATGTCGATATTGCAAATGTGTAAATTAACAACAAAGACAATGAATAAAATACAAGATAGACTTGAGAGATTGCGTGAAATTATGCGTAGAGAGAAGCTAAGTGCTTTCATCTTTCCAAGTACTGATGCACATAATAGCGAATATGTGCCAGATTATTGGAAAGGGCGTGAGTGGATTAGCGGTTTCGATGGTTCGGCAGGTACTGCTGTCGTGACTATGAAGTCGGCTGCATTATGGACTGACTCACGCTATTTTCTTGCTGCTGAAGAACAGCTCAAAGGTACTGAATACCAACTTATGAAGTTGAAAGTAGAGGGTACACCAACTATTGCAGAATGGTTGGGAAAAGAACTTTGTGATATCAATGGTGCGGAAGTAGGTCTGGATGGTTTGGTTAATTCTTATAACATTGTTGAAAGTTTGCGACATGAATTAAGACAGAATGGGGGAATGACGCTAAGAATAAACTTTGATCCCTTGAAGTGGATATGGGAAGAACGTCCTGAAATACCTACTAACCCTATAGAAATACATCCTTTGAAATATGCAGGCGAAACAACAATAAGCAAGTTGATGCGTATAAGAAAGACCTTGCGTGAAAGACATATTGACGGAATGTTAGTGTCGGCCCTTGATGATATAGCCTGGATCTTGAATCTTCGTGGATCGGATGTGCATTGCAATCCTGTATTTGTTGCTTATCTGTTGATAAAGTCAGATAAGGCTACCTTGTATGTGAATAAATGTAAGCTGACAGAAGACATTGAAAAATGGCTTGCCGATGCTGGAGTAGAGGTTGATGACTATAAGAATGTTGCAAAGGGTATAGAAAATTATGATGAATACAATCTGTTGTTAGACCCTGATGATACAAACAGTTTGTTGGCTTCTGTAAACATGCGTTATGGTCATAAGGTGTTTGCGGAGTCTCCTATAGCTGCTATGAAAGCTATAAAAAATGAGCAGGAGATAGAGGGCTTTCGTGCTGCTATGCTGCGCGATGGTGTGGCTATGGTTAAGTTTCTTAAATGGCTGAAGCCTGCTGTTGAGGCTGGAGACCAGACAGAAATAAGCTTAGATAAGAAGCTGACAGAACTTAGAAAGGAACAAGCGTTATTCAAGGATATTTCCTTTGATACAATTGTTGGGTATGAAAAGCATGGCGCTATTGTTCATTATGAGGCTACACCAGAAACTGATATACCTGTAGAGCCGCGTGGATTGGTGTTGATAGACAGTGGGGCGCAATATCTGGATGGTACAACAGATATTACCAGAACCATAGCTCTTGGCCCAATTACAGAAGAACAAAGACATGTATATACCTTGGTTTTGAAGGGACATATTCAATTAGAATTGACAAAATTCCCCGATGGCGCAAGTGGTACGCAGATTGATGCCTTGGCAAGAGCTGCTATGTGGCGTGATGGTATGAACTTCATGCATGGAACAGGGCATGGAGTGGGTAGCTATCTGAATGTTCATGAAGGTCCTCATCAAATAAGAATGGAATATAAACCTGCACCTCTGCGTGCAGGTATGACGGTAACTGATGAACCTGGTTTGTATTTGGATGGTAAGTTTGGTGTACGAATAGAAAATACTCTTTTAATTAAAGACTATAAGACTACGGAATTTGGTAAGTTTTTGCAGATGGAATCACTTACTTTGTGTCCTATAGACATTGCACCTATTGATGTTGATATGCTTTTGCCTGAAGAAAAAGAATGGCTGAATAGTTATCATGTTTTAGTTAGAGAAAAACTAATGCCTTTTTTGGATGAAGAAGAACGGAAATGGCTCGAAAATGCCACAAAATCAGTTTGTTAGGCTTAAAAAACATCGAAAAATTTGGAGGATTCCAAAATAAGATGTAATTTTGCACCCGCTTATCGTGGAGTCATGTCCCGAGGGCATAAGTTTAACATTTAAATATTAAAAACAAAAAACATGATTATTGTACCAGTAAAAGATGGTGAGAACATCGAAAGAGCTCTCAAGAAGTTCAAGAGAAAATTCGAAAAGACAGGTGTTGTTAAAGAGTTGCGTTCACGTCAGCAGTATAACAAGCCTTCTGTTTTGAAGAGACTCAAGATGGAACACGCTGTCTATGTACAGCACATGCGTGATAACGAGGAATAAAAAATCTCGTTAAAAATTTGGTAGTTTGAATATAATTCCGTAAATTCGTTGCCGTGACAAGGTGATGTTAGCAGCGTTTTTATGATGATAGAAAAGTTTTTGAACTACTTGAAGTTTGAGCTTAATCGCTCGGAACGGACAGTTGAAGGTTATAGGAGTGATTTAAAATCATTTGAGGCCTACTTCAAAAATTCGGATAATCATCTCTCTTGGGAGTCGGTAGACTCTGATATTGTCCGCAATTGGATGGAGAGCATGATGGATAAAGGAAACAATGCTACCTCAGTCAATAGAAGACTGAGCGCTTTGCGTTCCTTTTATCGTTTTGCACTCTCTCATCATCTAACGGATAAAGATCCTGTTCACGAAATAGTTGGTCCTAAGAAGTTAAAACCATTGCCACAGTTTCTTAAGGAATCTGAAATGGACCGATTGTTGGATCCTGGTATGTGGGATTGTAGTTTTGAAAGCGTACGTGCGCGTACCATAATAATTACTTTCTATGAAACAGGGATTCGATTGTCGGAATTGCTTGGGCTTGACGATACTTCTGTTGATTTTGAAAATTATCAGCTGAAGGTGACGGGTAAGAGAAATAAGCAACGTATCATACCATTTGGTGACGAATTATATGAAGTGCTGACAAATTATATCAGTCTGCGAAATGAAAAGATAGATAGATTGTCAGATGCTCTTTTCTTGACGAATAAAGGACGGAGAATGAATCCGGCACAGGTTCGAAAGGAAGTAAAAGAAAACCTCTCTAAGGTGTGCACGCTTAAGAAGCGTTCGCCGCACGTGTTGAGACACACGTTTGCGACGGCAATGCTAAATCATCAAGCAGGTCTTGAAAGTGTAAAGAAACTGCTCGGTCATGAGAGTCTCTCAACAACAGAGATATATACTCATACCACATTTGAGCAGCTTAAACGTGAATATGCAAATGCCCACCCAAGGGCTTAACCTTTAAAATTGGAGGTAACTATGGAAATTAAGATTCAGTCGATCCATTTCGACGCTACCGAAAAGTTAACGGCGTTTATCGAAAAGAAAGTCGCCAAGTTAGAAAAAACATACGAAGATATTCAGAAAGTAGAGGTGCAATTAAAAGTAGTCAAGCCAGCAACCGCATTGAATAAAGAAACAGGTATTACCGTGCATGTCCCAGGACATACACTCTTTGCTGAAAAGACCTGTGATACATTTGAAGAAGGTGTTGATCAGGTAGTGGATTCGCTTAAGGTGCAACTGACGAAATATAAAGAAAAAATGCGCAATCGTTGAAAAAATCTATTAAAAGATTTGGCGAATTAATAAATAGTTTGTATCTTTGCAGCCGTTTTACAACAAGTCCTAACGGAGTGGCCTAACGGCTGCATGGATTTTGCCTCTTTAGCTCAGTTGGCCAGAGCACGTGATTTGTAATCTCGGGGTCGTTGGTTCGAATCCGACAAGAGGCTCTCAAGAACGTAAGTTTGAGAATAGCAAGGTTACTGAAAAGGGTAGTTTCCAGAGTGGCCAAATGGGGCAGACTGTAAATCTGCTGCTTCTAGCTTCGGTGGTTCGAATCCATCACTACCCACTTCAGAAACTAAAAAGCGGAAATAGCTCAGTTGATAGAGCACTAGCCTTCCAAGCTGGGGGTCGCGGGTTTGAGCCCCGTTTTCCGCTCTCTTGCTGTAATAGCTCAGTGGTAGAGCACTTCCTTGGTAAGGAAGAGGTCCTGAGTTCAACTCTCAGTTACAGCTCTGTTTCTTGTTCTGGTTAACAGATCACAGGAAAAACATAAAGATAATTTTAGATTATTCATTTATATAAATAAAAAAGAAAAGCTATGGCTAAGGAAGAATTCGTTCGTACCAAACCCCATGTAAATATTGGTACAATTGGTCACGTTGACCACGGTAAGACAACTTTGACCGCTGCTATCTCATTGACACTTCATGAGAAGCTCGGTACTGGTGAGGACGTTAAGTCTTTCGATCAGATCGATAATGCTCCTGAGGAGAAAGAGCGTGGTATTACCATCAACTCAGCTCACATTGAGTATGAAACAGCTAAGCGTCACTACGCACACGTAGACTGCCCTGGACACGCTGACTATGTAAAGAACATGGTTACTGGTGCTGCTCAGATGGACGGTGCTATCCTCGTAGTTGCAGCAACTGATGGTCCTATGCCTCAGACACGTGAGCACGTATTGCTCGCTCGTCAGGTAAACGTACCTCGTTTGGTTGTGTTCTTGAACAAGTGTGATATGGTTGAGGATGAGGAAATGCTTGAACTCGTTGAAATGGAGGTTCAGGAAATCCTTACTCAGTATGAATATGAAGAGGATACTCCTATTATCCGTGGTTCTGCACTTGGTGCTTTGAACGGTGTTGAAAAGTGGACTGACTCTGTTATGAAGCTTATGGATACTGTTGACGAGTGGATTCAGGAGCCAGAGCGTGATATCGATAAGCCATTCTTGATGCCAGTTGAGGACGTATTCTCAATCACTGGTCGTGGTACTGTTGCTACAGGTCGTATCGAGACTGGTGTATGTAAGGTAGGTGACGAAGTTCAGTTGCTCGGTCTTGGTGAGGATAAGAAGTCAACAATCACTGGTGTTGAGATGTTCCGTAAGAACCTCGCTGAGGGTCAGGCTGGTGATAACGTAGGTCTTCTTCTCCGTGGTATCGATAAGGCAGAAGTTAAGCGTGGTATGGTAGTTGTACACCCAGGTGCTATTACTCCTCACGATCACTTCAAGGCTTCTATCTACGTATTGAAGAAGGAAGAAGGTGGCCGTCACACTCCATTCGGTAACAAGTATCGTCCACAGTTCTACCTCCGTACCATGGACTGTACAGGTGAGATTTCTCTCCCAGCAGGTGTAGAAATGGTAATGCCAGGTGATAACGTAGAGATCGAGGTTAAGTTGATCTATCGCGTTGCTTTGAACGAAGGTCTTCGTTTCGCTATCCGCGAGGGTGGTCGTACAGTAGGTTCTGGTCAGATCACTTCAATCCTTGAGGATCTTCCAGAGGGTTGGCAGAACGAAAAGAAGTAATTAGATTCTAATTAGTTCTATATAAAAAGTCTCCGCATCAAGCGGTGCGGAGACTACCTACGGGTTTAGCTCAGTTGGTAGAGCACTGGTCTCCAAAACCAGGTGTCGGGGGTTCGAGCCCTCCAACCCGTGCTCATAAAATAGATTATATGAATAAGATAGTTAATGTTTGTAAAGCTTGCTTTGATGAGCTTATACATAACACAACTTGGCCAACAGCTGCCCAGCTTACACATAGTGCAATGGTTGTTTTAACAGCTTCACTTGTTATTGCACTTGTTGTTTTTGCTATGGACAGCGTGTTTAAGTTTATAATGAGTACAATCTATCCAAGTTAAATATAGGAAGATGGCAGAAAAAGGAATGCATTGGTATGTGCTTCGCGCTGTAAGTGGAAAAGAAGCAAAGCTTAAAGAGTACATTGAAGCGGAGATGAAGCACAACGATTTGCTTAAAGCGCATGTTTCCCAGGTACTTATTCCTGTTGAGAAGCATGCTTCTATGCGTGCAGGAAGACGAGTAGTTAAAGAGAAGATGAGCCTGCCTGGTTATATTTTTGTGGAGGCTAATCTCGTCGGTGATGTTGCACACACATTAAGATTCTTGCCAAATTGCCTCGGTTTCTTGGGAGGACTTGATAATCCTACACCTGTACCACAGTCAGATATCAACCGTATGCTTGGTAACGCTGAGGAAACAGAGATTGAGGAGAACATCGACATACCATATGTTGTTGATGAAACTGTAAAGGTTACTGATGGTCCTTTTAGCGGTTTTAGCGGTGTAATCGAAGAGGTTAACGCTGAGAAGCGTAAATTGAAGGTAATGGTAAAGATCTTCGGACGCAAGACTCCATTGGAGCTTGGGTTCATGCAAGTAGAGAAAGAAGGATAAGTTGGAGAATTGTTACGCTGTGACTTATCAACATGTCAAGAGAGGCTTCCACTCTCATGACTATATTTTAATCAATTAATTATTTACAAACAAATGGCTAAAGAAGTTGCTGGATTAATCAAATTACAGATTAAAGGCGGTGCAGCAAACCCTTCACCTCCAGTAGGTCCTGCATTAGGTTCTAAGGGAATCAACATCATGGGTTTCTGTAAGGAATTCAACGCCCGTACCCAGGATAAGGCTGGTAAGGTATTACCAGTTGTTATCACTTACTATACCGACAAGTCATTTAGCTTCGTAATCAAGACTCCTCCTGCAGCTGTTCAGCTGAAAGAGGTTGCTAAGGTTAAGAGTGGTTCTTCTCAGCCTAACCGTCAGAAAGTTGCTTCTGTAACTTGGGATCAGGTAAAGGCTATCGCAGAGGATAAGCTTAAGGATCTTAACTGTTTCACAGTAGAGTCTGCAATGAAGCTAATCGCTGGTACAGCTCGTAGTATGGGTATTACTGTAAAAGGGGACTTCCCTGGAAAATAATTAATAACTTCAATTTTTTAAAAAATGAGTAAACTGACAAAAAATCAAAAATCAGTAGCTGAAAAGGTTGAAGCAGGGAAGGCATACACTTTGAAGGAGGCTTCAGAGTTGGTAAAGGAAATCACTACTACCAAGTTTGACGCATCTCTGGATATTGATGTACGTCTGGGTGTAGATCCACGTAAAGCTAACCAGATGGTTCGTGGCGTATGTACATTGCCTCATGGAACTGGTAAGACTGTTCGTGTACTCGCACTCTGTACTCCTGATCAGGAAGCTGCCGCAAAGGAAGCTGGTGCTGATTATGCAGGTCTCGATGAATATATCGAAAAGATTAAGAGCGGATGGCTCGATGTCGACGTTATTATTACCATGCCATCTTGCATGGGTAAGGTAGGTCCTCTGGGTCGTTTCCTCGGTCCACGTGGTTTGATGCCAAACCCAAAGAGTGGTACTGTAACAATGGACGTTGCTAAAGCAGTGAAGGATGTTAAGGGCGGTAAGATTGACTTTAAGGTTGATAAGGCCGGTATTATTCACACTTCAATTGGTAAGATCAGTATGACTCCAGAACAGATCTATGGTAACGCAAAGGAATTTGTTGCTACTGTTGTTCGCCTGAAGCCTGCTGCTGCTAAAGGTACATATATCAAGAGTATCTTTATTTCTAGCACTATGAGTAAGGGTATCAAGATTGATCCTAAATCAGTTGAATAACTCTAAAAGTTTTGTAAAATGAAGAAAGAAGTAAAAGATACTATTATTGCTGATCTCGGTCAGATGCTGAACGACTATCCTCATTTCTACTTGGTTGATGTAACCGGTTTGAATGCTGAGGATACAAGTAATCTGCGTCGTGATTGCTTTAAGCACGAGATCAAGATGGTCGTAGTGAAGAACAAGCTTCTTCACAAGGCTTTTGAGGCTTCAGACGTTGATTTTGAACCAATGTATACATGCTTGAAGGGCAACACAGCAGTTCTGTTCACACAGACAGCTAATGAGCCTGCAAAGCTTCTGAAGAATTACGAGAAAGCAGGTATTCCTGCTCTTAAGGCTGCTTATGCAGAGGAAAGCATCTATGTTGGTGCTGACAAACTTGCTGAGCTCGCTTCTCTCAAGAGCAAGAACGAGGTTATTGCAGAGATTGTTGCTTTGCTGCAGTCTCCAACAAAGAACGTTGTTTCTGCTCTCCAATCAGGCGCTGGCACCATTCATGGTGTGCTCAAGACTTTAGGCGAGCGTGCTGAGTAATCCCCAAATTGAAGTCAAAAGATATATATATTTTTAACAAGAACAATTAAAATTTAGAATAAAATGGCAGACGTAAAAGCTATTGCAGAAGAATTAGTAAATCTTACTGTTAAGGAAGTTAATGAGTTGGCAACAGTCCTGAAGGACGAGTATGGTATCGAGCCTGCTGCTGCAGCTGTTGCTGTAGCTGCTGGTCCTGCTGCTGGTGGTGCAGCTGCAGCTGAGGAGAAGTCTTCATTCGACGTAGTCCTCGCTGAGGTTGGTGCTACAAAGCTCCAGGTTGTTAAGGCTGTTAAGGAGGCTTGTGGTCTCGGTTTGAAGGAAGCTAAGGACCTCGTAGACGCTGTTCCTGCAACTGTTAAGGAAGGTGTATCTAAGGAAGAGGCTGAGAACCTGAAGAAGGCTATCGAAGAGGCTGGTGCTAAGGTAGAGCTGAAGTAATTTAGATAGTTCCGACTCTTTGCTGGTCTATATGATCAGCAAGAGTTACTAACTCAATAATGGTTAGGATCTTCCAAGTAGGTGGGTCCTAACCTTTTTGTGTCTTTAATATATAATTAGCCTTCTGGGCTGATAAAAACATTTGCCCACAGGGCCAGTTAAAACAATATTTATGACTAAAGTTGTTAATAACAGAGTAAATTTTGCCAGCGTTCATAATCCGCTACCATATCCGGATTTCCTCGATGTGCAGTTGAAGTCTTTCAAGGACTTCTTACAGTTGGATACTCCGCCTGAGGAACGCAAGAATGACGGTCTGTATAAGGTATTCGCAGAGAATTTCCCTATCACCGATACTCGTAATAATTTCGTTCTTGAGTTCTTGGATTACTATATTGATCCTCCTCGTTACACTATTGATGAGTGTTTGGAGCGTGGATTGACCTATAGCGTACCTTTGAAGGCTAAGATGATGCTGTATTGTACAGATCCAGATCACGAGGATTTCCCACGTACTATTCAGGATGTATTCTTGGGTACAATCCCTTATATGACACACAATGGTACCTTTGTCATCAATGGTGCTGAGCGTGTTGTTGTTTCACAGTTGCATCGTTCTCCAGGTGTATTCTTTGGTCAGGGTGTTCATACCAACGGTACTGTTCTTTATAGTGCTCGTATTATTCCTTTCAAGGGTTCATGGATTGAGTTCGCTACTGATATTAACAATGTCATGTATGCTTATATCGATCGTAAGAAGAAGTTGCCAGTAACAACTCTTCTCCGTGCTATGGGCTATGAGCAGGATAAGGATATTCTGCAGATTTTCGACCTTGCTGAGGAAGTAAAGGTTAACAAGAAGAACATGAAGGCTGCCGTAGGTCGCAAGCTTGCTGCTCGTGTACTGAAGAGCTGGAATGAGGACTTCGTAGATGAGGATACTGGTGAGGTTGTATCTATCGAGCGTAATGAGGTTATCATGGATCGTGAGACAGAACTCACAGAAGATAACATCGCTGAGATTCT
This sequence comes from uncultured Prevotella sp., assembly GCA_905236755.1. Lineage (GTDB taxonomy): Bacteria > Bacteroidota > Bacteroidia > Bacteroidales > Bacteroidaceae > Prevotella. The sequence goes on from CAJOCR010000020.1 coordinate 38,538, forward strand.
CGATAGTGGTACTTCTACAGTTCTTCTTCATAAAGATGCAGAGGCTGCAAATAAGTTCTCTATCATCTTTAATACTTTGTCTAAGGACTCAACAAACTCTGAGAAAGAGGCTGTTAACTACATCTATCGTCAGTTGCGTAATGCTGATCCTGCCGATGATGCAAGTGCACGCGAAGTATTCCAGAACTTGTTCTTCTCAGACAAGCGTTACGATCTCGGTGAAGTAGGCCGTTATCGTATTAATAAGAAGTTGGGACTCAATACTGATATGGATACTCGAGTTCTGACTAAAGAAGATATTATTGCAATTATTAAATATCTGATTCAGCTTATTAACTCTAATGCAACAGTTGACGATATTGACCACTTGTCAAACCGTCGTGTTCGTACTGTTGGTGAGTTGTTGGCTAATCAGTTCTCAATTGGTTTGGCACGTATGAGCCGCACCATCCGCGAGCGTATGAATGTGCGTGACAATGAGGTGTTCACTCCAACTGATTTGATTAACGCTAAGACTATTTCAAGTGTTATCAACTCATTCTTCGGTACAAACCCATTGAGTCAGTTCATGGATCAGACCAACCCACTTGCTGAGGTAACTCACAAGCGTCGTTTGTCAGCCCTTGGTCCTGGCGGTCTTTCACGTGAGCGTGCAGGTTTCGAGGTTCGTGACGTTCACTATACTCATTATGGTCGTCTTTGTCCTATTGAGTCTCCTGAAGGTCCAAACATTGGTTTGATTTCATCTCTTTGTATTTATGCAAAGATCAACGACCTTGGTTTTATCGTTACTCCTTATCGTAAGGTTGAAGATAACAAGGTTGATATGTCTAATGATGATGTAATCTATCTTACAGCTGAAGAGGAAGAGGAGAAGATTATCGGTCAGGGTAATGCTCCACTCGAAGTTGATGGTACATTCATCAAGGATCGTGTTAAGTGTCGTCAGGATGCTGATTATCCTGTTGTTGCACCAAGCGAGGTTGACCTTGTTGATGTTTCTCCACAGCAGATTGCATCAGTATCAGCTGGTTTGATTCCATTCTTGGAGCATGATGACGGTCACCGTGCTTTGATGGGATGTAACATGATGCGCCAGGCAGTTCCATTGCTTCACAATGAGGCACCTATTGTAGGTACTGGTCTTGAGAAGCAGGTTTGTGAGGATAGCCGTACTCAGATTACTGCTGAGGGTGAGGGTGTTATTGAATATGTTGATGCTACAACAATTCGTATCCTCTACGATCGTACAGAGGAAGAAGAGTTTGTAAGCTTCGAGCCAGCGTTGAAGGAGTATCGTATTCCTAAGTTCCGTCGCACTAACTCTAATATGACTATTGACCTTCGTCCTATTTGTGATAAGGGTCAGAGAGTTAAGGCTGGTGATATTCTTACTGAGGGTTATGCTACTGATAATGGCGAGCTTGCTCTTGGTCGCAACCTTCTTGTTGCTTATATCCCTTGGAAGGGTTATAACTATGAGGATGCTGTTGTTATCTCAGAGCGAATGGTTCGTGAGGACGTACTTACATCAGTTCATGTTGACGAGTATTCTCTTGATGTTCGTGAGACAAAGCGTGGTGTTGAGGAGTTCACATCTGATATTCCAAATGTAAGTGAAGAGGCAACAAAGGATCTCGATGATAATGGTGTTATTCGTGTTGGTGCTCGTGTTGAGCCAGGTGACATCATGATCGGTAAGATTTCACCTAAGGGCGAGAGTGACCCTTCACCAGAAGAGAAGTTGCTTCGTGCTATCTTTGGTGACAAGGCTGGTGACGTGAAGGATTCTTCACTTAAGGCTAATCCTTCTCTTAGTGGTGTTGTTATTGATAAGAAGTTGTTCTCACGCGCAGTTAAGACTCGTGAGTCAAAGAAGCAGGATAAGATTATCCTCGCTAAGATTGATGAGGAGACAGAGGCAAAGAACAACGATTTGAAGGATATCCTTGTTGATAAGTTGATGACTCTTACTGAGGGTAAGACTTCTGAAGGTGTGAAGGATTACACTGGTGCAGAGATTATAACAAAGGGTAGTAAGTTTACTGTTCCTGCTTTGAAGAATCTCGAGTATGATGGTGTTCAGAGTGCAGGATGGACAGATGATGAGCATACAAATAGCTTGATTCAGCAGTTGATTATGAACTACATCCGTAAGTTCAAGAAGCTTGATGCAGAATCTAAGCGTAAGAAGTTTGCTATATCTATTGGTGACGAACTTCCATCAGGTATTCTTCAGATGGCTAAGGTTTATGTTGCTAAGAAACGTAAGATTCAGGTAGGTGATAAACTTGCTGGTCGTCACGGTAATAAGGGTATTGTATCTAAGATTACTCGTGCAGAAGATATGCCATTCCTTGCTGATGGTCGTCCTGTAGATTTGGTACTTAACCCAATGGGTGTGCCTTCTCGTATGAATCTTGGACAGATCTTCGAGGCTATTCTTGGTGCTGCAGGTCGTAAGTTAGGATGTAAGTTTGCTACTCCAATCTTCGATGGTGCTAAGTTGAATGACCTTTCTGAGTGGACTGACAAGGCTGGTTTGCCTCGTTTGTGTTCAACTACAGTTTATGATGGTGAAACTGGTATGCCATTTGACCAGAAGGCTACTGTAGGTGTGACATACTTCTTGAAGCTCGGCCACATGGTTGAAGATAAGATGCATGCTCGTTCTATTGGTCCATACTCACTGATTACACAGCAGCCACTTGGTGGTAAGGCACAGTTTGGTGGTCAGCGTTTCGGAGAGATGGAGGTTTGGGCTCTTGAGGGCTTTGGCGCAAGTCATGTTCTTCAGGAGGTTCTCACCATCAAGTCTGACGATGTTACAGGCCGTAGTAAGGCTTATGAGGCTATCGTTAAGGGCGACCCAATGCCAACACCTGGAATTCCTGAGTCACTTAATGTGTTGCTGCACGAACTCCGTGGTCTTGGTCTTAGCATCAAACTCGATTAATAGTGAACACCCTAATAAAAAGTAAATATGGCTTTTAAAAAAGATACAAAAGTAAAGAATAACTTCTCGAAGATTACCATTACATTGGCTTCTCCTGAGGAGATTCTGGAAAATTCTTATGGTGAGGTTACAAAGCCTGAAACCATAAACTACCGTACATATAAGCCTGAACGTGACGGTCTTTTCTGCGAGCGCATCTTTGGTCCTACTCGTGACTATGAGTGTGCTTGTGGTAAGTATAAGCGTATTCGTTATAAAGGTATCGTTTGTGACCGTTGTGGTGTTGAGGTTACTGAGAAGAAGGTACGTCGTGAGCGTTCTGGACATATTGAACTTGTTGTTCCAGTTGCTCATATATGGTATTTCCGTTCTCTGCCTAATAAGATTGGTTATCTGTTAGGTTTGCCAACCAAGAAGCTTGATGCTGTAATATACTATGAGAAGTATATTGTAATCAAGCCAGGTGCTATGGAGGGAAAAACTGATGCTGATGGTATCGAGGTGAATGGTTCACACAAGATGGACCTTCTTTCAGAAGATGAATATCTTGATATCATAGACAATCAGCTTGATCCAAATAATGACTATCTTGATGACAATGATCCAAACAAGTTTGTTGCCAAGATGGGTGCAGAGGCAGTTTATGACCTCCTTGCTGAGCTTACTATTGCAGACGAACAGGGTCTTACTGGTCTTGATAAACTTTCTTATGAGTTGCGTGATCGCGCAAACAACGATGGTAGTCAGCAGCGTAAGAGTGAGGCTTTGAAGCGTCTTCAGGTAGTAGAGGCGTTCCGTGGTTCTAAGGATTTGAACAAGCCAGAGTGGATGATCATGAAGATTATTCCTGTTATTCCACCAGAGCTTCGTCCATTGGTTCCACTGGATGGTGGTCGTTTTGCTACATCAGACTTGAACGATCTTTATCGTCGTGTTATCATTCGTAACAATCGTCTGAAGCGTCTTATGGAAATCAAGGCTCCTGAGGTTATTCTCCGTAATGAGAAGCGTATGCTTCAGGAAGCAGTAGACTCTTTGTTCGATAACTCTCGTAAGTCTTCTGCTGTTAAGAGCGAGAGCAATCGTCCTTTGAAGTCACTTTCTGATTCTTTGAAGGGTAAGCAGGGTCGTTTCCGTCAGAATCTGCTCGGTAAGCGTGTTGACTATTCTGCACGTTCAGTAATTGTTGTAGGTCCTGAGTTGAAGATGGGTGAGTGCGGTTTGCCAAAGCTTATGGCAGCCGAGTTGTATAAGCCATTCATTATCCGTAAACTTATTGAGCGCGGTATCGTGAAGACCGTTAAGAGTGCTAAGAAGATCGTTGATCGTCGTGAGCCTGTTATCTGGGATATTCTCGAGAACGTAATGAAGGGTCACCCTGTAATGCTCAACCGTGCTCCTACACTTCACCGTTTGGGTATTCAGGCATTCCAGCCTAAACTCATCGAGGGTAAGGCTATTCAGCTTCACCCATTGGCATGTACTCCTTTCAATGCCGACTTTGATGGTGACCAGATGGCTGTTCACCTCCCATTGAGCAATGAGGCTGTACTTGAGACTCAGATTCTGATGCTTCAGAGTCATAACATTCTTAACCCAGCAAACGGTGCTCCTATTTCTGTTCCTTCACAGGATATGGTGCTTGGTCTTTATTACATTACCAAGATGCGTCCAGGTGCAAAGGGAGAGGGACTTACTTTCTATGGTCCTGAGGAGGCACTTATTGCTAATAACGAGGGTAAGTGTGATGTTCACGCAAAGATTAAGTGTGTTGTTGATGACATCGTTGACGGCAAGCCAGTTCGTCACATGGTAGAAACATCAGTTGGTCGTGTTATTGTAAACCAGATCATCCCAGATGAGATAGGTTATTTCAATGATATTATTTCAAAGAAGACTCTTCGTGGTATTATTGCTGATGTGATCAAGGCTGTGAGCATGGCTCGCGCTTGTACATTCCTTGATGGTATCAAGAACCTTGGTTATCGTCAGTCATATCTTGCTGGTCTTTCATTTAACCTTGACGATATCATTATTCCAGAAGAGAAGGAAGCTATCGTTCAGAAGGGTCAGGATGAAGTAGATCAGATCAAGGCTAACTACGAAATGGGTTTCATCACTGATAACGAGCGTTATAATCAGGTTATTGATGCCTGGACTCACGTAAACAATAATCTTGGTGATATCCTTATGAAGGAAATGATTGAGGCAGACCAAGGTTTTAATGCTGTTTATATGATGCTTGATTCTGGTGCCCGTGGTTCTAAGGATCAGATCAAACAGCTTTCAGGTATGCGTGGTTTGATGGCTAAGCCTCAGAAGGCCGGTGCCGAAGGTCGTGGTACTATTGAGAACCCAATCCTTTCTAACTTCAAGGAAGGTATGTCTGTGCTTGAGTACTTTATCAGTTCTCACGGTGCTCGTAAGGGTCTTGCTGATACCGCTATGAAGACTGCAGATGCTGGTTACCTTACCCGTCGTCTTGTTGACGTTTCACATGATGTGATTATCAATGAGGAGGATTGTGGTACACTTCGTGGTCTTGAGTGTCGTGCACTTAAGAATGGTGATGAGATCATTGCTACTTTGTATGAGCGTATTCTTGGTCGTGTATCTGTTCATGATGTTATTCACCCAACTACAGGTGAACTTCTTTGTAAGGCTGGTGAGGAAATCACAGAAGATAAGGCCAAGAAGATTGACGAGAGCCCAATCGAAATGGTTGAGATCCGTTCAGTTCTTACCTGTGAAAGTAAGCATGGTGTCTGCAAGAAGTGCTATGGTCGTAACCTTGCAACAGCTAAGATGGTTCAGCTTGGTGAGGCAGTAGGTGTTATTGCTGCTCAGGCTATTGGTGAGCCAGGTACTCAGCTTACTCTTCGTACATTCCACGCTGGTGGTGTTGCTGGTAACGCTGCAGCAAATGCAAGCATTACAGTTAAGAACGATGCTAAGATTGAGTTTGATGAACTCCGTACAGTTTCATTCAAGGATGATGAAGATAGAGATTGCCAGATGGTAGTTAGCCGTTTGGCTGAGGTTCGCTTCGTTGATCCAAATACAAATATTGTTCTCAGTACTTTGAATGTACCTTACGGTTCTTCATTGTATAATAAGCAGGGCGATCTTGTAAAGAAGGGTGATGTTATTGCTAAGTGGGACCCATTCAATGCTGTTATTGTTTCAGAGTATGCTGGTACTCTTCATTTCAACGATGTAGTTGAGGGTAAGACATATCATGCAGAGACTGACGATACAACTGGTCTTACAGAAAAGATTATTACCGATTCTAAGGACAGAACAATGGTTCCTACTGTTGAGGTTCTTGGTACTAATGGTGAAATCTTGGGTACATATAACTTGCCTGTAGGTGGTCACGTTGTTGTAGAAGATGGCCAGACAATCAAGAGTGGTGAAACACTTGTGAAGATTCCACGTGCCGTTGGTGGTGGTGGTGATATCACTGGTGGTCTTCCACGTGTTACTGAGCTCTTCGAGGCTCGTAACCCTTCTAACCCAGCTGTAGTATCAGAAATTGATGGTGAGATTACAATGGGTAAGGTAAAACGTGGTAACCGCGAGATCATCGTTACCTCTAAGACTGGTGACCAGCGTAAGTATCTTGTACCACTGTCAAAACAGATTCTTGTACAAGAGCATGATGCTGTTCGTGCAGGAACCCCACTTTCAGACGGTGCAATTACGCCAGGTGATATTCTTGCTATCAAGGGTCCAACAGCAGTACAGGAGTATATTGTAAACGAGGTTCAGGATGTATATCGTCTGCAGGGTGTGAAGATTAACGACAAGCACTTCGAGATTATCGTTCGTCAGATGATGCGTAAGGTACGTATTGATGACCCAGGTGATACTTCATTCCTCGAGCAGGAGCTTGTTGACAAGCTTGACTTCACTGACGAGAATGATCGTATATGGGGTAAGAAGGTTGTTACCGATGCTGGTGATTCTGATACCCTTAAGCCTGGTCAGATTGTTGGTGTTCGTCGTCTGCGTGATGAGAACTCTTCTTTGAAGCGTCGTGACCTCCGTCCTGTTCAGGTACGTGATGCTGTTCCTGCAACATCTACTCAGATTCTGCAGGGTATTACTCGCGCTGCTCTTGGTACAAAGAGCTTCATGAGTGCAGCTTCATTCCAGGAGACCACTAAGGTTCTTAACGAGGCTGCAATCCGCGGTAAGGTAGATCGTCTTGACGGTATGAAGGAGAATGTAATTTGCGGTCACCTGATTCCTGCTGGTACTGGTATGCGTAATTGGGATAAGATCGTAGTTGGTTCTAAAGAAGAATATGAGCGCATGCAGGCTAATCGCAAGAATGTGCTGGACTTTGCAGAACAGGGTGTTGTAACTGAATAAGTTTACACATTATATATTATTAAAGGGTTTGGTATTGTTTACCAGACCCTTTTTTAATTCAAAAAGAGTTTGTAAAATTTGTCCATCATAAACTAATTGCTTACTTTTGTATACACGAATAAACAACCTTTTAATTAAATATAATATGATGGAAGATAATAATGAAAAGCAGCAGGGAATCCAGATAGACCTTCAGCCAGAAGTAGCAGTAGGTAAGTATTCTAATCTGGCGTTGATTACACATTCAAGTTCAGATTTTATTATTGATTTTGCAGAGGCTTTGCCTGGTATGCCTAAACCGCAGGTTGTGAGTAGATTGATTATGGCTCCTGAGCATGCAAAGCGTTTGTTGGCAGCGTTACAAGAGAACGTGTTTAAGTATGAACAAATGTTTGGAAAAATTGAAATTCCAGAGCAATCTTCTCGAACAGCGACTCCTTTTGGGCCTGTAAAAGACGAAAATTAGAGTAGTGTTTGTGTAATAAATGTTAATAAAGCTTATATCTTACAAAAAACGGTGAGATATAAGCTTTGTCTATTTCATATAATTAGGTAATTCCAAATTTAGTTCGTACCTTTGCAGCCCGAAATAGGCTCTTGTGGCCTGTGTTCTAATTCGTTGATAATAAACAAAATAAATATATAAAAATTAAAAAGTAAAATTATGCCTACAATTCAACAATTGGTAAGAAAAGGCAGAAAGGTGTTGGCTGACAAGAGCGCAAGCCCTGCTTTGGATCAGTGTCCTCAGCGTCGTGGTGTTTGTGTTCGTGTTTACACTACAACTCCTAAGAAGCCTAATTCGGCAATGCGTAAGGTTGCCCGTGTTCGTTTGACAAACCAGAAGGAAGTTAACTCTTACATCCCAGGAGAGGGTCACAACCTTCAGGAGCACTCAATCGTACTTGTACGTGGTGGTCGTGTGAAAGACCTTCCTGGTGTACGTTATCACATTGTTCGTGGTACTCTTGATACCGCAGGTGTTGCTAACCGTACACAGCGTCGTTCTAAGTATGGTGCTAAGCGTCCAAAGGCAAAGAAGTAATTGCCGTTAGAAAAGTTTTTTATTAATCGTTTTGCTGGAGAATTGTTAAACAGGTTGAGTAAATGTCCGAGAGCGGACGTTGAAGAACAGTAAGAAACAGCCCCAAGCAGAATTTATTTTTCAAACAAAATGAGAAAAGCAAAACCAAAGAAGCGTGTGATCCTCCCAGATCCAGTCTTCAACGACCAGAAGGTCTCTAAGTTCGTAAACCATTTGATGTATGACGGTAAGAAGAATGCGTCATACGAAATTTTCTACAAGGCTCTTGATATTGTAAAAGAGAAGATGTCTAAGGAAGAAAAGACTCCTCTTGAAATCTGGAAGCAGGCTCTTGATAACATTACTCCTCAGGTAGAGGTTAAGAGTCGCCGTATCGGTGGTGCTACATTCCAGGTACCTACAGAGATCCGTCCTGACCGTAAGGAGAGCATTTCTATGAAGAATCTTATTGAGTTCGCTCGTAAGCGTAGCGGTAAGTCTATGGCTGATAAGCTTGCTAATGAGATACAGGATGCTTATAACAACCAGGGTGGTGCGTTCAAGCGTAAGGAAGATATGCATCGTATGGCAGAAGCTAACCGTGCATTCGCTCACTTCAGATTCTAATCAACAACATTAATTAGGTAAAAAGAAAATGGCAAATCGCGATTTACATTTGACTCGTAACATCGGTATCATGGCTCACATTGATGCTGGTAAGACTACTACATCAGAGCGTATCCTGTTCTATACAGGTAAGACTCATAAAATTGGTGAGGTACACGATGGTGCAGCCACAATGGACTGGATGGTTCAGGAGCAGGAGCGTGGTATTACTATTACCTCTGCTGCTACCACTTGTAATTGGAACTACGGTAACAAGACCTATAAGATTAACTTGATCGATACTCCGGGACACGTTGACTTTACTGCTGAGGTAGAGCGTTCACTCCGTGTTCTCGATGGTGCTGTTGCTACTTATTCTGCAGCTGATGGTGTACAGCCACAGTCAGAGACAGTATGGCGTCAGGCTGATAAGTACAATGTTCCACGTATCGGTTATGTAAACAAGATGGACCGTTCTGGTGCCGACTTCTTTGAGACTGTTCAGCAGATGAAGGATATTCTTGGTGCACGTCCTGTACCAGTACAGATTCCTATCGGTGCTGAGGAGAACTTTAAGGGTGTTGTTGACTTGATTAAGATGAAGGCTATCCTGTGGCACGATGAGACCATGGGTGCTGATTATGATGTAGAGGAAATCCCTGCAGAGCTCGTTGATGAGGCAAAAGAGTGGCGCGACAAGATGCTCGAGGCTGCTGCTGATTTCGATGAGGAGTTGATGGAACTCTATCTTGATGGTCAGGATGTACCAGAAGAGATGTTGATGAAGGCTCTTCGTAAGGGTTGCTGCTCAATGGAGATTACTCCAATGACTCTTGGTTCTTCATACAAGAACAAAGGTGTTCAGCCACTTCTTGATTATGTTTGTGCATTCTTGCCTTCTCCAGTTGATACAGAGGCTATCGTTGGTACAAATCCTGATACAGAGGCTGAGGAGTCTCGTGAGCCTTCTGAAGATGCTCCAACTTCAGCTCTTGCATTTAAGATTGCTACAGACCCATTCATGGGCCGTTTGGTATTCTTCCGTGTTTATTCTGGTAAGGTTGTTGCAGGTTCATATGTTTACAACCCACGTTCAGGTAAGAAGGAGCGTATCAGCCGTCTGTTCCAGATGAACTCTAAGCAGGAGATTCCAATGGAGTCTATCGATGCTGGTGATATCGGTGCAGGTGTAGGTTTCAAGGATATCCGTACTGGTGATACTCTTTGTGATGAGAATGCACCAATCGTTCTTGAGTCTATGTCATTCCCTGATACAGTGATCTCTATCGCTGTTGAGCCAAAGAGCCAGGCTGATGTTGCTAAGATGGACAACGGTCTTGCTAAGCTTGCTGAGGAGGACCCAACATTTACAGTACGTACCGACGAGCAGAGTGGTCAGACAATTATCTCTGGTATGGGTGAGCTTCACCTTGATATCATTATCGACCGTTTGAAGCGTGAGTTCAAGGTTGAGTGTAACCAGGGTAAGCCACAGGTTAACTACAAAGAGGCTATCATGGGTAAGGCTCAGAGCCGTGAGACTTACAAGAAGCAGTCTGGTGGTCGTGGTAAGTTCGCTTGTATCGATGTAACTATCGAGCCTAAGGATGAGGACTACAAGGATGGCGATCTGCAGTTCATCAATGTTGTTAAGGGTGGTAACGTTCCTAAGGAATTCATTCCTTCAGTAGAGAAGGGATTCAAGGACTGCCTTTCAAATGGTGTTCTCGGTGGTTTCCCAATGACAGGTCTTAAGGTAACTTTGAACGATGGTAGTTTCCACCCAGTTGACTCTGATCAGTTGTCATTCGAGCTTGTTGCTCATCAGGCATTCAAGGTTCTTTGCCCTAAGGCTAATCCAGTTTTGATGGAGCCTATCATGAAGGTAGAGGTTGTAACTCCTGAAGAGAACATGGGTGATGTAATCGGTGACTTGAATAAGCGTCGTGGTCTTGTTCAGGGTATGGAAGAGGCTCGTAGTGGTGCTCGTATTGTTAAGGCAATGGTTCCACTGGCAGAGATGTTCGGTTATGTAACTGCACTCCGTACTATCACTTCAGGTCGTGCTACTTCATCTATGGAGTATGATCATCATGCTGCACTCTCTACTTCAATTGCTAAGGAAGTACTTGATGAAGTAAATGGTCACTCAGAGCTTCTGAAGTAATAAGAACTCTAACAAAATACAAAAAGACGAGGCGCTCCTGTAGCGAATGACTCTTACAGGAGCGTACCTCTCTTTCTAATTATATTTTTTATTTATAATAATTTAATAAAGATGAGTCAGAAAATTAGAATTAAGCTGAAGTCTTATGACCACATGTTGGTTGATAAGTCAGCTGAGAAGATTGTAAAGGCTGTTAAGGCAACAGGCGCTATCGTTAGCGGTCCTATTCCATTGCCAACACACAAGCGTATCTACACTGTAAACCGTAGTACATTCGTTAACAAGAAAGCTCGTGAGCAGTTCCAGCTCCAGGACTTTAAGCGTCTTATTGACATCTATAGCTCAACAGCTAAGACTGTAGACGCTCTTATGAAACTCGAATTGCCTTCAGGTGTAGAAGTAGAAATCAAAGTCTAATTATTAATATTTATTGAAATGCCAGGATTAATTGGAAGAAAAATCGGAATGACATCCGTTTTCAGTGCCGATGGTAAGAATACACCATGCACTGTTATCGAAGCTGGTCCTTGTGTTGTAACCCAGGTAAAGACAGTAGAAAAAGATGGTTACAAGGCTGTACAGTTAGGTTTCGGAGAGGCTAAGGAGAGTCGTACTTCTAAGCCAATGATGGGAACCTTTAAGAAAGCCGGCACAACACCAAAGAAGCACTTGGCCGAGTTCAAGTTTGATGAGGAATATAACCTCGGTGACACTATTACAGTTGAACTTTTCAACGATGTAGAGTTCGTTGATGTAATTGGTACTTCAAAGGGTAAAGGTTTCCAGGGAGTTGTTAAGCGCCACGGTTTCGGTGGTGTAGGTCAGAGCACTCACGGACAGGACGACCGCGCTCGTAAGCCGGGTTCTATTGGTGCTTGTTCTTACCCTGCAAAGGTCTTCAAAGGCATGCGCATGGGCGGCCAGATGGGAGGCGACAGAGTAACTACTCAGAACCTCAAAGTGTTAAAGGTAATTCCAGAGCAGAACCTCCTTATCATTAAGGGTTCAGTTGCTGGTTGCAATGGTTCAACCGTATTAATTCAGAAGTAATGGAAGTTAGCGTTTTAAATATCAACGGTCAGGAGACCGGCAGAAAGGTAACTCTTAATGAGTCTATCTTCGGCATTGAGCCTAACGATCACGTTCTTTACCTCGATGTAAAGCAGTATCTCGCTAATCAGCGTCAGGGTACAGCTAAGTCAAAGGAAAGAAGCGAAATCAACGGTTCTACTCGCAAACTTGGTCGTCAGAAAGGTGGCGGCGGTGCTCGTCGCGGTGATATTAAGTCACCTGTTCTTGTTGGTGGAGGTCGTGTATTTGGTCCTCAGCCACGTGACTATCGTTTCAAATTGAACAAAAAAGTAAAAGAACTTGCACGTAAGTCAGCTCTTTCTTACAAGGCTCAGGAGAACAGTATCGTAGTTGTAGAAGACTTCAATATTGAGGCTCCAAAGACTAAAGATTTTGTAAATATTGCTAAAAATCTTAAAGTCGACGGTAAGAAGACTCTCGTTCTTTTGCCAGAAGTTAATAAAAACGTATATTTGTCTGCTCGTAATTTGAAGGGTGTTGAAGTTTTGACAGCTTCTCAGCTCAATTCGTACAAAGTTTTGAATGCTGATGTGCTTGTTATTTCTGAAAACTCACTGAAGACTATCGACGGTGTATTAGCAAAATAAAAAAGGAGATATATTATGTCATTCATTATAAAACCTCTGGTCACTGAGAAGATGACCAACATTACAGAGAAGCAGCCTAACCGTTACGGTTTTGTTGTTCGCCCTGAGGCTAATAAACTCCAGATTAAGAAGGAAGTCGAGGGTCTGTATAATGTTACAGTAGTAGATGTGAACACAGCTCGTTATGCAGGTAAGCGTTCAGCTCGCTATACCAAGGCAGGTCTTGTGAAGGGACAGAAGAGTGCGTTCAAGAAGGCAATCGTCACAGTTAAAGATGGCGACACAATTGATTTTTACAGCAATATTTAATAAAAAATGGCAGTACGTAAATTAAACCCGGTTACACCGGGACAAAGACACAAGGTTATTGGCACGTTCGAGGATATTACTGCATCCGTGCCAGAGAAGTCTCTCGTTTACGGTAAGCGTTCTACCGGTGGTCGAAACAACACCGGTAAGATGACCGTTCGCTACATTGGTGGCGGTCACAAGCAGAAGTATCGTTTAATCGACTTCAAGCGAGAGAAAGATGGTGTTCCAGCTGTAGTAAAGTCAATCGAGTATGATCCAAACAGATCTGCTCGTATTGCTCTGCTTTACTATGCTGATGGTGAAAAACGTTACATTATTGCTCCTAACGGACTGCAGGTGGGTACAACACTGATGTCAGGTGCAGAGGCTGCTCCTGAGGTTGGTAATGCTCTTCCTCTTGCAAACATTCCTGTTGGTACAGTAATTCACAACATTGAATTGCGTCCAGGTCAGGGTGCTTTGCTCGTTCGTTCGGCTGGTAACTTTGCTCAGTTGACTTCTCGTGAGGGCAGTTATTGTGTTATTAAGCTTCCTTCAGGTGAGACTCGTAAGATTCTCTCTGCTTGTAAAGCTACAGTAGGTAGTGTAGGTAATTCTGACCACGCACTTGAGCAGTCTGGTAAGGCTGGTCGTTCACGTTGGTTGGGACGTCGTCCTCACAACCGTGGTGTTGTTATGAACCCTGTTGATCACCCAATGGGTGGTGGTGAAGGTCGTCAGAGTGGTGGTCATCCACGTTCTCGTAAGGGTCTTTACGCTAAGGGTCTCAAGACTCGTGCACCTAAGAAGCTTTCAAACAAGTATATTATCGAAAGAGCTAACAAATAATTAAAGAGTAAATTATGAGTCGTTCATTAAAAAAAGGTCCATATATCAACGTATCTCTCGAGAAGAAAGTTCTCGCTATGAATGAGAGCGGAAAGAGCAGTGTCGTTAAGACATGGGCCAGAGCATCAATGATTTCCCCTGATTTTGTGGGACACACTGTTGCAGTTCATAACGGAAACAAATTTATCCCTGTTTACATCACAGAGAACATGGTTGGACACAAGCTCGGAGAGTTCGCTCCAACACGCCGTTTCGGTGGTCACTCTGGTAACAATAAGAAGTAAGCGGGAATAATCCATTAAAACCAAGAAAATAAAATGGGAGCAAGAAAACATATCGCAGCTGAAAAATTAAAAGAAGCTCGCAAAAATTTGTACTTCGCTAAGCTCGTTGGCGTTCCTTCTTCTCCACGTAAGATGCGCTACGTTGTAGACATGGTTCGTGGCATGGAGGTAAACCGCGCACTCGGAGTATTGAAGTTCTCTAAGAAGCAGGCTGCCGCAGACGTTGAGAAATTGCTGCGTTCTGCTATCGATAACTGGGAACAGAAGAATGGCCGCAAAGCTGAAGACGGTGAACTTTATATCACTAAGGCCTTCGTAGATGGAGGCGTTACAATGAAACGTATGAGACCGGCACCTCAGGGTCGTGGTTACAGAATCCGTAAGCGTTCAAACCACGTTACAATCTTTGTGGATGCCAAAACTAACGACGAAAAATAATTAATAGAATGGGACAGAAAGTTAATCCAATAAGCAACCGACTCGGTGTTATTCGTGGTTGGGATTCAAATTGGTTCGGTGGAAAGGACTTCGGAGATAACCTCGTAGAGGACCAGAAAATCCGCAAGTATCTCAACGAGCGTTTGGCTAAGGCTAGCGTAGCTCGTATTGTCATCGAACGTACTTTGAAACTTGTCACCATCACTATTTGTACAGCCCGTCCGGGTATCGTCATTGGTAAAGGTGGTCAGGATGTTGATAAACTGAAGGAAGAGCTGAAGCAGCTTTACAAGAAAGATATTCAGATCAATATCTTCGAAGTTAAGAAACCAGAGCTCGACGCAACAATCGTAGCTAACAGCATCGCTCGCCAGGTAGAGGGTAAGATTTCATATCGCCGTGCTATCAAGATGGCTGTTCAGAATACTATGCGCGCCGGTGCAGAAGGTATCAAAGTTCAAATTACAGGTCGTCTGAACGGTGCCGAAATGGCTCGTAAGGAAATGTTCAAGGAGGGTCGTACTCCTCTGCATACATTCCGTGCAGACATCGATTACTGTCAGGCAGAGGCCCTTACAAAGGTTGGTCTGCTGGGTATTAAGGTATGGATTTGCCGTGGTGAGGTTTACGGAAAGCGTGACTTGACACCTAACTTTACTCAGGAGAAGAACAATGGTGGCCGCTCAAATGGTCGTAATGGCCGCGGTGGTAATCGCAAGAGAAACAATAACCGTTAAAAGTAGAAGCTATCATGTTACAGCCAAAAAGAGTAAAATATAGAAGACCTCAAGATGGACGCGGCAATAAAGGTAACGCTCACAGAGGTACACAGCTGGCTTTCGGTTCATTTGGTATCAAGACTCTTGAGCCAAAGTGGATTGACAGCCGTCAGATTGAGGCAGCTCGTGTAGCCGTAAACCGCTACATGAACCGTCAGGGCCAGGTTTGGATTCGTATTTTCCCAGACAAACCAATCACTCGTAAGCCTGCAGACGTACGTATGGGTAAAGGTAAGGGTGATCCAGCAGGTTGGGTTGCACCAGTTACTCCTGGTCGTATCCTCTTTGAAGTAGAGGGCGTTTCATTTGACATTGCAAAAGAGGCTCTCCGCCTTGCAGCTCAGAAACTGCCTGTTAAGACTAAGTTTGTTGTTAGACGTGATTTCGATAAAAACGCTTAAGCTATGAAGATTAATGAAGTAAAAGAGCTCGATGCAAAGGCATTGGCTGAGAAATTGGAAGCAGCAAAGGCTCAGCTCCAGCAGATGAAGCTGAATCACACTATTGCTCCACTTGAGAATCCATCACAGATTAAGGCTGTTCGTCGTGACATCGCACGTATGGAGACAGAACTTCGTCAAAGAGAACTTAATAAATAACAGTGGTCCAGATGGAAACAAGAAATTTAAGAAAAGTAAGACAGGGTGTCGTAATCAGCAACAAAATGGATAAAACCATTGTTATTGCGTCTAAGTTCAAGGAGAAGCACCCTATTTATGGTAAGTTTGTCCAGAAGACAAAGAAGTACCATGCTCATGACGAGAAAAATGAGGCTAATGTAGGTGATACAGTACAGATCATGGAGACTCGTCCTCTGTCTAAGACAAAGAGATGGAGATTAGTACAAATCGTAGAAAAAGCTAAGTAATTATGATACAAGCAGAATCAAAACTTACAGTATGTGATAACAGCGGCGCACGTGAGGCTAAGTGCATTCGTGTTCTTGGTGGTACTCGCCGTCGTTATGCAAGTGTTGGTGACGTTATTGTAGTTGCTGTACAGAACGTTATCCCATCAAGTGATTTGAAGAAGGGTGCAGTATCTAAGGCTTTGATTGTTCGCACAAAGAAGGAGATTCGTCGTGCTGATGGTTCATACATCCGTTTCGATGATAACGCTTGTGTACTGCTCAACAATGCAGGTGAGCTTCGTGGTAGCCGTATTTTCGGTCCTGTTGCTCGTGAGCTTCGTGCAGTAAACATGAAGGTTGTTTCTTTGGCACCTGAGGTTCTTTAATTTTAAAAAGTAGTAAGTAATGAATAAGTTACATATTAAGAAAGACGATACAGTCATTGTTCTTACCGGTCAGGATAAGGGCAAGACTGGTAAGGTGCTCAAGGTTCTCGTTGCTGAGAATCGTGCTATCGTAGAGGGTGTGAACCTCGTATCTAAGAGCACTAAGCCTTCAGCAAAGAATCCTCAGGGAGGTATCATCAAGCAGGAGGCTCCTATTCATATCTCAAATTTGAGTCTTATCGATCCAAAGAGCGGCAAGGCTACTCGTGTTAGCATTCAGCACGATGGCAAGAACGTTAAGAGAATCGCTAAAAAGTCAGGGGAGGAAATTAAGTAATGAATACAGCACAATTAAAGAAAGAGTATAAGGAAGTTATTGCTCCAGCTCTGCAGAAGCAGTTCAACTATACTTCAACCATGCAGATCCCAGTCTTGAAGAAGATTGTTATCAATCAGGGTCTTGGTGATGCAACTCAGGATAAGAAGATTGTTGATGTTGCTGTTAATGAGATTTCAGCTATCACAGGTCAGAAGGCAGTAGCTACATATTCTAAGAAGGATATTGCTAACTTCAAACTTCGTAAGAAGATGCCTATCGGTGTTATGGTAACATTGCGCCGTGAGCAGATGTACGAGTTCCTCGAGAAGCTTATCCGTGTTTCTCTGCCTCGTATTCGTGACTTCAAGGGTATCGAAAGCAAGTTCGATGGTCGTGGTAACTACACCCTCGGTATCACTGAGCAGATTATCTTCCCAGAGATTAATATCGATGAGGTTGACCGCATCCAGGGTATGAACATTACCTTCGTAACATCAGCTAAGACTGACGAAGAGGGTTATGCACTTCTCAAGGCATTCGGCCTTCCATTCAAGAACGCTAAAAACGATTAAGAGATATGGCAAAAGAATCAATGAAAGCTCGCGAGGTAAAGCGTGCAAAGCTCGTTGCTCGTTACGCTGAAAAGCGCGCAGCTCTGAAAAAAGTTATTGCTACATCTGAGGATCCAGCAGAAGCTTATGAGGCAGCTCGTAAGCTTCAGGCTATCCCAAAGAATGCAAATCCAATTCGTCTCCACAACCGTTGCAAGATCACTGGTCGTCCAAAGGGTTACCTTCGTCAGTTCGGTCTTTCACGTATCCAGTTCCGTGAGATGGCTTCACAGGGTTTGATTCCAGGTGTTAAGAAGGCAAGCTGGTAAGCAAGCATTTTATTTTTTAATATTGTCGGGGGAGTCCCGATTAATTAAACATTTATATTTTATGACAGATCCAATAGCAGATTATCTGACAAGACTCAGAAACGCAATTATGGCTCATCACCGTATTGTTGAGGTTCCTGCGTCTAACCTGAAGAAAGAGATCACAAAGATTCTCTTCGAGAAGGGTTACATTCTGAACTACAAGTTCATCGAGGATGGTCCTCAAGGTTCAATCAAGGTTGCTTTGAAGTACGATCCACAGACAAAACAGAGCGCTATCAAATCTTTGAAGCGTGTGTCTACCCCAGGTCTTCGCCAGTATACTGGCTACAAAGACATGCCGAGAGTAATTAACGGATTAGGTATTGCAATTTTATCTACATCTAAAGGTGTAATGACTAACAAAGAAGCAGCTGATCTTAAGATCGGTGGTGAGGTTCTTTGCTACGTATATTAATTGGAGGATTGAATATGTCAAGAATAGGAAAATTGCCAATTAGCATACCATCAGGTGTTACAGTAACCCTCGATGAGAAGACAAATGTCGTTACAGTAAAAGGTCCTAAGGGTGAACTCTCACAGTATGTAGATCCTTCTATCAAGATGGAGAACAAGGATGGTCAGATTACATTCTCTGTTGATGAAAATAGCCCAGTAGATGCAAAGCAGAAGCATGCTTTCCATGGTCTTTATCGTTCACTCGTTAACAATATGGTTATCGGTGTAAGTGAAGGTTACAAAAAGACATTGGAGCTCGTAGGTGTTGGTTATCGTGTAAGCAACCAGGGTAACTTGATAGAGTTCTCACTCGGTTATACACACCCAATCTTCATCCAGCTTCCTGCCGAAGTTAAGGTAGAGTCTAAGTCAGAGAGAAACCAGAACCCAATTCTTATTCTGGAGTCTTGCGACAAGCAGTTGCTGGGTCTCATCTGCGCTAAAATTCGTTCTTTCCGCAAGCCTGAGCCTTACAAGGGTAAGGGTGTCCTGTTCCAGGGTGAGGTTATCCGCAGAAAGTCTGGTAAGACCGCTGCAGCTAAGTAATTTTAATTGATTTTACGATTATGACAACAAAGAAAGTAGAAAGACGAATTAAGATAAAGTTCCGCATTCGTAAGAGTGTAAACGGAACAGCTGAGCGTCCACGTCTTAGTGTATTCCGCTCTAACAAGCAGATCTACGCTCAGGTTATTAACGATTTGACAGGTATGACTCTTGCTTCTGCTTCATCACTTGGTCTTGAGAAGATGGCTAAGATTGATCAGGCTAAGAAGGTTGGTGAGCTTGTTGCTGAGAAAGCAAAGGCTGCAGGTGTTGAGTCAGTAGTTTTCGACCGTAACGGCTATCTTTATCACGGTCGCGTACAGGCTTTGGCTGATGGCGCACGTGAGGGAGGTCTTAAATTCTAAACGATTATGGCAATGAATAAAGTAAAAGTAAATAGTGACGTTGAACTGAAGGACCGCTTGGTTGCTATCAACCGCGTAACTAAGGTTACAAAGGGTGGTCGTACTTTCACATTCGCTGCTATCGTCGTTGTAGGTGACGGTAATGGCGTTATCGGTTATGGTCTTGGAAAGGCTGGCGAAGTTACCGCTGCCATTTCTAAGGGTACTGAGGCTGCTAAGAAGAATCTCGTTAAGTTCCCAGTTCTCAAGGGTACTATTCCACACGAGGTAGAGACTTCTTTCGGTGGTGCAGTTGTACTTCTTAAGCCAGCAGCTGCCGGTACAGGACTTAAGGCCGGTGGTGCTATGCGTGCCGTACTTGAGAGCGCTGGTGTTAAGGACGTGATTGCAAAATCAAAGGGTTCTTCTAATGCTCACAACCTTGTAAAGGCAACAATCAAGGCTCTTACAGAGCTTCGTGATGCTTACACCGTAGCAGGTGAGCGTGGCGTTAGTATGGATAAAGTGTTTAACGGTTAATCTTAGGAGAATATAACAATGGCAACAATTAAAATCAAACAGGTAAAGAGTAAGATCGGCTATCCAGTTGATCAGAAGCGTACTCTTCGCTCACTGGGTCTTAACAAGATTTCTCAGGTTGTTGAGGTTGAAGATACTCCAAGCATCCGTGGCATGATCCAGAAGGTTCATCACCTCGTAGAGGTAGTTAAGTAATTAAATTTTTAAATACGCAGCTATTATGAAATTAAATAATTTAAAGCCAGCTGAGGGCTCTACACATTCACGTCGTCGTATCGGTCGTGGTCCAGGTTCAGGACTCGGTGGTACTTCTACCCGTGGTCACAAGGGTGCTAAGGCTCGTTCTGGTTATAAGAGAAAGATCGGATTCGAGGGTGGTCAGATGCCACTTCAGCGTCGTATCCCTAAGGCTGGTTTCAAGAATATCAACCATAAGGAGTACTTCGCAGTTAACCTGTCAACTCTTCAGAAGCTTGCTGAGGAAAAGAACCTTGCTAAGATTGGAATTGCTGAGCTCGTAGCAGCAGGTCTTACAAATGGCAAGGAACTTGTTAAAGTTCTTGGCAATGGCGAATTGAAAGCAAAAATTGAAGTTGAAGCAAATGCTTTCTCTAAGACTGCCGAAGAAGCAATCAAGGCAGTTGGTGGTAATGCAACTATAATCTAAAAAATGAAAAAGTTTATTGAGACACTAAAGAACTGTTGGAAGGTAGAGGACTTGCGTCAACGCCTCCTCATAACCATTCTATTTACGGCAATCTACCGTTTTGGCTCGTTTGTAGTACTTCCAGGTATTAATCCGGGCATGTTGGAAAAATTACAGTCGCAAACCGCAGGTGGCCTTATGTCACTGTTGGACATGTTCTCTGGTGGTGCATTTTCCAATGCGTCAATCTTCGCACTTGGTATTATGCCTTACATCTCAGCTTCTATCGTTATGCAGCTTCTTGCTGTTGCTGTACCTTATTTCCAGAAGATGCAGCGCGAAGGAGAGAGTGGTCGTAAGAAGATAAACTGGTATACACGTATCCTGACAATAGCAATTTTGCTGTTCCAGGCTCCGTCATATCTTGTAAACCTGAAGATGCAGGCTAGCCAGGCTCTGGCTACCGGCATCTCATGGACAGTCTTCATGGTCACAGCATCTTTCATCCTTGCAGCAGGTAGTATGTTCATCCTTTGGCTTGGTGAACGCATTACTGATAAGGGCGTTGGAAATGGTATCTCTTTGATCATTATGATCGGTATCATTGCACGTTTGCCTCAGGCATTCGTTCAGGAGGTGGCTTCACGTTTCACCGCTATTTCTGGTGGTGGTCTTGTGATGTTCATCATTGAGATACTCATTCTCTATGCAGTTGTTTGTGCATCTATTCTTTTGGTGCAAGGAACACGCAAAGTACCTGTACAGTATGCAAAGCGCCTTGTAGGAAACAAGCAGTATGGCGGTGCCCGTCAGTATATCCCTCTGAAACTATTTGCAGCTAATGTAATGCCTATCATCTTTGCTCAGGCATTGATGTTCATCCCATTGGCAATTGTTCAGTATCAGAGTGAGAATTCTTCTTGGGTAGTTCGCTCACTGATGGATAATAAGAGCTTGCTGTATAATTGTGTATATGTTGTATTGATTATAGCATTTACTTTCTTCTATACAGCTATCACTCTTAATCCTACACAGATGGCAGAAGACATGAAACGCAATAACGGATTTATTCCTGGTGTTAAGCCAGGTAAGGACACAGCTGACTATATTGACACCATAATGTCTCGTATAACTTTGCCAGGTTCACTGTTTATTGCATTCATCGCTGTTATGCCAGCACTTGCACATCTGCTTAATGTTCAGGATGCCTTCTCACAGTTCTTCGGTGGTACATCATTGTTGATTCTTGTTGGTGTTGTAATTGACACACTCCAGCAGATTGAGAGTTATTTGATGATGCGTCATTACGATGGTCTGTTGAATTCAGGTCATACCCGTAACAACGCCGGTGTTTCTGCATATTAATTCTTTATCTGAGAATGAAAATCTTTCTCAAGACAGAAGATGAAATCAACCTAATGCGCAAGGCGAACCAGCTTGTTGGTTCGACCCTTGCAGAATTAGGTAAACATATAAAGCCAGGTGTAACGACCCTCCAGTTGGATAAAATCGCAGAGGAGTTCATTCGTGACCATGGAGCTGTTCCTACGTTCAAGAACTTCCCTAATCCATATGGAGGGCCTTTCCCAGCTTCAATCTGTACTTCCGTAAACGAGGTTGTCGTTCATGGAATACCAAGTAAGGATACAGTTCTCAAGGATGGTGATATTATTTCCATCGATTGTGGAACACTTCTTGATGGATACTGTGGCGATTCTGCTTATACATTTTGTGTGGGTGAAGTTAAGCCAGAGGTTAAGCAACTTTTAAAGGTAACCCGAGATAGTCTTTATAAGGGTATAGAACAGGCTGTAGCAGGAAATCACGTTGGTGACATCGGTTCTGCAATACAGGACTATTGTGAAGGATTTGGTTATGGTGTTGTTCGTGAGCTCACTGGTCATGGTATTGGTCGTGAGATGCATGAAGCCCCACAGATTCCTAATTATGGTTCTCGCGGAAATGGTGTGATGCTTAAGGCAGGTATGTGTATCGCTATTGAACCAATGATCACTATGGGCGACCGTAAGATCTGGATGCTTCCTGATAAATGGAGTATAGTTACACGCGATAATCAACTTGCTGCCCATTTTGAGCATACGATTGCGATTCGTAAGGGTAAAGCAGAGATTTTGTCAACGTTCGAAGGAATAGAAGATCAATTATAAAGTAAAGAGAATTTAAAGCAATATGGCAAAACAATCAGCTATTGAGCAGGACGGTACAATTGTAGAGAGTCTTTCTAATGCAATGTTCCGTGTAGAGCTTGAAAATGGTGTTCAGATCATCGCCCACATTTCTGGAAAGATGAGAATGCACTACATTAAAATCCTTCCTGGTGATAAGGTAAAGGTTGAAATGAGTCCTTATGACCTTACCAAGGGAAGAATCGTTTTCAGATACAAATAATCAATTTCAAAGATATGAAGACAAGAGCATCGTTAAAGAAGCGTTCAGCAGACTGCAAGATTGTACGTCGTAAAGGTCGTCTGTTCGTTATTAACAAGAAGAACCCTAAAATGAAATTACGTCAGGGTTAAGTTAAAGATATTTAAAGGGTTGCAAGGAAATCATTTTTTCTTGCTACCTTTGCACGTCTTTAACAAGATTCAAACATTTATTTAATTCATTTATTTATACATTTAACAAATGGCAATAAGAATTGTTGGAGTAGATTTGCCCCAGAATAAGCGTGGCGAAATCGCATTGACCTATATCTATGGTATTGGTCGAAGTAGTTTGGATAAGGCAGGTGTGAACCGTGACCTGAAAGTTAGCGAGTGGAGCGACGATCAGGCAGCCAAGATCCGTGAAATTATCGGCGCTGAGTTCAAAGTAGAAGGTGATCTCCGTTCAGAGATCCAGATGAACATTAAGCGTCTCATGGATATCGGTTGCTACCGTGGTATCCGTCATCGTAATGGTCTTCCAGTTCGCGGACAGAGCACTAAGAACAATGCTCGTACTCGTAAGGGTAAGAAGAAGACTGTTGCTAACAAGAAGAAGGCTACTAAGTAATTTTAAGGAGGAAAATTAATTATGGCAAAGACAAAAGCAACATCTAAGAAAAGAAACGTACGCGTTGACGCAATGGGTCAGCTGCACGTACACAGCTCTTTCAACAACATCATTGTATCTTTAGCAAATAGCGAGGGTCAGGTTATTTCTTGGTCTTCAGCTGGTAAGATGGGTTTCCGTGGTTCAAAGAAGAACACTCCTTATGCTGCTCAGATGGCAGGTGAGGATTGTGCAAAGGTAGCTTTCGACCTCGGTCTCCGCAAGGTTAAGGCATTCGTGAAGGGTCCAGGTAACGGACGTGAGTCTGCTATCCGTGCCGTAAATGCTGCTGGTATTCAGGTTACAGAGATTGTTGACGTAACTCCATTACCACACAACGGTTGCCGTCCTCCAAAGCGCCGTAAGGTTTAATTTTCAAGATACAATATTTTAAAGAAGCATATTTTTATATATTATGGCTAAGTATACAGGTCCGAAATCTAAAATTGCACGCCGATTTGGTGAACCAATCTTCGGCGCTGACAAAGTTTTGTCCAAGAGAAACTTCCCTCCTGGACAGCATGGCAACAACCGTCGCAGAAAGATGTCTGAGTACGGTGTCATGTTGGCAGAGAAGCAGAAAGCTAAGTACACTTATGGTGTTCTTGAGCGTCAGTTCCGTAATATGTTCGAAAAGGCAGCTAAGGCTGACGGTATCACAGGTGAGGTTCTTCTTCAGGAACTCGAGAGTCGTCTTGACAACGTAGTGTTCCGTCTTGGTATTGCTCCTACTCGTGCAGCTGCACGTCAGCTTGTAAACCACAAGCACATCACTGTTGATGGTAAGGTTGTAAACATCCCATCTTACAATGTTAAGGCTGGTCAGGTAATCGCTGTTCGTGAGAAGTCTAAGTCTCTTGAAGTAATCGAGGCAGCTCTTGCAGGCTTCAATCACAGCAAGTACCCATGGATCGAGTGGGATGAGAATACAAAGAGCGGTAAGTTCTTGCATCGTCCTGAGCGTGCCGACATCCCAGAGAATATTAAGGAACAGTTAATCGTTGAGTTGTACTCTAAATAAATCATTGAATTAATGGCGATATTAGCATTTCAAAAACCTGATAAAGTAGTAATGCTGGAGGCTAACGACCATTTCGGCAAGTTCGAATTCCGTCCTCTTGAGCCTGGCTTCGGTGTTACCATTGGTAACGCATTGCGCCGCATTCTTCTTTCATCTCTTGAAGGTTATGCTATCAACACTATCAAGATTGCTGGTGTTGAGCATGAGTTTTCTTCAGTACCTGGTGTAAAGGAAGATGTTACCAACATTATCTTGAATCTCAAACAAGTTCGATTCAAGCAAGTAGTAGAAGAATTCGAGAATGAGAAAGTTAGTATCACCGTAGAGAATTCTACAGAATTCAAAGCTGGTGATATCGGTAAGTATCTGACTGGATTTGAAGTGTTAAACCCTGATTTGGTGATTTGTCATTTAGATGCCAAAGCTTCAATGCAGATTGATCTCACCATTAACAAAGGCCGTGGTTACATCCCAGCTGACGAGAATCGTGAGTACTGCACTGATGTAAACGTTATTCCAATCGATTCTATCTACACCCCTATTCGTAACGTTA
The DNA here is from genome assembly GCA_905236755.1 of uncultured Prevotella sp. GTDB lineage: Bacteria > Bacteroidota > Bacteroidia > Bacteroidales > Bacteroidaceae > Prevotella. The sequence goes on from CAJOCR010000020.1 coordinate 63,628, forward strand.
AATACGCAGTTGAGCCATATCGTGTTGAACAGAAGACCGACTATGACAAGCTCGTTATTGAAGTTACAACCGATGGTTCCATCAATCCAAAGGATGCACTGAAAGAGGCTGCAAAGATCCTTATCTATCACTTCATGCTCTTCTCTGACGAGAAGATCACTCTGGAGAGTCCTGATCAGGACGGTAACCAGGAGTTTGATGAGGAAGTACTGCACATGCGCCAGTTGCTTAAGACTAAACTCGTTGACATGAACCTTTCTGTTCGTGCTTTGAACTGTCTGAAGGCTGCTGATGTAGAGACCCTTGGTGATCTCGTACAGTATAACAAGACTGATCTCTTGAAGTTCCGCAACTTTGGTAAGAAATCGCTTTCTGAGCTTGATGATTTGCTCGAGAGTCTGAATCTGTCGTTTGGAACCGACATCACAAAGTATAAACTGGATAAGGAATAGTCTTGAGTACTTATTGATATAAATCGATGTACTGATTGATTATTAACCAATCCAAAAAATCAAAACAAAAATGAGACATAATAAAAAATTCAACCATCTGGGTCGTACTGCATCTCATCGTGCTGCTATGCTTTCAAACATGGCTGTATCTTTGATCATGCACAAAAGAATCACTACGACTCTCGCAAAGGCTAAGGCCCTTAAGAAATATGTAGAACCTCTTATCACCCGTTGTAAGAAGGATGATACAAATAGCCGTCGTGTAGTTTTCCGTTATCTGCAGGATAAGTATGCAGTTAAGGAGCTCTTCGGTGAGGTTGCTGCAAAGGTGGCTGATCGTCCAGGCGGTTACACTCGTGTAATTAAGCTCGGAACTCGTCAGGGTGACGCAGCTGAGATGGCTTTCATCGAGCTCGTTGACTTCGATGAGAACATGGCTAAGACTCCAAAGGCAGCTAAGAAGACTCGTCGTTCACGCAAGTCAGCTGCTGCTCAGACTGAAGAGGCTGCTCCAGTAGCAGAGGCTCCAGCAACTGAGGAAGCAAAGGCAGAGTAATTTTTATTCTCCTATTATAAAATGGCTTTCATCCTTTTGGATGGAAGCCTTTTTTGTTTTTTGTTTTTTTTTAGGGATTTCCTTCGTGATAATAGGGAGTCCCCTCTTTGAATATATTCTTTTTTCTTTTATCTTTGCGATAGTTATTAATTAAGCATTTCTATTATGAAGAAGTATTCGCTCATAGCACTTAGTGCTGTTTTCTTTGTTAGTAGCTGTGACACGTATGCTGGAGCTGGTGCTTATGCAGGTTCTACGTTGGGTTCTGTTTTGGGTAGTGCTATAGGTGGTATCACAGGTGGTCGTTATGGCTCTGATGTCGGTACTATTATTGGTATGGCTGGTGGTGCTGTCATAGGTGCTGCTGTGGGTGATGCTGCAGATCGAAGGATGGAAAAGGAGGTTTATAATACCCCACAACAGTCAAGACGTTATCCTACTTCTCCACGTGTTTCAGATGAAAGTGGCTTTGATCCTACTAATAGTGGGGATGATCGTATTTATGATTTTAATAGTTCGGACTACAATGGTGATTACAGTGCTGTTGCCCCTACAGTAAATACTCCTATGCAGTCGTCTGTAGAAAATCTTGCTGATGGTCTTAAATATGTTCCACAAATAGAAATACGTAATGCTCGTTTTGTGGATGATAATGAGAATGGCTCTATCGGACGAGATGAACTCTGTAAGATAATCTTTGAGATTTATAATAATGGTTCTGTTCCTGTATATGATGTTCAGCCATCAGTATTGGAAGTAACAGGCAACAAACATCTTTATGTTTCTCCAAGTGTGCATGTAGAGAAGATAGAAGCAGGAAAAGGCATTCGTTATACCTCTATGGTAAAGGCCGACAATCGTTTGAAAGATGGAAATGCACGTTTCTGTTTGTCAGTTCTTTTGGGCAATAAAGCCATTTCAAAGGTGGTTGAGTTTGATGTTCCAACCTGTAAGAAATGATAATTAATTTGGAGGTTATAAATTATTTTCATATATTTGCAGCGTAAAAATCATACTTAAGTCATTATCTTATAGTGATTTAAGTAATATTAAAGATCAGTTCGTTTGCATATTAATTTTAAAATATACAAATTTAGAGTAGTAATTCTATTCCTCTCTTTGGTAAGTTTTACTCCGCTTCTTGCTCAGCAGCGGGGCAAAGCATCTTTCTATTCCAAAAGAGCTACGGGTGCTCGTGGAGCAAGTGGTGTACGTATTCATCATGATAGTCTTATCTGTGCTCATCGTTCCTATCCCTTTGGTACACTTCTTAAGGTTACCAATCCCCGAAACGACAAAAGTGTTATAGTTGAAGTTGTTGATCGTGGACCTTTTGGACGTGGTAGAATAATAGATCTCAGTTATGCTGCAGCCGAAGAGATAGGTATTGTGTCGCAGGGGGTTGCTACTGTTGAGGTGGAACTATATCGCGAAGCTCCACAGATTCCTTTCCGTCCAGGTGATCCAATGCAGCATCTTCCAAAGATAGATCTTGAGGTTGCCGAGATAGGCTACAGTTTTATTGATGATTGGAAAGAACAGAAGGATGAAAAAGTAGAGAAATTAGCACCTCACACCACAGTACCTGTTCATCATACACAGCAGCATGCACATTCAGGTTCTGTTAGAACAGGAAATAAAGCCCCACAGGGCGTTAAATCAAATGCACCAGGTAAGACAACCACTTCTGGTGTTGCGAACAAGCAGCAACAATCTAGGCCCCAACAGGGCAAAAAGAATTCAGAAGAAGATAATAACAAATGGTATAATGTTTTTAAGAAGATAAAGAACTATTTTGAAGATTAATATTTAGGATATGCAGAATAATATGGAAACCGAAATCACATTTCGTCATGAAATAGCTATGCAGTTGCGCTATACAGATGCCGATATGCAAGGACATATAAACAACACTATTTACTTTCAGTATTACAATACTGCTTATGTGGAATATATGAATAGCGTGTGGAGCAACAGTATTACCGGTAGTGTAAGTATGGTAGTTGCTCATATAGATGCCGATTTTATTTCATCAGTTCATATTGGTGACAATGTTAAAGTACAGACTGCAGTTTCGCATATAGGAACAAAGAGCTTTACTATTCTTCAACAGCTTATAGATGCTGATACTGGAGAAATCAGATGTAAGGGTAAAACCATCATGGTTGCTTTTGATTTTGAAAAGCAACAGCCTGTTCCTGTTCCAGATGAATGGGTGACAGCTATGGAAGCTTTCGAACAGCGTAAGCTTAGGTAGTGATGAAAATTATAATCACTATTTTTCTGTTAGTTTTATAGTTTTTTATTTGCGTCAAATGATTATTTTTCATATTTTTGTCATGATTAAAATAGCAAGCATTAGATGGTGAAAACTACAGGATTAATATATGATAATGGCTATCCATATCCTTCAGAAGATGAATTGAAGAATATTTTTGCTATATCGTGCGTAGAGTCTGTTGCTGCACGACTAAATTGTTCTACCGGAGAGATATGGTTACGTATGAATAAGGTTAATCTAGTTGATAAATACATTTATCCATGTTATGAGTCTCTACATTCAGAGAGTCGTAAAAATGTAACTGATGACATTATATCTACTCTTGAAGCGTGGGAAAAGAAGGAGGCTGAGTTATGTTAGTGTATCATGGTTCTACTCTTGAGGTAAAAACTCCTTTGGTAGATTACGGTAGAAGTAATCTTGATTTTGGAAAGGGATTTTATGTCACTAATATACTTTCCCAAGCTGAAAGCTTTGTGCAGCGTATGGCTCGTCGTAAACAAACAGATGCTTGTGTGAACGTTTATGAGTGGAGCGCTTCATACGATAGTTTTAGATATAAGAAGTTTCTTAATTACGATGAAGAATGGCTTGATTTTATAGTAGCCAATAGAAACGGTTTGAATTTGGCATCTCAATATGATGTTGTTGAGGGTGGAGTGGCTAATGACAGGGTTATAGACACAATAGAAGCCTATATCGCGGGGTTAATGCCAAAACAATTTTGTTTGCAGCGTTTGGCAGAACATCAACCTAACAATCAAATATGCATTCTTTCACAAGAAATATGTGATAGATATATTAGATTTGTAAAATCATATAAAATATAGTTTTATGTTGAGCGAATTGTTAATGTGGAATAAGATAGGCAGAATAATAAATATTCTTTCAAAGAGAATGAAACTTCCTGCTTTAAAGGTTATGGATATGTGGTATCATTCACAAACAAATCGTGATCTACATGATTCAGAAACAATGCTTTATACTTATGGAGATGAGTATATTGTTGATGAGTTTATGCATGAGATTGGTAAATGATGGAATCTATTGTGCACTTGCAATAGCTAATGATTATAAAATGAAAAAAATCTTGTCTCTCTTTTTTGCCTTCATCGCATTGACGAGTACGGCACAAGAAATCAGTATGACCAAGGCAACTGCCGATGACTATATCAAAATTTTGAATAATCAGGGGCTTTATGTCTATGCACTCGACTTGTCAAATATGGAGAAAGACAAGTATTTGATGGCTCCTGTCATTCAAGTATATATCAATGGCAAGTTGAAAGAAGACATACTGTCTGATTTTGGTATCGCTTATACCAATTCTGCATCTAGAATTACTATCGGCTTTTATTCTAAGTGCGATAGTTTGCTGACATTTAAATTTCAGTTTGATGAGGTGTGCGGTCTTTCATTCAGCCTACCAAAATATCCTATAAGAGATGAGTCAGATGGTACAGAATCTATTATGTATAAACCAACACCATTTGTTATACAGCCCACATGGAAAGAGCACGAAGTCATTCCTGTGGTAGCCTATAGTTCTTTTTGGTATGATCCAGAAGATAAGATTTGTCGTAACTGCGATGAAAGAGTATTTGGTGCAAATTACCTGAATAGTAATACCTTCAAACATAGTCCTCACATCTATGTTTTTGGTATTAAAATCTGGAAAATGTAATTTGTATGGGAGCTTTAATTTTTATTTAGAATATTTTTAAGGGATACTATTGATTATAGGTTGTTAATCGTCTATGATGCAATTAAAGCATCATAGACGTTTGGTTTTTAATACCGCAGTTCTTTCTTGTTAGCTCTGATGCAAAGAGTAGAACAATAAAGAATCCGCTGAATGGTATTATGAATGGTATGATGAGATTTGTGTTATCAGCAATTATGCCCATGAGGAAGAAGAAGCATCCGCCAATAGGAGTCATCATGAGTAGGGAAGAGGCACTCTTGGTGAGATTGCCTAAGCCTTGCAGCGACAGTGAGAAGATGGTTGGGAACATTATAGCCTCGAAAAGGTAGTTTGCAATAACGGCATACATTGAGATTTTGCCGAAGTCGAGCAAGATAATAGCCATACATATTACACTTCCGAGTGCACATATCAGCAATGTCTTTTCGGCTGGTATGCGTTGCATAATCCAACTACCAATGAATCTTCCTACCATGAAGAAGGCTAAGGCTATTGTCAGTACAATACTTGCAGTATTATCGTTCATCCATCCTTCACCTGTAACAAAGTTCATGAAATAGCTGTTGATGCTTATTTCAGCTACCTCGTAGGCAAGAAGCGAGAACAAACCAAATACGAACATAGGATGATGACGGAACAGTTTTATAATACGTGTGCCGCTCATCTTGTCTTCTGCAGTTTCCTCGTGATTGATTTCAGGAAGGCTCACACGCGAGAATATCAGCGCTATAGCAAGAACAAGAATACCAAGAATGGTGTAAGGCAGAGCCACACTACCGCTGTCATTGGCTGTTTCCTCTCCAAAGAGGAACTGTCCAACTGCAAATGTAGCAAATAGACTTCCCATACCGTTGAACGACTGTGAGAGGTTCAAACGACTTGTAGCTGTTTCGTAAGCTCCCAGTTCAGTTACGTATGGATTGGCTGAAACTTCGAGGAACACCAATCCACAGCCTATGATGAAAAGGGCTGTGAGAAACGAATAGAAAGTGCCTAAGGCAGCACATGGTATGAACATCAGAGAGCCAATACCAAAGAGCATAAGTCCCATGACAACACCTAATCTGTAGCCATGACGATTAATGAACCATCCTGCAGGAATAGCCATAAGGAAATAGCCTAAATAGGTTGTTACCTGAATTAGTGCTGACTGTGTTATTGTAATGTCGAGGGCATTCTGGAAGTGTTTGTTCAACACATCAAGGATGGCACGTGCAAATCCCCATAAGAAAAACAAACTTGTTATGAGGACGAAAGGTATGAGAAATTTCTTTTCTGTTATAGAATTTTTTTGATGATTCATTTTTTATTATAGTTAGGTTGTATCTTATGTCTATAATTCCTTTATAATGCCTTTATAATCCGTCTATATTGTCTTTATTTCTCTGTGTATTTGAAATAATTGAACAGTGCGGCGGAATCTTTGTGTTCGTATTCAGAGAACATTCCTAATACTACTCCTGTGAATCCTCCAGCCACTTCTGTACTTAAGAGCGAGCAGTCAACACTTTCAAAGCATGCTGTTTCTGTTCCTTTATCAGTTAGCTCATAGAACATAGCTTTCTCTCCTTTAGCATTATAAACCGTAGCGTAGAAACAATAATTCTTTTCGTTGCCAACGATTTCCAGTTTCACCTTACTTGCATCTTCTGGCAGTTCTTTCATGTCGAGGGTGGTATCTATTGATTTCAATTTCAGTTTCAATAAAACAAACCCGTTGTTTATGCAGAAATCAACGTGTCCGTCGTTTATTTGATAAATAGTTAAACCATAGCTCCCCATCTTTTTAAGTTCAGAGAGGTTTGATATTTCAGTTTCAACCTTAAAGTTTTCTGATGTCTGGCGAACGCCCACAAAAGTAGGTTGGTTGTTCTCTGTTAATGTGCCATGTCCAGCGAGTTTCAGTTGTCCGTCCTTATTCTCATAATTCTCGGCTATAGGATTTTGAATGTGGAGCCATTGAGGGGTGTTCAAATCAATCTCAGGACCAATATTCACTTTCTCAACAGGTTTAGCTGCTCCTTCAAGCAGGTTGGCGGTCATAAGTGTGTCAATAGCCTCTCCGTTGTTGATAACAGGCCATTGTCCTTGTTCCCATTTCACAGGTGCAAGATATGTTTCACGTCCTAAGTGATGATATGCTCCACCAAAATTACGATAAGCAAGGAATGTTATCCACCACGAACCATCAGAAGCTCTTACGAAGTCGCCGTGTCCTGTGCCTTGTATCTGCTTGTATTGTCCTTTGAAATTGCAGTTAGTGAGAATAGGGTTAGCAGGATTACTCTCGTAAGGCCCATATATGTTTTTGCTTCGTGCTATTGTCAGCGAGTGAGCCATTTCTGTTCCACCCTCAGAACACAGCAGATAGTAATATCCATCCTTGAAATAAATGTGTGGTCCCTCAACATATCGTCCGCCTGTGCCTTCCCATATCTTTTTGCTTTCAGTTAGCTGTTTACCTGTCTTAGGGTCAATCTCACAGAGATAAATAGCATCATTTGGGTTTGAACACATATAGCATTTGTCTCTATCGAAGAACAAACTTGGGTCAATACCCTGTTGCTCCAGCCATATAGGTTCGCTCCATGGACCTTCTGGCTGTTTAGCTGTTACCATGAAGTTGCCACCGCCATCCACATTAGTGGTAATCATATACCAAGTGGCATTGTTATAACGTATTGTTGGTGCATAAATGCCTTTCCATGAAGTAGCGCCATAAAGAGGCAACTGTGAGTCGCGTGTGAGCACATTACCTATTTGTTTCCAATGAACAAGATCGCTACTCTTGAATATTGGCACGCCTGGGAAATACTGAAAGGTGGAGTTAACCAGATAAAATTCATTTCCCACTCTGCAAACACTTGGGTCAGGGTGGTAGCCAGGGATGATTGGGTTGCGATATGTGCCTTTTTGTGCATAGGCGCAAATACTTAGCGCAAAGGCTAATGAAAGAAAGAATAATCTTTTCATGGAGTTATTTATTCGTGATTCGTTGTATAACTGATTGAGTGCAAATATACGAAAAAATGTTGTATCTTTTCTTTTTTGTACCGAAAAACAGAAATAAAAAAAGGAGTACCGCTGTACTCCCTACTTTGTTAACCTTAAATCTAATACTATGAAAAACACAATGCAAAGGTACTTACTTGTTGTAAAATACCAAAATAATGTGCTATTTGTAGTGTAGTATTTACAATTTATTAAAATTTCCCCGAGGATTTTAATAGTTGTTTTAATAAAAATGTGGCATTTTGGTTCAAAGCCACGCCTGGGGCAATCTTATATGAGTAGGTTACTTCTGTTCCGAGTTCTATCTCGAAGCAGAAATTATGGAATTGTTCTGGATAGTTTGTTGCCATCTTGGATAGCTCAAGGTCGTGAGTGGCTATTATTCCCGTTACGTTAAGGTTCTTAACCGACTCAAGGAACATCTTGCTGCCGTTAAGTTTGTCTACAGAATTGGTGCCTTTCAGTATTTCGTCGAGAATGATAAGGCAAGGCTCGTCTTCGTGAATGTTTTCAAGAAGCTGTTGCAAGCGCAACAGTTCGGCATTGAAATAGCTTATGCCATGAGTCAGGTCGTCGCTTGTGCGCATACTGGTGAAAAGAGCAAAGATGCTCATTGTGAGATTCTGTGCAAAAACGGGCATACCGTTCATGGCAAGAATATAGTTTACGCCAAGTGTACGAAGGAAGGTGCTCTTTCCAGCCATGTTTGCACCTGTGATGATGTAGAAGTTTCGATTGGTAATGCTGAAATCATTTGTTACTGCCTTACTGCCGAGGAACGGATGAGCAATCTGTGTTGCCTTAAAGAAAACCTTATCATCATCAATAATATTGGCGTCGTTTGCTTCAGGATGGTTAAAACGCATGGTAGCCATTGAGACAAGAGCATCAACACGACTGACGGTGTTCAGCCACGAGTCAGTTTTCTCTATATAGCTGTCTTGCCATCTGCGGAACTTTCTTATAGTGAAGAAATCGCTTAATGCAAAAACGTTAGTGAAGAACATTCCCAAAATGTTTCCTCTTCTGTCGAGTGCTTCAAGAAGATTTTCCATCTGTCCGAAAGAGGGTAGGGCTTCAGCCAGTTCTTCGGCAGCCTGAATATTCAGTTGTGCCTTTGCCTTACATGTGGCAATCATACGTATGAGAGCAATGTAAGTACGCAACTGAGTGTGAAGACTGTTTACCGCCTTGCTAATCTCGCCTATTGTTCTGTTGCATAATATGTAAACAACAAAAAACTGTATTATTCCCCACCATACTGGTATTATGGCATCAATCATTTGCAGTATGGAAAAAATAACAGAGCATAGGAAACCAATGAGTGACGAAATAGCCAAGAAAGCAGCGAACCTATCTCGAGCGAATCTCGGAACCATCACGAAGCGAATGTCGTTTATAGCATGTTGTATTTTCTCGGTGTCAACCTCGCCTTCCTGTCCTAATGAAATAAAGGTCATGCGCCAGTCGGTCATCACACTCAGTTCCTTTATAGCCTCGCTTCTAAGGTTTATGTCTGTAACCGAAGGTTTCTCTTCTGAATATTTGTTCAGCGCAAGAGCATCAGCCAGATATTTTGCTCCGCCTGTTGTTGCTGTGCGGCAATAACGGTTGAAAAGAGAATTCTTTCCAAACACATCCAAGTCGAAAGCAAAACGATGTTGAGGTTGTATGAATCGTTGGCCGTTGTTGAAACAATCATAATTGCCATCCAGGTAACTCATCTCGTGTTCGTGAGCACTCAGCAGTTGCGACAGCTTGATTATCGTGTTGTTGTTACGGTTGTCGGCCTGACGAATATATAGGTAAATGGCAAAGGCAATAGCTATTAATCCCGTTACCATCCATCCGTTCATACTCGTTGTATATAGAAAAACACAGGCAAACACAGCAGCAAAACTTATTATCTCGCCAAGGATAAAAGCCTTGCTTCTGTTTCTTCTATTCTTGATATTAGAAGAAAGGTCGTCAATGTGCTGTTGATAGAAATTTCTTATGTCCATATTCATTTGGCAAAAATAAAGAAAATATTTTGCATCTTTGCTTTAATTGTGTTATTTTTGCGTGGAAAAATTTAATAATCAAATATGAAAATTACCACTTTACTTTTAGCCTTAGGTCTTTGTGCGACAGCCGAAGCCCAGACACTACCTGTTAAAGGTACCATCGTAAAACCAAGTGACAAACATATTCAGTATGTTGGTCGAGTGAATTTCGAAAATCCTGATTGCCCTAAGTTCAACTACCCAGGAACAGAGATTATCGCCTCTTTCCAAGGCACATCATTAAAGATGATTGCTGCTCCGCAAACGGGTTATTTTATGGCAAAGATAGATAATGCCGAGCCTTTCAAGGTTAGCTTCAATGCCCCAAAAGATTCTGTTGTTACTCTTGCAACAGCTTTAGCCGACGGCACACACACCGTAAGACTTATGTATATTATCGAAGGTTTATTCCGTAAACCTGATTTCCGTGGATTTGTTCTCGACGAAGGTCGTCAGCTTGTTGACGCTCCAGCCTTGCCAGAGCGCAAGATAGAGTTTATAGGCAATAGTATTACCTGTGCCTTTGGTGTAGAGTCCACAGAGGCAAAAGCACCTTTCGAAGACGAAACCGAAAACCACTATTACAGCTTTGCTACATTGGTTTCTCAGGCACTTAATGCCCAGCACACAAGCATCTCTCGCTCAGGCATTGGCGCTTATCGCAATTATAATGGTCCAAAGGCTGGAAGCAAGGACAATATGTCTTGGCAATACGAATACACCTTGTTCAACGATCATTCGCAGAAATGGGATTTCTCCAAATATCAGCCACAGCTCGTTTGCATCAACTTAGGAACAAACGATCTTTCAACACCTAATTTCGATATTAAGCTATACGAAAAGGGCTATCGCAAACTGTTGAAAACCGTTCGTTCATATTATCCAAAAGCAAAGATTGTGTTGCTCACAGGTTGCATGCTTAACGATAACGAGTCTTCTTTGCAGCAGAAAGTTCTAAACACCATCTGTGAAGATTACAACAAGGCAGGCGACAAGAATATCTATCGTTTCGATTTCAGTCACCAGACAGGAAGTCTCGGCTATGGTGCTTGCTATCATCCAAGCTATTGGCAGCATCAGAAAATGGCAGGCGAACTCATTCCTTTCCTTCGTGAGATAATGAACTGGTTCTAACGAAGTTTATTGGCGAGCCAATAAACTTCTATTGAATATTGAATATTTAATATTGAATAATCTCCTCCCCCTTATTTCTCCTCCCCTTATGAAGGGGAGGTAGGGTGGAGTTGGGAAAGCCTATTAATGTGGGAACTTCTTCCTGCATGCTTTTTGCGTGCGTTTCATGGTGTTGGAGCCCTTCCCTTTTGGGGAGGTATGGGCGAGACTTTAGGGCATAAAAAAAGGGGCTCCGCTGAGTCCCAATCTTTGTTAACCTTAAATCTAATACCATGAAAAACACGATGCAAAGGTATTCTTTTTCACGATAAACTGCAACTGTTTTGGTGTATTATTCGTATTTTATCTACTTTTCTTGACCTATATCAATAGTTTGTGTGCGGGAGTGTGTAGTGTGCAATGTGTAGTTAGTTGTCCTATGGGCAATTATTAATGATTCAAATAAAAATTAATCTTAATTATTCAGCTACAATTCATCCTAAACGAATCCTAAGCACATCCTAAAGCTTTCATAAAGTTTTTTGTATGGTGAATTGTAAAGTTTTTGCTGTATACAAGAATAAAATAGTGTATTTATTTGTATATTTGTAGTTATAAATAGAATGCCAAACAAAGATCATGAAAATTAAAAGACCAAATTTTATTTTTTTTACGTTAATAAGCTTAGTGTTGTTTAGTTCATGTGTTATGGATTATAAACCATTTGTCGATTCTGTAAGGAATTGTACAAGCGATACTTTACTTATAGAATTAACTGAATCTGGTAATTTTGATGGACATTATATATTTGAGGATAAAGATACTTTGGAATATAATAGATTAGATTTTGAATATTTTACAGAAGCTTATATAAAAGGGAAGAAGATATATGTATCAAAATTTAATTATGCATTACCAGATTCTACAACCTTAGGAAAAATCGTTGTTGATAATAGAAAGAAATATTATGTATATGCTGTAAAATGGAGTGTTATTACCCATTATACATTAGATGAAATTCGTGCAAAGAAACTATATGATAGACGGATAGTAACAAAAGAGGATTTCAAAGATCATGTATATGAGTATAAATAGTTAATTTGTAGAAAGAATAAATTCAGCTGAAAATGTTACTACATAAAAAATGTACTTTTTTAGGTTTTGTATTAATGCTTTTAGGTATTATAGTAGCTCGATTTGTTATTGTGAGTCCTAATGCTGTTTTTGATTACTTTTTCTATTTATGTTATTGGGGGATATCGTCTGTTATGGTTTCGATTATACTTTTTAGCAAAATATATAGATGTATAGGAAACGTAATCCATATTATATTATTAGCTTTTTTATTATTTCAATGTCTTTATTCTTGCTTTAATGTTTACTATTTTTTATGTGAGAATAATATAGAAATATACAATACGTATATAAGTATACTTATTCGTATACAAAAAATATATGTAGTGGCATGTTTAATAATTGCTTTTCTGTCGATGCCTATCAGTTTTTTGCTTAATAATACAAAATCAAAGGATATGCTTTTTATACGTGTAATAACTATACTTTATCCAATTGCTTATGTGGTTGGCCAATACTTTTCTTTACCTTTTCATAATGAATATCTGCAACAAATAGCACATGTAATTAATGTCTATGTATTGGAGTTGTTTCCTGTTTTATATTTTCTTTCAATATTTAAATACTGTAATCAGAGATGAAAAACTATGTTTATCTATACTAATCGTTATATATGGAATTAGTAACTGAACTTTGGCAAGCAAGCGGAGCGAAAGTTGAAAAGGATAATATACTACAAAGGAAATCGTTAGAATCTCAAAACGTAGGACAAACATAAAGCTAAACCTCGCAAAATGGAAATTCCCTTTGCGAGGTTTATTATTATGATGTTCATTTTTATATATTCAATGTTGCAAATTCCATTGTTTAAATCCTTTGTCATGTTGCCATTTGCATATTTTACACGTCATGCCCTATTTACACTAAAAATATTTATCTATGACAACACTCCCACTATCTGCATTTAAATAATAATATGTATTATTATCTAAATCATCATATATTATACCATTACCATTATTAAACGAAAAAACATTTATCCCTCTTTGAGAATAAAAAGTTATCTTATAAAAAACAGCATAAAATGCCAACCCTTCTATTTTCTTTTCATGCTTATAGAAAAAATCATAGAGGAAACTTATTTCTTCTTTTTTACTAACAACTCTTACTTTTTTAATTCCGTCTTTTATACTTTCTATCTTTATCTTTTCAACTTCTGAAGGAATTATACTATTGGGTAAAACATGGTGAGAATTGTCACAAGAAACCAGCATAACAAAAACTATAATAATATATTTAATGTTCAACATTTTACTTTTTTATCTTTATATGAATATTAATTGTTTAAATTAATCTTTATATTTACTTTAAAAAGCTTATATAAATCCCCAAATGATATTTTTAAAGCCCAAAATAATAGATAAAAATCCAATCAGACCATAAACTTGTTTTTCTACTTTGAAATTTGACCAAGTCTCCCACTTATATAAACCGTAATGCAAAGCATTCATATAATACTCAAATTTTCTCTTGCACATAATATTTTTATTTTCCATACAAATAATAATACAACTCGTTCCAAACCAATTACCGCCGAAGCTTCCAATTATGCAGCCTACAGCACCACCTAAAATTATACCCCAGAACACATTATCATGTTTAAAACACGCATTAGCATATCCCATAATTGCACCCAAAGCAAAACCCAAAATAATATCATCTATACCAAATATATTTCCTAAATGTTCTACAAATTTTAACGGATTGTTTAGACAATAACTATAGCGGTTATAACTCTGAGAATTATCTGGTGCCTGTACATAATTATCAGGACTAAAGAAACGACCAAGTTCTGGATCATAAATACGACCATTCATATTAATGATACCAAACTCATTTATCATTTCATGTCCTGTATATCCTCGCTGCACCCATATTGTATTTAGCTTAACAGTCTGCTTACCCCATGCATCGTATGAAGCATCAAAAACCTTAGTTCCATTTTCATCTATAGCAAAACGGATACTTAATTGATTAACTAAAAAAACGATACAAGTAGTATTCATCATGACACTTGTGGTTATTCTCTTATTTCATGACAAAAGTAACAAAAAAATATATAGAACAATATTTTTCTTGGAAAAATATACTCTTAGCCATTCATTTCCTATAACTTACCAATACTTTGACTATACATTAACTCTATCATAACAATATCTGTTGTCCGTTTGTTGTTCGATTGTTGTCCGTTTGTTGTTCGTTTACTTAACGGACAACAAACGAACAGCAAACGAATATTATTCTTAGGAGCATAGGAAGAAATGTATTGTTAGGGTATAGGAATGCTATAAGGAGGAAAAAGCCTCTCCCGACCTCCCCAAAAGGGAAGGAGAACAAGCTGCTTACGTTTCTTGCTGCAAAAATTCAATAATCAAAATTGGTGGTTTGGTACTCCCTCTCCTTTTGGAGAGGGAAGGGGAGAGGCTTTTAGATTGATATCCTTTGCACTTATTGTGCAATTGCGCATCAGCGCTAAATTTTCCAAGATTAAGCGCAAAGCCCGAACTTGTGAGGGTGATTCTATTTGTAGAAAATCGTTGTGGGCTTGCACACATAAGGTTTTCTGTCAAATAGAATTAAAGGCATAGAAAGATGCCGTTTGTGCTTAATCATTTTCTTTCTTGCGTATAAAAAAAGAGTCGATTGATTACTTTCCGTCTGTCAATAACTCTTCGATACAAAGCTCCATTGATGCAAAGAAAAAGATTAACAAAGCAGTGTAAAATCATCTCGAAATCATCTCGGAGGCATTTAGAAACCATCTCGAAGGAATGTCGAAGGGTAAAATGGCAATGATGTTTTTGAAGAAAAGTTACAAACGTTCTAAAAATGTTTTTTAGAATGTTTTTGCAAAGACTGTCACCAAGCGCATTAACTATTTGCTATTCAGGGAAATAAGCGCAAAAAGACTGTCACCATACTGTCACCGGCTGTCACGTGATAATGCAAATTCATACAGAATATAAGCGTGACAGTCTGGTGACAGTCTGGTGACAGTCTTTTGTTGTATATTGTTTTGATTATCAGTGTGTTAACTGGTGTGGTGACAGTCTTTGCTCAGAAAAAATTTTTTTTGTTGTATGTAATTACAAAATAAAGTTGTAATTTAGCAGTCAAACAGCAGACAGATATGGAAAATAAGATACCAAAGGAATTCAGTAAGTTTTATTTGAAGGATGTTACTTTCGTGAACCTTATGATGCGTCGCATTTATAATGTTCTCATT
Source organism: uncultured Prevotella sp. (assembly GCA_905236755.1). Taxonomy (GTDB): domain Bacteria; phylum Bacteroidota; class Bacteroidia; order Bacteroidales; family Bacteroidaceae; genus Prevotella. Next base: position 79,152 of record CAJOCR010000020.1, read on the forward strand.
GTGGCTAATCCTTATGATGCTTTTATGCTTGAAGATGATGGACGTATAGAGGAAAAGATCTATAACGAGTATATGGAGCTGGGATTGCGTTATCCGCCTACGTTTACTCAGGTATCTACATCAGAAGAAGCTACTGCTGTGCTAAAGACCACTAATATTGATTTAGTTATTTGTATGCCTGGTAATGCTGATAATGACGCGTTCTCGGTGGCTCGCGAGATAAAGGGTAAGTTCCCGAAGATTCATTGCGTGGTGCTGACACCTTTCTCTCATGGTATTACCCGAAGAATGCAGAATGAGGATTTGAGTATCTTTGATTATGTGTTCTGTTGGCTTGGCGACACTAATCTTATTCTTTCGATAATAAAGCTTATTGAGGATAAGATGAATATTGAGCACGACATCAAGGAGGGTGGGGTGCAGATGATTCTGCTTGTTGAAGACAGTATTCGTTTTTATAGCAGTATTCTGCCTAATCTGTATAGCTATGTGTTGAAGCAGAGTCAGAACTTTGCTACTGAGGCTTTGAACAGTCATCTTGCTACTCTGCGTATGCGTGGCCGTCCAAAGGTGTTGCTGGCACGTACATACGAGGAGGCTTGGCTGTTGTATGAAAAATACAAAGACAACTGTCTTGGTGTGTTGAGCGATGTGCGTTTTCCATATCAGAATGAGAAAGACCCAGAGGCTGGCTTGAAACTTCTCAGAGCTATTCGTGAGACCGACGAGTATCTGCCTTTGATAATGGAAAGTTCTGAGAGTTCAAACCGTGAGAAGGCTGAGGCTGAACATTTCCATTTCGTGGAAAAAGACTCAAAGACCATGAGTAGAAATCTTCGTCACTTGATGGAGGAACACATGGGCTTTGGCGATTTTATTTTCCGCGACCCAACAACGCATGAAGAAATATTGCGAGTACATTCGTTGAAGCAGTTGCAGGATAATATCTTTAAGATTCCTAACGACTCTATGCTTTATCATGTTAGTCGCAATCACATGAGTCGTTGGCTTGCAGCCCGTGCCATCTTCCCTGTGTCGCAGTTCCTTAAGAAGATTACGTGGCATAAGCTGCAGGATGTGGATGCTCACCGCCAGATTATCTTTGATGCCATTGTGCAGTATCGCCACATGAAGAATATTGGTGAGGTTGCTGTGTTTGACCGAACAAAGTTCGACCGCTTTGCTCATTTTGCTCGTATCGGTGACGGCTCTTTGGGCGGAAAAGGTCGTGGCTTGGCTTTCCTTGATAACGTTATAAAGAGGCATCCTGAGTTTAATCAGTTTGCCAATGCCACCGTGCAGATTCCGAAGACAGTGGTTCTTTGTACCGATGTGTTCGACCAGTTTATGGAGCAAAACAATCTGTACCCGATAGCTCTTAGCGATATTTCTGATGAAGAGATATTGAGTCATTTCCTGAAGGCTCAGTTGCCTGATGACTTTATCGAAGACTTCTTTATTTTCTTCGAGGCAACGAAAAGTCCTATTGCCATTCGTTCAAGTTCGTTGCTTGAAGACAGTCATTATCAGCCATTTGCAGGTATATACTCAACGTATATGATTCCTTGGCTGCCTGATAAGTATGCTATGCTTGAGATGCTTGCAGCAGCTATCAAGAGCGTGTATGCATCGGTGTATTATCGTGACTCAAAGGCTTATATGAAAGCCACAAAGAACGTTATCGACCAAGAGAAGATGGCTGTTATATTGCAGCAGGTAGTGGGTAAATCGTATGGCGACCATTTCTATCCAAATATCTCGGGTGTGTTGCGCTCGCTGAACTATTATCCTATTGGCGACGAGACAGCCGAGGAAGGTATTGCTTCGTTGGCTCTTGGCTTAGGAAAATATATTGTTGATGGAGGTCAGACACTCAGAGTGTCGCCTTATCACCCTAATCAGGTGCTGCAGATGAGCGAGATGGAGATTGCTCTTAAAGAAACACAAACACGTTTCTATGCCCTTGATATGGAGAATGTCACTCACGACTTTAAGGTTGACGACGGCTTTAATATCAAGAAGTTGCGTATAAAGGAAGCTGATGCTGACGGTTCTTTGAATTATATTGCTTCAACCTATGACCCTTACGATCAGGTGATATACGACGGTCTTTATGACACAGGAAGAAAGATAATCTCTTTCAATGGTGTTCTTCAGCATGGCGTGTTCCCTCTGCCTGAGATTCTGCAGATGTCAATGAAATATGGTGCTGAGGCTATGCGTCGCCCTGTAGAGATAGAGTTTGCTTGTAATATAAATGAAGACAAGAGTGGCGAGTTCTACCTGTTGCAGATTCGTCCTATTGTTGATGCAAAGGAAATGCTTGATGAAGATATCACCCAGATACCAGATGACGCTTGCTTGCTTCGCTCACATAGCTCTCTTGGACACGGCATCTCAGAAGATATTACCGATGTTGTGTATGTGAAATACGACGATAACTTCTCGGCTATGAACAACTTCTATGTGGCTGATGATATAGAACGAATAAACAGAAAGTTCCTTGCTGATGGAACCAATTACGTTCTTATAGGTCCTGGGCGTTGGGGCTCAAGCGACCAGTATCTCGGCGTACCTGTTAAGTGGCCACATATTTCGGCAGCTCGTGTAATAGTGGAAGTAGCGTTGAAAAACTACCATGTAGAGCCAAGTCAGGGCACCCATTTCTTCCAGAATCTCACCAGCTTCGGAGTAGGCTATCTCACCATAGACACCAACGACTCAAAGATGGGAGGCGTAATACGAAAAGAGGTGCTTGATGCCATGCCAGCCATTGAAGAAACAGAATATGTGCGTCATGTGCGTTTCGATAAGCCATTGAAAATCATGATGGATGGCAAAAAACAAGAAGGACTCGTTATTTTTGCAAAGTAAGTATTGCAAAAAGAAAATAAAGGAGAAAGGAAAAGGCAAATATTATACTTTTTAACCTGAATGCAACATTAAAAAGCATTTCAGCTTTTGAATTGCCAAAAGAAAATGTTACTTTTGCAATCGGAAGTTTCAAAAGGTATTGGCTTTTCCTTCCCCCTTGATTTATACAAGGCAAAAAAGATTTATTTTTAAACATAATAAAATTATGGCAGTAAATTACAAAGATTTAGGTCTCGTAAACACACGCGAGATGTTCAAGAGAGCCGTTGACGGCGGTTATGCTATCCCAGCATTCAACTTTAATAACTTGGAGCAGCTCCAGGCTATTATCACAGCAGCATCTGAGTTGAAGTCACCTGTTATCCTTCAGGTTTCTAAGGGTGCTCGTAACTATGCTAACTCTACACTTCTTCGCTACATGGCAGAGGGTGCTGTTGAGTATGCTAAGGAATTGGGTTGCAAGGCTCCTGAAATCGTTCTCCACCTTGATCATGGAGATAGCTTCGAGCTCTGCAAGGATTGTGTAGATATGGGTTTCTCTTCTGTAATGATCGATGGTTCTGCACTTCCTTACGAGGAGAACATCGCTCTTACAAAGAAGGTTGTTGAATATGCACACGCTCACGACGTAACTGTTGAGGCTGAGCTTGGTGTTCTCGCTGGTGTAGAGGACGAGGTAGTTGCTGCTGAGAGCCACTATACAAAGCCAGAGGAAGTTGTTGACTTCGCTACACGTACAGGTTGCGATTCACTCGCTATCTCTATCGGTACTTCTCACGGTGCTTACAAGTTCACTCCAGAGCAGTGTACACGTAACGCTGAGGGTAAGCTCGTTCCTCCTCCATTGGCATTCGACGTTCTCGCTGAGATCGAGAAGCAGCTTCCTGGTTTCCCAATCGTTCTCCACGGTTCTTCTTCAGTTCCAGAGGAGTATGTTGAGATTATCAACAAGTACGGTGGTAAGTTGCCTAACGCTATTGGTATTCCTGAGGATCAGCTTCGTAAGGCTTCTAAGAGCGCTGTTTGCAAGATCAACATCGACTCAGACTCTCGTTTGGCTTACACTGCTGGTGTACGTGAGACTTTGGCTGAGCACCCAGACTACTTCGACCCACGTCAGTATGGTAAGGTAGCTCGTGCTTACATGACAGATATGTACAAGCACAAGATTGTTGATGTTCTTGGTTCAGACAACAAGCTCGCTAATTGCTAATAATTAGTATAAGCAATATAAAAAAATAAGGCGCATCCTTTCGGGTGCGCCTTTTTTATTTTAATATGTTGAGTTAGTCAAGTGGCTCAACTTTCAAACTCTTTGCATTACCAGTAATGGGGTCAACAATCAAATGTGTTGTGAGCTTTCTTCCAAAGAGTTCGCCACTAATGCTTTCTGTGCGTCCAAACTGAGCAGCATATATCTCGGCAGTCATCAGTTCGTTTTGGCTATTGTTAACCGAAATGTTTATTTTTCCAGGCAAGTTTACATATACGCCACAGTTGTCTTTGTCTTTCTTCTTTTCATCTGTTTGAGCTTCAAGAGGCAACTCAGGTATTATATGTTCGTCGGCGATATTTATATAATAAGGTTCGCCTGCGAGATCATCAGCATCAACAAGTCCTAATTTTTTAGAGAAACGAAATAGGGTGATGTGGTCGGCAGCCTTTTCGGGAACGAATGTTATAACGTGTTCTGTGGTGTCTTTCTCTGTTGTGCCAGTGAAGACCTGCATCAAAGCTTTTTCCTGAGTGTCTAAGTTTGAAAGCATAATCTTTAGTTGGGCACCATCCTTAGGCATGTATTCGGCATTGCCACGTGAAAGGTCGTTGCGACTCTCGCGAATCTCATAAATATCCTGTGCTATTAGCTGTGCCATCTTTGCAGAGCTACCTGCCGACAGAATTTCTTGATTCATAAAGTCTTTGGCGTTGACAGCTTTTTTCTTTGCACTTGGTGTGAATGGCTTATAGACTTCACGTGCTTCACCTTCAGCATTTATAGCCTGAAGAATGCCTTCGTCAGTACGTTTAACGCTAAAGATACTATGTTTTTTATCAATTAAGGCAGTGAACATCTTGCTGCTATCAGGCACACTTGTCTTTTCTATGTTTATTCCAACAATTTTATAGCTGGTGTTTGCTTCTGTGCCCACGTTGTTCAGCTTCATGTATTTATTGGCATATTCGGCTAATTCTCCTGGTTTAAAAGTTGTCTTTTCAACAAGAAGATGGAATTTTAAAACCGTTTTTGGCAGGAAGTATGATGTTCCTTGCACACTTTGCGCCTGTGTTGCCATAGGCATTAGAAAAGCGGCAGCTGCCAGTAGGGATGCAATTTTCTTCATAACTTTAGTCGTTTGAATTTATAATGGTTTATGTTTAGTCTTCAAGGCGAAGGAAGGCTTTAGGTAAATAGTCGATAAGGTCGCTTGCCATTAGACTTTCTTTTCCAAGATCTTTTATAGCAAGGTCGCCAGCTAAACCATGCAGATACATACCAAGAATGCAGGCGTCTTTACTTGAATAACCACGAGCCAAGAGTGCTGTGATAATACCTGTAAGTACATCTCCGCTACCAGCGGTAGCCATTCCGCTATTACCAGTAGAGTTGAATATTACCTCGTGCTTAGGTGTGCACAGGGCAGAGAAATGATCTTTCAGTATTATATAGCAATGCATGCGTTCTGCCATGTTGAGTGCTTTATTTAAGCGGTCATAGCTACCGTTGCATGTTGCTCCTTCAAGACGGTCGAACTCCTTAGGGTGGGGAGTCATTATGAGGTCTTGAGGAAGTTGCTGCATCCACGCACGGTGATTGGCAAGGATATTTAATCCGTCGGCATCAATCACTAAAGGACAGGTGGAGCGTCTTATCTGGGCAATCAAAGCAATGGCTGTTGATTCCTGCTTGCCTAAACCAGGACCAATGCCGAGAGCATCGTAGTATTCTGTATCAACAGCTTCAGAGAATATAGTTTCTTCATTGTCCATCTGCATAACAGCCTCAGGAACGCTTGTTTGCATGATATCGTAATTGCGTTTTGGAGTGTGAACGGTTACCTTTCCGACGCCAGCTCTCAAGCATGCTTTTGTTGCTAATACAGCAGCTCCAGCCATGCCGTAGCTGCCTGCTATGAGCAGAGCGTTGCCCATGCTTCCTTTATGTTCGAAATCGCCACGTGGTCGCAATAAGGCACGTACCTCATTCTCTTCAATCTGTTTAAATGGAGTGCTTGTCTGGTTGATGTATTCTTCTGATAAACGGATATCCAGTACTTTTACTTCACCCAGATATTGTTGATTATCGGTAAGCATCATTGCAAGCTTTTTCTGCCCTAATGTAAGAGTGAGATGAGCCTGAATGATATTCTGACGCACGTTGTAGGTGTTGTCTTCGGTCATCAGTCCTGATGGAATGTCGATGCTGACCACTTTTGCAGGATAACTGTTGATGTATTTTACAAGAGATGCAAAACCTCCAACTAAAGGTTTGTTCAGTCCGCTACCGAAAAGTCCGTCAATGACTAATGTCTCGGCTCCTAACTTTGGAGGATCAAAGTTAGTAACTATCTCCTTGAAACTTCTCACTTTGTTGCCTTCAACAAGAAGTTTGCGATTAGCGGCACAATCATCAGAAAGATGCTTTTGTATATTGAAGAGATACACGTCAACAGCGTATCCCGTTTCAGCCAATAAACGAGCAACGGCAAGAGCATCGCCACCATTATTGCCTGGTCCGGCAAATACAACGACAGGAGTAGCAATTCCCCATCTTTCGGTGATGGCGTGAGTGATGGCTTTTGCAGCTCTCTCCATTAAATCAATCGAACTTATGGGTTCGTGTTCAATGGTATATTTGTCAAGCTCATGAATCTGAGCACTTGTAAAAATCTTCATACGAATGCAAATTTACTAAATAAATCACAATCAATGACAAACGTTTGCTATATTTTTAGTAATTTTGCACCAAATATATAAATCATTGAACTTTCGCAAGTTCAGAAGATTAAGGAAGTAAAAGGGAGTTATGCCGCTTTCTGCAGCGGAGATAGAGGACAATACTTTTTGTTTTCTAAGTTCCAATGGTTCAAAAAGTTCTAATGGTGCAAAGTTTGAACTCTTAAACCCTTCTATCTACTGAGCAGGCAAAGCTTGAATAAATCATTGTACAATGGACAAAGTAAAGGTTCTGGATAAAACTTTTAAGATTTTTATTCCTGAGGAGGAAATCAAAAAGCGTGTTAAGGCTGTTGCCGAGAAAATCAATCACGACATGGCGGGTAAGAATCCATTGCTGTTGGCTGTGCTCAACGGTAGTTTTATTTTTGCTGCTGACCTAATGCGAGAAATCACTATCCCATGTGAAATATCGTTTGTGAAGTTGGCATCATATCAGGGTACTACTTCAACAGGAAAGATCAAGGAGGTTATCGGTTTGAACGAGGACTTGAATGGTCGTACAGTTATCATTGTTGAAGATATCGTTGATACCGGTTTCACTATGAAGCGTATGGTAGAGAGCCTTGGTACTCGTCATCCTGAGTCAATACATATTTGCTCTTTGCTTGTTAAGCCGGGTAAGCTTCAGGTGCCTTTGAATATTGAGTATGCAGCAATGGAGATACCTAACGACTTCATTCTTGGTTATGGTCTTGACTATGATCAGCAAGGTCGTCAGCTTAAGGATATATATGTTCTTGATGAAGACTAAGATAAATAGCGAAATAATTATTATAAGAAGAGAAAATGAAGAATATTGTAATTTTCGGTGCTCCAGGTGCAGGTAAAGGTACACAGAGCGACAAGATGATTGAAAAGTATGGCTTCGGTCATATTTCTACTGGTGATGTACTCCGTGATCAGATTAAGAAGGGTACAGAGCTTGGTAAGACTGCTAAAGGTTACATCGACGAGGGTAAGCTTATCCCAGACGAGTTGATGGTTGATATCCTTGCAAGTGTTTACGATTCATTTGGTGCTGATCATAAGGGTGTTATCTTCGATGGCTTCCCACGTACAACTCCACAGGCTGAGGCTCTTAAGAAGATGCTTTCAGAGCGTGGTCACAAGGTAGCTGCTATGATCGAACTTAGCGTTCCTGAGGATGAGCTCATGGCTCGTCTTATCAACCGTGGTAAGGTTAGCGGTCGTAGCGATGACAATGAGGAGACAATCAAGAAGCGCCTCGATGTTTATCACAATCAGACAGCTCCTCTTATTGACTGGTATGCTAACGAAGGCATCCATCATCACGTAGAGGGTCTTGGCACTGTTGACGAGATCTTCGCTCGTGTTTGTGATGTCATTGACAATATTTAAAAGCCCCCTCCCAACCTCCCCTTTTTTCATAAAGGGGAGGAATATAAACAGGTGAGGAGTTTTTTTTGTTTTAGTATCTCAATCTCATAATTTTTCAATATTTCAATCTTTCAATCTTTCAATTTTTCAATTTTAACATATGGCTGACTCTAATTTCGTCGACTACGTAAAAATCTATTGCCGCTCTGGTAAGGGTGGCCGAGGCTCTATGCACCTTCGCCACGTGAAATATCAACCCAATGGCGGTCCTGATGGTGGTGATGGCGGACGTGGAGGAAGTGTGTATCTTCGTGGCAACCATAATTATTGGACGTTGCTTCATTTGAAATATCAGCGCCATGTCTATGCTGAGCATGGAGGCAATGGTGGACGTGACAAATGTCATGGTACTGATGGAAAGGATGTTTATATTGATGTTCCTTGTGGTACTGTTGTTTATAACGCCGAAACAGGTAAGTATGTCTGTGATGTAACCTACGATGGTCAGGAAGTGCTTCTGCTTAAAGGTGGTCGTGGTGGTTTGGGTAATTTCCAGTTCCGCACTTCAACCAATCAGGCTCCTCGCTATGCACAGCCTGGAGAGCCTATGCAGGAGATGACAATCATTCTCGAGCTTAAGCTGCTTGCTGATGTGGGTCTTGTTGGTTTCCCTAATGCCGGTAAGTCAACACTCGTGTCGGCAGTGTCTAATGCCCGTCCAAAGATTGCCAACTATCCATTTACAACAATGGAACCTTCGCTTGGTATTGTGGGATATCATGACAATAAGTCATTTGTTATGGCCGACATCCCTGGTATCATAGAAGGTGCTGCTGAAGGAAAAGGACTCGGACTTCGATTCCTTCGTCATATTGAGCGCAACTCGTTGCTTCTTTTCATGATTCCTGGCGATACCGACGACATTAAGAAAGACTACGATATACTTTTCAACGAGCTAAAGCAGTTCAATCCTGAACTACTTGATAAGCATCGCGTGTTAGCTATTACCAAGTGCGATCTTCTCGATGACGAGCTCATTGAAATGCTTAAGGAAACTCTTCCTGATGATCTTCCTGTGGTGTTCATCTCGGCTGTTACTGGTCAGGGACTCAACGAACTCAAGGATGTTCTGTGGAATGAGCTTAACAGTGAAAGCAATAAGCTTCAGAATATAACAGCAGAAGATACTCTCGTTCATCGTGACAAGGATATGAGCCGATTCTATGAAGAGGTTCGTGAAGAAGATCCTGAAGCCGACGACGACTTTGAATATGTTGACGAGGATGATGATGGCGATGAGCTTGAGGATTTCGAATACGAGGAGGTTTAGTTTTTCATGCAACCACAACTTCATTCGTATCATATTGCCAAAGATGTTGTTGCTTTCTCCTCAACTCGTAGAGGTGGAGTGAGCAACGGCGCTTATGGCGAATTTAATATTAACCTATGGTGTGGAGATAGTGTTGAGCATACCACTCGCAATTTGGAGCTTTTAGCTTCAGAATTAGGTATAGCTAAAGATCATATCATTATACCACATCAGGTGCACAAAACAGAAACACGAATAATATCTAACTCCTTCTTTCAACTCTCAGAGGCTGATAGAACTGCTTATATTGATGGGGTAGATGCTCTGATTACCAATCTTACTGGTGTATGTATTGGTGTGTCAACAGCTGACTGCATACCAGTATTGCTTTATGATCCTGTTCATCATGCTTCGGCAGCAATTCATGCAGGTTGGCGTGGCACTCAACAACGAATAGTTGCGAAAACCGTTGAAACCATGCAAAAACAGTATGGAACCAATCTTGCCGATTTGCAGGCTGTAATTGGTCCAGGAATATCACTGCAGGCATTTGAAGTAGGGCAAGAGGTTTATGATGCATTTGCTGAGGCTGGTTTTGACATGGCTTCTATCTCTGTGAAGAAAGAAAAATGGCACATAAATCTTCCATTATGCAATAAACTGCAGTTAAAGAGCATAGGTGTGCCAGAGGATAGTATTCAATGTGCTGATATTTGCACCTATAGTAGCCATGAGGATTTCTTCTCGGCTCGCAGGCTGGGAATAAACTCAGGTAGGATATATAATGGCATTCTCATGAAATAAACATAACTGAACAAAATCGGTTCAGAAGATATAGGAAGTAAAAGGGAGTTATGCCGCTTTCTGCGGCGGAGATAGAGGACATGTGCTTCGCAATTGATATTGAATATTGAAAAATTAATAATTGGATAATTGATAATCGGCGTAGCCGAATAATTCAACATTCCAAATTCCAAATTCGTAATTCACATTAGTCTTCTTCTATCTACTGAGCAAGTGAAACTTAAACTGCATAATATATGCGATAACCTTTGTAAACTCTTAAGTACATGAATAAATATATTGGGTCTTTTTTGCTGGCAGGTTTGCTTTTTGTGTCATTAAATTCGTTTTCTCAAAATAATGACAAATTCTCAGCCAGCGAACAGCAACAGATAAGCGTTCCTACTCCGGGACTGTTTCAACGTTCAAATGCTTTCAGCATTAATTTCCATTCGCTGAAAGGTTCAGAATATTCTTTCCCTCTTCCTGTGGGAAAGGCTTCGTTAGTGGATAATAATCAGGCACTCGAGATAACCACACAGAAAGGCGATGCTGTGAAATGTATGTTTGATGGTGTTGTACGTCTTTCTCGTGAACTGGGACTTTATGGCAAGGTGGTAGTTGTTCGTCACGATAACGGATTAGAGACCGTTTACGGGCAGAATGCTCAGAATCTTGTAAAGGTAGGCGATCGTGTTAAGGCAGGACAGACAATAGCCATTGTAGGTGGAAATAATGGCCGCACCTTCCTTCACTTTGCTATCATGGTCAATGGTTCACGTATTAATCCAGAAATTATACTTGGTATTCGTTCACACAAGCTTCACAAGCAGATTGTTACTTGCACGCGTGCAGGAAAGCATGTAAATATAACCACATTAGGTAAACCCAAAGACGATGTAAAAGAAAAGCGTCCTGGGCTTGATGAAGATGTCTTTGCAGAGAGTTCTACTTATGAACTCGACCTTACCGCTCTGAAATCTGAGTATTGGGCTTATCCTCTTCCTGGATGTAAGGTTATCAGTCCGTATGGTGGTGCCCGTCATCATTCGGGTGTTGACCTCAAGACACGTCCTAACGACAATGTCGTTTCTGCTTTTGATGGAGTGGTTGTTAAAGCAGGCCCATTCTCTGGTTATGGAAATTGTATTCGTATTCGTCATAGATATGGTTTTGAAACGCTTTACAGTCATCAGAGCAAGAATTTTGTAAAGGTAGGACAGAAAGTAAAGGCAGGCGATGTTATTGGTCTTACAGGACGTACAGGACGTGCAACAACAGAGCATCTTCATTTTGAACTATATTTTAAAGGACGTCGTCTGAATCCTGCAGTGGTATTCGATCATAACAAACATGCTCTTCAGCCTGTAGTTCTTGTGTTGGGTAAGAATGGAAGTATAAAGAAGAAGTGAGTGAGTTTATGGGGCACCCGCAAAATCCTGTGTTGAGAGTTTAAATATACTCTGTATAATAGTTCATTATCAAAAGAAAATGAAGATTATTAGAGCATTCTGCTCTTTTAATGATTTTATGCTGCAGTCTTTATGAAAACAAGTTTTCAACAGCCTGCATCATAAACTCATTAGGCTAAAGCCTATCATCTTCTTAGAAAATAGGGCGCTTTGCGCCAAAATTGCCTTCGGCATAAAATATTTGTCATTTTTAAAAATATTACGTATCTTTGTGTATTAGTTTAATGCCTTCCACAACGCTGCTGGCATATACTTACCATATAGTAACCATATAGTTAGCATATGGAAAGCATATACTTAGCATACAAAAACATATGGTTTCTATATGCTATCTATATGCTTGGTATATAGGAGCTGTATTGTAACTATATGGGATCTCTTTCCGAATACGGATTATGCGGATAGAATGTTTTTTTTACACGAAGCTTTTTTATATCAATTAGAGAATTAGTGTTTTAAAAAGTTAAAACGTAAAATCTTTATTAAAAAATACAACATAATATATTTAAATAATATACTTTTACAGAAAGAAATTGCTCCTTGTTGGTGAAGGAACAGAATTTTATATTTATTGTAGAATTGCGAAACTAAAAAAACTGAATATGATAAAAGCGTTTTTAATTTGTTTTATGTATATTTTTCCTTTTGTTGCAGGAGGTCAGACTGTTTTAAACGAAGGAACCAATGAAAAAAGAAATTTTGATAAAATATACTATCAATCTGTATTTTTTACAACTCCTGGTAACTCAGGAGAAAATGTAATATGGGATTTTAGTTCTATTGAAACCAAAGATGATGGTATTTATAAATATGTTGTGGACTCTTGTAAAAGAATTCATCAATATGTTGATCAAGAAAAGAATTCCTATGTATTGAGAGATAATTTGCTTTCGCAATATAAATATGAAAATAGGCTCGCAAAGATCAAATATGTTAAACAGAAAAATGTTCTTCGGTATCCTTTACAATATGGTGACTCTATCATTTCTAATTTTTTAGGTTATGGACAATATTGTGATGACCATATAGTTAAGGTTAAAGGGCAAGTTTTAACACAAGTTGATGGTGTTGGAAAATTGGTTTTATCCGAAAATGATACAATATATAACGTTTATCGGGTGTTTACGATTACTTCCACATCATTAGCTATGGATATTGATAAAACAAATTTTGATTCAACTCAACTTAAACAAGAAATAGAGGAAAAGTATGAATGGTATAGTGATAGTTTTAGATATCCGATATATAGCGTAGTTCAAAGAACAAGTTTTTCTAATCTTGAACAGGTTGGTAGTAAACAATATGCATATAGGTTATTACCTGAAGGTATAGATGAATTAAGTAATATTTTAAATGATAGTCTTAATTCCAATAATTTATCCAGTGAAAACGAGAATATTCCAGAAAAATTCCATTATAAAGTTGAATGTAGTAATGGCGAGATTAAGATAATTTATTCTTCAGATGATGATGCTACAGTAAAGGCAATAGTGTCAAATCCGTATGGAGTAATTTTTCGTCAGCAAAATAAGATTGTAAAAGCTGGAGAATCAGGAAACATTATGATAAGTACAAATGGTTTGGTACCAGATCTTTATGTTTTATATTTAAATGTGAATGGTAGAATTTCAAGCAAGACAATAAATATACGATAAAATGAAAAAGTATAAATTATTTGTATTATTTACAATGTTGATGGTCACACTTCATATGGATGCGCAGATGAAGTTTCCCGGTGGCGTGCCTAGTTATAGAACCCCAAACCCTAACGCTTATGTTGATGTACAAAGTCCCACGGTTACATCTTTAGGAAAATATGCAGAAGAAAATGTTTCTTATTTTACAGGTTCTCCCAATATAGACATACCTCTTTACACTTTAGATGTTAGAGATATTAAAATGCCTATATCTTTAAGTTATGATTCCAAAGGTATAATGCCAAATAGTCTTCCATCATGGGTTGGACAGAATTGGACGTTAAACATAGGAGGTGTTATTTCAAGAACAGTTAAGGGCAGATATGACGAATGGATATATCCTTATCAAACAGAAAGATTATTTTTTGTCAAGCCTAAAAACTACTTCCAATGCCATAATAAATTAAATGAGTTTATAGCTGAAGGTGGCAGTTATTCAAAACTAAAAGAAAACTTGGTACAAGGAGAATATGATTTATCTCCAGACGAATTTACATTTAACTTTATGGGAAAGACGGGAAAGTTTTTCCTTGATCAGGATGGAAGTTGGAGGGTTATGAGTAATGATAATTTAGAAGTTATGTTTGATTATAATGATCCAAAAAATTATATTGAACCTCTTTTTAAAAGATATCCAAGTAAAAGTGCTGTTGACCCTTTTCAATCAAAAACAATTGCAGGCTTTGTTATTCGTGATGACGAAGGAAACACTTATACATTTGGGTATAACAGAGACGCTATTGAGTATTGTACGAATTTTTGGAATATGAGTGTTAATGAAGATAATGAAACTTGGCATGCTGCATGTTGGTATCTTACGAAGGTAACAGATAAATATGGTAATGATATATATAAGTTAAATTATGAGCGAGGACATTATATCATTCAGGTATTTAATAGCTACTATCATGATAAAGTTGACGAGAAAGCAAGTGGTGGCTTATCTGCAAGTGATTATTTTTCTATGACAAATAGTCAATTTCCATATTCTTTTTCTATTTCTTCTCCTGTATATCTAACAAGTATAGATGCTTTGAATGGAATATCTGTAATTCTTAATTCAAAGGATGTGGGAGAAAACTTGGCTACAGAAACTTTGTATAAATCATTGTATTTAGCAGAAAATGGTGTTGATAATCTTTATCATAAATTAGCTTCAATGGTAAATAAATGGCGCATTATTCAAAATGGAAATGCAGACATAAAAGGTGGTTTTTATTATTTGCAAAACCATAATGATTCTTTGCCAAAGTTTAGATATAATTCTCCTAATGATTTTGATGTTCTTAGTAGAGCACGAATAAGAGAATTACGTACTATTATAATCCAATGTAATAAGTCTAAGCCTGCAAGATATATTGGTTACAGATTTTGTATGAGCGACAAAGGTAATAGACTAAAATTGGATAGTTTGATGATACAAAATCAAGCTATCAATTATAGTAATCTTACAGGAATAAAAGGAGTGTATCGTTTTAAATATTATAAATTTGACAAACTGCCAAATGATTATCTTACAACCAGTGTTGACCATTGGGGATATTATAATGGTAGGCCATACAAAAAAAACTTTATTTATAATAATGACATGGAGTCATGTCGAAATGCAGATTTTAATTATGCACAAATAGGAATCCTAAACGAAATTGTTTATCCCACAGGAGGTATTACAGACTTTGAATATGAGCCAAATGACTATAGTGTAGTATTATCAAATGATCGGCAAACAATTAAAAAGAAATATGGTGTTGGTGGTGGGCTAAGAATTAAGTCCATTAAAACATATAATTCAGAAAGCAAAGAAGAATTATTGCACCAGAAAGATTATTCATATTTAGATCCTTATACGCATGAATCAAGCGGGGAATTATTTGCAGCTCCGTTATATTATTGGAATTGGGATTTAAAATGTGAAAATAAGAATGCCTCATATCGTCTGACAACTTTTCATACATCTTCAATTGTCCCTCTTGCAAACAGTTCTGGTGTAAATTTGGGATATTCTTTCGTAACAGAAAGCATCAAAGATGTTTGTAATTCAGACAAAGTAATAGAAAAGCATATATATCATTATTCAAATATTTCAGAACCATCAATTCGTGACCAGAGGTTTTCTTTAACATTTGGTAATGCAAATCAATTTACTCCTTTTGATGAGTTTTCTGAAGTTGGTTTCAAAAAGGGATTACTACTTTGGGAAGAGGTATATAATGAAAAGGATGAATTGAAAAAGAAAAATGTATATAACTATCGCACAGATAATTATCTTAATAAATATGTCCTTACATCAAATTTAACTTATGAATGTTATGGCAATAGTGCACAATATTATCATTATTTAGGTGGAATATATAAATTATATTATCCGAAATATGATTTGATAGGAGAAACGGTATATGATTATAGTTACGTAAACTCGACTCCTATAACGACAAGTCACACATATAATAAGCAAGACATAACATTTACTTCGTATAGACCATACAAGCATGAAGTTGATTTTAGAATAATTAATTCCGATACTGTTTCTCGTGGCGTTTTTTCAGAAATAAATAGCTATATATTTGGTTGTTTTGATTCAAAAACAGGCAATGATTCTATACTTTATAAAGCGATGTCGTATATTAAACCATATAAGACAATGTTTCAAAGGAATGGAAAATTTATATATGAAGATGATGTCTGTTATAATGATTATAATGTTAACGGAAAGAAAATACTTCTTCCTAAATTTATAACAAGAAAGAATAGTTATAATATTATAGATACGTTATTGACTTTTCAACAATATTCTAATACGGGAATGCCGTTAGAATTTAAGGAAAAAGGACATCCTTCAACGTTTCTAAAATGGGCATATAATGACTGTTATCTAGTAATGAGTGGTAATACATATATTCCAATAAGTATTTCTGAAAAAGAATTCTTTGATAAGGAGTACTGCATTTCATATATGAATTCTTTCATTAAGGAATATACAACTGGACAAATTACAGGATATGTTTGGGATCCTCTCTTTGGTCCTGCAGCAATAATTAAACCCAATGGAAATGTACTTACTTACAAATATAATGATTATGGTCAATTGATTAATATATATGATCATAATAAAATGTTACTAAATGAATATGAATATAATTATCGTAAATGATATGAAGCATATTATAACTGTTTTGTTTTTTTGCATTCCTTTATTGACTTTTGGACAAAACATAAATCAAAATTATATAAAGGAGATACAGCATCTAGATGGCAATGGCTCCATTTTAAATATAAACTATTTTAATGGAATAGGTGATATTTTTGAAACTGTAACAACAAGTAGTGGAACCCAAGCAAATATATTTTCGTATAAAACCTATGATTCAAAAGGTCGTGAAAGAAAAGTATTCAATGCTGTTCCTGGTTTAGACTCTAATGTTTATTTTATGAGTCAAAATGATTTTGTACAAAACTCTAATACCTTTTATAACGATGTATATGCTTATGAAGAGAAATATTATGATGAATCAGATAGAGTTACAAAAGAAGATATTGGAGGAAAACTATGGCATGACAATAAAAAAAATACTTTATATGAATATGGTACGAATACATTAAATGATAAAGTACATTGGTATAATTCTGATCTTTTTGATCAAGAACTACCAATGGAAATAAAACCGATAAAGCCAAATGTTGATGAATATCTCTATGGTAAAAATATAAAAAAACCAGCTTTTTTAAAGTTTACAAGCTTATCAGATTTCTCTTCTGATAAAAAAAATAATCTTGTACCTGATACATTAACAAATGACATCCTTCAAAGATTACGTATTTATAAGGATAAATTTAAAGATTTTAGAGCCTTAAATACTAATTCTATTTGGGATGTAATTAATAATAAATATAGTCTTATAAATTATACTCCATGTAGCCTCATAAAAGAAAAAACAATAGATGCTGATGGTAAGTATTTAATTGAATTTAAAGACCTAGATGGTAATACTATTTTAGAGAGAAGGAATCAAGGTGATACGTATTATGTGTATAATGAATTAGGACAATTGCGTTATGTACTTCCTCCTAAATATCAAGAAACTCATAATATAGAGATGTATTCTTATCGCTATTTATATGATGAGCGTGGTAATATGATAAAAAAAGTGTTACCAGGAATAATAGAAACCCAATATTGGTATGATAAAGAAAATCACCTTGTATTAGAACAAGATCCGCAACTAAGATCAAAAGGATTATATAGGTTCTATATATATGACTCTTTGGGAAGAGTTGTGGTTTCGGGGACTAGTTCTATATGTAATATAGAAACATCAAATATTGAGATTAGGGCAAATTATTCCCAATCGTCTTCTGGGTTTATGAATACAGGATATGTATTTGGATTAAATATCCTTTCTAAGGAAAATGCAACTATAGAAAAGGTATATTACTATGATAATTACAATTTTCTAAAAGGTTGCCGGCAAGATGACTTTAAAGAGATTGTACCTATTGTTCAAAATTGTTCTAATGGACTTGTTGCAGGCTCTATTATAAGAGCTTCTAATGGTGAGTATATCTATACAGTTTTTAGCTATGATCCCAAAGGAAATGTAATAGCTTGCTTTAGGAAGGGTTTAAATGGATATATTAGCAAGAAGACTTGCAAATATTCACTTACGAATAAGCTAAAAAACTCTATAGTAGATGTTGATGTTAAGTATGGAAATTTAATGAATATATCTGAAAATAATGAATATTTACAAACAAATGATATGGTTGGCAATAAGTCTATACAATTGAAGCATGGAGATCAAGAGTCTTCAACAGTCATTAAGTATGAGTATAATTATTTTAATAAATTACAAAGCATTATTAGACCTCTTAAAGCAGGAGTTGTTACATATACCTATGATGACATCAAGGGATGGCCAATAAGTATTAATTCAAACAGTTTTGTAGAGAATCTTACCTATGCAGATGGTTTAGGTGAATCATACTACAATGGAAATATTAGTACCATAAAATGGAAGAATAATAACTATTCTAAAGCAAGAGGTTATAAGTTCTATTATGATAATTTAAATAGATTAACAACAGCAAATTATAGTGAAGGAGATGCTTTTACTGATGCCTTAAATAATTATGATGAAATAGTTAACTATGACATAAATGGTAATATTACATCACTTGTGAGACATGGGAAAAAACAAGATGGTATTTTTGGTGTTGTTGATAGTTTGAAAATATCATTATCAGGCAATCAAATACAGAACGTTACTGATGATGCTGAAGAAAATATATATAAGGGTGCATTAGACTATAATGTTCCTTCTTCTGGAATATCTACATATAAATACAATGATTCAGGTGCATTGATAAGTGATGATAGTAGAGGTATTGCAATGATTGAATATGACAATTATAATAATCCGCTACGTATCCAATTCTCCAATGGCAATGTAACAAAATATGTGTATTCTGCAGCAGGGCAGAAACTTCGTACTATATATTACACAGCAATGCCTAATATAACGGTAGAAACAGGAAGTATTCACAGGCTAAGTGATCCAGAAATTCAGACTACAGATACTATAGATTATTTACTGGATGGAAAGTTAATATTGAAAAATTCCCGTGTAGACAAGTATCTTTTTGATGAAGGATATTGCCAAGGGCATGGTTCCAGTAAATGTATAATTAAACCAATGCCTCCAATAAGTTGGGATTTTGATGATGATTTAGATACTGAAATTTCTGAAGAAGAGTTAGAAAAGTATAATGAAAGATTAGAAGCGTGGAAAAACCTTTTGGCTTCTGAAAATGACAAAGATGAATTTGCATTTTATTACTATAATAAAGATCATCTTGGCAATATTAGAGAAGTTACAGATGAAATGGGTGATTTAAGTCAAGTCAACAATTATTATCCCTTTGGAACTCCTTTTTTTGATGATATAAGCAATTCTTCTAACACTCAACCGTTTAAATATAATGGAAAGGAACTTGACTTGATGCACGGTCTAAATACATACGACTATGGTGCTCGTCAGTACTATGCTGTTCTACCCGTTTGGGATAGAATGGATCAGTTGTGTGAAAAGAACTATGGCACAAGTCCGTATGTGTATTGTGGGGATAACCCTATAAAACATATAGATCCAGACGGAAAGGAAAAAATAGATTTATTGCCTCCTCCAAGTCAAGATCCCAAAACTTATGGTTTACGTTCTGATATAAGACATTTTAATGATGATCCTAATGTTATAAATATTTGGGCACATGGTAATTCAAATGGAATTTTTTTTCGTGGACAAAAAGACCCCATAAAAGATGCTCAAAGTTTTTCTGATATGTTAAAAACAGTTAGTAAAATTTGGAAGAATCATAAGGAAGGAGAGATAGTTACTATAGTTCTACATTCATGTATGACAGCTTCTTTTGCAGAAAAAATTTCAAAAGATCCTATATTCAAGGATGTATTGATTATTGCTCCAAATAGAGAGGTGCAAGTTCGAAATCGGGTAGGCAAAACAATAAAAAGACTAAATAATAACCAGACTCTTAATGAGGCAACTTATATAGAAACAGGAGTTTCTACTGATGGACACAAAACTGGTAGCTGGATGGGATATAAAGATGGTAAACAATATAATGAATATGACGGCAGTTTCAAAGGGAAAGGAGAATTAAAACCAGGAACTAAGGGGTTTGACTATAGAACTTTTTGGGATAAATTATGTAGCTTGTTTTAATAGTTTGGTAAAGTATGAAAAAGTTTTTTTATAAAGGTATTATCACATTTGTGACATTCTTATTACTTGGATGTTTCTTAAGTAATAGGATTTATCATTATGAGCCAACCAATATTGTTCTTCATAGTTCAAATTACGATGGAACTATCCGTTCTATTTTAGAAAAAGAACAAAATATGCGCACAATTTATGATTATATAGAACTTGATGAGAAATTATATGGTAAGTATGATAATAAAGAATTAATGTTGTATTCTATTTTGCTTGCTAATAAGTATAATATAGGAGCTTGTAACAGCTATGCTTATGATATATTAAAAGATATAGCCTCTCCTTTTATGAATAGCACACAAGTGATAGGACATGATAGTATTATTGTCCCTAACATAAAAGATGCTTTGGCTTTATATTTTCTTTTTAATGGAGCAGAACAAAACGGACACAACAGTTTAAGACTGATAAGCGATTTATATATACAAGGGAAATATGTAAAGAAAGATACCGTAAAGGGCATCTATTTGAAACATCTCGCTGATAGCACTCTTCTTAACTAATTATGTATTATGAAATACAAATATATAATCTATATTGTTTCCGCTATAGTTGGCTTTTCTATAGGAATATTGGTTAACTGGACAAGTTTCACGAAACCTGAAGAAAGCGTGACCGAAATAGAATTTGCATCATATAACAAAAAAAAAGCCATTGTAGAAAAAGGTGATACTATTGCCTACAAACATGTTGTGGATTCCATAAAGACCAATTATCCCAACTGTGGTAACTATTTCTATTACTCTTTAGTAATGGTTTTGGCATACGATTATGCCCCTGCAAATTATGATATATATACTGCTTTACATGATTTATATTCTTCAAGTAACAAAGCTGAACAAATTGACGATAAAACAAAGCAGTTAGCATTGTTTTTCTTAGAAAACGGAGCCAAAAAGGGTAACAAAGAATGTATCAACAAATTGAATGAACTTAAAATGAGTGAGAAATGAAACGTTTTATAAAAGCAGTCCTATACATTATAATAACAGTCCTATGCATTATAGTTATAAGTTTCTTAGGAATTATATTTTTACATCACAAAATAACCCATCTAAGCAATGATAGTTTAGAATGGGTAGATAACAGAAACATTGACGAAAAGATGTTTTTCCGTTCTCAATATGGAAATATCGACACATTAATCATTACGCAAAAAGAAATTCACAACTCTATTAATCCAATAAATTTTAAAAGTAATTTCAATAAAGAAGCAGAGATATATTATGAGGCATACGCTGAGGTGAAATATATTCTTCTGCACAAGCACGACACTATTCAAGGAAGTTTTTTGATTAAAAATATAGATAATGCTGTACCTATCGAAATAAGCGCAACACTTGGCAATCGTTTGGCTGAAGGAATAACGATTTCAACATTCACTTATAGCACAACGCATAATTTCAAAGACGACGCAGTATATGTTGATGACTACAATTCAAAAGTCGAACCACAAAGAAAGAACAACATTTATTCTTTTGTCTATGGAAAGAAAAATGGTTTACTTCAATATGCTTTTACTAATGGCGAAACATTTAATCGCGTTAAATAATAAATTTGCCGAGTAGAGTAGATTTCTTAAATTATATAGCCTTTTGTCTTCTAAGCAAGCGAAGCTTGCGAATTTAAAAAGTTTAAAGAAAAAAAGCGGAATCTCAAATTGAGGTTCCGCTTTTTGGGGTTAGTGTTTCTGACTCTTTCTGTTTGCTCGTTGCTGACGGTATTTGGCTTTTTGTCTTGCCGAACCGCTGCCGTGAGCACCTGTAATGTACTTTTTCTTCTTGGCTTTCGTCTTCACTTTGCCATCGTCCTTTTTAGGACCTGATGCTTTTTTGAAGCTGATACCATTCTCAAGAATGTCCTGAAAGTCGTCTGCCATAAATATATATTAATGATGGAATAATCTCACACCAGTGAATGCCATAGCGATTCCATACTTATCGCAGGTCTCGATAACATTGTCATCACGAATACTACCTCCTGCCTGAGCAATGAACTCTACGCCACTCTTGTGAGCACGTTCAATGTTGTCACCAAATGGGAAGAAGGCATCTGAACCCACTGACACATTTTTGTTCTCGGCAATCCATGCCAACTGCTCAGCACGTGTGAAGGCCTTTGGCTGCTCTGTGAAGAAGTTCTGCCATGCACCATCGCGCAATACATCGTCGCATTCTTCAGAGAGATATACGTTGATGGCATTATCGCGATCAGCACGACGAATGTTCTCCTTGAATGGCAAGCCCAATACCTGTGGACTCTGACGCATCCACCATTCATCAGCCTTGCTACCTGCCAAACGAGTACAGTGGATACGGCTCTGCTGACCAGCACCGATACCAATAGCCTGACCATCCTTAACGTAGCATACAGAGTTACTCTGTGTATATTTCAAAGTGATGAGGGCAATCTTCAAGTCACGAAGTGCCTCAGCTGTGAATGTCTTGTTCTTGGTAGGTATGTTTTCAAAGAGTGCACTGTCGTTCAGGTCGATTTCGTTACGTCCCTGTTCAAAGGTGATACCAAACACCTGCTTGTGCTCAATAGGCTCTGGTTTGTAGTTTGGATCAATCTTTATAACGTTGTATGTGCCTTTGCGTTTTTCTTTAAGAATCTCTAAAGCTTCTGGAGTGTAGTCTGGTGCGATGACGCCATCGCTAACTTCACGTTTGATAAGCAATGCTGTCTCCTTGTCACAAGTGTCGCTGAGTGCGCAGAAATCACCGTAAGAACACATACGGTCGGCACCACGTGCACGTGCATAAGCTGATGCTAAAGGAGTGAGTTCAAAGTCAACGTCATCAACGAAGTAAATCTTCTTCAGGGTGTCGCTCAGTGGCAAACCAACAGCTGCACCAGCAGGGCTTACATGCTTGAAACTTGCTGCTGCAGGCAGACCAGTAGCTGCCTTCAATTCTTTTACAAGCTGCCATGAGTTAAGAGCGTCCATGAAGTTGATATAACCAGGGCGACCATTTAATACTTCAACCGGAAGCTCCCCGTTTTCCATATAGATGCGGGCAGGCTTCTGATTAGGATTACATCCGTACTTTAAAGCTAATTCTTTCATTATTGAGGGGAAATTTAATTTCATTTGCAAAGGTACAGCAAACGAGAGTAATAACAAAGAAAAAAACTTGTTTTTTTCTTTTTATTACCGAGAGCCGCCCACCTTATCTAAAGGTACAGCAAACGAGAGTAATAACAAAGAAAAAAACTTGTTTTTTTCTTTTTATTACCGAGTGCCGCCCACCTTATCCAAAGGTACAGCAAACGAGAGTAATAACAAAGAAAAAAAAAGTTTTTTTTGAATCACCTGTAAAATTCTGTGCAAAAAAGAAAACTTCTAACTCATTTAAATAGTAAAGAAAAACCAAGAAAACATCTCGAAGCATGACGATGCCTACGGCATCTATGCGAGAATATGCCTTCTGGCTTGTGAAAGCAAGCTTTCACAAGTCCTCAACATTTTCTCACAGCGTTATCGCAAGCGATACCGCCTTGCTTCGAGAAAAAAACAGAGCCTCTCCCATCCCTCCCCAAAAGGGAAGGGCTAACCAACTGTTCGCTAATTACAAGTTTTGATTTGATTATGAATGTTGAGTTAGGGTTTTCGGTGCAAGGCACCGAGGTTTTTCTCTAAAAAGGTTTATGCCGTAAGGCTTGTGATTGAAAGATGCTAATGAAAGCTTGCTTTAAAGAAGCCTCTCCCGACCTCCCCAGTAGGGAAGGAGAATGAGCAGCTTGAGTTTACAGCTTTATCATTTATCATTTTTCATTTATCATTTAGCGGTTTTACCGCGCATAGAGATGTTTTCTTGGTTTTCTTCTAAATCTCAACACTGGCTTTTGAAAGTGCCCCATTTTTTTCTTTTTATTACCGAGTGCAGAAACGCTTGGCTAAAGCCTTCGCTATTGAATATTGAATAATGAATAATAATTTTAAATTTAATACCTCAACCTCGCACGAGGTGCGACTATTTCGTAATTCCTAATACCAAATTCAAAATTATTATTTACCTTTGCATTTGATATTAGTTTTTTAAGGTAATGAATAAGGATTTTAAAAAAGCGATTAATCACTTTTTAGAAAAAGAAAAGCCATCGAAGGCAACTCTTGACCGTATGGCTCTGCTTGCAGGTTTCCAAAACTGGGATGAACTTCACGATACCTTTATGGATGGTGATGAGGAAAAATAAAAAGGGATTCGGCACGAGGCTGAATCCCTTTCTATTTCTTTTCTGAGAAACCAGATTATTCTGCAGAAGTAACTGGAGTTCTCTTCTCAGCGATACGAGCTTTCTTACCGGTGAGATTGCGCAGGTAGTACAACTTAGCGCGACGTACCTTACCACGCTTGTTAACAGTAATGCTGTCAATAGCTGGTGACTCGATAGGGAAGATACGCTCTACACCTACGGTACCTGACATCTTACGAACAGTGAAACGCTTCTTGTCACCGTGACCTGAAATCTTGATTACAACACCACGGTAAAGCTGAATACGCTGCTTGTTACCCTCGACGATTTTGTAAGCGACTGTGATAGTATCACCAGGGCCGAACTCTGGGAACTTCTGGCCGGTTGCAAATGCTTCCTCAGCAACTTTAATTAAATCCATTGTATTTAATATTTAAATTGTTTGTCGTTCCAACTCAACATGAACAGCAACTCTTCTGCCGTCAGCGGTTAAGCCGAAAAGCGGGTGCAAAGTTACTCACTTTTTCTATAACTTCCAAATTTTCAGGCATTTACTTTTATCTTATGCCTGTTTTTGAACTCTTATTGGAACATTAGCGAAAAAAAATCGTTATCTTTGCATTAGATATGAATAAGTATTTAATGAATATTGTGGCAGTAGCATCGGTGATGCTTGCCACATCGTGCTCAACCAAGCATTTTGTTCTTACATCAGTAGAAGGCTCACGCATTCTTATTGATAATAGGTACGATGCTCAGCCTGATGCTGAAGCAACTGCTTTCCTTGCGCCTTACAAGCATCAGGTGGATAGCATTATGGGGCCTGTAGTGGGGGAGGTTGACCATTATATGGTTGCTAATCGTCCTGAGAGCGACCTTTCAAATCTTCTTGCCGACATCATGGTATGGGCAGGTAAGAATTTCAATGAACGCCCTGATGTAGGTGTTTATAATATGGGTGGTATTCGTGCAGGTCTCTCTAAGGGAAAGGTTACCTATGGTGATGTGCTCGATCTTGCTCCGTTTGAAAATAAACTTTGCTTTATAACTCTTAAAGGTGATGTACTTAAAGAACTCTTCACACAGATTGCCAGTCTTGGTGGTGAAGGTGTTAGCCATGGTGTAGAGATGGTTATCAGTAAAGACCGTAAGTTGCTTTCTTTAAAGCTTAATGGTAGTGATATTGATGACAATAAAGAATATCGTGTGGCAACAATCGACTACCTTGTTCAGGGTAACGATGGCTTGAAGGCTTTCCTTAAGGGTACTAACTTGCTTAGTCTTCCAGATAAGAAATACGATAGTCGTTTTATCATCATGGATTATTTCAAGGAAATGACAGCTCAAGGCAAGATTGTAAATGCTAAAGTTGAAGGAAGAATAAGAGTGAAAGAGTAATTAGTAAAGAATGAAAAAGATATTATCTATTATAATGATGCTGTTGTGTGCGCTTTCTGTTTCTGCACAGAAAAGTAAGCAGCTGACTATTTTGCACACAAACGATACACATAGTACTATTCTGCCACTTAAAGAGGAGCTTGCCGACACTATGAAGGCAGGCCGTGGCGGTTGCATTCGTCGTATCGCCATGATACAGGAAGAGCGTAAGAAAGACCCAGAGCTGCTGCTTTTTGATAGTGGTGACTTCTCTCAGGGTTCAGCCTATTACACTCTCTTCAAGGGTGAGGTAGAGATAGGCTTGATGAACCGCATGGGGTACGACTGTTCTACTATTGGCAACCATGAGTTTGATTTCGGCATGGAGAATATGGCTCGTTTGTTTAAGATGGCCAATTTCCCTATTGTGTGCAGTAACTATGATTTCACAGGTACAATTCTTGAGGGATTAGTAAAGCCATATATCATTCTTCATCGTAAGGGTTTAAAGATTGGTGTCTTTGCTCTTGACCCCAAAATGGAAGGTCTGGTGTTTGCTAAGAACTGTCAGGGTATTAAATACCTTGATCCAATAAAGGTGGCTAATGATATGGCTAACAAACTTAAGAATAAGGAAAAATGCGATCTTGTTATCTGTGTTTCTCATCTTGGTTGGGAGCCAATCTCACAGATGGGCGACCCAATGATGATTAGTCATTCACGTAACATCGATGTTGTTCTTGGTGGTCATAGCCATAGCTATTTTAAGAAACCAGAGGTAGTGAAAGATGCTGATGGCAAGGATGTGACTGTTGATCAGAATGGCAAGCATGCTATCTATGTTGGCAAGCTTGTTCTTAATATGAATAGACAATAAGAAATTTCTTATTCAAAATAAAAAGTAAGGACTATCATTTTAGAGCGTGCTTCTTTCACAGAGTTGGTGTAAGGAAGCATGCTTTTGTTTTCTAAACGGCTTGCATGTTTCTCGTCGAGACTATTCATCAAACTAAAGAGGAATTTTAATTCAGGACGTAGTTTGAAGAAAGGAAGATAGAAATCGCAACCTGCACCTATCTCAACAAACGCATCATATTTCTTTAGTCGTAAGTAATCGTTGCTCTTACCGCTTAGGTTTAGCATTGGATTAATTCCAAGCATAAGGTAAGGGCGATGATTATTGAAGCGTGGTGCAGCAAAGATAAGGTCAAGGGCAGTGGAAACATAAGCCGTCTTCAGTGTTTGATGACATTCCAAAGCGTTGCCGTTGATATCTTGTTCTTTGAAGTTATGAAAAGTGATGTGACGGCTACCGAAATACATCGCTGGAGCCACTCTGAACTGTAAGTGCTGTGTTAGTCGCAGTTCACCAAGCACACCAACATTGAATCCTGCATCAAAACGGTCTTGGTCGGCAGATATAAATACATCGTTCTGCGTACCATCTTCGTTCACGATAGTATATGGTCCCACATTCTGCAGTTCAAGATCCTGCAGGTGACTACCCACGAGAACACCGAAGTGAAAAGGTCGCAGATCAGTATATGGTCTGTTTTCCACTGTTCTCTCCTGTGCCATAGCATTTGTCATGGCAATAATCATGCTTATTATAATGAGACTTATTTTTTTCATACTATCAATATAACGCAAAAATTATTATTTTATTTTTCTCTTTCCTCTGTTACTTGAATGATATAAACGTGCTTTGTTTGTGTAAACATGTTGTTTTCCAGGTGTAAGTATGTTGTTTATGAGTGCTAAGTATCATACTAACGTAGTATTACTATATGTTTTGTAATATAACAAAAAAGCGGAGTTGAAAAAATCAACTCCGCTCTATTTCTTATTTCCCAGTGATTACTCTGGAAGGCTGATAGCCTCGTTAGGGCAAACACTTGCGCAAGTACCACACTCTGTGCAAGCATCTGGATCAATTGAATACTTGTCGCCCTCAGAGATAGCACCTGATGGACACTCGTCAATACATGTACCGCAAGCGATGCAGTCGTCACCAATTACGTAAGCCATAATGATTTAATGTTTTATTGTTAATAATATTTTTGTATTTGTCTGTATGAGGCAGGTGTTAAAATACCTACTTTTGTACCCTGCAAAGATACTCATTTCTTTCGAAATACCTACTATTAGGTATCTATTTTTACAAATATTAAATAATAATGTGTAGTTAAGAGTTAGGAGTTAGAAGATAGGAGTTAGGAGTTATCTTCGAATTTCACACTCTTAAAAATAGTATTGTACTCCAATGGAGAGAGTTAGACGTATTGGCCTATTTCCTTCATTATCGATGCTATACTTGCTTGATGAATAATTATAGTTTTCTTCTTTGTCCATATATATACCAGCAAGGGCACCTAAATTGGCTCCTATGCTTAAATGTTCAGAAAGCTTATAGCCTCCTCCGATTTGTCCCTTTAGTGCAATACCGTTTTCGCCTTGGCCAAAGTCTTTTCTAATATATCCTATACATAGATTTCCATCATAGTACCAGCCGTTGTCTTTGGTCTTAATGCCATATATACCAGCTCCAAGGAATAATTCATTCTTTTCTAAACCGATTATGTTTGAGTAGGTTAAGTCAAAGATATAACCATGTTTTTTGTCATAAAGATGAATGTAATTTAAAGAGAGGTCGAGTGTAGATGATGTGTTCTTTTCTATACGTTTTGAATTGTCGTAGATCTTAGAAAAGAGCATTCCAGTTCCGCAGTTTAGTTTGATGATGTTGCGTTGTGTGTCAATAGTGTTTGTTTTTTCTTCTGCCTTTGCACATGGCATGATGTTAAGCATTGCAATGATGGCAATGCTAATCTTTGTAATTACTTTCATTGTTCTTTTAGTTTTCGTTATTTTTATTTTCGCAATGCAAAGGTATAAAAAAAAGGTTGCAACCCAAAAATGGATTGCAACCTTTTTTATTGTGTATTACGAATTGTAGTGTAGAGAATTGCTAAAAAAATATTTTTCAGCGTTCAATGGTTGTTGGTTCATAATAGAATAATTTCCAACTCCACCCAACCTCCTCTTCATAAGGGGAGGAGAACAAACTCCACATTCCACATTTCACATTTATTTTAGCGCCTGCTTAGCAGTCTCGTTGTTTGGGTCGAGCTCGAGAACAGCGCGCCAGTATGTGGTAGCCTGTGCCTTGTTGTTCTTGAGAGTGTAGTAGTAACCCAAGTAACGATAAGCCTCGATGAGACGTTCGTTGTCTTTGTCACCAGGTGTCTCGTGACCCTTGATGATAGTGATAAGCTTCTCATAGAAAGGCTTAGCAGTACCAAGCTTTGTCTCTGGGTCGATCTCGAAACCGATGTGTGCATTCTGATACATTGCGAAGTCAGCTACAGAAGGGAACTTCTCTGCCAACTCGTTGAATACTTCGATAGCCTTGTTAAGGGCAGCAGTCTTAGCAGCACCTGTCTTTTTGTCTGCATCTGTACGATACATGTTGGCAAGAGTGTTATAGTCAAGAGCTGTTACGTTCTTAAGACCCTTCATATAGATATCGTATGTTTCAACAGCCTTTTCAATATTGCCAAGCTCTGTGTATGCGTTAGCAATGTTCTTGAGAGCATCGTTCTTATCTGATTCGTTATCGCTGTTGAGCTTAAGGCACTCATTGAAAGCATCGATAGCTTCCTGATACTGTTTGTTGCCCTGATAAGCATAGCCTTTGTAAAGGAAGTCAGATGATGTAATCTTTGTAGAGTCGCTTGCATTCCACAGACGATCAGCATACTGCAAAGCCTCAGGATAGCGCTTGAGGTTTGTCAGGTTAAAGAAACTCAGACGGTTCAAGGCAGCGTTGCGAGTAAACTTGTTGTTACCAAACTGTGATACAGCAAGTGACTTCTCGAAGTCACCCTTGAGGAAGTTGCAAAGTGCATAAGAAACGAGCTGGTCGTCCTTCATATCGTTGAGCTGAACCTTGCCGAAGTATTCGATAGCCTTTGTAAGGTTGTTAGCACGATAGTAGATATCTGCTGAGATGAGGTCAACAGGGTAGTCTGGACGCTGCTGACGCAATTCTTCAAGCTTTTGTACTGCAGAAGCAGGACTAACCTTAGAGTTGATCTGTGCATACTTGCGATAACCCTCAGGATTCTTTGGGTCAAAGTATATAGCCTGCTCATACCATGCAGAAGCCTGACCACCATTGTCCTTGATAACCTCAATATCACCAGCAAGAACATATGCAGGTGCATACTTGCGGTCGCGCTGCATAGCCAACTGAACATATTTGTTAGCATTGAGTGTATCCTTAGCGTTAAGGTATGCACGTCCGATACCAACGAGTACTTCAGGATTCTTCTTGTTGGCTTTGAAGATAGTTTTTACTTGTTCTGCCTTCTGATCAGCGCTGGCTGTAGAGGTCAGAATCTTGTTTACCTGGTCGATAGTTGCTTTGCTATCGTTTTGGGCCATAGCTGGAACAGAGAGTCCGAGCATTACGGCGCTCATCAAATAATATTTAATATTCTTCATAATTCGTTTCTCCTTGTTTTTACTCTGGTTTATACATTAAATTATCTCTCAAACATTATTAGTGCTTGTTTATGTTGTTTTGACGCATATAGAGTCAAAAGGTTTATTCGTTCACATGAATGTTTCTTACTGTGAGATTTCCGTAGGCTGGCAACAGACCAGTTTTCAGGATAATCTTTTGACCACGGTCTTGCGAAATTATGAAATTGGCAAAACCTGTTGGCAATCCCACATGAGTGTCGTTAAGAAGAATGTAGAGTGTTCTGATCAAAGGATAGTTGGCGTTGTATATGTAATACTGATAGGGTCGCCAGCTATTTCTAAGAGTAGCCTTTGGCAATGCACTCACGAACATAGTACGAATCTCTTTCTTGAATGTGAGATTTGTTGAGTCGCGTTTGTCGTTAAGCCAGTTGCTACCAATGATACCAATAGCTCCTTTGTTTTTCTCAACGTATTTTATTACCTCCTCTGTTTTTTGTACAGCCATTACGTTTTTACCTGTAATAGCTTTACCACCAAGGATAGAGTCTTCTGCAAAGTGTACTGTTGACGATTTTGGATTATCGAAAACCAAGGTTAGTTCACCTATCTTTGATTTTGGATATATCTGATTCCAGTTGGTGATTTTTCCTTCAAGGATTTTCTTTATGTCGTTAACACTGATACATGAATCGGTGTTGTGGATATTCTGAATAATAGCAAGACCATCGTATGCGAACTTAATGGAACGTGGAAATTGTTTGCGGTCCTTTAGGTTCTGACGTTCTTTTTCTGTGAAATCGCGCGAAGTGATAGCCATCCACACTTTTCCGCTGAGTAACTTGTTAATAGCATCAAGCTCGTTGGTATATTGTGGTGTTACCTTTGCGTCTGGATAAATAAACTGGAAGAGTTCGCGCTCCTCTTCAATGACTGGACTAAAACTTTCGTCAGAAGCGAAAGTAAACGCTCCTGACGAATAAGTATCTGTTCTGCCATCCTTGGGTTTCTTGTTTCCACAAGAAACCCATAGGCTGGTGAATAGTGTTAATCCTACTAATATGTAAGATGTTGTTTTCTTCATTACAATTACTGCAATCTAAATGAAACAGGTACGTTGTACTTCACACGTACTGCAGAACCATTCTGCTTACCAGGAGTCCAGCGTGGCATTGATGATACAACGCGCTGAGCCTCACGGTCGAGTGATGGGTCAACAGAACGTACTACACGTACATCTGTAATAGAACCATCGCGCTCTACAACGAATGATACAACTACACGACCCTGGACACCGTTCTCCTGAGCTACTACAGGGTACTTAACATGGCTTGCGAGGTACTCGAGCAATGCACCCTGTCCACCTGGGAATGATGGCATCTGCTCTACTACGTCGAAGACCTTGCTTTCCTCTTCGTGCTTAGGTGGCTCTGGCTGAGCAATAACTTCCTTAGCCTTGAGCACTTCACCATTGACATCATCGTTACCCTTTACATCGAAAGAACCGATGGCTGTCTTGGTTTCCATAATCTGGTCCTGAGTCTTGAGCTCATCTTCAGGTTTAACCTCAGAGTCTTTCTTGATCACTGGGGCTGTAAACTTGATAGAACTCTTAACCTGCTCTACCACTTTCTCAGGCTCTACCTTTACTTGCTTCTGCTTTACTTCAGCCTTCTTTGGCTGCTCAAGCTTAGAAAGCTCAACGGCCTGATTCATAGCTGCTCTCTTTGCTGCTTCAGCGTCAGCTGCCTTCTTGATAGTAAGACCAATCTGACATGCAATAATCAAGCAGACTACAGCAATGATAGAGATAACATTTCGCTTACCTGTGCCCTGACGAAGTTTGTAGGCACCGTAAGCCTGGTTGCGACCAGCAAATACCAGCTCGGTCCACTCACCAGATATCAAATCAATTTTTGACATTGTTTTCTCAATTTAATAGTTAATACTTTCTTCTTGTAGATTAATCAACATTGATACCCTTGCTCTTGAGGAGCTTAGCATCGTCTGGAGAAATCTTATCAAGAACGTACTTACCTACACTGCAAATCTGCATCTCATCGAGAGCATCGATTACATTCTTATATGTAGCCTTGTTGGTTGCCTTGATGATGATAGTCATTGTCTGAATTTTCTCGCCATCAATTTCACCTGCCTTGATCTTCTTCAACTCGTTCTGATAAGTTGAATCAGGCATCTGCTCCTTATCCTTCTTGGCATCAAGAGCAGCCTTAGCCTTCATAACCTGAAGAACTGGCTGTGTCTGATCCTCAGTAACGTGTGTCATGAACACCTTACGGATACCATTCTTACCCCATGTTGTTTCCTTGAGGCACTTTGGATCATCGTACTTAGGAAGTCCTTCCACGTAGAAGATCTTGTTGTTGTCAGCTACATAAACAGTAATAGTATAAGAAGCCTTTGTGGCTGTCTGCTGATCCTCAGTGAGATTCTTATCGTTACTTGGCATACTCAACTCCATTGACTGTGGTTTAGCCAAAGATGTACAGAGCATGAAGAAGGTGATAAGAAGCATCATCATATCAACCATAGGTGTAAAGTCTACACGAACGTTGATTTTCTTTTGCTTACTTGTATTTTTCTTTGCCATGTTTAATCCTCCGAACCTGTTTTAAGATTGGTGATAAGATAGTAACGGTTCTCACTCATGTCCTGAAGCTCTGACATTACCTTCTTGATACGCTCATAAGGTGTTGCAGCATCGGCCTTGATAGCGATAGTCATATCGCTGTTGATAGCCTTAGCCTTTGTTACCCAAAGCTGGAACTCGCTCTTTCCACCGTTGATAGAGTCGAGAGGCACACCTGCATCCTTGCTGGTGATAACTTCTGTCATCTTCTCCTGTGGGAGGTCGAGATAACCCTTGAGGCTCTTGAAAGGAATACCCCAAAGTGGGTCTGTCTGGAACTTCTTCATTTCTGCGGCATTCAGACCAAGATTAGCTTCATCGTTCATGTCCTGAATCAATGTAAGCATGTTGTTCTGATTGTCCATTCCCATGAACACCTTGCCTTCGTTGTTGACAATGATGTTCAGCACGTTCTGTTCCGGCACTTTAATCTCCGATACAGACGATGGCTGGTTTACTTTTACAGGCTCATTCTTTACGAATGTTGATGTCAACATAAAGAATGTAAGCAAAAGCACCATCACGTCCGACATTGGAGTCATGTCGATCCATACGTCACTTTTC
This sequence comes from uncultured Prevotella sp., assembly GCA_905236755.1. Classification (GTDB taxonomy): domain Bacteria; phylum Bacteroidota; class Bacteroidia; order Bacteroidales; family Bacteroidaceae; genus Prevotella. The sequence goes on from CAJOCR010000020.1 coordinate 112,649, forward strand.
TTAATTTTTAACTTACCCATAACTGAATAACTTTTAAAGGGTTAGCAAAAATTAAGCTTCTGGGTGCTTGTCTTCGAATGTATGAGCGATTGTGTAACCGATTTCGTCCATTGCGAAAGTAAGCTTATCGATCTTGTTGGTGAAGTAGTTGTAAGAAACTACAGATACCCAAGATGTAGCAATACCAGAAGCAGTATTAACGAGGGCCTCAGAGATACCAGTAGAAAGTGCCATAGAGTCAGCACCACCACCTGCAGCAAGAGCAGCGAATGAACGGATCATACCAAGCACAGTACCGAACAAAGCGGTAAGAGTACCGAGAGTTACGATAGTTGCGATGATTGGCAAGTTCATTGTCATTGTAGGCATCTCGAGAGCTGTAGCTTCTTCGTGTGCGTTCTGAATAGTTGCAACCTTTTCCTTAAGCTTGATTGATGCTGTTTCCATCTCCTTGTAGCTCTTAAGGTCAGCGAGAACAACGTTAGCTACTGAACCCTTCTGCTTGTTGCAGAGTTCCTCAGCCTTAGCGATATCGCCAGCCTTGAGGGCAGCCTTTACGTTTTCTGTGAACTTAGTTACATTACCCTTACCAGAGCAAGCGCGGATAGCGAGTGTGCGCTCTACTGACATTGCAATAACGGTGCAGAGAAGACCAAGGATGATTGGCACAACCCATCCACCTTTGTAAACAGTACCCAACATGTTCAGTGGGTGACCTTCACGATCGCCATTAGCGAAGTTTGCTGGATCACCGAGGAAGAAGTTGTAGAATGCCCAACCTGCGATGAAAGCAAGTGCGATGATAATAATTGCATGTCTTACGCCCTGGAAGCCCTGAGACTTCTTAGCGGCTTTTTTTGGTTGATTTGCCATAATTTAAAATTTTAATTTTTAGTTATTGAATAAAATTTATGTCTTATCGATTTAATGTTAAAAGGCATATTGGTTATGCATAAAATGCTGCCTCGCGCGGGTTATTTCCGGCAAAGTTAACAATTTATGCAAGAAAATACACCTAATTAAGAAGTTTTAACGGGATATTTTTCTTATTTTATTTCAACTTAGCTACGGCTTCCTTTATTCGTCGCAGAGCCTCTACGATGTTTTCATCGCTTGTTGCATAACTCATGCGGAAGCAATCAGGATCGCCAAATGCATCACCACCAACACTTGCCACATGTGCCTCTTCAAGAAGGTAGAGAGCAAAGTCGGTTGAGTTGTTAATGGTTGTTGTGCCGTTGCTCTTGCCGAAGAAACTGCTAATCTTTGGGAAGAGATAGAAGGCGCCCTTTGGTACGTTTACCTCGAAACCTGGAATTTCCTTGGCAAGTTTAACAATAAGGTCACGACGACGCTCAAAGGCTTTGCGCATATCCTCAACACATTGTTGTGGGCCTTCGTATGCAGCAAGTGCAGCCATCTGGCTTACATCACATGTACCGCTGGTGTATTGTCCCTGTAACTTATTGATACCCTTGATAATCCACTCTGGAGCTGCTACCCATCCAAGACGCCAGCCTGTCATAGCGTAAGCCTTGCTCACACCATTACAGAGGCAAGTGCGCTCTTTCATGCCTGGATAGCTTGCTATGCTGGCATGTGAACCAATATAGTTGATGTGCTCGTAGATTTCGTCAGCAAGCACGTAAAGGTCTTCGTGCTTGAGAACTACTTCTGCAAGTGCGTTAAGCTCTTCCTGTGTGTAAACGCTACCTGTTGGGTTGCTTGGTGAGCAGAGTACAAGCATGCGTGTCTTTGGGGTTATTGCAGCCTCAAGCTGTTCTGGAGTAATCTTGAAGTCTTGTTCAAATCCGCCACGTACGATGACAGGTGTGCCACCAGCGAGCTTCACCATCTGTGGATAGCTTACCCAGTATGGTGCAGGTATGATTACCTCGTCACCTTCGTCAACAAGTGCCATGATAGTGTTGCATACACCCTGCTTGCCACCTGTGCCTACAATGATTTCGCTTGCTTTGTAGTCGAGGTTATTCTCATTCTTTAGTTTGTTAGAAATGGCATTTCTAAGGGCTGGATAACCAGGTACAGGCGAATACTTAGAGTAGTTGTCTGTGATGGCTTTCTTTCCTGCTTCCTTTATGTGTTCAGGGGTCATAAAGTCTGGTTCGCCCACACTCATATTGATAACGTCAATACCCTGAGCTTTCATTTCATTACTCTTCTGCGACATCGCCAGCGTAGCTGAAGGAGCCAGGCGATTTAATCGTGCTGATAATTGTGCCATATTCTATTTACTGATGAGTTATAATATTCCTATGTCTTGCAAATTTAAACATTTTATTTCTTATAGTGAAAGAAAAGTAGCAATATTTTGTTTAATATGCTTGAAATGTGTGAAAAAGTAAGTGATAAGTCAGATTGTCTAACATATTATTCGTTTTTTCACAAATTATTTCGTCTTGTTACTCAATATGTAGGTCGTGCCCCATACGATCCTGTTTAGTCTTCAGGTAGCGATAGTCGTATTTGTTTGGACTAACTTCAATAGGTACGTTCTCTACTATTTCAAGACCATAGGCTTCAAGACCAACACGTTTTGTAGGGTTGTTGGTCATCAGTCGCATCTTGTGAACGCCTAAGTGGCGGAGCATCTGTGCACCACAACCGTAGTCGCGTTCGTCTGGTTTGAAACCAAGGTGGATATTAGCATCAACAGTGTCCATTCCTTGCTCCTGAAGTTTATAGGCAGCTATCTTGTTCATCAAGCCAATGCCACGTCCTTCCTGTTGCATATAGATGATTACGCCTTTGCCATTTTCTTCTATCATCTGCATAGCCTTGTGTAACTGTTCGCCACAATCGCAGCGTTTGCTGCCAAGGATATCGCCTGTAGCACATGAGGAGTGTACGCGTACGAGAATAGGCTCGTCTTCGTTCCATTCTCCTTTTATAAGTGCCATGTGTTCAAGTCCGTTACTTGCCTGACGGAAAGGAATAAGCTGAAAATGTCCGTATGCTGTTGGCAGTTCCACTTGTTCACCCACTTCAATAAGCGATTCTTTCTTCAGTCTATAAGCAATGATATCTTTTATAGAGATGATTTTGAACCCCCATTCCTGTGCTTTCTCTTTTAGTTCAGGCAGACGTGCCATAGTACCATCATCGTTCATTATTTCGATGAGGGCACCTGCTGGTTGCAGACCTGCTAACTTACAAAGGTCGATGGCAGCCTCAGTATGTCCACTACGACGAAGAACTCCATTGTCTTGTGCATAGAGTGGGTTGATATGTCCTGGGCGACCGAATGTCTGAGGTGTTGATTTTGGATCAGCCAGAGCTTTAATGGTTTCAGCGCGGTCGTGAGCCGAAACACCAGTAGTGCAACCTTCCAGTTTGTCAACTGTAACAGTGAAAGGAGTTCCCAACATAGAGGTGTTTTCTGCAACCTGATGTGGCAGGTCGAGTTCTTCAGCTCGTGAAAGTGTGATAGGTGCACACAGCACGCCACGTGCATTCTTAAGCATGAAGTTCACCTTCTCTGGTGTTATCTTTTCTGCAGCTATAATCAGGTCACCTTCGTTTTCGCGATCTTCATCATCAACAACGATGACGAACTTACCTTCCTTGAAGTCTTTTACAGCATCTTCGATGCTACTTAATTTAAACTCTGCCATATATATTAAATATGTGTAGTTATATTAATTTGGTTTTGACGAATTTGTGCCACAATGTTTTGATTGGTGATTCTTATTATTCGCAGGTCGCGCAATAATCTCAGACGGAATCGCCACATACGCAGATATAGAAATGCTCCCACAGGCAGCACAATTCCAGCTATGATGTTCATCCATTTTCGTTCAAATGGGCGCGTATGTGCCTTTGTTGACATCACTGGATATTGATTGAGCTGCGCTATGATATAGCTGTTACGTGTGTTGCTGAGGTCGTTGATAACCTTTTCCAACTGTTCACCAATCTGTTCAATCTTGTGGTCGGGTTTATATTTGAAGAACACCTTTATTGGGTTCGGCATTCTTATCAGTTTATTCTCATTAGAGTAGTCTGTTACCTCTTTGCTTATCTGGCGCAGAATGTTCATGTCTTCCTCATAGTTTGGTTCGTCTATGATAACTTCCTTTCCAAGGATATGGCGCTTAATGCGTAGTCCAAGCATCTTACGGAACAATTCTGTGTAAACATCCATATTGAATACTACAGAGTCGTTGTTTGCTTTGTATGTGAAGAATACTGCGGCTGGTGTAAGTACAGCTGTTGACAGTAGCGTACCAAACCATAGATTCCAGTTGCCATCACGTGCCATCTTTGTTCCTGTGTTCTCAAGAATATAATAAATAATGAACACAAGTACAGAGATGATGACTGGTATTCCCAAACCACCCTTACGGATGATTGCTCCTAATGGTGCACCGATGAAGAAGAACAATAGACATGATAGTGCCAGAGTGAACTTCTTGATATACTCTATGTAGTGACGGCGGATAAGTCCGTCGCCATCTTTTGTTATCAATGCTTTAAAGTTGAGGTCTGAAACCTGTGACTGCACCTTCTGTAGTGTGCGGTTTATAGCTGACAGCTTCTTGTCATTGCTTAACTTCTGATATACTGAGTCAATATTGAATGCTTTAGCATAGGCCGCTTTTACAGCCTTTATAGAGTCGTGCTTGTTTATACTCTGTGTCCAAAAGGCTCCTCGCAACTGGTCGTTATAATACATGTGGCCAATGCTGTCGTAGCTTGCGTTTAAAGAGTCAATGTCGTGAGAAATCTTACTTAAACTCTTTCCGCTTGCGTTGTTTGCAAGTCCGTTGGCATCAGCCATATTGAAACCACCATCGTAGTCAAGGACAATTCTCTTGCTTGCAAAAGTCTCTCTACGGTAGGGTACAGCAGCACTGTTTCCTAATGCCTGAGTCTGCATATTCTCAAACCATTCGCCGCTCCAAAGATTCAATAGCAAGTGTCTCTTCTCGGCTGTTGATTGCAACATACCTGAGTCAGCAAGAATAATAGCCTGATCTTCATAGCTTCCTGTCATACGGTAAACCATAATACCATATAGCTTTCCGGTCTTCAGGTCTTTCTTCTGTACGTAAAGGTTGCTGTTAGGTATTCCATCGTAGAAAATACCTTCAGGGATTTCAAGCTCAGGACTTGTTTGCTTCATAGAGATAAGCAACTGAGCTAACTTCATGTTGGCATCAGGTCCTACTTTATTTTGGAAATAGAAAGATCCCAGACATATCATTACAGAGATGAATATCAGCGATCTGAACGACTGCATCAGCGATATTCCTGCAGCCTTGATGGCTGTAAGCTCGCTGGTTTCACCCATATTTCCGAAAGTAATAAGCGATGAAAGGAGAATGGCAAGTGGCAGAGCTTGAGGAACAAGCATCAGAGCCATATACCAGAAAAATTGTGCTAAAACCTCAACGGAAAGACCTTTTCCGATGAGTTCGTCAACATATCGCCACAAAAATTGCATCATCAGCACAAATTGGCAGATGAAGAATGTGCCCATAAAGAGCATACCAAATTGTTTGGCGATGAATATATCTAATTTCTTTATACGAAACATTGTTGTCCTTTTACAATGCGCCTTTCGGCGTAATCATGTGCAAAAGTAGTATAAAAATATTAGAAATCTTTGCTTTTTTTGCTTTTTTATTAAAATTTCTCCTCCCCTTATGAAGGGGAGGCAGGGTGGAGTTGGGTTCATTTTTCACTATTCACTACGGTCAGAGACCGTCGCTTGCTCTTTTTCGAAAATGCAATATGGAAACCTATCCCATCCTTCCCGATTGGGAAGGAGTTAAAACAGTAAATAAGTAGCCTAAAGCGCAAGCAGATGGTTAGCCCCCTCCCTAAAGCAATATGTAAAGATTGAAAGAAGGAAAATTGAAATATTATTCAATATTCATTATTAATTATTAATTAGCATTGCTTGCAATGCGTCAAGTGGGATGGGGGAGGCTGTTTTATAATCCTGACGAATGAAGCAACTTCACGAAGTTATCCTCCCATATACCTCGCATATCGTCTTCCTCTCCTGGTTCTGCAAAATCAATAATCTCCAAGGCATAGCTTCCGGTGAGTTCGTTCTTCACCATTTTAATTTCCATGAAAGCTTCTGGATCGGTATCGTCTTGCCATTTCATTCTAATCAGATTATTTTTCTGTTTTTCAATGATGGTAGCTTTTCTTATCTCTTGCTCTTGCCATGCTTCTCCCCAAATAAACACCAAAGTATCATCATCAATTCCTACTTCATCGGCAAGCCAAAGTCCCATGCCTCCTTCTGTAGAGATGAGATTCCAAATGATATTAGGTGAACTTGAGTTAAGCTCGTGTTCTATATATATCTTGCTTTTTTTCATGTTAAGTGGTTTATTTTGCTTTAAGATTCATATTTTCGATTACAAAAATACGTTTTTTTTTCAAAAAGAGCGAATTTCCCATATATTTTTTTTGGTAATTCAAAAATTAGTTATATCTTTGCACCCGCAAAACGACAGAGATGTCTATTGCCGCGAAAGCGATGATGGCGGGATAGCTCAGTTGGTTAGAGCGTCGGATTCATAATCCGGAGGTCCGGGGATCGTAGCCCCGTCCCGCTACAAAAAGAGTTTCGATTATTTCGAAACTCTTTTTTTTGTATTCCGAGAATAAGGTTCACCAGAAAAAGATTTGTTATACTACTATCCGTAAATTCTTATAAATTCAAATCTCATTAAGCAATTTGAACAAAGACGTTAGCCTAAATTCGGCTCACCAGTAATTTCCTGTGTTAGGAAGAAAGCCTCTAAAACCAAGAAAAATATTAATTACTGAACTTTCTCAAGTGAATATTTATTTAAGGAAAATAGAGAGCA
>CAJOCR010000021.1 GCA_905236755.1 uncultured Prevotella sp.
GATAAAACGCAACGAAATTTGCGGTCCTACAGGGTAGTAAATTTTTCTTAGTGCACGAGTAAAATTTCTCTAACAGGCTGCAGAAAAGCACGAATAAGGAAAAGGTTTTAAGGATGTGGATTTTTCTTTACAACCTAAAATTTTCAATTCTATGGCACTTAAAGTAAAAGCTAAAGAGCAGTTGATGAAGGTGGGGTTATCAAAGCATGGGCAATCGAGGGTCACTCTGTGGCATTGCCAGGACTGGGCACCATGCGTTTTTTCGTTGCAAATATAATAATCCTTTTTCTTAGTTATAATAGATTTGTGAGAAAAAAAGCGTTTTAGTTTGAAGGAATTATTTTTTTTCGTAGATTTGCCAAAGAAATATTTTTCGCATTAAATAATATCTAACTTTAGAATTATGAAAAAAGTATTGTTGCTAACTGTAGCCTTGTTATCTTTTATTAGTGTTTCGGCGCAGAAATCATTGGGTTATTTTAATACGTTTGGTGTAGGACTGAATGTGGGTACTGAAGGCATTGGAATGAATGTGGCTGCTCCTCTGGGCAATCATTTCGATGTGAGCATGGGCTTTGATGTTATGCCTGCTATTAAATTCAATGCTAACGTAAAGGTTAATACATCAGGAATAAATCTTCTTTATCCCGACGGCACTCCTTTTAATGTTAGGGATGTTGATGTTGAGGGTAATACCAAGCGTGTTACGGGGTATGTGAAGTTTGATTACTATCCTTTTAATCACTCTTCTTTCTTCATTGCTGCTGGATTCTCTTACGGTGGCTCTCGACTGCTGAAGCTAAAGGGACATAGTGACGATATCAGGGATTACTATCAGGCTTGGATGGCTCAGGGTGTGTCGTTTGATGATGTGAAAATAAACCTTGATCTCGAGGATTTCGACCTGCCTGTAAACCAGAACGGTGATGTTGACGGCTACGCTAAGGTGAATGGGTTCCGTCCGTATTTCGGTTTAGGTTTCGGCAGACTCGTCCCTAAGAAGCGTGTGGGTGTGCGTGTGGAGTTGGGTGCCCAATTGCACGGTACTCCAAAGCTCTATTACAAAGAAGAGAATGGTAACTACCAGGAGTTGCAGAAGCTTGATAAGGTGAAGGGCGATGACGACCTCTCTAAGTATCTCAATAAGATGAAGGTGTATCCTGTGCTGAAGGTTACAGTGAGTGGTAGGATACTTTGACCTCTCCCCCCGCCCTCCCCTGTAGGGAGGGAGCCTCGCAGGCTCAAAAACTTGTTGTGGAGAGAGGTTGTTATGTCATGTCTATTATATGTGTGACTATATCATAGCAATGATTAATAGTTTACTTATGAACGAAGTGAGGCTCCCTCCCTTATAGGGAGGGAGCCTCGCAGGCTCAAAAACTTGTTGTGGAGAGAGGTTGTTATGTCATGTCTATTATATATGTGACTATATCCTGCGGCAAAAGTGTAGGGGAGGGCGGGGGGAGAGGTCTTTTTTTCCTTTTTCCTTTTCTATTTCCCTTATTATGTGTATATTTGTATCGTTTAAACAAGTATATATATTATAATGAACTACGCAATAATAGCGGCAGGAGAGGGCTCGCGCCTTTTTCAGGAAGGTGTTCAGGCACCGAAACCATTAGTGAAAGTTCAGGATGAATGTCTTATTGACCGCCTCATTCGTATCTTTATGCAGAATGATGCGGAACATATATCTGTTATCTGCAACGACCTTACGAGTTTGGTGAGTGAACATCTCTTTCGTCTGGAGGAGGATGGGCTAAAAGGGCGTCCTGTACCCTTGAGCTTTATAGTTAAAAGCACTCCAAGCTCTATGCACAGTTTTTATGAGCTTAGCAAGCGTATGCCAGAGGGACCGTTTGTGCTTACTACTGTGGATACTATTTTCCGTGAGGAGGAATTCGGTAAGTATATATCTGCGTTCAAGCAGACATTAGCCGAAGGTGGTGATGCTCTGATGGGTGTTACTGATTTCGTTGATGATGAAAAGCCGCTGTATGTGGGTACTGATGCAGATATGAATGTTACGGGCTTTTATGATAATAATGAGCATAACTGCAAGTTCATCAGCGGCGGTATTTATGGATTGAGCGGTGGGGCTATTACTACATTGAACAACTGTGTGCAGCGTGGTGAGAGTCGTATGCGCAATTTCCAGCGTGCTCTTGTTGCCGACGGTCATAAGATTAAGGCGTATGCTTTTTCTAAGGTGATGGATGTTGATCATGCTACTGATATAACGAAAGCCAACGAGTTTCTGAATGGAAAGTGTTCTTGCAATAAGGAGGGCTGACCGTTTTTCGCCTAATTCGGTTGATAAGGACAGAGCTATCCTGCTGTCGGTTGTCAACAGGTTGGAACAGCCAGTAAGGGTTGTTGATGAGGACGATTATGCGTTGCAGCCTGTTGATGCTGATGTTATAATCTCGATGGCTCGACAGCTCGAGACTCTGCAGCTGCTGGCACAGAAGGAGCAGCAGGGCACAAGGGTTATAAATTCGGCACAGGGATTGCTCAGGGCTTCACGTTCGCAGTTGCAAGCGCTGATGCGTGAGCTGGGCTGCAGTCTTCCTGCTTCTTATGGTGAACACGGTTATTGGCTCAAGCGTGGCGATATGTCGGCACAGAGCGAGCGTGATGTTGTGTTTTGCGCTGATGCTGCCGAGCTGGCTGCTGCCGAGACCGATTTCGTTCTTCGTGGCATCACCGACTGGGTGGTGCAGGCTCATGAGCAGGGCGATCTTGTAAAGTGGTATGCTGTAGGCGACGATTTCTTCAGGTATTATTATCCTGCTGATGACGGCAATTTTAAGTTTGCCGACGAGAAACGCAACGGAGCTGCCCATCACTATGTGTTTGATGCAGAGTCTCTGCACGCTGAGGTGACAAAGGTGGCACGATGTTTGAATATAAAGGTTTACGGTGGAGACGCTATCATTAAGGAAGACGGCAGTTTCTGTATTATTGATTTTAACGACTGGCCCAGTTTTTCTCGCTGTGTTGACGAGGCGGCTACAGCAATAGCAAGCGAAGTGGGCGAATTATGATAAAACGTATTATGTCAAAATTCAAAGAGTTATTACAGGCTTCATTTAAGTCTGACGACACAGAAGAATGGTTGGATGTGCATTTCACTCGTCCTATAGGACTTGTGTTTGCGCTTTTCTGGAATAAGTTTGATGTGCATCCTAATGTTATCACCATTCTATCTATATTCTTAGGTGTGGGAGCAGGTGTGATGTTTGGCTTTACCGACCTTTTGCATAATGTGCTGGGTGTGGTGTTGCTGATGTTTGCAAACTTCTGTGATTCTACTGATGGACAGATGGCTCGTCTTACGGGTAAGAAAACACTTATCGGACGTATGCTTGACGGTTTCTCGGGCGATGTGTGGTTCTTTGCGGTGTATGTTGCTATCAGTATTCGTTTGATGCCTCAGAATATTCCTGGTACAGAGATGACCTGGGGAATGTGGAGCTGGGTTCTGTGTATTGTTGCTGGTGTGCTTTGTCATTCGCCACAGAGTTCGCTTGCCGACTACTATCGTCAGATTCACCTTTTTTTTCTGAAGGGAAAGGAAGGGTCAGAACTCGACAATTCGGCTCAGCAGCAGGAGATTCTTGATAACCTGCCTAAGAAGGGCTCTTTCTGGGCACGAGTGTTTTATTTCAACTACCGCAACTACTGCCGTTCGCAGGAAAAGCGCACTCCTATGTTTCAGCGCTTCTTTGCGTTGTGGAAGGATAAGAGTGGGGCTATGGATGCTGCAGAAAGGGATGCTCTGCGTGAGGAGTTTCTTGCTGAGAGCAGAAAGCTCATGCCTTATACCAATCTGCTGACATTCAATCTGCGAGCTATCGTGGTGTATGTAAGTTGCTTGATGAATATTCCTTGGGTGTATCCGTTGTTTGAGATTATTGTGTTGACAGTTATGTATGTGTATATGCACAAGACTCATGAGAAACTGTCGGAACGCATAAGTAAGAAACTATGATAAAGGGTTTTCTGTTTGATTATGGTGGCACTCTCGACACAGCGGGATGTCATTGGGGCAAGATGCTTTGGCACGCTTACGAGAAGGTGGGTGTGCCTGTTGCTGAACAGGATTTTCGTGATGCTTATGTGTATGCTGAACGAAGAATAGACCGTGAGGGTAGTGTTACTGCCGATTTCACGTTTTACCGCACTTTGGGTGTTAAGCTGCAGTTTCAGTTGGAGTATCTCTTAGACAACGGCAAGCTATCGGCGAGCAACGAGCAGATGAAAGAGTGGCACCGTGAATTGCATGAGAGCTTGTATGCCCGTGTGAAAGAGATAACAGCACACAGCTGTGAGGTGCTCGATGAACTGAAGAAGCAGCATATTCCTATGGTGCTTGTAAGTAATTTCTACGGTAATGTGGAGGCTGTTCTGCAAGAGTTTGGTTTTACTCCTTATTTTAAGGCGGTGATAGAGAGTGCTCGTGTGGGTATTCGTAAGCCCGATCCACGTATATATGAATTAGGTGTAGAGGCTTTAGGTTTAGCACCTGAAGATGTAGTTGTCGTTGGCGACAGTTTCCCTAAAGATATAGTGCCAGCAAAGACTCTTGGCTGCAAGGCTTATTGGTTTAAGGGCGAGGGGTGGAAAGATGAGAATTATGATGAGTCTATCCCCGATAGGGTGATAACAGATATAAGAGAGGTAATATGATAAAGCGACTTATTATACTGATGACTTTGTTCACGGTGGCACTTGCAGCTGGTGCACAGATAACAGGTGTTGTTGTGGATGCAGAGAATGGTGATACGATATTCTATCCCAGCGTGTCGTATAAGGGACATCATATAGCTGTGAGTGGCGATGCTCACGGACGTTATTCTATAGAACAGCATGTAGGATGGGCTCTCACTTTCTCTGCTGTGGGCTATCAGTCTAAGACAATAGCTATTAAGGCAAACACTCCAACAGTGCTTAACGTAAAGCTGAAACCTTCTACAAAGACGCTATCTGAGGTTGTGGTGAAGCAGAAACGCGGACGTTATTCGCGTAAGAACAATCCAGCCGTTGAACTTATGAAACGTGTGATAGAGGCTAAGCGCAAGAGCGATTTGTCGAATCACGACTATTATCAATATAATAAGTATCAGAAGATAACGCTTGCAATAAATGATATTACTCAGGCGGATATAGATAGTGGTTTCTTTGCAAACAAGAGTTGGCTTATTGAACAGATAGAGACAAGTCCGTATAACAAGAAACTCATTCTTCCTGTGTCGGTTGACGAAACAGTTACGCAGCACCTTTATCGCAAGGACCCTAAGAGCGAGAAGGATATTGTTACGGGACAAAACACACAGGGTATAAACCAGCTTATACAGACAGGAGATATTATCAATATAGCACTTAAAGAGGTGTTCACGGATATTGATATCTATGACGATGACATAAAACTAATGCGTCATCGTTTTGACAGTCCAATAGGTAAAGGCGCAATACAGTTCTATCGTTATTATATTCAAGATACGGTGTATGTTGATCAAGATCTGTGTTATCATCTTGAGTTCTTGCCAAATAATCAGCAGGATTTCGGATTTAGGGGCGAACTGTATATTCTTGCTGATTCAACGCTTCATGTGAAGCGTTGCGAACTCACTCTTCCGCGTAATAGTAGCGTGAACTTTGTAGATAATTTCAGGGCTATGCAGGAGTATCGCAAACTGCCTAATGGCGAGTGGGTGCTCACCACTGACGATATGATTGCAGAAATGAGTTTGATGAAGAAATTCAGTAAGTTTCTTGTTACACGAACAACACGACTCAATGATTATGCTTTTGATGCTCTGCCCAAACAACTGTTTAAGGGTAAGGCTACATTGCGCAGAGAGTCGAATGCTATGATGCGTGATGAGGCTTTCTGGAACAAATACCGTACGGTGGAACTTACCAACAGCGAGAGCCGTATGGATGCATTTATTCATCGTATAGAGCAGTTGCCAGGTTTCAAGTATGTTATTTTCGGTGCTAAGGCCCTTATTGAAAATTTCGTAGAGACAGGCGACCTAAACCATCCAAGTAAGTTTGATTTTGGTCCGATGAACACTATAGTAACAAAGAATTTCATTGATGGATGGCGTACACGTATAAGCGGTCAGACCACAGCTAATTTCAATAAGCATTGGTTTTTAAGCGGATATTTTGCTCACGGATTCACCAGTAATAAGAATTATTATAAGGGAGAGCTGACATACTCTTTCAACAAGAAAGACTATTTGCCGCGAGAGTTTCCTAAGCGAACTATTACATTCACATCGACATATGATGTAATGTCGCCTTCGGATAAGTTTATGGGCACTGATAAGGATAATGTGTTCACAGCATTTAAATGGGCTAAGGTTGACAAGATGATGTTCTATAACCGTCAGCAGTTGCAGTTTGAATACGAACAGGAGTGGGGATTGAAAACAACTATTGGTGTGAAGACTGAGGAAAATGAGGCTGCCGGTAGATTGTTCTTCCAGCCGTTGAGCAGTATTACTGACGATAATATGTTGACGAAACAGTTCCTTACTGACCTCTCAGATAATGAGGTGGGACGTTATTTGCATAACGGAAAAATTCGTACTACAGAGCTATCGTTACAGTTTCAGCTTGCTCCAGGACGTACTTATCTGAATACCAAACAGCGTAGAATACCTATAAACCTTGATGCGCCTGTGTTCAGCTTTGCACATACTATGGGCTTTAAAGGCATTCTTGGTGGAGAATATAAATATAATCTTACGGAAGTTGGTGTTTTTAAGCGTTTGTGGTTTAACAGCTGGGGTAAGATGGATATTTATCTCAAGGCTGGTGCTCAGTGGAACAAGGTGCCTTATCTGTTACTGAATATGCCTGCTGCCAACTTGAGTTATATTCTGCAGAAAGAAACTTTCTCTATGATTAACAATATGGAGTTTCTCAACGACAGATACGCAAGTTTGATTTACAGCTGGGATCTCAACGGTAAGATTTTCAACCGTATTCCGTTGCTTAAGAAATTGAAATGGCGTGAGTGGTTGGGTGTCAGTGTGCTTTGGGGAAAGTTAACGGATAAGAATAATCCTACTCTTGCCCAAAATGCTGGCGACAACACGTTGATGTTCTTCCCTGAGGGTAGTTTTATTATGGACCCTCACCGTCCTTATGTTGAGTTGTCGGCAGGTATTCATAATATTTTCAAGATAGTGCAGATAGAATATGTACATCGTTGCAACTACGTTTCACTACCTACAGCCAAACGTAACGGTATCCGATTTATGGTTAGAATGACATTCTAATGGCGCGAAGCGCGAAGGCGCTTCGTTAAATGATAAATTATAAACGAAAAATGAAAAAGAAGTGCGGAGTAAGCAGATTTTTTTCTCCCTCTCCTTTGGAGAGGGTTGGGGTGAGGTTATATATAATACTCTGCTGAATCAATCAACCCCGCTCTTAATGCATATTTCGTCGCTTCGTGTACATTGTTTACGTTAATTTTGCGAAATATATTCTTGCGATGCGTGTTCACGGTGTGGAAGCTTGAGAAACGCTTGTTGGCAATTTCCTTTGTAGTCATACCTAAAGCAATATCTTTCAGAATTTCAGTCTCTGTCTTTGTGAGCTTCACTATCTCTTCGTCTTTCTTGCTATCGGCTGTGAGTAGTAGTTCGGTTACCTGCTGACAGATATATCGTTGACCTTTCATAGCAAACGCGATAGTTTCTTTTATCTCGGCAAGAGGACAGTCTTTTGTGAGGACACTGATTTTTGGACAGCTCACAACAACGAGCTTCAGGAACTCAACACTAAGATCTTCACTGAAGATAATCCAATGTGTGTCGCTGAATCTGTCGCAGAGAATAGTCAATTCAGAAATATCATTAATATCGAACAAAGTGTAGTCGAGAATAACGATACTTTGGGGACAATTTTTTAGTTTTTCAAGCAGCTCATTCTTGTCTTCTACGTAAAATTTTGCGTAACTTCCTAACTGGTCAATAATGTACATTAGTCCAGCTCGTGTTATATCCTGTTTGTCTGCTAATAGAAAATTCATATATTTTATCTCTTTTGGTGGTTTGATTACAAAAGTAGTAAAAATATTATGAATTATAAGCAATTTGTGGGTAAAAATATGAATATGATGCAATATTGCTGCTGGTAAGTGCTGAAAAAAGAGCAAAAAAAAAGCTTAAAACTGTCATCACGACAACCTTAAGCCCCTGTTTTCTAACTAACTTATTATCAACTATTCATTACTCATTTCTTGTTTCTTGTTGCAAAGATATGTAATTTTTGCGTAAAGTGAAAAATATTTTCTGAAAAAAGTTACGTAAACGTTTGCGTTTTTATCTAAATCTCTGTATATTTGCGCTAATGAAACAACGAAGAATATCCTTAAAAGATTTAGCCGACCAACTTGGAGTAAGTATAGCTACTGTGTCAAGAGCACTTCGCAATAGTCACGAAGTGGGTGCTGAGATGCGTGCAAAAGTGCAGGATTTGGCAAAGAAGATGAATTACAGGCCTAATCCCTTTGCGCAAAGTTTGCGTAGCGAAGCTCCGCGCGTGATAGGTGTGATTGTTCCTAACCTTGTTACGCATTTCTATGCTGCCGTTCTTGATGGTATAGAGGATTATGCGTCGAAGATGGGATATTCGGTTATTTCGGCTAACAGTCATGAGAGTCATATTCGTGAAGAGCAGGCTGTTGAAAACCTTATCTCTATGCACGTGGAGGGAATAATCTCGTGTTTGGCTCAGGATACTGTTGACTACTCGCATTATGAGGAGCTGTATAAATTAGGTATTCCTGTTGTGTTCTTTGCACGCACCTGTTTGCCTGAGAAATTCTCGCAGGTTGTTGCTAACGGTGATGTGGCTGCTCAGGAGGCTACTCAGCATCTTATTGATGGGGGAGGCACACGTATTGCGTTTATTGGCGGACCTAATCATCTTGATGCTGTGAAGCGCCGCAAGCACGGTTATCTTGAAGCTTTGCGTGAGAACAAGATTCCTATCAGTCGTGATCTTGTTGTTTGCGACAGAATAGATTTTGACCTTGCACGCACGCACACAATAGAACTTCTTAAGCGTCCTGATCGTCCAGACGCTATTCTTGCGTTCAACGATATTATCACTTATGCTGCTTTCGACGCAATAAAGAGTATGGGTTTGCGTATTCCGCAGGATGTGTCTATTATTGGATTCACCGAAGGCGATTCGGCAGCTTTTGTTACCCCTAAGCTATCGGCAATTATGGATCAGGCTCACGAGCAGGGTGAGCGTGCTGCCAATCTGCTGATGAAGGCTATTCATGGCGACCACAATGTGTATAAGGAAGTGGTGCCTATGATTCTGAAGATACGAGAGTCGAGCGCACGATAGGCTCGCTCTCCTTAATATATATCATGAAATTTTAAACCTTAAAACTACTAAAATATGCATTTGTTAAAAACCTTAGTATCATGTACGCTTTTACTGACATCAGTATCGCTTTTTGCAGGCAATTACACCCGTGTGGGAAATAGTGTGGTTGTTAAAGTGCAAAATCCTCAAGCGCAGGGAGCCCGTCTTGTGCGCTTACAGGTGTTAGGGCAGAAGATTATTCGTGTGGAGGCTACTGCAGAACAGCAGTTTCCTGCTACACAGAGTCTTATTATTGTTCCACAGAACAACATCACGCAGTTCACTATTAATGAAGCTCCAGACAGGGTAGAGGTGAGCACTTCGTCGTTGAAGGCTGTAGTGACTACATCTACTGGTCGCGTGTGTTTCTATGATGAGAACAATAAGCTTATTGCTTCGGAGAACGAAGCGGGAAAAACATTCAAGCCCTTTACTGTTCCTGAGAGGGAGATTGGTGCCGACGGTAAGCTTACTGAAGCGCAGAAACACGGTTACACCTGGCGTTTGCTTTTCGATAGTTCTGACGATGAGGCATTTTACGGATTGGGACAACATCAGAGCGAGGAATTGAACATGAAGGGTAAGAACGAAGATTTGTTTCAATATAATACTAAGGTCAGCGTGCCTTTTGTTGTGAGCAACAAGAATTACGGTGTGCTGTGGGATAGTTACAGTTATTGTCGTTGGGGTAATCCTGATGATTACCTGCAGTTGGGACAGGCTTTCACGCTGTATGATAAGAACGGCAAGAAGGGTGCGCTTACAGGCACATATACCCAGAAAGACGGTAAGCAGGTGGTGCGTCAGGAGGATAGTATATATTATGAATATGCTTTGCCTGATATTGCTGCACGAGGTTTAACGGATATTGGTGTGGGTAATCTGCCAAAGGGATTTAAGCTTAACGGTTCGCATGTGTTGTATGAGGGATTTCTCGAGGCACCTGTAGATAACCTGTATCGTTTCATATTGTATTATGCTGGTTATACCAAAGTGTATATTGACGGTAAACTTGTTGTTCCTGAACGTTGGCGTACTGCTTGGAATCCTAATGCTTATAAGTTCACTGTTCCTATGAAGAAAGGTGTGAAAGTAAAGATTCTTATCGACTGGTATCCTGACGGTGATGTGAGCTATTGCGGTCTGCGTGCTGCTTCGCCTCGTTCAGAGAAGGAGCAGGGGCAGATGAGCATCTGGAGCGAGATGACTCCAGATATGGATTATTATTTCATAGCAGGAAACAATCTTGATGAGGTTATCTCAGGCTATCGCACTCTTACGGGTAAGGCCAGCGTTTACCCTAAGTGGTCGTTTGGTTTCTGGCAGAGCCGAGAGCGCTACAAGACTTCTGAGGATATTGAGTCAACGCTTAAGACTTTCCGCGATAAGCACATTCCTATAGATAATATTGTGCAGGACTGGAACTACTGGAAGACAGAATCGTGGGGCGATCATACTTTCGAGGCTGCTCGTTATCCTAATCCGCAGGCTATGCTTGATAGTGTTCATGCTATGAACGGGCGATTCATGATTTCTGTGTGGCCAAAGTTCTATACTTCAGTAGATAACTATAAGGAACTCGACAAAAACGGCTGGATGTATCATCAGGCTGTAAAAGACAGTATCTACGACTGGCTGAATTATATGGGGTCGTTCTATGATGCTTATTCGGCTGGTGCACGTAAGATGTTCTGGCGACAGATGGATGAAAATCTATACACAAAATACAAATTCGGTATTGATGCCTGGTGGATGGATGCATCAGAACCTAATGTGCGCGACTGCACACCTATGTGGTATCGTAAGGCTCTTTCTGGTCCTACAGCTTTAGGTTCTACTACTCAGTATTTCAATGCTTATTCTATTGTTAATGCCGACGCAATATATAACGGTCAGCGTGAGGTGAACCCTAATCAGCGTGTGTTCCTTCTTACACGAAGCGGATTTGCTGGCGAACAGCGTTACAGCACGGCCACCTGGAGCGGCGATATCGGTACACGCTGGGAAGATATGCGTGCGCAGATGACTGCTGGTTTGAACTACTCGCTTGCCGGACTTCCTATATGGGGAATGGATCAGGGAGGATTCTGTGTTGAAAACAGATATGTAGCTGCTCAGCAACTCTTTGATGCTACAGGAAAAGAGAATGCTGATCTTGATGAGTGGCGTGAGTTGCAGACTCGCTGGAATCAGTTTGGATGCTTTGTACCAATATATCGTGCTCACGGTCAGTGGCCTTTGCGCGAGGTGTGGAACATTGCTCCCGAGAATCATCCTGCATATAAAGCAATTGTGGCTTACGACCGTTTGCGCTATCGTATGATGCCTTATATCTATTCGCTTGCTGGAGCTGTTCACTTCAACGACTACACTATTATGCGTGCGCTGGTTATGGACTTCAACGGTGATGAAAATGTTTATGATATAAAAGACCAATGGATGTTTGGTCCGTCGCTGATGGCTTGTCCTGTGGGCAAGTTCAAGGCTCGCTCTCGTGAGGTTTATCTGCCTAAGCAGCGTGGGTGGTATGATCTGTACACCAATAAATATTACAAGGGTGGACAGACCATTATGGAGGCTGCTCCTTATGAGAAGATTCCTGTGTTTGTGCCTGAGGGAGCTATCATCCCTTATGGTCCTGCAATAGAGTGGACAGACGAAAAGCCTGCTGACGTGATTAAACTGTATGTTTATGCTGGACATGACGGACAGTTTACTCTTTACGAGGACGAGGGTACAAACTATAATTATGAAAAAGGCAAGTATGCTACTATTGATTTCTCTTACGACGATGCTAAGAAGCAGCTCACTATAGGTGCTCGCAAGGGTGCTTTCGAGGGTATGCTCAATAAGCGCACCTTTGAGATTATATATCGTACACCTCAGGTTTCTACTTCCGACTTGCTGCTTGATGATGTTAAGGGCAAGGTAGTGAAGTATCAGGGTAAAGCTGTAAGCGTGAAACTGAAATAATTAGTAGCAATTATGATGAAGAAGTTTTTATCTGCAATTCTTCTCTCGTTGTTGTTTGCGGTTACGGCTGATGCAGGCAACCGCAAAAACTTCGACGAAGGTTGGCTGTTCCTTATGGCTGATTCTTCACAGATGAGTGCGCCAGAGTATAATGATTCTTTTTGGCGCAAGCTTGATTTGCCTCACGACTGGGCTATAGAGGGCGACTTCAGCGATTCAAACCCTTCGGGGGCTACGGGTGGTGCTCTGCCTGGCGGAGTAGGGTGGTATCGCAAGCATTTCACAGTATCTGATTTGTCAGCCAGCAAACACTACTATATTGATTTCGATGGTGTTTATATGAACTCTACCGTTTATGTTAACGGACAGGTTTTGGGCACTCGTCCTTACGGTTATAGTTCTTTTCGCTATGAGCTAACACACTTTCTGCATGCTGGCGACAACGTTATTGCCGTGCGTGTTGATAATGCGTTGCAGCCAAATAGTCGTTGGTATAGCGGGTGCGGTATCTATCGTCATGTGTGGCTCTACGACACTCAGGATATTCATGTGGCTCATTGGGGCACGTTCGTAAAGGCTTCGCCTAAGGAGTTTGATATTAGTGTTTCGATAAAGAATCACTTTTCTGCCTCAAAGGTTCAGTTGCGCAACAGCGTTCTTGATGCTACAGGGCGCCGAGTGGCTACTTCCACAGCTGTTGTTCTTGCGGCAAATGGAGTAAGCACTCATAAGATGAGGCTGCGAGTTAAGAAAACGCATCTGTGGGATGTTGATAGTCCTTATCTCTATACTGTTCGCACCGAGATAGTGAAAGACGGCAGAGTTGTTGACACGTATCTCACGCAGACAGGTGTGCGCACTTTCCGTTTCGATGCAAAGACGGGTTTCTGGCTCAACGGTCGAAACATAAAGCTTAATGGTGTTTGCGATCATCATGATATGGGCTGTCTGGGTGCAGCTGTGCATCACGATGCTATTCTGCGAAAGCTGTCTATGTTGAAACAAATGGGTTGTAATGCTGTGCGCACAAGTCATAATCCGCCTGCGCCAGAATATCTGCAGCTTTGCGATTCGTTGGGCTTGCTGGTTATGGACGAGAGTTTTGATATGTGGCATCGCAAGAAGACGCAATACGATTATGCGCAGTTTTTCGATAAATGGTTTGAGCGCGACCTCACAGATATGATTCTTCGTGACCGCAATCATCCTTCTATCGTGGTGTGGAGCATAGGTAACGAGGTGCTCGAACAGTGGAGCTCGGCTGATGCCGACACGCTGACAGCCGAACAGGCTAACCTTATTCTTAATGCAGGACACGATGCATCACAGCTTGCCTACGGGGCAGAGCTTAGTCTGCAATCTAAACTCACGCAGCGTTTGGTGAGCATCGTTAAGAGTCTTGATACCTCGCGTCCTGTAACAGCTGGCTGCAACGAGCCTTCGCCTAACAATCATCTTTTCAAGAGTGGGGCTCTCGACATTATTGGTTACAACTATCACATTGCTGATGCACGTAATGTTCCGCAGAATTTCCCTGGA
The DNA here is from genome assembly GCA_905236755.1 of uncultured Prevotella sp. GTDB lineage: Bacteria > Bacteroidota > Bacteroidia > Bacteroidales > Bacteroidaceae > Prevotella. The sequence continues at coordinate 13,921 of CAJOCR010000021.1, forward strand.
AAGCCGTTTGTGTTTACCGAGAGCGTTTCTGCCCTGCAGTCAACAGGTTTCTATCGTATGCCTTCAGATAGTTTGTATCTTGCGCCGATGTTCTGGTGGAAACCTTTTACCGACGGAATAAACAAATGTAGTGCTTACGATAATATGCGTGCTCCGTGGGGAGCTCTTCACGAAGAAAGTTGGGATTTCGTAAAGCACACGCCTTATTGCAGCGGTCAGTTCATCTGGACGGGCTGGGATTATATTGGCGAGCCTACCCCTTATGGTTATCCCGCTCGCAGCAGTTATTTCGGAATAATCGACCTTGCGGGATTCCCTAAGGATGTGTATTACATGTATCAAAGCGAATGGACCAACAAGCCGGTGCTTCATCTCTTCCCTCATTGGAACTGGTTGCCTGGTCAGACGGTTGACATGTGGTGCTATTATAATAATGCCGACGAGGTAGAGCTGTTTGTCAACGGAAGCAGCAAGGGTGTGCGCCGTAAGGGCGAGCACGATTATCATGTGTGTTGGCGAGTGGTGTTTGAACCGGGCGAGGTAAAGGTTGTTGCTCGAAAGCAGGGCAAGGTTGTTGGTGAGAAGAGCATAAAGACTGCTGGTCAGCCTCACGCTATTCGTCTTACTGCCGACAACACAAAGCCTCACGCCAACGGTCTTGTGTTTGTTACTGCCGAGGTTGTTGATGCTCAGGGCAATCTGTGTCCGTGGGCAGAGAACGAGCTTTTCTTCAGCGTTAAGGGTAATGCCCGCATAGTAGCTGTGGATAATGGTGTACAGACCTCTCTCGAACGATTTGTCGATAACAAGCGTCGTGCTGCAAACGGTAAGGCTCTTGTTGTGCTGCAAGTAGGAAAGAAGGCAGGCAATATAGAACTCACTGCGCAGGCAATAGACTTGAAAGCCCAGCGCAAAACGTTTTAGCGCTTTTCTTTATCATTTATCGTTTAGTAAACCGCGAGGCGCTTTGCGCCAACTGCGCAATCGTTTACTTAAAACTTTATGCAGAAATGTAGCGTTGGGTGTGAGTATTTGTTTCTTTCGCTTGTATCTTTGCACCTAACGTTACAATGTTTTATTCGATTAAGGTTTATAATTTTTGATAGTTTGATGTTTATGGCTTGTTTAAGTCGCTCTCTATAAATAATAAATTAGAGACAGTTTTAGAATTTAGTGAGATTATTGCAGCCCGAGCACGAGAGTGCTTGGGCTTTTTTCTTAAAGCCTATCCCTACCTTTCCGATAGTGAAGGAGAGAAAACTGTATATCTTATTTAAATTCTATGACCACTTGCTTGTTTTGAGCCATGCGAGGCTCTGTGAGGAGAGGTAAATGCCTGAACTGTTCCCTCGCATTCTCTTCAGCAATCTTGATGTTTTGTTTCGTGAGACAGCGCTGCTTCATCATTTTGTGAGCCTTGTTGAAGAGAGCCTGACGAGCGTTGTTGTCCCAATCGCCTTTCTCGAAAACAGACTGCGTTTGTGCCTCGTCGATGAAATTCTCGTCGAGCAGTTTTATTGCTGGCAGCTTCACTATCACAGTGTCGCCACGAGTGGTGAGCCATCCCGCTTTAGCCTCGCGCAGGTCGATGCCCAGGCGCAGAGTACCCTTGTATATACGTATTAAGTGTTTCGACTCTAAGAGCGAACTATATGAAGTATCAACAAGTTCCTCGTCGTGAATGGCAAGAAACTCCCATTCGCCAATCTGCTCAATGCTCTGAACAACGGTGGGTGAGAGGTTAATACTCTTGTTAGATGTAGCAACTGTGACATGAGTATTGCGGTTTATCCACAACAACGACAGAATTACAGCGCAAACAGCAATGACTGCAACGCTTACGAGCACGCTGTGAACCTTTATGTGGGCTATGAAGTGAGAAAGAGAACGGTGTTTCATTGTTCAATGTTTTTATCGATGAGAGTAGAGTAGTCGTGTGCAGAAAACTGCTTGCGGAAGGTGATAGTGATGTCGGCCTCGTTGTAGCCCAACTGCATGATGAGCGGAATGAGCACCCGTGCCGACGACAGGCGAGCCTGCTCGGTGATGCCCAGCTGTGGAATAGACTTCACAATCTGCTGGCGTCCCTGCTTCTCGTAGCTCTGCATTTCGACATCAGAAAAATTAGAGCGCATAAACGGCACATACTCCTTAACATCCTTGTGTACGATGCGTGTAGAGGTGATGATGATATGCGGGTCGGGCAGAACAATCTCAATCTTGCTGCCGTTGCGACGAATATTTTCTTCTGAAAACTCGCCAAAGTCAACATACGCCTTAACCGTAGCCTCCATAGGAATAGCCACCATACGCTGACTCATGGGCAGAGTGATGTTGAAGTCGCGGTTCATGATGTTGCCCCGCAGCTGCTTCGAGTCGCTGTGAGTGATAATCTTATGCAGTTTATACTCAACGGTATATAGCTTCGACGTTTTCTGAATCTGCGTAATGAGCACAGCAGTAGAGTCGGCAGTCGTGTCGCCGTTGGCAGTGCTCCTGTTGTTTTTGCAGCTAACAAAAAGGCACGCAATGATTAATGTTAGCAATATATGTTTTCGCATAAACTAAAGATTTATTTTGTTATTTCGACCAATTATTGTATTTTTGTGATGCAAAAGTCAACTATGATTATGAGAAGAATTTTTTCCTTAGCAGTAGTATTTGTTGCTGCTCTTGCGCTCTCTTCATGTCATAAAGAGAAGAAGAGCGAAAACATTATTGCTCATAGAATTGTGAAGAAGGTTCACAAGACAGTAAGCAAGATTGGTGATGAAACCAAAACCCGCGAAGTGAGCTGGGTGGGCAATTCGTACAAAGTAGAAGTAAAACGCGTTGCCGACACATCAATGCCTGTTGTTGACGACGGAGCTGGCAACCGTTACTATGATAACCGAATCACCGTTCGTGTGTTGCGCAGCGACGGCTCCGAGTTTTTCAGTCGTGAGTTCAAGAAAAGCGATTTCATGTCGCACGTACATTCCGACTATGCCAAGAAAGGCGCTCTTGTAGCCATTATGTTTGATAAGGCCGAGGGCGACAATCTTCTCTTTGCCGTTACCGTTGGTTCGCCCGACAGCGCAAGCGAGGAATATGTGCCTCTGACACTCAAACTTTCAAGGTTTGGAAACGTAGCGATTTCGTCGGAGAATTAAAAAAGACCCTTCCCAGCCTCCCCTCCAGAGGGGAGGGGCTCATGACAGCTTGAGATACTTAATTAGCAATTTCATAATAGAGAAGCCTTAGCGCTTCTCTTTTTTATTCCTCATTTATCATTTAGTAAAGCGCCTTAGCGTTTCTCTTTTTTATTCCTCGTTTATCATTTAGCAAAGCGCCTTAGCGTTTCTCTTTTCTATTCCCCAGCTGTTATTTAGCTAACGTCTCCTCCCCTCTGGAGGGGAGGATGGGAGGGGTCTTCCCCTTTTTCTATCCTTTCATCAGAATCCTATGATCCTTCTCGAATGAAGCAGGATATTTTCCCTGAAGGCACATGTTGACAATGATGTTGGCGAGTAGTTCCTCGTCGCTGAGGTCAACACCCTGAGCACGAGAGAGAGTCTTGCCCAAGCACACTTCCCATGTTGATTGGAAGTTGTTGTCCTTAGCTCCCATATATTGATTGCCCGAACCATCGGTGGCCTTAAGCATTTCGTATTTAATGCTCTTCTTTGAAGGCACTGGCTTCATGTTGAGCATCATGTTGTAAGCGTTCTCCAACTGTGGACGGAACTTGCTTGTTCCTGGGAACATGTCGTTGATGACCGGCATGAGTTCATCAAACGAATAAGCTTGAATGAGTTGGTAAAGTTTCATATTCTTTTTATTGTTGAAAGTAAAAAGGTGATAGTATGAATGTGGAAACAACTCCGGCTCATACTATCACCCTTGTTTATTGATAGCGACTGTGGTGAACAGTCGGTTTGTTCTTAGAATTTAGCCATCTTGATAGCTACAACGGCACATTCGTCGCCCTTGTTGCCAAGGCGTCCGCCAGCACGATCCTGAGCCTGCTGCAAGTCGTTGGTAGTTACCAAGCCATACACTACAGGAATGTTTTGAACGGCATTTAGATGAGCGATACCGTAGGTTACACCCTCGCAGATATAATCAAAGTGAGGAGTCTCGCCACGAATAACGCTTCCTAAGATGATGATTGCGTCAAATCCATCATTCTTGCACATCTGCTGTGCACCGTAAACAAGCTCAAAGCTGCCAGGTACGGTCTTCACATGGATATTCTCAGGCAATGTACCGTGCTTCTCGAGAGTTTTCACACAGCCGTCGAGAAGAGCGCCTGTAATTTCAGGGTTCCACTCAGCAACAACAATACCGAAGCACATGTTGCTTGCGTCAGGAACCTGACTGAAATCGTATTCTGATAAATTATGAAGTGCTGTTGCCATATTAGCGTGAAGCTCTTTCGATATACTTGTCAATCTCCTGACTCTGAACGAGAGCAGAATTTACGTAGTTCTTCTTGATGTTCTGATAGATTTCGAGAGCATCGGCCTTGTTGCCCTGGCTTTCGAGAATCTCAGCAGCCTGAAGAAGGAAAGTAGGAGAGAGACTGTTGTTAGTGTCATCTTCTGCTTTAGCGTCAGCCATCTTAGCAGCCTTCTTCAAAGCGTCAACAGCCTTGTCGAGCTGGTTAAGGTGAGCATAAGCATTACCAAGAGCAGCCTGTGCAGCTGGACTTACCATAGCATCGCTTGAAGCGCTGTAAGCCTCGAGACTGTTAACAGCTTCCTGCCACTTGTTGAGGTTAGCATAGCAAAGACCAGCGTAGAGGTTAGCGAGATTAGCTGCATCGGTACCGCTGAAATCATCAGCAACCTTTACAAAGCCTGCATAGCCAGCACCGTCGCCGTTAAGAGCCTTGTCGAACATCTCGTTGTTGAAATATTCCTGACCTTTGGCCAAAGCTGTGCTTGCCTTCTCCTCACGTGGACCAGAAACATAAGCCTTGTAGAGGAAGAAACCTGCGATAACTACTACTGCTGCTGCTACAGCAATAAGGATGGTCTTCTTGTTTTTGTTGAAGAAGGCCTCTGATTTGCTCAACTGATCTTCTACGTTGAGAGCATCTTGTGCGTTTTTGTTTGCCATTATTTTATTTTGTTTTTTTGTTATTCATTAATCAGCGCAAAAGTACAGAATTTATCCCATATATTGAAATTTATTTCTTCTTTTTTTCGTTTTTCAATACTAAAAGGAGTAACTTTGCATCAAGAATATCGATATTTCATGATACTGAATAAACTTTCTGTAGTAAATTTTAAGAACATACGCACAGCGTCTCTCGACTTCTCGCCTAAACTGAATTGCCTTATCGGCAGTAACGGTATGGGCAAGACAAATATTCTTGATGCTGTGTATTATCTGTCTTTTTGCCGAAGCGCCTTTAATCCCGTTGATTCGCAGATAATTACTCACGGCGAGGATTTTATGGTGCTTGAAGGCAGCTACTCTTCTGATCACGATGATGTTGAGAACATATACTGCGGTATGAAGCGTGGCAGCAGAAAGCATTTCAAACGCAATAAAAAAGAATACAAACGCCTTTCGCAACATATAGGCTTGATTCCACTTATTTTTGTTTCTCCAGCTGATGCTTCATTGATTGACGGAAGCAGCGAAGAACGCCGTAAACTCATGGATATGGTTATTGCGCAATACGATAATGCGTATATGGATGAGTTGTCGGCATACAACAAGGCTTTGCAGCAGCGTAATGCTCTGCTTAAGATGGAGGAAGAACCTGATGTGGCGTTGATGGAGATATGGGAAACACAGATGGCTCAAGCTGGCGAGGCCGTTTACAGAAAGCGTGATGCATTCATAAAGGAACTTGTTCCAGTGTTTCAGAAAATCTACAGCAGCATAGCAGGTGAGCAAGAGGAAGTGTCATTGAACTACATCTCTCATTGTCAGCGCGGTCCGCTGCTTGATGTTATTCAGCGCGACAGATTCAAAGACAGAGCCGTAGGATATTCGCTTCATGGTATTCACAGAGACGATTTAGAGATGTTGTTGGGTGGTTATCAAATGCGTCGTGAAGGCAGTCAGGGACAAACCAAGACTTTCTCTTTAGCTTTGAAACTGGCTCAGTTTGATTTCCTTTGCCGCACCAATTCAGCTACAACCCCTTTGTTGCTTCTTGACGATATCTTTGATAAGCTCGATGCACAGCGTGTAGAGAAAATAGTGCAGTTGGTGGCAGGCGATCACTACGGTCAGATATTTATTACAGACACCAACCGAGATCATCTCGATAGCATCTTGAAGCACACTAATCTTGATTACAAAATATTCGAAGTTGTTGACGGAGATATTCGTCAGAGAATGGAATAAAAGAAAGGAGGAAATATGTTCAAGCGTCAAGTAAAATCATTGGATGAGGTATTGCAGAAACTCTTGCGCGACGAGGGCTTTGAAACACCGTTGAAAGAGCGCCGACTGATGGAATCATGGGATACTGTGGCAGGTCCTATTGTAGCAAGATATACTGGCGATAAGTATATTCGTAATCAGGTGTTACACGTGAAGATTACAAATCCCGCTCTGAAGGCCGACCTTAGCATGATGCGCGCTCAGCTTGTTAAGCGACTGAATGAAACTGCTGGCAGTTTTGTTATTACCGACGTGAAATTCTTTTAATAAATAATCTCGTTCATGAGTACGTCGTAAGGTAAGGCTGGCACTGTTTCCACCTTTTGGAAACCAAAGCATACGCCTATCTTATACGTGTTCTTCATCTTTTTAAGCACACGATCGTAATAGCCTTTCCCTCTTCCCAAACGGTGACCAGCTGAATCAAAGCTCATACCTGGAACAATGGCAAGGTCAATATCGCTGTATTCTTCAAAGGCCTTGCCCGTTGGTTCCATGATATTCATGCTTCCTGGAATCATACAGTCTATGCCACGATATTCTCTTATCTCCATGTTTTCAGAATCAACGACAACAGGCAACAGTATTCTCTTGCCCTTTTGGCTTAGTTGCTCTATAAGCGCATGAGTATTCACCTCGCCAGGTAGGGAATAATAAAGCAAAATAGTATTTGCCTCTATCACCTTCTTGTGAGAGAGAATCTTGTTAACAACAGCAAGGGAGAGCTCGTCCAATTGCTGTTGGCTGAATTCTCCCTTACGTTTGCGTATCTCGTGTCTGAGTTCTAATTTATTCATTTCGTCTTTTTAACAGGCTTCTTAGGGAATGCCTCTTTTTTCAAGAACACTTCTTTAGCTTTCGCTATAACAGGGTCGTCGAGGTTTATATACTCTGACCACGCTTCTTCATCAAGAATGTTATAGATGATGCGACTGTTAATATAACGCTCAAGCAGATGATGGCTCTTCTTAATCATCAGGTTACGGCGCTGTAAGCCTCGCTTGTCTGCCCATGTAGCAAACTTGTCAACCATGTTCTGCTTTTCCAGATAATCAGCCATCTCTGTCATTTCCTGGAAATTGTTCAGTTTCAGGCGGTTGTCGTCGGTGTATGTATAAGCAAACTGCAGAATATACTTAGGCGATTGCAGATAGTATGATGTGTAGGCTGTAGTGTCTTCTGGAACGAAGATATCAGGTGTGATACCACCTCCGCCATATACCACGCGACCGTTATTAGTATAATATGGTTTGCCAGAGTGCTTGATACTATCTTGAGAATAAATCTCGCCGTGCTGATAGCGTGTGAGCAAATCGCGTTCGTAGCTTGAATCATCACCACCAGTGTAAGGCTTCTGAATGCAACGTCCAGAAGGAGTGTAGTAGCGAGCCACGGTAAGACGAATCATACTGCCGTCGCGGAAAGCTATCTGCTGCTGGACAAGTCCTTTACCAAATGAACGGCGGCCAATGATGGTACCACGATCGTTGTCTTGCATGGCACCTGCAAAAATCTCTGATGCTGAAGCCGAGAACTCGTTGATAAGCACCACAAGCGGAATCTTCTGATAGCTGCCACGACCGTCAGAACGGTAATCCTGACGTGGACTTTTGCGGCCTTGTGTATAAACAATAAGTTTGTTCTTAGGCAAGAACTCGTTAGCCATCTGAACGGCACTCTGAAGGTATCCACCTGTATTGTCACGAAGGTCAATGATAAGGTTCTGGAAGCCTTCCTGCTGCAGTTTGGCAAGTGCGATAAGCAACTCTGGATAGGTTGTTTCGCCAAAGTTCTTTATGCGAATATATCCAGTGCTGTCGTCAACCATATATGTTGCAGTGATACTCTTCTGTGGAATATCTCCGCGGGTAACGGTAACCTGTGTTACTTTAGTCTGGCCATAACGAATAACACCAATCTTCACCTTTGAGTCTTTTGGACCTTTCAGGCGGTGCATAGCCTCTTCAGTAGTTACAACCTTACCGACAAAAGGTTTGTCGTCGATAGTAACAATCTTATCGCCGGCAAGAACACCAGCACGTTCAGCCGGGCCATTCTTGATAACATTCTGTACACGAATAGTATCTTGATTTATAGTAAACTCAATGCCTACTCCCGAGAAGCTACCCTTTAGTTCGTCGTTGGTAGTCTGCACTTCCTTAGCGCTGATATATACAGAGTGTGGGTCAAGTTCAGCAAGTATCTGTGGTATAGCTCCGTCAACAAGTGAGTCTATGTTCACCTTATCCACATATTGATCTTCAATGATGTGCAGAAGATCGTTAAGACGACTGCTTCCCGAGTTGATGATGTTCAATCTATTGCCCGAGAAATGATTAGCATAGAAAGTGCCAATCAATATACCGACTACAACGCACAGCGCCATAATCAAGGGCATATAGCGATTATTTTTATTCATATTCTCCATAAAATCAATTGCGTTCTTACGCTATTTCAAATCTCCAAGATCTTTGTAAACAATCTCTATTCCGGCACGTTTCAGAAGGTCGATACCATCGGTAAGGCGATATTTCTCTCCATAAACAACGCGTTTAATACCAGATTGGATGATGAGCTTTGCACATTCTATGCATGGTGAAGCTGTGACATATAGAGTACTGCCGTCGCTGTTGTTGCTGCTTCGAGCCAGTTTGGTGATGGCATTAGCTTCGGCATGAAGAACATAAGGCTTGGTGACATTATTGTCATCTTCACATACATTTTCAAATCCGCTTGGTGTACCATTGTAGCCATCAGAGATAATCATCTTGTCTTTGACTACAAGTGCACCTACCTTACGGCGTTGGCAATAGCTGTTTTCAGCCCATATACGTGCCATGCGCAGGTAGCGCTCATCGAGCTTGTCTTGTTTACTTTTTGATTCCATTTCTTTCAAGTAATGCGTCTATTGTTGGTTTACGTCCGCGGAAACGGGTGTATAAAGTCATCGGATGTTCTGTACCACCTTTGCTCAGAATATTGTCACGGAAGTTCTGTGCTGTTGCTTCATCAAAGATACCATTCTCCTTGAACATACTGAACGCATCAGCATCGAGTACCTCAGCCCATTTATAGCTGTAGTAGCCGGCTGCATAGCCTCCTGCCATAATATGGCTGAACTGCACAGTCATACATGTGTCGGGAAGTTGTGTGGTGATAATTGCTTTCTCCCATGCTTTTTTCTCGAATGGCATAATCTCATCAGTGAAGGCATCCTTCTTGGTGTAGTATGCCATATCCAGAAGTCCGAAGCTCACCTGGCGCAAGCAGTTGTAGCCTGCAAGATAGTTTCTGCTTTTGTGTATGCGTTCAATTAGCTCGTCAGGGATAGGCTCGTTTGTCTGGTAGTGAAAAGCAAAGGTACGTAGAAAATCTTTCTCAATAGAATAGTTTTCCATGAACTGACTTGGCAGTTCAACGAAATCCCACCATACGTTTGTTCCGCTAAGACTTTCGAAGCGTGTGTTAGCAAACATTCCGTGAAGCGAGTGACCAAACTCATGCAGGAATGTCTCAACCTCGCTCAGTGTGAGTAGGGCAGGTTTTTCCTCGGTTGGTTTGGTGAGGTTCATGACAACACTGACATGAGGACGAGAGTTCTCACCCTTGCGGGTAATCCATTGTCCCTTGAATTCTGTCATCCACGCACCGCCTTGTTTGCCTTTACGGGGATAGAAGTCGGCATAGAACACAGCAAGATAACTGCCGTCCTTATCAAACACCTCGTATGCTTTTACATCAGGGTGATACACCTGTATATCTTTGTTCTCCTTGAAGGTAATGCCATACAGTTTGTTGGCAAGACCAAACACTCCGTCAATAACCTTGTCGAGTTGGAAATAAGGGCGGAGCATCTCAGAGTCGAGATTATATTTCTCTAATTGCAGCTTATGACTGTAGAAACCGAAGTCCCAAGGCATAAGTTGGAAATCATTGCCTTCCATGGCCTTTGCCTTAGCTTCAATCTCCTTTAGCTCGTTTTCTGCTGTAGGCTTGTATGCATCAATGAGGTTGTTAAGCAAGTCATACACATTGCCAACACTACTTGCCATACGGTGCTTCAACACATAGTCGGCATAAGTGTCGTAACCCAACAATTGAGCAATCTCACGACGAAGATTAATCAGTCGCTTGCAAATCTCAATGTTGTTCTCTGTATTGTCATGAGTGCATACGGTGTTGCGAGCCATATACATCTTCTTGCGAAGTTCGCGTTGTGTAGAGAAAGTCATGAAAGGCGAATAGCTTGGGTAGTCAAGGGTGAACACCCAACCTGTCTTGCCATTCTCTTTTGCGTTGTGTGCAGCTGCCTCTTTAGCTGAATCTGGTAAACCGTCGAGTTCTTTCTCGTCGGTAATATGCAGAGTAAATGCTTTGTTTTCTTTTAGCAGGTTTTGTGAAAACTGCAGTGAAAGCATAGACGCTTCCTCAGTCAGCTTGCGCAGTTTTTCTTTTCCTTCCTCATCAAGAAGGGCACCACTTCTAACAAAACCATCGTAGCTCTTGTCAAGAAGCATCTGCTCCTCGGTAGTAAGTTCACGGTCAGGGTTGTCGTGAACCGCCTTTATACGTGCAAAAAGTTTTGGGTTAAGACTAACATCATTACTGTGCTTAGTGAGAATAGGACTAATCTTTTGTGCAAGAGCATCAAGGTCATCATTTGTTTCTGCACTAAGCATGCATGAAAACACGTTGCTCACGCGGTCGAGCAAATCGTAATAGTGCTCACCTTTTGTCAGGTCAACACGTGCAAGAGTGTTGTCAAATGTAGGAGGTTCTGGATCGTTAATTATCTTGTCTATCTCCTCATCGTCACGGCGAATGCCCTCCATAAAGGCTTCTTCGTAGTCAGAAGTCTTTATGCGATTAAATGGTACCGTGTCGTGTGGTGTATTATATGAAACGAAAAAAGGATTCTCTCGATTTTCTTTCTCTAACTCATTCTTTGTCATACTAACGTCTATGTTTTATGCAAAGATAACGTAAATGCCCGAAATAACAAAGATTTGACAGAAAGTTTTAACTTTAGTTTATGAGTTTATAAGTTTGCGACTTTTTGAGTTTTAACTTCTAATCTTTAGAGTAGGGTAGAACTCACAAACTAATAGACTTATAAACTAAAACGCGGTTTCTACTGCAGCTATATCTATATTCCCCCTACTTAGCTTCAGCCACCCTTGCTCTTCCAGTCTGTTAAGAGCTCTCGACACATCAAGGCGCGAGTCGTTTATCTCGTTGGCCAGTTGAGTCATTTTTATTTTTATGTTCTTATGTCCAACAGGCGTAAGACAACGGAAGCGAATCCAGTTTACTATCCGTTCTTCAAGTGAAGACGGATATTTTTTTAGTAGATTACGTTGTAATTTTTGACTTTGTGTAGATATGATGTTCAGCAGGTTTATTCGGAAAATATCATATCTGTCACTAAGCTTTTTTGTTTCTTCACGGTCAAGGGTGATAAAACTGCAAGGTTCTATTGTTGTAAAAGTCTTTGTGAAACGTTGAGTGAGACCAAAAATATGTTCAGGTTGAATGATTGCAGGTGCCTTCAACTCTTCGGTGATAATATATCCGTGGTCGTCAGAGGTGGTGGTAACACTGGCTACACCCGACACAAGAAATATTAGTTCCTGGCAAGGGTCATTTTCTTTTACTATCGTCTTTTGAGGGGCAAGTTTCAAGAAGCCAAAGCGTGTTTGGCCAATGATAGACTCCAAGTCAGGATGGTTCATACCCTGAAACAAGGGCAGTTCCAACAGTCTGTCATATATTTTTAGTCCCTCCTTATTCATAAGTTATTTATATTTGAAGTTAGAAGAAGATAGAAGGAGTTATAAGAAGTTATAAGACAAATGTTCAATTGTTAAGAATCTTATCCTTCAGACTTGGTGAGAACCACACCTTCAGTTCGCCCTTATTATCTGAATAAATAAAATAAGCCATCAGTTCAGGGTGTTCGGCCAACACTTTCTTAGCCTTTTCTATTCCCATAACCATAAACGCTGTAGCATACGCGTCAGCAGTAGCACAGTTCTTTGTGAGAACGGTAGCTGAAAGTAAGCTATGCTGCACAGGATAGCCAGTCTTGGGGTCAATGGTATGTGCGTATTTCTTTCCTCCTTTATAATAGAAATTTCTGTAGTTACCACTTGTAGCCATAGCCTTGTCAGTAACGTTAAGCACCGTTTGCAACTCTTGGTTTACGTTAAGACTGTCGTCTGATGGTTTTGTCACACCAATCTTCCAAGGCAAACGCTTCTCGCTGATGCCATGAGTGACCACCTCGCCGCCAATTTCAATCATGTAGTTTCTGATGCCCTTCTTCTCAAGCATCTGAGCCACCATATCACTGCCGTAACCTTTAGCTATTGCCGAGCAGTCGAGCATTATTCTCTTGTCACTCTTTATAACATTATGGTTCTGCAGTTCCACCTTGTCAAAGCCAACAAGAGCACGTAACGAGTCAATTTGGTGCTTGTCAGGAGTTTTTCCCTGTTTGAACCCAAATCCCCATGCGTTTACAAGTGGGGCTACAGTGATATCGAAACATCCGTTAGTATTGTCAGAGATAGTCTGTGCTAACATAAACACATCTTCAAACATCTTGTTTGTTGTTACCTTCTCGTTTCTGTTTATCTTCGAGATAATAGATGTCTTGTTGAATGGCGATAACGAATTATCTACATCATTAAGAGTCTTGACAATCTCGTCGTTCAGATCATCGTCATACTGATAGGTAACATGATAGACAGTTCCGAAGATGAAACCCTCGTTATGTTGATATGGAGTATTTCTCTGGCTCACAATCACCCATACAGTACCTAATATAAGTAACAGCAGAAAAGGAATCTGCCACAAAAGTTTGCTTCTCTTCATAATATTTATAGTTTATGAGTTTGTGAGTTTTTAGTTAATGGGGTGTGAGGTTACAACTCAAACGTTACATTAAAAGTACCGCCAAGTCGGGTAGAGCCACTCTTTCCAAAGCCTGGAACATACCAAGGTGTACCAAAGTCGCCAGCCTTACTATATAGCTTCTTGCGGTATCTTACAGTCCAGCCCATACGTACAGGTCCCCATATCTTTGCATCAACACCAAACGAGAATTCAAGCCAGTGGTAGTTACATTTCACACCTTCAGCATTGTATTCCACATTGTCTTTCCATACAGGGTCAACGATATTAGGGCTGTTTACATCATATTTGAAACTTGTATAGGCGTAGCGCACACCGCCAAGCAAACGATAGATGTCGTGCTTGTTCTTCATGAGGTTAAAGTCCATACCTGCTCTTACGTATGGTGCATTGGTCTTGTATGTTAGCTGAGTAGCCACATCTTCAGCGTTGGCCTTTCCCCAACCCAGTTCCACAACAGGGAAATATTTATCCTTTAGGTTTATGCGTGCCGCCGCCTCATACTGTCCGTAGTCGCCAAACATCATTTCGGCAGGACCAACAAGGTCAACCGACACCGCCACACCACGGAAAAGAGGTATGCTGTCAGCAGTTTCTGCAATAATATTCTTCTTGCTGCCACCCTGTGCATGCGCATTCAGTAGCATTAAAAGCAATACACTAATACTTAATGCTCTTGAAATAAATATAGAATGTACTCTTTGATGCATCATAATTTACATTAGGGTTGTTGATCACAATAGAATCAATGCAGTTGCGAGTATAGCTGATGTTTTCTATATGATGAAAAAAAGCTGGACTACAGTCAACAGCCTCAAAATGAGGGGTGTTGGTCTTTTTTATCACGATAGTATCATGATAGGTAGTCACTGTGTCTGTATATATCAGGTGAATCTTGTCTTCCTCGCGTTGGTAGCTCATAGGAATCTCGAAGCTGTCAACAGCGGTAATCTGGTTAAACCATGTAGAGTCGTTCTCATCACCTAAATCAATGATAGCCGTTAGCTTACCATCAATCTTTTTCACCTCTCCAGCTAATTTATATTTGGTATATACCTTGCTGTTTAGCGGACAGTCGATACTTGAACAGGCTGCAACGAGGAAAACCATAGCCGTAATCCATAGCTTGCCACTCAGTAGCAAGCCTGCAAAACGTTTATATGTGCTATTTTTTCTCATTTTCTAACTTCTAACTCCTATCTCCTAACTCTTAACTTCTAACTTATTTGATTCTTATTTCCTTCTCAATCTGATAGTCATTGCGACGAGGGTTCTGACGAGAAACCAAATCGCCAATGAAACCAGCAAGGAAGAACTGACTACCCAACAGCATTGCAGTGAGGGCAATATAGAAGCTTGCGTGATTGCTGAGTAAATCGCCATAAACACCATTTGTTAGTGCTACAATCTTGTCAACGATAAGCCAGCAAAGAGCAATGAAACCTACAAAGAAGGTCAAACTGCCGATAAAGCCAAACACATGCATAGGCTTCTTGCCGTAGTGGGTAAGGAACCACAGTGTAAGCAAGTCAAGATAACCATTAACAAAACGGTTGATACCAAACTTAGAAACACCGTATTTACGTGCCTGATGATGAACAACCTTTTCGCCAATCTTGTCGAAACCTGCATTCTTGGCAAGGAAAGGAATATAACGATGCATTTCGCCATACACCTCAATATTCTTAACAACCTCTTTCTTATATGCCTTCAAACCACAGTTAAAGTCATGAAGGTTATGCACGCCTGAAATCCTGCGAGCTGTGGCATTGAAAAGTTTTGTTGGAATAGTCTTTGACAGTGGGTCATAGCGCTTCTGCTTATATCCAGAGACAAGGTCGTAACCATCTTCGGTAACCATTCTGTAGAGTTCTGGAATCTCGTCAGGCGAATCCTGAAGGTCGGCATCCATAGTGATTACAACATCGCCTTGTGCAGCCTCGAAGCCACAATATAGAGCAGGGCTCTTTCCGTAGTTTCTACGGAACTTAATACCCTTTACATTATTATCTTTGTTTGCTAAATCTTCGATAACCTCCCAAGATGAATCAGTTGAACCATCATTGATGAAAATAATTTCATAGCTGAACTTATTCTCGTTCATTACGCGCTGAATCCAGCTGTGTAATTCTGGGAGTGATTCAGCTTCGTTAAAAAGAGGTACGATAACAGAAATATCCATAGTTATATATTTTGTTTTCTTTTAATTACTTTTCCAAGGAACGCTAAGAATATTGATATGATAAAACCAATGATAACATTTTGTATCATGAATATAAATGAAAGATTCAGAGGCGACAGCTGCATCATTGGCTCAATACTGGCAAGAATGTCCTTCTCAACATCAATACCTTTTTCTTTATATGTACTTATCACGCTCAACGCTGTGGTGTTGATAAGACCCATAAACTGACCGCTGTCAAAGAAGCGGAAATATATGAATTGAATAACAGCAAAGATGAATGATGCGTAGAAAAATGTAAATACGCAGTAATAAAGGGCTTTGCGGTATGAGATAATGCCCTCAAGAGCATAGTCCCTGAACGATAGCAAACGCCAAAACACAAATAGGGGAGTGCTCAATGTGAGAATACGACCTAATGAGCCCCCTGGTATAAACAGAGTGCAGAAAAAAGCTGCTATCCATAACAGTGCAAGAAGGGCACCGTCCTGACGTGCAAATGCTTTTGTTTGTGCAACAGTAATAATATCAATCATTATAATAATCTAATTGATTGCAAAGATAAGAAAAAAATGCGGAACATTTTTCCATCTTTCCATTTTTCTTTTTTGGTATTTAGCAAAAAAAGTATTAATTTCGCAAACACTATAGTATTAGTTTTTTTATTATGACACAACAGGAAGATATTAAAAATGCAATTGCTTGTATGAAACAGGGTGGTGTAATCCTTTATCCAACAGACACAGTCTGGGGTATAGGCTGCGATGCAACCAATCCTGAGGCAGTTGCTAAAGTATATGCAATAAAACATCGTGATGATAGTAAGGCACTAATCTGCCTTGTTGATTCAGACAATCGTTTACAGAAATATTTCAGAAATATCCCTTCTGTGGCGTGGGAACTCTTTGATTCCATCGCAGAAGGTGAACGCCCAACAACAGTAATCCTTGACGATGCTGTTAATATCGCTCCAAATCTTGTATCTGAAGACGGTAGCTTGGCTATGCGCATAACAAAAGAGCCCTTTTCTAAGGAGCTCTGCTATCGTTTTCAGAAACCTATCGTGAGCACAAGCGCTAATATCAGCGGAGAGCCTACAGCTCAGAACTATGGCGATATTAGCGAAGAGATTCTCAATGCCGTTGACTATGTATGCTGGACTCGTCGTCAGGAGCATAAACCTCACAAGCCAAGCAGCATTGTTAAGCTTGATAAGAATGGTCATGTTGAAGTAATTAGATAGTTTGAAAGAAGAACGACGGTGAAAAAACTAACTATTAATAGGATTAAGGATTGGCGCGAGAATCATGTCACAGACCGACAGATGACTCTTGTGCTTGCTTTCTTTATTGGTTTTTTTGCATCTGTAGCTGGTTTTATTCTACATAGTATCATACATCAGATACAATGGCTCTGCACCCGTGGCTTCAACACCGAGAGCGCCAACCTCTTGTATTTGATTTTCCCTGTATTGGGAATCTATCTTACTTCGCTCTTTGTTCGCCATGTGGTAAAAGACAATATCTCACATGGTATCACACGAGTGCTATATGCTATCAGTACCAAGCGCTCACGACTGCCTGGACACAACTGCTGGAGTTCGGTTGTTGCATCAGGAATAACCATCGGCTTCGGTGGTTCGGTAGGTGCCGAGGCACCTATCGTGCTTACAGGTGCAGCCATCGGTTCAAACTTCGGTAAGATATTCAAGACCGACAACCACACCATGATGCTTCTTGTGGGTGCAGGTGCTGCTGCAGCTATTGCTGGAGTCTTCAAGGCACCTATCGCAGGATTGGTGTTCACACTCGAGGTTCTTATGGTTGACCTCACCATGGCCTCTCTGTTGCCAATCCTTATTGCCTGTGTCACAGCCACCTGTTTCACATATATCTTTGTGGGAAGCGATCAGCTCTTCACCTTCCATCTTGATAATTTCTGGATGTTAGAGCGTGTACCAGCCTGTCTGCTTCTTGGTGTGTTCTGTGGTTTCGTCAGTCTGTACTTCATGCGCTCAATGACAGCCTGCGAGAATGTCTTTGCAAAGCTCAAAGACCGTCCTTATGCCAAGCTGGTGCTCGGTGGGTTCATGCTCAGCAGCCTTATCTTCCTTTTTCCTTCACTCTATGGTGAAGGCTACAGCAGTCTGAACATCCTTTTAGACGGTAAGACACAAGCCGACTGGAATCAGGTAATGAACAACTCGCTCTTTGCAGGAAACAGCGACCTGTTGGTAGTATATATCGGATTAGTGCTTTTCACTAAGGTGT
Organism: uncultured Prevotella sp.; assembly: GCA_905236755.1. Taxonomy (GTDB): domain Bacteria; phylum Bacteroidota; class Bacteroidia; order Bacteroidales; family Bacteroidaceae; genus Prevotella. The sequence continues at coordinate 31,675 of CAJOCR010000021.1, forward strand.
TTGCCACATCAGCCACCAATGGTGCCGGCGGTTGTGGTGGTACTTTTGCACCTTCACTCTTTATTGGTGGATTCTCAGGGTTCTTCTTCTCACGAATATGGAACATGAACCAGATAGGTGTATATGTACCTGAGAAGAATTTCACACTTATGGGTATGGCTGGTGTAATGGCAGGCGTTATGCACGCCCCACTGACAGGCATCTTCCTTATTGCAGAAACCACAGGAGGCTATCAGCTATTCATGCCTTTGATGATAGTGAGTATCGTGTCTTACCTCACCATAAACATCTTCGAGCCACATAGTATCTATGGTATGCGACTCGCACGTGAAGGAAAACTCATAACCCATCACACCGATAACTCAGTGCTCACCCTTATGAGTCTTGAAAGCATTATCGACCGACAGTTCACATCAGTATCACCTGACATGCCTTTAGGCAAACTCGTTAATGCCATCAGCAAGAGTCATACAGCCTTCTTGCCTGTTCTTGATAGTGCAGGAATACTGCTTGGCGAGGTTGACATATCTAAGATTCGACATATCATGTTCCGCACCGAGCTATACCATCGTTTTACTGTAAGTCAGATTATGACCCCTTGCCCAGCCAATTTAGGCGAAGACGACAAGATGGTTGATGTAATGGCTAAATTTGAAAAGACCAATAGTAACTTCCTTCCTGTTGTAGATGTGAATGGACTATTGATTGGTTATGTTTCCCGCACCCGCATGTATAGTATGTACAGGAAAATGGTGTCCGATTTTAGTGCGGAGTGATTTACCTCTCCCCCCGCCCTCAATGGTCTTTACACCCCCTTCGTTTCCCCCGTTTCCGGGGGACAGAAACCCCCGAGTGGGAGGGAGCCTCGCAAGCTCAAAAGAACTGTAAGACTATAAGTATTAAGAAATATAAAAAAAAGCCTCTTGTAGATTGTTTTCTGCAAGAGGTTTTATTATAATTATTCAAGTTTCGCAAGTTTATTTTTTATCAAGAATTACAGGAATTAGAGAATTTAGGCTTACGCCTTTGCGTTATATACTCTACTGAATTATAAAGAATTAAAGCAAGATTTATTACGCTTCTATCCATAAATTCTTATAAATTCAATTCTCATTTTGCAACTTGAACAAAGGCGTTAATTCTCTAATTCTCTAATTCTTGATAATATTTTAGAGTAAACATTCACTTACTAAAGCTCAGTTATAATTACTATTTGGTACTATGACTGTTAATTCAATTACGAAATTTCGTAATTGGCTCCCTCCCACTCGGGGGAGGGCGGGGGGAGAGGTCTCTAATGCTTTGCCCCGTATCTATCAATCAACTGATGCTTCTTCCCGATGATACCATCGAAGTAAGGAGGCTCGTCTCTTAGTTGAATATCATCGTATATGAAGTCGGCAATAATTGTGTCCTTACCATCAGGAAGAATCAACCCCATCTTGCCGTTTTTCTCAGCAATGATAGGCATCATGCACAAGTCGTCAACATACACATACGGTGTTCTGAGAAAATCATATAGAGCGTGCACAAGAATCTTACCGTTGGAGTCCTTCATACCAAACTTACCGTCCTGCTCAAAGATAGAGTGGAAGCGCAGATATTTCCTTTTTATGCGTTGCAGGTAAGTAACAACCTTTCGTCGGTCGTTGATAAGTTTCAGCCAATAGTCATACGTGTCACAATAATTTGCTGAAGCCCTCACAAGAATAATCTTCCAGTCAAGACCACTGACAGCCTTTCTGTTAAGGTCTATATATCTTGCTATAGCCTTTTCTTTTTCAGGAACAGATAACTTCTGAAGGCTTTCCTCAAATTTCAGCATTATATGTTTTGATCCCGACATTCCTTTTATATATCTATGGATCTGGCGAGACATTTCGTCACACACGAACTTGTCGATCTGTTGAAGCTCTATCTTGTCAACATAGAGTTCATCAAAGTTGTCTATAGTTATTTTCTTCATGGTTCTGCCTCCTATTATCGTTATGTTATGCAACAAAGATATGGAATTAATTGTAAATAACCAAATTTTTCAAAAAAAATAAGCGTCGCTCTTAGCGAAAGCTTTGTGTTCTTAATATTAAGGAAAAACTATTTTTCTATAATAGTAAATTATTAGGCCAATGTTCTCATTAAGTCGTCTATAATTTGAGTATTCAAGTAGAATATAAAACTATGAGTGTGGTTATTTCAAAAAAAAATTGTATTTTTGGGCTTGTTATTGTGATGAGGGGGAGAAAAAGATAAGTATATGGTGAAAAAGAAAAGATTTAGAATGGTAGAACGCTCTGGGGAAGACTACCAGACTGATTTTGTGGCACGGCAACAGACGATGGTAATATTCACCGTCGCCTCTATTATGATAATCACTTTGCCACTGGCTGTTTTAGGATTGACAGGCGCAACCGGTTCGTTGCCAACAGTATTGAACGCATGTAATGGTTTGTGTGCCTTTCTTACTTTCGCCCTTTATCTGCTCGGGTATATCAAGACCAGTACTGGATTGTGCCTTCTTACAGGCAGCATGACCATCTTCACCTGTGCCGAGATGTTGGTAAGTCTGTTCTTTCCATGCAATTTCCATAATTGCGATACGCTCATAACAGGCGATATCGGACTCCTTATGCTTGTTTCCTTTATTCTCGTTTCGTCATATATGCCAAAGTCAGCCATCGCTGTTTCTGTATTGTCAATGGCTTGTTATATTGTTTGTATCGTCATTTCGGGAAGCGAGGATTTAGAGAACAACGTAATGGTTTTTGCTATAGTCTTTCTCATTACTAATTTCCTTGGAGTAAAAATGGTGCAGGGAGTAAGAAAGCTGCATCAGGAAAATATAACCCTGAAAAGCGAAGAACAACGAATCATAGAAAAATTAGGCTTGAACAAAGAACAGATTGTTTCTCTGGTACAGCTATCCGACAAGAACGTATCATCAAAAGAGCGCAATGAGGCTGCCCTTGAGTTTATGGAAGCAATCTCGCCAGAAGCGCGCCAGCGACTCATAACAACTGTTGAGAACTACGTGAAGGAACGTGAAGCCAATATGCACGACCTATCACAGTTGTTTCCTGAGCTTACACCTTCGGAGATAGCCATCTGCCGATTAGTGTTACAGGGCAAGTCAACAGGCGAGATATGCGCTATTCTCGATAAAACACGGGGTAACGTTAGTAGTCAGCGAGCACATATCCGCACTAAGTTAGGGCTCTCAACAGAAGAAAATCTTCTTGAGTATCTAAAAGCAAAGGTTGCAACTTAAAAGGGTGAATAATATAAAGAAAATGCAATAAGGAAGCCTATCCCAACCTTCCCGATAGGGAAGGAGTTAAAACAGCAAATAAGTAGCCTAAAGCGCAAACAGATGGTTAGCCCCTTCGGATGGGGGAGGCTACTAATTTTCCTTTATAATATATAAAAGTGCGATAAAAAAAAGAATATAGAATAATGAATTACTTGTCAAGAATAAAACTCAGGCATTTAAAGCTCCTTCCTTTTCAAGGGAAGGCTGGGAGAGTGACTTCGTTTGTCTTGCTCTATGTAGCATGGATTCTTGTGTTCATGCTTCAGAAACCATTGTTTATGCTGATATGCAGCAGCTCTGTCGGCAGCTATTCCCTTTCCGACATTTTCCTTGTGATGTATCACGGGCTGCCCCTTGATCTCTCCATGGCGGGCTATCTCACCCTACTGCCAGCGTTGCTGCTCACCATCTCTATATGGGGTGGTGCCAAGTGGCTGAAGGTAGTATGGAAAGGCTATTTCGTTATAGCAGCGTTGTTGGTGGCAACCACCTTCTCGTTGAATATCGGACTCTACCCATATTGGAAGTTCCCACTCGACTCAACACCGTTGTTCTATTTCTTCTCATCACCAGCCGATGCCATGGCAAGCATCACCATTCCGATGATGCTCATAGGCTTCTCAGCTCTGCTGCTGTTAACGGTAGCCCTCTATCTGTTGTTCCAGCACCGACTGTTCATAGGTAGTCTCATAGCACAGAGCAATGACAGAAGTCTGCGCAAAGCCATCCATACAATAATAATGGTGTTGCTCACAGCAGCACTTATCATACCTATCCGTGGCGGATTCTCAGTTTCATCAACAAACACAGGCAAAGCCTATTTCAGTGAGAAGATGGGGCTGAACCACGCTGCCGTGAACCCCTTCTTCAGTCTTATGGAGAGCGTGTCGCATGAAAACGATTTTGCCAATCAATACCGATTCATGGCCGATGCCGAGGCTGAGAAACTGTTCAGGCAGATGGTATATACACAGAGCAACGACACAGTGAAACTGCTCAATAACAACCGCCCCGACATATATATCTTTGTGTTGGAGAGCTTCTCACGACTCGTCATGCAGACAGGCGCAACACCAAATATGGTGGCACTCTCTTCACAAGGCATCTTCTTCGATAATTTCTATGCTAATAGCTTCCGCACCGACCGTGGATTAGTAGCCATTCTCAGTGGCTATCCCGCTCAGCCTACTATGAGCATAATGAAATACCCACAGAAAACAAATCAGCTGCCATCAATAGCAGCAAAACTGCATCACGAAGGCTACAACCTCAAGTATTTCTATGGTGGCGATGCCGACTTCACCAATATGCGCTCGTACCTCACCTCACAGGGCTTTACTGATATCATCAGCGATGTCGATTTCCCTGTAAGCGAGCGAATGAGTAAATGGGGCGTACCTGATGGACCAGTAGTAGAACGACTCATCACATCATTAAAGAACGAACGCCACACACAACCGCTGTTGCGTGTGCTGCAGACAAGCAGCTCACACGAACCATACGATGTGCCCTGGCATAAGCATAAGAACACCATCCTCAATGCCTTCAACTATGCCGATGCACAGATAGGTCGCTTCGTCACATGGCTGAAGCAGAGCGGACGCTGGGACAAGAGTCTTGTCATTCTCGTTCCCGACCACTTAGGTTGCTGGCCCGAAGACTTCAGTAATTTCACCTTCGAACGCTACCAGATACCGATGATATGGACGGGAGGAGCCATCCAACGCCCACAACGCATCAGCACCCTCGGTTCGCAGCAAGACATTGCAGCCACCTTGCTCGGTCAGATGGGCATAGCCCACAACGACATGCTCTTTTCGAAAGATATGTTAGACAGTCATTCACCCCATTTCGCCTTCTTCACTGTTCCCGATGCCTTCGGAATGGTAACAGAAACCAACCGCATCATCTTCGACAACAAATCCCGTCAGCCAATGCTTAACGAAGGAACGCAAAAAAGCAAGAACCTGAAACCAGGTCAAGCATATCTGCAGAAACTGTATGATGATATAGCGCAGCGGTAGCGCGAAGCAAAGCTCCGCTAAATGAAAAATGAAAAATGATAAATGATAAATACGCACGCCAAATGCGCACGCCAAGGGCGTGCTATTGAATATTGAACCAACGGTCACTGACCGAAGGGAAGTAATATTGAATATTGAATATTGAATAATATCACTGACTGAGCGTTTGCTGTCGGTTTGCCGGTGCAAGCATTAAAGCGAGGGAGGAAGTTCCTATGACCAACGGGAATAAATATTGAATAATAATTCCAAATTCGTAATTGAATAACTCTTAATTGCCCGTAGGGCAACTAATTCGTAACTCGTAATTCCAAATTCGTAATTCCTCATTATGATACAGAATCTTATCGACCTTGACACTCAACTCTTTCTTTCCCTCAACAGTCACCACACGCTGTTCTGGGATCAGTTCATGTACCTCTATAGTGGTAAGTGGGAATGGGTGCTGTTCTATGCCAGCATTATCTATGTGCTGTTCAAGAACTACAAACCCAAGCAGGTACTGTTCGTCCTCTTGACGGTGGCAGCAGTCATTGCATGCAGCGATGCCATAACCTCGCAGGTGCTGCGTCCAATCTTCTGCCGTCTGCGACCAAGTAATCTTGACAACCCCATAAGCAGTATGGTACATATCGTTAATGGACACCGAGGCGGCTCGTATGGCTTCCCAAGCTGTCATTCAGCTAACTCATGGGGCTTAACCTTCTTCCTTATCTTCCTGCTTCGCAACCGAGTACACACCATCCTGCTCACAGTGTGGGCAGTAACCATCTGTTATAGCCGAATATACCTCGGCGTTCATTACCCAGGCGATCTGCTCGCCGGTATGTTCGTCGGCCTCTTCTGGGGCTTTCTCGGCTACTACATCCTCACACGCCTCACCAAGCAGCGGGAAGCAGCCACCCGCAGCTTATATGTGCCAGTGTATGCATACCTTGCCACTTCGGTTGTAATAACGAGTGCTGCATTCGTTATTACAACCTAAATGATAAATGAAAAATGATAAATGATAAAGCAATCACGCTTGCGTAGAAGTAAAATATATCACACATAATATGACAGTCTTTTATCATGAACAAATTCGAAATAAGTAAAGAACCTATTAATGATGTTCTTAGGAAACAACTTATAGATTATGCTTATTTTTCAACAACCATACCTTGGATAGTTTTATAAAAATGGACTTGGTTGTGAAAATGCCACAAGGAAACATTATAATAGAATGTAAAAGTATAAAAAGTATCGGAGATAGAGAACAATTCCAAACATTCGGATATCTTAGAGGTTCTCAATTTCCTATTGCTATACTTGTAAATTTTGGAACATGGCCAAGGGCTCAAATAGAACGATATTATTATAAAAATGGTATCATAAAGGCCTTTTGATAAAACCATTCATAATGGATATAAATTACTATTTGGTGGCTTTTTTATAAGCATTAGCGATAACCTTTGGTTGGCCTTCGGCATAAAATATTTTATACGCGTAGCGTAATTTTAGCAGCTTTGCTGCATTTTTGAAAGAGAGCAAACCACGTAGTGGGATGGGCTTGTATGCAATCTTGTTAAATGCTTGCATTTATAAAAGAGTGCATAGCAAGTACATAACAAGACTCATTAGAGTCTTTGCTCTCTATTTTTTTTATAAATTCATAATTCAATAAAAAAATCAATTTTATGCATCCAGTTGCAATCTTTCATTCCCCTCTCACCTCCAAGTTTGGTATTCCCAAGCAGGCGGGGTTAGTGAGTAATCTCAAAGGCACGATAGTCTTTGAGAAAGAGTATCGTAATCCAGATGCACTGCGAGGCATTGAGAGTTTCGACTATCTATGGCTGATATGGGAGTTCTCTGCCAATAAGCACAAGGCCAACAGCCTTATGGTTCGTCCCCCACGTTTAGGCGGCAATGAAAAAGTAGGTGTCTTTGCCAGTCGCAGTCCGTTCCGTCCCAATTCCATCGGCTTGTCGTCAGTACGGTTGGAGAGGGTAGAGTGGGACACCCCACAAGGCCCTGTCCTTCATGTGTTGGGAGCCGACCTCATGGACGGCACCCCCATCTATGACATCAAACCATATATCACCTATGCCGACAGTCACCCCGATGCACGTAGTGGCTTTGTTGACACCCATAGCTGGACGCGTCTGCAAGTAGAGCTTACCGATGAGCACACCCAACGACTGAAGGCAGCAGGCTTCACCGATTCCGACATACAGCAGTTAATCAGCGTACTCGAAGAAGACCCACGCCCACAATACCATACCGATCCCGAAAAAATATACGGCATGCCCTTCAAAGGCATCGACATCCATTTCCGTGTTGAAGAAGGAAAGGTCCTTATCATTTAAGTCCTTCCCTTATGAATGGAGAAAATATTGCCATTAGCACTCCCTCTCTCTCTGCATTTTGCCTTGCGGCAAAAGCTCAAGGAGGGTTGGTGGATTTACGTGTAAAAAATAAACTGAAAAACTGATTAACTGATAGAGTTAAGCCCCTCGACGTTCACACGCTGAGGGGCTTGAGTTCTTTTAAAATTTCATTTCAAAATCAACACACATGATGCGTATTAATATCTTGTTAGAGAAATACCAGAGAGTTGTCTGCCAATCAATCTGATACCTTCTTGTATTTCTTCTATGCGCTTTTTGCTTGGTTTCTTGTTGCCCGAGATGTATTGTCTCATTAATGAGGCATTGATACAAATTTGTTTAGCTACTAATGTTAATGTGGGCGTTGTTTGCAATAATGCAAAGATGGGCATTTAAACTTTTGTTTCATTTTCTAATGAAATCTTTTAAAAATCTTGTAATTTTTTTTTGTATTATAGCAAGCCGTAAGTTCGGCTTTACCATATCGCAGCCATACTACAAGTATACTATAACCATACACTAACAAGGTTATGAGTCCGTTTGAAGTCCGTCTGAAGTGCGTTTGTTGTCCGTTCATCGAACGGACAACAAACGGACAACAAACGAACAACAAACGGACAACAGACGGAAGAAGAGTATAGTTATAGTATGGTTGTGGTATGGTTAGAGTATGGTAGAACTATAGTAATGTCAAAACGTTACTTTGGCAAGAGAAATTCATGGCTCTATTATAAGTTGGCTGGTATTGATGGAAATAAGAAATCAATAGAATTTACAGAGGAAGTAATATTGAACTTTGAAGTTTGAAGATTGAAGTTTGAAGATTGAACATTGAACCGTTGGTTGATAAATGATAAAATAAAACCCCTTGCCGAGATTTTCTGCAAGGAGTTTTATTTTATTCGTTTCTCTTTAATTTTTCCACAAACTTGCCGACACGTTGCAGTTCTTCTGGAATCATTATCTGTTGCGGGCATTTAGGCATGCATTGTCCGCAGCCGATGCAGTGGTCGGCTTGTCTGACCTTTGGAACTGCTCTGTCGTAGGTTACAAGGTATTCCTTGCGGTATTTCTTGTAGTTGGGGTCTTTGATGTTGTCGATGGCATGACCCTCCATGAGCAGGTGGTTGTAGTGTACGAAGATGCCTGGGATGTCAATTCCGTAAGGGCATGGCATGCAGTACTTACAGTCGTTGCAAGGGATGGTCTTGTAGCTCATTATCTCTTTAGCGATAGGACCCTCGAGCCATTTTATCTCTTTGTCGGTGAGTGGCTCTAATGGACATACGTTTCTAAGGTTGTCTTTCAGATGTTCCATATAGGTCATTCCGCTGAGTGCTGTGAGCACGTTGTCGTAGGTGGTGCAGTAACGGAAAGCCCATGAGGCTACGCTGCGCTCTGGTGCTTTCGACTTCAGCTTTGCTACTACTGGGTCGGGAAGGTTGGCAAGTCTGCCTCCGAGAAGTGGCTCCATGACGATTGCTGGTATGCCTCTTTTCTTCAGTTCGTTATAGAGGTAGCAGGCATCGGTATTTTCTTCGGTTATCTCGTTAGCCCAGTGCCAGTCGAGGTAGTTCATCTCTATCTGTACGAAGTCCCATTTTGCTTTGCCGTTGTCGTGCAGCTTGAGGGCATGGTTGAACACTTCGATGTCGCCGTGATAGCTGAATCCGAGGTTACGAATAGTGCCTTCTTTCTTTTTCTGCAGACAGTAGTCGAGCATGCCATTGTCAATGAATCGTGCATTGAAGAGTTCCATTGGCTCGTGGTCGTCGTCGCGTCCGCCGATGGCATGCAGCAGGTAGTAGTCGATATAGGTTGTTTGCAATTCCTTTAGTGAATTGTTGAACATCTCTATTGACTCTTCACGTGTGTATGCTCCGAAGTTGCTGAGCTTGGTGGCTATGTAATAGCTGTTGCGTGGGTGACGTTTCAGGGCTATGCCTGTGGCACGCTCTGACTGTCCTTTGCAATATACTGGTGCGGTGTCGAAATAGTTGAGTCCGTGCTTGAGTGCATAGTTAATCTGTTTGTTTACCATGTTCTGGTCTATCTCTTCATCGCCAGTCTGTCGTTTGCCATTCTTGGCTTTTCCCTGTCCCACGGTAGGCAGTCGCATCATGCCGTAGCCTAAGACGCTTACCTTGTCTTTTGTTGTTGGTGTGATGCGATAGGTCATCTTTCCTTCTGCGGGTTCGTCCTGCATGCGGGTGCCTTCGTTATTGTTCTTACAGCCTATTGTGGTGGCTGCTGCTGCGGCAACGGTGCCCGTGCCGAATATCTTTAAGAATGATCGTCTGCTTATCTGTTTCATAATTAGCCCCTCCTTTGGTTTTCGTGTCCTTCAACGTATATTGCTGAGAATGGGCGTGCAGGGCATAGGTTCTCGCATGCTCCGCAGCCAATGCAGCGTTCTTCGTTTACTGCTGGAACGAGTGGTGATGCGTCGTCGTTATCGTCTAATGGTACCATCTGTATTGCTCCCACAGGACAATGGCGTTCGCAGTTGCCACAGTCAACACCATCGGTGATGATTACGCAGTTTTTCTTCACCCATACGGCGTGTCCCACGTGGGTAGCTGATTTCTCGGCTAAGGTGATGGGTTTTATAGCGCCTGTTGGACATACTTCTGAACAGCGGTGACACTCTGGACGGCAGTAGCCTTTCTCATACGACATCACTGGTTGCATGAAATGCAATGGGTCGGTAGATGGGCGCAACACGTCGTTAGGACACTCGGCAACGCATAGCTGACATGCTGTGCAGTGTTGTGCCATGTGGTCGGCAGAGAGTGAGCCTGGTGGTGTTATTGGTGTCTGGCGGTTAGGTTTTTCCTTATCGATGATTGGTGCCAGTCCGCCTTCTATCTGTTTTGTTTTCTGTGCTAAGGCTGCCGTTGCTGTTGTGGCGAGGGCTGCAAGCAGGAATGTACGCTTGCTGTCGTCGATGCTCTCGTGACTCTCTTCTGGCTTTTCGTGGTCGTCGTTGTTATTGCTGATGGTTACCTCTGACGACATACGACGGCCGTAGCGCAGGGCTCCGAAATTGCATTTTGAGATGCAGTCGCCACATACTATGCAGCGTGAGTAGTCAACGGTGTGTGTCTTGAAGTCTATACATGCAGCCTTGCAGTTTTTACTGCATAGTGAGCAGTTGCGACATTTGTCTTCGTCGAAATATATCTTCAGCCATGAGAAGCGACTGAAGAAGCTGAGCATAGTGCCTACAGGACAGATGGTGTTGCAGTAGGTTCTGCCGTTGCGCCATGCGAGGACGGCTACGACGATGAGTGTTACTGCTGCAACAACGAATGTTGATGTGGCACGTATCCATACGCTCTTTTCGTAGAACATATAGCTGTCGGCTTTCTCGGCAACGAAGGCAAGGAGGTTGTTGCCGAGAAGGTATATTGGCTGGAAGAGGTTCTGTGCTATTCGTCCGAAGCTACTGTATGGTGCCAGCAGGGCTGCTATGCCGCCAATGCCTGCTACAAGCAGTGCCAGCCAGATGACGAGCATGGCATAGCGTAGGATTTTCTTTTCTTTGGAATAGGTGTATCTGTTTTTCTTGCGTTTCTTTCCTATCCATGCTATGATGTCTTGCATCACTCCCATAGGGCAGATGACAGAACAGTATATTCTGCCGAAGATAAGTGTGAGAACAACAAGGCTCACGATGACTGCTGCATTTAATGCTAATACAGCTGGAAGGAACTGCACCTTAGCCATCCAACCAAGATAGGTGTGGAGGGTTCCTGTGAAGTCTATAAACAGCAGCGTTATTCCAATGAAGAAGATTGCTGCAAGTGTGATTCTAATCTTTCTTAGCATAATGCGTTTGTATAATATTGTTTCGAGAATTACGAATTTTGAATGTTGAATTTGGAGTTAGTCGGCTACGCCGATTATATAATTATGAATTATTCAATTAAAATTATTATTGCTTTACCTCCCTATCGGGAACAGCCAGCTTCGCAGTCACTATTCATTATTCACTACTCATTATTCACTATTCACTATTCACTACGGTCAGAGACCGTCTGATGGCTTTATCATTTCTCATTTATCATTTAGCGGCACAAGCCGCGCATATGAGAATGCTTGCTTCATACAGCACCCATATTGGCAGGCTGACGATACACAGTGTGAAGATGTCGGCTGTTGGGGTGATGACGGCTGCAATGATGAGGATGGCTACTATGGCGTGGCGGCGGTATTTCTTCATCCATTGTGCTTTGATGATACCGAACTTGGCGAGTAACCAGCTTATCACTGGCAGTTCGAAGATTATTCCGAAGACCAACGACATCATGAGCAGGGTGTCCATATAGCTTTGCAGGGAAAGCATATTTTTTACTTCTTCACTGACTGAGTAGGTGCCTAAGAAACGAACGGTCAAGGGGAAGATGATGAAATAATCGACTATGGTGCCAACAATAAACATCAGATAGCTTGAGCCTACCACCGACAGGGTGTATTTACGTTCGTTAGTATATAGGGCTGGCCGAATAAACTGATAGAGCAGATAGAGGATAAAGGGAGCAGCTATGATAAGACCGAAATAACAGGCTGTCTTCAGATGAATCATGAATTGCTCGGTGAGTCCGATATTCACAAGCTGCAGACTGAATGGTTCGGCTCCCATGAGCTTGTATGTGATGAAATCGCTCTTGCTTGGTGCAAGCACTATGTTGAAAAGGGTGTCTTTGAAAAAGAATGCCACTACTGTGGTGACAGCAACAACAAAGAGCATGCGGATAATGCTTGAACGAAGAACATCAAGGTGCTCCCAAAAAGTCATCGCTTCCTCTTCCTGTTCAGTAGTGATAGGGTGGGAAGGGTGTTCTGACATTATTCCTCGTTGTTTTTCTTTGTTTCTTCTTTCTTGTCTTGAAGTGGTGCGTTGATTTCGTTTTCTATTCCGTTAACGCCATCCTTAAAGCTTTTAACGCCTTTGCCAAGGCCTTTCATGAGTTCTGGAATTTTCTTTCCTCCGAAGAGAAGGAGCACTACAAGGGCAATGAGAAGAATCTCTGGTAATCCTAAGTTCATAATAGTAATAGTTTATTTGATCAATAATGCTGCAAATATAAATAAAAAAAATGGTATTCCATTTTTTTAATGTTGAATTTTGAATTTTGAATTACGAATTGGTCGCACTTCGTGCGATTATTCAATTACGAATTATAGAATTACGAATTAGGAATTTGAAATTACGAATTGGTCGCACTTTGTGCGATGTTGAGTTATTTAATTTTGAATTTATCTAAGTAGCAAGGTTTTATGCGCTTGGTTAGCCCTTTCCTACTGGAGAGGGATGGGAGAGGCTCATAATTTCTATTACTCAATGAACTCGCTACGCTCAGACAGCATTTCGTATCTCGTTGCTCAACTAAAGTTGAGACTCGATATAATAAAAAAAACTTGCACGCTCTAAAGACCTTTTCGTGCGGAACCAAAGGTCATCGACCGAAGGGAGATAATGCCGACAGCTGCTGCTTGAGTTCTCTGACTGAGCGCTTGCAGTCAACGAAGTTGGTGCAAACATTAAAGTGAAGGAAGTAACGTTAGGCTTGCGCCCATATTTTTTTTGAAATTTGAAATTTGAACTTTATGATTACATTCAATGTTCAATATTCAATATTCAATGTTCAATATTACTTCTCTCGTTTATTCGGACGCACCGACTTCGTAGACTGCGTCCACTCGATCAGTGACCTTCGGTTCAATGTTCAATGTTCAATCGCATTGCCTGCAATGCGTCTGGGAGGGATAAAAAAAAAGCCTGAATCAAATGATTCAGACTTTTTGTGGTACCTCTTGGAGTTGAACCAAGGACACATGGATTTTCAGTCCATTGCTCTACCACCTGAGCTAAGGTACCGTTCTTGATTGCGGGTGCAAAGGTAAGAGTTTTATTTTAATATCTGCAATCCGCAATCAAAAATTAAACTTTGTTAACTATTTGAGTGGATTCCAACCTTGTGCAGTAATATCAAACTCGTTGTTGTCGCGTGTGATGAGTCTGCAACCGAGGTTTTCGCCTGTTATATAGCCTATTTGTTTTACGCCTTCCATATCTTCTATTTTAGCATGATCGCCGATAGGAACGGTGAAGAGGAGTTCGTAGTCTTCACCACCATTGAGTGCGCAGGTGGTTACGTTGAGGTTGAACTCTTCAGCTGCTACGGCTGTCTGATAGTCGATAGGGAGGTTCTTCTCATAGATGCGGCAACCGCACTTGCTCTGGTGACAGATATGCAAGAGTTCGCTGCTTAGTCCATCAGAGATGTCCATCATTGAGGTTGGATGGATATTGGCTTCACGAAGTCGTTGTAACACATCGCCACGTGCCTCTGGTGCCTGCTGGCGCTGCAAGAGGTATTCTTTACCTGCAAAGTCGGGCTGGAAGTCTTCTACTGCCTGTCGCTTATCGCGAAGGGCTTGCAGTTTGGCTTCGTCTTTGTTTGCCTGTGCCTCGCGTACCTCTTTGTTATATTCTTCTATCTGCTGATAGTAAACAGCCTTTTCTCTTTCGAGGAGCTGCAATCCCATGTAGCTTGCACCAAGGTCGCCAGTAACACAGATGATATCTGTTTCCTTTGCGCCATTGCGATAGACAATGTCGTCCTTGTTGGCTTCGCCGATACACGTAATGCTGATAGCCAGACCTGTGCGTGATGATGTGGTGTCGCCACCTACGATATCTACGTTCCAACGGTCGCAAGCCAGGCGCACTCCCTTGTAGAAATCTTCGAGGTCTTCAACCTTGAAGCGTTTGCCTACGGCAAGGGAGATGGTCATCTGACGTGGTGTACCGTTCATAGCGAAGATGTCGCTGATGTTGACCATAGCACTCTTGAATCCGAGGTGCTGCATATCCATGTATGTGAGGTCGAAGTGCACACCCTCCATGAGCATGTCGGTTGTTACAAGAACTTCTTTATCTGGATAGTGCATCACAGCGCAGTCGTCACCAACACCATAAACGGTTGATTCGTTCTTTGGTTCATGGTCTTTGGTGAGATGGCGTATGAGTCCGAATTCTCCTAATTCTTTTATTTCCATTTTTGTTTGCTTGTGTGTTAGCTACGCTTGATCATTTCTCTGAATATCTCGGTCATGCGTGGCTGTGCTTCGTTGGCAGCTATCTGCACTTCCTCGTGGCTTACCTGTACAGGTGGTTCGAAACCGCCAAGGTCGGTGATTACGCTGATACCGAATACTTTGATACCACAATGACGAGCAACGATAACTTCTGGAACTGTTGACATACCAACGGCATCGCCACCCAGGAGGTGATACATCTTGTACTCATGTGGTGTTTCGAAGGTTGGGCCTTGCACACCTACGTATGTGCCATGCATTACACGAATGCCTTTTTCTTCAGCAATCTTATCAGCCAAAGCAACGAGCTTGAGGTCGTAAGGCTCATGCATATCAGGGAAACGAGGACCTGTAGGCATGTTCTTTCCGCGCAGTGGGTGCTCTGGGAAGAGGTTGATATGGTCGGTGATAATCATGAGGTCGCCAATCTTGAACTCTGGGTTCATACCACCAGAGGCATTGCTTACGAAGAGAGTTTCAATGCCCAGCTCGTACATCACACGTACAGGGAATGTTACTTCCTTCATGTTGTAGCCCTCATAGAAATGGAATCGTCCTTCCATAGCCATGATGTCTTTGCCACCGAGTTTACCAAAGATGAGTCTTCCTGCATGACCTTCAACAGTAGATACAGGGAAGTTAGGTATTTCGCTATATGGAAACTCATAGCTGTCGGTAATCTCAGAAGCTAATTGTCCGAGTCCCGTTCCCAAGATGATTGCCGTCTTTGGACTTGTTGTCATCTTTTCTCTTAACCAGGATGCTGTTTCTTGAATTTTTTCGTACATAGTCTTTTATTTTATTATTGAATGTTTCTTCTTGTTTATCTTCCATGAACTTCACCTTTATAGGAAGTGTGTAGATATTTTCTTTCACCTTGGAGCTTAGTCCCTGAAGGTCTTTCAGTCGGGTGGCATCTTTTTCTGTTGTCACAATGATACTTCCTTCAGGCATATTCTCAAAGGCGTTGTTGATATTTGCAATATCTTTCGAGTTGAACTGATGGTGATCGGCAAAAGTCATCATATTGATGTTGCTTTTGTTTATGTTCATCTCTTGTGTCATGTCAACAATAATCTGCTTAGGAGAGGCAATACCAGTGAGTAGCATTATCTGTCGGCTTCTCAGTTCTTGCAGTAGTATCTCTCTTTCACCAAACAGTTGTTTTGCGTTGGCATATTCCAGAGTGGTGAAAAACAGACTCTGATATGGGTATAGATCCATTGCTTTGCTTAGCACACGGAACTCCATTGGTTTCAGGTCTTTTGGACATTTTGTTATGATAACGATGTCGGCTCTGTCTTTTCCTGATAATGGTTCGCGCAAACGTCCTGCAGGCATTAGCTTGTCATAGATGATGAGTCGATGGTAGTCAACAAGCAGAATGTTTATTCCTGGCTTAACATAGCGATGTTGGAAGGCATCGTCGAGCAATATCACATCGGTGTCGTTGGTTTGTTCATCGTTGATGATATGTCGTATGCCTCTGCACCTGTTGCCATCAACAGCTACATGGATAGTAGGAAATTTCTGCTGCATCTGATAAGGTTCGTCGCCTATAGTGTGCATTGTGCTGTCGTTGGTTGCCAGCTGATAGCCACGACTCTTTCGTTTGTATCCTCGTGAGAGGACAGCTACCTTAGACTCGTCTTGCAGTAGGCGGATGAGGTATTCCACATGTGGTGTCTTTCCCGAACCTCCTACGGTGATGTTGCCAACAGAGATTACGGGCACATCGAATGACTGCTGGGGTAGTATGCCCAGTTCGAAGAGCTGATTACGAATGCCCACCCCTAAGCCGTATAACCAACTTAGGGGTGTGAGCCATTCGTTTATCTGTATGAAATCTCCTTCTATTCGCATGGTTCTGCGCAGCGCACGCCGCTAAATGATAAATAACAAATGATAAATGAAAAAGAGTTTCACACTCTATTTTATTCTGATGATATATGGCATACGTGCCTGAACCTTGTCCATCTGCTCGTATTCGTTCATCATCATTACTGGTTCGTAGAGAGCGCCGAGAGTGTTCTTGAGCTTAGTGTCAAGATAAGTGTCCATATCTGTTGAGTTTGCAAGAAGCTGTTCGAGCAGCGATGGTGTCTCGCCCCATGTTTCAGCGTAGTATTCCTTGCATTTAGCCAGGCTGGCTGCCTTGGCAATGGCACGGTTCAAACCGCCAATCTCGTCAATAAGTCCAATCTTCTTGGCATCTTCGCCAAGCCATACACGACCCTGAGCAATGTTCTCAACCTGTGCTGCAGTCAACTTTCTGCCTTCTGCTACACGACTCTTGAACAGTTCGTAGCCGCGGTTCACATTGTTTTGTAGTGCTGTAAACTGTTCGGGTGTGAAACCGTATTCCTGTGAACCCAATACTGAGTTGCGGTTGGTACCTACCTGTGAGAAGTTGATACCGAGCTTCTTGGTGTAGAGTTCTGACATGTCTCGATAAAGACCGTAGATACCGATACTACCAGTGATAGTGGTGTTGTCGGCAATGATGTAGTTGGCTGGTGCGCTGATGTAGTAACCGCCAGAAGCAGCAGCGCCACTCATAGAAACAACAACGGGTTTCTTTTCGCGAAGTTTCTTCACCTGATGCCAAATTTGTTCAGAGGCATAGGCTGAACCGCCACCAGAGTTTATACGTAATACTACAGCCTTGATATGATCGTCGTCGGCAATTTCCTGAAGGTCACGGCATACGTCTTTAGCAGCGATGCATGTACCGTTGAACATTCCTTCTGTTGGTGTTTCGTTAACGATATTACCGAAAGCATAGTAAACGGCAATCTCGTCGCCATCTTCCTGTATCTTTGTATTGAGAATATCGTCAACGCTTATCTGATTGATGTCATCGTCTTCGTCGAGTTTCATGAATTTCTTGACGGCTGGTTTCACCTCGTCGGTGTAGAGAAGTTTATCAACCATCTTAGTAGAAACAAACTGCTTTGGCTCGCCAAGGGCAATCATGTCGTCGGCATATTTGTTGAGGTCGGCAGCTGAGATGTGACGGTTTGCTGAAACGCCCTTTACGATGGTGTTCCACCAGCCTTTGAGGTAACGCTCGGTCTGCTCACGGTCGGCAGCGCTCATTTCGTCGGCTGTATAGCGCTCAACAGCACTTTTGTATTTTCCAACCTTTACTGGTACATACTTTATGCCAAATTTTGCCAAAGTGTTCTTTATATACATCGCTTCGCCACCAAGACCAATCCAGTTGATTGTTCCCTGTGGGTTCATATAAACCTTGTTGGCTGTAGAAGCAAGGTAATAGCTTAATACGTTATAGTCTTCGCCATAGGCAATAATCCATTTGCCTGTCTTGCGGAATTTCTCAAGTTCGGCATGCAGCTCTTCTGCTTGTGCGAGGTCGGCACCAAACTGACCAGCCTCAATGTAGATACCAGCTACATCTTCGTTGGCAGCAGCACGCTGAATGGCTTGCATGGTGTTTTCAAAACTCAGTCCTTCAATTCCATTAATCTTGTTCATGAAATTGTCTTCGCTCTGCTCTGACATCATTCCATCGAGTTTCAACACAAGCACCGAGTTGTGGTCAATGCTTTTAGTGGCTTCGCCAGATGCAATCATGCCTACAATACTCATAGCACCTAAGGCAAACATGATGATGCTTGTGAGGACAAGACCAACTACTGTGGCGAGTACGTACTTAAAAAAATCTTTCATACTTTAGTTTTAATTCTATGTTATTTTTAAAGAGTATATTTTGCAAAGATACGAAAAGAATTTGAATTTGCAAAATCAGCTTTTCTGGGCGGGAATTATGAATTATATATGCTGTAGGCATTTCAACTTCTAACTACCGTCAACTAATTCATAACTCTTTACGCTTTGCGTAATGCAAATTATCGAGAATTGACGCAAATTTAGGCTCACCTGTAATTCCCTGTGTTAGGAAGAAAGCCTCTAAAACCAAGAAAAATATTAATTACTGAACTTTCTCAAGTGAATATTTGTTCTATAAACAA
>CAJOCR010000022.1 GCA_905236755.1 uncultured Prevotella sp.
CTGTTAGAGAAATTTTACTCGTGCACTAAGAAAAATTTACTACCCTGTAGGACCGCAAATTTCGTTGCGTTTTATCCGTCTTGCAACTATGTTGCAAAGATACAGAATAATATCTAATTATGCAAATATTTTCGCAGTTATTTCTTTTTTATTTTTATTACCTCCCAAAGAGTCTCACTTTCTCACTTTCTCACTTAGGACATTAAGGTTTTTCACTTTTCAATTAGAATTGAAAAACAAATCATTTATTATAATATTAATATACTTATAAATTACAAGAAAGAATATTTAAAAAGCTCCTAATTCCTAACCACTAACTACTAACTTCAAAAAACCTTAATGTCCTAAGTGAGAAAGTGAGACTCTCCCCCTACTCTTTTATCCCATTTTTTTAGAAAAATGATACACCTTTTCTGAAAAAAGATAAAAAAAAACGCCAGCTTCACAGTTGGCGGTTCTTTACAAACGAGAGCGGACGCTGTGCTACACAGCTATTGAATATTGAACAATGAATAATATCATTATTTTTGCTCAGATAGCTTTGCGCCCTTATATGATAAATTTTACTCAATACTATATTTCTTACTTTGGTTCGATGTTCGATGTTCGACGTATGTTTAAATCATCAGTATCAATATCTCCGATACCTGAGCGTTTCTTTTTCATGCTGCGAGCATCGCCCTTGAGGGTTATATTTCCCGTACCTCCCAGCGAGGCTTCTACATGTCCGCAGTTTACAACCATTGCATCTATATTACCTGTACCCATGAGCGAACAAGATACTCTATTGGCATTAAAGATATTTGCATCGATGTTGCCCGTGCCCTTCAGCTGCATATCAACAGTTTGGGTGGTTGCTTTGGTAACATCGATATCGCCTGTGCCTTTAACATCAAGATTCAAAGCATCGCAAACAACATGACCAAAATCCATGCTGCCTGTGCCATGAATATAAAGACGAAGGGTGTCGGTGTCGATAGGTTGTCTTGAGATGAAATCGCCACAACCGTGATAAGATACTTCTATGATATCAGGTGATGTGATATATACTTCTGGCGCTTTATTGTTAGAATTAGAAAAGTCAAATATATTCACCACAATACTTTTACTGTTTTTTGTGCTTATTGACAGTGTGGCACCATCGCTAACTATCTCTGTGCGATCAATCTGTTTCTGTGTGCCTTTTATCTTTACAGAGAGTGTGTCGCCCTGAGTATAATAAACGGTTGCTACGCCTTTGATGTTTATTTTGTCAAAGGGTTTTGTTTTGATGACTGAGGTAACAACAGGCGAGTTATCTTCTTCATCGAAATGAATGGCAGAATCATCAACACGTACTCTACAAGAAGAGAACAGCACTACTGCGAGCGCAAGAACTGTTAACAAGGAAAAATGTTGTTTCATATGCTTATTTTTTTATTGTCTGAGTGTTAGACGAAAGAGGAAGAGAAAAAGTTGCAGTAAACTTGGGCAATCCATAAAAAATAGTTATCTTTGTACTCGTAAATATTGATACAACAAAATGAGTAATGACAATGTAGCCCAGACATTAACGCAAACGATAGAACAACTATCGTCGGCCGACTCGCTCAAAGGGCTCTTTCATCAGCACAGAGATGGCAACCCTATCCCTTCGGGTGCAGCACTTGAGGAGATAATACAACTGTTGCGTGCCATTCTTTTTCCGGGGTATTACGGAAAATCGTCAATAAATACAAAGACACTCACCTACCATATTGGTGTTTCTGTGGAACGACTGCACAAGTTGCTTGCCGGACAGATTTTGGCTGGCTTGTGTTTCAACCTGTGCGAGGACTGCACGGAGGAGGATAATATCAATGAACTGTCAAAGCTTAGTTTAAAAGCCAACGAGCTGTCGTCGGAGATTATCCGTAGGTTGCCACAGATAAGAAGCGTGTTGGCTACCGATGTTACTGCCGCATTTAATGGCGATCCTGCAGCCGACAGTTTTGCTGAAGTTATTTCTTGCTATCCTGTTATCAAGGCACTCACCAACTATCGTGTGGCTCACGAGTTGTATTTGCTTGGTGTGCCTCTTATTCCACGAATGATGACTGAGATGGCTCACTCTGAGACGGGTATTGACATACATCCTGGAGCAACAATAGGCGAATATTTCACTATTGATCACGGAACAGGTGTGGTTATTGGTGCTACCTGCATCATAGGCAAGAATGTTAAGTTGTATCAAGGTGTTACTCTTGGCGCCAAGAGTTTCCCTCTTGACGACGAAGGCAATCCTATCAAGGGTATTCCACGCCACCCTATTCTTGAAGACAACGTTATAGTGTATTCAAACGCTACTATTCTTGGACGAATAAAGATAGGCAAGAGCTGTATCGTTGGTGCCAACGTGTGGGTGACCAAAGATATGAAACCAAAGACAAAGAAATACAAAAAAGAAAAAATAGATAAATTAGATATTGAATTCAATAATGGAACAGGAATTTGAACTCATTGCCAAAACCTTTATGGGATTAGAGCAGGTTTTGGCTCAGGAGCTCACCCAACTGGGTGCAAACAATGTACAGATAGGCCGACGCATGGTCTCTTTCACTGGTAACAAGGAACTTATGTATCGTGCTAACTTCCAGTTGCACACCGCAATCAGAATCTTAAAGCCTATAGCTCATTTCAAGGCTTCATCGGCTGATGATATGTACGAGGAGGTGAAGAAGCTTGACTGGGATAAGTACATTGAAAAGGGAAAGACTTTCTCGGTTGATTCGGTTGTTTACTCAGAAGATTTCCGCAACTCACGATTTGTTACATATAAAGTGAAAGACGCTATCGTTGACTGGTTCCGCGAGAAAACAGGCGAGCGTCCTAACATTTCAGTAACCAATCCTGATATTCGCTTGAACATTCACATTGCTGAGAACAACGCCACTCTGAGTCTTGACTCAAGTGGTGAGAGTTTGCATCGTCGCGGCTACCGTCAGGAAACAGTAGAGGCTCCACTCAACGAGGTGCTTGCTGCTGGTATGATTCTTATGTCGGGCTGGAAGGGCGACTGCGATTTCATTGACCCAATGTGTGGTTCAGGTACTCTTGCTGTAGAGGCTGCTCTTATTGCCCGTAACATCAATCCTGGTGTGTTCCGCAAGGAGTTTGCTTTTGAAAAGTGGCCTGACTTTGATCAGGAACTCTTCGACGAGATTTACAACGATGATTCTCAGGAACGTGAGTTCACACACCACATCTACGGATATGATGTTGACATGAAGGCTGTGAACACTGCTGCAATGAATGTTAAGGCTGCAGGTCTGACTAAGGATGTTACTATTGCTCAGGCAGACTTCAAGAACTTCACGCAGCCAGCAGAGAAGAGCATCATCATCACTAACCCTCCTTACGGTGAGCGCATCTCTACTCCTAACCTTCTGAATACCTACAAGATGATTGGTGAGCGTCTGAAGAATGCTTTCAAGGGCAACGAGGCTTGGGTACTTTCATATCGTGAAGAGTGTTTCCAGGCTATTGGCTTAAAGCCTTCTATCAAGATTCCGGTATATAACGGTTCGCTGGAATGTGAATTCCGCAAGTATGTGATGTTTGACGGCAAGATGAAGGATTTCCGTTCAGAAGGTGGTGTTGTGAAGACAGAAGCCGAGAAGAAGGAAATGGCTAAGAAACATCGTTTCAAGAAGAACCGTGAGTTTAAGGAGCGTTTGGAACACGAGGAGGAGAATGAAGAAGGCGACATTCGCACATTTACTTTCCACAAGCCTAAGTTTGCTAACGACGAACATCATGACGGTCGTCATTTCGACCGTTACAAGGGCAATCGCTTTGGTAAGGACGAGGAGCGTTTCTCACGTGACGGAAAACGAGGTGGAAAGAAATTCGACAAGGGTGGTCGTAGAGGAAAGAAATTCGGTAAAGCAGATTTTAGCGATGAAGATTAAGAATTACATTTTCACTCTTACTGCTCTGTTAGGATTATATTGTCCAGCAACAATGCAAGAAGTAAATGCACAGGAATTAAAGACGCTAACACTCGAAGACCTGAACTTCGGCGGTACTAACTACCACAATATGGTGGCTAAAAACCGTTGGACTACTTGGTGGGGCGATAAGCTTGTGCGCCAGGATGCCGAAGAGTGTTTTCTTGTTGATCTGAAAACAGGTAAGGAAACTAAGCTTTTCAACATCACTCAACTGCGCAAGATAAAGGGTGTAGAAGGTGTTCACTCGCTTTATCAGACTTCCTTTCCTGATGCCAGCAAAACGGTGGTGAAGATAGGTGATCAGCTTATCAACTGGAAGAAGGGTACTGTAGAGAAAGACAACACACCTAAGGCGTACGTGCGCGACTATCAGCTCTTTGTAAAGGACGCTAAGGGCGAGCACAAGCTAACTACCGACGGCAGCAGAAACATTGTTTACGGTCAGAGTGTTCACCGTGATGAGTTTGGTATCAGCGGAGGTATATACTGGAACCCACAGCACACACTGCTGGCTTTCTACCGTATGGACCAGAGTATGGTGAGCGATTATCCTCTTGTTGATATTCCAGAACTCGACTGGAACCCAACTGCAGGCGAGAGTCGTGTGGCTAAGTTTGCGCCAGAAAAGTATCCTATGGCTGGCGAAACAAGCCATAAGGTTACTGTTGGCGTGTATGACGTTAAGACAGGAAAGACCGTTTATCTGAAGGCTGGCGACCCTACTGACCGTTATTTTACCAATATTGCGTGGGATGCAGAGGGAAAGACCATCTATATGTTTGAGCTTAACCGCGATCAGAACGATTGCCGACTGGTGAGCTACAACGCTGCTACAGGCGACAAGATAGCTGAACTATATCGTGAGACCGATGCTAAATATGTGGAGCCTCAGCACCCTATTATGTTCCTCCCTTGGGACAGCAGCAAGTTTATTCTGCAGAGTCAGAAAGACGGCTACAACCACATTTATCTGTTCAGCAAAGACGGTAAGGAGCTGAAGCAGATAACAAAGGGCAAATGGGTGGTTATGGATATTCTTGGTTTCAACAACAAGAAGCAGAGCATCATCATTGCATCAAACGAGCTGAGTGCTATTCAGCGTAACCTGTTCAGCGTTGATGTGAACACAGGAAAGCGCACACTCGTTGACGATAACGGGAAAGGCTGGCACAACGGTAGCTTGAGCGAGAGCGGACAGTATATTTATGATAACTACCAGACTCCTACCGTGCCTCGCAAGATTGCTATCATCAATACTGAGAACAACAAGCACACTGCTTATTTCACAGCCGATAATCCTTGGAAGGGCTATACCGTTCCTACTTACGAGTGTGGAACAATAAAGGCTGCCGACGGAGTTACCGATCTGTACTACCGTATGGTGAAACCTCTGAACTTTGACGAAAAGAAGAAATACCCAACAATAGTATATGTTTACGGTGGTCCTCACGCACATAATGTTGACGCACGCTGGAACTGGGGTTCTCGTTCGTGGGAAACATGGATGGCTGAGAATGGTTATCTGCTGTTTATTCTCGACAACCGAGGAAGCGAGAACCGCGGAAAAGAGTTTGAGCAGGCTACCTTCCGTCACTTAGGTGATGTGGAGATGCAAGACCAGATGGAAGGTGTAAAGTTCCTGAAGAGTCTGCCTTATGTCGATGCCAATCGTATGGGTGTTCACGGCTGGAGCTTCGGTGGATTTATGACTACCAACCTTATGACTACCTATCCTGATGTGTTCAAGGTGGGTGTTGCCGGTGGTCCTGTTATCGACTGGAAATGGTATGAGGTAATGTATGGTGAGCGCTATATGGATACTCCACAGACAAACCCTGAGGGCTACGCTGGTTCATCACTTCTTCCTAAAGCAAAGAACCTGAAGGGTAAGCTGCAAATCATCATCGGTCTTAACGACCCTGTTGTAGTTCCTCAGCATGCTTTCAGTTTCCTGAAGGCTTGTATAGGTGCAGGCACTCAACCTGACTTCTTTGTTTATCCAGGCGAACCACATAATATGCGCGGTCATCAGAGCACTCATCTACATAAGCGCATATCACAATACTTCTTTGACTACCTCAAATAGAATTACAAATTTGGAATTACGAGTTACGAATTATTCTAATTACAAATTTTGAGTTACGACTTAAGAGGTACGAGTGATTCTATTTTTCAACGTTACTAAGCAAGAAACTTCTCAAGCAACCTGTCCCCTCCCCTCTGGAGGGGAGGTTAGGGAGAGGTCTTTTTAAAAACCATAAGAAACTTATGAAGATATTATTATTAGGCAGCGGCGGTAGAGAACACGCCCTTGCGTGGAAAATCTCTCAGAGCGAGAAATGTGACAAACTATTTATTGCACCAGGTAATGCTGGTACATCAAATGTTGGCGAGAACGTAAATATCGGTGTTGGCGAATTCGATAAAATCAAAGACTTTGCTGCAGAAAACAACATCGACATGATTGTTGTTGGTCCTGAGGTGCCTCTTGTTGAAGGTATCTATGACGAACTGAAGAACGATGCTCGCACAGCTAACATTCCTGTTATCGGTCCAAGCAAAAAGGGAGCTGTTCTTGAAGGCTCAAAGGATTTTGCTAAAGACTTTATGAAGCGTCACAATATTCCAACAGCTGCCTACGGAACATTTGACGGAACAACAATTGAAGAGGGTTTGAAGTTTCTTGAGACTCTGAAAGCTCCTTACGTACTGAAGGCCGACGGTCTGTGTGCCGGTAAGGGTGTGCTTATTGTTCCTACTCTTGAAGAAGCTAAGAAGGAATTCAAGGATATGCTCGGCGGTATGTTCGGTAATGCCTCTGCAAAAGTGGTTATCGAAGAGTTCCTCAGCGGTATTGAGTGCTCTGTATTCGTAATCACCGACGGAAAGAACTATAAGATTCTGCCTGAGGCTAAAGACTACAAGCGTATTGGTGAGGGCGATACAGGCTTGAACACAGGAGGTATGGGTTCGGTCAGTCCTGTTCCTTTCGCTACAAAAGAATGGATGAAGAAAGTTGAAGACCGCATTATCCGTCCTACTGTTGACGGTCTTGCTGCCGACAATATCGACTACAAGGGCTTTATCTTCTTCGGTCTTATCAATGTGGAGGGCGAGCCTATGGTTATTGAGTATAACTGTCGTATGGGCGACCCAGAAACAGAGACAGTGATGCTTCGTTTGAAGAGCGACATCGTTGACCTATTCGAGGGTGTAGCTGCTGGCGATCTTGATAAGCGCAGCATTGAGTTCGACGAGCGTAGTGCAGTGTGTGTGATGCTTGTTAGCGGCGGTTATCCTGAGGCATACAAGAAGGGCTACCCTATCACTGGAATAGATAAGGTTGAGGGAAGTATTGTGTTCCACGCAGGAACAGCAACCAAAGACGGTGAAGTGGTTACTGCTGGCGGTAGAGTAATCGCTGTGAGCAGTTATGGAGCCAACAAGGAAGAAGCTCTGAAGAAGAGTTTTGAGGAGGCTCAGAAAATAGAATTCAAAGACAAGTATTTCCGTTCTGACATCGGAAAAGACCTATAAGGAATGTGGAATTTTAGTTCCCCCTCTCCCATCGGAGGGGATGGGGGAGGCTTCCTTTAGAAGGTTGGGTATGATAGTATAAATGAAAAAAAGAATACAGAACAAAATAGCCGAGAGCAGATGGACTTTACCTTTTGTTCTCGGTTACGGCATTTTAATAGTCTTGGCAGAAGGACTGTTAAGCAAGGAAACATGGATGTCAACCATATGTGTGTTTCTTGCCACTTTACTTATGGCTGAATTCAACAACCGTTTTGCATTGATACGCATATACTGTCGCTTGATTTCAGCATCATTTCTGGTGTTGACATTAATATCGCCACAACTATTAACATCAACAAGTGCATGTATAGCTCAACTGGCTTTTGTGAGTTTCTACATCATATTTTTTATGGCGTATCAAGACAGGAATGCAGCCGGCTTAATGTTCTATTCTTTCTGCATTGCAGGTGTTATTAGTTTAATATGGGTGCAGGCGTTGTACTTTGTTCCGCTCCTTTGGATAATGATGGCCACCTATAATATGGCAGGCAGCATTAAGAACATAATGGGAAGTGTGCTGGGAGTGATGGCGCCCTACTGGTTTGTTTCACCTTATTATATATATAAAGGCAACTTAGAGCAGCTGCTTCAGCATTTTGAAAGTCTTGGAAAGTTTGAAGCTTTAGCCGATTTCTCAACTCTTTCAACAGAGCAGATTAGCACCTTATGTGTGATTAGTGTGCTATTTGTGATAGGAATGGTACATTTCCTACGTTCAAGCTATCTCGACAAAATACGTATTCGTATGACTTATAACACTCTTATCGTCGTAGGTTTGGCTGCTATTACATTCCTTGTATTGCAGCCTCAGCACTATGATTTACTCATACGCATACTACTTGTTTCTACATCAGTTCTTATAGCACATTTCTTTGCTCTAACACATAACAAACTGACAAATATTACATTTGTTACAGTTGCTACAGTTGTATTCTTCTTAACCATATATAACCTCTTAGCAGCATAATCTATATGGATGTAATAACCAATTTTCTTATAGACTGGGGCTATTGGGGCATGTTTATTGCGGCCTTTCTTGCCGGTAGTTTCTTCCCTTTCAGCAGTGAGGCTATTATGCTTGGTCTTATGGCTGCAGGACTGCATCCCTGGCCGCTGGTGATATACGGCACAGCTGGTAATGTGTTAGGTTCGGTGTTTAACTACTGGATAGGACGACTGGGTAAGCCAGAATGGATAGAACGCTACCTACACGTAAAACAAGACGAACTTGACAAAGCAGAACGGTTTATGAACGGGCGAGGAGCGTTGATGGGCTTTTTCTCTTTCCTGCCTATCTTAGGCAGCGCTATTACTATTGTGTTGGGATTAATGAGATCAAACTTTTTTATTTCTATGTTCAGTATCACTTTGGGTAAATTCATCAGATATATTGTTCTTGTTCTTTCGGTTGCGTCTCTATCATCGTGCACACCAGCAAAGAGCTATGATGAGAAAACTATCACTGTGACGATAGAACCTATAAGATATTTCACAGAACAGATTGCTGGCAACAAGTTCAAGGTTATCACGATGGTGCCTCAGGGCAGCAATCCTGAAACCTATGAGCCTACAGCCCAACAGATGATGGCTCTCTCACATAGCGACCTGTATATAAAAGTGGGCAACCTGGGATTTGAACGTGCGTGGATGAATAAGATTCAGGCAAATGCTCCACATACAAAAATAATCGACTCTTCAAAAAGCATCGTGCCTGCAAAAAGCATAAATGGTATTGATGATCCCCACACCTGGATGAGCACTAAAAGTGCAAGGATTATTGCTGAGAATATTTATCACGCGCTGGTTGAAATAGACAGTAAGGACAGCAGCTATTTCAGAAAGAACCTGAACAAGTTAGCTTTTACTATAAGTAAGACCGACAAGCTCATTCTGTCAAAGCTGGAAAAAAAGAAAGGCCTTTCGTTTCTTATTTACCACCCTGCCCTCACCTATTTTGCTCGCGACTATTCTCTGAACCAACTGCCAATAGAGGAAGAAGGTAGAGAACCAAGTGCTCAACAGATAAAAGATATTATCACTGCTGCACGCAAACAGAATGTGAAAACAATGTTTGTGCAGAAAGAGTTTCAAAACAGAAACACTCAGATTGTGGCACAAAGCACTCAGGCTGAGGTAAAAGATATAAATCCTTTGGCATATAACTGGCCAAACGAAATGGTGAACATAGCCAACAAACTGAAATAGCCTATGGAGAATACTATTATCAGCGTGAAGAATATCACTGCACGCTACGAGAAGAAGACCGTTCTTGAGAATGTTTCGTTAGAGATAAAAGACAAGGATTATTTAGGCATTATAGGTCCGAATGGTGGCGGAAAGACTACTCTTATCCGCATCATTCTTGGTATGTTGCAGCCAGCAGAAGGAAAGGTGGAGTATTTCTCTGAAGGCAAGAAGGTTGATAGCATCACTATGGGCTATCTGCCACAATACAATGATATTGATCACCACTTCCCTATCTCGGTGTATGATGTTGTGCTGTCGGGACTTGATAAGCAGAAGAAGCTTTTCCGCAAATTTACCAAAGAACAGCACCAGCAGGTTGAGAATACTCTTGCCGATATGGAGATTCTTGACTTAAAAGACCGTTTTATTGGTGCCCTCAGTGGCGGTCAGCTGCAGAGAGTGTTGCTTGCACGAGCTATGGTGTCGAACCCACAGGTGCTTATTCTTGACGAGCCAAACACCTATGTAGATAGGAAATTTCAGAAGCAGATGTATGCTATGCTGAAGAATCTTAACCATAAATGTGCTATAATAATGGTTAGTCACGATATTGCAGAGATTGTTCGACAGGCCAAACACATTGCTTGTGTTAACGGTCACGTGCATTATCACGCAACAGCCAATATGCCTCAAGAAGACATAGAAGAACACTTCTTGAAAATGCTGAATGAAGATTGAAAGAACAAAAATATACAAAACCTACTACATATTAAAACTTTCTAATTTTATTCAATAACGTAAAGAATAATCAATACTGATAATGCAATTATCAAAAAGAAACATTATCTTTGCATTATTATTTCGAAATAAACACTTATTAAAAAATAAATGAAACAGTACAGACTTGTGGACAATATTCTGGGCTGGCTCGCATTTGCGATTGCAGCTTTTGTGTACTGCTCCACTATTGAACCGACAGCCAGCTTTTGGGACTGTCCTGAATTTATTACCACCGGCTACAGACTTGAAATTGGTCACCCACCTGGGGCACCTTTCTTCATGCTCACAGCTAATCTTTTTTCACAATTTGTAAGCGATGCTTCACAGGTTGCACGTATGGTAAACACAATGAGTGCGCTGCTCTCTGCGGTTACTATCATGTTCCTGTTCTGGACCATCACCCACCTCACACGTAAGCTTATCGTTAAGAACTGGGGCGAACTCAATCTTGCCAAGCTTATCATCATCGAGGCATCTGGTCTTGTGGGAGCACTCATCTATACCTTCAGCGATACCTTCTGGTTCTCGGCTGTTGAGGGTGAGGTATATGCTTATTCTTCGGCTTTCACGGCTATTGTGTTCTGGCTTATCCTTAAATGGGAAGACCAAGCCGACGAGCCTCACAGCGACCGCTGGCTTGTGCTTATCACCTATATGACTGGTTTGAGTATTGGTGTTCACCTGCTCAACCTTCTGTGTATTCCAGCTATCGTATTGGTGTTCTGCTACCGTAAATTCCCAAACATAGAGCTCAAGGGTTCTCTTATTGCTCTCTTTGTTTCGTTCGTTATCGTAGCAGCCGTTCTTTATGGTGTTGTACCTGGAATCATCACTGTAGGTGGATGGTTTGAGCTGTTCTTCGTAAACACTCTTGGATGCCCATTCAACACAGGTGAGATAGTATATCTTATTCTGCTTGTGGCTACTGTTCTCTGGGCTATCTGGGAAACATATACCAACAAGAGCGAGAAGCGTCAGAATGTAGCATTCCTGCTTTCTGTAGCTATGTTGGGTATTCCTTTCTACGGCTACGGCTGGAGCGCTTTCTTCATCGGAGTAGTAGTGCTTGCTATTCTGTGGTTTGTTCTTAACTACAAGCGCAACGAAGGCAAGCAGAAGGTTAGTCTTATCTCTGCCCGCATTAAGAACACTACATTGCTCTGTATGCTTATGCTGATGATTGGCTACTCAAGCTATGCTCTTATCGTTATTCGTTCATCAGCTAACCCACCAATGGACCAGAACTCACCAGAGGATATCTTCACTCTTGGTAACTATCTGAGTCGTGATCAGTATGGCGATCGTCCTCTTATGTACGGTCAGGCATACACCTCACAGGTGGCTCTTGAGCAAGACGGCAATATGTGCAAGCCTGTTATCAAAGAGGGTGCACCTATCTATGCACGTAAGGAGAAAGCAAACAAGGACGAGAAAGACTCTTACTTTGTAGTAAGTCATAAAGACAAATATCAGTATGCTCAGAACATGCTCTTCCCACGTATGTACGACGGCAATCATGCTAAAGACTATGAAGACTGGATGGGCGGTGTTGACGGTACTGATGTTGCTTACGACCGCTGCGGTGAAACAATGACCGTAAAGGTTCCATCACAGATGGAGAATATTCGTTTCTTCCTGTCTTATCAGTGTAATTTCATGTACTGGCGTTATTTCATGTGGAACTTCGCTGGCCGTCAGAATCAGATACAGGGCAACGGAGAACTTGAGCACGGTAACTGGCTTACAGGTATCAGCTTTATTGATAATGCTCGCTTAGGCGATCAGAGCAAGATGCCTGATGAGTTGAAGAACGACAAGGGACATAATGTTTATTACTGTCTGCCTCTGCTTCTTGGTCTTCTTGGTCTATTCTGGCAAGCTTGGAGAGGCAAGCGAGGCATACGTCAGTTCTGGGTAGTATTCTTCCTGTTCTTCATGACTGGTCTTGCTATCGTTATCTATCTTAACCAGACACCTGTTCAGCCACGTGAGCGCGACTATGCTTATGCTGGTTCGTTCTATGCTTACGCTATATGGTGCGGTATTGGTGTTGCTGCTATCTACGACCTCATTAAGCGCTACCTGCATGTTAACGGTACAGTTGTGGCAACTGTTGTTTCTGTTCTTGCGCTGTTTGTTCCAATACAGATGGCTTCACAGAACTGGGACGATCACGACCGTTCAGGCCGCTTCGTATGTCGCGACTTCGGTCAGAACTATCTGATGACACTTCAGGATAAGGGCAACCCAATCATTTTCACAAATGGTGACAACGATACATTCCCACTCTGGTATAATCAGGATGTAGAGGGTGTTCGTCAGGATGCACGTGTGTGCAACCTCAGCTATCTGGCTACCGACTGGTATATCGACCAGATGAAGCGCGATGCTTACACATCACCTGCTGTACCTATCAGCTGGCCTCGTCTCGACTATTGTGCAGGTACAAACGACTACATTCAGATTGCTCCTGAGATGGAAAGTCAGCTTAAGCAATACTACGAGGAGAACCCAGAGCAGGCTAAGAAACAGTTTGGTGACGACCCATTCGAACTGGGTAACATCATCAAATACTGGATGCGTTCAAAAGATCCTGATATGCACATCATACCTACAGATACTATTCACCTCACTATCGACAAAGAGGCTGTTAAGAAGAGTGGTATGCTTATGGCTGGCGACAGTATTCCTGACAAGATGACTATCTCGCTTGCAGGTCGCAGAAGCATAGGTAAGAACGATATGATGATGCTCGAGATGCTTAACTCTTGCAACTGGACCCGTCCTCTTTATGTAGCTATCACTGTAGGCGAAAGCAACTACATGAATCTTGGTGACAACTTCATTCAGGAAGGTCTTGCAAGTCGTATCTCTCCTTTCACTACTAAGGAAGGAAGTGGCAACAAGAACTACGACACAGAAAAGGTTTATCGCAACGTGATGACTCGTTATAAGTTTGGCGGTCTTTCTAAGAAGGGCCTCTACATCGACGAGACAGTTATGCGTATGTGCTATACTCACCGTCGTCTGTTCACCGAACTTGCTATGCACCTCATTCAGGAACATCAGAATGCTAAGGCTCTGAAGGTTCTTCAGAAGGTAGAGAAAGAGATTCCAGAATACAATATTCCTGTAAACTACATGAGTGGTGGTCTTGATATGGCTCAGGCTTATGCTCTTCTTGGCAACAAGGCTAAAGCAAAGCACTACCTCAATGCTGTAGTCAAGAACAATGTTCAGTATCTTGAGTGGTATCTCAGTCTTGACGGCGATCGTTTCGCTCAGTCTATGACTGACTGTCTGAGACATATTACTATGTTACAGCAGGCTGGAGTTGTTGCACAGAGCATCGACAACAGAACTACTAAGAACATAGATACTATTGTCAACAGTCTCTATAACAGATATCGCGGTAAGGGAGGTTATATTCCTGAGCAGAATCAGTAATTGAGTTATGAAATTAGAAGGAGATAAAAGAAGTTAAATGAAGATATGCCGCTCTTAGCGGAGGAGATAGAAGACAATACCATAAAACTAATGTCTTTTATCTTCTTCTAACTTCTTCAAACTCCATAAATCTATTTGTTTCACTTAAAGAATAAAGGAGAAGTATGTTTATAGAACAACCAGCAAAATGGCTACGTTGGCTATATCCTCACGCCACCTGGCGTATGGACCCAAACGAGCATGCAGTTTATCTCACTTTCGACGACGGTCCAATACCAGAGTCAACTCCTTTCATTCTTGAAACATTACGCAAGTATAATGTTAAAGCCACATTCTTCATGGTTGGCGAGAATGTGCTGCGTTATCACGACCTATATAACCAGATAGTGGCTGAAGGTCATCAGGTGGGCAACCACACCTTCAACCACATAGGGTCGTTCAAGCACTTTGCAGCTACATATATCTTCAATCTTGAAAAGGCTAACGACATTATTCACTCTCACCTTTTCCGTCCACCTCACGGGTGGATGCGTCACACATGCTATTGGTGGGTGCGCAGGAAATATGAAGTAGTGATGTGGGATCTTGTCACTCGCGATTATTCAACTTGGCTAACCGCTGGCGACGTGCTCAACAACGTGAAGAAATATGCCCGCAACGGGTCTATCATCACATTCCACGATTCACTCAAGAGTATTGACAAACTGCACTATGCCCTACCTAAAGCTATAGAGTGGCTCAAAGAACAAGGATATGAATTCAAAACTTTCGAATGATATCAAAGCCGAGGCCAAACGTCTCGGCTTTTTTGCATGCGGTATAGCTAAAGCAGCACCTGTAAGAGATGAGGTTGCCAATATCATTAGGCAATGGATTGCCAAGGGGGAGAATGCTGATATGAAATATATGAGCAACTACACCGACAAGCGTCTCGACCCTCGCCTGCTTATGCCTGGAGTTAAGAGTATTGTTTGTGTTGCACTCAACTATACGCCTGAGCAAACTCTTCCTGAAGGCGAATATCAGTTTGCTGCCTATGCTCTTGGACAAGACTATCACGACATAGTGAAATCCAAACTGCGCCAGCTTGCTACTTCGTTAGGTTTTGTTGAAGAAAGTGCCGCTGGCGATGTTTCACAAGATGACGACCGTCCGCATTTCAGAGCTTTTGTTGATACTGCTCCTGTTCTTGAACGCTACTGGGCTGAGGAAGCTGGTTTGGGGTGGACTGGCCGCAATCATCAGCTTATCATTCCTCATGCTGGAAGCATGTTTTTCTTAGGTGAACTGTTTCTGAATATAGAACTCTCTTACGACAAACCTATGCCCAACCGCTGCGGTAAGTGTCACGCTTGCATTGATGCCTGTCCGACAAATGCTATAGACACCACAGGTTCTTTTCATGCAGCCAAATGTCTTAGCTATCAGCTGATAGAGAACAGAGGTGACATTTCACCTGAGGCACAGAACAACATGGGCGACACTATATACGGCTGCGACCGCTGTCAGCAGGCTTGTCCCTGGAACCGTTTTGCACAGCCTAACACTACTCCCGAACTGCAACCGCGTGAGGAACTGCTCAGTATGACTCGCGAAGACTGGCAACAGCTCAGCGTTGAGAAATATCAGAAACTGTTCAAGGGAAGCGCTGTGAAAAGAGCCAAATATCAGGGACTGATGAGAAATATCGAGGCTGCAGCTTGCAACTCTTCACAAAAAGATTTATCTTTGACCAATAAAAATAACGAGGCCAACAACCTCACAATAAAAGACAATAATGAGCAAAAAGATTAACAGCTACCAGGTTATGGCAGCTATGATAAGAGCCTTCTTTGAGGCATTTGGATGTGGAGTCATCGACAGCAACTATCCAGATAGCGACTTTGCTACACGCAACGACGAGAAAAACATCAAACAGGTAATGCTTGATCACTATGAGAACATAAGCAAGGTGTTCTTTGATGTTCTCTTCCCTTTCATAGCACGAATACAATACGAGGATGTGGAACAGGCTCTTAATGATGCCAACAAAGAGTTTGCGGACAAGGGAGCGTCTATTCTCGACTATCTACGCTTTGCCTGTCGTGAACAGAATTTCTATGATGCTCTTGTGAGCGAATATCAGCGTAACTTCGGTTTCCTGCTCAAGGGACAGTTTTCTACTATTCCCGAACACATTGAGGGACGCATCAAAGGCGAGGCTTATGCTTTTATTGATGAGCCAACAGCTATCAACTGTCTTGTACGCATCATATTCTCAGCTTATGTTGCTGGACTTCATAATGCCAACAAGAAACAACACATCGATCAGTCAACTATTCTGCGCATGCTGCTCATCAACACTCAGCTGATGATTAACGATTGTCCACTCAAGAATACTGAAGCCGACCTCATAGAGCAGTTTCTTGAGGCTTGTGGCAGTCAGGATAATCTCAACGTGCTTGTAAACACCATGAACGATATGTATCGTGATTTGGCTGAAGAAGATAATAACTCGGATCCGAATTTGAATTAAAAACTATTGTCTTATATCTTCGCTGCTGAAAAGCGGCATATCTCCCTTTAACTCCTTTTATCTACTAATTAAGTTAAGAATGAATAAAAACAGACGCCAAACGCTTTGCAAATGTTTTGTTTTTTGTACTTTTGCATACAATGTTAACTGGCGTTTAGCGCTATAATAAAGCTATAAAAAAAATGAAGAAAATATATTTCCTGCTCATTGCCCTCACAGGCCTTTTCCTTTTCCAGTCATGTAGCGACACAGAAACTTACGCTGAGAAGAAGGAAAAAGAAAATGCAGCTATCAATCAGTATATTGCTGACAAGAAAATTCAGGTTATCAGCGAAGCTGAATTCAAGGCACAGGACTACACTACTGATGTAAGCAAGAATCAATATGTGCTTATGAGCTCATCAGGTGTTTATATGCAGATTATTGACAAGGGTTGCGGGGCGCCTATCAAGACCAACGAGACACGCACCGTGCTTGTACGTTTCGACGAGTACAACCTGCTCAACAATCCCGACACTATGCAGCTCAGCAACAACGTGCTCGCCTTTTCATCTATTGTTGACAAGATGACCGTTATCAACAAGTCGGGTACTAACACCGCTCTCTTCACAAGCGCTAACGAAAGTGTGCTGGCAAGTGCTTATGGTTCTACAGCTGTTCCTGAAGGATGGCTTGTTCCGCTAAACTATGTTAACATAGGTCGTCCTACCGACGAGAGCACAGAGCCTGCTCACGTAAAGATTATCGTTCCTTCGGCTAAGGGACAGGCTTATGCAGCTACCTATACCTACCCTTGCTTGTATGAGCTATACCTTATGGCAGGCAAATAAGGGAAATGGAAAGATTGAAAAATTGAAAGATTGAAAGATTAAAAGATTTATATATAGAAAGACATAACAATGACACTTATTAAATCTATTTCTGGCATCCGCGGTACTATTGGCGGACAGGCTGGTGATACTTTGAACCCACTCGACATCGTAAAATTTACATCAGCATACGCTACATTCATTCGTCGTAGCGGTAAGTCACAGAGCAACACTATTGTTGTT
The DNA here is from genome assembly GCA_905236755.1 of uncultured Prevotella sp. Lineage (GTDB taxonomy): Bacteria > Bacteroidota > Bacteroidia > Bacteroidales > Bacteroidaceae > Prevotella. Next base: position 17,532 of record CAJOCR010000022.1, read on the forward strand.
GGCCGTGATGCACGTATCTCTGGCGAAATGGTTAAGAATGTGGTTTGCGGTACTCTTATGGGTATGGGCTACGATGTTATCAATATTGGTTTAGCAACTACTCCTACCACAGAGCTTGCTGTTCGTATGACACAGGCTGCTGGTGGTATCATCATAACAGCAAGTCACAACCCACGTCACTGGAATGCGCTTAAATTGCTCAACCAGGAAGGAGAATTCCTTACTAAGGACGACGGCAACGAGGTGCTCTCTATTGCTGAGAAAGAAGACTTCGAGTTTGCTGATGTTGACCACTTAGGTAAATACAGCGAAGAAAACTTCGACAAGCGTCATATTGATAGCGTGCTGGCTCTCGAGCTTGTTGACCGTGAGGCCATTCGCAACGCACACTTCCGTGTTGTTGTCGACTCTATCAACTCTGTTGGCGGTATCATCTTGCCAGAGCTTCTTAAAGAGCTGGGCGTTGAATACACATTCCTCAACGGTGAGTCTAATGGTGACTTCGCACACAACCCAGAGCCTCTTGAGAAAAATCTCGGTGGCATAATGGGCGAACTTGCTAAGGGTGGCTACGACCTCGGTATTGTTGTTGACCCTGATGTTGACCGACTGGCATTCATTCAGGAAGACGGTAAGATGTATGGCGAGGAATACACTCTTGTTACTGTTGCCGACTACATCCTCGATCATGTTAAGGGAGCCACAGTAAGCAACCTCTCTTCTACTCGTGCACTGCGCGATGTTACCGAGAAGCACGGCTGCAAATACTATGCTTCTGCCGTTGGCGAGGTAAACGTAACAACAAAGATGAAAGAGGTAGGCGCTGTTATCGGTGGCGAAGGCAACGGTGGAGTTATCTATCCAGAAAGCCACTACGGTCGTGATGCTCTTGTTGGTATTGCCCTCTTCCTCAGCTCACTCGCTCAGAAGGGTCTCAAGGCTTCACAGCTTCGTGCCACATTCCCAGAATATTTCATTGCAAAGAACCGCATAGACCTCACACCATCAACCGATGTTGACGCTATTCTCGTGAAGGTGAAAGAACTCTTCGGTAAAGAATCTGATGTGCAGGTAACCGACATTGACGGTGTGAAACTCGACTTCCCAGACAAGTGGGTACATCTGCGCAAGAGCAACACCGAGCCTATCATCCGTGTGTATAGCGAGGCTTCAACTATGGAAGCTGCCGACGAGATTGGCAAAAAACTCATGCAGGTTGTTTACGATATGCAATAAAATCATTAACTTTGCACACATGCAATTAGATTTACTCAATAACGATGAGCTGACGCTGTTGCGCCAGCTCATTTCTTCTTCACAGAAAGTAGTAGTTGTTGGACACAAAGCTCCTGATGGCGACGCTATAGGCTCATGTTTGGCGTGGGCTGAATACTTGCGCACACAGGGCAAGAACCCATTTATTGTTGTTCCTGATGCTTATCCCGATTTCCTCGGATGGCTGCCAGGCAACGAGAAGATAGTACGCTACGACAAGCATCCAGAGAAGGTTGAGAAAGCTTTCAACGAAGCTGACACCATCTTCTGCCTTGATTTCTGCGAAACATCACGCATTGAAGAGGTTGAACCACTACTTGTAAACAGCAAGGCTAAGGTGGTGCTCATTGATCATCATATCGATCCTAACGTTCCTGCCGTACTCACCGTTTCCCACACATGGGCAAGCAGCACTGCCGAGCTTGTGTTCCGTCTTATCTGTCAGCTTGGTGGTTTCGAGGCTATGGACAAGAAAATAGCAGCTCCGATATATTGCGGAATGATGACCGATACTGGTGGGTTTACATATAACTCTACCCGACCAGAGATTTACCAGATTATCGGTATGCTGCTCACCAAGAAGATTGACAAAGACAAGATATATCGTCTTGTGTTCAATAACTACAGCCACTGGGCTATCCGCTTGCGTGGTTACATCATGAACCAAAAGCTCAACTATATCGACGACTTGCATTGCACCTACTATGCTGTGAGCCGTCAGGATATGCTCGACTATCATTTCATCAAAGGCGATATGGAAGGACTTGTTAACGAACCTCTGCGCATTAAGGGCGTTAAACTGTCTATCTCACTTCGCGAAGACGACCGTCGTGACAACACTATCCTTGTGAGCCTGCGCTCTGTCGATGATTTCCCATGTAACAAAATTGCTGCCGACTTCTTCAATGGTGGCGGACATCTGAATGCCAGCGGTGGAAAACTTCATTGCTCGCTTGCAGAAGCTGAGGAGATTACTCGTAACGCCATCAAGGCGTATGCTGATATGCTGAGATAAACATCCAAGTTGCATTGTTTTTTCTTCGAGCAGCCTTTGAGATGACTTGATTTCATCGAGCCATCTCTTGTCTCGGCATAGCAAAATTTAATTTTGCTATGCTCTCGCCTTCGAGATTCCTTCGAGATTAGTTCGAGACGAACATTTTAATTATCATTTTTCATTTATCATTTAGCATTGCTATGCAATGTGCAGATCCTCAAACCTCCCTATAATATACTCCGCCCCTGCTTCCTTCAACTCTTCAATCGTACCGTTACCATAAGTAACGCCACAAGTGTCGCAATGAGCATTGTGTCCCATAAGGATGTCAAAGCAGGTATCGCCTACCACAAGGGCTTCGCTGGGCGAAAAACCAAGAGCTTGCAGCGTGCGTGTTACAGGCTCTGCAGAAGGCTTAGCCTCTGTAACATCGTCAGCACCAATAACGTAAGAAATAATGTCTTCTATTCCAAACTCCCTAACAAAATCCATTAACGAAGAATGATTTCTGCTGCTGGCAATAGTAAGAACAATGCCTTGATCGTGTAGTTTGCGAAGTGTTTCTATGCAACCCGGATAAGGCAAGATAGCACCTGGTTTCTTCTTCTCTTCAAAGATGCGTCTATAGGTTTCGGCACAAAGCAGCCCTGTTTCTTCACTCATTTCGGGCAATCCCTCATTCTTATATGACTGCACAAAGCATTGAGCCAACGGCAAACCTATTGTTCGTGTACACGCCTCCACTGATGGTTTCTTCATATGCAAAGCATCAAAAGAAGCCATCATTATCTGCACAATAAACTGAGTTGTATTGCCTATTGTGCCATCGAAATCAAGAATAAGAATTTTGTACATGAAAATCGGAATAATCGGAAAATTCAGAATACTCGGAAAATTCAGAAAATATTATTCAATATTCATTATTCAATAGCAAAGCGCAGGCGTCTGCGCCTGCGCTTTGCGCCTTAGAACAACTTCTCAGGATACACTCCCTCGTCAACAAGACTCTGGATCTTGGCAACAACACTTGGACGGTCGGCAGAATATGTTACACCAAACCACTTTGACGTTGTATCAAGAACCTTTACAGTTGCAGTCTTATCATTAATGAGTTTATTAACCATCAATGGAATGAAATACTCTGATTTCAAGTTCTGCATGTTCTTTGGATCAGAGAGGAATTCACGGAAATAAGCCTCACTATACTCAAAATAATCAGGTGTGAAGCCCCAAACATTCATACTTACAGGTGTGTTATCGTCAACTGTTACCCACTCTCCCTGCTCGTCTTTATACTGAATTTCTGTTCCGTGGCGCTCAATCTCTGTACGCTCAACAACAGTTGTGAGGTTTTCGTTCTCGTCTTTTGAGCAGATACCACGAGCAACAGTACCGTTTTCGCTAAGAGTGTTACCTACGCGGAAGCCAACCATTGCATAAGTGTTCTTGCTGCCTTCAGGAAGTTCAGATAGGAACTTACCAATAACCTTGAAGCAATCGCGGTTATAGAAATCGTCACAGTTAATAACACAGAAAGGCTCCTTGATAGCACTCATAGCCATCAACACAGCATGATTAGTGCCCCAAGGTTTCTCGCGTCCCTCTGGTACAGAGAAACCCTCTGGAAGACTGTCAATGCTCTGGAACACCAGTTCGCAAGGCACATGACCTTCATATTTTGAGAGAATCTTCTCACGGAAATCCTGCTCGAAATCTTTACGAATAACCCAAACGATCTTTCCAAATCCTGCCTGAATGGCATCATAAATACTATAATCCATAATGGTTTCGCCATTAGGACCCAGACCGTCGAGCTGCTTCAAACCGCCGTAACGGCTACCCATACCAGCAGCCAGCAACAACAAAGTTGGTTTCATACTTTTAATGGTTTTTATATTATTAATAATCTATTTCCGCATACAAAGTTAATTCAATCAAATGAAAACACAAAACTTTATTTGCATTTTCGCAAGCTTCGCTTGATTAGAAGTTAGGAGATAGAGGGAGATATGTCGCTTTCAGCGACGAAGATAGAGGACAAATGTCCTTTATCTCCTTCTAACTCCTAACTAAAATGGATATCCAATAGCGAGATGGATGCTCTGATTATCTTTAAACTTACCGATATTGAAGAATCCCGACTTATATGGCACATGAAGGCCTATCCCCCAGTCAACACGAATAACGAAGAAATCAAGGTCGTAACGCACACCAATACCTGTGCCTAAAGCCATATCCTTGAGCAAGCGAGAGGCTTTAATCTGTCCGTTAGGACGCGATTCTTCATTGTGCATAGTCCACACATTACCCGCATCAAGGAACACTGCGCCATAAAGATTACCGAATAATCGTGGACGATATTCAAGATTGGCAAGAAACTTTATATCACCCGTTTGGTCAAGATACGAGGTAGTGTTTTCGTTAGGCACATAGCCACCAGGACCTATAGAACGCACGGTGAACGCACGAATGCTGTTGGCTCCTCCAACATAGAACTGCTCGCTCCAAGGCGCCATAGACGAGTTGCCGTAGCTCCAAATGGCTCCTGCAGCCACATGAGCCACCAAGTCTGAGTGTTGTGTCACAGCCCATGTCTTTCTAAACTCGGTATCTATCTTAAAGAACTGGGCAAAAGGATTCTTGAACATTGTCTTATCCTTATCTCCCCATTTCTTTCCACAGACACTATAACCTAAAGCAAGCACATTTCCTGCCTCGCTGACATTAAGTTGCCAGAATATTGGATTGTTGAACGAAGCTGGCGAAGTGTAAACATAACTATAACGCATCTTAGGAATAAACTGGTCCTTCATCGAAATCTGAAGATAAGGACTGGTAGCCATAATATCGTCAAACTCCTTAGTGTGACTCGTCATATATTCATATTCCAGAGTAAGAGGTGATATCTGATGAGCCGACTGTGCTGATGTCTGGAAGGTGTATGTAAGCTCGCCTGAGACGATGTGACGCTTAAAGAATCCCGCACGATTGATAACACTTGTTGAAGCCTTCAGAAGGGTTGTAGGCGTTGAGAAGAATCGACGACGCAAGCGTTGTCCTGGCTGCACACGACGGCGTTCTACATTGAAAGGCAGCAACAATCGAGGCAGGTTCAGAGAAACATCGGCACCATACTCATAAGAGTGAATATTGTCGCCTCCTGAACTAATATTATGTCCTGTCTGCCACTCGTAGTTACCATTAAGATTAATATCAAGGAGCTCGCCACCACGGAAGGCATTGCGCTTAGTGAAACCAATAGCCAAGCCCGGACCCGTGCGACCACTTGTGCGTCCTTTGTAATTTGTCTCTACATATACATCATAAGGCTTGTCAAAGACACACGAAAGGGTTAGATCCAGAGTGTCACAAGTAAGCGAACTGTCACGTGGAGTGAACTTAAAGTCAACCATTGAGAAAATACCATTACTGGCAATCTTATTATTCGACTCTTCGTATTTCTCATAGCTATATGGTTGCCCCGGACGAAGCTTCATGTCCTTCATGATTACACGCGAACGGATAGGCGAACGCTTACCGTTATAGAGTACCGTGAAACGACGACGTGATACACTATCGGTGAGCGTTTCCATGAACTTCTTACGAAGTTCAAGACGAATATTACCCATATAATACTTGCGCTGCACACGCTCAGGCAATCCATCGGCAAGTTTAAACTGCAACTGCACTCTACCAGGCACACTAATCGTGTCGGCAAGATAAGATGCACAATCCTGCTGATAATAGAAATAGCCGTTATTACGCAACAACCTGCTTATACGCTGACGTTCCTCATCAAGAGTAGTCACATCGAAAGGATCGCCGCTGCACACAGCTGCCTCACCAAGAGAAATCTGAATGAGACTGTCGGTTTCGGCTTTGAATCCGTTATAAGAAATACTATCAAGCGTGAAAAGATGTCCCATATCAACATCATAGCCTATTTTGCCTTTCTTAGGATTCTTCTGTGGCACTATATCATAACTAACCTTACCACGAAAATAACCGTGATTGCGCAGCACCGTCTGAGCCACCGAAGCACGCAAGGCCGGATTAACTCGGCTCATAAGTACAGGAGCCTTACCAAAGGTTTTGGTAGCCCATTTCTTAAACATACCGCTTGAGTCGTGACAGGCATTCCATATCCAAAGGCTAAAGGGGAAAGGCGTACGATAATAGCTGCTGCCAAAAAGTGCACCATTAGGGGCACAGGCAAGAGCAGCATCTACTTCGGCCTGTATCTCTGTGGCATGGTCAGAAGGATTGTAGTTGTTGTATTTTACTGCCGTGAGTCCCGTATATAACTGGTCGCCCTCGGGTACACCGCTTGTTGTGCTGCAAGCCGACAGCACGCATATCACCACGAAAGCTGCAATATGATAAAGGATATGTCTTTTCATTTAATTCTTGTTTTTAATACTATCTGTACGCGTTTTAACGAGCGAATCAGAAGGTATCACCAGTTTGTTATTATCGTTGAAATTAAAAAGATCTCTGAAAGTAGATAGCTTTCTTCGCCAGATGAAACCGGCACCATACTCGCCCACATTACCCTCAAGCCAATCATAGCTGTCACGATCATAGAATAACTTTAGATACTGTGTTGATGCCTCGTTAAGGCGATATTCAAGCGAAATGTTATTAAAGAACTGCTGATTCTCTCCTGCAGCATTTGAGCCTGAAGAAATCTTACCTCCAATAATAACACGTAAGCGGTTATTCCAGAAACGCTTAGCAAACTTGAACGAATAGTCAGTATGCTGATTGCCCGTAGCATCGGTAGTATTGTCGAGACCAAACGAAAGATCAAGTGTGCGCAAAGCATTACCGGCAATACCATTTATCTGGCTTTGCAGGAAGGCATTCAGAGCCGAGTTCATAGAGAATCCGCTGGTGTTTCCATCTGACAAGTACATACCTGTGGTAAGCATCGTTACAGCTATCTTGCCTCGTTCCTCCTTCGACATTGTGTTAAGCTGGTTGCTCACAGTCATATCCTGAGGTGCATCAATAATGAACTCAAGTCCCATATTACTGAGGGGCTTGGAAATTACCACACCACATGTGAAATCAACAGTGCGCCCAGCTCCTCCATCAGACGAAACTGTAGCCTTGTTGTGCTCTGTAGCTGTTATATTGAGTCGAGGATTCATTGGATCACCCGTAAACTCAATATACGAGCCATCCTGAATGGTAAAGGTCTTCAGAGGAATAACAGGCAACGAATATTTCATCTCACCGTTATTGAGCGTATATCTACCTGTGAGACGCAGGTTGTCAATATTGTTATACTTCATTCGCAGCTCTCCTCCACCTATGAGGTCAACATAGTTAGACTTATCAACGTTAAGAGCACAAAGAATGTGAGCACTCTCGTTGATATTCAAAGTCATATCCATACTGAAACCACTAAGCGTAGGACGCGTAACAGAGAGTTTTGCACTATCAGCAAAATCGGTAAACTTAACAAGCTCGTCAAGCTGATTGTCAGTGGTAAGTGGACTGTCACGAAGTATATAGGTAAGGTCAGTAGAACCCAACACATCCAGACGACCACGCATCTGCAGATTGTCAACAGGTCCCGACATCATACCATATAGATTAACAAACGCCTTACCATAAGCCTCTGAGCGCAGATTTTCTTTTGCATCGATAATCTCAAAGTTCTCTGCACGCATACGCACATCCATCATCATGTGGTCGAGATCAGCAAAATCAAGATATCCAGATATTGTAAGCGGACTGTCGTTGTTTGCATACATCTGGAAATTCTCAAAGAGAAGCCTACTGTTAGTGATTGTTATTGGGTCGTTATCAAAACGCATTTCAACACCATAAGGCTGACTCACAAGATAACATGAATCAAGATACACCTCACCATTTACTTCAGGCTTAGAGAGCGACCCTTTAACGTCAACACTTCCCTCTCCATAACCGCGGAATCCAAATATCTGATCAGGAATGAAACCGTTGACAAGCGACATAGGCATGTGGTCAAGAGAAAGAGTAGCATCAAGATAGCCATCGCCCTGAGACAGATATGTACCCGTGATAGACGCTACCTGATTATCATCACACACAAGAACTCCATCCACATAATGGGAACCATCGGCCTTAGGCATATAAACAAACTCGGTAGATACATTTCCCATAGGGCAATGCTCGTAAACAAGATTCTTTATCGACATATTCGACGAGATAGACATCTCATTAGGTGTTTGTATGAAGTGATAATCGCCATCAAGAATACCCGATACATCTGGCATGTAAGGCACAACCGAGAGAATCTGATGAAGATTGAACTTATACAGCGAAACAGTCACATCTTGCAAGGCTTCAAGATTTTCATCATCGGTGAATATCTGAACACCCATTCCATCGTCGGCCTGCAACTTCATATTTGCCGACACACGCCTATCATCGCCTAAGAAAATATAATTGCCGTCGTTAACGCTGAACGCCTTGTAACCAAGAATAGTATTTTCATCCTCCATAACCGACAGACGAAGACCGTTTTGTTCCATCATTGCCTGCAAACCTAAAGCTACACCCAGACGGTCTTTATCATCATAGAGCTCGGCCTTAAGAGATGAGCCACGATCGTTAAGCTGTCCGTCAAACAAAGCATTGAAGGTGTACTGAGGATTCTTCTTTCCGTTGCGTACCTGAGCGATATAATGGAAATTATCGTCTTTAGTAACGATATTGAAACGAATAGTATCGAGCTGTATGCTGTCGGCAATAAGTGAATCTATAGCCACACTTCCATTCAAACCAGTTACAGGCGAAGAGGTCATGTCTATGTTTGCACGGGCAAACTGATAACCGTAACTGTTGAGCATGTGAACAAAGAAATTGTCGGCTCCACTGGTAAGATAGATACGAGCCTGAGGAAGTCGCTCACGGACACGAATCTGATTGATTGTACGGTTCTTAATCTGCGACTTAAGTTCTTCTGTTAGCTTCTGTACCTGCGTAAGCATACGGTCATACATTCCGTGTGCATCAACCCGAAGATGGAAATCACCACAATCGGCAACACAATGAGTGGTGTCGGTATTTGTCAAAAGGTCGATAACAAGATCTTCAGGACGATAGGTTTGATTATTGTCACGAACAGTAATATCGCTAACCAGTCCCTGTACCTTATAATACTTGTTCATATCGGTCTCTATATCTACATTAGCACAAAGACCTACAGTGAACGGATTATCCATGAATTTCAGTCCATACAAATCAAGCTTAGATAAATCACAAGAGAGGCTGGCTTTAATAACCTTACGCTTCAATAATCCATCGAGACAGACAAGTCCCTTCAACATAGGATTTTTACTGTCTAAAGTAGCATGAGCAACACCATTTCGCAAAGAAGCATCCAAGTTCATTCCTGCAAGACTGTAGCCTGCATAATTAAACGAACGTATGTTTGCCTTAGCTGTAAGACGAGTAGAAGAACGCATGAAGTCTGTACCCAAACCATTTACGGCAACCGTTCCCGTGAAACGGGAAAGTCCCATACGGGGAACGAAATTCTGTAAAGGCAATCGGTTAGCATTTAGTTTAGCTGAATATTTTAATGTCTTGCCATTAACAATACTTGCTGTTCCGTTAACAAAACCTCCTCCTTGTGACACCCTAAAACGAGTATCATAACTGCTTCCACGTATCTTGGCATTACCAGAAAGGGCTATACCAGAAGGCACACGTATTGTCTTGAGCAGTTCGGCATCAAGGAAACTCTTTGTAACAAAACCAAGATTATAGGCATGGGCATTGAAATTCACATCGGCAACAAGACGATTCATGTCTGTTGCATTACTTACAAATCCATCACCTGAAAGGCGGAAAGCAGTAGGCAGTTCTACAAACAAATCAGTAAAACGTAGCTTATGAGGATTGCCTTTTACCGTACCCTTTACAGTTAGAGGATAACTTGGCCACAGACTGCGGAATTTACTCGGCATAGCAGCCATAAACGGCATGATATCTGCCTTTGCAAACGAACCGTCAACAGTTGTTTCAAACACACCAGGAAGACTGTCTGAGAACGCATCAAGATCCATCTTTAACGACATCTTCAAACGGCTACCAGGGGTGCTTGCATAAAATTCAGGAAGATACACTCGTGTAGAATCCATACGCATCGCGCCAGCAAGATTAGTGATTGAGAAACCACTCTTCTCATTAAACTGACAATGACGCAGAATCATGCTCATGTCTGGACTGCAATAATAGATAGAATCTACAGCAAGCGAAATATCCGTTAGCGACAAATGATTAGCATCAAGCCCCTTCAAATAAGGTTCGAAATGATTATCATAAGAGCACGCCCCTTTCCAGTCAAGATGAGCCACACGATAAAGACTCTTGTAAAGGTCGAAATGTCCGTTACGAACATTTAAACTATTCATATATGCATCAACCTGAAGAGTATCGCCAGGCATATGCACAGAAACAGCCGTATTAGCAACATGCAGTTTCTCAACATCTATCTTCCAGAAATTCTCGCTCTTGCTTGTATCTTCCGGCACTGTATCACTAAGTTCCACATTCAGTCGGGCATCCTTTAACAACACGTTATCCACATGAGCTAACGATTCACCAAGATCTATACCATGAGATTTAACATCAAGACGCCCCACACTTCCTTTAACACGTGCCTGATGAATAAAGTTTGTTGTGTTCATCTTTAAATCATCAAACAATATCTGGTCTATCATAACCTGCTTGTCAAACAAAGGCAAAAGCTGAATATCTACAACCGTTTTGCGAATATCAGCAACTGTGTCTTTTACCTGAGGCAGCGAATCGTTTTGCTGTATAATATGTATGCCATCAATACCTAAGTCTAAAGGAAACTCAAGATTCACATGATCAATACGAATATCAAGTTGTGTTTTTTCTGAAGCGTATGAAGCAATCTGCTTTACTGCCCAATTCTGAAAAGGAGGAAAGTAAAACAGTAAGAAAAGAATAAAAACTAACACGACTGGCACCCCTACAACAATGCCCGCCCATTTGATATATTTCTTCATAAGCATTCAGTTACCTACGTACTAAATGCAAAGTAAATAATTTTTTTTGAAATATTGTGCGTTTTTAAAAAGGAAAAAACGCACTAAAGAATATTTTTTCTTTTCTCGAAGAAACTATTTCTTCACAGAAGAAGCTATTTCGTGCCACAAATGGTCGTCAGGAAGAGGCGATTCAAGTTTTATCAACTCTTTCGAAACCGGATGCACAAACTCTACGAAATGCGACAAAAGTGAAATACTTCCGTCAGGATTGCTTCTATGCGCACCATACTTCAAATCCCCCTTTATAGGACAACCCATATGGGCAAGCTGACAACGAATCTGATGATGGCGACCTGTCAGCAAACGTACTTCGATAAGTGTGTAACGCTCAGAATAGCCTATTACTCGATATCTCAGAATAGCATTTTTTGAATTGGGCACTTCCTTATCATACACATAACTCTTGTTCTGCTTTTCATTGCGAACAATCCAATTCTCTAACGTATGCCATTCACCGTCAGCATTATAAGTGTTTTTTCCCTTGCTCTCTGGCTGCACAATAGCCCAATACGTCTTATGCACTTCACCATTAGCAAACATCTTGTTTAAGCGAGGAAGAGCCTTTGAAGTACGGGCAAACATCACAAGTCCAGATACAGGACGGTCGAGGCGATGCACAACACCTAAAAACACATTACCAGGCTTGTTGTACTTCACCTTAATATATTCCTTCACAGTTTCAGAAAGCGGAGTATCGCCGGTTTTGTCTCCCTGAACGATTTCTCCGCTTTCCTTATAAACTATGATAATATGATTATCTTCATAGATAACTTTCATCTATCAAATAACCAATAATCAAAAATTACATGTTCATACCACCATCAACCTGGATAACCTGACCGCTAACATAGCTTGAAAGGTCAGAAGCCAAGTAGAGAGCTGTATTAGCAATATCTTCAACCTGACCACCACGACGGAGAGGAATCTTATTGATCCATTCCTTACGGATATCATCAGGAAGAGCCTGAGTCATAGCTGTATCTATGAAACCTGGAGCAATAGCATTTGCACGGATACCCTTAGGACCCATCTCCTGACCAATACTCTTAGCAAGAGCAATAAGACCTGCCTTTGATGCTGCATAGTTAGCCTGACCTGCATTACCGTGTACACCTACTACAGATGCCATATTGATGATGCTACCGCCACGCTGACGCATCATTACTGGTACACAAGCGTGGATGAAGTTGAAAGCACTCTTCAAGTTAACAGCAATAACTGCATCCCACTGCTGCTCAGTCATACGAAGCATAAGACCGTCCTTAGTGATACCTGCATTGTTAACCAAAATATCTACAGAGCCAAACTCTTCCTTTACCTTAGCTACAACCTCAGCTGTCTGAGCAAAGTCAGCAGCATTACTTGCATAACCCTTTGCCTTTACGCCCTTAGCTGCAATCTCAGCCTCAGTTGCCTTACCATTCTCGTCAATTACAAGGTCAGTAAATGCTACATTAGCACCTTCTTCTGCAAATTTCAGTGCGATAGCCTTACCGATACCGCGTGCAGCACCTGTAACAAGCGCTGTCTTACCAGTTAATAATCCCATTTTTTATAATTTAAAATGTTATACAAAATTTCTATTTGATTAATTTCCAAAAATCTCTTTTATTTTCAGCATTTAAGCATCTATATCTCAACCTTGAACCTTCTTACCCAAAGCACCATAAACAACCTTAGCAACTAACGGTTTACTCGACTCTTCTGTAAGACCGTGCCCCAAGCGTCCATAGATAAATGGTACTTCAAGACCTTTTATACAATAATGTGTGATATCAGCTACAAGGTCTATATCGTCTATATCAAACTCTCCATCAGCTTTTCCTTCCGCATACACCTTACGGAAAAGCTCTATCTCGTCCTCATCAAAGTTCTTGCGAACCTTCTCTACCATCCAGATATTACGAAAGAACTCTGCTCGTAAATTACCATTACGAACAACACTCTCACGAATCATACTAAGATGGGTGTAGATAATCTCTATGATTTTATCTTGAGGACGAATTTTCATTGCCGCAACCTCGTCAAGCTTATCAGACAATCTCTCAAGCTCTGACTCGATAACAGCTGAATATACATCTTCCTTACGACTAAAATAGGTGTAGAGAGTGCGGCGTCCTTTACCAGATGCCACCGCAATATCGTTCATTGTGGTATTGGCAATGCCTTTCTTGGCAAAAAGCTGTCGTGCTACTTCTACTAATTTCTGTCTTGTCTTAGATATTGACATTATATTTTTCCTCCGTAGATATTATTGCACATCTGAAATTATATGTGCAAAAGTATTATTTTTATTTTAATCCACCAAATTTACGACACAAAAACCCGACAAATGTGCAGAAAACAAAAAAATATGCAAAAAAGTTTGGTAGAACAAAATAAATGTACTACCTTTGCACTCGCAAACAAGGAAAAAGGATAACAAACATCTCAAGTACTTGAATTACAATGGTTAACATCGCGGAGTGGAGCAGTTGGTAGCTCGCCAGGCTCATAACCTGGAGGTCGCATGTTCGAGTCTTGCCTCCGCAACTAATGATAGCGTAAGAATATTTCTTACGCTATTTTTTTTTATTATCCTATCCTTCAAAGTAGAACTTGAGCAAATACAATTTAGTAAATCTCCCCGCCTTCCAAGGTTTCTGCCCCCGGGAACGTGGGAGATTTGTCAAAGCCCCACTGACCGTATGGGAAGTAACATGAAGGGAGGGGATAAAAACTATTGAGGACCGGGGGGATCCCTTTATAATTTCCTAATATATTTCCCTATATGGAACGCCCAAATCTTATATCCCTGTGGTGACAAATGCAAACCGTCAACAGTAAGCGACTTTCTCATTTCATTTGTTCCATGACGATTAAAGTGTTTAAACAAGTTGATGTAAGCAATCTTATTCTTTTCGCAATAGTGACGAAGCTGACGATTAACTGCAGCCACATCATCAGTCTTACCCTCCAGCTTTTTCCATCTTCCGAAAGACTCATTTATAGGTAAAAGACTTTGCACATACAGCTTAGTAGAAGGACAATCCTTCAATATCTTATCAATGACCTTCTTGCAATTCTCAAACACCTGCTGAGGAGTTAAGTCATGACTCAGATCATTTCCTCCAACTAACAAGAAAATTGCCTTAGGCTTTCCAGGTAAAATCTGGATAAGACGATGATAAATTCCTTCTGCATCATCACCAGCAATACCCCTATTACGAATGTGCCTAGCCTTTAAAAGAACATTCCAATCACCAGCATATTCCGTTAAGCTATTTCCTAACATAACAATGTCAGTACTATCAATAGCTCTCATGGTTTCAAACTCTGCTACCCTATCATTATAATGGTCAAAAGAACGATAAGTAACATGCTGCGCACTCATAAAAAGTGAGCACATCAAAAGCATAATCAATAAGGAAAATCTTTCTGTTTTCATATTAGTATAAATGATTTAGGATACAAAGATAATGTAAAAGAATAGAAATTGTCTTTTAATTAATAAAAGTTAGTAAAATAGACCTATAAACATATAAAACAATAATCCGGAATATCTAAAAAAGATATTCCGGACCATTATTCTACTTTAATAAAGCATTTACTTTTTCATAATAACGCTGTGTGCGTTTTGTGTTATAATTCTGTCCACCATTCCATGATCTAATAGCGTGCTCAATACTATTTAATGGATTATAAGCCGACTGAATAAGCAAGAACATTTCCTTTGATTTAGAAATACTATAACGATCAGATAATTTAAATCTTTTCTTGCTGTTTCGTTTCTTCAAAATCCTGTTACACTCTGCTACGCATATTGGAGTTATCTGCATCGCACCAACAGAATTTCCACTTTTTGCTTTACGATCACCTCTACTTTCTACCTGAATAATAGCGTCCATCACGGAACTCCAATCATAATTAGACGAATTATTTTTTTTGTTATCCGAAACAACAGCCGACGCTGTCATAGAGGTGGTCAAAGTAAATAATAAAATTACTGTTCCAATTATTCTCTTCATTTTTATTGTTTTTCTGAAACCTGAAAAGCTGAACTACAACATCAGAGATTTCACGACAACAACGATATGAGAAAGAGTTACGTCGCATGTCTCAGTTTCAATTTTACTGCTGCAAAGATACAAAAAAAAATCGACATACACAAACAAACTATTGATTATCAGCAATTTACATGTTAAGAAAGGCAAAAATACCATTCCAAAAAAAAATATAGTTTCAAGGGTTTATAGAGCAACTATAGTTTCTATAGCTTCTAAAAAATCTAGTGCCTCTAGAAAATCCTGAGCCTCTGGCTCAAAGAAAATGCCGCGATTTTTCGCGGCATTTTTGTTTAGCTGCAAAAAAACATAAAATATTCTTGTAGATTGAGAAGAATTTTGTAATTTTGCCGAATGAGAAATTAACGGTGTCCGTCAGGCCGTCCGACCCGGCGAGCACCACTACGTAAACCATAACATAAAAACTAATAACAAATGGCTAAAATTAGAGGTGCTGTAACTGTCAACACCGAGCGTTGCAAGGGATGTAACCTTTGCGTGGTCGCTTGTCCGTGCGATGTGCTCGGGTTGCAACCCAAGGAAGTGAACGATCGCGGATACCATTTTGCCTACATGGCTAATCCCGACAAGTGCATCGGATGCGCCAGCTGTGCGCTCGTGTGCCCCGACGCTTGCATTGAGGTATATCGTGTTGTAGAGAAGTAAACAAGTAATCAATCTTTAAAAAACAAAACCGTAGAAACGATGAACGATAAAGTAACATTAATGAAGGGTAATGAGGCTCTCGCTGTCGCTGCTATTCGCTATGGTGCCGACGG
>CAJOCR010000023.1 GCA_905236755.1 uncultured Prevotella sp.
CCCTACGGGTGTTATACCCTGAATATCAATGCTTTAAGTGTAAAATCCATCTTCACCCTAACTTCACCTCATCTTCACCCTCAAAAAGCGTTTTAAACAACTGTAAAAAGGGCATGAGAACATAACAATAGAGGTGAAGATGGGGGTGAAGATGAGGTGAAGTAGAAAAACTGACTTAACCCTCTGAATATCATAGCGTTTAAACGAAAGGGGTGAAGTTGAAAAAGAAAAGTTGAAAAAAAATGCACGCGTAAATTATTTTCAAGCTGCTTATATTTTTTCTTTAGTTAGCCCATTTTTATTTCCTGCCTAAGAAAAATTTTCTGCCTGCCCAGAAACTTAAGATTTCACTTTTTAATGGTTTTTCTGAACTCAGGAAAACTGTAAATCAATTTTATTATTTCTCCTATATGAGTCCTATATTCCTCCTAAAAGAAATATTGAAAGATGAAAAGAATGAAATATGGAAATATAAAAACCGCTCAGTACTGTATGCTTTATCATTTAGCATCTATCATTTAGCGAAGCGCATTCATCTCGAACGCATCTCGAAACCATCTCGAAGGAAAAGACCCTTCCCGGCCTCCCCTCCAAAGGGGAGTAGTAATAGAAACTCATATTGTTTAACCTTAAATCCCTGACTACTCTACAGTTTTTTATTATTCTAATGCCTTGATAATTTGATCCACATATTTTTCAGACACATTTGCATATTCTGATTTATCGAATATTGTTACAAGATATATATTTATCTTGTCTTCTTGCTGCTCTACATTAAAGGTAATAATCCGCATACCGCCACTTTTCCCTTTTGATTTTGAAGAAACAGCAAGCCTTATTTTTCGCTTGCCACCACCTAAATCCACACCAGAAAATGGATTTTTTTTAAGCATCTCTTGCAATGCAGTCAAATCTGCACCAAGAGACTTATACTTCTTGGCAAGTCGTTTTGCTTGTCTGCAAAACTCAGTTGATGGTATAATTACAACATCTGACATATCAAAGATTATCTATCAAATCCTGCAGTGTTCCAGAACTATCTTTTCCATTCTTTATTGCCTTTACTTCCTGCCATCCCTTTTCGATAGATGCCTTTATCAACATCTGCTCTGCAAGTTTGGTGTTATTAAAGACAAGTCGTTCCATAATAGCCTGACGAGTATTCTTCGACTGCTGCATTATAAGAGTCCATAATGCTTCAAGTGAAGAATTTGATGCTGCTTTATTTGATAAAGATGTTGTTGCCATATTATTATTGTTTTTTGCAAAAATAATCAGAAAAGGGAGAAAAGCAAAATTTTAGGCACAAAAAAAACTGTGGAGTATCACTACTCTACAGTTTTTTTATCCTTTACAATCTTTTTGTTTACCTTAATCTAATAACCTATTAAACTAAAACAATCCTTAAACCTAATAACTAAAAACCTAAATCTATTATTACTACTAACCTAAACAATCATTTTTGATGATGCAAAGGTAGAAAGTTTTTTCTGTGTGCGAACACAAAATTATGTTTTTCCTTCAAAAATAGTTGTTTTATTGATTTAAATCAAGTATTGTGTGCGAACACAAACCCTCCCCTTATGAAGGGGAGGCAGGGAGGAGTTGGTCTCCCTTTCCTCTTTATCCATTCATCTTTCTTCGCGGAAGAAAGACGAAACAGAAAGAAACGTCGGCGTCCTGAGCTTAAAGGCACGCACACAAGTTTTTTCAATTACTCAATGAACTCGCTTCGCTCAAACAGCATTTCGTATCTCGTTGCTCAACCAAAGGTTGAGACTCGATATAATCAAAAAAACTTGCATGCTTTTCAGCCTTTTCGTGCGGAATGCCGACATACCTGCCGGCTTGAGTTTCTTGCTGTTATTTTTTTTACGTGTATGTTCGTAATTGCAAGAAACGCAGCAAGTTGGTTAGCCTCAAGTAAAATTGAAAGATTTAAAAAGCGCTTTGCGCTCCTTTTTCATTTATCATTTATCATTTGTCATTTAGCGAAGCTCCGCTTCGCGCTAATTTAAATCTTTCCCAAAACCTTAAGTATCTGTTCTCCCAGTCCAATGGTGTAGCCCTGCGACACAAACACTACTCGGTTGAAAGTGTCGGCAATGATGAAGATAGGCAGCTGTGTGGTGCTCTGCAGTTTCATCGCCTTTACTATCTGGTTCTTGATAGTGCCGTTGATGTCGAGACCAAAGCTGTGGTTTGCGGGCAGCGTTCCAAACTCGGCAATGTTGAAGCGCTTGGCATCTGTTTCGTTCTCAAAGAGGAAAAGGAATGGACGTCCCCACTCTTCAAGCTGCTTGCGCACTTTTACTATATCCTTGAGTGCGTGGTTTGTTGGCTCCTGTCCTGTTCCAAGGATACCAATCACATAGTAGCCTCTGCCTGTTTGGGCAAGCACGCTTTTCTCTACTTGTTTTTCCCCCTTTGCTGGCAGCGTGAGGTATTTTGATTCGCTATCGAAATTGCCAATTACGCTCACCCCTTCTGTGTTTTCTCTTATCACGAGAGGCATAGTTGTTGTTTTGCCTTCTTCGATGGTGAAGAGTGTTGTGGCTGCAAGCACGCTGCCACTTGCCAAACGGTTGCCTGTGGTGAGCATGTATGTGCCTGTTTCGAGAGGAGTGCCATTCTTAAATGTGTTCTCCCATGATGTGCCACCACCCATATCTACTTGTCCTTCTTCGAAGTTGAGTAGCTGTGAGCGTCCGTTCTCAATGCGTGCTATAGTGAACTGTGAGTAGTATTTAGGATTGTCTAATGATGGCTGTGGCTGGAATGTAAGAACGAGTGTTCCCTTTGGTGCAGCTGCCTTTTCCTGCTTGTCGGTATCGAAGTTCACATTAAGCCACTCACCATTGTATTTATATTGCACACGCCCTGTAACAACATCTTTTTGAGCTTCGATATTCAAACTGCGTGCAAGGTCAACGAAGAAGATGTCGCGCGAGCGTGTATCGGTCATTCTCGATTCCCACACACCCATTGGTGTCTGTGCTATTCTCAATGCCTTCTTGTCGGGGTTCATCTTTATGTTGCGACGCACCCACTCCACCAATAGCGATGGGTCGTGGCGGAACATCTCAACACTGTCTTTAGAGAACACGCCTGCAAAGAACTGCTTGAACGGACGGGTAATCATCTCATCTTCCACACGTGGACAAAGTTGATTGGTAGGTGCAAGCATATTGTCTTCGAGGATTTCCATTGGCATATCACGAAGATCCTTATCGCGTAGTGTCTTTAAGAGGGCTATGCAGCGCTCGTGCTGATTTCTGTATTTATTGAGGAAAGCCAAGATAACACGCCAGTTGCCACGAGCCTTGATAAGAAATTCTCGCTCGTCCTCGGGATATTGCAATGCTTTGTCGCCCTTGATGAATGTTGAGGTGTAGGCTGCGCGTATGGAATCTTCTATGGCAAGACGCTGCTTGTTGTGCTCTTGTGCCTCAGCCGAGACGTAAGGCATGTTTGCCTGCTCGGGTGGTGGCACGATGTTTATCTCATCAAGCTTGTTCATATCGTGCTTCTTTGTGAGCTTGATAGTAACAATCTTGTCTTTGCCGAATGATGATTTGGCATAGCCCCAAGCGCCATTCTTTGATGCCCACACAAGCATATCGCCCTTACCTGCTGTGAGGAAGGTTTTGCCTGCCTTGTCGGTGTATTTTGATGCTACGGTACAGAACTCAGCATAGTTATATATCTGGAAATCAACACGAGCATCATTAACAGCACGTCCCTTCTCATCAACGACCTTGAAATCAACACGAGCCGATGAGCCATAGTTGTCGATAAGGTTTATCTCGGTGAAATTAGTGGTGCGAAGCATCACCTCTTCAGGACCGCGATAGTCGCCAAAGGCACGGGTGTGCATCAACATTGCTCTACTTGCTGGAGCATTGAACCAACCAAGGTTTAACACAGCCTCGGGTTCGCAAGCACCCAGAAACCACCATTTGCCATCAGCCCAAGCCTCTACCCATGCGTGGTTGTCATCGGTGTGAGCCCATCGTGGTGTATATACTTGTCGGGCAGGAATGCCCACACTTCTCAGGGCAGCCACAAGAAATGTGCTTTCTTCGCCACATCGTCCGGCAGCCGTTCTCACGCTTTGCAATGGCGACGATGTACGTGCATCGCTGGGTTCATACACCACATGCTCGTGGCACCAGTGGTTAACCTCGAGAATAGCCTCTTTCATTGGCAGGTTCTTCACCCTGTCTTTCAATTCGCGATAGAACACGGTGCGCGAAGAGTCGAGCGGTTCGTTGTTAACACGTATTGGCAACACGAAATGGCGAAACAGCAGTTCGGGCACATCCTTGCCCCAAGGCATTTCGCCTTGTGCCTTGTAGCTCATGCGAATGTTTTGCATGAAGAAGCTCTCTGGGTAATCGGTTCTATCAGCCAAGGGCATATAGGAATATAGAAACTTCAAAGCCTCTTTCTCTTTGCTTTGGGCATTAGCAGGCAACACATTGAACATGGCTATAGCCAGCATGATAACAGTTGTCTTCAGCAACTGTGCAATAGTATTTTTCACTCTGTTAGCGGTTGTGTAAGGCACCCCATCCTCCTTTGCAGATGGTGAGCCCATAAATACATCTGGGTTCATATATTTCATTGTTGAAGGTTTAATCTCGCGTGCTGAGAAATGAAAGTTGCTTACTCCCGACTTCTCACGTATCTCGTCAATATTCTCCTCATTGACACCACACCCTGCCATGAGGATTATTCTTCCCGCCGTCTTGGCTTGAAGTTTTTTCAGCATAGGAACGCCCAACAAGGCATTAGCCTGCTGTCCTGAGGTGAGAATGCGGTTGAAGCCAAGCTTTATGCAATCGTCGAGTGCTTTCTCGGCATCTCGTGCTCTGTCGAAGGCACGATGAAATGTTACCGACATGCCCTCGCAACGCTTCATCAAACGAGCGTTGGCAACCATATCTACATCGCCATCGGGAGTGAGACAGCCAAAGACCACTCCATCGGCGCCAGCCTTACGTGCTGCATCAATATCAAGTTCCATACGCTCGAGTTCAAGATCGGTGTAACAAAAATCGCCACCACGTGGACGAATAATAACATGCAGTCGGGTTGTTGTTAACACCTTGCGTGCAACAACCATTTCCCCCCACGACGGTGTTGTGCCACCTTCAGGAATACCGGCGCAAAGCTCCACCCTATCGGCTCCACCCTCCTGGGCAGCAATGCAGCTTTCAACACCATTGGCACAAATCTCTACTTCAAAATCGGTTCGAAACATATTTTTGAATGTGGAATGTGGAGTGTGGAATTATTTTTAATGACGAATTATAAATTAATGAATTCGCATTTTCAACTCCAAAACTCGTAATTAAATAATTGATAACTAATATTTTTGTTTGCAAAGATAGAAAAATATTTTTGGAATAACCTCGCACTGCTTTTATTTTTAAAGAAGAACCTCAAAAACCTTGCTACTTAGATAAATTCGTAACTTAACTTTCGCCTGAATGCACTTTGTATTTTTCTCTTAACTAAAGTTTCGCAAGCGAATTATTTTACTTGAGATTTTAAAAAGAAGAAAATGTGTATGAAATGGAATTCTCTTTCAGAAAAAATCCATTCATACACTAGAAAATAAAGTGCTGATGCACCAGTGCGCAATCGCGCAAAGGATATCAACCTACACTTTGAACTTTGAGATTTGAGGATTGAACTTTCCATAAAAAATCTGCAAGAAACTCAAGCCGGCAGGCATGTCGGCATTTCGCACGAAAAGGCTGAAAAGCATGCAAGTTTTTTTTATTATATCGAGTCTCAACCTTTGGTTGAGCAACGAGATACGAAATGCTGTTTGAGCGAAGCGAGTTCATTGAGTAATTGAAATTATGAGCCTCTCCCATCCCTCTCCAGTAGGAAAGGGCTAACCAAGCGCATAAAACCTTGCTACTTAGATAAATTCGTAATTAAATAACTCAACATCGCACAAAGTGCGACCAATTCGTAATTCAAAATTCGTAATTCCAAATTATTTAAAACCTTGCTACTTAGATAAATTCAAAATTAAATAACTCAACATCGCACAAAGTGCGACCAATTCGTAATTCAAAATTCGTAATTCCAAATTATTTATTACCTTTGCACTATGAACCCAATATTTATTGTTTTACCAATCCTTACATTATTAATGTTCGACTTGGGCTTGACCCTTAAGCCACAGGATTTCGTGTTTGTAGCAAAACGTCCTAAAGCAGCCCTTGTGGGTCTCACAGGACAGTTAGTAATTTTACCACTTGTTGCCTATCTTCTTGCAACAGCACTAAACCTTCCAGCTTACTATTTCATTGGAATCGTTCTTGTTGCCTGCTGCCCAGGAGGTTCATCGAGCAACATTTTCTCTCTGCTTGCCAAAGGCGATGTAGCACTATCGGTATCAATGACTGCCGTTAGTAGCATCGTTACGCTTTTCACCGTACCAGTAATAATGCAATACACCACAGCAAGTGTGGGCAATGCTGTGGGAGTAACCCTCCCTGTTGGCAACCTGCTGGCGCAAAACTGTGTTACCATGCTGCTGCCTATCGTATTGGGTATTGCGGTGAGACATTTCTTCACTACCACCGCTGAGAAAATTGAGCGCGTGCTCACCAAGTGTGCTTTTCCAGCATTGATGCTTGTTGTTGTGTTGTTCTACATTCAGCACAAAGACACTATCATGAATGCTTCAGCCACAACACTTCTCTCACCGCTTGCCCTTATTCTTTGCGCCATCACAGTGGCAGGAGCAATAGGCAAGCTGATGCGCCTTAACACCAAGGAGCAGCGCACCATAATAATCGAAGTGGGCATGCAGAATGCAGCACAGGCAATAGCTATTGCATCCTCGCCATTCATCTTCCACAACGATATCATAGCTGTTCCAGCTATCATCTATTCGCTGATGATGAATCTGGTGCTGCTAACGTATGTGGCGCTTTGTAAGCGCAAAGCTAATGAATAATGAATAATGAATATTGAATAATTGGTCGGCTGCGCCGATATAATAATCAAAATTTAGGTGCAGTAAAATGGAATGTGGCGCTTTGCAAGCGCAAAGCTAATGAATAATGAATATTGAATAATGAATAATGGTCGGCTGCACAGATATAATAATCAAAATTTTAGATGCAGTAAAATAATCCCTAATGCCGTAAGGCATCCATTATTCAATATTAATTATTCATTATTCAATAGCGAAGCGCTATGGGCTTCGCGTTACTACATTCTCCCCTGTGCCTCCCTACCAGCACCTGTTCCCTTGTATTTGCTCTTTGCTGTGTTAAAACGATAGAACAAGGTAAGGGCGAGTTTGTGCTTTGAGAACTTGTTTCGCTGAATGAAACTATAGTTACCCATATCAGCCGATTCATTAGTTTGATTGCGATGCAGCACATCAACTATCGAAGCACGAAGAGTTAGCGCCTTGTCCTTGAGGAAACTCTTTTGTAGCACAAAACCAAGACGGCAGTTGTTATAGTCATCGTAGAAGATAAGACTATGACCATGCGATTCGAACATGAAATTCACATCAATCTTCCAATCGTTTTTCAAGCTAAAAGTGTTGAAGGCATTAAACGTATATACAGGTGTGTTGAAATACACTCTGCGCAAACCTGTTGATGATGCGTTGTCGTCAACATCGAGATAGAAGTGTTGCTTGTCAACACCAGCGGTGGCATTGAGCGACCATATTCCCACACGAGGTGTTGCCGAGAGATAAAGGCTATATGTGTTCACCGGCTTGTCAATATTGATGTGCTTAACGAGTACGGCATCGTTAGCCTCGAGATACGACCATTGTGTTATACCATTCTTGCACCTGTCGTAGGATGCGGTAAGGGTGAGCCAACGCCACGAAGCATTAAATGTTAGCTCGCGGTCCATTTGGTTTTTCAAGCAAGAGTTTCCTGCCTGCAAGGAATAACGACTAATATATGTAACAGCATCGTTCATTGCAAAAAACGATGGACGATGAATCTTAACACTATAGGCAAGTGCCAGCTGCACAGGTCCCAAGCCCACCGAATAAGAAGCCGTTGGGAAGAAATCGTTTGTTGTGCGATGAAGATTGTCGGAAGCCAAACGATCCTTGCAATCAAAGAGCACATGCTCATAGCGCAAGCCCAACTGTGCCGTGCCATATTTATCAAAGTCGGCAGCATATTCGGCAAAGGCAGCATAGGTGTTCTCTTTTATATCGTCGTCGGTATTGGCAATAGCACTCTTATCAATACTGTAGGTGTTGTGGCGCTTAACAAGAGTTACCTCGCTTCCTGCCTTCAACTCTCCCTTCCACAATGGATAAGAAAGCACCAGTTTGCCAGCAAAAAGGCGACTATTAGTGCCCGATTCACTCAACACAAAATCATCATTAATTAAACTTTTCTCTACATTGTTGCGAGAGGTGTTGGTAGCTGTGCTCATGAAGTCGAAATTGAAATCAACATTGAGCTTACCTACATTTCCATTATAATAAGCATTGGTTAACCATCCAAGAGGTTTGCTCTCTTCGCTTGTCTGCACCGAATTGAGATGGTCTATGAAATTGCCGTTCTCATACACATCCTCATCATATATAACCTTATTTGTTCCATTGAGATAATGAGTTATATCGGCACGCACACCAACCGAATGGCTATCCGAGATTTGCCAGTTTACACCAGCTGTATATACCATTGTGTTGTTGCGCCAAGTCATAGTGTAAGGACCTGTCTGCAGGAATGTCTTGCTGCTTTTATATATATCTTCAAGAGTGCTATACTGCCGATAGTCCATGTGGCGATAATAAGCCGAACCAAACACGTCAACACCATTCTTGCGATAGTTAAGCCCCAGTTTGCCCTGAGGAGTGTTGAAGTTATATTGCAAATCCTGTTCGGTGAAAGCCATGAGGTCAAGTCCAAGACCATCACCCTTATGCTTCTTTGTGCGTATGCGCACCACTGCCCTTACAGAGGCATCATATTGCGCACCGGGATTGTTGATAACCTCAACATCACGTATTTCATCACTACGTAAACGTTTAAGCTCAGTGTCGTCTCTAAGCAAGCGACCGTTAATGTAGATAACAGGTGTGCCCTTGCCCAACACCTCGAGCTTGTCTTCCGAGCCAGTCATACCTGGAACCTTGACAAGCATCTCGTCAACGGTGCCCGACGAGGCAAGCGGTGTACCCTCTACCCGCGTAATCATCGAGCCACCTTTAAGACGAGTGTTGGGGAGGTTGCCCTTGACGACAACCTCCCGTAACTCAACCATCTTATCAACCATCACATCACTTGTAGTTTCAACAACATTTGTTGAATCTTGCCCTTGACTTGATTTCTGCGCAAAAGCAGATAAGAAGCCAAGGCAAGTTACCATACCTAATACAATTCTTTTCATAAAAGCCTCCCCCGTCCCCCTCCGATGGGAGGGGGCTAAATAATTAAACATTTTAGTAAAATTGAATATTATTTATTCAAGTATATCAGCTTTGCTTGCGAAGCGCTTATTTCGCAAGGCGTTCCTGCTCCGCTTTACCTGCACCTGTGCCTTTATACTTATTCTTTGAAGCGTTGAATGTGTAGCGCAATGAGAATTCAAGGCGAGAGCCTCGTTTTGTTTTCTGACCAGTAATGTTTGGACCGCAATCAATTTCTATGTCCTGCACGTTACGGCGAAGAACATTGTTTACTGACACACGGGCACAGAGAGCATCGTTCTTAAGCCAGCATTTCTGTAATGCAAAACGTAGGTTGTAAGAAGCTGATTGCATGCTGGTCTGTGCTATCTGTCCCTTAGTGTTGATATTAATATTTGCCTCTATCTGCCAGCTATGCTTGAATCGGAAAGCGTTGTTAAGGTCGAAGAAGAATATTGGTCTGTTGCAGTTCAGCTCACGTGTGCCTGTTGCCTCACGTGGGTCGTCGAGAGTCATCTTATACCAGAATTTCTGTGCGCCTATTGTCCAGTTAGGGCTATACACGCCAAAGGTAGGGTTGGCAGACAGGAAAGCAGCCAGATTACGTGTTGGCTCAGGCAGGTTGCTGTTTTTCACCAATATCACGCCATTATCGTTATACACCGTTGTCCACTGTGTGAGAGTGTTCTCGCGCTTCTCGTAAGCAACAAAGAGATTCAGCCAACTATAACGCACGTTGGCACTTATCTCCTGCATAAGTTGGTTCTTCAGTTGCGAATCACCCTGTATGAGTGAGTAACTGTTTATATAAACCACTCTATCACTGAGAGCTTCAAAGTTTGGACGTATGGTCTTTAAGGTGTAAGATAAAGATGTCTGCACTCTACCCCACTGCTTTGCCCACGAGAAGGTAGGAAAGAACTCATCCTGATAACGTTTCATTGAATTGTCGTCATTTAGTTTGTCGATATAGTCGAAGCCTACATGCTCGTTGCGTACGCCTGCAGAAAACATACCATACTTATCAAGGTTGGCATTATACTGAATGAAAGCAGCCACATTGTTTTCCTTTACCTTTGAACTGGTTGAAGGCAGAGGGTAGCCTAAGATGGTGTTTGAAGAGTTGCGGCGTACAAAGCTCATCTCGGTACCAGCCTCAACATTACCCTTCCACACTGGATAGGTAAGAACGAGTTTGCCTGCCCACATCTTTGTAGCGTTTTCGCTTGTCTGGTCGATTTGTTTCTTGTCGTTATCGTCTTTCACTTCGTAAACTGTTGTTTCATCTTTATATTTCTGCATCACGAAGTCGATATTCAGATCAACATTGAGCTTACCAAACTGTCCAATATAATAAGCATTACCGTCCCAGTTGTAAGGCATGTGCTGTGGCTGATCCTGTGTAGAGAAGCTGTGCTCGGTGTAGAACGGAGTCTGCTCATCAAAATATTGCTGCTGCAGGAATGTCTCGGTCAAAAGAGTGTTGTTTGCCTTTATACGCTGGTGGTTCTCTATGCGCATACCTAATGAATGGTTTTTAGCTGGCTGCCAGTTGAAACCAAGATTATAGTTCATTCCTTCGCCATTCCATTTGTCAACGGTGTTTACATCTTCATGAATATGCTTCACTCTGCCATTCTTAGTAACATAAGTATCTGCCCAGTTCACCATATCATTGGTATTATAAAACTGCCAGTAGTTTACCAAACCGAAGATATCGAAATTATTATGGCTATAACGAAGATTAAGAGTACCACTTGGAGCTGTGTATCCATAAGCAAGGTCTTGTGAAAGACCTGTGTTTACATCGAAGCCGAAACCATCGCCCTGATGACGTATTGTCTTAATACGTACCACAGAAGAAACAGTAACATCATAACGTGCACCAGGGTTGGTGATTACCTCAACGCTCTCTATCTCTTCAGAACGAAGACGTTTCAGCTCGTCAGCATCCTGCATCTTTCTACCATTAATATATATTATAGGCTTTCCCTTACCTAATACTTCGAGTTCATCGTCCTTAACGGTCATTCCTGGTACCTTCTCAAGCATTTCCTTTGCTGAGCCCGACTTACCAAGAACTGTTCCCTGAATGGTTGTTATCATTGAATTGCCTGTGAGTTTTGTTTTAGGCATCATACCCTTAACAGTCACTTCCTGCAACATCTTGGTATCGTTATTCATCATAATAGTACCTGCAAGAGCATCTTTCACTCTTACATATTTTGTTTGATAGCCCACATAAGAGAGACGGAGAATACCATTCTCTTCTGGTGTCTTAATAACAAACGAACCGTTCTCGTCGCTGGTAGCACCTTGAATATAAGTAGAATCTGCCGACAACAGAGCCACACTGACAAACTCAAGAGGCTGTCCCTTTTCGTCTGTTACCTTTCCTTCTAAATCAGAAATTTTTGCTGCCCGTGACAAGCTTACTATAAGCATCAAGGCAAAAAATGCAATTAATCTTTTCATTTTACTTTTGAACTTTGGTTACTTACGAATAGACGTAAATCCGGTTGCAAAAGTATATAGAAAATGCCTATCCCTAACGGATTTGGGATAGACGGCATGTTTTTGTGACGAATGAAGCCTTCTTAATTACGAAATCTGTAAGAATATTGAAAGATGGAAAGATGGAAAAATTGAAGATGGAAAGATGGAAAAATTGAAAATGGAAAGATTATTCAATAGCAATCAAGCAATAGCTATTGCTTGATTGCGTCTTTCACCTGCGCCATATTGCTACGTGATACAGGCAGGGTTTCGTGGCAATGTTTTATGTATAGCTGGGTAGAGCCAGCCTTACTGCTGATATGGTCAACCTGTTGCAGGTTTACTAAGAAGGCACGGTGACAACGAACAATCATTTGACATTCTCTCAACTGCTCGGTTACCTGTTTAAGAGTTGCACGAAGCATATCGTTGCATACCCTACCCTCTTTCAGCTGATACACCTTTACATAGTTGCCTACTGCTTCCATATAAAGCACATCAGGCAGATGAAGAGTTATGGTGTCGCTGGTGTTTCCTGTAAGTACAACTGTTGACTGACAAGGTGAAGCATCCTCTTGCTTATCGCCAGCAGAAGCCTTTTTCTCTATTTCCTTCTGCAGCTTGCCGAGTTGTTTGTTGAGCATACGTGTTTCTTCTTCCATTTCCTTTATCAGACGCTTACGACGACGAAGGAAGGTTAACATGCTTATGATAACTATTATCAAACCAATGGTCAGCAAGAGGAAGAAGATGAACTGTTGCTGACGAGCAATCTGCATGTTCAGTTGGTGCTCATGCAGTTTGTGTATTGAGTTTTCCTTTGCTGCAGCCACAGAATTATTCTTATCAAAGCGTTTGCCTATACCATTAACGTATTCCGACATATCGGTAACATTATACTTACCAGTAAGGGCATAGTCGAGAACCATCTTATGGCCTATCAAGCAGAAACGGAACTCATCATAATGATAGTCGTCAAAGGTGTTCTTTGGCAACATGTCCATATAGTATTTAGCCTTTTGCTTGTTGCCTTTTAAAAGCCATGCGTGAGAAAGACTAAATATAGGTAACATTACATATTCTTCATAGTCTTTACACTGACGATAGTGTTTCAACACACGTTCGTATATGCCTATCGCCTTGTCGAGCTGTCCTTGTTCGATAAGCACATCGGCATAGTTAGGCAATGAGTGCATCCATGCGAAGGTTGAATCGGGGGCTGTTTCTATATTAGCTATTGCACGCTCGGAATAAGCCGATGACAGTTTGTTGTTACCATGATAATAATAACCCATGGCAAGACCGTCGAGAAGGTCAGAGTGGCCATAGTCGCCACCATCATGTTTCACAAGTTGCTCGGTATAATAAGTAGCATCTTTAAGGTCGTGAATTCTAAAAGCAAGCTCAGCCAAAGAATACAGATTTTTTTTTGTTTCTGCCTTATTACCAGCTTTCTTACTGTCGGCAAGCGCCTCAACCATTATAGCCTTAGCCTTAGCAGGCTGCTCTTTCCACCAATAATAAGATGAAACAACGGTGCGTGCCTTGCCAAGCATAACACTATCAATAGGATGATGATTCTTGTAATAATCAAGGGCGAAAACAACAGCAGAATCCTCAGAAAGCGATTCATCGTTAGCTGCATGAGCCTCAGCTGTGGCTATCCAATAACGAGCCACCCACTCTTTCGGCAAGCGGTCGGCACTCTCCACCTTGTTCAATAATTCAAGGGCACTGTCAGGATGTTCTTCTATCAAAGATTCAGCTTCAGAAATCAATCGTTTGTCTGATTGTCCGCACGCTGAAAGTAAAGCTACAACAAAAAATAAAGCAATTTGGTTAAAATTGAATTTCATGATTCGCATTCAAGATTTCATTTACGCCACAAAATTATAAAAGAAAACAATTACTTGCAATTTTTTTTATACACATTTCGCAAGCTCAACTTTTTTTAGAATTAAAGAAGATACAGCTTCGCTCTTAGAAGATAAAGCCAAATGTATTGTAGAATAATACTCTGCTTTAAAACTATTGGCTTATATCTTCCTTTATCTTCTGTTTAATATTTTATATCCACCCCACCAAACGTATTGCTTGCAACAATAAAAACTGTTGGAATGTCTTGTCGTTCTGGTCGGAATGTTTTATTACCTACACCACCAAAGAAACTACGTGATTTAACCTTCACATTCACATTGGCAGGAACATAAAGTTCTACGCCACCAAAACAAGTACGAATATCTATTTCTTCGTCTTCATCAATAACTGCATTGCGAAGATCAATACGGATACCACCAAAAGTGGCATCGAGCGTTGCACCATGGAAATGCTCGCCGTTATAAACATATTCGTCGCCACCAAAGCTCACAGAGCAGTGAATGCGCTTGCCTTCTTCGGTGTCAGGAATGGTACGTGAAAGCCATTGATCACTATCATGGAATAATCCTGAGAAGAACATTCCAACACCAACATAAAACATAATGCAAGGTGCTATATATTCTGTCCAAGGCTGATTAAACAACCACTCAAAATGCCAGGCACCTAATAGATCAACAATCTTGAAACAAGCAAAAACTGCAAGTGCAAGTCCAACAATACTTCTTATTTTCATTTTCAGTTAATTTAAATTTTTGATGCAAAGATATGCTATTTATTCATTACCTCCTAACTTCTGGGATAAACAGCCATCTTTTGTGACAAACTGCATCAAAACTCAACACGATAAGCAATATTAGGGAATGTGAGCGCAGTGTACATATTCTCTAACTCGTGAGAATGCATATTGAAGGTTTGTCCCTGGAACGAACGCATCTGCATATAATCAATTATGAAATGATGAGCCACATGCTTGCCGTTGATGGTGTATTTCACAGAGAAAGCATAACCAACGTTCATGCCTAATTGCTTGCAGAACGGATTGGCTGTATCTTCTGGAATTGATCTATCGGAACGCTTCATAACGTCTTCGTATGTCATACCCTCAGGAACAGGTGTATAACGATCGCCACCCATCATAGTCAGTCGGGCATTAAAGCCAAAGACATTCTTCCGTTCTTTACCTACCATCCATTCTTTTCCTCCAAGTATATTGGTGATATATCGCCTGTCATGACGAGTAGAATGCCAATCGCCCTGAGCATCACGATACTCTGACTTAAACAATGTGGCGGTAACCATACCATAGAGTCCGTCTTTAAGATAACGTTCAAGGGTGAGGTCAACACCATAGTTCCGGCCTGCACCTTCGTTTACCAATGCTCTGTCTTGATAGAACAGTTTATGGTTCATAATAGAGAATGTACTACCCTTCTCTACAGGCACATCAAAGAGGTATTGCCAGTAAGGTTCTATCTTCAACATGGCATTATCACCAAGACGCTGGGCAAACGAAAGCGAGATATGATGAGAACGGGTAAGGCCGAGATCTTCATTTGGGTTATACTCGCCACCTGTATTCTGTTTCTTCACGAAATAAGTGTCGGTTGTTTCTCTTCTACTATTCAGAGCATAAGCAAGGGAAAGAGTACTTGATGCTGTTGTCTTGTACTGCACACTGACACGTGGCTCGAAAAGCCATTGGTTGTTAAGGTTGAACCACATAACATTCATACCTGCCACAGCCGAAAGACGAGGCGAGAAAGCTATCTTATGACTGGTATAGAAACGAGTGAGACCGGTATAGCCTTTTGAATCGTAAATACGCAACAACGGACCGCCTATCTCAGCAACGTGGTCAAACCATGTGCTGAACTCAATATGCTGATGCTGAATACCATTCTGCATGGTATAGCGTGAAGAGAACTTATGCTGGTGCTGCACACTCTCTTGAAGAGTCCAAGAAATGTTGCGACCATCCATATCTGGTGTAGCATTAAGCTGAGTGTCGTAATCGTTTATGCCAAGACGAGTGTAACTACCTGTATATGCAATGCTTGAACGCAAGGTACCACCAGTGCGGAATCTGTAAGTGTGGCTGAGTCCAATGGCACAACTTCTTTGTTTAGACCACGAGTCGTTACTGTCCCAAAGGGTTTCCCAATCTGAAACATCAGCAATATCGTTATTAAAATTGTCAACAAGCCCTGTGAACCAAAAGGCAAAGGTGCCCGCTTTCTTTGTTGGGAAATTGAGTTTGAAGCTCAGATCCTGATAGTCAAGATTCTCTTTATCCATATTTATGGCATGCAGTTCCTGAGCAATCTTTAAGAAACTATAGCGATAGTTTACAAGGTAAGATGCGCCATTCTTTCCTAAAGGACCTTCAGAAGCAAAGTCAACACCGAGTGTTCCCACCTGAACAGCATGCTCATGCTTGGCACTATTACCAACACGCATCTTCATGTCGAAAGCCCCAGAAAGAGCATTACCATATTCGGCTGGCATGGCACCTGTAAGGAAATCGCTATTGGCAAGCACTGTTCCATTGAGCGAAGTGAACACACCACCACCTGCCGCAGTTATCTCAGCAAAGTGGTTAGGGTTGTTAACTTCGACACCTTCAATACGCCATTGCAACATCTGTGGTGAGTTACCATGAATACTAATACCATTGGTGGCGCCACCTGTGGCTACACCTGCAAACATAGAAGCTGTACGAGCTGGGTCGGCTAAGCCACCGGCATAACGATTGGCTTCTTCAACACTAAACATACGAGCACCCACCTGAGCCATCTCGTTAAGTGGCATCTGCTTATTAATCTGTGGTTTCACTACTACCTCACCTATCTGCGACACGCTCTCGTTCATACGAAGATTGAGAACCAACTCTTTACCTGCCGACAACAACTGTTCTTTGAGCACCAATGGTTCGTAGCCCACATAGCTGGCCTTGATAGAATGGCGCCCAACAGGAACATTATTAATAACAAAATTTCCGTTAATGTCAGAAACCGCGGTTGCGTTTTCTACTCCTTCAACAACGATGGTAACACCAATCATTGGTTCATCTGACGACATGTCACTCACATGACCTCTTATCGTCTGCATTGTAAGCGTTGTACTTGCTGCTCCTGAAATACAAATCATCAATAATAGAGCAAGCATTACTGTTAGCTTGTTAATTCGTTTCATTAGTTATTTCACATTAAAATCGGCAGCAAAAGTACGCTTAACCATTATTACTCACAAATTTCTGTGATGAAATGTACATTTTTGTGATAAACGACGCTTTTTCTAAAAAAAAATGCCTGCCTCATTTTTATTAGGCAGACATTTTATAATTATTCTATCGGTATCTGGATAATTGAAAGCCATTTCTCTGGATCTTCCTGATTCCATGCGCCATCAATATAACAGGTGCGGTGTTGCCCGGCAACCTTGTAACCTTGCTCTTCCATATAGCGGAAAACCTCGGTGTAAGATTCGTAAAAGCGCTCGTAAGGACCGACATGCTTCATGCAGAGGGCTTTGGGAACAGCTGGCAAACGCTTAAATTTGATGATGGCGCTGTCTTGTCCCATCTCCTCCACCTGCTCACAATACTCGATGTCGATATCCGTTGGCATATATTCCTTGTTATGCTCTATAGTAAAGCAATAGCCTGGAGGCGGACACTTACAGCCCAGACGCTGCATCTCTGGGCCTATCTTTTCGTAGCACAGAGGTCCAAGGGCTTCGTAATTAGGAATGACTTCACGATGACTTGCCACGATAATTTCGGGCAGTGTTTGAATACTGAATTTTTCCATTGTCTTCATTTCTTTGCGAGAGTCTCTCCAGTCGAGCAGTCGGTTCCTGCGGGCAATCAGTTGTTTCAGTTGTTGTTCGGTTTCTTTTATCTTTTCCGTCAGCTGTCGAACACTGGGCGTATGAGATACATCATCATACAGATCCTTAATCTCGTCAAGCGAGAAGCCAAGCCGTTGAAGGTCACGAATAGTGTTAAGCTTCTGCATCTGATCAATACTATAGTAGCGATAACCCGTCCACTCATCCACCTCGTCAGGCAACAAGAGTCCTTTCTGCTCATAGTGACGCAGGGTCTTTACTGTTACCTGCATCATCTGCGAGAACTCTCCGATTTTTAATTTCATTTTACTCATAATCGCGCGATGTTTTGCTAAGCGATTCCAAAATTAAAGCATGACCTAAGGGACGAGTCAAACGTTTTCCGCTTTTTAACTCAAATTTAACACTAGATGCAAGCATCATTGCATTCACTCAATCGCAGTATTCAAAGAAATAGAAGTCTGTCCAACCAGTATTCTCGGCATAAAGATGCTGCTTTCCTCTGTATTCAAAGCCTAATGCTTTGTATATTTTATGGGCGGGTGTGTTAGAGGCGAGTGCAATGATGGACTCATAATCTTCAATTGCTGCTCTACTTAGTTTCATATTTGTTTATCTTATGTCTATTTGCTACGAATATAATGCCCCTCTTGAATTGCAGCGAAGAGGGCGATGCAAGCGATTGCCCATGCAACGGAGACGAAGCATAACTGTCATCTATCGACCTCTATTCTCATTTCGCAATCTGTTCCACCACCCAAGATGGAATGACAAAGCGTTACGGTGAAGTTCTTGTCTTTCCATAAACTGTGCAGCGAATAAATCACACTTTGGCGTGAACTTTCACAGAGCAAAGGCGTAGTTACATATCCCTTTTTACACAATTCACAGGTGCATTCCAAGAAGATAAGTCGATAAACACGACCTTTCTCAACAACATCACCTTTTACTCCTGGCAAATCATTAGCCATCTGAAAGAACACATCCATGTTCCCTTTGGCATCCTCATAGAGTTTCTTGTAAACAGAAAGCGTGCCACCATTTACACAGTTTTTCCCACATTCTGAGAAGAATGCAGACCGCTCCTCTGGAGAGAGCCGTGCTATACCTTTCTCGAAACCCTTAAACCAATTTGATATTTCCATGACGATAAATATTTAAACCAGGATAATAGCACCACACTAAAAAGGCAGGAATGTACAGTGCCTGAGGGAATTTCATAACGCTATACATGGGGAAACGGCTTGTCGCATTGATGCCACTCTCAGTTCCGCCTTTTTTAACATAGGCGCCAAGTACCTCATTCTGAGCATCCACAGAAATAAAGGATGCAAGGGCCAAGAAAAAAATAACAATCTTCTTTGTCATTACTTACAATTTATTTCCATTTCTTTTTCCGTCCATTCTTCTCCATCTATGAAGTAAGAGTCAGTACCGACACCCCTGAACCCAACGGACTCATAGCAGTGGAAGGCCGAAGGATTATTGTCGAATACGCCGAGGGTTATCTTCTTTGCTCCAAACTCGCGTGTCGCTTTTTGGATAGCGAGTTGTAGCAGCTGTTTGCCATAACCCTTGCCTCTCAATCGGTCATCAATGATGACGAATCCGAAACGGATAATAGTCTTCGAAGAATATGGATAGCGAAGTATGACATGTCCCACAACTTTCCCTTCATCGTCGATGGCGGTGAAGGGAAAGATAACATCAGATTCGTATTGTGCAACCATATCCTCTGGCTTTGGAGGATACACAGGATATCTATCTGCACTCCACTTCCGAAATGCAGTTTTGTCCTTTATCCATGAAAGGATAATAGGAGCATCATCGATGGTGAACTGCCTTAATGTCATACATTTGTGATGAATGGTTTTAGATACCTCTATTCTAACGGCATCATCACGCCACATTGATAATCAGGCGACTGGATGTCCGTGCCCTGATACCACTCCATGCAGCAGGAATTCGTTGCCCATGTGTATTCCGGATGTGCGGGTACCCACTCCTTATGGAACTTCGTGTACTGCTCCTGAAAGGCTTTCATGCCACCCTCAAAATGCATCTTCAGCCACTTTCCGCTATGAATAGGGAAGAGCTGCATGCCTTCTGGTACGTCGCCCCCTTTATAAATACCGCCGATAACGTAGGTAAATGTGTTTTTGCTGCAAGCACCGAAATTCATTTCTGCACAGATAGCGCAATTGTGGTTGGGTATGTCGCAAGTGCAGAGTCCAAACTCACCAACGCCATTAGCAAATGCCACCTGTTGGAATGTATTAGGTGCTTGTTTCTCAAACACCACAGGCTTGATAATCTTTTCCACATACTCACCCCAGAACTTTGGGCATTCTTCTTTCGCCTCATTAAAGGCAATCTTTCTGGCCATGCCAATAATCAGCACATCGTGCAGCACAATAATCTCGTGTTTCATAAAAATTAATTTTAAACTTTTTCTATTATCATTCTTTGATAATTTATAAACTCCATCACCTCCTTATCCGTTGGTTATGCTCCGAACGTCACCTTACAGGTACGCAGTCCCTGCTGGTTGATCATCTCGAACAGTCCAATCCAGAAAGGATCTTCAAACAGTACAGTCAGCGAACCTGTGGTCAAATTGTTGACAAGGTAATATTTTATTCTTTTACAAACGATCCAATCTCTATGAGGTTCCCATCAGGGTCGGCAACGTAGCAAGTGCGCTGTCCCCAAGGTTCGGTAGTCGGAGGAAGAACGGACTTTGCGCCACAGTTAAGAGCATTTTGATACTCTTTGTCAACATCAGCGAAAGTTGGCACATCGAGGCTCAACTCCATTGTACCGTTGAGACCTTCTGGATACCGAAAATTCTTTAAAACCATCTGCTCGAATGCATCACGTGGGTAGAGTATTATTCTATTGTTACCAAGGAACATCTCTACATTCGGCTGTACGCCATCCCATGAAGTGGTAAAGCCAAAGGCTTTGGTATAGAAATCTACAGTAACCTTATTATTGCTGGTAAAAAGTCCGATGGTATTGAATTTAAATCGAGGACATGGTGAGTATAATTTTACCAGTCCGTCGCTCATAAACGTGTACCAGTTATCAATCATCTCTGGTGTATCGTTCTCAAGCAGTTTCAGCAACTCGCGCGTAAACTCAAGATATCCAGAACCATTGGCGGTAACGATACGACCATCAGTTACGGCCTGCTCGTTCACATAGCCGTCCTCGTTGGTATAGTTGTTGCCACCCCACAATTTCAGTTGGTCGATACCATTACCCGTATGTTTGATGTTGTTCAGTAATCCCTGTTTGGCCATCCATGAAGCGGCATTACAGATAGCCCCCACTACAACACCCTTGCCCAGCGCATCCTTAACAATGGGCAATACACGCTCAGCTTCGGGATTCATCCAACCAAAACCACCTATCAGCACCAATGCCGCATAATCTTTTGGCATGGTTTCGAACGAATAATCGGGCAATGTTCGCATACCGCCAAGCGATTTTACAGGCTCCATCGTTGGAGCTACCATCTTATTGATATACTTTGGTTCCTTGCGAAATCCTATGGCGTCGGTGCTCACCGCACCTGGCATAAAACCTATCTCATGCTCAGCATAATAATCCAGCAATATGTACAATATTTCTTTCATCTGTATATCAAATGATTAATAAAACCAATCTTATGTTTACTCAATCACGAAGCTACGTGGATAAAAGTCGCTGTAGAAACGGCCATCGGTGGCTGTGAACTTCAGTACGCAGTAATTAGGATCGGTCACGCCGCCGGGATAATACTCTGTATCGCCCTCGCGCCAAATCATCTCCTTGCTCTTGGCATCAGTCAGCACTTCCATAGTGCCACGAAGCATCATACCTTTGAAACCTTCGGCATCGCAGAAATAGATGCTGGCCTTGGGATTGGCCTTGTAGTGGGCCACACGCAGCGAGAAGGTATTAGTGGTAAAATAGAACGTACGGATGCCCTCGCGTTTACGTGGTGCCAACATAGCCTTGGTGCAGGGATAGCCCTCGTTATCTACTGATGATATGAAGGCAATAGGCAATGAGTCGGCCATCTGCGCGATAAGCTCTTTAACCCCAGCCAAAGCAGGATTTACCTTCATAGCCTCATCATCGTTGACAGTAAGTGTCTTGCGCCAACGCTTCAGTTGTGGGAAGTACATCTTCATCTGTCCGATATATTCTTCTTTGGTGATAGGCTGAGGTAACCCTTTGTTCACCTCGTTGACAAACTGAGCACAATGCTCAATCATCTCGTCCATCGTGCAGTCTTGCAAGAACTTACCGTCCTTATAGCAATAAATGCAATAATCTTCATTTTTACTACCATCTGCATTGGTGCCGAGAACTTCGTCTGTCAGTGGCATACCGCAGCTCTGACAAAATTTCATTGTTTTTTTCATATTATTCTCTCTTTCTGTTATAGTACATTTATAGGTTGAATCATTCAAGGATTTGTACTTACTCATATTCTGAGCCTGTATTGCTTGCCATCCAACAAAGAGGAGTAGCAGTGCTAATACTTTTTTCTTCATCGTTTAATTTGTTTTAATTTAATGATTTGACAGCGCATAAATACTGTATGTTACCAGAATATCTAAACCTCCAACAAGTATCAACACCATCCATGCAAATGGATTGTGTGGCATAAAAGCAACTGCCAATATGCCATCAATGCTCAGTGCTCCATATATAAGCATATATGGCCTATGTAAAAACGGATGTTCTTTAACTTTGTTATGAAGCATTGCTACAAGCAAACCGCACACTATCAGCAGCATGCCACACATAAGGCTCATATAAGTCATTGCCTGCTGCTTGGCCACACTCAGCACTTCCAGGCCGCCATTTATGAGCGGTGTAAAAGTTGCAGCGATATGGATGAAACCCATTATCGCAATCGCCATCGCAATCATACGAACATAAATTCCTTGTCTTGTAGCATTCATTTTTTACTAATCTCCTATTTTTTATCGCAATTATATTTAATGATTCAACGATACAAAAATACAATTAGCTATTGATATAATCATAATTCTGGGACATACTGCACGTTTCTGTGACAAATGGGCATTAAAAAGGATGAAAAGAGCATAAAATGATAGAAAGTAAGCATTTTTTCTCTTCAATCTATACTTTTTATTTCTTTTTTTTATATCTTTGTCAGCTATGAACAAAGCTCACAAAGAAACTATCAGAACCCGCTTCATCAGCACTGCCTTCATTGTACTGGCATTAGCCATCTTTAAGCCCTTCGGACTCGAAGTTTGGCAATGGCAAACCTATGTTCATTTGATGGCATTGTTTATATTGGGCATATTATGTTGCTTCATTACAGAAGTCATTTTGCGATACATTATCCGTATGCCCCGTTCCTACGATCGTGGCATAAACTATATCATTAGCCGTAATCTGCGTTTCCAAAGCATCAACACTCCGTTGGTAGCATTGGTAATCTGTATTTATCGCCATGTTGCGATGAGTTACTGGGCAGATGGCAACAAACTGTCTTTAAGCAATTTTCTGGAGACGTTGATGATTATCGCCTTCCTTTCCTTCACCATCGGATTATACTGGCGATTCAAGTTCCGTAGCCGTTATCTATCTGTAGAGTTGGAAGAAACCAAAGAGCTGAACGAACAACTGAAGAAATTGCAGATTTCAAATGCAGTAAACCAGCAACAAACGGAGAACGATGTTCTTACAGAAAACACATATCAGAATTCACAGATAACACTCGAAGGTAACACCAACGAAAGTGTTACCTTCGAGATTTCAAATCTGTTATATATAGAAGCTGTTGGCAACTATGTCAAGGTGATACAAATTCACGATGGCGAAGTGAAGACAAATATGCTTCGCGCCACAATGAAACAGATGGAAGACAAACTGCAGGATTATGCCATGATAGTACGTTGCCATCGTGCCTTTATGGTCAATCTCGGTCAGGTTGAGCAGATTTCCTCTAATTCTCGCGCCATGAAGCTCGTCATGCAGCAATGTCACGACGTCATCCCTGTTTCCCGCAGCAATGTCAATAAACTTAAGGAACTACTGGAACAACTGTAATTATCTTATCCATTTCTAAACTCGATTCTATTCTATCGTTTCTGGCTTTGCCCAAAATAAATCAGAATCTGTTGTTACAACTCCTTTTTTATTATCAGCAAAACCAACGGGAACAAGATAAATATACTCTGCTGTTTTGGTACGATAATCACTCTCTGGATTAAACTGATTATGCTTATTACATTCGAAATAGTAGAGATTCTTCGACATATAATTATACAGATATCCCTCTTTAGTCTGCTTTTCACGATGATTCCAATTGGCTGTCTCACAAAGTACCAATGGCTGATCATTAATCATTCGTTCGCGCACCTCGGCAATACTAAGCAAGTTACCGTTTTCATCCATTACCCAAGCATCATTAGTGGGGTCTATCCATATCCATTTCTGTAATTGCTCTGACCACACACTATTGATAACATGACACTCTGTATCATTAGGATCAGCAGGTAAACAAGTAACATAACGAGCAGGAATGCCAATAGACAAATACATTTCGCAAAGTGATATAGCCAATTGACGACAATTCACACCTCTACCTGAGGCCTTACAATAATTGTATAAATCTATAGCGTCCATCTCTGCAAAAGCTCTATGGCTACCATCGTGAGGCATATTGTCATGAACAAAATGCAACAAGTTGATAATCTTCGACAATTCATCACCCTGCCCTGCAACAGAATCGAGTTTTAAATAATCACGTACAGCATGTAGCCTATAATCATCTTTTGATTGATAGGTAAACATAACATTCTCATTTTTCGTGTCCTTAGCATAAGGAGCCGAACCCTTAAGTCGTTTAAGTGGCGTTCTTTCCTTTACTACTTTCAATAATTCATTGTATTTTTTTTCGTTACGAAGAGACACCAAATCATTATCAGACAACATATTGTCGTAATATGTATACCCAAGGTTTATTGCCCGCTCCAAAGCCAATATTGCCTGTTTTTTCTTTCCAATAACAGCATAACAGCAAGCCAGATCATAATAGTAAAGGTTATTTGACTGTTTAAAACTTGCTTCTGGAATATTTATAACCTTATAGATAGTGGAAGTATCTATCAAATTAATGAGTGTGGTAAGCGGAGCTATTGCTTCTTTGTGCTTACCTTCCTTAATAAATTCTTTATATGCACTCTCAGTCTTGAGCATTTGCGACATAAACACTTCAATTCTATTTTGAGAATCGGCGCTCATCGTAAATACGAACAACAACGCTATTACGATAAGCATTTTCTTTGAAAAAAATATTGCTTTCATATCTATCAAATATTTACTTTTGAAAATATAATCCTTCTATTTTCTTAGTGGCTTTGCCACCAAACAAAATATGACCATCCCAGCACTTAAGTTTTATGGAATTGAAAATACGATTATTACCACCTTGCTCTATCGTGATAGGCTGACCATCCCATAACATTTCACTCAATAGATAGTTGGCAAAAGCGCTATTACCAGAACCAGTTGCAGGATCTTCAAGATAACCAAACTTTGGCGCAAAAACTCGGGTGTGAGCATAAGCTTCACCATCTAAAGTTTGTTTTGAAAAAATGAGGATAATATCAATATCACTACTCAAACAGAAATCCTTAAGACTTTGTTCATTAGGATAAACAGAAATTTCTGTTTCCATATCACATATAGGTACAATAAGTGTTCGCAAACCAGCATCAATGATACGAATTGGTAAATCTTTGCGGACGGAATCGTGAGGCAGACTAAGTGCACCCTCGATTTGTGCAATAGATAGATTCATCGGATATTCTATCGGATCAGGAGCCGTGATATACACGGCATCCTCTTCATTGATGGCATTATAAACCTCAATTATTCCCTTACAGTTTGTCTCGACTGTAATGACAGGCTTAGCCAACAGCTTAGGTATTTCCTTCACCATTGTGTACATGGTAGCAATGGTTCCATGACCACAAAACTCCACCTCACACTCTGATGAATAATATGTAAGTTTGCAATCTGCAACATCAGAGTGACTACAAAACACAACTTCCATAACAAAGCCTTTGTGTTCAGCAGCTATTGCCAGCATCTGTTCGGGAGTCAATTGCTCTTGCTCCGTAAAAATACATGCCGCAGGGTTGCCTAATGAACCACCTGCCGTAAAAGCATTACTCTTAACGTATCTATATTGTTTCATCTTCATTGCTGTTTCTCGTTATCTTTTCTTCCTTTGAACTCAGATATGTTGCAAGAACAAGACCAGCCAAAATACCAACACCAAGATTGATACCTAATGCAACACTAACAGCAACACCAAGACACATACCCATGCCGCCGTGCTCATAGGTTTCCTTATCCCATTTACGACTTGCATTTATTTTAAAGAATACTGCAAGCAAAAGCCCCATAACCATCCAAGGCCATGCAGCCTGTAAAAAACCAACTAAAGTCTCCATATCCATTTATCTAAAAAACGATGTTGTAAAAATACAAAATATTACGAACCACACTTTATTTCTGGGATAAACAATACAAATATGTGATGAATGACATAATAGATTATAAAAAAAGCCCTGATGCAAAAGCAACAGGGCAAGATTTGGAGCGAATAAAAATATTTTAGATCTCGAAATCAAGACACAAACGCTCTACAGCGTAAGGGCGTACCTTTGTATCACGCACTGCCACATGAGCAGGATGTGGAGCATAGCCTTTAAGAGCCTCTGCACTTTCGAGAGTACTATCGAGCATTACATCTGCATTTGATGAATCTAATCGTCCATCAATATGAACTGTAACTTCAAGAAGTCCTGGTACTTTGCCTACTAATCCCTCAAGACCAGCCTTGATTTCAGCCTTTACTTTTGCCTTCTCTTCTTCTGAGAGTTCTGGATTAAGTTTCCAGAGAATAATGTGTTTAACCATACGCTTTTTTTATTTTAAACAAAATGTTTCTACAAAAGTATAAATAATTGTGCACTAAGCATCTTTTTTATTTACTATTTTTATCGTAATTGGGCACTTTGTCACGATAGAACACGATGGTATCTGTATGCGACACCGATTCTGCAGCAAAGAAACCTAAACAACCACCCGAAATATTACTATGCGGATTGGCACCTCTTCCATACTGACTTGCACGAAGTTCACAAAGATAATTATAGACGGTACGATCTACTGTGATCAGTTCCGCAGTGATTCTATCGCCATCATAGAATATCCACTTCCAGTTTTCTTTCTCATCATCATTCATCATCTTTTCGCTGACTGTCACCATATCCATAAAGATGGTACCTGGCGGACAGCCACGATCATCAAACAAGTCCCAAGTATAAGGTTCCGTTTGTGGTTTACCTTCAAAGTGCGGATGTGAAGAGAAACGATACATTCTAAACCATAAGTAATTTCGCTGATCGGGGTTAGGATCTTTAGCCCACATCTCGTAACTCAGCCATCGCTCGTTCATCATAGGCATCCACATAAACTCTGACGATACAATAGGAGCTTGTGAAGGCATCAGAGAAGTTGCCTCATAATGTTTACCTTCAAAGTCAACACTCAGTTGGTAGGTATTACCTGGCACGCCTGTTACAGACGAATAGTAGCAATCCTTTTCTACATCATAAGTCAAAGCGATGGTGGAACCATTACCAGTAATAGTCACGATAGCACCCTCCAAACAATGTGCATGCGTAGCATCATTCACTGAGCGACTACGACTGACGACGACCATACATCCTTCGTTAGAAATATGCCCCTCGATAACTACAATGGGATCAATCTCGTTGAAATCAAAATCTATTTCCTTAGTACAAGCTGTAAATAGTCCCAAAGCTAACAGCAAATATATTATCTTTCTCATTATCTCTTAATATTTTAT
Source organism: uncultured Prevotella sp. (assembly GCA_905236755.1). Taxonomy (GTDB): domain Bacteria; phylum Bacteroidota; class Bacteroidia; order Bacteroidales; family Bacteroidaceae; genus Prevotella. Next base: position 27,570 of record CAJOCR010000023.1, read on the forward strand.
CGTGAATGACACAGAAGGAATGATTCCAAAAAGTGATGTCTGCTCAACCTTAGTACCTGATGGCTTGTCATCATCGTTGAGGAACTGTATCACATACGGGTTATAATGGTTATAGGCATTATAAATACCAAACGACCAAATGTGTGTAGCCCTACCATGCTTTTTCGTATAAGTAGCACTAATGTCAAGACGGTGACAGGCAGGAGCACGATATCCGTTGCGCTCATGATAATAATAGAAAGTAGAGCCACTCATATCGTATTTGCCAGAAGGTGCCGTCAAAGCCTGACCGGTATTATAGTGCCATGTAGCAGCAACTTCCCACGTATTCGACAGTTTATACATACCTACAACCGACAGGTCGTGGCGACGGTCATTGGAAGCAGTGTACCATTTGCCACCGTTGATACCCTCAATCTTATTATCCGACCACGACAGCGTATATGACACCCATCCTGTTAGCAATCCTTTGTTTTTGTGAGCACAGAGTTCCAAGCCATAGGCACGTCCCTTGCCACCCAATATCAGTCGTTCGATTTCTATCTCTGAATAGAACAGCTTGCCATCACGATAGTCATATACATTACGTATGTCTTTGTAGTAAGCCTCTGCCGAGAAATCATATTCGCCATTTTTAGTGATGCCCGCCCATCCTAACGCTATTTGGTCTGCTTGCTCAGGTGCTACGATATTACTTGTCATTGTATATCGGTCGAAAGGCATCGACATAGAACTATTACTGATGGCGTGTATATCCTGTGAAGTGCGACTATATCCAAGTTTCAAACTATGTAGCTGACTGAGTTTCAACTTTGCACTAAGACGTGGCTCCACATTCGTGTAAGTCTTTACTATATGTCCACTCGCAGTATTAAGAGTCTCTGTGATGTTTCCGTCTTTGTCTATCAAATAATAAGGAGCGTCCCCCAACACAGAGAAAAGATGGAGACGTACACCAGCAGACAGTTCTAACTGCTTGCCGACGCGCCACTCATCACCAATCCATGCAGCACCCATCAGAGCATTACGACGCTCACGCTCATGCAATTCAACTATATCCCATTCTGCCGATTGTAGCTGTAGAAAAGTTCCTTCCAAGCCATAGTTAAAACGATGTTGACCTGGCGCCCACACCTGCTGATGGCGCAACGTGGCGTGGCGAATGTATCCCTTCATCTTATAGTAACTGCTAAGCATATCCATACCCATATCGCATTGATAGATACTATATGCCAGTTTTGTATTGACATAACGGGTGTCGCTAAATGTGTGCAGCCAGTTGGCTGTTGCAGCCGTATTACTCCACTCCATCATCATCATATCCTCAATAGCCATATTGTCGCGTCCATGAAAGAATGAGAGCGCCAGCATATCCTTTGGCGATAAATGGAAATTCAGACGTACGTTGGTATCATAGAAGTGTAATGTATTATTTTTATACTCATCGCTTAATCCTAAGAAAAGATCAAGATATGAACGTCTGCCTGCAACAAGGAACGACGATTTGTCCTTCTGTATAGGGCCTTCTGCCATCACCTTAGCAGAAAGTAGTCCTACTGATGCACCATAATGGTAGTTATTAACATCGCCCGAACGGGTACTAATGTCAAATACTGAGGAAGAGCCACCACCTAACTGAGCTGGTACCATTCCTTTATATAGCGAACCATTCATCAAAGCATCATCATTGAAAGAAGAGAACAATCCCATCAGATGGCCAGCATTATACACAGTAGCGCCATCCAAGAGTATGAGATTCTGTGCTGCTGTGCCACCACGCACCTGATAACCTCCAGAGCCTTCACTCTCACTTTTTACACCAGGCAAGAGTTGAATACTCTTAAGTATATCTTTCTCTCCAAATAGTGACGGAACCTTGGCAAGAGTAGCAATCTCAACCTTCTCAACGCCCACTTGCACCTCATCAACTCTTTTTGAAGCCGAACGCGAACTAATGGTTACTTCACGCAACGTCTCTTCGTGTGCAATATCATCCTTCTGTGCTCTGCTCACAGTTGGGAAAAGCAATATCCCAACCAGCAAGCCCATTAGCCTAAATACTTTCTCTTTTACTATTTTCATTGAAAAATATTAATTAATTACGAATTTCTTGTAAGAATTAATTTGACCGCAAAACTACAAACTGCTATAATTAGTTACAAGTTCTATTCTCATTTTATCCAATTGTCTAAGAATGTCATTTGTTCTTCTGTATGAAACCAATGCTCTCCACCTTCCATAATGGTTAAAGAGGCGTTGTGTTTATTGGCAAAGTTAGTGATGGTATCAATTGACATTAGATGATCTTTGCTGCCATAAAGAATCTGCGTTGGCACATTCCATTTGATTGGGTGGTTTCTTACGTAACACAGATAATCCCAAGACAGGTCTTCACCGAATTCTGTATGAACCACACCTTTTGATTCCAGTTCGTGCTCTGTAACACTTGCCCACTTCATCATATCGGTAATCAGTTTCTCCATATCAACGATTGGAGAGATAAAGTAGGCCTTCTGAATCATGTCGTCAATGCCTGCATTCATACTGAAGAAAGCTCCTATACTGTTAGCAATCAGAATAATATTTTCATATTTGCCTTTTAGTTCTTCTACGGCTATGCGTATCTCCTTACCTGTTTCCCAGGGAGTGAACGTTTGATAATCCAAGCCTATTACTTCGCTATCAGCAAACAACATTCTGTAGTGTTCACTTTCAGTTGCACTACCACCTTTTCCGTGAATATATAATATTGCATTCATAATATTCCATAGAACAAAAGATACTTTTCAAAATTCTCCTTGATATATTGAACCGAGTGATGCCCTTTGTTGAGATGATTCTCTACTTGAACCCCACGTGCCTTTAGTGTTTTGGCAAGCAGAGCACATCCACGATAGAAGCCTCCCTCATCTTCATCGCCTGCATCCAGATAAAATGCTATTTCTGCAGGTAATGAGCATTGACGAGCAAGGGAAAGAGGATTGTTTGCTTCCCATACATCGTGGGTACCAAAATAATGCAAGTCTTCATCATCAAGTTGATCATCTATGGCTGGCATATGACCACCAACACGAGTAAACATTGTAGGATGCAAAAGCGCATAGTTTAGTGCTATATATCCCCCTGCCGAGCAACCACCAATAAAACGTGTAGTGGTTTTATATCGTTGCTCTATAAGTGGCATAACCTCGTCGAAGAAATAGTCACCATAAGCATTTAGTCCCAATGCATTCTCCATTCGTGGACACACAATCAACATAGGGCGCATCCGTCCCTCGCCTATCATCTTGTCGGCAACAGTCTGCATCTCAAGAGCATGAATGATATTTTCATCACCACTTCGTCCATGCATAAAATAAAGAACAGACAGACCATCTACATAATTGGCTGGCACATAAACCGTAACAGCCATCTTTTTATCAAGAGCCTTGCTATAAAACTCTATTGTTTCTATCTTTGATTTCACTGTTTTATATTTTTTTTATTTCATCCTGCAAATATTGTAGGAACCTTGCAGCATGACCACCATCCATTTGAACATGATGAAACTGAAACGATACTGGCAGCGTCGTCTTAAACAATCCTTTATGATACTTGCCCCACATCACCATTGGGTTACAGAACTGATCAGTATATTGATTTACTATACTATCGAGTTCCGTCTGTATCATTGCAGATGTTCCGACAACCATGTAGTCATCAAGAAAAGAGCTCTTACATTCATTCGCAACTTGTGCTGTAAGCATCATGTATTTGTGATTGAATTGTTGTAAATCATCTGAGAAAGGGATGTCGCAAGAGTTTATCCCTCCCCTACTATTCTCTACAATGACGTTAATGGCAAGTTTGTCATAGCGATACAACTTTCCATCTACAGGCAACGTATAAAACTCCTCCACTTTACTCGCTGCCTTGCCGATGCACCAGCACATCAACGCTGTGAACTTTACGCCACTCTTTTTACTAATCTTTATCAAGCGGGTGACATCAAGCGTCTTCACCAATGTTACCATCGGCATAGGCGATGACATCCACATACCGAATGCTGCAGCACGACTGCTCTCTTTAGGGTTTATTTCTTTTTTCATTCTTATCAATGTCCTTTATGCTTTTCTTTTTTCTTAGCCTGTCGAAGGTCGAACTTTCGCTGTTTATCAGCTTCACGCTCTGCTTTCAGGCGTTGTTTATGTTCGGTTTTGTTTTGTTCCTGCTGCAATTTCAATGCTTGCTGCGACTTTGTGCCTATACCTTGCGACTGCATCTGTTTCTTTGCCTCACGAATCATTCGCTTTGGATTAATCCTCGGCTTTCGTTCCGCTTGCAAGGCATAATCAGAACAAGCATCGCTAAACTTCAGCTGATGCCAGTTTTTATCAACAAACTCCATCACCTCCTTCTCCGTTGGTTCGGCACCAAACGTTACCTTACAGGCACGCAAACCCTTGCGATCGATCATCTCGAACACACCAATCCAAAAAGGATCTTCAAACAATACTGTCAGTGTACCAGAGTTCATAATCAATTTAAGAAATGACATTGATCGGCATCGAAGCCGTTTTCCCGACAGGAAAATGACATTCAGGGGTATGAATACCATTCTGAATTTCTAACTTCTAACTCCTAACTCCTAACTTCTAACTCCTAACTCCTAACTCTTGTAAGGCGCTTCGCTTGACGAAAATTGTCGAAATTAACGTAAATTTATCGAGAATTAATTTGTCTTGATTAGATCTATAATTTATGAATAATTCGCGTTTAATTTTCGAT
>CAJOCR010000024.1 GCA_905236755.1 uncultured Prevotella sp.
CAAAATCATTATAGGCTCATTCTGAGCCGTATTCCATTCATACACATTTTCTTCTTTTTAAAATCTCAAGTAAAATAATTCGCTTGCGAAACTTTAGTATTATTATTCTCAGAAAGAAAACAAGGGGGGCAAACTTGCGGCTTGCCCCATTTGTGGGTTTGTGCGGTTTCAGTTTTAGTTATTTTTTTGTCATTCTATGATATTTTACACGGTGAAAAATACATATAACAACATGAAAAACCCCCTCCAGCTGGAGGGGATTACTCTTTAGAATGATATTGTGAATGAACCACCAAAAATGAAGGTGTTGCGATTCTTTTTGATTGAAATATGTTCTGTGTAATCATCAGCGTCAAGGATTTCGCCTTCGACAGGAATATTCCAATTTATTGCATCGTCAACGAAGTTGCCTGGTGAATAGTCCATTGTGTATTTTTTGCGTGTATAGTCGTAATCAAGGAACAGGCGCCATGCGTAATTTTCTTTATATTGGTAGGTTAAAGAAATGCCCGTGCCATATTTCGTGGAGTTGTTTCCTCCGAGTGTGAAATAATCCCATGTTGAGGTATATGTGTCGGGTAGGCATCTTATCCCATCTAATGATATTTCGCGTTTACCACCCGTTACGGTTGCATTAAGGTCAACTTCCTGCATGATGCTTCGTCCAACAAGAAGCTTTGTGCCTAAAGCAAAGCGTTTTGAAAGTGGGAAGTTGAAATAAAGACCAAGATCGGCTGAGAATTCAGTTAAATGATCACTCTTGATAGTGAATTCCAGTTCGTCAATAATCGGTGCGCTGTAACCTGCCTGTCCTGGTGTTCCTGTTCCAAAAAGAAAATTGTTAAGTTCGGTATCGTTATAATCTAATTCCGGGTCGTTGAACATTCCTCCGGCAATGTCGTTCCATGCAATGTCTTCTATACCGCTCCAGCCTTTGATAGGTGCGCTGTTAACGCGTAGGCGTCCACCCACACCAAAGTATTTGTTGAAGAAGTATGCGCCTTCGACGCCAACGGCTGTTGATGTGCCGAAACGTAGATTAAGAATCTTGTCGTTAGGGTTTTCATCATCAAACATGGTTGATAACTCAAAGCTGCTGAGGTCGAAGTCAAGACTTTTAGAGCCAAAGCCTGCTCCCATTGAAACAGAGAAGAATGATGGGTTATAGATGATATTCTTGCCGCTGTTTAATGGGCCACGCAAGAGTCCCTTGTCTTTGAAGATGATGTCGCCTAAGGCATAGCCCAACTCTGTTGACACGATACCGATACCTGCACCACTAAGCACATCGGACACCCAGTGGCGGTTGTTGAGTACGCGCATGACACCTGTTGCTGTTGCAACACCATATCCTGCTACTGAATACCAAGGAGAAACGGTCATTCCGTATTCCTTGTGCAGGATAGTTGCACCCACGAAAGCTGTCGCTGTGTGTCCCGAAGGCCATGAGTTGGCTGTTGAACCATCAGGGCGCATTTCCTTGGCGGTGTATTTGATGCTGTTTACCAAACCAGCCATGATAGCATAAGAGAATGCCGATGAAGCCAGATAGCGTCCCCATGTGCTACGCCCCTCAACACCACCTATCTTCAGTCCTGTAGCCATTGCTGGACCGAAGAATTGCGAATAGTCATCAATGTGGGTTTTGAAATCGGTTACCAGGGTGTGTTTATTGCCTTCTGTGTTTTGACGGAACGATTTTTTTTCGCCTTTTGCTATGATGCCTGCTATAAAAATAGGTACACCCACAAATGTGAGATCGTCCTTTGCCTTGTATGCCGGTACATTAGGGTTGGAATGCATCCATGTCCAGTTTTTCTTTGACCATGGTGCATTATGGTTTACGCGAGCGATAGAATCCATTTTTCTATCAATCTCCTTAGAAATGTTTAATTCTGTGTCCAGACTGGCTGTTGACAGATTTGTTGTTGTTCCTTCTGTTTCTTCTGCAAAGGTGACTACAGGTAAAAAGAAAGAAGCAATTGTTGCGAATAAAATCTTTTTCATTGTTGTTGTTTTTATCTGTTATCACTATAGTTTTTTTCTCTTAGCTTCTGTCTGTTCGCGAATAGTTTTATACATTCTATCTACGAAGTGTATTTTGTCGGCATTGGGGAGTGTGATGACACCCTCAATATCACCAGTTTCTATATGTGTTTTTACTATTGGTTGTGCCTGGATAGTGGTCGATAACAATAGTGCCCATAAAAAACATAGAAAGCTTATATTTTTTTTCATTTTTATAATGGTATTAAAAATTTGGGTGCAAGATATATATTATTTTCCGTATTTGCAATTTTTTTTTAAAGTAAAAAAGTAAAAGGGTAAAAAAGTAAAGTTTCTAACTCATATCTCCTAACTTTTGTTGAGATTTTAAATATACTCTGTATAATAGTTCATAATCAAAAGGAAATAAGTAGCCTCCCCCATCCCCCTCCAATGAGAAGGGGCTAACCATCTGTTTGCGCTTTAGGCTACTTATTTGCTGTTTTAACTCCTTCCCTATCGGAATTCCCATTGGGATGGGAGAGACTGATATTTGATGGCGATTATATGTTGATGCCAAACTGTTGTTTGACGGTGTTCATGACAAAGGTACTTTCCACGCTACCAAGACTCTCGATAGTTCCTAAAGTGTTAATGAGGAACTCCTGATAGGTTTTCATGTCGGGTGCATTTATCTTTAGCATATAGTCGAAGTTACCTGATGTGTTGTAACATTCGGTTACTTCAGGAATGTCTTTTATTCGCTCGACAAAGTCTTTTGCAATGTCACGGTTCATGCGGCGTAGTTTAACATTACAGAATACCACAAATCCGCGATTCAGTTTTTCAGCATCAAGAACAGCCATATACTTCTTTATATAGCCATTGGCTTCAAGACGTTTTAAACGCTCGAATACTGGAGTTGATGAAAGACTAACACGAGAAGCTAACTCGCGCATGGTGAGACGACCGTCGTCTTGTAGGGTGCGAAGAATCTCAATATCTACTTTGTCTAATACTGTTGCCATAAGCTTGTTCTTTTAAAGGTCAAAAAAACAGGGTGTTTTAGAACGTCTGTTCTTTTAGATAGTGCAAAGATAGAAAAATATTCTTAATTTCTATCAAACCTTGTTGGATATTTCTGTCTTTTATACCTTTGCAAATGTGAAATCGATAGTTCGCTTAAAGTTAGAAGTTAGGAACCAACGGTCACTGACCGAAGGGAAGTAATTAGAAGTTAGGAATTGGTAATTCATAATGTTTTCTTCTTGAATTCTAGACCAAAGCTTGCGAAAATAAAGTTTAATTATTAAAGTAAAAGAAAGGATTTTGATTATGGCTACAAACAAATTACATCTCGAGACACTTGCACTTCACGTAGGACAGGAACAGGCTGATCCAACAACTGATTCACGTGCAGTACCAATATATCAGACAGCATCTTATGTATTCCATAGTTCTCAGCATGCAGCCGACCGTTTTGGACTACGTGATGCCGGCAACATTTATGGTCGCTTAACAAATACCACACAGAGCGTGTTTGAAGACCGCATTGCTGCTCTTGAAGGTGGCGTGGCTGGTCTTGCTGTAGCCTCAGGTGCAGCTGCTGTTACCTATGCCTTGCAGAATGTTCTTCAGAATGGCGACCATATTGTTGCTGCTGACAATCTGTATGGTGGTTCGTATAATCTCATCACTCATACGCTGAGCACTCAGGGTGTTGACTATACAATCGTTAATGTGAACGATCTGCAGGCTCTTGAAGCTGCTATTCGTCCAAATACCAAGGTAGTATATGCCGAGACTTTTGGAAATCCTAACTCTGACGTGTTGAATTTTGAAGCCGTAGCTGAAATAGCACATAGACATAATGTTTTATTTATTGTTGACAACACGTTTGCTCCATTATTAGTTCGTCCTATCGAACATGGAGCAGACATCGTTGTCCACTCTGCAACAAAATTTATCGGTGGACATGGTAGTTCTTTAGGTGGTGTGATTATTGATGCAGGTAAGTTTGATTTTAAAGCCAACGCAGATAAGTATCCTACTCTTGCCAAACCTGATCCATCATACCATGGTGCCGTGTTTGCCGATGTGGCTGGAGCTGCCGCCTTTGTTACCCGTATTCGTGCTGTTATCCTTCGTGATACTGGTGCTACTATATCACCATTCAATGCATGGATATTGTTACAGGGAACAGAGACTCTACCTCTGCGTATAGAGCGTCATGTGGAGAATGCGCTGAAGGTAGTGGAATATCTAAATCATCATCCAAAGGTAAAGAGTGTGAGTCATCCTTCTCTTTCAACCCATAAAGACAATGCACTTTACAATAAGTATTTCCCTAATGGAGGAGGCTCTATCTTTACCTTTGAAATCAATGGAGGACAAGAGAATGCATGGAAATTTATAGATTCGCTTAAAATTTTCTCTCTCCTTGCCAATGTTGCTGACGTTAAGTCGCTGGTGATTCATCCATACACAACTACCCATTCTCAGCTTTCACCTGAAGAACTTGCTGAGCAGCACATTACTCCAGCCACTATTCGTCTTTCAATTGGTGTAGAACACATAGATGATATCATTGCCGATCTGGAGCAGGCTTTTGAGAAGATTTAAAACATGCCCGGCGTTTTTCGCTGGGCATGTTTAATATTGAAAATGGAAATAATGAAAAATTAAAGCCACTTGCAGAAATCTCTGCAGGTGGCTTAATTCGTAATTGAATAACTCTACATCGCCCGCAGGGCGACCAATTCAAAATTCGTAATTCAAAATTCTAAATTAATTATTCGCCTTCTGGGCGAATAATCTTTCTTCCCTCCGCAACTGCTTCCATATTTAGTGGAATGAGGGCGTGATGACGCTCTGGAAGGGTTTTGTAGAGTGCCTTTTCTAAGGCTGTGTCAGGAAGGAACGGACATACCTGTAATAACCCTCCAAGGACAATCATATTGAAAACCTTAGAATTTTTCATTTCGGCAGCTTTCTCCATAGCAGAGATACTGTATATTGTTATATCTGTGCGGGTAGGAGGGTTGATAATACCAAAATCATCATATATGAGTATGCCACCTGGTTTTACCTTAGGCTGAAATTTATCGAGAGAAGGCTGATTGAGCACAATAGCTACGTCATAACTGCTAAGTATAGGTGATGAGATGCGCTCATCGCTTACAATAACAGTAACATTGGCAGTACCTCCTCTCTGCTCTGGACCATAGGCAGGCATCCATGTAACCTCTTTATCTTCCATCAGTCCTGAATAGGCAAGTATCTTACCCATTGAAAGAACGCCTTGACCGCCAAAGCCAGATATGATTATTTCTTTCTTCATTTCTTAAAAAATTAATTTATAAACAATCAACTCATAACCCCACCAACTTACTCCGTTGTATCTTTTATGTCGCCTTTGGTATAGAACTGAAGCATATTATCTTCAAGCCATTGGTTGGCTTTTACAGGAGATAGTTTCCATCCACTGCTACATGTTGAGGTTATTTCAACAAGGCACGAGCCTTTTCCTGCCATATTAGCCTCGAAGGCTTTTCTAATGGCTTTCTTTGCTTTGTTGATAGAAGCAACGTTTTCCACACTTTGGCGGGTTACATAGCATGTACCCTGAAGTTGTGCTGCAATCTCAGGCATCTTGATAGGATAGCCGTGAAGTTCTGGGTCACGACCATAAGGGCATGTTGATGTTTTCTGTCCTACAAGGGTAGTAGGAGCCATCTGGCCACCTGTCATACCGTAAATGGCATTATTAATGAAAATAATCGTGATGTTTTCACCACGGTTAAGGGCATGAATTGTTTCAGCTGTACCAATACAAGCCATATCGCCATCTCCCTGATAGGTAAAAACAAGACGGTCAGGCCATAGGCGTTTGATAGCTGTTGCTACTGCTGGTGCACGACCATGAGCAGCTTCCTGCCAGTCGATATCAATATAACGATAGGCAAAGACAGCACATCCAACAGGACTAACGCCTACAGTTTTGTCAGCCATACCCATTTCCTCAATGACCTCTGCAACGAGTTTATGTACTACTCCATGTGAGCAACCTGCACAATAGTGCATGTTGACATCGTTCATGAGCTTTGGTTTCTCATAAACCAAGTTTTCTGGTGAGATTATATCGTTATTCATGATTGGCTATTTTTTTTATGTTGTCAACAATTTCCTGTGGGTCAGGAACAATACCACCCAGTCGGCCGAAGTGTTCAACAGGTGTTATACCATTAACAGCGAGTTTTACATCTTGAATCATCTGACCTGCATTTATCTCTGCAACAAGAATACCTTTTACTTGCTGAGCAAGTTTGGCAATCTGTTTTTCTGGGAAAGGCCATAGGGTGATAGGGCGGAAGAGTCCTACCTTAATACCTTCAGCACGTGCAATTTCAACCGCTTTTTCTGCTATGCGGGCAGCACTTCCAAATGCAACAACAGCATATTCTGCATCATCACAGTATTCGGTCTCGAAGCGTACTTCGTTTTTCTTACATAGTTCATATTTTGCTTGTAAGGCAAGATTACGCTTCTCCATCTCTTCAGGTTTAAGTTCAAGAGAAGTTATGATGTTTGGCTGACGGTTCTTTGTGCGTCCTGTTGATGCCCATGGGCATTCTTTTAAAATCTGTTCCTCTGTGCGACGAGGCTTCATAGGTGGCAGCACAACCTTCTCCATCATCTGACCAATAACGCCATCAGATAGAATCATAGCTGGATTGCGATACTTAAATGCCAGTTCAAAGGCAAGATCAACGAAGTCGGCCATCTCCTGAACACTGTTAGGCGCGAGAACAATAACGTTGTAGTCGCCATTTCCTCCTCCACGTGTTGCCTGGAAATAGTCGGCCTGTGAAGGCTGAATGGTTCCTAATCCAGGACCACCACGCTGTACGTTAACGATTACTCCAGGAACCTCTGCTCCAGCCATATAGGCAATACCTTCTTGCATGAGTGCTACACCTGGACTTGACGATGTGGTGAGAACACGCTTTCCTGCACCAGCGCCACCATATAGCATGTTAATTGAAGCCACCTCACTTTCTGCCTGCAGAACAACCATACCTGTTGTTTCCCAAGGCTTTAGTGCAGAGAGCGTTTCTATAATTTCTGTTTGGGGGGTGATAGGATAACCGAAGAATCCGTCGGCTCCACATCTTATGGCAGCATGGGCAATAGCCTCGTTGCCTTTCATCAATTTTACTTCCTGATCCATAGGTTATTCTTCTATTTTCTTGCGATACACAGTTATACATCCATCTGGACAAACAATGGCACATGATGTGCAGCCTGTGCAAGCATCACTTTGTTCATTCGGTTCTACATAAGGATAGCCATGTACGTTTACTTTTTTGTTGGCTAACGAGATACACTGTTTTGGACATGCTACAACACAAAGGCTACAACCTTTGCATCTGTCAGTGTTTACTACGATAGCCCCTTTCATTCTTGCCATATTTAAGGGTATTAAATATTATTTTTTTCTCGTTTTTATGACATCGTTGATGTATAATCAGGGATTATAGATATCACGGCAATAAAAACTGTAGATGTTGTCAAGCATCTCTTTAGCTTCTACTGCTGGACTTTCTGGGTTAAGTGCTATTGCTTCCATATAGCATTGTAGTGCTTGTTGGAAATCCTGTTTCTTGCAATAGTCATTACCTCGCTGATACCATTCTTCGCTTGTCATAGTTAAGAACAAAGGTAGAAAAACGAGATGGTATAGCGAAAGGGTACAAGCATTAATTAACGAATTTTAGATGTAAATGCACAAAAAATGCACACACAATATTAGCGTGTGCAAGTTTTTTTGTACTTTTGTAGTCTTATGATTATTCTAATTACTGTAATAGCCTATTTTGGCTTTCTTTTTTTTATAAGCAGGCTTACCACTCGCACATCAAATAACGACACTTTTTATCGTGGTAACCGACGCTCTCCATGGTATATGGTGGCTTTTGGCATGGTGGGTGCTTCTATATCAGGAATTACGTTTGTTTCTGTTCCCGGAATGGTTTTGGCGGGCGATATGACCTATCTTCAAATGTGTATAGGTTTTATATTTGGCTATTTCCTTGTGGCCTTAGTACTGCTGCCTGTTTATTATAGACTGAATCTTACCACGATTTACAGTTATCTACGTCAGCGGTTAGGAGAGAGAGCTTATAAAACAGGTGCTTCTTTCTTCTTGCTTTCCAAGACTATTGGTGCTGCTGTGAGGTTCTATGTGGTGTGTTTTCTTCTCCATACATTTGTACTCTCATCTCTTGGCGTTCCATTTGCCATAACAGTTATTGTTATGGTAGTGCTTATATGGTTATATACCCGAAAAGGCGGTATAAAGACTCTTGTATGGACAGATACCTTTCAAACATTATGTATGTTTACGGCTCTGGTGCTGATAATATATCATGTTATATCTGCTCTTGATATGACACCTTTAGAGGCAATTACCGCAATACAGGCAGATAGCCATAGTAGGATTTTCGAGTTTAATGATTGGGTTTCAAGACAACACTTTGTAAAGCAGTTCCTAAGTGGTATCTTTGTTGTGTTAGTGATGACAGGTCTTGATCAGGACATGATGCAGAAGAATTTAACATGTAAAACACTAAAAGATGCACAGAAAGATATGTGTACCTATGGTTTTGCATTTGTTCCTGTAAATCTGTTATTCCTTTCATTAGGTGTTCTGCTTATGTTTTTAGCTCATCAGCAGGGTATTGCACTACCAGAAAAAAGTGACGATTTGTTAGCTATGTTTGCTGCAACAGGAGCTTTGGGTAATGCTGTTGTCGTGCTCTTCACAATAGGAGTTGTTGCTGCTTCTTTTTCGTCAGCCGATTCTGCAATGACGGCTCTTACTACAAGCTTTTGTGTTGATGTTATCGGTAAGGAACACGATGAAAAGCTTAGGAAGAGAGTGCACCTTGCCGTTGCTGTGGTGTTTGTAGTGTTTATTCTGGCTTTTAGAATCATCAATTCTACGAGTGTAATAGATGCCATATACATATTATGTGGCTACACTTATGGTCCGCTTCTTGGCTTGTTTGCCTACGGACTGCTTACAAAGAGACGTGCTTCAGACAAGTATGTACCTTATGTTTGTGTTGTCTCACCTGTGTTATGCTTTACCCTTGACATGGTTGCACAACGCTTTTGGGATTATCATTTTGGCTATGAATTATTAATGATTAATGGACTTATAACATTCTCAGGATTATGGATTTCAGCATATACAAAACACAATATAAACCGATAATAGAACTTGGCATACCAATGGTGATAGGACAGATAGGTACTATCATCCTTAGTTTTGCCGATACTATAATGATTGGTCATCATTCTGTTTCTGAACTTGCAGCAGCAGCCTTTGTGGGACAGATCTTTATGTTGGGAATACTGATAGCATTAGGATTCTCCTATGGTATTACTCCTCTGGTGGGTAATAGCTATGGAAGAACAGATTTTGCAGAAATCGGTTCTACTCTGCGTAATGCCTTGCTCTCTAATACTGGAGTTGCAGCTCTTCTGATGCTTGTATATGGTGTGCTTTATTTTTTTCTTGATAAGATGGGACAGCCTGAGGAACTTATTCCTTATATGCGTCCATATTATATTGTCAATCTGATATCTATACCATTCGTGTGTTGGTTTAATGTATTTAAGCAAACGGCTGATGGAACGACGGATACAAAAACATCTATGTGGGTACTTCTTTCAGGAAATGTGCTTAACATCTTTGGTAATTGGCTCCTTATTTATGGTGTTTGGGGAATGCCTGAGTTGGGCCTTCTTGGTGCAGGATTGGCAACACTCATCTCTCGCGTATATATGTGTATTGCTATTATGGTGGTCTTTTTCTTTACTCGTCGCTACCATCACATAATAGAAGCGTTCCATAATAGCAAAATAACCATGGCTCTGCAGCTACGAATAAACAAAATAGGCTGGCCATTGGCTATGCAAATGGGAATGGAGTCTGGAGCATGGTCGTTGGCAAGTATTATCGTTGGGTGGATAGGTGCTACAGAACTTGCAGGTCATCAGATTATGCTTTCTGTGAGTATGCTGTTTTTCCAAGTGTATTATGCTATAGCTGCAGCAGTAAGCATACGTATCAGTATGTTCCATGGTACTCGACAATTCGAAAAGATAGCTCCAACGGCATGGGCAGGTTTTCATTTGAGTATGTTTACTGCTTTTGTAGTAGCTATCCCTGTATTTATTTTCCGTAATGAGATAGGATGGTTGTTTTCTGATTCCGCTAATGTGTCAGCAGTTGTAGCTACTGTAATCATCCCATTGATAATCTATCAGGTGCCTGATGGTTTGCAGTGTGTATTCTCTAATTCCCTTCGTGGTTTGTCAAATGTGAAACCATTGGTCTTGGTGGCATTTCTATCATATTTCGTTACCTCATTGCCATTGGCATATTTCTTTGGAATAACACTGAAGGGTGGACTTGTCGGTGTGTGGTATTCTTTCCCTATAGGTCTTACGGTAGCTGGAGCATTATATTATTATTTCTTCCGTCGTACATTAAAGTCTATCTGTTCATGACCCATGCATAGGCTTTAGCTGTACGTTGGGCAAAGTCTTGGAAATGGTTTCCTGCATTCCATTCGAGAATGGTGTTGTCGGCTGATAATTGTTTAATAAGCATTTGATTATATGCACGAATATTGTTTGCCACTTGTTTGATGTATTTGTTTTTTGTATTATCTTCCTTATCGCCTAAACTCATATATATGCTTTGTGCTTTCACAGGATGATTAGATGCATATTCCATCCAGTTCTTAATCCATACAGATGGCGATGCAGCTGCCACACCATTAAAGGCAGTGCTTTGGGTAGATGCCCAAAGGGCAAAAAGTCCGCCAAGAGAATAACCTCCAATAATACATGGAAGATTCCCATATTTTTCATGTAGAATAGGCAGTAGCTGTTGCTCTATCATTGTAAGGATTCCTTCAGCCAGAGTCCCTGACTCAGGTCGTTTGTCAACAGCTTCATCGTTCCATGGCATTAGCTCTTTACACCAGTCAACAATCTTGATGTTGGCTATGGCAAAACTTTTTTTAGTAGCTTTGCGTATCAAATCAATCTCATCATCAAGTAGAGCAACTTCTTTTCTCTCAACTAATTGTATAAGAATTAGTTGGGGAATTTCGTCAGATAGAACAATACATTCACGTTCTTCTCCGGTTGGAGTGTGTAATAGGATTTTGTTAGTCATATTTTTATTAAACTATTTGCATCTTTCAAAATAATTCTATATCTTTGCACTCGGAAAAAGTAATTATTAGCATTTTAACCATTAAATATCATTTCCGTATTATTAAGAGTCAATGATGATTGATTTGTGTGCAAGGTTCAATAGTACCTA
The DNA here is from genome assembly GCA_905236755.1 of uncultured Prevotella sp. Lineage (GTDB taxonomy): Bacteria > Bacteroidota > Bacteroidia > Bacteroidales > Bacteroidaceae > Prevotella. The sequence continues at coordinate 11,393 of CAJOCR010000024.1, forward strand.
TGCATTTGGTTGAATCCTATAATTTATCCGCAGAAAACATGATTCGGCTGTCAACAAATCATTGTTGACAGCCGTTTTTTCTCCTTCCCTTATGAAGGGGAGATATTAGCATAAGCAAAAATCAAGTTGTTTGCAAATCTCATCACGATCCATATCCTTACCTATGAATACAAGTTTTTGCATTCTGTCGCCGTATGTATCGTCCCAATCGCGTTGCAAACCAGGATTTTTAAGCTTAAATGCCTCAAGTTCATCCTTTGGCATGGTGGCATACCATTGTCCTGCATTGCGTATGTTCATTTGCTTGCCTGCCTGTTCGAACACATAGCAAGTGTCGCGTTCATCCTGGAAATAGCAAATTCCCTTGCAGCGGATAACGGTCTTAGGCCATTTACGAGCAACAAACTCATCAAAGAGAGCTAAGTCAAGTGGTCGACGAGCTTTATATACAAATGTTCCTATACCATATTCCAATGCTTCGCCACTTTCTTCATTTTCTAAGCCATGATGATGGTGGTGGTGATGATGATGATGTTCTTCGTGTTCGTCATCATCGTCGTGCTCATGCTCGTGATGATGCTCGTGTTCATCCTCGTCTTCATCATCTTCATCTTCTTCCATTGCTGCTATCCATGCTGCTGATGTTGCTACTTTGTCGAAATCAAACATATCTGTGTTTAGAATCTTGCTTAGCTCAACATCGCCATAGTTGCATTCTAAAATCTGTGCTTTTGGTTGTATCTTACGTATAACAAGTTTTACTTTCTCCAGTTCTTCGGCGCTTACTTCATCTACTTTATTAAGTACTATGATGTTGCAGAATTCTATTTGCTGGATTACCAAACTTGCCAGGTCTTCTTCTCCAATGTCTTTGCGAAGTAAATCTTCTCCAAGGCCAAACTCATCGCGAATGCGTAGAGCGTCAACAACAGTTACGATAGAATCAAGTTTGGCATAACCATTTTCTGCCAGTTTTGGATACATTGTAGGGTAAACGCTGATGGTCTGTGCAATAGGAGCGGGTTCGCAGATACCGCTTGCCTCTATAACAATATAATCAAACTTCTTAGTGTTTACAATGTCTGAAAGCTGCTGTACAAGATCCATCTTTAGGGTGCAGCATATACATCCGTTTTGCAAAGCTACCAGAGAATCGTCCTGCTGTCCTACGATACCACCTTCTTCTATTAGGTCGGCATCAATGTTCACCTCACCAATATCATTCACAATAACGGCAAACTTAATACCTTTTTCATTTTTCAGTATTCTGTTTACCAAAGTTGTCTTACCACTGCCTAAATAACCTGTCAGCAGCAATACTGGAGTTTTTAAATTGTTCATATCGTTATATAATTTTGTTTCTATCTGTAAAGATACAAACTTTGTGCCAAACAGCGAAAACAATGACATAACAATTTCGTAATCCCCATTTTTTTTATTAATTTTGCACTCCCAAATTAAAAAGATTATGTCAGATAACAAACTTCATACTACTTCGTGGACCGAAATAGAGTATCCAGTAACAAGTAAAAATCCATTTATCGTAGAGCCTATTTTTGAACCAAAGGAGGTTAACTATTTTCTTTGTCGTCCAGATGGAGAACGTGTACCGTCACGTCTTAGTTTTGCCGTTTTTAACACGCTTGATGGCGATGAGGATGATTGGGAAGACGACCCAATGATGGGACATATTCGTTTGCAAGTGCTTGGTGATGGTGATGAGGAAGTAGAACCTCTCGAAGTATATTATCTTGACCTCTCAGCAAGAGAACTTCTTACTCTTGAAAGCGAGGACGAAAAAACTCTCACTTTTAATATTTATTGGCCAGACGGAGAGGTTAGTGTTCCAAAAGCACTTTCTTCTGATGGTGATCTTTATGTTATCAACCGTAGTGAGTTTGACGATGGCAAAACAGTAGAGATGGTTCTCACACCTGATGACGGTGAACCATTCTCTTTGCATATTCAGATTCCTTTTACTGGCTTCCAACTTCTTGATGAGAAGGATAACCGCATAAGTGAAGATGTAGAGATTGATATGAAGCAGGCCGAGAACTGGCATTATTCTTTTGTTGGTACTCCTGATAAAGACCGTTTCTCTGTTGCTCTCGATAACGATCGTCTTAACTATATTTGTATATGGCGTGAAGACGGACAGCTAACTGTTCGTAATCAACATGATCATATGGCTGTTGTTGGCGAAATACCTTCAGAGGGTTCTATTCGTCAGCTCATGCATGGTGCTCGTACTATGCTTGTTAAGTTCCGTAATATGCGTCTTAAGGTGTCTCTTATTGACGATGCCTTTAAGGAAGAAGGAATGCCAGAGTGTGATGCCGTTGCCTTAGCACGTTTTGCATTTGAGAAATTCATAAATACTGATGATGAGGAGTCGTTGGCTAACGACCTCATTACCCTTGAGAAAAAGCTTTTCTTCCAATGGTATTGGCTTTCAGATGCTGATTGGAGTCATGAAAACATGGAGGGAATTCTTGATATTTCTGACATAGAGTCTGATCCTGAAAAGATGATGCAGCAGGCATTGCTCTTTAATCGTTATGAAAGCTTTATGAAGAAGCTTCGTATGTTCAGTTATATGACTCAGGATGATATTCAAGGCGATAAGATTCGTGAGCGTAATAACAAACGTAAGATTCTTCGTTCAGCCAAGTGCATTGTTGCCCATCAGCAAGGTGCCGAGTCTTTATGGGATAAACCATTAGAGACCCGTCAGGAAATCTTGCAGCTCTTCCATCTTTATCATCAGGCGTTCATCGAAACGCTTGAGTCTCTTTAATGTAGATAGTGAAAATATAGATAATTTCAATCTTTTCTCTAAATTACTTGCAACTTATAGTTTTAAATACTATTTTAGCGGCCATAAGAGTTAGTTAATCTATTGGTAGTTAATTTATTTGTGAGTATGAGATTAGATTTGAAATTATTGCAGAATAACGACTTAGGTCTTTTATTGCTGCGTTTGTCTGTGGGTGGTTTGATGCTGTTCCATGGTGTTAATAAGTTAATATATGGAGTTGGCTTTATCGGTGGTATGCTCGAGAGTATGGGCCTGCCTTCGTTTATTGCCTATGGTGCTCTGCTTGCAGAACTTGTTGCATCTTTGATGATAGTGATAGGTTTTTATACTCGATGGGCTGCTATTGTCTTTGCAGGTAATATGGCTGTAGCCATACTAATGGCTCATGCTGCTCAGATATTTAGTCTTGATCCTATGACTGGTGGATGGGCAATAGAACTTCCAATGCTTTATCTGCTTGGTGCTGCTGCTCTTATTTTCACTGGGGCAGGAAAATATAGTGTGAACGAATAAACAGCCACCCCCATCCCCCTCCGATTGGAGGGGGCTAACTAATAGGAAAGTAATTGTCCAATCAGAAATTATTTTCCTATCAGTAATTATTTTGTTTCAAATTCTTGATTTATATTAGCGAAGCGCAAGCCGCGCCTACTTCCACATTCTTAAACGTTTATCTTTATATTTTACTCTTTTACTTTTACTTCTGCGAAGTAATTGTCGCGGAGGGGTTTTATGATTGTGTCGCCAGATAGTTTGATGTTTTGTTTAAGCTTTATATCTTGCGACGAAGCACCTACTTTAATAATGTATTCGCCAGGAGCGATATTCCATTGGCGCTTACCATTGTTAGTGTAATAACCAAACTGATCAATATACATCTTGATGGTAACAGTTTTGGTTTCACCTTTCTTTAGTGAAAGACGTGAGAAGCCCTGTAACTGAATAGGACGTATGTTTTGGTTCTGTTGAGTAGGAGAGAGATACACCTGGGCTATCTCGTCTGCATCCATCGTTCCTGTATTTGTAACATCAAATGAGATATTGATGCTCTCATCGTTTGTCTTTGCTTTGGTAGTAACCTTAAGATTGCTGTATTTAAATGTTGTATAGCTCAAGCCATAGCCGAAAGGCCATGCTACACGTGAATCTTGTTTCTCACTGTAGTTATAGCATATTGGTTCGTTAAGTTCTACATTAGGATAGCTAACAGAGAGCTTTGCTGATGGTGATACCTTTCCGTAGAGGATATTGGCAAGAGCATTTCCGCCTTCCTCTCCTGGATACCATGCCTGAATGATGGCTGCACAGCGGTCTGCTATTTTAGAGATTACTTGTGCTCTACCGCCGAAAAGAACTAATACTACCGGTTTGCCAGTTGCAAGGAGTTCTTCAATATATTGTTCCTGTTGCCCTGGAAGTCGAAGTCCCTGACGGTCGCGGTTCTCTCCACATAGCATTACGTTTTCGCCCATAGCAGCAATGATCACATCGGCATTTTCTGCCATAGCGAGGGCTTCTGCCTTATCTGCTTTTTCGTGTGCGTCAACCTTACGGTGTTGAACCTTGTATTCCCATGCACGTTCGTCACCACCTTGACTAACAACGGTTTCTATTGTGTCGGTCCAGTCGCAACCACGTGAATAATTTAGGTTAATACCTTCTGTCTTAGAGTGTTTTAAACCTTGAAGTAGGGTTACAACCTGTTTCTTTCCGAGAATATTCTCATCTTCGTTCATTTTCCAGAAATAAGTCATGGCAGGGAACGAGTAGTCGCCACACATTGCCCACATAGAATTGGCGTTTGGTCCAGTTAGCAGAATGTTTTTTGTAGCTGAGCCCAAAGGAAGAATACCATTATTCTGTAGAAGAACAATAGACTGGGTAGCTATATTGTATGCTGTGTTACGCTCTTCTGGTGAGTCGAGTTTTATGTTCTCTTTGCTATATAGATAAGCATCTTCGTCCATTAAACCCTGACGAATCTTATGGCGTAACACATCTTTTACAGCACGTTCGAAAGCCTCTTTCTTTACAATTCCCTTGTCGAGACCCTCTTGTAAGAACTTATAATTGTCACCATGTGGAAAGTCAACATCATTACCTGCATTGATGGCTGCTGTAGCTTTTTCAAGAGGTGTGTTAAGTTCGGGGATCTGGTCAATAGCGGTATAGTCGCTTACTACCATACCGTCAAAACCTAAGTAATTGCGAAGAATATCGGTGAGTATTTCCTTGTTGGCAACACAATTTGTGCCATGTATGGCGTGGTAACCAGGCATGAGGGCTTTGCTGCCAGCAATGCGAATCATTGTTTCATGAGGAAGAAGAATCTCTTCCATCATCTCTTTTTCCTGTGCATCGCCACCACCACCGTAACCAAGGTAGTGCTTAGAACATGCTCCTACACCTTTCTTAAGGTCGTTCTGTTGCAGACCTTTTACAAAGGCAGTACCCATAACAGCAGAGAGATAACCATCTTCTCCGTATGATTCCTCAAGGCGATTGAAATGAGGGTTGCGGCATACATCAACCATTGGAGAAAGCGACAGTATGCCACCCATCTTACGCATTTGAATACTTGTCTGAAGTGTTTTCAGTTCAGCAAGTTCGGGATTGAACGAGCAAGCCTGACCAATCTGTTGAGGATAGATAGTTGCGTCCTTGGTATTGATGCCTGATAGCACTTCCTCATGGAAGAGAGCAGGAATACCATTTGGTGTGTGGTGTATCAACCATTCTTGCATCTGGGCAACCTTGTCTCGAAGTATATTAGCATCAAGGGGTTGCTGACTTGCATATTGTGAGAAATGTCCAATACCATTGGGTATCAGCTCTTTACACTTTGTAGTATCAAGTTTTCCATTAGCATCGAAGAAGTCATCCATGTAACCGCTTCTTAGCTGGTTGATACGCTCAGCCTGTGACATCTTATTATATAGATTGTCAACTTGCTGTTCTAAATTCATGTTGTTACTGCAACTTGCTATGGTCATAGTGGCGCAGGCAATAGTGATAATTTTCTTCATTATCTTCACGTTACTTAGGTTTTTCTGTTTGCAAAGATAATAAAAAAATACTGTTTCGCAAGCATTGCTTGCGAAACAGTTAGGAGTTAGTAGTTAGTAGTTAGTAGTTAGTAGTTAGGAGTTAGGAGTTGGTGCATTGCATGCAATGCTAATGAACCAACGGTCACTGACCGAAGGGAAGTAATAATTAAAATTCCAAATTCATTTTATATCAATTTTTTTGCGCGCTCAAGAGCAAAGTCGATGTGACTGCAGATATTCTCTTCGCTTACAATCTGTTGGAAATGAGCTTTGGTGAGAGTATCGTGAACTCGCTCGGTAACACCAGAGAGAACAATCTGAATGCCCTTTTTCTGACTCATGATGCAGAGGTTTGAAAGGTTGTGGATACCGGTAGAGTCGATAAATGGAACCTTACGCATACGAATGATGCGAACCTTTGGTTTGTCTGAGAAGGCTGCCATTACTTCTTCAAACTTATTTCCTGCACCGAAGAAATAAGGACCATTGATCTCGTAAACCTCTACACCTTCTGGAATAGAAAGCGATTCTTCCTGTGTTTTGTCGGTGTCAGCATCCTCGTTGATGTTGATAGCATCGCATATAACCTTAACCTCAGTAGTTTCTGCCATACGTCGCATGAAGAGAAGACAAGCAGCAAGCAAACCAACCTCGATAGCTACTGTAAGGTCGAAAACAATAGTTAGCAGGAAGGTGGTTACAAGGACAATAATGTCGCTCTTTGGGTTGCGCATGATAGAAAGACATGAACGCCAACCACTCATACCATAAGAAACAACAACCAATACACCTGCAAGGCAAGCCATTGGGATATACTGTGCAAGAGGCATCAGGAAAAGGAAGATAAGCAACAGGACAACGGCATGAATGATACCTGCTACAGGAGTCTTACCACCATTATTGATGTTGGTCATGGTGCGGGCAATAGCACCGGTGGCAGGAATACCACCAAAGATAGGTGTTACAAGGTTTGCAATACCCTGACCGATAAGCTCTTGGTTAGAGTCATGATGAGCACTAATGGCACCATCGGCAACAGTTGCAGAGAGCAATGATTCGATAGCTCCAAGAACGGCAATAGTTACTGCTGGACCAACAAGCCCCTTGATAGCATCCCATGAAAGAGCAGGTGCAACAGCCGATGGCAGTTCGTTGCTGATAGAGAATCGGTCACCAATGGTTTCAATAGAGGTAACACCAGCATACTGCTTTAGAAGAAGTGCAAAGACTGTCATTACGATGATGGCTATGAGCGAACCTGGAATCTTCTTGCTGAACTTTGGGGTTACAGCAATAATGATAATGCTGAGAATACCTACAAGGGCACTCCACATGTCGATAGTGCCTAAATGCTCAAAGTAGCATCCCCATTTCTCTATAAAATCAGCAGGAACAGCATCTATCTGCAAACCAAGAAGGTCTTTTATCTGGGTTGTGAAGATGGTTACTGCAATACCGCTGGTGAAACCAACAATAATAGGATAGGGGATATATTGAATAATCGTTCCTAATTTCAATACGCCAAGTAGGATAAGGAATACACCAGCCATGACGGTGGCAATGGCAAGACCTTCCATACCATACTGCTGGATAATGCCATAGATAATGATGATGAAGGCACCTGTTGGACCACCAATCTGTACCTTGCTACCGCCAAAGAGCGATATTACAAGTCCGGCAACGATAGCTGTAATGATACCCTTTTCAGGTGAAACACCTGATGCTATACCAAAGGCAATAGCCAGTGGTAAGGCTACGATACCAACAATGATACCAGCCATGATGTCGGCTGCAAAAGTTTTTTTGTTGTAGTGTCTCAACGACGATACAAGTTGTGGTTTGAAGAAACTTCCTGAAATCATGAAAACAAATTTTTTCGTTTATAATTGCGTTTTTATATTTACCATTTTATGTAACCATACTTCTCCTTATACCTTATCTGTACGGCATTGATAATGTTTTGCCACACAAGATAACCGCCTGCAGCAATGGCAACAAGTGGGTTTAGGAAGGTTATGGTGAGCCATATTCCAACAATGGTGTTTTTCTGTCCAAGAGCCTGACCGGCAGTTATGCTGTCGCCAAAGGGATAGCCTACTGCTTTGCCAATGCTAAATTGGAACACTGATACAAAGAGAGGGATAATGAGCAGAAGTGCAAGAATTACTCCTGACACGTTAGATTCCACAATATTGTGCATGGTGACTCCACTAACGATAGTGAGGTTGAAACACCATAGGTAATATCCTATGTTTTTTGATGCTCTTATGCTATCAGAAAGCTGATGCAGATAGCGACGGGTTATGAATGCCAGCATTAAAGGCATAACGAGAACTGTGAACACTCGTTTCAGAATCATCAGCGACATACTTAAGAAAGGTATGTTGGCAGAGGGTTCTACCAAAGGAAAGAAAAGCGGTATGATGATACTTGTTACACAGTTTGCTATAATAGTATATATTGTCAGCGAGGTTATGCTTCCACCAAGTTTCTCTGTTATGACGGCAGCTGCAGCTGCAGTAGGACATATAACACAAAGGAAACAACCTTCCCAAAGAAGCCGGGCGTCAGGATTAGTGGTGTGCATGATAACAAGTACCAGCAAACCAGAAAGAGCAATACGTATGCCTTGGAGTATGAAATGCCATGTGCGAGGACGAAGTTCTTTTACTTCTATCTTACAAAATGTCACATATAGAATTAAGAATAAGCACCAAGGCATTAAGCTCTGTAAGATAGGACCAGCAACAGAACCTATTCCTTGCAGAGGTGTGATGAAACGGAATACACAATACACTGTCATTCCCACAGCAATAGCAAAGAGTAATGACCATTTTTTAAACAACTGTATTATTCCCATATTCCAATCTTTTTCTTAACCGCCTGCAAAGTTACATAAAAAATGTGGAATGTGGAATGTGGAATGTGGAATTATTCGTCCTGCGGACGATGAATAATGCGAAATTAAGAATAAGTAGTTAATAATGAGGAATGAGTAACGAGGAATGTGGACGCTTTGCTGGCTGTTCCCGAAGGGAGGAAGTTCCTTTGACCAACGGAAATAAATAGTTAATAGTGAATAATGAGATGTTAAGTTATTTTGCTTGCGCAGACGCGAATTATCAAAAATTAATCGCAAATTATCATAAATTATATGTTAAATCAAAAAAAATAATTTTTGAAAAATTTACGTCAATTTTCGGTAATTACACGTTAAGCGAAGCGCCAAATGAGTTAGGAGTTATCGCATTGCAAGCAATGCTAATGAACCTGCGGTCACTGACCGGAGGGAAGTAATGTGGACGCTTTGCTGGCTGTTCCCGAAGGGAGGAGTTCCTTTGAACAACGGGAGAAAAAGCAATAATGAATAATATCACTGACTGAGCGTTTGCTGTCGGCTTGCCGGTGCAAACATAAAGGCGAAGGAGGTAATTATTCGTCCTGCGGACGATGAATAATGCGAAATTAAGAATGAGAAGATCGCAAGCTGATACTGGTTATTGTGGCTATACCAGCAAGAACGGTGAAGATTAGCATTGGCACTTGATAGTTTACTCCTGTGGCTGAGGTGTAGTAATCAACAACATTACCTATCCATATCGGAACAATGAATAAGCCCATGTTCTGGATATAGTAAATAATGCTATAGGCTGTGCCCAACTGCTTGAGTGGAACCATTCTTGGTACTGATGGCCATAAGGCTGCGGGAACAAGCGAAAAGGCAATGCCAATAAGAATCATTATTACGAGTGCGTACCACACTGTATGTGACAAAGGGAAAGTTAGTAATAACAGCCCTATAGTGAGTATGCCACAGCCTATTGTCATCAGTATGTATGAGCGTTTCATCCTATCGTAGAGTATTCCGAAAAGAGGACTGAGTACTATTGCTCCGTATGGAATGGTAGAAATCACCCAACCTGCCGTTTCTTTATCAACAGCAAAGCTATTTACCATGAAGTCGGTGGCAAAATTCATAAACGTGCGTATGGACGCATAGTAGAATACGCATATAATGGCTATCATCCAAAATCCAGTGTTGTGCAGAACTTTACAGAAATCACTGTAATGAAACGAGTTGTCGTTATTGCTTTCGTCACCACGTGGTTGTATGTTTATGGAAACAGTGTCAAAACGTTTGTCCATGAAGCAATATACAATGAAAAGCACAAATCCAGAAAGGAGCAGGGTTCCTCCTACAGCAAGCAAGACGTTAATACCGAATTGCTGAACAAGGACAGGACTGAAACTAAAGGCTGTTGCTGTGCCTAGTCGTGCCAGTGCCACCTGTGTGCCCATGGCAGAGGCCAGTTCGTAACCAGTGAACCATTTGGTTATTACCTTTGAGATGGTAATGCCTGTTATGTCGCATCCAACACCAAAAATGCCAAATCCAAAGGCTGAAACAAGCACCTGTGTTTTTATGTGTTGAGGAATAAAGTCAAAGAACGCAAACGGAAGGTTTACATAATCAAGTGGTGAAACGTATGTTATTGCATAGTAGTTGATTATGCTGCCCAAGAGCATTGAACCTGTGGCGACGACACCTGTGAAACGTATGCCGCATTTATCGAGAATCACACCGCCGAAAAACAGCATGAGAAGAAAGAGATTGAAAACCGTGTAGCTACTGGTGTAGAAACCATATTCGGCAGCCGTCCAACCCAAGCCACCTTCGGCAAGTGGAGCCTTGAGGGTTGTGGATACTGGCGAAATAATGTTCCAGAAAATATATCCCATCATCATAACCAGCGAGGCGAGAACGAGTACTGCCCAGCGTTGATGAGCGGAAGAAGTCATTTTGTTGTGTGATGAGATCATATTTTTGTTTTATTTTCTGCAAAGGTATAAAAGAAAGAACATATCTGCAACAAAAGCCAAGAATGTTTTGTTTTTTGTCCAGAATCAGTAAAAACCTTACTACCTTAACACCTTAACTCCTTAACTTGTTATGTTTGTGAGTTTATGAGTTTGTGAGTTGTGAGTTTTAGAATTAGAACTTATAGACTAAAGAACTAAAATTCTAAAATATTACGCGAACCTTATTATATATAAAATATATTATTTTGTATATAAATATACTATCCTTATAGTAGAAATATACTTACATTTTAGAGTAGAATGAAAAGTTGGAATTATATGCAAGTAAGGTGTTAAGGTGTTAAGGTGTTAAGGTTTTCTCTAAAAGGCAATTTTTTAGTTTCTGCCCAGCGAGGAAATTTTCTCTGCCCAGGAAAATAAAAATCTGTTTTTTGGCGATAAAACGCACAAAAAACTGTGTGTTAATGCTGAAATAAGCAATTTAACACACAGTTGTAATAGTATTGTAGCTAAAAAAAACAAACAAATTCTTTCTTCGTTAAGTGGCCGAGTGGTTCAAAAGTTCAAGGACTTGAAAGTTCAAAAGGTTTCAATGGTTTAAAGTTTGAACTCTTAAACTCCTTAAACTTCTTAAACCCTTGAACTTCTTAAACTCTTGAACTTGTCTAACTTCTTAGCAAGCAAAGCTTGCATAATTAAGCAGCTCTTGAAACTTTGTTTTCATTAATGTTCAGCAAATTATGCCTTGAAGCCTGTCCTAACAAGTAGGCTGCATCTTTGCGTGAACAGTTGAATGCATGACGTAGTTCCTTCAGGAATAATATTCTGTCAACATCAACTTCACCATTTTTATTGAAAATGTTGTCTACAGATTTCTTAAGGTCTTCAGGATTGTAGCGGAAAGTGTGCTTATAAGCATAATTGAAATAGGCAAAAGCCAATGCCAGTGCCAACACTAAAAGGATAATCCATGTTGTGTGTCCCATAATCGTAGTGTTTAGTTAATAAAAATAATAATTATCTCTGTGGCAAATATAATAAAAAAATGCCATTGTGTTTCAAGGCTGATACTTTTTTGTTGTGTTATTTTTATTAAAAAAGGTTAATAAGTAATTTTCATTCGATATTTTATATATATTTGCGTTGTTAACTGATTTATTATAACCATTAAAAACATAACAGTATGGGTGAAAATCTTAAAAAAGATATTGATCCACAAGAAGTAAACAATGATTCTCGCTTTGATGCAAAGCGAAGAATCATAGGTGCTATATGTGGTCCAATATGTGCATTTCTTGTTTATATCACTCCTATTTCTGGACTGACCCCACAGGCTCATACTCTTTTAGCTGTAATGACTTTAGTTGCATTGTGGTGGATTACAGAGCCAATACCTATTCCTGTAACCTCATTACTTGGACCAACTCTTTGTGTGGTTTTCGGAATAGTAAAGATGAAAGAGGCATTTGCTGCATTTGCCAATCCAATGATATTTCTTTTTATGGGTGGATTCATCATTGCAAAAGCTATGATGGTGAACGGGCTTGATAAGAGAATAGCCTATGGGATAATATCCATGAAATGGGTTGGCGACAGTCCGCGCAAGATATTCCTTGCCATTGGTCTTGCATGTATGCTGTGTTCTGGGTGGATAAGCAATACTGCAACAGCAGCAATGATGTTTCCTATAGCCTTAGGTTTGCTTGAAGCTATTAGTGAGATGATGGCAGCAAACGGTAAGACCATCAATCTTCGTACATATAAGTATGCCACGGGATTGATGCTTATGACAGCTTATGCTTGCTCAATAGGTGGTGTTCTCACCCCTATAGGCACTCCTCCTAATATTATTATGTTGGGATTCCTTAACGAGATGAGTAATATTCATGTGTCGTTCTTCCAGTGGATGGTATGGGGATTTGTTGCTATGGTGGCATATTTCATTATAGCATACTTCGTACTCTCTCGTATGTTCCCTTCAGATGTTGAGCATATTGAAGGCGCTCAAACATTTATTGGTGGAAAGGTTAAAGAACTTGGCCGATGGACCCGTGCACAGAAGAATACCCTTATTGCATTCCTCGTAGCCGTTTTGCTGTGGGTTACTCCAGGTGTGTTGAGCATTGTGTTAGGAACAGAAAGTGAAACGCTTAATCAATATAATAAACTCTTTCCTGAAGCCATAGCTGCCATGGTAGGTGCTTTGCTGTTGTTCTTCTTGCCTGTTGATCTGAAGAAGGGTAAGATGACATTGGGCTGGAAAGAGGCAATGGCAGGTGTGGAGTGGGGCACCTTGCTGCTCTTTGGTGGTGGTTTAGCCATGGGCGGAATGATGTATTCAACCGGATTGTCAGGATGGATAGGCGACCAGATTATAGCCATGATGGGTGGTGAACCTTCACAACTCATTCTTGTAGCAGTGTTCTGTGTGATGTCTTTGCTCTTGTCAGAGCTCACCTCACATACTGCAGCTACAAACATGATTGGTCCACTTGCCATTGGTGCAGCCGTGTCAGCAGGATACTCTCCGGTGCCAGTTGCTGTGGGAGTAGCTCTGTCAGCATCATTAGGCTTCATGTTGCCAGTATCAACACCACCTAATGCTATTGTCTATGCCAGTGGATATGTGCCAATCACCAAGATGATAAAGACAGGTGTTTATATTGATTTCATTGGCATAGCATTGGTAACCATACCAATTGTTTTGTACCTTGTGACCTTAATTATATAAGTTTATTGATGAATTGAATGACAATTTAGTAAGGCGAGCCATCGTTGATGATGCCTCGCCTTTATCTCGCTCATCCGTTAAAATCTCTCAAAAAAAATAATGAAATTAGTAATTTGCGATATTAATCTACTACTTTTGTAGTAATATAGTAGTTAAAGCGAAATGAAAAAGATTCTTTTACGCGTTGTACTTGCTTCTTTGGCTATGTCTATGACTGCTTGTGGGGGCGAGAAACAAAAGAGTATAAGAAAGGAGAAAAAAGAAAATGCAATAGCTGTTGACAAACACCTTACTCATGTACTTGATTCTTTTGCCGCAGCACCAAGATGTTCAGGAAAATTTGGGTTGTATGTGTATGACCTCACGGCAGAAAAGCCAGTTTATGCTATGAACGAAAAAGAAGGAATACCTTCGGCTTCGTGTATGAAACTACTTAGTGGCGTGGCTGGTTTGAAATTGTTGGGTACAAAATATATGTATCAAACCTCGATTTATACGCGTGGCAAGATGGATTCTGACACATTGAGAGGTGATGTGAGCTTTAAAGCAGATCTTGACCCTCAGTTGCAAGATGAAGATATGAGGCAGTTTGCCCAGGCCTTGCGACGAAAAGGCATCAAGAAGATAGATGGAAAACTTATTATCGACTTATTCCTCAAAGAGCCGGTTAAAAGTGAAGAACATTGGTACCCTTGGGACCTGTCATTCTCAAAATACGGAGTGATATATAAAGGTCCTGAGCGTGTTAAGCGAGCATTGAAAGGTGCTATACGTGCAGCTGGTATCCAACTGAAGGACGACCAAATTGTTATGGCACGAGTGCCTAAAGACAGCCATTGCATATATAGATATTATAGTGGTATCAACAAGGTTATCAGTAGAATGTGGAAGAACTCATCTAACACAAAGGCTACGACCATGTTATATACGATAGGCAAGAAAGTTAACCCCAAGGGCAATCCTACAGAGGCTGGAGTGAAATACCTGCAAAACTTCCTGCATAAGGAGATAGGTATGACCGATTCCACTCTTGTCGTTCACGATGGATGTGGTTTGTGTACACATAACCATCTGTCGGCAGAAGCTCTGGTAAGGATTCTTGATTATGGTTATCATGACAAGGAAATCTTTGACTATCTGTGGAGATATCTCGCTATATCGGGTGTTGATGGCACATTGGCACGCTTCGGTTATGAGTTGCGTGGTAAGGTGCATGCCAAGACAGGTACTTTGTCGCATCCGTATGGTATCTCTTCGTTGGCTGGATACTGCAAGGCCCAGAATGGTCATCTGTTGGCATTTGCTATCATGGACAGTGAGATGTCGGTGCTCGATGCACATGTTTTGCAACGTAAGTTGTGTAAGATATTAGTAAAATAGGAAACTAACTATATAATACATGAAAAAGATTGATTGCTTCCTCGCACAGGGAGGAGAAATTGAAACAGCAAAGACTATTGAAAGTCTTAAAGCAACAGGGTTGACAGGCAAAATAGAGACTGTTGACAATATCCGTAGTAGTGCTGCCATGAAATTAATTGCTCAGAAGGCAGAGGCAGAGTTCACAATGATTTATCTTAAGGGCGAGTACCTTGAGATAGGTTTGTATGCTTTTGAGCGTATTCTTCAGGTTGCTGCAGCTACAGGTGCTGGATGGATTTATGCCGATCATTATAAGATTTCGGCAGAAGGAAAGCGTACAGAGGCTCCAGTGATTGATTATCAGGAGGGCTCTTTGCGCGATGATTTTGATTTTGGTAGTGTCGTTGTTGTTCGCACAGAGGCTTTGAAAGAGGCTGCAGCTCGTATTACTGCTGATTACAAGGCTGCAGGTTTCTATGATTTACGTTTGAAGATGGCTCAGAAAGTGAACTTTGTTCATATTCCAGAGAATCTGTATAATGAGGTAGAGCTCGACAACCGCAAGACCGGTGAGAAGCTTTTCGACTATGTTGATCCTCGTAACCGTGCCTCACAGATTGAAATGGAGCAGGCTTGTACTGAATATCTTAAGGAAGTAGGTGCTTATCTTGAACCAAAGTTCAAGGAGGTTGACTTCAAGAGCGAGGATTTCGAGGTAGAGGCAACAATTATGATTCCTGTAAGAAACCGCATCAGAACCATTCGTGATGCTATCAAGAGTGCTCTTTCACAGGAAACAACATTCAAATATAATGTCTTTGTTGTGGAGAACGGTCCAGAATTCCATTCTACCGATGGTACAACAGAGGCTATTGAGGAGTTTGCTGACGATGAACGACTTGTTCACATCATTCCTACACGTCGTGATATTTGTGTTGGTGGTGCATGGAATATGTGCTCACATCATCCAAAGGTAGGTCGTTTTATCGTACAGCTTGATTCTGACGATGTTTATAGCGGTCCAGACACATTGCAGAAGATGGTCGATGCCTTCTATGCTCAGAAGTGTGCAATGGTTATTGGTGCATATCGCCTTACCGATATAAAGCTTAACACCTTACCTCCTGGTGATATTGAACATCGTGAGTGGACTGTTGAGAACGGTCGTAATAACGCATTGCGAATCAATGGATTAGGTGCTCCTCGTGCATTCTTTACTCCTGTCATCCGTAGCGTTAATCTTCCTAATGTAAACTATGGTGAGGACTATGCTCTTGGTCTTGCTATTTGTCGTGAGTATCTCATTGGTCGTATCTTTGATATAGTATATTTCTGTCGTCGCTGGGATGATAATTCAGATGGTGACCTGAGCATTGAGAAGGAGAACCGTAATAATACATACAAAGACAGAATTAGAACATGGGAGCTTCTAGCTCGTAAGGCTCTCTGTGCTAAATAAACTATATAAAAACCGATAATCGATAAAGCTATGATATTAATTGCTGATAGTGGTTCTACAAAGACCGACTGGGCTTTGGTTGAAAATGGGAAAGCTGTAAAAGAGTTGCGTACAAAGGGAATGAACCCTTTTCAGATGAGTGAAGAGGAGATAGCCGAAGAAGTGCGCACATCACTTATTGAGCAGATGCAGACCAACGAGGTTGATGAGGTGCATTTCTATGGTGCTGGCTGTACAAAGGAAAAACAGCCTGTTGTAGAGCGTGCATTGCGTAAACATCTTGTTATCAAGGGCGAGTGCGAAGTGGCAAGCGATATGCTTGGTGCAGCCAGAGGTATCTGTGGTCACGAACCAGGTATAGCCTGCATTCTTGGCACAGGTAGCAATTCTTGCTCTTATGATGGTAAGAACCTTGTGAAAAATGTGTCACCATTAGGATTTATTCTTGGTGACGAGGGTAGTGGTGCTGTTTTAGGTAAGCTTCTTGTTGGCGATATCTTAAAAAATCAGATGCCACAACATATCATCGATCGTTTCTTCAAGAAGTTCAACATTACTTCGGCTGAGATTATTGATAAAGTATATCGTCAGCCAAAGCCAAACACATTCCTGGCAAGTTTCGTTCCTTTCCTTGAGGAGAATATCGAAGAACCAGCTATATATTCTTTGGTGCTTAATAGTTTCCGTTCGTTCCTTCAGCGTAATGTAAAACAGTATGAAAACTGGGAAACATTACCAATAGGATTCAATGGAAGTATTGCTCATTTCTATCGTAAACCACTTGAAGAAGCTTTGAAGCTTGAGGGTATGAATCTTGGACGAATTGTCCAGGCTCCAATGGCTGCTTTGGTTGAATATCACGCATAATAATCATGGAAAAAATCACAGAAAAATCATCTTTGTATGATAACCTCGACCAGATGAGTGTGCAGGAACTTCTTGTTAACATGAACAACGAAGACAAGAAAGTTGCTATTGCAGTAGAAAAGGTTATTCCACAGATGGAACCTCTTGTTGAGAATATCGTTAAGCGAGTTAAGCAAGGTGGTCGCATCTTCTATTTGGGTGCAGGAACAAGTGGACGATTAGGTGTTCTTGACGCCAGTGAGATTCCTCCTACCTATGGCATGCCTCCAACAACAGTCATTGGTCTTGTTGCTGGTGGTGATACTGCTTTGCGTAATGCTGTTGAAAATGCAGAAGACGATGAACTGCAGGGATGGAAAGATATTCTGCCCTTTAAACCAACAGCACAAGACACAGTGATAGGTATTGCTGCTTCAGGTACAACACCTTATGTTATCGGAGCAATCAAGGAAGCACGTGCTATGGGTTGTCTTACAGGTTGTATCACCTGTAATCCAGATTCACCATTAGGAGCTGCTTCTGAATATCCTATGGAAGTAATTGTTGGTCCAGAGTTTGTTACTGGTTCTTCTCGCATGAAGGCTGGTACAGCCACAAAGCTCATTCTGAATATGATTTCCACCTCTGTCATGATTAAGATTGGCAGAGTGAAAGGAAATCGCATGGTTAACATGCAGCTTACAAATAAGAAACTCATTGAGCGTGGTACGAAAATGCTTGTTGATCTGCTTCATCTTGATTATGAAGAGGCCAAGCGAGTGTTGTTGCTTCATGGAAGTGTTGAAAAAGCACTTAGTAGCTTTCAATAGTTTTTCGTACCTGTTCTCTTAACTTTTTACCAACTTTTGGTTTAGGACCCATTCGTGTGCCGAGAATTGATACTCCTGTAGGTCTTTTCGGTCGCATGAGTGGGTCTGTCATCATCATCTTGTACGACTCAGTAGGTGCAATAGCCGTTTCCAATGATATTTTTTTTGCTGTTATCACTACTGTGTTTAGTGTTATGGCTACAGGAAGCAGAAATGTGGTATCGGGGATATTTTTAATTTGATAATCACGTTTCACATACCCCTTGCCAATTATTGTTACACTTGTAGCAGCAGGGTCATCAATATAATACTGACCATGAAAATTAGTTGTGAATCTTTTATTTTTATTGGTAATGATAGTCGCGCCAGAAATAGGCTGGCGTGTCTCCATATCCAATAAAACACCTCGGCGTTGTGCATTTGCACACCTTGGAGTCATAACTATCATGGCAAGTAATAATATCTTTTTCATTTCATAATTGTTTTTTGAGAGGCCAATTACTGCTTTTCGCAAGCAAAGATAATGTAAGGATCAGCATAAACAATTATCTTATCTTTTCTTTTACAGTTTGTTATATTCGATTATATTAAACTTATCAAATATAAAATAATTAATCTTTCGCAAGCTTTAATTTATTAATTTCAGAATTCTTATTCTGTATATTTTGGTATAATAATTTGCAGTTTTGAATATTATTTGTAATTTTGCGGCAATAATAAAAAATTACCAAGATGATCACAGCCTATTCTGAATTTAAAAAACTCCAAAGTAAGGGAATATATAATATTATCCAATGCAAGCAGGGCGACAAAGATGTTGTTCTTAAGCAGTTTCGTGAACCATATGCATCACAGGCAAAGTATAAGTCTGTTCTGCACAAGGAATTCGTTTATGGATACAAGATAGATAGTCCGTTCGTAGTGAAATACCTTGCTGAGGACGATGTGCCAGATTATGGTCATGTCATTGTTGCGGAGTTTGTTGATTCTCGCTGTTTGGCAGAGTATCTTGCTGAAGAACATAGCGATGACGAAAAGATAGAAATAATCAAGGGCATAGCAGAGGCTTTAGACAGTCTGCATCAGCAGAACCTCATCTGTGGTGTTCTTAACCCATATAATATCTTGGTCACTCGTCAGGGCGACCGTCCTCTTATTAGTGAGTTGCGTGGAACATATAATAATACTATCGTAGAGCCTGTAGATTATCAAAAATACATATCTCCTGAGCAAAAGGACGGTACCATCACTGTTGATCGTCGTACTGATATCTATTCTATTGGTGTGCTGATGCGTGATATGGGATTCACCCTTGCTTATGATGATGTAATAAAGAAATGTTGTTCTATTGGTCGTAACGACCGCTTTTACGATTGTGATGAACTTATCATGGCACTCCATGGTGGTCACATAAACTCCTCTAACAACAATAGTGCTAAGATCAATCCTCAGCTCTTGGCTGTGTTGGCCTTGGCAGCTGTAGTGGCTGTTGTGGTGTGGCTCGGCGTAGAGAACTATGATAAGGTTTCTGGTTTGTTCCAGTCACAGACAAGTGAACTTGTACAGGCTTCGGATAGCACAACATCAGAGTCTGACAAAACATTGGCAGAATCAACCCCCGACAGTTCTAATATTCAAACACCTGCACCTGTAGCCAATGGCAACGACTTTGAGTCTATTGTGTACTCAAATATTAAAGAAACGCTTGATAAGGTATATGAGCCTTATATTGCTGAACGTCAGTCAGGTATGACCTTGAGGACTTATCAAAGTCGTTTGCGACCATTACGTAGTCAGGTAAAGAAAGCATATAAGAATATCGCTCGTGATTTAGGCTCAATAACAAATGATGAGCGCCAAACATTCGACAAACTCTTTGCTGATTATAATAAGCAGAAACAAGAGGAATTTGCAACTTGTGCGGAACTGAGATAGAAAGCGCGATGCGCTCCGCTTGGGAATTAGGAGTTAGGAGTTAGAAGTTAGGAATTAGGAGTTAGAAGTTAGTAGTTGGGAGTTAGAAGTTAGTAGTTGGGAGTTGAAATGCCGAAGGCATTCATTGGACATTATTAATTTCTCATTACTCATTCGTAATTTTTAATTACGTAATTCCACATTCCACATTCCTAATTTCTAATTATTCTTCTATTTCCTGCAACCCTCGCATGAAGTTAATGACGAAGTTGCTGGTTGTCTCTACAGGAGCATAAGGCATATATCGAAGTGAATGGCGAAGGTTTCTGCGCATAGCCTTACCGCTGACTTTTACTCCCATTCTGGCCTGCTTGAATTTAATATCAAGCATAGAGTCAGCTTCTCCATCAGCCATTGATTTAAAGGTAATCTTTTCCGTGTTTCCTTCCTTTCTCTTTACGAACGGAAGTTCGGAACTGTCAAACCCAAAGAAATCAATAAGTATGCACCCCTGTAGTTGTGCAAGTCGAGAAATATGTAGTTTTCTCAACCAATGGTTAAGTTTATTAAAATCCGCCTTGCTTCCTCGTGTGCGAATATATTGTCCTAACTGAATAATTCCGCGAAGAGGAATACCATAGCTCATAATAGAGTTTACATTGCTCACAATTATTCGCAGTAAATAGATACTCTCTATATTTACTTCCTCAGACCTGCGTTCACGGTCTTGAATCTTTTTCAAACGATGGTTTAGTAAAGGATTAGACAGGTGCACCTCTCCTGCTGGCATATTAGCAATATCCTTCATCAGTCCAAGCATCTTATGATACTTGAATTGCGACATCGGCTCTTGCTCTTCGCCAGTCTGAAAGTTATCTGTGCGCAATTTCTTAAACAGGTTTCGTTTAATGATTTCCATTCCTTAACTGTATTTCTTAGGATAACGAATAATGATAGCTAAAAAGGCAGCTAAACCAATAGCCATAGGGTAGAACAGCCATGGTATTATCTGAACAGGGTTGATACCAGCCAAGCCTGCAGCTAACAGAAGCTGAACGCCATAAGGTAGTAATCCCTGTACGCAACAAGAGAACGTATCGAGGATACTTGCTGCCTTTCGGTTGTCAACACCATATTGATCACCTATCTTTTTTGATATACTTCCCACAGTGAGTATGGCTACAGTATTGTTAGCTGTGCAGATGTTCACGAAACTAACGAGGGCAGCAATAGCCAGTTCTGCTCCTCGCTTACCATTAACATGAGCGGTCAGTCTGTCAATAATGAAATCAATACCACCATTTTCGCGTATAATCTCGAGCATACCTCCTGCCATCATGGCAATGATAACCAGTTCACCCATGCCGAGAACGCCATCTCCCATAGCAGCAAACCAGCCCGTCACAGTATAATCACCTGAGATAAGCCCTATTACACCACAGATAGCGAGACCCAAGGTTAATACCGCCATCACATTCATACCGGCAATCGCAGTAACAAGTACAACAAGATAGGGGATAACCTTGTAGAATTCCACCTCCTCTACATTTGTTGGAGCCGAAAGACCTCTGCCCATGACGGCATATATAGCAAGAACGACAAGAGCAGCAGGCATCACAATCTGTGAGTTCACTCGGAATTTATCGCTCATGTTGCAGCCTTGTGTTTGTGTTGCCACAACAGTAGTATCGCTAATAAAAGAAAGATTATCGCCAAAATATGCTCCTCCCACAACAACAGCCGTGAGCAGAGCTATCGAACTTCCTGTAGAATGAGCCACACCAGCGGCTATAGGTACAAGGGCCACAACTGTTCCTACACTTGTTCCGATGGATACAGAAATAAAGCAAGCGGCAAGAAATAATCCTGGGAGAAGTAGGTTGGTGGGAAGGTAGTTAATAGCTATGTTCACTGTAGCGTTAATGGCTCCCATGTTCTTGGCTGATGCAGCAAAAGCCCCCGCAAGAACATAAATCCATAGCATAAGCATCAGGTTTTGCGAACCAGCACCTTTATTAAAGGTGTCAATGCGCTTTTTCATTGAAATGTCACCTGATATGATAATAGCGTAAACACTCGAGAAGAGAAAGGCCACAGTTAGACTTAGGTTTGGTTCATTATCAGTTTTGTCCACAGAATATATTGTGAACATCACGATGAATGCAATTAGCAAAAATAGTGGCGATAACGCCAATAATCCACTTTTTTTCAATTTTATCTAAACCTTAACTTTAATTTTAATTCAACTTAAACTTAAAACTTGACCTTAACTCCTTAACACCTTAACGATGAACGTTGAACCGAAGGTTCATTAGCATTGCTTGCAATGCGATAACTCCTAACTCCTATCTTCTAACTCCTAACTCATTTGGCGCTTCGCTTAACGTGTAATTACCGAAAATTGACGTAAATTTTTCAAAAATTATTTTTTTGATTTAACATATAATTTATGATAATTTGCGATTAATTTTTGATAATTCGCGTCTGCGTAAGCAAAATAACTTAACATCTCATTATTCACTATTAACTATTTATTTCCGTTGGTCAAAGCAAAGCGTCCAAATTCAAAGTTGCGTTCTCCTATAGAAATCAACATTCTCAGGTGACAACAATTCTATAGGCATATAGTTTACTGGTTGCACCTTTTTCTTAAGCACAATAGCTTTGAAAAGGGCATCAATGCAGCAATAGCCCTGTTGGTAAGCATGTTGTGCAATAAGGAAACTAATACTTCCTTCTTTCATGCAATGAGCATTCTTCTCAACCATATCATAGCCCATAATCTGTATGTCTCTACGGTTTGATCTAAGAAGGAAATCGCCTACGATATGAGCCTTAGAACTCAATGTGATACAATGGTGAACATCAGGATGTTCATCAAAGAACTTAGTCAAAGCCTCTGTATATTCCTGTTTTGTTCCGCCCCAAGGCACATCAAGCTCTGTAATCTTTATTTCTGGGAAGTGGTCACGCATGTAATGGCGGAAGCCCACCTCACGGTTGTCCTGCTGTTTAGAAGAACTATGTCCGTTCTTTGTTAACTTGAAGAACATCACCTCCTTTTCCTTAGATGCAATGAGCATCAGCATACGTGCAGCAAAGTATCCGCTGGCAAATGAATCCTGACCGAAGAACGATAGTGGGCGAAGGTCGGGCATATATGAGTCGAGCATCACGAATGGAATTTTCAATTCGTGGAGCTTATCTGTGAATTCGCGTGTCTCTTCCAATGCTGATGGTACAACAACCACACCTTCAGGATTGTTAGATAAGCACTCCTCACACTGCTCGTTGAACGATTCAACGCTAAATCGCTGGTAATGCAAAATTCGTACATTGATGTGGAAATCTCTACGTGCTTCCATAGCCTTGTATGCGCCTTGCTCAATCTCCTCCCAATAAGCTTCCTGCTCGTGGCGGGGCATCACAATATAAAATGTGTACGATTTGTTGTAGGCCAAGGCACTGGCATACATGTTAGGATGATAATCTACTTCTTTCAGGGCAGCCTCCACTTTTTCTCTTGCTTTAGGAGAAACATTTGGACGATTGTGTAAAACACGGTCCACAGTACCTACAGAAACGCCCGCCTTTTCAGCGATGTCCTTAATACGAATTTTATCAGTCATAATTATAATTATTTGCCACACGCGTACATTTATATTAGTTTTGTGCGCGCACACGTAGCATACTAATATTTCGCAAATATAACTATTTTTTTTAAATTGTGCGCACGCACAGTGTAAAATTCAACGCAAAAAGGTAATTTTTTATGTTTTTATTTCCTCATTTGCGAAAATATATCTATTTTTGCTTGTGAA
This sequence comes from uncultured Prevotella sp., assembly GCA_905236755.1. Lineage (GTDB taxonomy): Bacteria > Bacteroidota > Bacteroidia > Bacteroidales > Bacteroidaceae > Prevotella. Next base: position 35,042 of record CAJOCR010000024.1, read on the forward strand.
GAATAACGTATAGTTATTTTTAAAAAGTAAATTCATAAAAACAAACATAACTTAAAGAACAAGTTTAAATGTCTAAGATTGTTACGTTGGGCGAGATTATGCTTCGCCTATCTCCAAACGGTAATGACCGTTTTATTCAGACTGATTCTTTTCGCATTATCCCTGGTGGCGGGGAAGCAAATGTTGCTGTATCGTTGGCAAACTATGGTCATGATGCTTATTTTGTGTCAAAGCTGCCTGAGCATGAGATTGGTCAGATTGCAGTCAACGCACTCCGTCGTTATGGTGTGAATACCGAGTTCATAGCTCGTGGTGGTAGTCGTGTGGGACTCTATTATGCTGAGACAGGTGCGTCAATGCGTCCTTCAAAGGTAATATACGATCGTGCTAACAGTTCTATTGCCGAGGCCGACCCACAGGATTTTGATTTCGATGCAATCATGGAAGGTGCCGACTGGTTTCATTGGAGCGGCATCACACCTGCAATATCTGATAAGGCAGCCCTTCTAACTAAGTTGGCTTGTGAGGCGGCTAAGCGTCATGGAGTAACTGTTTCTGTTGACCTTAACTTCCGCAAGAAACTCTGGACATCAGAAAAAGCTATTTCTGTAATGCGTCCACTCATGCAGTATGTTGATGTATGCATTGGCAATGAAGAGGATGCTGCTCTTTGTCTTGGTTTCAAACCAGATGCTGATGTAGAGAATGGTAAGACAGACGCTGCAGGCTATCATAAGATATTTGAGCAGATGGCTAAGGAATTCGACTTCAAATATGTTGTTTCAACCCTTCGTGAGTCTTATTCTGCATCATATAATGGTTGGAAGGCACTTATCTTTGACGGTAAGGACTTCTATGAGAGCAAGCATTATGATATCAACCCAATTATCGATCGTGTTGGTGGAGGCGACAGTTTCTCTGGTGGTCTTATTCATGGTATGCTTAAATACAATAACGATCAGGCAAAAGCCCTTGAGTTTGCTGTTGCAGCAAGTGCTTTGAAGCATACTATCAATGGTGATTTCAATCTTGTTAGCGAAGCTGAAGTTCTTGCTCTTGCAGGAGGTGATGCAAGCGGACGTGTTCAACGTTAATTACACATCAAAGAAAAGAAATGGCAAAATTCAATAAAATACAGGTAATGACAGCTATGAAAGAAACAGGTATGGTTCCTGTTTTCTTTAATAGCGACATCGATATTTGCAAAAACGTTATTAAGGCATGCTACGAGGGTGGTGTGCGTGTTTTTGAGTTTACTAACCGTGGCGATTTTGCTCACGAGATTTTTGGTGAACTTGTGAAATGGGCAAACAAGGAATGTCCTGAGTTGATTCTTGGTGCAGGAACAGTTGTTGATGCACCTACAGCAGCTCTTTATATCCAGTTAGGAGCAAACTTCATCGTTGGTCCAAATTTCAATCCAGAGATAGCACCAGTATGTAATCGTCGTTTGGTTCCATATAGTCCAGGTTGCGGTTCTGTTTCCGAGATGAGCAATGCGCAGGCAGCAGGATGTGATGTTACTAAGGTGTTCCCAGCAGGAAATGTAGGCGGTCCTTCATTTGTTAAGAATGTGCTCGGTCCATTACGTTGGAGTAATATCATGGTTACAGGTGCAGTAGAACCTACAGAAGCAAACCTCACAGAATGGATTAAATCAGGAGTTATGTGTGTTGGCATGGGTTCTAAACTCTTCCCAAAGCAAGTCATTGCATCAGCTAACTGGCAAGCAATAACCGATAAGTGTAAAGAAACTCTTGGCTACATTAAAGAAGCAAGAAACAGTTAGGAGTTAGGAGTTAGAAGTTAGGAGTTAGAAGTTGGTGCATTGCATACAATGCTAATGAATAATTAAAATTTAATAATTATTAATTGGAAAATTCTTCATCGCACGAAGTGCGACTTATTACTTTTTCTCCCGTTGGTCAGAGGAACTTCCTCCCTTCGGGAACAGCCAGCAAAGCGTCCACATTTCACATTGCTAATTCCACATTAATATTGCGTCTGATATGCCTAATAAGCATAATAGACGCATTTTTTATTTGCAATTTTAAAATATAATATATAATTTTGTTGCCAAAGATATCATAAAATTAACCATCATGAAAATTACACTGTTACAGCAAGACATTGTGTGGGGCGATCCGAAGGCGAATTGCCAAAGGGCTTCTGAGGCTATTGACAAGAATCCTGGTAGTGATATCTATGTTCTTCCAGAGATGTTCTCCACAGGTTTCTCTACAGAACCAGAAGGTATAGCCGACGAGAAAGGATATTCCCTTAACTGGATGACAGAAAAGGCTCAACAGACAGGTGCTGCCATATGTGGAAGTGTTGCCGCTGAAGAGTTTGGTCGATTTTATAATCGATTCTATTTTGTTCGTCCCAATGGTGTAGAAACAGTTTATGACAAACACCATCTTTTCACCTATGGAGGTGAAGATCGTCATTTCACAGCTGGTAAGCATCGTGTAGTTTTCGGATATGCGGGAAAATTATTCCTTCCACAGATATGTTACGATCTGCGTTTCCCTTGTTACAGCCGTAATCACAAAGAGTATGATGTAGCTATTTATGTAGCTTCATGGCCATCAGTTCGTCAACACGCATGGGACACTCTTTTGCGTGCACGTGCCATTGAAAACCAATGTTATGTCATTGGAGTTAACAGAGTTGGCGATGACCCTACATGCCATTATAATGGTGGCTCGTGTGTTATTGATCCGTGGGGTGAGACCGTTGTTGCATGCGAGTATGGTAAAGAAGACGCTGTAACAGCCGAAATAGACATTGAAAAGCTCCATGAATTCCGTAAGAAGTTTCCAGTACTTAATGATCAAGATGGCAGGTAAAATAGTTAGAAGATAGGCGTTAGTAGTTGATAATTCATGATAGCTATCTTTTCATTTGACACTTTACGCTTGACGTTTATGCGTTTTTATTTACAACGGTCAAAAACGTGAAATTTTTACTTTCTGGGCAGGCAAAAATTTTTCTCTGCCCAGAAACTAAAAAAATCCCTTTTTTATAAATATAATATATATCTGTAAAAGTGTCAAGTGTCAAGTGTAAAGTCTTTCTTTCGCTACTGTCTCGTTTCTCATTCGCTTCTCTTTCGTATATGTCTCGTTCAAGAGCGAAGAATATGCGACTAATAGGGGGCACTCGCAAAATCCTGTGTTGAGAGTTTAAATATACTCTGTATAATAGTTCATAATCAAAAGAAAAATGAAGATGATAAGAGCATTCTGCTCTTTTAATGATTTTATGCTGCTGTCTTTATGAAAACAAGTTTTCAACAGCCTGCATCATAAACTCATTAGG
>CAJOCR010000025.1 GCA_905236755.1 uncultured Prevotella sp.
TTGTTTATAGAACAAATATTCACTTGAGAAAGTTCAGTAATTAATATTTTTCTTGGTTTTAGAGGCTTTCTTCCTAACACAGGGAATTACAGGTGAGCCCTAAAATTATGACAAAACGACAGGCGATTATGTCAAATTGTCTGCATAAAAGAATTGGGTATATACTTTGCACTGCAGCTTGCAGAAACAATAATAATCAATAACGGAAGGAGACAAATATGACATTTGACAAATTTACAATTAAAGCGCAGGAAACAGTACAGGAAGCTGTTAACATTGCACAGCGAAATGGTCAGCAAACCATAGAGCCTGTACACCTGTTGGCGGGCGTTCTTGCCAAGGGTAAGGACGTTACCAATTATATTTTCCAGAAACTTGGCGTTAACGGAAATGCCATAGAGGCTGCTCTGAAACAAGAGATTTTGCATTTGCCTCGTGTGCAAGGCGGTCAGCCTTACATCAGCAACGACACAAACAATGTGTTGCTAAAGGCACAAGATATTTCACAACAGATGGGCGATGAGTTCGTGAGCATAGAGCCAATTTTGTTGGCACTTCTCGAAGGCATCTCGAAGGCATCTCGAATACTTAAGGATGCTGGCATGACCGCAAACGAGACGAAAAAAGCCATTATGGAACTTCGTCAGGGAAGTAAGGTTCAGAGTCAGAGTGGCGATGAAAACTATCAGGCTCTCGACAAATATGCCAAGAACCTTGTTCAGGACGCACGTTCTGGAAAGCTCGATCCTGTGATTGGCCGTGACGAAGAAATCCGTCGTGTGCTACAGATTCTCTCGCGCCGTACAAAGAACAACCCTATTCTTATAGGTGAACCAGGTACGGGTAAGACTGCTATTGTGGAAGGTCTTGCCCAGCGTATCGTTCGTGGCGATGTGCCTGAGAACCTGAAAAACAAACAGCTTTACTCGCTTGACATGGGTGCTCTTGTTGCAGGCGCAAAATACAAGGGTGAGTTCGAGGAACGACTGAAGAGCGTTATAAAAGAGGTTACACATGCCGACGGCAATATAATACTGTTTATTGACGAGATTCACACTCTCGTTGGTGCTGGTGGCGGCGAGGGCGCTATGGATGCAGCCAACATTCTAAAGCCTGCTCTTGCCCGTGGCGAACTGCGTGCTATTGGTGCAACAACCCTTAACGAGTATCAGAAATATTTCGAAAAAGACAAGGCTTTGGAACGTCGTTTCCAAACTGTTATGGTGAACGAACCCGACGAACTCGATGCAATATCTATTCTTCGTGGTTTGAAAGAACGTTACGAAAATCACCACAAGGTAAGAATACAAGACGATGCCTGTATTGCTGCCGTTCAGCTTTCACAAAGATATATTTCTGACCGCTTCTTACCAGACAAAGCCATTGACCTTATGGACGAGGCTGCAGCAAAGCTGCGTATGGAACGCGACTCTGTACCAGAGGAACTCGACGAGATAGAACGTAAGCTGAAGCAGTTGGAGATTGAGCACGAGGCCATCAAGAGAGAAAACGACAAAGACAAGATTGCGCAGCTTGAGAAAGAGATTGCCGAACTGAAAGACAAGGATAAGGATTTCCGTGCTAAATGGGAAGGCGAAAAGGCTCTTGTGAACAAAATTCAGCAAGACAAACAGGAAATGGAAAACCTGAAGTATGAGGCTGAACGTGCCGAGCGCGAAGGCAACTATGAGCGTGTGGCTGAGATACGCTACTCTAAGCTAAAGATGCTTGAAGACGATATAAAGAACATTCAGCAGCAACTAAAAGCCACTCAAGGTGGCGAGGCTATGGTGCGCGAGGAAGTTACTGCCGACGATATTGCCGATGTTGTGAGCCGTTGGACAGGTATTCCTGTATCTAAAATGATGCAAAGCGAGCGTGAAAAATTACTACATCTCGAAGACGAACTGCACAGAAGAGTTATCGGTCAGGAAGAAGCAATAACCGCCGTGAGCGATGCCGTGCGCCGCAGTCGTGCTGGTTTGCAAGACCCAAAGCGCCCAATAGCAAGCTTCATCTTCCTCGGTACAACAGGTGTTGGTAAGACCGAGTTGGCAAAGACTCTTGCCGACTATCTGTTCAACGACGAGAACATGATTACCCGTATTGACATGAGCGAATATCAAGAGAAATTCAGCGTCACACGTCTTATTGGTGCGCCTCCAGGATACGTTGGTTACGACGAGGGCGGTCAGCTCACCGAGGCTGTGCGCAGAAAGCCATATAGCGTGGTGCTCTTCGACGAAATAGAAAAGGCTCATCCTGATGTGTTCAACACTCTGCTACAAGTTCTCGACGACGGTCGTCTTACCGACAACAAGGGTCGTGTAGTGAACTTCAAGAACACAATCATCATAATGACATCGAATGCCACACACGACCAGTTGCGTGCATTGATGCGCCCAGAGTTCCTGAACCGTATTGACGACATTATAACCTTCAAGCCACTCGACAAAGAGCAGATTGCCAAGGTAGTGGAACTGCAGATGAACCGTGTGAAGTCAATGCTCGAACCACAAGGCTTTACTCTGCAATGGACTCCGGAAGCAATAGACTTCCTTGCCGACAAGGGTTACGACCCACAATACGGTGCCCGTCCTGTGAAGCGCGCAATACAAGACTACGTTCTCAACGAACTTAGCAAGCAGCTGCTTTCAGGTGCAGTAACAAGAGAAAAGGCAATTGTTGTTAAGTACGAAGCAAATGCTTCGCAATTGAAGATTGAAAACTGAAAAACTGAATAATGAGTAATGAGTTGTACAAACTCGTTACTCATTTTTTTTATTATACATTAATCATTGCGCTTTGCGCAATTAATTCCACATTCCACATTCCACATTCCACATTCTTTTATTATCTTTGCAACCATGAATATGATGAAAGATATAAAAGTGATTGCGTTTGATGCTGACGATACCCTATGGGACTGTCAGTCGCATTTCGAAGAAGTAGAGAAAGAATACGCTTCGCTGCTTGAACCTTGGGGCACACCTGAAGAAGTATCGGCAGCACTTTTTTCTACCGAATCGGGCAATATGCCTTTACTGGGATATGGCTGTAAAGCATTCACCATCTCGCTTGTTGAAAACGCAATAAGCTTTTCGCATGGAGAAATAAAGGCTGGCTTCATCGACAGAATAGTACAACTCGGAAAGAGTCTGCTTGAACTTAAAGCCACCCCACTTCCTGGCGTAAAAGAGACTATTCAACAGCTTGCTGAAAGCAAACGATATAAACTGGTGGTGTTCACCAAAGGTGAACTGCTTGACCAACAGAACAAATTGAACCGTTCAGGGCTTGCAGGCTATTTTGATGATGTGGTGATTGTTTCTGACAAGACAACAGAAGAATACACCAAACTATGCCACATGAACGACATAAAGATTAACGAACTGCTCATGGTGGGCAATTCCTTCCGCTCAGACATTGAACCAGTGTTGAAGCTCGGAGGCTACGCTGTGCACATTCCCTTCAAAGTGGAATGGAAACACGAGGCTATGGAATCATATTCTCATGAGCATTTGGCTACGATAAAGAATATAAGTGAGCTCTTAGAGATATAAGAAAAAATAAAACCTAACAAACAACTATTATGAAAAGAATTCTAACTAAGGTATTGTCAGCTGTAATGATGCTGATGGTTTGTAACATAACGATGGCTAAGAAAGCCACCCAGCCACAGGGCAAAATCGTTGTGGCTTATGTTGCAGGATGGAGCAGCGACGAAGTGCCTGATCCAACATTGATGACTCACATCAACTTTGCTTTCGGACACGTGAATAAAACATTCAATGGTGTTGATATTCAGCGTGAAGAGATTTTCCGCAAGGTTGTTGACCTTAAAAAGCAGAATCCAAAACTGAAAGTAATGCTTTCTGTTGGTGGTTGGACAAGCGGAAACTTCTCGGAGATGGCTGCCGACGCCAAGCTGCGTATGAGCTTTGCTAAAGACTGCAAGCGCATTGTTACACAGTATGGTATTGACGGTATAGACATTGACTGGGAATACCCAACAAGCAACGAGGCTGGTATATCATGTTCGCCTGACGACACCGACAATTTCACATTGCTCATGCGCGATATTCGTAAGCAGATAGGCAAGAAAAAACTGCTTACCTGCGCTACTATTGCCGACGGAATATACATAAATTTCCGTGATTGCATTAAGTACATCGACTTTGTGAATATCATGGCTTACGACGTGGCTAACCCACCAAAGCATCACACTACCCTCTTCCGTTCACCTTTATCAGGAAGAATAACCGTTTCTGAAGCTGTAGAAGCACACATCCGTAATGGTGTGCCTGCAAACAAGCTAACACTCGGTATGCCTCTCTATGGCCGTGGCGACCACAGTAATAAAGTTCTTGACAAATTTGTTAAAACTGGCTATACAGGCGATATGTATCAGATTCAACGTGACAAGGTGGGAAAAGTTCCTTATCTTACCGACAAGACAGGTAAGCTGGTATGGGGCTACGACGACCCTCAGGCACTTGCCGACAAATGTCAGTATATCATTGATAAGGGTTTACTTGGCGGTATGTATTGGGAATGTAACGAAGACAACACGCAGAAAGACGGTATGCACACCATCTATCTTAGTCTGATGAAAGACCTGAAAGCCTCTACACCTAAGAAGCGTGTATTGCTCATTGCCGACAACCCACAGGCCGACAATAACAAGCTGTATTTCGACTGGTTGGCATACGAGTCAAGAGTAAAAAACTTTGACCTAAGCATTGTTTCCACAAAAGATTTAGCAACAAAAGAGCTAAAGCGCTACCATCTTGTTATAAACATACTTAGTGACGAAACAACATGGCAGAAAGAAAGTCAGGAACAGCTGCACAACCTCGTAGTAAATGCAGAAGCAAGCTATCTGAGCCTGCAGGAAGCACCACTTGCCAAAGACAGTAAGAACACATGGCGCAAGAATATTGAAGACAGTTTGTTTGCAGCACCTGTGAAAGACAATCTCATAAAGGTTGGTCAGCAACAACAGCCTGTGTTCTGGGCAGCACCAAGCCATAGTCGCACAGCATGGCTTTACATAGCCCCATTAGGCAGTCAGGCACGTTCTATGGCGGTGTCAAATGTAGCTTCAAACGCTATATCGTGGGCACTTCACGAATAAAACGCTCTATAATTTTGATATTCATGTCGTTTTTTGTATCTTTGTCCTTATTTTACATAACATAGCGACATCATGACTACCATAGAACTCATCAATAGCCAAAAGGGTAAGAAGAACTTCTCGTTCGAAGTGCTGCCACCACTGAAAGGCAACGGCACGAGAAGTCTCTTTAACACCATTGACAAACTAAAAGAATTTAAGCCACTCTTTATAAACATCACCAACCACTCAAGCGAGTATGTATATAAAGAGCATCATGATGGGTTACTTGAACGCACACGTATTCACCGTCGTCCAGGAACAGTAGCCATTGCAGCCGCTATACAATACAAATACGACATTCCCGTGATGCCTCACATCATTTGTGCTGGGGCATCACGTAGTGATATAGAATACGAACTTCTTGATTTGCAATTCTTAGGTATAGAGAATCTTCTTGTCTTGCGAGGCGACAAGGCTCACGAAGACAAGCGTTTCACACCTGCACCTAACGGATACAGTCATGCCACAGAGCTGATAGAACAAATCAACCTGTTCAACAAAGGATTCTTCGTTGATGGATCCCCCATCAAAAATCCAGGCAAGCCATTCGACTTTGGTGTTGCCTGTTACCCAGAGAAACATGAGGAAGCTCCAAACCTGGATATTGATATCAGATACCTTAAGCAGAAGCAAGATCTTGGAGCACAATATGCAGTAACGCAGTTGTTCTACGACAACGACAAGTATTTCGCTTTTGTTGAAGAATGTCGTAAGCAAGGCATTACCATACCTATCATCCCAGCAATAAAGCCATTTGCTAAACTAAGCCAGCTAACGGTTGTACCAAAGACTTTCCATTGCGACTTCCCTAAGGAACTTGCTGACGAAGCACTGAAATGCAAGACCGATGAAGATGCAAAACAACTGGGTATAGAATGGACAACCCAACAGGTAAAAGACCTTTATGCACGTGGCATCAACAATGTTCATTTCTTCACAGTATCAGCTGTTGACAGCGTTGTGGAAATAATGAAGAATATATTATAACAGAAGAATGGATTTCAACGAAGTAATAGGACAGAAAGAGGCTATAGACCGCCTGAAGGTACTTGCTGACAACGAGAGAGTGCCTCATGCCATGATGCTATGCGGACCGCAGGGCAGTGGTAAGATGGCTATAGCTATTGCCTTTGCCTCATATATGCTCACTCGTGGCATTGACGATGAACTGCGCTTGCGTCAAGCCAATGCCATGCTATCAAACTACGAACACCCCGACCTACATTTCAGCTATCCAGTTATTCGTCCTGCGGGAACATCGGCTGAACACAAGATGATTAGCGACGATTTTTCTAAGGAATGGCACGAGATGCTGAAGAAAGACGTGTATTTCACCATGGATCATTGGCTTACTGCCATGAACGCAGCCAACCAACAGGCACAAATAGGTGCTGGTGAAAGCGATGACCTGATACACAAGCTAAGTCTGAAATCATCACAGGGAGGCTATAAAGTAAGCATTATCTGGTTGCCAGAGCGAATGAATGGCGAGTGTGCCAACAAACTGCTCAAGCTACTTGAAGAACCACCATACAAAACACTGTTCATCATGGTGTGCGAACAGCCAGAGAAACTTATCGACACTATCCGCAGTCGTGTGCAGCGCTTCGACATTCGTCGCATTGACGATGAGTCATTGAAGCAGGCACTTATTACCCGACGAGGTCTTGACGAAGACATGGCCAACCGCATTGCACACATTGCTAATGGCAACTGGAACCGTGCACTCGACAATCTTGATGCCAACAACGACAACCGACAGTTCTTCGATATGTTCGTGATGTTCATGCGAATGACATACAAACGTGATGTAAGAGAGTTGAAGAAATGGACTGACGTGGTTGCTACCTATGGTCGTGAGAAGCAGCGCCGCATGCTTCAATACTTCATGAACATGGTCAGAGAAAGCTTCATGTATAACTTCCACAAGCCTGAGCTATGCTACATGACACAGGCAGAAGAACAGTTTGCCAAGAACTTCGCACGCTTCATCAATGAAGCCAACGTAGTTGAAATAAACGAACTGCTGGAACGTTGCTTTCGTGATATAGGACAAAATGCCAATGCCAAAGTAGTATTCTTTGATATGGCTCTGAATATGATTGTATTATTAATTAGAAAATAAGATATATGGATTATAAAAATATGGACTACAAGATACACTCTGGTTGCGACAGAGGCTTGAGTTGTAAGGGATGCGGCAGACAAGACAAGCAGCTGAACACTTACGACTGGCTGGCTGACGTGCCGGGCAACGCAGAGAGTACCGACCTCGTTGAGGTGCAGTTCAAAAACACCCGAAAGGGATACTACCACAATGTGAATGGGCTCGACCTTCACAAAGGCGACATCGTTGCTGTTGAAGCCAACCCGGGACACGACATCGGTGTGGTAACCCTTACTGGTCAGCTCGTGAAGCTTCAGATTAAGAAAGCTAATCTGAAAGGTCCCGACGAGATACGACGTGTTTATCGCCTTGCCAAACCTGTTGACTTAGAGAAATACGAAGAGGCAAAGGCACGTGAGCACAAGACCATGATTGAAAGCCGACAGATAGCTAAAGGCCTTGGACTTCAGATGAAGATTGGTGATGTGGAGTTCCAGGGCGATGGCAACAAGGCTATATTCTATTATATTGCCGACGAGCGTGTTGACTTCCGTCAGCTTATCAAAGACCTTGCAGCAGCTTTTCATGTGCGTATCGAGATGAAGCAGATTGGTGCCCGTCAGGAAGCAGGACGTATTGGTGGTACAGGTCCTTGTGGACGTGAGCTTTGCTGCGCCACATGGATGAAGAACTTCTCAAGCGTTTCTACCAATGCAGCACGCTTTCAGGACATTTCTCTTAATCCACAGAAACTTGCCGGTATGTGTGCTAAACTGAAATGCTGTCTGAACTACGAAGTTGATGGCTATATCGAGGCAAGCAAGAAACTGCCAAGCAAGGAAATACAGCTGCAGACAATGGACAATGAATACTTCTTGTTCAAGACAGATATTCTTGCAGGTATGTGTACTTATTCAACCGACAAGAACCTTGCAGCAAACCTTGAAACCATAACCGCCGAGCGTGCACGTGCTATTATTGAGATGAACAAAAAGGGCGAGAAGCCTCTTTCATTGCTCGAAGACGATAAGGCAAGAGTTATGGAAGGACCAAAAGACTTACTTGCTGGCGGTGACATCAGTCGCTTTGACAAGGCGAAGAAAAAGAAAAACAAGAACAACCGCAACAAGAACAAAGGTCCAAGAAATAGCGGTCAGCAACCAGCTGAGAACAACAACGCACAGCCTGCTGAAAAGAACGTTCAGCAGCCAGCGGAGAACACTCAGCAGGCACAGCCAAACAATAACCAACACCGCAACAACCGAAGAAATAATTATAAGAAAAACGTTCAACGATAATGTTGAACGTTTTTCAATGAGTAATGAGTAATGAGTAATGAGTAAAGAAAACGTTCAACGTTGCTTTCCCTCCCTTCGGGAACAGCCAGCTTCGCAGTCATCGTTCATCGTTCAACTTGTTTTTGCAATAGCTATTGGGTTTGCAATTGTTTCATGTACCGGCAACAAGGTATATGATAAATATGCCCATACCCCCGTATCAGGATGGGAAAAGAACGACACACTAAAGTTCAACATCCCCCCTATAACTGAAAGAAAACTATATAGTAGTGAGTTGGGGCTTCGCATAAACGGCGACTACCCTTTCAGGGGACTGACACTAATAATAGAACAAACCGTTTACCCAAGTCACAAAACAAAGATAGACACATTGAACTGCAGCCTTCACGACACACACGGAAACAGTAAAGGAACAGGGTTGAGTTACTATCAATACAACTTCCACATCACAAACATGATGCTTAACAAAGGCGACTCTTTAGAAGTAAAGATACGCCACGACATGAAAAGAGAAATTCTGCCTGGAATAAGCGATGTAGGCATTATGCTAAGTAAGCATTAATGCCTATTAGTTTCTTACCAGATTTCTTCCTGCATCAATTCTGAGGAAGATAAACAATAATAATGTGAAGCCCCACAGAGACGAACCACCATAGCTAAAGAAAGGCAATGGAATACCAATCACAGGGGTAAGACCTAATACCATTCCCACATTAATGAATACATGGAATAAGAAAATACTTAGCACACAATAACCATATATTCGACCAAACTTGAAAGGTTGTCGTTCAGCAAGATGAATCAACCTTAATATCAAAGCAAGAAACAACAACAGCACGCCAGCTGAGCCCAAGAAACCTTCCTCCTCGCCTACTGTACAGAAGATAAAATCGGTATCCTGCTCAGGAACAAACTTTAATTTTGTTTGTGTTCCATTAAGGAAGCCCTTTCCTTGAAGTCCACCAGAGCCAATGGCAATCTCGCTTTGATGAACATTATAACCAGCTCCGCTAATATCTTCATCCAAGCCCAGCAACACATTAATACGCACACGCTGGTGTGGCTCCATAACATTATTCAACACATAATCAGCCGAATAAAAGAAAGCAACACTACCCAAAGCAAAACCTAAAATAAGAAGATATTTTCTATAACGAGTATGAAGCCAATGATAAAGCAAATAAACAATAATAAATGCTGTGAGTCCCCACTGAACCCACACTACATCAAACGGAATAACAAAGCGTGAAAACAGCAACGCAACAGTAGTTATGCCCAAGCAATAGGTCAACATAACAACAAGCTGATCTTTAGCCTTGCAATAAACATACACCATAACAGAGGTGAATATCTGTACCATTAAAAGCACAGAAAACTCGCCTATAGACGTAGCACCGTCAAACAAGGTAACATGCTCAAACTTAATACCCACAACAAAATAAATAACCATGGCTACACCCGTAAAAAGCACGCTGCCAGGCATTCCCTCACGATAGAACATCAGGAAGAAAGAAAGGTAAACAAGAGCAGAACCCGTTTCCTTCTGTCCTATAATAAACAACATAGGAAGCAACACAACGCCACAGGCAACCGCAAAATGACGAATGTTACGCATATCAAAGCCATAGGTACTCATAAGCTTGCTCACGGCAAGAGCAGTAGCAAACTTAGCAAACTCGGCAGGCTGCAAGCGCAATGGACCTAATACAAGCCACGAGCGCGAACCTTTAATCTCATGCGGGTTAAATATTGTGGCAAACAGAAGTAACAACAGTAAAGCATATATAACATAGCCAAACGTGTCATACATGCGGTCATCGAGCAGCAAGAGAACAAGACCTATCATGATAGAAGTGCCTATCCATATAACCTGCATACCCGAACGGCTTGACAAACTGAAGATATCGGTATCGCCATAATTATAGCTGGCACCACAAACGCTTACCCATCCAAAGATGAGCAATGCAAGGTAAATACCAATAGTCCACCAGTCGAGTGAACCAAGTACCGACGTTTTTTTATCTGTTGCGCGAACCATAAGCAATTCTTCTCTTCTGAAGCATAGTCGCCTCCTTTTCCATATCAGGAGATAACTTGCCGTTAATATATTGTTCCATCAATACTCTCGCAATAGGCACAGCAAAATCAGCACCAAAACCACCATTCTCAACATACACCGCCAAAGCAATCTTTGGATTGTTCATAGGTGCAAAGCCCATGAACACAGAGTGGTCTTGACCACGGTTCTGAGCAGTACCCGTCTTACCACACATAACAATATTACTATGACCAAGATACTTACAAGTACCCTTGATAGCCGACGAGCGCATACCCGCAACAACAGCGTTATATGCTCTCTGCTTAGCCATAGTATAGTGTTTTCTTGTGAACAGCGTGTCAAGAGGCTCTCCCTGCACTTTGCGCACTACGTGAGGCACATAGTAATAACCTCTGTTGGCAATGGTTGCACCAAGATTGGCAATCTGCAATGGAGTAAGGTTCACCTCACCCTGACCAATAGAAATACTTATAATGGTAAGACCATTCCAGCTTCCTCTATACGCTCTGTCGTAATAGTCGGCATTAGGAATCAAACCACGTTTCTCCCCAGGCAAGTCAATGCCAAGCTTATAACCAAAGCCCATGCTCACCATGTAATCGCGCCACACATTCATGGCATTCTGAACACTATGATACTTTCTGCGATTACCAATCATGTAATACAGTCCCCAGCAGAAATAACCGTTGCACGATGTGCTCAGCGCCTCGGTAAGAGCCAATGGCGAAGCATGACCGTGACAGCCCACATGAAGACCCTTATACGAAAAGCCATGATGACAAGGGAAGGTAGTGCCCTGTGAGATGATTCCCTCTGAAAGATAAGTCAATGCCTGAGTGGTTTTAAATGTAGAACCAGGAGGATACTGTCCCATGATAGCACGGTTAAGCAATGGTTTCCATACGTTTCGCGACAGTCGCAGATGATTCTTTCCACGCAAACGTCCAACCATCATACGAGGGTCGTAAGAAGGCGACGAAACCATACTCAACACCTCACCTGTTGAAGGTTCAATAGCCACAATAGCACCAATCTTGCCTTCGAGCATACGTTCGCCCAACGCCTGCAGTTTCAAGTCAATACTAAGAGTAAGGTCTTTACCTGCAACAGGTTTCTTATCATATTTTCCATTCTGATACTTACCCTTTATTCGTCCGTGAGCATCACGAAGCAATATCTGCACACCCTTCTCGCCACGTAGCTGTTTCTCGTACGACTTCTCAACACCAAGCTTGCCAATGTAATCGCCAGCCTGATAATAATCGTCGTCTTCAATATCGCTCTCAGAAACCTCACCTACATCGCCCAACACATGAGCTGCATAAGGATACATATACTGGCGGATACTTCTCTTCTGAACATAGAAGCCTGGGAAACGGAATATCTTTTCCTGGAAAACACTGAATTCCTTATCGCTAAGCTGACTCATAAAAAGCTGTTGAGTAAACCTACTGTAACCAGGGTTCTTGTTTCTATCCTTCACCTCCTCCATTCGGTTAATGAAGAATTCCTTGGTTATACCAAGAGACTCACAAAGCTCAAGCGTATCAATATGATCCTTCGCCTCGTTCATAACCACCATAATATCATAAGCAGGCTGATTATACACCATCAGCTTACCGTTACGGTCGGTGATTACACCA
Source organism: uncultured Prevotella sp. (assembly GCA_905236755.1). Classification (GTDB taxonomy): domain Bacteria; phylum Bacteroidota; class Bacteroidia; order Bacteroidales; family Bacteroidaceae; genus Prevotella. Next base: position 12,287 of record CAJOCR010000025.1, read on the forward strand.
CGCGAAGGGAATTCAATCTTTTTCAAGAAAGCATTAGAATCGGCATTCTTCTTATAGTCGTCGCTAAGTAACTGCAATGTAAACAAACGCACAATATATATAAGCACAATGGCTATAGCCACTCCACCTATCACAAATCGCCTGTTTTCAAGATTAAAGTTTTTCAATTATACTTAACTCCTACGAAGATTTTCCAATACCAGAATAAGAATATAAGTAAGCAGAGTACTTGCCCCTACTGTTTCCAACCACTGCAACCAGTTGAAAAAAGTAAATGTCTCCAAAGTAAAAAAGACGAGGCAATACAGGAATGTTATGATAAAAGAATAATAAGAAAACTTAGCCACACCCAACGTACGCATACTTGGAACAATATCAGCCTCACTGTCCTGCTGCATGAACACACCAAGAATAAGAGGCTGTATCAAACCTATAAAAGTCATTGTAGCCATGGCTACACCAGGAGTATTCTGAAAAACGTCTATCGACATACCCATAAAAAACGACAGCAACAGAACAACCCAGCGAGAGTTGTTTCTGCTAAAAAGCATAGGCATATACACGTATAACAATGGCGTAGCACAGTTGAACAGATGAATATGGTTAAACACCAACACCTGAACAAGCAGCAATACAGCGAAAGCAATTATACCTTTCAGCAGACCTATTTTCATTATTCCTTTCCTTTGATAGAGTCCTGTGAGGCACGGAGCAACTCAAGACGCTCGTTCATCACACTATTATCAATAACACATACATCACGAAGTGAAGCAAAATCGGTAGATAGTTTTATCTTCAAACGATAAGACAAACCATCTGACGAGTTATAAACATGAAGAATCTTACCAACAAGCATTCCTGGAGGAAACACCGAAGAATAACCACTTGTCACTATCGTGTCGTAAAGTTTGAAACGAGCATGACGAGGTACGTCGTCAACATAAGCCATCGACGCATCGCCACCCTTCCAATGAAGATAGCCAAAATAGCCTCGTCCCTTAATAGTACAACTGATATTCGACTGCGAATTAAGAACAGGAATAACTATAGAATAGTGTTCTGAGGTCATGAATACAATACCCACAATACCATTACCGCAAGCCACACCCATATCTTTTTTCACACCATCGGCAGAACCCTTGTCAAGAGTGATAAGGTTGTTGTATTTATCAACAGAATTGCTCACCACTTTAGCTGGAATATACTTATATCCAGCAAGATACTGGTATTGATTATTACGCAAGTACGATGAGTCTTGAGTTACAGAAGTAAGCTTCTCCTGCAATGCCTTAACCTGCTGTTCCAAGAGCACGTTGCGTTGCGTCAACTGTTCGTTCACCTGCGAAAGAGCAAAGAACGACTCCACCTCAGAACTCGTTTCATACACCTTTCCCGAAACAACATTAGCCGACGTAAACCACACGCTCCCCTGATAACTATTAAACTGGAAGAGAAGCACAAAGCTTATCACTTCCAGCAATAGAAATAGGAACCAGTAGTTATACCTGGTAATAAAATCAATTAAATTCTTCACTCCTTAAAGTAATCTTTTAGTCGTGATTATCTCATCAAGAAAGAGAAGCGCTCCACATTCTTCAAAGCAATGCCAGCACCCTTGGCAACACTATGCAATGGGTCGTCAGCAATATGGAATGGAATGTGAATCTTATCCTCAAGACGCTTGTCAAGACCACGCAACAAAGCGCCACCACCACTCAGATAGATACCGTTCTTAACGATATCAGCATAAAGCTCTGGTGGAGTATTCTCGAGAGCTGACAATACAGCATTCTCAATCTTTGCGATAGTCTTATCAAGACAATGAGCAATCTCCTGATAGCATACTGGCACCTCCATAGGAAGAGCAGTAATACGATTAGGACCATGAACGATAAAGTCTTCAGGTGCCTCGTCACCAAGATCAGTCAATGCAGAACCAACATGAATCTTGATACGCTCAGCCATACGCTCAGAAACCTTCACGTTGTGCTGACGGCTCATATATTCCTGAATATCAGCAGTGAGATCGTCACCTGCAGTACGGATAGAGTTGTTTGACACAATACCACCCAAAGAGATAACGGCAATCTCAGTAGAACCACCACCTATATCAACGATCATGTTACCTTCTGGAGCCTCTACATCAATACCAATACCAATAGCTGCAGCCATAGGCTCAAAGATAAGATATACGTCACGACCATTAGCATGCTCTGCAGAGTCGCGAACAGCACGAAGTTCAACCTCGGTAGAACCAGAAGGAACACCGATAACCATTCTTAATGATGGTGAGAACAGACGGCTACCTGTGTGAACCATCTTAATCAAACCACGCATCATCTGCTCGCAGGCAGTAAAGTCTGCTATCACACCATCACGCAAAGGACGGATAGTACGGATGTTGTCGTGAGTTTTCTCATACATCATCTTAGCTTTCTCACCTACAGCAATCATCTTGTCTGTACGACGATCAAGAGCAACTACCGATGGTTCGTCAACAACAATCTTATCATCACTGATAATAATGGTGTTGGCAGTACCAAGGTCCATTGCTATTTCTTGAATAAATGAAAAAAATCCCATAGACTTTATTTTTACTCTCTAATTATTACTTAACGAACCAATTATGAATAGCTGTATCGTAATGGCTGCTTACACCAAAAGCACGCTCAGCAAAATGCTTGCGATCTTCAATGTCAGTATTTGCGCCCTTCTTGTTCAAAACCTCAAGAAGCTCAGCATATTCATTCTTTGAAGGAATGATAACAACATCCTTAAAGTTCTTTGCTCCAGCACGAATCAAAGAAATACCGCCAATATCAATCTTCTCAATGATATCAGCCTCGCTGGCACCACTGGCAACAGTCTGCTCAAATGGATACAGATCAACGATAACCAAGTCGATTTCAGGAATCTCATATTCCTTCATCTGCTTCTGGTCGCCTTCGTTGTCACGACGGGCAAGAATACCTCCAAACACCTTTGGATGCAAAGTCTTTACACGACCACCAAGGATAGATGGATAAGTGGTTACATCTTCTACCTTCTGACAGTCATAACCCAACGACTCAATAAAACTCTGAGTACCGCCAGTACTGAGGAATTTAACACCTTCTTCATTCAATTTCTTGAGCAATTCCTCAAGACCATCTTTGTGAAAGACCGAGATAAGAGCGGTCTTAATCTGTTTTGTTTCAGCCATATATTATGTACATTATATATATTGTGCTGCAAAGTTAGTAAAAAACGAGTGAAATGCAAAAGAAAGCATGCTTTTCTTTGCATTTACGAGTGTTTACTAACTTTGCAATCACAAACTAATTTAAGATTTATACGTTCATCTTTCTTCGCGGAAGAAAGACGAACCAGAAAGAAACTTCGGCGTCCTGAGCTCAAAGGCACGCACACAAGTTTTTTCTATTACTCAATGAACTCGCTACGCTCAAACAGCATTTCGTATCTCGTTGCTCAACTAAAGTTGAGACTCGATATAATAAAAAAAACTTGCATGCTCTAAAGACCTTTTCGTGCGGAACCAAAGGTCATCGACCGAAGGGAGATAATGCCGACAGCCTGCCGGATGGAGCTCTCTGACTGAGCACTTGCTGTCGGCTTGTCGGTGCAAACTATTCTCTAATTATTCGAACTAAGTTCTCATCAATTCGTCTCTAATTCGAGTTAAATTTATATCAAGAAATATAGATTCGTATGATTCGTTCGATTCGTGTTCGCTTATAAAATTAGGATTTATCTTTCGTTAGGGTTTTTCGGTGCAAGGCACCGAGGTTTTTCTCTAAAAGCATGGTGCTATCGCTTGCGATAGTGCAGAGAAAACGGCAAGAGCTATGAAAACTTGTTTTCATAAGCCCGAAGGCGATTTCATGCATAGATGCCAAAGGCATCACTATGCTTTTGAGATGTATTCTTGGTTTTCTTAAAAAAATCGTGTTCAAAACAAAAAAAAGAGAAACCATTCGGCTTCTCTTTTTCTCTTATCCTAAGTATTTCATTAATATTTTTGAGTAACCGCTATCACGCAGTTTAGCAATACTCTTCTCACGAATCTGACGGACACGCTCACGAGTAAGACCAAGCTGATCACCAATCTCCTCGAGTCCCTTCTCATGACAAGCAATACCGAAGCACTCACGGATAATAGTAATCTCACGTTCCTTCAATACCTTACGCAGAACGGTATCCAACTCAAGAGCCATTGACTCGTGGTCAACCTGACGGTCAGTACGACTGTCGTCACCACCAGCCATGATGTCAACCATACTGTTATCCTCACCATCCTGGAAAGGAGCATCAATACTTACATGATGACTGTCAGCCATAAGGCTCTGATCAATCTTTTCCTCCTCAATATTTGTAGCACCAGCAAGCTCGCTCAATGAAGGACGACGCTGATTCTCCTGCTCAAACTTATTAATCTCACGATTGATCTTATTCAAAGAACCAACCTGATTCAAAGGCAAGCGCACAATACGGCTCTGTTCAGCGATAGCCTGCAGAATACTCTGGCGAATCCACCACACAGCATACGAGATGAACTTAAAACCACGAGTCTCATCAAACTTCTCAGCAGCCTTCACAAGACCAATATTACCTTCGTCGATAAGGTCGGTAAGCGACAAACCCTGATGCTGATACTGTTTTGCTACAGACACCACGAATCGTAAGTTTGCTGTCACCAGTTTTTCCTTAGCACGTTCACCCTCACGGCCTCCCTTTTTGATTTTTTGTGCAAGTTCAATTTCCTCATCAATAGAAATAAGTGGTGCACGTCCAATCTCAACAAGGTACTTATCTAAGGCCTCGCTTGAGCGGTTAGTAATACTCTTTTGAATTTTAAGTTGTCTCATTCTTTTTACCTGTCTTTAAACTTTTTGTTACCCTTATAACGTACAATATTTCAGTTTATTATGTAATAAAACTGTAAATTCTACCGCTAAAAGGTGTGCAAAGGTAATAATTAATTATGTAAGTCACAACAGCACACAATTTTATTTATACATTTTTAACCCACAATCATTGTATGAAACGAAGTAACAAGTTTTTGATACGGGGATAGAAACATTCAATATATATTTTTACTATTTTTGCCAACGCAAAACCTATAGCGAAAATAGCAATCACAAAAAACATAATAAATAAAAACAATGAAAAAAACAATTCTATCAACCTTACTCCTTGCATCAGCCATTGGCGTGCAGGCTCAGTATCCAATCATTCAAACCAAGTACACAGCCGACCCAGCACCTTACGTGCACGGCGACACTATCTACCTTTACACTACTCATGACGAGGACGATGCCGAAGGCTTCAAGATGTACGACTGGCTTCTCTACACCTCTACCGACATGGTAAACTGGCAAGATCATGGTGCTGTGGCTTCTCTCAAGGATTTCAAGTGGAATGACAAGGAGAACGGCGCATGGGCAGAATGTGTTATTGAACGCAACGGCAAATGGTATATGTATTGCCCTATCCACGGTCATGGCATTGGAGTGCTCGTCAGCGACAGTCCTTATGGTCCATTCAAAGACCCTATTGGCAAACCTCTTGCATGGCAAAAAGAGCATTGGAACGACATCGACCCATCTGTGTTCATCGACGACGACGGTCAGGCTTATCTCTATTGGGGCAACCCTAATGTGTATTGTGCCCTGCTCAACGATGATATGATTTCGCTCAAGAGCGACATCATGAAGCTTCACGACATTCCAGAGCACTATCAGGAAGGTCCTTGGTTCTACAAGCGCAATGGTCACTACTATCTTGCTTATGCTTCAACCTGCTGTCCTGAGGGACTCGGCTATGCCATGAGCGACAACCCACTCGGTCCTTGGAAGTTCAAGGGATATATTATGGCTCCAACCGAGCGTACACGAGGCAATCACCCAGGTATCATCGACTATCGTGGCAAGAGCTATGGCTTCGGTCTTAACTACGACTTGAAGAACATCACCGTAAAAGAGCACAAAGAGCGTCGCAACGTGGGCGCATTCCCACTCTACTACAACGAAGATGGCACCATCGTTGAGTCACCTTATTTTAAAGATGTAACCATCGAACCAGCCAACACCTTCAACCCATATCAGCGAGTAGAAGCAGAGACTATGGCTTGGGGCTACGGCTTGAAGACTGTGAAGCGTGGCGTCGAGGACATCATAGTTACCAACATCAACAACGACGAATATATAAAGCTGCGCAATGTTGACTTCGGTCGCAAGGCTGCTCACACCATCACCTTCAATGCAGCATCTGCAGTAGGTGGAACAATAGAGGTGCGCATTGATGGCGTCAAGGGCAAGCTTCTTGGCAAGGTAAACATCAAGAGCACAGGCAGCGAAGACACATACAAAAACTTCGCAGCAAAGGTAGCAGCCGTCAGCGGTTGTCACGATCTCTACTTCGTGTTCAAGGGAGCAAAGAACAAGAACCTCTTCAATCTCGACTGGTGGAAGCTTAGCAACATGCCCAACGACTACATCTCTTATTCACGCATCGTTGAAAACGGTGGTACAGGTGCACACCCAGCTATCATGAAAGAAACAAGCAGTCTGCCTGCTCACACCGTTTTCATGCCACAAGACCTCAGCAAGTTCAACGCTTCCAACCCTCTGCCCGTTCTCGTATGGGGCAATGGCGCTTGCACCAACTCACCATGGGAACACTATAAGTTTCTTAACGAGATTGCATCTCAGGGCTACCTTGTAATAGCAACAGGCTTCATTCCAAAGAACGACGAGCCATATCAGGGCGAAATGTCAACACCTGCACAACAAATGCAGTCTATCGACTGGGCCATAGCACAAAACAACAACCCATCAAGCCCACTCTACCACAAGGTGAACACCAAGGCAATATGCGCTTCGGGTATGTCGTGTGGCGGTTTGCAAACACTCTACAACTGTGCCGACCCACGCATCACAGCCTATATGATTTGCAACAGCGGATTGTTTCTCGATCCTAACATCGCCATGCCAGGAATGCCAATGCCAGGCAAAGACCAGCTAAAGAAAGTCCATGCACCAATCATCTATATCCTTGGCGACAAAACCGATATTGCATACGAGAACGGTATGGACGATTTCCGTCGCATCAACAATGTTCCAGCCATAGCCATCAACTACCCTGTTGGTCATGGCGGCACCTATCGCGAAGCTCACGGCGGCGAATTTCGCTTCCCAGCCATCGCATGGCTCAACTGGCAGCTAAAGGGCGACAACAACGCTGCCAAGATGTTCCAGGGCGAGCAGCCAGGCATCCTTCAGCGCAAGGGCTGGAGAATAGATAAGAACGCACTCGCGAAATAAAACCTCCCACATCCCCCTCCAAGCTTTTGTCGAAGGGCAAAATGCAGAGGGGGCTAACTAAACTGACAAGACTAAACTACACTTTTCGACACATAATTTTGGTATTTCACTACACTTTTCGACACATAATTTTGCCATTCCACTACACTTTTCGACACATGTTTTTGGCATTCCACTACACTTTTCGACACATAACTTTGCTATTTCACTACACTTTTCGACACATAACTTACCCAAATCACTACACTTTTCCACACATAAATTCAATTATACAAATTTGCGTAACGCATTTTTGTATAATTTGCATTTTGTCAACTTTTACTATACAATCATAATTGACAAAGATACATTTTTCTACACATAAAAACAAGAGTTCACTACACTTTTCGACACATGATTCAATTATACAATCAACTAATATTTTTGTGGTTCATAAGAGAAGTTATTATTTCAGATAAAACCTTACTTTTATAGTTTGATTCATAAATTATCTCTTTGACATTTTTCCTATTACTTTCTTTCTTATCAGGAAAAGGAAGTGGCAGTTCTTCATATCTTATATTTCTAAAAAGTGTATCTTTTAAATTATGCGTTTCACCATTATCAATCTGATACAAATCAACGTTTTTATGTGAAAAAACAAATGGCATAGAAAACCTAAACCAAGTAACCTTTCGACAATGACGACCGTGTTTTCTTTTTATACTATAACGGTAGTCTCCTTCGACAATACCCCAACCTATAATCGTATTATTGTCACTACAAGCAATAACAATATCTCCTTTCCTTAAGAAAGCTGAGAACGCATAGTATGCATATGGACGACTTATAACACCTACATGATTAGGATATGACATACTATACACCTCTTCCATCTGACTAACAGAGTGGTATGTGCGAAAATCACGAAAGCCTGGTGCATCAATTCGCATAATACCATGTTTTAGCATATCTTCCCAATATTCTAAAAACGAGTTTATACCCATCTTCCATATCCAAAATCTTCCAGTTACATGAAACTCTTTATCTAATATAGAATCAAAGTTTTCTAAAATATCAGAGAATTCTTCAATATGTAAGTCAGTCACATCATTCATACTAACGTTCGTTTCTAATCTTTTCTATCTTTGCCTTTGTCATATCAATATTACCAATAACAGGAACAATATTAATCAAAAAGCGTTGATTCTTTTGTTCCACATCAATCCACTTTTTCCACTCAGCTTTAGTTCCATTATTTGAGTCAGGTTCGGGGTAAGAATATCTTGGCACACCTTCTTCTCCACTACCAACAATAACCATTTCACAATTCCTGTTTTGTTCCGATAGAAGACGACTTAGTTTCTTGGATTTTTCCATCCAAAACTTTTTTAAATGGTATGCTCTAAGATAAGACAGCGTTTCATTATTATGCCACTCATCTTCACCTAAACCATATTTTATCTTAGAAGATTGTCCTTCTACAACAATAAGAAACTTAATATTCTTACTGCTATTCTCTTTTTCAAGATCCAATATAGTTGAAGCTATCATATCTCCGGCCAGTGCCACACTATCACGCTTTTTATCTGCATCAACCTTACTAACTGCATCGAGTTGTAACCTATTAGTTATATCATACTGTTTTTCTTGATAAGCTATTGATACAGTAAATGAGTGTTTTAGATATAGGCTATCATAATCAAAAAACTTGGTTTTATCAAGTTCTCCTACTTTTGAATATACAGAAATAATATCATTATAATCATCCAATAACAGCGCCATCTGCCTCTCCTTATTTTTAAAGCGTGCAAATGACACCGCAAATAATATTAACATTACAGCAAACAAAGTTGTCATAATATCAACATAACTTGGCCAAAAAGAATCTCTATTTTTATTCTTCATATTTACTTTTTCTTTTTACCCAAAAAATTCTTTATAGATCCCAAAAAGCCTTTATTCTTTGAATCGTCTGCATTGTTTTGAGTTTCTTCTGTTTCCTCAGTTATATTGTCATCGTTTTTATAATTCGTTGAATTTTCTTTTTCTATTAATTCTTTTACTTTTTTTTGTATCTCCCTTTCTTCTTCAGCTTGACGCAATATTTCCGCTAATTCGGGATCAGAATCTGATGGACGAGAAGAATTGTCTAAATTAGACGATGTCTTATCAGCATTTTTTACAACATCTTTTTGATCATAACCTTTCTTCGACACTGATTTCTTTTCTATAGATTTCTGCTTCCATCCCTGTTCCTTTGATTTATCAGATGCTATAGACAAAATTCGATCAAGCTTCTCTACAATTGCATTTAATTTAGACAAATTAGTAAACTCCTTACGTATATCATCCACTGAGAATTTTTCATCAATAGCACGTGTAAATTCTTCCTTTCGTTTCTCAAGTTCATTCTTGCGGTCTTCAAAGATTTTGCCTTGCTCCTCTAAGAATACATCAAGAGCTTCATTATATCGACGTGTAATTCGAGAAAGTTCCTTACGTTCTTCATCAAAGAACAATTCAAGTTTTTTATCTGCTGTATCTGCATATTCTTCTGCAATCTTCTGCTTACCTTTTATAGCATTTATATTCTGTTTAATATCTTCAACTAAAGCATTACCAACTAACTGTGTATGAGAAATATTCACACCAAGTGCATTTATATTCTTTTCGAATGTAGTAATACGATCAAGAATTTGATTAATTTCTACAGCAACTTGTTTTGGTATAATAAGAGAGTTATTAACTTCCTTCTGAAGATCAATAGTTTCTTTCGTTGCAAGAAGCATTAATCGACGTGCCTTCTCAAATTCATTAAGTGAGCCTGTGATTTCTGAGAATTTTTCTGATGCCATAACAAACTCATTCATACCATTTGTCATTTTTTGACTACCCATGTATTCAAGTAGCTTATTTTCGAGTTGAATGTTTTCGTTTATCTTATCCATATTCTTGCCCATACCATCAACAGCATTAGCTACAACTTGAACACTATCTCTAAAATCATTTCCAAAAGCTCCAGTCACATCATTGAATGCAGATTTAAATTCATTTATAATGCCAGAGAAAGCAGGCTCAAACTGATCAATTGTTTCATGAAGTTTACCAATGGCTTCAACCATACTAACATCAACCGATGGCATCAATTCATTTTGTATCCACTCGTAAAATTCATTTTTATCAGTATCAATCTTTTTATTTGCCTCACTTGCTAGCTTATGACTTATAATCAATAACAAAATTCCAAAAAAGCTAGTTGCCATGGAAACAAGCACACCCATTATCAAACTATAAATGGAATTATCAGTAATTCCATTTTGTGAACCATACAAAAACATGCACAAGCCCGCAAAAACACCAGCAAACGTTCCCATCAAACCAATATGAGTAGGAAAAGATAAACGTGATGTTGCAGCCTCATAAAGCATTGCTATACGACGCTCTGTCTTATTTTGAATAATGGAAAAAGCAACAGTTCCCTTACTCTTACGGATGTATTCATTAATATCACGAATCAAACTTTTAAGTTCAGCCCCTTCTTCCGCAACATCTGTAAGAATAATATGCGAAACTAATTTCGTCCCATTCTCTACAATTTCCTCAACATTGTCTGTTTGATAATCGTCTTTTTTAGCGAAAAATCTATTAAACAATTCAATATCATTGGAATTATTTTTATATTCCACATACTGCCACATAATAAAAATTATGGACATTACAAAAGAAAAAGCAAATTGATAACTAAATATAATATCTAACATTTTAATCAAGTTGTGTTAATGCAAAAACCTTATCAATAATAGGAATGAAGAATACAGAATCATTATAAACATCCTCTGTATTAAACTTTTCTGTAACCTCAGAACGATAATGTGTACTAAGGTCTTCTGTATAATCTGAAGACGCTATATCCTTGAAACGCAACAAGTCTATAGAATTATCTACCAAATCTTCTTTTTTAAACAGATCGAGTATTTTACTATATATGTTCGAAAGTTGTTTATATTCTTTTATAAGATCAGACTGAAGACTATTATCTGCATTCATTTCTCCAACATTAGCATATTCACGATCTACGCCCTGATATATTGTTTCAGGAACAGATTCTGCATTCTTTGGACGATACAGACCTCCATAACAAGTACTCTCTTTTCTCTTAGATGGTAATACGACATGGATGTTCTGCGTATCCCCATATACTTGTTCAAATATATACTTAATAGCCTCTTCTATATACTTACTGTCTTCTGTAATAAAACTATCAATATACTTACTTCCATTGCCACTAAATATAATAGTTCTTGGAATTTCATATCCCTTAAACTTATACATCTTTGCCATATAGAAAATCAAAGCAGTAAGATGATATACAAACAGAGGAAGATAAGAGTCTTGCAAGCGTTCTATGATATTATTCTTATCCTGGTTACTCAACCAGAAATTAATGATATCAGTTGTTGAGGATTTAGAATTCTGCTTCATCTCTATTTCAAGCTTTCTAAACTCTTCATTTTGTTTCCAATTCAAATTGTCAATGAAAGCCTTATATATACCATTTGATTTGACATTAGAGAATCCGTTGTGCGCATTTCCCCATAATACATCACATCCAAAATGAACTGAAGATGCTGAAATAGGCTTATTTTCATTAAAGTATACCATATCTGTAGAACCACCACCTATATCAATAATAGCTACAGAATCAGTATTCTTTATAATATCCATCTTCTTAAAGAAATAATATGGAGCTTCTGACTCGGTATAGCAAGAAACATTATCTGTAAACAATATCTCATTAGCCAACTGCTTCCAGTTTTTTTCATAACAGCGTTTTGCTTTTCCTGTAAAACTTAGTGGACGGAACCAAATAATGTTTGTTTGATTGAGCATACCATTATGATAAAGAATATCACACTTGATTATCAAAAGCATTTCACGTATGAAAATCTTAATAAGCTCTTCATCCTCATTCCACTTTATATCAGTAATACACTCTTGGAAATCGGTCTCCATCATCTTCTCATAGAAGAATGCTATATTATGATTATTAAATAACTCGGGAGCTTCCACCTTGGCCTTTGCTTTACATAAAGCTGTTCTTATTGGGAACTTATATTCATCTTCATCTATAAATGGTGGAACAAACTCTGTCTTCATGAGTGTACGAGCCTGTTCAAACAAACTTTCTTCTATATTATGCACCTCTGAATACTGTGACTTATTCTCATATTCGTGAAGATAAGAAACCATAGGTTCAGACATCTTTATCATTTCTGGAGCTTCATCTGAACCGTTTTTAGTACGAGATACAAAAGTATTTGATGTACCAAGGTCTATTGCATATGTAAAAGAGTCATTTGTACGCTTTGCTTTTCTCCATTCTAGCAGTACAAAACCAGATATTCCTTTAATAGAAATCTGAATTGCATCACAATAAGAATTAAACAACTCAAAATACTTGGTTCCACTCTGTAACATATCACTATTACTACGAACAACAGGTTCTCTTAATCCACTTTTCGCAGCAGAAATACGAGGAGCTTCTTCTATTAGAGCGTAGATTCCCTTATCATCCTTTTTATAACATGTAATATTTACATCAGTTATATTAAGGTTTGTCCATTCTTCATTGTTGTCTGCAACAGTAAGAGCAAACTTGAAATAATTATTTTCCTCATCAGTATCAGAAAGAATATTTGGAAACAAACCTAATTCAATATTTTGCTTATTTCTACCTAAATCCAGTATATTTTCTTCTTCCTTATATTCTTTTTCGTAGGTATGCCCATTATATGTGAACTTAATAAGAACACTATATTTCTTAATCTGACATTCATATTCGGCACCATCTTCAAGATAAGAAAGTGCCTCACCCTTTAATGGTATCAAATAGTCATAATCACGTTCCTTGATATCACGCTCATATTTTATCGCTTTAAAATTGTCACGATTTATGCGATACGGAAGTTTAATAATTGAAGGCTCAAAAAAGCTATTAATATCAACCTCATCATTTTGACGAAGATTTAAGCCATTTATTACCAATGGCGTATTATATTCCGTAAATATATTATCAAGTTTGAACTTATAATCATTAACTATTTCTGGATCGTTATCAAAAAGGCGAAGATAATCACGAACAACTGTATAACGTGAATCAAGATTATTTGCATTACAGAAAAGTTCATGCATATAATTCTTAAAATCAGAATCACGTTTATCAAAAAGAACTATATCTCTAAAATAGTAGCCTTTACCATTTTTACGCCTGATTTTTAAATTCTGATACTGCTCTCCAAACATCTTGATATTTGGAGTATTGTTAGAAATTATCTCTGTCTTATCAAGATCTGGTGGAGTCACAAAACCAGTCATAGGTGAACTGGTTGCCAAAAGAAAATCCTTGCCATTCTTTTCAAGAACAACAAAATATAATACATCTTCTTTAATATCATCTTTATAATATGCATTTAATGCATTATAGAGAATGGGAACTTTGTTTCTCAACTCTTCCATGTATTTTGTCTTTTCCCATTCTTTGATTACAAGTTTTGTAGAATCACCCCATGCATTAGTATGATATTTCAGATTGAACAACAACTCATACACATCCAAAATATCAGAAACAAGACGTGTGTAAGCCATACCCGCACTATTTCTACGATTTCTCTTTTCCTCTGCAACCCTACGAAAAGCCTCCTTTGCAACAAAGAAACGTGCAAAAGGAGTTGGCAGAGAATTTAAAGCATTACTGTTATCTGTCTTCTGTTCCTTGACTTTATCCAACTGCGATGCTTGGATTCCTGTATTTTGAGCGGTCCACTCAGTACCCTGAGTACCACGATTGATAATATTTAGATCTATACTTGCCATATTACTTGATGATTTCCTTTGTATATGTATCTATTGCTTTATATGCATATTCCATAAAATCCCTGACCTTGTTTCCTGATGAATTCTTGGCATTCTTAATCATCTCTAAAAGATAATATGAATCATCTGTAGCTGCAAGAGATTTACTATTACGAATAATGTCACCCATATTACTTGGGGTAATTTCGGTAATAGGTACAAATTTTCGATTTTTATCTGCCAATTCCTCTGTCCATTTCTCAAAATCTTGACGGAATTCATAAATTGATGCCATGTCATTTTTATAGAAGACATCATCCATACCCATTGTTGCTTTCAAAGGGAAATACTTTTCTTTTGGAAGAACATCCATCAAACAGCTAAGAATCTTAAAATCAGCGATACACTTTACAATCGAAGCATATCCATCACCTGCAGTAGATAAATCAACAGAAGGAACATCCTCTTTTATTGCACGAGTCAAATACTGTCTCTCCTTAGGACGCTCTCTCTGTAGAAAATCGAACAAGGCTGACGCGGCAACAAGCTCAATAAAATTAGCTTTATCTTCTTGTTTCTTTTCATCATTTTCATGATATGCCTGCAGCTCAGATTCTCCAACATAATACAACAAATCTGACTTTACCGTATTCTCGTAGTATGCAAGAGCAGCCTTAGCCTTGGTTTTGAAATTTGCAGAATCAATTTTGCTATTATTTTTCTTAGCATCTGTTAAACCATAATATGGCAAAACTGTAACTGCTCCCATAAATACTTTAGAAACAGTTTGAGAATCCTTTGTTTCACGTATTTTACGTTCCAGAAGCGGATAACCTGAAGCTCCTGTACCTCCAAAAATAGAACTAATAATAAATACTCTATCATCCTGACCACAATGATTTTTGAAAGCGTCATACCATGATGCGCCTGAAAGCATTTCTTCCAAAACAACAGTACCTACATTCGGGTTTCCTCTAAAACCAACAGACAATCTACTATTTAGGCTATCCGTTGTGTATAGAGTTTGCACAAGATAGTTATTTAAACTATTCTTTCCAAGATTACCAACATTCAAGAATTCAGAAAAAGGACGATCATCTCCAGCCTCTTTGTTTACATTATTAGTTTGAGTATTGATATTTCCAATCAGCTGCATTTCTGAATTAAAATAGCCAATTGGAGCATTTTCATCTTTCTTAAGACTCTTATTTATGGCTATGTACTTATCATTGAGAGTTTGAAGGTTTGTCTTCTCATTAAGATCCAAATGTGGATCTATAATAACGGGAATAACCGTATAACCATTTGTACTCATACCAGCAGCCATAAGCATAGTAATGCTTTTCATGACACGTTCGCCAGTACCACCAATACAAAAAACAAATACTTTCTTCATTATATCGATTATTTTTTTTACATAAAAATTTTATAGAAAGGATATGCGTTTGTCTTATTTGACACACACCATAAAATGGAAACTAACAAATATAATACAACAGTATATACTGCATTAATTAATGCAACTTTAATTTCTATACCCAAAGCACCATCAAGTTGGGGCTTAGCAACAACAAACTCTAATACAAATGTAAAAATAGCAGCAAAAAAAACTGCAAGTATCAAAAAACGACACCAATATTTTGGTAGATAGTGTCTTCCTGGACTTTCATTGAAAGGTTTATAATACCAACAAGCCAAAGCTATTCCTAACAAAATAGCAATAGCATAATACCCCAGAGACAAGCCTTCCAAATGTTTCCAAAATGTTTTTGCTTGTTTATACAAAGAGTCGTTCTCTTTAAATTGAGATATAAAATCATTTTTTGAAACAAAATAAACAGCTAAACCTTTCATGTTTTATCAATTTTTTGATATTAAAATATAATTAGATTTCAATTTTGTATTAACTAATCCTCCATTGAACATACCCTTGACAAATTCCATAACAGAGAATGATTTGGTAGGATCGTTTTCTGTATTTGCATTTTCAAAAAAAGGATTAAATAGAGTATACTCTGTATCCGGAAGTTCTAAAGTCCATTCGAGCTCTTCTGTATCTGATTGCATATTGCTCACTTTTAAGTCAACAGTAGCTACAGACTCACGTTTTAGTTCATTATTGTCGCTTATATTCTTACTATCAATTTTTACTTTACTTACTTTCACATTCGAGCTATGTAAAGCCTTAACTGTAAAAGCAGAATCAAAAACTTGTTCGTCACTCAACCTCCAACGATAATTTTCGAGATTAATTTTTAATTGAATTGTACAAGTATCACCATCTTCTTCATCTTCATAACCAACAAACGTAGGTTCATCATCCATTTGTTCACATTTATTCGGTATTCCAAACGAATAAGAAATGCTACCATAGTCAAATCCACTTTCTATGTTATCAACAAAGTGACCTTGCTGTTCTAACAATGCAGAAATGCCATTTCTCATTTCTGCCACTTGCTCACTATTACCTATAATGAAATAATAATATGGTGATTTTTCATTTGCAAGATCATTACCATTTTTATCACGATAATCAGAAGTTGCACAAATTAAACTTACAGCCAAATGACTTTCACCAAGTATCTTGCTAACATCAGTACTATATTGCGATAAAAGAACTTCTGGTGCAGCAGCTCCTACTGGACTATATTTCATATCTGACACAAGAACTGCAACTTCTCCAGAATCAGGATTTAAATCAGAGATAATACTCTGCAACATCAGAGGAACCTTTGTTGATGCAGTAGAAACAAAAGCGCCAGTATTCATAGCTGTTTTAAAATCATTAAGAGACATAGCCATCCCTTGAGCGCCATCATTAGTCAAAATATTAACTCTTGATTGAAGAGCAGAATAATAACTCATAACATTCCACAAATCAGCTTTAAACTGTGTTGGAATATTTGGTCTAAAGAATCCATTCATACTTCCAGACACTTCAACATAGAATTTTAAATGTGAAGGAAGTTTTGGAACAAAGTTTATAGTATCAAGACTATCTGTAAGCAAATGGCCATCTTTATCAAAATGCGAATCATCAAAACTATTAACCCTGCTACAGCTACAAACCAACAGAAGGCATAAGATTATCAGAAAAATGCTCAGCCCTAACTTTGTAAGTTTCTTCATTGTTATTTTCTTTAATTTAGATTTTAAGTTTCTCAACACAAACATTTTATACAAATTCAAGCTATATACAAAGCACCCGTCCTAAATTAAAAGGAAAAGTAACTAAATACAACATTGAAAGAAATGCCAATTTCTCAGCATCTTATAGTATAGCAAAATGTGTTTTTCGAAAGAGAGAGACAAGCACCCTTTAAAAATAGAGAACGTGGACGAATAAACTTCATCCACGTCCCCGGGTGCTTGGCGAGACCCAATAACGAATGATAAAGCTAAACGTCCACGCATATCGCAGACATTCGCTCTATTCTTATTCGTTATTTCATCCGTCATGCCGCCAAGCTTTGGGGACGATTTCGAATAATAGCAAACGCTAATTTCCAGCAAAAATCACACAGCAATAAAAAATACTGCCGTATCCAAATGCAAAAATACCAAATATTATTGATAAAAGAAATAAATAGCAACAAAAATAATTGAATTAAGTAAAAACTCTACTTATTTCATTAGGTGATTTACAGAATCTATATTCAAAATTTGAATTGGAATTAACGGAACATTGACGACAATTTATGTTGCAAATGAAAACTGATGCCCTTCCTTCGGGAAGGTGGTATTAAAAAACAGATATACTATACAGAGGCAAAAGTAAACATTGGGTAAACCCGTTTTCAACCTCTTTTGAGTATAATATATAGAGGAGGTGAGCGAGAGGTGACTTCAGGATTTGTCTCAAAGCTTGGAAGTTACAAAATGATTTTGTATCTTTGTTGACGAAAAAGAAAAACAAAGAGACGAACTACTCGTTAGCCTTCACGACTGATGAAATAACCAATATTATTGACTTTAAAATTACTATATGGAAAACTACATGAATGAAGCTGCAACTTTAGTTGCTGCAAACCCTAATCTCATGCAGATTGAGGAGTTTTTTGAACAGAATTATTTGTTTCGTAACAATGTGCTTAACGGCAGATACGAAGTTGCTCGTGTCGGCCAGAATCCTCTCGTGTGGCAGCATCTCACAACCGAACGATGGAACTCTATCGTATGGAACCTTGAAATGGCGTTGCCTGATGTAAAGAGTATTAAGAACTACGCTGAACTGTATGTTTACTCTGAGCACACGCCACTTTTTGACCCGATTAAAGATTATTTTGAGCACCTGCCAAGCTGGGACGGAAAAGATCATGTGGGGCGACTCATAAACTGTCTCGCTGGCGTTAACGAGAAGCAGAAAGGGTGGCTTCGCATTTGGTTGCGTTCTATGGTTACTCATTGGCTGAAGATTGAGGTTGAGCACGCTAACGATGTGGTGCTTCTGCTCATGGGCGACCAAGGCTGTGGCAAGTCAACTTTCTGTCAACGTATTCTTCCTAAAAATCTTCGAGAATATTATCTCGACCATTTGAACCTCGGAAACAAGTTCGACAAGGAGATGGCGCTAACACATAACCTGCTTGTGAATATTGACGAGTTCGACCAAGTAAAGAACTCACAGCAGGCTGAGTTGAAACACACCATTTCAAAGAACAAGGTAAACGGCAGACGAATATATGCCTCTGTGCAGACCGACCAGCATCGCTAT
>CAJOCR010000026.1 GCA_905236755.1 uncultured Prevotella sp.
AAGCCCACTTACGCCGATGGTACTGCAATGCAATGCGGGAGAGTAGGAAGCCGCCTCCTTTTAGAAGCCTCGAAGATTCAGTTCTTCGGGGCTTTTTTTGTTTTCGGAGTAATCTGAAAATTCGGAGTAATCGGAAAATTCGGAGTAAATAGAGGCTCTAGAAGTTCTAGATGTTTTAGAAGAATTAGTGGAAATATAATTTTTCTTGAGAAAACACGTTATATATTATATGAAGTGGATGGACAGAATAAGAATGGTGAAAGTAGGATTGGTGATTATAGCAGTGGTAATAGCTGTTGTATCACTTGTTGTGTTTCATTTTCTGGTTAATGATCTGTCTATAGAGGAACGGTCGCGCATGAACGTGTGGGCGGAGGCTATGCAGTCGTTGAATGCTGCTGATGAATCGACTGATTTGAATCTTGTTCTAAAGGTTATTAATGAGAATAATACTATTCCTGTGATCGTTCTTGATGCAGATGGGAAAACACAGGTTTTTCGCAATGTTGATATTAATGCTAAAGATCGTGAGGATAGCTTGAAGGTGACAGAACAGTTAGCACATGATTGGCTGAGGAATGGTAGGGTAATAAAACTCTTTGATGATAGTCACAATAATGGGGATTATATTCTTGTTTGCTATGATGAGTCTATAATGCTTAAACGCTTGGCGATGTATCCTTATGTGCAGTTGGCTGTTGTGCTACTGTTTGTGTTTATTGCTTTCTTTACCTTACTTGTTTCTAAGAAGGCTGAACAGAATAAGGTATGGGTTGGCTTATCGAAGGAGACGGCTCATCAGTTGGGTACGCCAATATCTTCTCTTATGGCATGGACTGAGATACTTAAGGAGCAGTATCCTGATGATGCGTTGATTCCAGAGATGGATAAGGATGTGAAACGACTGCAACTTATTTCTGAACGTTTCTCAAAGATTGGTTCTCTGCCTGAGCCTGTACCTACTAATCTTAAAGAGGTGTTAGAACATGTGATTGAATATATGGACCGTAGAACATCACATGGGGTTGTTTTTGTCAGGGATTTCCCTGATAAGGATGTATGGCTTAAGATGAATGCATCTCTTTTTGAATGGGTTATTGAAAACTTGTGTAAGAATGCTGTTGATGCAATGAGTGGTGGTCCTGGAACTATAACTGTAAGAATAGTTGAAGAAGATAATAAGATTTGTGTAGAGGTTAGTGATACTGGAAAGGGTATAAAAAAGAAGAATCTGTCGCATGTTTTTCGTCCTGGATTCACAACTAAACAGCGTGGTTGGGGACTTGGCTTGAGTCTTGCCAAGCGCATAATAGAGGATTACCATAAGGGAAAGATATTTGTTAAGTGGTCGGAAGTAAATAAGGGTACAACGTTTAGGGTGGAGTTAAGAGAAGCGTAGCTTCGCTAAATGAAAAAAGATAAATTATAAATGATAAAAAAAGGGTAATATGTTTTAAAATATAGGAGTTGTTAGTGCTTCTCACCTTTTGGAGAGGTAGGGAGAGGCTTTAGCAATGCTTTGCTTTGCGAGGTCAGTGTTGATGTTGGAAATCGCTGATACTCATGCACTAAATACAAAATTATTGCACTTTTTTATGTGTAATTTGTCATTTTATCATAAAAAATTAGTAACTTTGCAGCCCGTATGGATAGTTTAGAGTCATTCAAGATTGATTTGAGGGATTTGGAGCAGGGCGCAACGACGCTGAAGCTTCATCTTGACGACGATTTTTTTTCGGCGCTAAATACTGATGATATTAAGCGAGGCGATCTTACTTGCGATATGGTAATATATCGTACGGAGGATGTCTTTGAACTTAAGTTTCATACAGAGGGAACCATACATATAGCTTGCAGCTTGTGTTTGGGAGATATGGAGCAATCTATTTCTACTGATGACACATTGGCTGTGAAGTTTGGAGACGAATACTCAGAAGATGACGACCTGGTGACTGTGGCCGAGGACGAAGGAATACTCGATGTTGCCTGGTTCATCTACGAATTTATAGAACTTAATATCCCCATCAGGCATGTGCATGCACCTGGAAAATGCGACTCTGCTATGGTGAAGATGCTCGAGGAGTATTCTGCCGCCCGAAGCGGTGTGGATAGTGAGGACTCTATAGATCCGCGCTGGGCTGCTCTCGCAAAATTAAAGAACAAAGATTAAAATTTAAAACATTAAAAATTATGGCACATCCTAAAAGACGTCAATCAAAGACCCGTACTCTTAAGCGTAGAACTCACGACGGAGCTGTAGCTCCAACATTGGCAGTATGCCCTAACTGTGGTGCTTACTATGTATATCACACAGTTTGCCCAACATGTGGTTACTATCGTGGTAAGGTTGCTATCGTAAAGGAAGTAGCTGAATAAGAATGGGTAAGATAAACGCGATAATCACAGGTGTTGGTGGATACGTACCAGACTATGTTCTGAATAACGAGGAACTTTCTCGTATGGTTGACACCAACGATGAGTGGATTACTACTCGCGTAGGTATCAAAGAGCGTCGAATATTAACGGAGGAAGGTCTTGGAACAAGCTATATGGCTCGTAAGGCCGCTCGTCAGCTTCTTCAGAAGACTGGTGTTGATCCTGATACTATCGATGCTCTTATTGTTACCACCACTACCCCTGACTACAAGTTCCCTTCTACAGCTTCAATCGTATTAGGTAAGCTTGGACTGAAGAATGCTTTTGCATTTGATTTCTCAGCTGCTTGTTGTGGTTTCCTTTATTCACTTGATGTAGCATCAAGTATGATTCAGAGTGGTAGATACAAGAAGATTATTGTTATCGGAGCTGATAAGATGTCTTCTATGGTAGACTACACCGATCGTGCTACCTGTGTGCTCTTTGGTGATGGTGCTGCAGCTGTTTTGGTTGAGGGTACTGAGGAAGAAGGAATAGGTTATCAGAGTTCTTTCTTGAGAACAGATGGTCAGGGTCTTCCTTTCCTACATATGAAGGCAGGAGGTAGCGTTTGTCCTCCTTCTCATTTCACTGTTGACCACCGTTTGCATTATCTTTATCAGGAGGGTCGTACTGTTTTCCGTTATGCGGTAACTGATATGGCCGGTGATGTTAAGAAGGTGATGGCTGATAATGGTCTTACAGCAGATGATGTAGATTGGGTTGTTCCTCATCAGGCAAACCTGAGAATTGAAGAGGCTGTAGCAAAGCGTGCTGGTATTGATCCAGAGAAGGTGCTCATAAATATTGAGCGTTATGGTAATACAAGTGCGGCAACTATTCCACTTGCTCTTTGGGATTTTGAGGATAAATTCAAGAAGGGAGATACCTTCGTATTTACCGCCTTTGGTGCTGGTTTCGTTCATGGCGCTTCATGTCTGAAGTGGGCATACGACGGTGCTTCGGTTGGCAAATAAGTAGTAGTTTATAAGATCTTTTAAAATACTAATAAGAAACGCACCCTTATTATAGAAGAGTGCGTTTCTTTTTTTCCAATGAAAGGAATGTGGAAAAGAATTAATGAAAGGATGATATTATGACCCATAAAGCAGGATTTGTAAATATTGTAGGTAACCCTAATGTTGGTAAATCAACACTGATGAACCAACTTGTAGGTGAGAAAATCAGTATAGCTACTTTCAAGGCTCAAACTACTCGTCACCGTATTATGGGTATCGTAAACTCTGATGATTGTCAGATAGTTTTTTCTGATACTCCTGGTGTGTTGAAGCCAAACTACAAGATGCAGGAGATGATGCTTGCTTTCTCAGAGAGTGCGCTTGCTGATGCCGATGTTCTTCTTTATGTGACTGATGTAATTGAAAATCCTGAGAAGAATATGGATTTCTTGGAGAAGGTTTCCAAGATGAATATCCCTGTTCTTCTTCTTATTAATAAGATTGATCAAAGTGAGCAGACTAAGTTAGGTGATCTTGTGGAGAAATGGCACAAGCTGTTGCCTAATGCTGAAATTCTGCCTATCTCTGCAGCTAATAAGTTTGGTACAGAGATGTTGATGAAGCGTATCAAGGAATTGCTTCCTGATAGTCCTCCTTATTTTGATAAGGAACAGTTGACAGATAAGCCAGCTAAGTTCTTTGTGTCGGAGATTATCCGTGAGAAGATTCTGCGCTATTATGATAAGGAGATTCCTTATAGTGTGGAGGTTGCTGTTGAGCGTTTCAAGGAGGATGATAATCGTATTCATATCAATGCTGTGATTTATGTTGAGCGTGATAGTCAGAAAGGTATTATTATTGGTCATCAAGGACAGGCATTGAAAAAGGTTTCTACTGAAGCTCGTAAGAGTCTTGAGAAATTCTTTGGAAAGAGGATTTTCCTCGAGACCTTTGTAAAGGTAGATAAGGACTGGCGTAATAACCAGCGTGAATTGAATAACTTTGGATATAATCCAGAATAAATAATAATTTTGGTCCTGAATGTATTGAGGACATACTCTCTTTTATTAGAGGGCCGAAGAATGTATAACTTCAGAAAATAAAACAAAATGGCAAATTTAGTAGCTATTGTTGGTCGCCCAAATGTGGGTAAATCAACTCTTTTCAATCGTTTGACCCAAAGCCGTCGTGCTATTGTTAGTGATACTGCAGGTACTACTCGTGACCGTCAGTATGGTAAGTGTCAGTGGAACGGTAAGGAATTCTCTATCGTTGATACTGGTGGTTGGGTTGTTAAATCAGATGATATTTTTGAGGAGGCTATTCGACAGCAGGTGCTTGTTGCAACTCAGGAGGCAGACTTGGTTCTCTTTGTTGTTGATGTAGAGACAGGTGTTACTGACTGGGATGAAGATGTGGCTACGATTCTTCGTCGTGCTAAGCTTCCTGTAATCCTTGTAGCAAATAAGGTTGATAACAGTGGTCAGGCATATGAGGCTGCTGAATTTTATAAGTTAGGTGTTGGTGAGCCAATCTGTATTAGTGCAGCTACAGGTGGTGGTACTGGTGATCTTTTGGATATTATTTTGGATAAGCTTCCTGATAATCCAGAGGAGACTCTTGAGATGGATATTCCACGTTTTGCTGTTGTTGGTCGTCCTAATGCAGGTAAGAGTAGTATTATCAATGCCTTTATTGGTGAAGACAGAAATATTGTAACAGAGATAGCTGGTACTACACGTGATAGTATCTATACTCGTTATGACAAGTTTGGTTTTGATTTCTATCTTGTTGATACTGCAGGTATTCGTCGTAAGAACAAGGTAGAGGAAGATCTGGAGTTCTATAGTGTGATGCGTAGTATTCGTGCTATTGAGAACAGTGATGTTTGTATTTTGATGCTGGACGCTACCCGTGGTGTTGAGTCACAGGATATGAATATCTTCCAGTTGGTTCAGAAGAATAATAAGAGTCTTGTTGTTGTTGTTAATAAGTGGGATCTTGTGGAGAACAAGGATCAGAAGGTTATTGATACCTTTGAGAATGCTATACGTAAGCGTATGGCTCCATTTGTGGATTTCCCAATTATTTTTGCATCGGCTCTTACCAAACAGCGTATCTTCAAGGTTCTTGAAACTGCTAAACAGGTGTATCTGAACCGTAAAACTCATGTTGGTACTTCTAAGCTCAACGAGGTGATGTTGCCTATTATAGAGGCTTATCCACCACAGAGTGTTAAGGGTAAGTATATTAAGATTAAATACTGTACACAGTTGCCAAATACTCAGATCCCTTCTTTTGTATTCTACGCTAATCTGCCTCAGTATGTGAAGGAGAATTATCGTCGTTTCCTTGAGAATAAGATTCGTGAGAACTGGGCTATGCATGGTTGTCCAATTAATGTTTTCATTCGTCAGAAATAAAAAACTACGGATGTACAAAGATGAAAAGTTTAATTACTATTTATATCAGTATTTGCATGCTTTGTGCTATGGTCTTGTCATGTTCACATGACAAGACTGTTGACGAGGGAGAGTTGGCTGCTGTTGCTGCCAAGGGGTATTATGATGAGCTTCTTATGGGACATTATGATGCTTTTGTAGCAGGACGTTATCAGCCAGAGACTATTCCTGAATCGTATCGTGAACAACTTGTAGCTAATGCCAAGATGTTCATCGGGCAACAGAAGGATGAACGTCACGGAATAAAAAGTGTGGAAATAAATAATGC
Organism: uncultured Prevotella sp.; assembly: GCA_905236755.1. Classification (GTDB taxonomy): domain Bacteria; phylum Bacteroidota; class Bacteroidia; order Bacteroidales; family Bacteroidaceae; genus Prevotella. Next base: position 6,105 of record CAJOCR010000026.1, read on the forward strand.
CAATGTTGATTCGGTAACGAAAATAGTGAATGTTTTTCTGCTTGTTAATTATGGTGATAAGACCAGTGAGCAAATTGTTGTCCCGATGATAAAACATAAGAATGTGTGGTATATGAAATAATAACAAAGGCTGGCTCCATAAAGAGCCAGCCTTTGTTATTATTTTTGAAGTTATATAAATCAGATAATTTATTCTTTATTATTGACTTGTTGAACAGTTTGGCGCATTTCTTTCAACAAATCGCTTGCAAAAATAAAATCAGTAAGCCGTTTGTTACTGCTATTCATGACTTGAGAAGACTGCCCTTGCCACTCTTTTTCTCCTTTGTATATAAACAGAATGTTTTCACCAATGCCCATTACGGAATTCATGTCGTGGGTATTGATGATTGTTGTCATATTGTATTCTTGAGTGATGCTATGAAGGAGTTCGTCGATGACAAGTGATGTCTTAGGGTCAAGACCTGAGTTTGGCTCGTCGCAGAACAGATATTTTGGATTCAAAACGATAGCACGTGCTATAGCAGCTCGTTTCTGCATACCGCCAGAGATTTCGCTTGGGTATTTATTCTGCGCTTCAAGGAGGTTTACTCGATAAAGACATTCTTGTGCTCTTTTTACTCGTTCTCTGTAGTTCATCTTTGAGAACATATCAAGTGGGAACATTACGTTCTCTAATACAGTCAAAGAATCGAATAAGGCTGCACTTTGGAATACCATTCCCATTTCTCTACGCATAAGCGCCTTTTCTTTCTTGTCCATCTCAACGAAGTTACGTCCGTCGTAGAGTACTTGCCCGCTTGTAGGAGCGAATAGTCCAACAAGGTTTTTCATAAGTACAGTCTTACCAGAACCACTCTGTCCGATGATAAGATTGGTCTTTCCGTCCTCAAAGGTGAAGTCGATGCCTTTCAAGACTTCTTTTTCTCCAAATGATTTATATAGATTCTTTACTTCTATCATGATGGTTTGATTCTAAGAAAGCAATTGAGTGAGGAAAACATCACTAAAGAGAATTAACACACTTGAACATACAACGGCATCGGTAGATGCTTTTCCTACTTCTACACTACCTCCTTCAACGGTGTAGCCGAAAAATGAAGAGACGCTGGCAATGATGAAGGCAAAAAACATGCTTTTGATGATACTCATCCATACGAACCATTGGTTGAATGAATGTTGAAGACCTAATGTAAGGTCATCGGGTGACATCATGTGTCCGATATAGGCTGTGGCGTAAGCTCCTATAGTGCCCATAGCAGATGAGAAGATAACAAGGAAAGGCATTATTGTTATCAAGCCCATTATCTTTGGAAGAATAAGATAACTTGCCGAGTTGACTCCCATGATATCGAGAGCGTCAATCTGTTGTGTGACACGCATTGTTCCTAACTCGGAAGCGATGTTGGAGCCTACCTTGCCGGCAAGTATCAAGCACATTATGGAACTTGAGAATTCGAGAAGCATAATCTCACGGGTGGTGTATCCTGTCACCCAGCGTGGCATCCATGGGCTTTGTATATTTACTTTCATCTGAATGCAGATAACAGCACCAATAAAGAATGATATCAATAGTACGATACCAATAGAGTTGATACCTAACTGCGACATCTCTTTTACGTATTTCTTCCAGAACATTCTGAAACGCTCTGGTGCAGAGAAGCAGCGCCCCATGAGTATGAGGTACTGTCCAAGGGTGGTGAGATATTTATCGAGTAATTTCAGTAAAAACATTATTTATCATCCTTAAATGTTAGGTACAAAAGTAACCAAAATCCCATAAAAAACTGCAATAAAAACAATAGTTTTTACTTTTATAAGTGTTATTAGCGGTATTTTTATTAAATTTGCCGTCAAATAAATGAAATGATGAACGAAAAAACATCTAATGAGGGAATGGTTCTCCGTACAGAAGGCCTTGTGAAGCGATATGGTAAACGTACTGTTGCTAATGGCGTGAGTATCAATGTGAAACAGGGTGAGATAGTTGGACTTCTTGGTCCTAACGGAGCAGGAAAGACCACTTCTTTCTATATGACTACAGGTTTGGTAGTGCCCAATGATGGACATGTGTATCTTGATGATCAGGAAATTACTGATTATCCGGTGTATAAACGTGCCCGTGCAGGAATCGGTTATTTGCCTCAGGAGGCAAGTGTGTTCCGCAAAATGAGTGTGGAGGATAATATCATGTCTGTTCTTGAAATGACAAAACTGTCGCATGATGAACAGCTTCAGAAGCTTGAAAGTTTGATTAGTGAGTTCCGTTTGAACAAGGTTCGTAAGAATAAAGGTGATCAGCTTTCAGGTGGTGAGCGCCGTCGTACTGAGATAGCGCGTTGTTTGGCTATTAATCCAAAGTTCATTATGCTTGATGAACCATTTGCGGGTGTTGACCCTATTGCTGTTGAGGATATTCAGCATATTGTATGGCGTTTGAAATATCGTAATATTGGTATTCTTATTACCGACCATAATGTTCAGGAAACGCTATCTATCACGGATAGAGCCTATTTGTTGTTTGAAGGTAGAATTCTTTTCCAAGGAAATCCTGAGGAACTTTCTCAGAATCCTGTTGTAAGAAAAAATTATCTTTCTGAGAATTTCGTTTTCCGTAAGTTCAAACCTAATGCAGAGGATGAAATGGCAGAAGAAGCAGTTAGAAAATAGGCTGATTCTTTCCTTGTGGCGAGTCTAAAACGGTTAAAAAAACAAATTTTTCTCTTATATATTAGGTATATTCACCAATAATGAGTAATTTTGCAGCCCGTTAGATTCGAAATCAATAAAAATAATAAATAATAAAAACATCAGAGATGAATATTTCATTTGAAAACCCTGACAAAATTAATGGCGTATTGACCATTACAGTTGAAGAAGCTGATTACAAGGAGAGTGTCGAGAAGACTTTGAAAGATTTCCGTAAGAAGGCTAACTATCCTGGTTTCCGTCCTGGTATGGTTCCAATGGGTCTTATCAAGAAGCAGTATGGTACATCTGCAAAGATGGATGCTATCAACAAGCTCGTAGGTGAGAATATCTACAAGTATATGCAGGAGAACAAGATTCAGATGCTTGGTGAACCTCTTCCATCTGAGAAGCAGGAGGCACAGGATCTTGAGAAGCCAGCTCCATATACATTCACATTTGATATCGCTGTAGCTCCAGAGTTCAAGATTGAGCTTAATGGTAAGAATAAGATCGACTACTACAAGATTAACGTTGATGATGAGCTGATTGATCGTCAGGTTGAGATGTTCGCTTCACGTATGGGTAGCTATGAGAAGGCAGACTCTTATCAGGAGAACGATATGTTGAAGGGTGACCTTCGTGAGCTTGATGAGAATGGTAACACCAAGGAAGGTGGTATCACTGTTGAGGGTGCTTCTATCATGCCTTCATACATCAAGGTTGAGGATCAGAAGAAGCTCTTCGATGGTTGCAAGCCAGGTGATATCATCACTTTCAACCCAAAGAAGGCTTATCCAGAGAACGATAGCGAGGTAGCAGCTCTTCTTAAGATTGAGCGTGAGCAGGCTAAGGATCTTACTGCTGACTTCAGCTATCAGGTTACAGAGATCTCTCGTTTTGCTAAGCATGCTGTTGATCAGGAGTTGTTTGATAGCTTGTTCGGTAAGGATGAGGTTAAGGATGAGAAGGCTTTCCGTGCTAAGATTGCAGAAGGTTTGCAGCAGCAGCTTACTGTAGATCAGGACTTCAAGTTCATGCAGGATGTTCGTACATACTGTGAGAAGAAGGTTGGTAAGCTTGAGTTCCCAGATGCACTCTTGAAGCGTATCATGCTTGCTAACAACAAGGACAAGGGTGAAGAATTCGTGGAGAAGAACTACGAGCAGAGCATCAAGGAGCTTGCTTGGCATTTGATTAAGGAACAGCTTGTTGCTGCTCACAGCATCAAGGTTGCTGATGAGGATGTTAAGGAAGCAGCTAAGGAGACAGCTCGCGTACAGTTCGCTCAGTATGGTATGAACAATGTACCTGATGAGTATATCGAGAACTACGCTAAGGAGATGCTTAAGAAGCGTGAGAATGTTGATGGTTTCGTAGAGCGTGCTATCGATATCAAGCTTTCTGCAGCACTTAAGGAAGCTGTTAAGTTGAACGAAAAGGAAATCAGTCTTGATGAGTTCAATAAGATGATGAGCGAATAAAGTTCGTTTTTTTAAATAAAAAAACTTCTTTTATAAGAGGTTATCGACTTTTTTTATTATCTTTGTCTAAGTAAAAAGCGAAAAGATGCCTATTTTTTTCTTGGCATTGTATTTGCAGAGACAAAATAATGAGGTCGATAGCCTCTATTTTTTATCTTGAAATTAAAAGAATTATTTGTATGAATGATTTTAGAAAATATGCTACTAAGCATTTAGGAATGAATGGAATGGTACTTGATGATGTTGTCAAGGCGCAGGCTAAGTATCTTAATCCATATATTCTTGAAGAGCGTCAGCTTAATGTTACTCAGATGGATGTGTTCTCTCGTTTGATGATGGATCGTATTATCTTCCTGGGTACAGAAATTGATGATTATACAGCAAATACTTTGCAGGCTCAGTTGCTATATCTTGACTCTACCGACCCAGGTAAGGATATTTCTATTTATATCAATAGTCCTGGCGGTAGCGTGACAGCTGGTTTGGGTATTTATGATACCATGCAGTTTATCTCAAGTGATGTAGCTACAATCTGTACAGGTATGGCAGCGTCAATGGCAGCTGTGCTGTTGGTTTCAGGCCAGGAAGGCAAGCGCTCAGCTCTTACTCATAGCCGTGTTATGATTCATCAGCCACTTGGTGGTGTTCAGGGTCAGGCTTCGGATATTGAGATTGAGGCTCGTGAGATACAAAAATTCAAGAAAGAACTCTATACAATTATTTCTAATCATTCTCATCAGTCTTTCGAGAAGGTATGGCAGGATAGTGACCGTAACTACTGGATGACTTCTCAGGAGGCTAAGGAATATGGAATGATTGATACTGTTTTAACACGTAAACCATAAATGGCAAATAAAAAATGTAGTTTCTGTGGCAGAGGTGAAAATCAGGTTCACTTGCTTATAACTGGCTTGAATGGTTATATCTGTGAGGAATGCGCTCAGCAGGCTTACAAGATAGCATGTGAGGCAGGAATGTATAACAGTGGTACTGATAACTCTGACGAACAGTTTAAGGACAAGAAAGTTCCTAAACCAAAGGAAATAAAGAAATATCTTGATCAGTATGTCATTGGTCAGGATGAGGCAAAACGTACGCTTGCAGTATCGGTTTATAACCATTACAAGCGTTTGTCTCAACCTGTTGATGAAGATGGTGTTGAGATAGAGAAGAGCAATATTATCATGGCTGGTAGCACAGGTACAGGTAAAACCCTGTTGGCTCGTACCATAGCTAAGTTGCTTGATGTTCCTTTTACCATTGTTGATGCTACTGTGTTTACAGAGGCTGGATATGTGGGCGAGGATGTAGAAAGTATTCTCTCACGTTTGCTTCAAGTGTCAAATTATGATGTGAATGCAGCACAGCGTGGTATTGTATTTATTGACGAGATTGATAAGATTGCTCGTAAGAGCGATAACCCAAGTATCACCCGTGATGTTAGTGGTGAAGGTGTTCAGCAGGGGTTGCTAAAGCTTCTTGAAGGTACGATGGTAAATGTGCCACCTCGTGGTGGTCGTAAGCATCCAGATCAGGAATACATCCATGTTGATACCAAGAATATCCTATTTATATGTGGTGGTGCTTTTGATGGCATAGAACGAAAGATTGCTCAGCGTCTGAATACGCATGTTGTTGGATATAATTCTGTTCAGAATGTGCGTCAGATAGATAAGAGTGATTTGATGCAGTATATCCTTCCGCAGGATTTGAAGTCATTTGGTCTTATCCCTGAAATTATCGGTCGTTTACCTGTACTAACTTATTTGAATCCTCTTGATCGTGAGGCTTTGCGTAGGATTCTAAAGGAACCTAAGAACTCAATTATTAAACAGTATAGCAAACTCTTTGAAATGGATGGTATAAAACTAACATTTGCAGAGGATGCTCTTGATTACGTTGTTGACAAGGCTGTGGAATATAAGCTTGGTGCTCGAGGATTAAGAAGTATTGTAGAGTCGATGATGATGAGTGCAATGTATGAAGTACCATCCCGTCGTATAAAGAAGTTTGAGGTGACTCTCGACTACGCACGTGAGCAACTTGCAAACTCTCGTTTACAGAAACTTGAAACAGCATAATACTTCATCAAGTCTGCTGATGATATATTATTGTCGGCAGACTTGTACTACTAACTAAGATTCCTATCCCTTAATATCGTGATCGTGGAATAACCTATCTTAAAATATGGCGAAAGAAGTTAATCTTACACAACAACTAAAACATTACTTCGGCTTTGATACCTTCAAAGGCGACCAGGAAGCTATTATACGCAATTTGCTTGGTGGCAATGATACTTTTGTACTGATGCCTACAGGAGGAGGAAAAAGTCTGTGCTACCAGTTGCCATCTCTTATTATGGATGGTACAGCTATCGTTATCTCTCCTTTAATTGCATTGATGAAAAATCAGGTTGATGTTATCAATGGAATGTCTGAAGAAACAGGAGTAGCTCATTATTTAAATTCTTCATTGAATAAATCTGCTATCCAACAGGTTATGGAGGATGTGAAATCTCGCAAGACTAAACTCCTTTATGTTGCTCCAGAATCATTGAATAAGGAGGAGAATGTAGAGTTCTTGAAGAACGATGCTAAGATTTCTTTCTATGCCATTGATGAGGCACATTGTATTTCTGAGTGGGGACATGATTTTCGTCCAGAATACAGAAATATCCGTCCAACAATAAACAAGATAGGAAATGCGCCAGTTATTGCCCTTACAGCAACGGCTACCGACAAGGTGCGAACAGATATTAAAAAAAGCTTAGGTATTACTGATGCTAAAGAATTTAAGAGTTCTTTCAACCGTCAAAATCTGTATTACGAGGTAAGACAGAAATCGAAGGATATTGATACGCAGATAGTAAAGTTCATTAAGCAACATCCAGGAAAGAGTGGTATTATCTATTGTCTTTCAAGAAAGAAAGTAGAAGAGCTAGCTGAGGTGTTAAAGGCAAATGACATTAAGGCAGCTGCTTATCACGCTGGTTTGGATAGTCAGACTCGTTCTAAGACCCAGGATGATTTCTTGATGGAAAACATTGATGTTATTGTTGCAACAATAGCATTTGGTATGGGTATTGATAAGCCTGATGTTCGTTTTGTTATCCATTATGATATTCCTAAGAGTCTTGAGGGATATTATCAGGAGACAGGTCGTGCCGGGCGTGATGGAGGTGAAGGAATATGTATTGCTTTCTATGCAGAGAAAGATCTGAAGAAACTTGAGAAGTTTATGGAGGGTAAGCCTGTTTCTGAGCAGGATATAGGTAAACAACTATTGCAGGAAACACAGGCGTATGCAGAGTCATCGGTGTGTCGTAGAAAACTGCTCCTTCATTATTTTGGAGAAGAATATTCTAAGGAGAATTGTGGTAATTGTGATAACTGTTTGCATCCAAAGCAAAAGTTGGATGCAAAGGCTGAATTACTGATAGTTCTTCGTGCGATAAAGGCCGTAAAGGAGAATTTCCGTCAAGAATACATCATAGAATTTGTAAAAGGACGTGCAACCGACGACCTTGTATCGCATAAGCATGATCAGTTAGAGGAGTTTGGTGAGGGTGAAGATAAGGATGCAAAGATATGGAATCCTGTTATTCGTCAGGCTATTCTTGCTGGTTATATAAAGAAAGATGTGGAGAACTATGGCTTGTTGAAGCTGACAGCAGCAGGTAAGCGTTTTTTGAAAGATCCAGAGACCTTCATGATTGTTATGGACAATGAGTTTAGTGACTATGATGATGGTGAGACTGTTGATGGGCAGGTTTCAGCTCTTGATCCACAGCTTTTTGCCATGCTTAAGGATCTTCGTAAGGAGATAGCACAGAAGATGCAGATTCCTGCTTATGTTATATTCCAGGATGTTTCTTTGGACCAGATGGCTACAATGTATCCTGTTAATAGTGATGAATTGCAGCAGATACAAGGTGTGGGAAGTGGAAAGGCTAAGCGATATGGTCAGCCTTTCATTGATTTAATCAAGAGATACTGTGAAGATAATGGTATTGAGCGTCCTGAGGAGATGCGTATTCGTACTGTTCCAAAGAAGAGTATGGTAAAAGTGCGAATCATACAGGCTATAGACCGTCAGGTGGCTCTTGATGATATGGCATCATCGTTAGGTTTAGAGTTCGAGGAACTTCTTGATGAAATAGAGGCTATTGTATATAGTGGAACAAAACTGAATATTGATTATTTCATAGAAGATTATATTGATGATGAAGATAAGGTAGACGACATCTATGATTATTTCAGTGAGAGTGAAACTGATGATTTGGAAGAAGCTATTGAGGAGTTAGGAGAATACTGCAGTGAAGAAGAAATTCGTTTAGTGCGTATTAAGTTTCTTTCTGAAATGGCTAATTAACGAACTTGCCCATCCTGAACATGAAGGATGGGCAAGTTTGGTTAAATTCAATTAAAGGCAACTATAAAATGTCGGAATACGCCTTTATAACTCGAAAAATATTACTATATTTGCACGCAATAAATTTTTTAAAGTTACAATATGTCATCATTTGTTGCAGATAAAATTGTGTTGGACGGCCTTACCTATGACGACGTCCTTTTAATCCCTGCTTACTCTGAAGTGCTTCCAAAAGAAGTACAGTTGAAAACCAAGTTTTCTCGTAACATCGAACTGAATGTACCATTTGTTACCGCTGCAATGGATACAGTTACCGAGTCTTCAATGGCTATTGCTATTGCTCGTGAAGGAGGTATCGGTGTTATTCACAAGAACATGTCTATAGAAGAACAGGCACGTCAGGTAGCGATTGTTAAGCGTGCTGAGAATGGTATGATCTATGATCCTGTTACTATTCGTCGTGGTCGTACAGTTAAGGATGCTCTTGACATGATGGCTGAGTATCATATTGGTGGTATTCCTGTTGTTGATGGTGAGAATCATCTTGTAGGTATTGTTACAAACCGTGATCTTCGTTTTGAGCGTCATCTTGATAGACTTGTTGATGATGTTATGACAAGTGAGAATCTTGTTACCACTCATCAGCAGACAGATCTTATTTCTGCTGCTCAGATACTTCAGGAGAATAAAATTGAAAAACTTCCTGTTGTTGATAAGGATAATCATCTTATTGGTTTGATTACTTACAAAGATATCACTAAGGCAAAGGATAAGCCAAATGCTTGTAAGGATGAGAAGGGACGTCTTCGTGTAGCTGCCGGTGTAGGCGTTACTGCTGATACCCTTGATCGTGCAGAAGCTTTGGTAAATGCAGGTGTTGATGCAATTGTTATCGATACTGCTCATGGTCATTCTGCAGGCGTTATTGGTAAACTCCGTGAAGTAAAGACTTCATTCCCAAATATAGATGTTGTTGTAGGTAATATAGCAACAGGTGAGGCTGCTAAGTTCCTCATTGATAATGGTGCTGATGCTGTTAAGGTAGGTATCGGTCCAGGTTCTATCTGTACAACACGTGTCGTTGCGGGTGTTGGTGTTCCTCAGTTGAGTGCTATATACGATGTATATTCAGCTATTAAGGAAACTGGTGTTCCATTGATTGCTGATGGTGGTCTTCGTTACTCAGGTGATATTGTTAAGGCTCTTGCTGCAGGTGGTACATCTGTAATGATTGGTTCACTTGTTGCTGGTACAGAGGAGAGTCCTGGTGATACTATTATCTATAATGGTCGTAAGTTCAAGAGCTATCGTGGTATGGGTTCTCTTGAGGCTATGGGACAGAAGAATGGTTCAAGTGACCGTTATTTCCAGGGAGGTACTAAGGATGTTAAGAAACTCGTTCCAGAAGGTATTGCTGGTCGTGTTCCTTACAAGGGTACTGTACAGGAAGTTATTTATCAGCTTATTGGTGGTCTTCGTTCTGGTATGGGTTACTGTGGTGCAGGAAGTATTGAAAAACTTCATGATGCCAAGTTTACACGTATCACTAATGCTGGTGTGATGGAGAGTCATCCACACGATATTCAGATTACCAGTGAGGCTCCTAATTATAGCCGTCCAGAGTAATAATCTCTGGTATAGAATATCTATTACGATGAGAAAAGAAGTTAAGTCTATAATAGCAATAGTAGCCATGCTCCTAAATGGGGGCATGGCTTTTGCTCAAGCTACCGATCCTGTTATCATGACTATAAATGGTAAGCAGGTTTTGCGTTCAGAGTATGAATATTCTTATAATAAGAATAACTCAGAAGATGTTATTGACAAGAAATCGGTTGACGAGTATGTGGACTTATTTGTGAACTATAAACTTAAGGTTCAGGCAGCTCTTGAGGCGCATCTTGATACTTTGAGTTCTTTTAAAAAGGAGTTTGCAACTTATCGTAATCAGCAGATTCGTCCTAGTATTATCACAGATGCTGATGTAGAGGCTGAGGCTCGAAAAATATATAACCGTACTCAGCATTATGTTGATTCACTTGGAGGTTTAATAAAGGTTGCACATATTTTAATGTTGCTTCCGCAAAGGGCGTCTAAGGAAGTACAGAACAAAGCAAAGGAGCGTATAGACTCTATTTATAATGCTTTGCTTAAGAATGCTGATTTTACAGAATTGGCAAAAAAATATTCACAAGATAAAGGTAGTGCTGCTAATGGTGGCGAACTGCCTTGGATACAGCCAGGAGTGACATTCAAGGAATTTGAAGAGGTTGCCTATAGTTTGAAGAAAGGTGAGATGAGTAAGCCTTTTCTCTCGCCAGCAGGCTATCATATTGTATTGATGAAAGACCGTCGTAATTATTTTGATTATGACTCTTTGCGTGCTGATATAATAAGATTTATTGATCATCGCAATATTCGTGAGCAGATTATTGATGCTCGTCTTAATGAAATGGCTAAAACACAGCATTGTACTCCTGCAAGGATTCTTGATGAAAAGGAAGGTGAGTTGGAAGAAAAAGATCCTTCGTTGAAGTATCTGATTCAGGAATACCATGATGGTCTTCTGTTCTATGAAATATCTAATCGTATGGTTTGGGACCGTGCTAATAATGATGAAGCAGGACAGGAGGCATATTATCGTAAAAACAAGAAACGTTATCGTTGGGATGCACCTCGTTTTAAAGGTATAGCATACAACACAAGATATAAGGCCGATATAAAGGCTGTGAAGAATGTGGTGAAGAAATTGCCATTTGATAAATGGGCAGATGTTCTTCGTACAACATTCAATAGCGATAGTGTATTACGCATAAAGGTGGAGAAGGGGATTTTCAAGAAGGGAGATAATGCTCTTGTTGATCGCGATGTCTTTGGTGCAGAAGCTATTGTGAAACCTATGAATGATTACCCTTATAGTGCTGTATATGGCAAGAAACTGAAGGCTCCGCAAGAGCGTGATGATGTAAAGGCTGAAGTTCTTGCTGATTATCAGGAGCAGCTTGAAAAAGAATGGGTGGCGCAACTACGTAAGAAGTATTCTGTTGTTGTGGACCGTGAGATTCTTAAAACTGTTAACAAGCATTGATTTGTATTGGAATATTAAGTATAATAATATAAAAGCGAAAAGAAAACATGAATAAGGCATCTAAAATATATGGAGGGCTTGCCGCTTTGCTTCTTCTTGGCGGAATAACAGCTCAGGCAGGACGTTCAAATGGTGTTCTTGCAAAGCAAGCAGATACTGTTAAGGTGGAGAAGGAGTTTACTGCACCTGAAGCAAGTGTTATAGATGAGGTTATCTGGGTTGTGGGTGATGAGCCTATTCTCAAGTCAGATGTAGAAAGCATGCGTATGCAGGGATTGCAGGAAGGTGTGCGATGGGGCGATAATCCTGATTGTGCTATTCCTGAGCAGATTGCGGTACAAAAGCTTTTCCTTCATCAGGCAGCTATCGACTCTATAGAGGTTACCGAAAGTCTGGTTGCCAGTCGTGTTGACCAGCAGTTGAATTTCTGGATTAACACAGCTGGTTCCCGTGAGAAGTTGGAGGAATATCGTGGTCAAACAATCAGTCAGATACGTGATGAACTTCATGATAATATCAAGAATCAGATGATTATCAAGGAGATGCGTGATAAGATTACCGAGAAAGTGTCGGTAACTCCTGCTGATGTGCGCAGATATTTCAAGGATTTACCAGCAGATAGTATTCCTTATGTTCCTACAAAGGTAGAGGTGCAGATTCTTGTTCGAAAGCCACGTATTCCTCTCGAGGAGATTAATCGTGTTAAGAATCAACTTCGTGAGTTTACCGATCGTGTAAATAAGGGTGAAACATCTTTCTCTACATTGGCACGTCTGTATTCTGAAGATACACAATCTGCTCGCCAGGGTGGAGAATTAGGCTTTCAGGGTCGTGGTATTTTAGATCCTGCTTTTGCTAATGTGGCTTTCAACCTTACCGATCCAAAGAAGATTTCAAAGATTGTAGAGTCTGAATTTGGTTATCATATTATTCAGTTGATTGATAAGCGAGGAGATAAGATTAATTGTCGTCATATTCTTCTTACTCCTAAGGTTTCTGACGAAGCTATTGATGAGTCAAAACTTCGTTTGGATTCAATTTGTATGGATATCCGTGATAAGAAGTTTAGCTTTGAAACAGCTTGTGAATATCTTTCAGAAGATAAGGACACTCGTGGTAATCATGGTTTGATGGCTTATTCTGATGAACAGAGAGGTATTATCACTTCTCAGTTTGAGATGAAGGACCTTCCTACTGAGGTTGCAGCTGTTATCGATACTATGAAGGTGGGAGAGATTTCTGCACCATTCAAGATGATAAACAAGCGTGGCAAGACTGTTGTTGCTGTTGCAAAATTGAAGAGCCGTGTTGACGGCCATCGTGCTACTATTACTGAGGATTTCCAGGTTATGCAGGATGTTGTTAAGGGCAAGCAGCAGGCAGAAGTGTTGGAAAAGTGGATTAACGATAAGATTAAGCATACTTATGTTCGTATGAACGATCGTTATAAGGACTGTAAGTATCAGTATTCAGGCTGGATTAAATGATGAGGTTAAACTCCATTAATAAATTCTTTTCTTATAGATCTGTATTGTTGCTTATATTATGTGTAGTAGGTATAAATATAGTAGCAACAAGTAATGCTGCACGAGGTAAGCGTCGTGTAGTAAAGGATAACCGTGTATATCTTATTCACTCTGATGAATTGAAATTTGATATGTATGGTGCTAATCCTGGAGCACAGATAGTAAAGGGACATGTTCATTTCTCTCATCAGGGAGCTCAGCTATGGTGTGATAGTGCTTATTTTTATCAGGAGTCAAACAGTGTAAAGGCGTTTGGTCATGTGCGCTATCAGCAGGGAAGTAATCTGCGTCTGAAAGCAGACCGTGCATCGTATGATGGTCAGGCTCAGCTTCTTGAAGCACGTAAGAATGTTGTTCTTAATCATGGCAAACAGGTTTTATATACTGACAGTCTGGATTATGACCGTCTTTATGATTATGCTTATTTCTTTGATGGAGGTAGACTTGTAGATGGTAAAGATCATCTTTCTTCAGATTGGGGTGAGTATAGCACAAAGACTCACGATGCTACATTCTATTATAATGTGCGTATGCGTAATGGTAGCCGTTTGATAGAAACTGATACCTTACATTATAACACAGAAAAAAAAGTTGCGCATATTACTGGTCCTTCGAAGATTAATCAGAACGGAAGTATCATTAATACAGAAGACGGTTTCTTCAATACGGCTACAGACAAGGCCGAGCTGTATGGTAGATCAACTATTGTAGATGCCAATCGTACTATTACTGGCGATAGCCTTTATTATAATCGTAATACTGGTTTGGCTCAGGGGTATGGTAATGTAATTTATGTTGACAGTAAGAATAAAAATATCCTTACTTGTGAGCGAATGAATTATAACGAGAAGTCGGGGTATGGTTGGGCAACAGGAAAGGCTATAGCTAAGGATTATTCTCAGAAGGATACTGTTTATATGCATGCTGATTCAATGAAGATTTACACGTATAATATAGATACTGATTCGTTGTATCGTGTTGTTCATTGTTTTGATCATGTTAAGGTTTATAGAATTGACGCGCAGGCAATATGCGATTCTATGGTTGTTACGACCAAAGACTCATGTATGACTATGTATAAAGACCCAATAGTGTGGAATGGTGACAGACAGATTTTGGGTGAGGTGATTAAGGTTTATATGAACGACAGTACCATCAGAGATGCTCACGTTATAGGTCAGGCTCTTTCTGTGGAACTTGTCCATGATAAAAAGCATTATAATCAGATTTCGTCAAAGGTTATGGATGCTTATTTTGAGAATGGAAACATTCGTAGAACGGTGGCTTATGGAAACGTTAAGTCTATCTATTATCCTATTGACGATCAGGATTCTTCTCTTATCGGTCTTAACTATCTTGAGAGTGATACCATAAAGATGTATATGGATGAGAACAGGAGGCTTGAGCGTATTTGGGTACCTAAGCCTAAGGGTACTACTTATCCAATGACACAGATTCCTATAGGAAGAGATAAACTGTATGAGTTTGCGTGGTTTGAAGATTTGCGTCCAACTGATCCTGCTGATATTCTGGTGTGGCGTGGAAAAGGAGATGGTCAGGGGCTTAAAGAGATAAAGCGCCACGATGCTCCTTTACAGCGTTTGCCTAAGAAAGAAAATAAACCTACAGTTAGGGAGGAAGAGCAATGAGCTTTTTCCATCAACCTAAACCGCGTCGTTTTCATCATGAATATATCTATTATGATGAACGGCGTGAGAATTTGAAGAAGCTTGAGCAAAATGCGAGTAGAAAGCTTGAAAAAGAGGGGGGAGGTAAAGATAGAAAGGACTTTCAGTTCTCGTTTGCAAAGGATAGAAAACATAGTTATAGTAATAGACAGAGTTTGAATTCTGTGCTTTTTATAATGTTTGTCCTTTTGTTCTTGCTTTTGTCTTTATTTTTCTTCATTTAGCTTTATAGATTCAATTTAGACGCATTATAGAGTCATTATAAAGGAATAATAAAGTGATAAAATGAAGATTTGTTAAGAATTAGGAAACTTTATGTTGTATATATATAATAAGGTGTAATTTATGAGTGATGTTATCCAACTATTACCAGATTCTGTTGCCAACCAGATTGCTGCTGGTGAGGTGATTCAGCGACCAGCCAGCGTGATAAAAGAGCTGGTTGAAAACTCTGTTGATGCTGGTGCGCATCATATCAATGTTCTTGTTGTTGATGCGGGTAGAACATCTATTCAGGTAATAGATGATGGAAAAGGTATGTCGGAAACAGATGCCCGTCTGTCGTTTGAGCGACACGCAACATCAAAGATTCGTAAGGCTGACGATCTGTTTGCGCTCCATACTATGGGCTTCCGTGGTGAGGCACTTGCAAGTATTGCCGCAGTTGCTCAGGTAGAGTTGAAAACACGCCAGGAGTCAGATGAGATAGGGACAGATCTTACCATATCAGGCAGTAGAGTGATAGGGCAAGAACCTTGTTCCTGTCCTGTGGGTAGCAATTTCATGATTGAAAGTCTTTTCTTTAATGTGCCAGCACGTCGAAAATTCTTAAAGTCAAACTCTACAGAACTGAATAATATCATCACTTCTTTTGAGCGTATAGCACTCGTTTACCCAGATATATCGTTTACTCTTCATAGTAATGGGGCAGAGATGTTTAATCTTAAGGCGTGTGGTTTGCGTCAGAGAATATTAGATATCTTTGGAAAGCGTCTGAATCAAGATCTTCTGCCTGTAGATGTAGATACCACCATGTGTAAGATTCATGGCTTTGTTGGAAAGCCAGAGTCGGCAAAGAAAAAAGGTGCACACCAGTATTTCTTTGTTAATGGTCGCTTTATGAAGCATCCTTATTTCCATAAGGCTGTTCAGATGGCTTTTGAACGTCTTGTTCCTCAAGGCGAACAAGTGCCTTACTTTATTTACTTTGACATTCAGGCAGAAGATATAGATGTAAATATCCATCCTACGAAGACAGAGATAAAGTTTGAAAACGAGCAGGCAATATGGCAAATCCTTACTGCTGCTGTTAAAGAGACAATTGGTAAGTTCAACGATGTGCCTTCTATTGATTTTGATACAGAAGGTTGTCCAGATATACCGGTGTTTAATCCAGATGTGAATCTTGCTGCGCCTAAGGTAAAGATAAATACATCTTATAATCCGTTTAAAACAACGGGGGGCAGTCAGGCAAAAGCTTATAACCAGTGGGAACAGCTCTATGACGGGTTGGAGAAAGAAGAACATACAGAGGGAGAAATCTTTGTGTCAAGAACCCTTCGTCAGGAAGTTCCAGATGTTGAACCAGAGCCAGATCTTCAGCCACAGAACGAGAATATTATAGAAGATAAGTCGCCAGCCCATTATCAATACAAAGGGCAGTATATAATGACAGCTGTGAAATCAGGACTGATGATTATCGACCAGCATCGTGCACATGTAAGAGTGCTCTATGAAGAGTATCTTGAAAATCTGCGTGCGCGAAAGATGAATTCTCAGAAAGTGCTTTTCCCTGATAATATCCAGCTTACGGCAGCAGAAAGTCTTACTTTAGATAAGATTATGCCAGAAATGCAGGATATGGGTTTTGAAATATCCCCAATGGGAGGAAATGTTTTCAGCATAAATTCTATCCCCGCAGGACTTGATGGAATAAACCCAGTTTCGCTGGTTCATGATATGATAATTTCTGCGATAGAAAAAACAGGCGATGTACGTGAAGAAATCAACCAAAACCTGTCGCTTAGTCTGGCACGTAATGCAGCCATTCCTTTAGGGCAGGTTTTAAGTAATGAAGAGATGGAGAATATAGTAAATGCACTTTTCGCTTGCTCAAATCCTAACTACACACCTGATGGAAAGAAAATACTCAGCATCATCAACCAAGGTGAAATGGAACAGCTTTTAGGCTAATTTTTACTATTTTTTGCATAATTTGGCGATATTTCAGTATATTTCGCAACAAAAAGTGTTTTTTTTTTATTGAAAATGAACAACCAAAAGAAAAAAATATTAACTTTGTCGCAGAATTTATTAGTCGCGCACTCTGCGTTTTATGGCTATAGACAATTTTTAAAATAAGTTTTTTAAAGTTTTATAATACGACAATTATGAAAAAATTATTAATGGTTTTGGCTTTTGTTGGAGTTGCAACAACAACAATCGCTCAGGAAGCAGATCCTGTACAGAAGTACAGCGTTGCTACAAACTCATTCTGGTCAAATTGGTTTATCCAGGGTAACTACACTTGGACAGCTTTCTATTCTAACGAAGAAAGAGGTGCAGGTTGGTCACAGAGTCCTTTCAAGGAGTTCCGTCGTGATCAGGGTTTCTCTGTAGCTATCGGTAAGTGGTTTACTCCAGGTCTTGGTCTTCGTACTAAGTTCAACGGTATCTGGGGTAAGGATGTAGCTGGTACAGATAATGCTTGCCATCCAAACAAGTATTGGAACATTCAGGAGCAGGCTCTCTTCAACTTGAGCAACCTCCTTTGCGGTTATAGCAGCACACGTGTTTGGAACGTATCTCCATATGCTGGTGTTGGTGTTATCCGTAACTGTACTTATAACAACTATGAGTTGGCTGCAAGTGCTGGTTTGCTCAACCAGTGGCGTCTTTCTAAGAGATGGCAGTTCAACCTCGATGTACAGTACAACCTGATGGGTGATGACTTCGAGGGTGGCCGCGAGATCGCTGGTGCTGGTAGTGATCACTCAATCAAGAATCACGACCGTGCTCTTTCAATCGAAGTTGGTTTCACATACAACTTGGGTAAGGCAACTTGGGATAAGACTCCAGACGTAGACGCTATCAAGGCTCTCTCTCAGAGCCAGATCGACGCTCTCAACGCACAGCTCAACGATGCTAATGCAGAGAACGATCGTCTGAAGAACGAACTCGCTGATGCTAAGAATAAGCCAGCTGAGAAGATTAAGGAAGTTGTTACAACTCCAGTTTCTGTATTCTTCAACTTGGGTAAGACAACTGTAGCTTCTAAGAAGGATCTCGTTAACGTACGTGAGCTTGCTAAGTATGCTGCTGATAACAATAGCAACATCGTTGTTACTGGTTTCGCAGATTCAGCAACAGGTTCTAAGGACATCAACAACAAGCTTTCTGCTAAGCGTGCTGAGCGCGTTAAGAATGAGCTCGTTAAGATGGGTGTAAGCGCAGATAAGATCACCGTTCGTTCTGCAGGTGGTGTTGCTGACCTCACTCCAGATTCTTACAACCGTCGTGCTCTTGTTCAGATCGCTGAATAATAGTATTTCGGAAAACGATATTAGGCTGCATTCCAATAGGATGCAGCCTTTTTTTTGATAATTCTTTCTTAAATGTTTGGTAGTTTGAAATAAAGTCACTACCTTTGCACTCGCCTTACAAGGATAAGGGCGTTTAGCTCAGTTGGTTTAGAGCATCTGCCTTACAAGCAGAGGGTCGGCGGTTCGAATCCGTCAACGCCCACAGGGGTGTTTCCCTGTAGTCTTTCGGGATTGCAGGGATATTTTAGAAGGGCGTTTAGCTCAGTTGGTTTAGAGCATCTGCCTTACAAGCAGAGGGTCGGCGGTTCGAATCCGTCAACGCCCACATCAAGGTTTTGAATGAGAATTCAAGACCTTTTTTCGTTTTTTAACCCTCTTAAAATATAATTGTTGATTTTAAGTGTATAACTTTCAATATAAATAGTTACCTTTGCAGCATTATTATAATAAAATTACGTAATTACAATTATGAGTCTTGATACATTGACAGCCGTATCACCTATTGACGGTCGTTACAGAAGTAAAACAGAACCACTTGCAAACTATTTTTCGGAGTATGCGCTTATAAGATATCGTGTACGAGTAGAGATAGAATATTTCATTACCCTATGTGAACTCCCTCTTCCACAGCTTGCATCGTTCGATCATAGTCTTTTTGAACGTTTGCGTAATATATATCGTGATTTTACAGAGGAGTCGGCTTCTCGTGTGAAAGAGATAGAGAAGACTACCAATCACGATGTGAAGGCGGTAGAGTATTTTATTAAAGAGGAATTTGATAAGATTGGTGGACTTGATTCCTTTAAGGAATTTATTCATTTTGGACTTACATCACAGGATATAAACAATACGAGTGTGCCTCTTTCTCTTAAGGAGGCTCTCGAAAATGAGTTCTATCCTCAGGTAGAGGAACTTATTCAGCAGCTTCAGCAATATGCAGATGAGTGGAAGGATGTTCCTATGCTTGCAAAGACTCATGGTCAACCAGCTTCTCCTACGCGTTTAGGAAAAGAAGTTATGGTATATGTTTACCGTTTGACAGAGCAGCTTAATTCTTTGAAAGCATGTAAATACACAGCAAAGTTTGGTGGTGCAACAGGTAATTTTAATGCTCATCATGTTGCTTATCCTTCTTATGACTGGCGTGCCTTTGGTAATAAGTTTGTTAGCGAAAAGCTTGGTCTGGAGCGTGAACAATGGACAACCCAAATCAGTAATTATGATTTCCTTGGTGCTATCTTCGATGGTATTCGTCGTATAAACACTATTATCATAGACCTTGATCGTGATTTCTGGATGTATATTTCAATGGAATATTTCAAGCAGAAAATTAAGGCTGGAGAGGTTGGATCGAGCGCTATGCCACACAAGGTTAATCCTATTGACTATGAGAATAGTGAGGGTAATCTTGGAATGGCTAATGCTATTTTGCAGTTCCTTGCACAGAAGTTGCCAGTAAGTCGTTTGCAGCGTGACCTTACAGACTCAACAGTTCTCCGTAATATTGGTGTTCCTGTTGGTCATAGCGTTATTGCTATTCAATCAACACTTAAGGGATTGCGCAAACTGATATTAAATGAGGCAAAGGTGGCAGAAGATCTCGATAATACATGGGCAGTAGTAGCTGAGGCTATTCAGACCATTCTTCGTAGAGAGGCTTATCCACATCCTTACGAGGCTTTGAAGGCCTTGACACGTACCAATACAGCAATGACAGAAGAAACAATTCATGAGTTTATTCAGGGATTAAATGTCAGCGATGCTGTAAAGGCTGAATTAATGAAAATTACTCCCCATAACTATACGGGAATCTAAATATGTATAATGGAAGTGCTCAATTAACCTTTTGAGTGCTTAGTTAAAAACAAAAATAGAGACTGTATAATATAGAGTATTTTATATATATTTTAATACTAACCGCCGAGAGGCTTATTATTTAATTAAAAATGGATTCAGAATTCGAAAACAAATCTCAGGATCAGGCTGCAGAGCAGCAGAATGAGGGTAGCCGTGAGGGCTACGGAAGAACAGCAGGTAGCTATTCATACCATGCAACAGGACGCCCACATCGTCCACGTATAAATTCGCAGCGTGCTTATAGTAGCGATCGTGGCTCAGCTTCCAACACAGAAGGTGGATTCCGCCCAGAGGGTTTTGGTGCCGGTCTCCAGAGTAATAATGAACGTCCACAGCGTAGTGGCTATCAGCCACGTCAGCAGGGTGGTTACAGCAATAACCGTGGTGGTTATCAGAGCCGTGGCGGCTATCAGAGTCGCGGAGGCTATCAGAGCCGTGGCGGTTATCAGTCTCGTCAGCAGGGCGGCTACAACCGTAATGAAGGTGGCTATCAGCCACGTCAGCAGGCAGGTGGCTATCGTCCTCGTTATAGCAATGATGATAATCAGGGCTATCAGCCACGCCAGCAGGCAGGCGGCTATCGCCCACGTTACAATAATAATGTAGAAGGTGGCTATCAGAGCCGTGGCGGCTATCAGAGTCGTGGTGGCTACAATAATAACCGTGGTGGCTATAACCGTGGCGGTTATCAGCAGCGTGGTGGCTATCGTCCTCATACATCAGATTACGATCCAAATGCTAAGTATAGCATGAAGAAGCGTATTGAGTATAGTGAGGCAAATATCGATCCAAACGAGCCAATCCGTCTTAACAAGTTCCTTGCCAATGCTGGTGTTTGCTCTCGTCGTGAGGCTGATGAGTTCATCCAGGCAGGTGTAGTAAGCGTTAACGGTGAGGTTGTTAATGAACTTGGTACAAAGGTAAAGCGTTCTGACGAGGTTAAGTTCCACGATCAGGTTGTTTCTTTGGAAAAGAAGGTTTATGTTCTTCTTAACAAGCCAAAGGACTATGTAACAACAAGCGATGATCCACAGCAGCGCAAGACCGTTATGGATCTTGTTAAGGATGCTTGTCCAGAGCGTATCTATCCTGTAGGTCGTCTTGACCGTAACACAACAGGTGTGCTTCTTCTTACTAATGATGGTGATTTGGCTTCTAAGCTTACTCATCCAAAGTTCTTGAAGAAGAAAGTTTACCATGCATTCCTTGATAAACCAGTAGCTGCTGCTGATATGCAGAAGATTGCTGAGGGTATCGAGCTTGAAGATGGCGAGATCCATGCAGATGCTATTGAATATGCTGATGAACGCGATAAGAGTCAGGTAGGTATCGAAATTCATAGTGGTAAGAACCGTATTGTTCGTCGTATTTTCGAGAGTCTTGGCTATCGTGTTATGAAGCTTGACCGTGTTCAGTTTGTTGGTCTTACCAAGAAGAATCTTCGTCGTGGTGATTGGAGATTCCTTACAGAACAGGAAGTAGAGATGCTTCGTAGCGGAATGTTTGAATAATATTGAACAATTGAATAATGAAGAAATGAAAGTTTGAAGATTACTAAAACTACTAAGAGTAAGGTAAACATTCATTCTTTCATTTTTTCTATCTTTAAATATTACGAACGTGAAAAGAACAAAAGTTATCGATGCTCTTAAGAGCACCGATTATGGAACAGATATAAATGTAAAGGGATGGGTTCGTTCTCATCGTAGCAGTAAGGCCGTTGACTTTATTGCTTTGAACGATGGTTCTACTATCAAGAACATTCAGGTTGTTGTTGATCCTTCGACAATGGATGCCGAGGAACTTAAGAGTATCACCACAGGTGCTTGTATAAGTGTTGTAGGTGTGCTTGTTGAGAGTCAGGGCGGTGGACAGGCTGTTGAGGTTCAGGCCAAAGAGATTGAAATCTATGGTCTTTGTCCTACAGACTATCCTATGCAGAAAAAGGGACAGAGCTTTGAGTATATGCGTCAGTATGCTCATATGCGTCTTCGTACCAATACATTTGGGGCTGTTTTCCGCATTCGTCATAACATGGCTATTGCTGTTCATAAGTATTTCCATGATCATGGTTTCTACTATTTCCACACACCACTTATCACTGCATCTGATGCAGAAGGAGCTGGTGAGATGTTTCAGGTAACAACTCTCGATCTTGATCGTGTTGCTAAGGAAGGTAAGGTAGATTACAGTAAGGATTTCTTTGGTAAGAAGACCAATCTTACTGTATCAGGACAGCTTGAAGGTGAGCTTGGTGCAACAGCTCTTGGAGCTATCTACACCTTTGGTCCTACTTTCCGTGCAGAGAACAGTAATACCCCTCGTCACTTGGCTGAGTTCTGGATGATTGAGCCAGAGGTAGCCTTTATGGATAAGGACGAGTTGATGGATCTTGAGGAAGATTTTATCAAGTATTGTGTTCGTTGGGCTCTTGATAACTGTAAGGATGATCTTGAATTCTTGAATAAGATGATTGACAAGAATCTTCTCAATACACTTGAGAGTGTTGTTAAGGAAGATTTCGTACGTTTGACTTATGGTGAGGGTATTGAAATCCTCAAGAAGGCGGCAGAAGATGGTAAGAAGTTTGAGTTCCCAATCACAGGATGGGGTATGGATCTTGCTTCAGAACATGAGCGCTATCTTGTAGAGGAACATTTCAAACGTCCTGTTATCATGACAGACTATCCTACAGAGATCAAGGCATTCTATATGAAGAAGAATCCTGATGGTAAGACCATGCAGGGTACTGATGTGCTATTCCCACGTATTGGTGAGATTATTGGTGGTTCTGTTCGTGAAGAGAGCTATGACAAGTTGATGGAGGAAATTGATCGTCGTGGTATGGGTGAACAACTTTACGATTGGTATCTTGATACACGTAAGTATGGTTCTTGTCCTCATGCTGGTTTTGGACTTGGATTCGAGCGTCTCATTCTGTTTGTAACAGGTATGCAGAATATTCGTGATGTAATTCCATTCCCACGTACTCCTAAAAACGCAGAATTCTAATTATGGGAAAAATAATTCTTACAGGTGACCGCCCAACAGGTAAACTTCATCTTGGACACTATGTGGGTAGTCTCCGTCGTCGTGTGCAGCTTCAGAACGAAGGTGATTATGACCGTATGTTTGTCTTTATGGCCGATGTTCAGGCGTTAACCGATAATGCAGATAATCCTGAGAAGATTCGTCAGAATATCATAGAGGTTGCTCTTGATTATCTTTCTGCTGGTCTTGACCCAGAAAAGTGTACTCTCTATATCCAGAGTATGATTCCTGAGCTTGCAGAGCTTACCACTTATTTGATGAATATCGTTAGTGTAAGTCGTGTTCAGCGTAATCCAACAGTAAAGACCGAGGTAAAGATGCGTGGTTTCGAGGGCGACTCAATTCCTCTTGGATTCTTCTGTTATCCTGTGTCTCAGGCAGCTGATATTGCTGCTTTCAAGGCAACAACAGTTCCTGCAGGCGAGGATCAGAGTCCAATGATTGAGCTTACTCGTGAACTTGTTAATCGTTTCAACAATATCTATGCTCCTGTGTTGGTAGAGCCAAATATCATGCTTCCTGAGAATGCAACTCAGCGTCGTTTGCCAGGAACGGATGGTAAGGAGAAGATGTCAAAGAGTCTTGGCAACTGTATCTATCTTTCAGATGATGCAGACACAGTTTGGGCAAAGGTAAAGGGTATGTACACCGATCCTACTCACCTTAACATCAGTGACCCTGGTCATGTAGAGGGAAATGCGGTATTTACTTACCTTGATGCATTCTCTTGCGATCAGGACTTTGCTGATTTTTGGCCTGAGTTCAAGAATCTTGATGAGTTGAAGGCTGCTTACACAGCTGGTGGTATTGGTGACATGAAGTGCAAGAAACTTCTTAATAATGTAATCAATCGTATGCTTGATCCTATTCGTGCTCGTCGTCACGAATATGAGCAGGATATTCCTGAAATCTTCAATATTCTCAAGAAAGGTTCAGAGTCCGCTCGTGAAACAGCAGCCCAGACAATGTCAGAGGTTCGCAAGGCAATGCAGATAGACTACTTCAATGATGCTGCTCTTATTCAGCAGCAGGCAGAAAAGTTCAAGAAGTAATGCTTTGAGAAATAAGAATACTCAAACAGACAAAATAATTAAGAGCATTCCGTTTGGAATGCTCTTTTTTTATTATCTTTGCGCAGTAAAATTATTAATCTTATAAAATATTATGAGCCGTTCATTACTATTATCATTACTTTTCTTCTTGCCACTTACAGGTAAGTCACAAACATTACTTCCACTTCCTCAACATTTTTCTAAGACAAAGGGCAGTTTCAGTCTTTCAGCTGCTTATAATTATGTTGATAAAACAGGTGGTGAGGCTAAGAATATCTATATTGACAATTTTGCTCGTCCGAGCAGCAATTCCAAAAGAGCTTTTGTATTAAGAAACGCTGCTGTGCAACAATCGCCAGAAGCTTACAAACTACACATTACTAAGGATTCTGTTGTTGTAGAGGCAAACAGTAGAGAAGGATTCCTGCGAGCAGGACAGACCCTGATGCAGCTAAAGCAAAAAAACAGCCTTCAGACTTGCGATGTAGAAGATGCTCCAGAGACCTTTCACGCCATTTCTATCCTTTGAGTTTCTTAAAGAAGCAGGTTGATCTCATGGCTGCTTTCAAGCTTAACAAGTTTCATCTTCATCTCACAGATGGTGCAGGATGGCGATTGCAGATAAAGCGTTATCCACGTCTTACCAAGATAGCGGGTTGGCGCACACAAAGCGACTGGGTGAAGTGGTGGCGTAATCATGACAGACGCTATGTTACCGAAGGTACTGATAGTGCTTATGGTGGGTATTACACTCAGGATGAAATGCGAGAACTTGTTGCCTACGCAAAGGAACGTGGTATTGAGATAATTCCTGAAATAGAAATGCCCGGACATTCAGAGGAGGTGCTCACCACTTATCCAGAAATAGACTGTAGAAATGCTTATGATTCTAATGATAGTTCATTGCCAATGACAGGTTCTATGTGTCCCGGAAACGAGGGAACATACAGTTTTCTGGAGAATGTGTTGAGTGAAGTGCTTGAAATATTTCCTTCAAAATATGTGCAT
>CAJOCR010000027.1 GCA_905236755.1 uncultured Prevotella sp.
TTATGATGCAGGCTGTTGAAAACTTGTTTTCATAAAGACAGCAGCATAAAATCATTAAAAGAGCAGAATGCTCTAATCATCTTCATTTTCCTTTTGATTATGAACTATTATACAGGGTATATTTACTTGCGAAACTTAAATCACTTTATTTTTTTACCTTTAATTCTGCTTTCTGAAGTTTTTCTTTTACAGAACTGTTGCCATAGTAGAGGATAAGTGAATGGTCTATAGGGTGAACGGTGTTGGTGTTCACATCAAAGAGTTCCCTTACCTTATCGCCTAATGGCAGTTTTACTGCTGCAGTCTCTCCAGGCTTAAGACTGATGCGTTGGAAGCCTTTGAGAGTAAGTTGTGGACCTTCCACATCTTTAGGATCTTTGACATAAAGCTGAACGATTTCTGTTCCCTCACGCTTTCCTGTGTTGGTGACAGGAATAGATATTATATCGTCCTTACCATTGGTACCCTTAATGATTTTAGCCTTTCCAATATTGAAGGTGGTGTAGCTAAGACCGTAACCGAATGGGAATAGAGGAGTGTCCTTGAAATAACGATATGTGCGGTTCTGCATAGAATAATCCTCAAAATCAGGAAGCTGAGAATCATCGGTGTAAAATGTTACTGGCAGTTTTCCTGATGGGTTGACATCGCCAAAGAGAATATCGGCAACGGCAGTTCCACCCTCCTGACCAGCATACCATGCCTGAACAATAGCTTCGCAATTCTTTGTTTCTGGGGTAAGAGCTATAGCTGAACCTGAGCAGTTAACATAGATAATCTGCTTACCAGCCTTCTTAAGAGCAGCAATGAAATCACGCTGTACCTTTGGAAGTTCGATACTTGTACGGTCACCGCCAGCAAAGCCTTCTATTCTTACAGGCATCTCCTCACCTTCAAGAGCAGGAGAGATACCACCAACAAAAATAACCTTGTTAATACCCTTCAGTTTAGCTATTGTCTCGTTATAGTTGATAGGTTGTTCTTCACCAATATTAACTTTCATATTGGCTCCCCATGTCTTTACAAACTGATAACGAATCTCAATGTTGTATTTCTCGCCCTTGGTAACCTGAAGAGGAGTACGGGTTGGTGTGGTACGCCATGTGTGATGACGTTGCACTTGCTTACCATTCACATATACCTCAAAATGACCACAACTCTCTACATTAAGCACTACCTCACCCGATTTCTCTGGAACGAATGTTGTTTCGTATTTTGCAGAGAAGTCCTCTACAGGTACATTAGGTGCAAAAACATGCATACCAGCTGTTGTAACAGCGAAAGGAGCGTTGTAGAATTCTGTAGATACAGGTTCACCTTCCATGTTAATATTACTCCAGAAAGTACCCTTCAACCCTTTCTTGCCTTCAAAAGAGCATTGATCGAAGAATGGCTTTACTATTTTCAGATCGGTAAGATCACAACCCTTGATATACTCAATATTCTTGTATTTGCTTTTGATACCGCTAAGGATAGAAACAGTGTGATTAGGAGTACCGTTGTAATTACCCCACATCATTGGGTCGTTATCAGCATTAGGACCGAGAACGGCTATTTTCTCATTTGATTTCTTATTAAGAGGAAGGATATTATTGTTGTTCTGCAAAAGAACAATACTCTGACGTGCCATATCAAGAGAGATCTGTGCATTCTCCTTGCTTGACATCACAGAATAAGGAATCTTACTCCACTCCACCTTATCGGCATCATCCATCTCACCAAGTTCAAAACGACCTTCAAGCAAACGAACAACATGTTTGTTTACCTCTTCTTCAGAGATGAGTCCTTTTTCTACTGCCTCAGGGATGCTCTTGTAAGCATAGTTATAACCACACTCCACATCAGTACCAGCAAGAGTAGCCATTGAAGCAGCATGAGCCGCATCAGGTTGTGTTTTATGAGTCTGCCAGATATCGCTGACAGCACCACAGTCGCTAACTACGAGATATTTGAATCCCCATTCATCACGTAGAATCTGCTGAAGCAGACGGTTGTTGCCACAGCATGGTTCATTATCCCAACGCTGGTAGGCACACATCACCTCACGTACCTTGGCATCCTGCACAAGAACTTTGAAAGCAGGCATATAGGTTTCCCAGAGGTCACGAGGAGAGATATTCTCAATATTCACGTGGTGACGTGTTGACTCAGGACCACTATGAATGGCAAAATGCTTGGCACAAGCCAAGAGCTTACGATATTTAGAACTTTCTGGCCCTTGAAGACCACGAACAACAGCAGTTCCCATCACACTTGTGAGATATGGATCTTCACCGTATGTCTCCTGACCACGTCCCCAACGCGGATCGCGGAAGATATTCACATTAGGAGTCCATACCGAAAGACTGTGGAACTTCTGATCTTCACCACCCTTCGAGATGCGTTCGTGATACTGCGCACGCATTTCATCGCTTGCTGCCGAGAATGCTTTAAATAGCAGGTCAGGGTTAAACGACGAAGCCATAGCCACAGGTTCTGGGAACACAGTAACATTTCCCATATTGGCAGCACCATGAAGAGCCTCACTCCACCAGAAGAATTTCTTGATACCCAATCGAGGAATAGCAGGTGACTCATCAAGCATAAGAAGCGCCTTCTCTTCAAGTGTGAGACGACTACATAAATCGAGTGCTCTCTGATGAGCATCAAGATTAGAATTTTGATACGGATAGAGTTGCGCATTGGCAACAGTAGAAAGTGCCAGACACATGGTCAGGGCAGAAATGGTTTTAATTATTCTTTTCATGATAAAAGTGAGTTTGTCAGTTTGCGCGTTTACGAGTTACAAAGTTAACTACATAACGTATATATTACTATCGTGAAATGTATCCAAAACTTTAGATTTTGTATCATTTGACAAAATATACAAATTTGAACGAAAACGGAAAACTTTTGAAACGATATACAAAATCGCTCTCAATAAAGAAGTATATCTTTGCATTTATAAATGTGTAATAACTACAAAACAGACAAAAAACCGATGGAAAACTTAAATCGCTGGAGAAAGACAAGAGTCTTGTTTTCATTACTCTGTTTACCTCCACTACTTTCGCAGGCACAAAACCCTATCATCAGCAGTCAATTTACTGCCGACCCAACAGCTCGTGTGTTTAACGAGAAGATCTATCTTTACCCTTCTCATGACATTCAGGCACCAAAAGGACAGCGCCAGGATTGGTTCTGCATGGCCGACTATCATGTATTCTCTTCAGACAACCTTGTTGACTGGCAAGACCACGGAGTAATTATCTCACAACAGGATGTGCCATGGGGCAATCCTGAGGCTTACTCTATGTGGGCACCAGACTGTGTGTATAAAAACGGCAAATATTATTTCTTCTTCCCTAACGCTCCAAAAGACGGACGCGGCTTTGGTATTGGCGTAGCAACAGCCAACAGTCCTGCAGGTCCTTTCACCTGTGAGCCACAACCTATCAAGGGCATCTCAGGTATCGACCCATGTGTGCTTCTTGACGATGACGGTTCTGCCTACATTTACTGGGGCGGAATGGGTATTCGCGGCGCAAAACTGAAAGACAACCTGCTTGAGGTGGACGGCGAACTGAAAGAGTTTAAGTTCCCTGAGAGAAAAGACGAAGCAGGAAACATCATAAAGATGCCAGCCATGAAACTTGCTGGCGATGAGATGAAAGGCTTACCAGAAGGATTCAAGGAAGGTCCTTTTGCTTTCAAACACAATGGTAAATACTATCTCACCTTCCCTTGGGTGCGCAAGGAGAATGGCACCGAGACATTAGCATACGCCATGAGCGACAGTCCACTTGGTCCTTGGACATTCAAGGGTATTATCATGGCTGAGCATGCCAATGGCTGCTGGACTAACCATCATAGCATAGTGAACTACAAGGGACAGTGGTATCTGTTCTATCACAGAAACGACTACTCTCCTAAGTTCGACAAGAACCGTTCGGTATGTATTGACAAGTTGAGTTTCAATGCCGACGGTACTATTCAGGAAGTGAAGCCTACCCTTCGTGGTGTTGGTATCAGCAAGGCTACAAGTCCTATACAAATTGACCGTTACAGCAGCATCAGCGGTAATGCAACAACAGACTACGTGATGGCATTCATGCCACAGATGGGTTGGCAGGTGACTCTGCAGAAGGGTGCATCAGTAAGATATGCAGATGTTGACTTCTCAGGTATCAAACCTGTTGCCGTTGTCCGTGCACAAGGAAACGGAACCATAGCTATCAGGGTAAACAACAAAGAGATAGCAACAATGGAGGTTAATGCTGTTAGAATGTCAGAGGAATATACTCCTACAGCTAAGATTGCAACAGGCGCAAACAATATTGGTGACATAGAGGTTGTTTGCACTTCAGGTGAAGTACAAATTGACTGGGTGCGTTTCTTATCAGAGAACGAGGAGATGCCAAAGGCCCCACAGCTCTCAGACTACTTCGACAAGACAACTACAGCATCAGCAACACCTGATAAAGACGGGTTCATTCGTCGTTGGATGCTCTTAGAGCCTATCAGCAAGAAGCACATGAAAGAATATAGTTCTAACCTTAATTTCACCTATCAGTTCATGCCACAGGAGTTGGGCAAGGAGTATTATCCTGGTCAGTTCAAGAAGTTCCCTAAAGACGGACAGAAGGTGAAGGTTGCTGCCAGCGGTCAGACTCTACAGTGGCATGCTCTCGACAGCAAGCGCTTTAACGTTAAGTTGTTCCGTTTTGCCTCTGGCATGAAGAAACAGATGTATAGCGTGCTCTTCTGGGCAACAACAATCATCGACTGTGATGAAGAGATTAAGGATGTACGTTTAGCTGCAGGTTCTAACGGTGCTTCTATGTGGTGGTTCAACGGTGAGAACGTGCTTACCTTAGAGAGCGACCGTCGCATGGTAAAAGACGATGGTACTTCAAAGCGTCTTACTCTGCACAAAGGCCGTAACATTCTGCGCGTGGCCGTTGCCAATGGTCCAGGCATGAGCGATATGTGCGCCCGCTTCATTGATGAGAAAGGCAATGCGATAACTAACTATACCATAAAAACAAAATAAACAGACTAACATTTATGAAATATAATAATTTATTATTGTTATTCACACTGGCATTTTCTGCCAACGGATTTGCACAATCAGGTGAACCATATATTCACGACCCATCGACAATTGTTGAATGTGATGGTAAATACTATACCTTCGGAACAGGTGAAGGAGGACTTATCTCAGAAGATGGCTACCACTGGTATAGTGGTGCTGTAAGACCAGGACGCGGTGCTGCTCCTGATGCCATGAAGATTGGCGACAGATACTTGGTTATCTATGGTGCCACTGGTGGTGGCCTTATGGGTGGTCACAATGGTAGAATACTCACCATGTGGAACAAGACCCTTGATCCTAACTCTCCAGATTTCAAATATACAGAGCCTATAGAAGTAGCTAACTCAGATGGATTGGAAGACTGTGATGCTATTGACCCAAGTTTGTTGCTTGACCCAAAGACTGGTCGTCTGTGGGTGACCTATGGCACATACTGGGGAAATATCCGTCAGATAGAGATTGACCCTAAGACCGGTAAGCGTGTTGAGGGAAATGTAGAAAAGGACATCGCCATTGACTGCGAGGCTACTGATATGATTTACCGTGATGGCTGGTACTACCTCTTAGGTACTCACGGTACATGCTGTGATGGTGTGAACTCAACCTATAACATCGTTGTTGGTCGTTCTAAGAGTGTTAATGGTCCTTTCATTGATAATGTAGGTCGTGACATGATTGCTGGCGGTGGCAAGATGGTTATTGCCGGTGGCGACAGAGTTGTTGGTCCTGGCCATTTCGGAAGAGAGATTATTGACGAAGGCGTTGAGGTGATGTCATGTCACTACGAGGCAGACTTTGATCAGGGCGGTAGAAGTGTGCTTGCTATTCGTCCTCTCCTATGGCAGAATGGATGGCCAAAGGCTGGCAACCGTTTCCATGGCGGTACCTTTGAGATAGAGTCAGAGCGCAGAGGATATGCTCTTGAGTTGGCTACCGATTTTGTGAGAATACCTCAGGAGCGTCATTTCTGGGGCACCCCAGACACATCTGCTGTTAAGCCAATAGCAAGTCAGCAGCTCAAGGATGTTATCAACACATGGCCAAAGGGCGAGATAGCAGTAAGATGCAACGACTATATGTTCCGTCCTAACCAGCGCTGGACAATAACAGCAGAGCCAAATAAGGGTGGCTACTTAGGTCAGCCATACTACAAGATTATCATTGAGGGTACTAATCGTGCATTGGCTGCAACAGCAAGCAAAGAGCTTACTACCGTTGCAGAATATACTGGCGACGATGCTCAGCTATGGCGCATAGAACAACTTATTGACGGCACCTATCGTATCATGCCAAAGATGATTCCAGGCGAAAAGGCTATTAACACAAAGATTTGTTTATACTCAGCCGGTGATAGCACTCCTACCCTGGCTACATACGATTTCAACAGCGACAATTCAAAATGGAACCTGCGCCAGCAGTAAAAGAGTTTTTTAAAAAGAGATAAAACAAAAGATGAGAAGAACGATTTTCCTTGTAGCATTTATTGCACAATGTCTACTTTTCAGCGCTAATGCAGCTAATATTTATTCTCCTAACGGAAAAATATCTGCATCACTGGAGGGCAAGACTCTGAAGTTAAACTACAACAACAAACATGTCATCGACATTCTGGTTGATGTAACAGGAAACAAAGACACAGATTTCAGTTTGGTAAGTAAGATAACTGCCGACTATCAGATGCTTTCCGGCAAACGACTTCACTGTAAAAATGAAGCAAATGAATACCGCTTGGAAAATCTTGTTCTTCGTCTTTATAACGATGGAGCTGCCTTTCGCTATGAATATAACCTGAAAGAGAACTCAGACATCCCTGCTGAGCACACAACGTATATCATTCCAGAGAACACTAAACGTTGGATGCAGCAATGGACTGATGCTTAC
Source organism: uncultured Prevotella sp. (assembly GCA_905236755.1). Classification (GTDB taxonomy): domain Bacteria; phylum Bacteroidota; class Bacteroidia; order Bacteroidales; family Bacteroidaceae; genus Prevotella. The sequence continues at coordinate 6,956 of CAJOCR010000027.1, forward strand.
GAGGCTCTCTTTCCACTCACAACAAGCTACAAGACCGCTCCTGTAGCATCATTTAGTGCTATATCAAAATCGGCTGAGGGGTGGAACAACCGTTGGGGCTATCCATCGTTGATAGAAGCTCAGGATGGCGTATTTGCCCTTATCTCTGAGGCTAATATTGAAAAGACACAGAGTGCATCATGTCTGTATAACGACAAGGAAGTGTATCGTGTGGTTGCTGATGAGAACAACGCTAAGGTAAGTGGGGCTTGGCATACTCCTTGGCGTGTGGTTATCACTGGTCAGCTGAAAGACATTGTAGAGTCAACACTCGTAACTGATGTTGCAGATGAAAATAAACTTGAAGACACCAGTTGGATAAAGCCTGGCGTTGTGTCATGGATATACTGGGCATATAATCATGGTTCGAATGATTACAATATCATAAAGAAATATGTTGATATGGCTGCCAAGCTAAAGTTGCCTTATGTGCTCATTGATGCAGAATGGGATACTATGAAAGGTGGCAAGAGCATTGAAGATGCAGTAAAATATGCCCTTTCAAAAGACGTTAAGCCTATAATATGGTATAACTCAAGCGTTGGATGGGTTGACGGAGCGCCTACTCCAAAATATCGATTGAACAAGGCCGAGGACAGAGAGAAAGAGTTTGCATGGTGTGAGAAGATTGGTGTAGCGGGAGTAAAGATTGATTTCTTCTCTGGCGACAACCTCAAGAATATGGAATATTGTATTGACCTGCTTGAGAGTGCAGCCCGTCACCATTTATTGGTGAACTTCCATGGTGCAACCATTCCACGTGGATGGCAGCGCACGTACCCCAACCTCATGTCAACAGAGGGTGTATATGGTGCAGAGTGGTATAATAACGTACCTACCTTTACAACCAAGGCTGCATGTCACAATGCCACACTGCCTTTTACACGTAATGTGATTGGACCTATGGACTACACCCCCTGCGCTTTCAGCGATTCGCAACATCCACATATCACTACCAATGCTCATGAGCTGGCACTCACCGTGCTATACGAGAGTGCATTGCAGCATCTTGCCGACAAACCAGAGAGCTACTATGCACAACCACAGAGTGTGCAGGATTTCTTCGGCAGTCTGCCTACCGTATGGGACGAAACACGTTTCATCAGCGGTTATCCTGGTGAGAGCGTAGTAATTGCCAGAAGAAGCAAGAACACATGGTATGTAGCTGGCATCAACGGCTCAGACATAGCAAGAACTATTCCTCTTTCACTGAGCAAGCTGAATATCCCAGCCTCAGCAAAAATACAAGCGTTCTGTGATGGAACAGCTATAGAGAAGGAGAAATGGAATATCCAAACTCTAAAAACATTGCCTGAAGCTGTGAACCTACAGCCGAGAGGAGGAGTGGTATTTATAATTAGGAGTTAGGAGGTAGGAGTTAGAAGTTAGGAATTAGGAGTTAGAAGTTAGGAGTTAGGAGTTGAATGCCTACGGCATATTTAATTCATAATTAAATAACTCATAATTGCCCGCAGGGCAACTAATTCAACATTCAAAATTAAAATTTAATAAATCCAATATATAATTAATGAAAAAAGTTTTATTATCTGCACTCGCCCTGTTGGGTACTCTTTCTGTTAGTGCACAGAATCCTTATCTCCCATTGTGGGAGCATCTTCCTGATGGTGAACCACGTGTATTCGAAGATCCTGATCATCCAGGTAAATACCGTGCTTACATCATTGGTTCACACGATATCACCTACAGCGCATATTGCGGTAACGATATCCGCATGTGGTCGGCACCAGTAGAAGACCTCTCACAATGGAAAGATGAAGGTCCTATCTTCTCATGGTATGTAGATGGCCAGTGGGATACTATGTTTGCTCCTGACCTTGTGGAGACAACAGATAGAAAAACCGGCAAGAAGACATATTGGCTATATCCTCACAGCCGTGGCTGGAGACGTGTTCCAATGGTATGTAAGGGTGATCGTCCTAATGGACCTTTCACACCTGTGAACCTCACCAAGGATGGCCGTCAGTGCCTGCCTGGTTCACTCATTGACTTCGACCCATCGGTATTCATTGAGAACATAACTGACAAGAAAGACCCTGACTACGATAAGGGTTTCCGCGCATACGTGTTCTATGGTTTCCAGCACTCAACAGCTTGCGAACTTGACCAGAATACAATGTACTCTATGCGTCCAGGTACTAAGCTTCACGACTACTTCATCCCAGCAAGTGCTCGCTATGGCGTAGTACGTGACCCAGAGGGAACAACCTATCCTGCACTCTATAAGGGTCAGAACCCTGGTGACTTCAACTTCTTTGAGGCTTCATCAATCCGTCAGGTAGGTAACAAATACGTAATGGTGTTCTCAGGTTATTCTGGTCCTGACTACGGTTTAGGCTCTACCAACTCAGCTCTTCGTTATGCCTTCGGTGACTCACCTCTTGGTCCTTGGCGTTCAGGTGGTGTTCTCGTTGATTCACGTGGTGTCGTTGAGAACGAAGATGGCAGTCATCTTATGACAACAAATGCTGCTCACAACACTCATGGTTCATTGCAGCAGATTAATGGTCAGTGGTATGTATTCTATCATCGTCCACCACGTGGCTTTGGAAATGCTCGTCAGGCAATGGTTGCTCCAGTGAAGATTACATGGGACAAGAAGTCTGTTGCTGATGGTGGTGTTGTGAAGATCACAGCTTACGATCCATACGCTAAGAACAACGAGTGGACAGCTAAGGCCAGCGATGGTACTCAATATACAGGTGCTGAGGTAACAAGTGAAGGTTTCCAGATCTTCGGTTTGCCACCATACAACTATTATTCTGCAGGTATTGCTTGCTTCATGACTGGTAACGAGTGGATGCAGGACAACTATGATGTATGGAACAACAGCATGGATCTTGCAGGTATCACCAACAAGGGCATCGTTGGTTTCAAATACTTCGGTTTTGGTGGTTTGAATAAAGACACTAAGGGTATCAAGGCTTTTGCAGGCACTAAGAAGGGTGATGGCACTAAGCTGAACATCAACCTCGTTCCTGGTGGTAAGGGAGCATTCAAGATTCATGTAATGCTTGACAACCCTTGGAAGGGCAAGGAGATTGCTACTGTTGAAGTAGAGGCAAACGCTAAGCGTGTGGCTCAGAACTATCAGGTAGCAGTTCCTGCTGTAGAAGGTTTGAAGGGCAAGCACGCTATCTACCTTGTTGCTGAAGGTGCAGAGATAGAGAGTAAGAAAGATAACCGTCCACAGTGGGCTCGTCAGCAGCCTCAGCGTCCAGAAGGTTTGTTTGATCTCCTTGGTCTTGGCTTCTCTAAGAACGGTACTACCTGTGAGGCTCCAAAGGTACCTGTAGTAACCATCAAGGTAGATGGTCAGAAACTGAATATCCCTGCTACACCTATCCGTTGTAGCAATGCTAACGGACTCACTGATGCTATTCGCTATCAGGTTTATGGTCCATTGAATAAGAACTCTAAGATTGATGTAACAGCCGACGACAACGATGTAAAGATTGAAGTTGGTGAGATTACAGACAATCGTGCAACTGTTACCTGTACATACAAAGGCAACAAGAAAATTTACCTAATCAACTAATAACAGAACCATCCCCCTACCCTTGCGAAAGGGCTGGGGGGATCTTAATGTCTAAACAATTATGAAACTGAAAACATTACTATTAGCATCACTTCTTTGTATGCCTTTTGCTAAGATGAAAGCAGCAGTAGATCCTAATTTTTATATCTTCCTGTGCTTTGGTCAGTCAAACATGGAAGGTAATGCTCGTCCTGAAGCACAGGATCTTGTTAGTCCTGGTCCACGTTTCCTTATGATGCCTGCTGTTGATGATCCACAGCGAGGCAGAAAGATGGGCGAATGGTGTGAGGCAGTGGCACCTCTGTGTCGTCCAAACACCGGTCTTACTCCTGCCGACTGGTTCGGTCGTACCCTTATAAACTCTCTTCCTAAGAACGCCAAGGTAGGTATTATCCACGTAGCTATTGGCGGTATCAAGATTCAGGGCTTCCTCCCAGACAGTATCAAGAACTATGTTAAGACAGCACCAGGATGGATGAAAGGCATGCTTGCAGCATACAACAACAATCCATACGAGCGTCTTGTAACATTGGCAAAGAAGGCTCAGAAAGATGGTGTCATCAAGGGTATTCTGATGCATCAGGGAGAATCAAACACAGGCGATCCTAAGTGGGCAGGAATGGTTAATCAGGTTTACGAGCGTTTGTTAGGCGATCTGAAACTGAAACCAGAGGATGTACCATTGTTTGCTGGAAACATCGTACAGGCAGACGGTAAGGGTGTGTGCATTGGCTGCAAGAAACAAATTGACGAACTTCCTAAAACTATACATACATGTCAGATTATCTCTTCTGACGGTTGCAGCAATGGACCAGACCGTTTGCACTTTGATGCAGCAGGCTATCGTGAGTTAGGTTGCCGCTATGGTGAGGCTGTAGCTCGTTTCCTTGGCTACACTCCAAAACGTCCTTATATTGAAATGCCTAAGCGTATTGAGGTTCCAGCAGATGCTTTCATTGCAGAAACAACTGTTCCAGGTAATGAATTCCCTAAGGTTGATAAAGACCGCCGTGCTTATTTCTATCTCCATGCACCAGAGGCCAACAAGGTTGTGCTTGATATCTGCAGTAAGAAATATGAGATGCAGCGTGATGGCAAGGGTGGTTGGATGGCAGTTACCGACCCATTGGTTGTTGGTTTCCACTACTATTTCATGAATATTGACGGTGTTAACTTCATTGATCCATCAACAGAAACATTCTTTGGTTGCAACCGTGAAGCTGGTGGTATTGAGATTCCTGAAGGCAACGAGGGTAACTACTATCGTCCTCAGCAGGGTGTAGCTCATGGCCAGGTACGCAGCATATACTATTATGCAAAGTCAACAAACGAATGGCGTCATGCTCTTGTTTATACCCCTGCAGAATACGAGAAGGGAAAGAAGAAATATCCTGTCCTGTACTTGCAGCATGGTATGGGTGAAGACGAGACTGGTTGGAGTAAGCAAGGTCACATGCAGCATATCATGGACAATGCTATTGCTAATGGTGAGGCTGTACCAATGATTGTTGTTATGGAGAGTGGTGATGTGAAGGCTCCTTTCCGTGGTGGTGACAACCGTCAGGGTTTCAGCAGCTATGGCGCTTCATTCTACAAGGTTATGATCAACGACCTTATTCCATATATTGATGCAAACTTCCGCACAAAGACCGATCGTGATCATCGTGCTATGGCTGGTTTGTCATGGGGTGGTCATCAGACTTTCGACCTTGTTATGAATAATATGGATAAGTTCTCATATATGGGTGCTTTCAGTGGTGCTATCTTCGGTCTTGATGCCAAGACAGCCTACGATGGCAAGTTTGCTAATGGTGACGAGTTCAACAAGAAGATTCACTACTTGTTCCTGAGTTGCGGTTCTGAGGAGAACTTCGGCACCGAGAAGCTTGCAGAGAGTCTGCGTAACTGTGGTGTGAAGGTTGACTTCCAGGTATCACCAGGCACACATCACGAGTGGCTCACATGGCGTCGTGGGTTGAAGCAGTTCATTCCTCACCTCTTCAAGAAATAAATAATGAAAAAGTTCTTAGTCACATCCGTGATTACACTTATAAGTCTGCTTGGGGCACATGCCTCAGCAGACTCTAATTTCCATATTTATCTTTGCTTTGGACAATCGAATATGGAAGGCAATGCCCAGTGGGAATCAATAGACGAGCAATATGTTGATCCACGTTTTCAAATGTTGGCAACAACAGATTTTGAAAATCCTCAGCGCACATTAGGCAACTGGTACACAGCCAACTGCCCTATCGTCAGTCCACAGGGAAAATTAGGAATGGCAGACTATTTCGGTAGAACCATGGTTGCTGCTATGCCTAACAACGTGAAGATTGGTGTTGTGGCTGTAGCCATTGGCGGATGTAACATCCTTATGTTTGACAAGGATAAATACACAGAATATGCTCAGAACGATGACTGGTCTGGATATTTAGCACGCACATACTATGGTGGCAATCCATACAAGCGTCTCATAGACATGGCGAAGAAAGCACAGGAGCAAGGTGTGATAAAAGGTATTCTGCTTCATCAGGGATGCAGCAACTGTGGCGACCCTAATTGGCCAACCATGGTGAAGAAGATATATAATGACATACTAACAGATCTCGACCTCAAAGCTGAGGATGTGCCTCTCTTTGCGGGTGAGACCGAGCGCCAAGACATGGGAGGAGGCTGTTTTGGACATAATACTGTAGTAGCACAGCTACCTACCGTTATTCCAACAGCACATATTGTCAGTTCAGATGGTATCCAAGGAAATGGTAATGATGCATGGCATTTCTCAGCAGGCGGATACAGAATCTTTGGTAAAAGATATGCTTATGAGGTTCTACGCGCTATGGGTAAAGAGCCAAAAATGGACTCAGAATATATTCCCGACAATTCATTGCGTCCGTTTCTAAGTATCAAGAACATTGAGCCTGTAGATGACATAACCATAAGACCAGATGTAAACAAGACTATTGATATATGGGGAGTATTCAACGATGAGCATCGTGAGAAGATAACCTCAGAAACAGTCTTTACAAGTAATGATTTCACTCTTACTGGTAATAGCTTTACTGCTACAGAAACAAAGAAAGGAACTATTACTGCCACATATACCGACTTTACTGGAGTGAAGAAAAGCATTGATATCAATGTAGAAGTAACAGAAGAAGGTCCAAACAGAGAGCTGGAAGTAAACAACAATACTGCTGGTTCTAACCCATGGGACAAACAGCTGCACGCCATTCTTAGTGAGCCAATGACAATAGGCAAAGACTATGTAGTGAAAGCGAAGATAAAAGCAGATAATCCCGGTGAGGTGGCACTATGGCCTATATGGACAGGAAGTCCAAATAAAGACCAATGGGGCAACAGCACAGACCTACTTTATCTTGATACATACAACGTAACATCAGACTATCAGGAGTTTACATGGGAATTTAATGCTACCTATGCCATGGACAAGCTGCAATGGGCTTTTGGAAAGATTGGTGGTAAGGTTTATTTTGATGAAGTATCTTGCCATGAGAAGGGAAACGACAAGAATCTGGTTCTTAATGGTTGTTTCAACAGCGATGATTTATCCAAATGGGAAGTCATTGGCTATGCAGGCCAAACAATGAAGATTATAGAGACTACTGTTCCTACAGGTTTGCACACAATAATGCAAAACACAGGAGATAACAATACATACACCATGAGTGGATGCCGCGTTGATGATAAGCATCTTCGTCCAGGCATATATATCAAGAATAGAAAAAAAATAATAATAAGATAAACAATGAAAAAGATCGTATTTAGCCTCTTGTTACTACTTGCAGGCAGCATGCCTACAATGGCACAAGATTTAATCTCAAAGGATAGCCTCATACATAATCCAATGTTGTGGGCTGATGTTCCAGACCCCGACGTAATACGTGTAGGAGATACCTATTATCTCGTTTCCACAACCATGCATCTTATGCCAGGTGCTCCTATAATGAAGTCGAAGGACTTGAAGAACTGGGAAACTGTAGGTTATATATTTGATAAACTCACTGATTCACCTCGCTATGATTTAAAGGAAGGAACAGTATATGGCCGTGGTCAGTGGGCTACATCATTGAAATATCATAATGGTAAGTTCTATGCTCTTTTGGCTCCAAACGAGATGAATGCCATGGGCGATACCTATATCTATACCGCCGACAAAGCAGAAGGTCCTTGGAAGTTGGTGTCACGTATGCGCCATTTCCATGATTGCTCCCTGTTCTTTGATGACGACGACCGTGTATATGTTGTTTATGGTACAGGTGAGATGATGGAGCTGAAGAAAGATCTCTCAGATGTTATCGAAGGCACTCATCGTCAGATCTTCAAACGTGAAGCTGATGAGACTGGTCTTCTTGAGGGTAGTCGTCTTATCAAGCATAATGGAATGTATTACCTCTTGATGATCTCACATGCCTACGCACCTGGCATGCATCGTCGTGAAGTATGCTACCGTACTGATAACCTACAAGGAAAATGGGAGAAGAGAGTAATTCTTCAGAGCGAGTTTGGCGGATTCTCTTATGAAGCACAGGGCACTATCGTGGATAGCGAAGATGGTGACTGGTATGGTATTATCTTCCAGGATCGTGGTGGTGTAGGTCGCGTCCTCACCCTTATGCCATGCAGATGGATTGATGGCTGGCCAATGTTAGGTGACGAGTATGGTCATGTGCCTGATGTTATGCGTCCTATAAAGAGCGGTCAACCCAAGAAGAGTATTGTTTGCTCTGATGATTTCTCAAGCAGTAAGTTAGGACTGCACTGGCAGTGGAACCATAACCCTGTTGATAAGGCATGGAGTTTGAGCGAAAGACCAGGTTATTTGCGTTTAAAGACCAATCGCGTAGTTAAGAATCTGTATCTTGCTCCTAACACCATTACACAGCGAATGATGGGTCCTACATGTCAGGGAACAGTAAGTCTTGACATCAAGAACATGAAAGACGGCGACTGTGCTGGTTTTGCTGCTTTCAACAGTGATAGTGGTGTGCTTACCATCAAGAAGAGCGGTAAGAAGGTAACTCTTGAGATGAGTGAGCAAAGTGCTAAGCTTGATAAAGACAATAAAGCAGTAACAGAACACAACGAGAAAGCTGTTGAGAGTGTCGTTCTGAAACAAAACAAGATATGGTTGCGTATCGATGCTGATTTCCGTCCTGTAAACCACTGGGGTACCGACACAGCGGTATTCTCTTACAGTGTTGATGGTAAGAACTTCGTAAAGATAGGTAAAGAACATAAGATGCGCTTCGACTGGCAACGTTTCTTCATGGGTTCAAAATTCGCCATCTTCAACTATGCAACAAAGAAGCAAGGTGGTTATGTTGATGTTGACTGCTTCAATGTGAAATTCTAAAAATAAAACAATGAAAAAAATAACTCTTTTATCATTCCTAATATTCGGATGTCTTACAGCTACAGCACAAAAGACATTTGGAACAGGAGAGATAACTATTAAGAAAGTAGCCAAAAATGCTGTTCGCATCATCTATAACGAGAAGGGTACGAAAAAACTTCCTACTCTTCCTGATTGGCTTTATGTAAAAAATGACGAAGTAAAGAATAGTGATATCAGCGTTGACATAGATTCAAAACATCAAATTGTAAGTATCAAAAACAAGGCTGGTAAAACAGTATTTAAGGCTACTCGCCATCAACTCTTAAATGGCGGTGCATCCATGTCTTTCTGTTCTTCTAAGAACGAATATCTGTACGGACTTGGACAGTTTCAAGATGGATACAGCAATCTGAAAGGACTATCCAGAAGGCTAACTCAGGTAAACACTCAGATATCAATTCCAATGCTCCTTTCAAGCAAAGGATACGGCATTTTGTGGAATAACTATGGAATGACTGAGTTCAATCCATGTAAAGAAAGTGTAAAGCTAACAAAGCAACAAGGCGAAGGAAAGCAAGAAATCGTAAACGTTACTTCTACCGAAGGCGGTAAAAAAGAGGTTCGTAAAAGAAATATCTTTGAAGGTGAACTATCTATAAAGGAAGAAGGCGATTACAGCATCCTTCTCGATGTTGGTCAAAAGATGGCACGTCGTCATAATCTGACTATTGACAGAGAACCTGTTATTGAAATGCAGAATCTGTGGTTGCCACCTACAGCATCAAAGATTGTACATCTTAAACCAGGACGCCATCATCTCACTGCTGAATTAACACAAGAGGATAAACCTGTAGTATATTATAAGAAAGTCGACAACACAAGCGCGTTTGCCTCACCTATTGCCGATAAGGTTGACTATACTGTCTTTATTGGCAATGCAGATGAGGTAATATCTACCTATAGAGAGCTTACAGGTAAATGCCCAGAAATGCCTTCATGGGCTTTAGGCTATATCCATTGTCGTGAGCGCTTTCATTCGTCAGACGAAATTCTTCAGACAGCACAAAGATTCAAAAAAGAGAACCTGCCTATTTCTATGATTGTGCAAGACTGGCAATATTGGGGAAAATATGGTTGGAACTCCATGAAATTTGACGAAGAATTCTATCCTAATCCTAAAGCCCTTACCGACAGTTTGCACAAGATGAACATCAAACTCATGGTGAGTGTATGGTCAAAAATAGACAAGAACTCAGAAGTTGGAAAACTGATGAGTGCCCAAAATTACTATATCCCCAATACCGATTGGATTGATTTCTTCAATCAAAATGCAGCAGCAGCCTATTGGAAGAATTTCAATGAACGCCTTGTACCATTAGGTATTGACGCATGGTGGCAGGACGCAACAGAACCTGAAAACGACGACCTTGTAGGCAGATGGGTGAACAACGGTAAATGGCAAGGTGAGCTGGTACGTAACATCTACCCTCTCCTTGTAAACAAGACTGTATATGAAGGACTTATGACAGCTGGTCGTACACCTATGATCCTCACACGTTGTGGCTTTGCAGGTATCCAACGTTATGGTTCTGCTTTGTGGAGTGGCGATGTTGGCAACGATTGGGAGACATTCCGCCGACAGATAACAGCTGGTCTTGGTATGCAGGCTGCAGGTATTCCATGGTGGACATACGATGCTGGCGGGTTTTTCCGTCCCGGTGATCAGTATAATAATCAAGACTATATCAATCGTATGTTGCGTTGGATAGAAACAAGTGTTTATCTTCCATTAATGCGCGTACATGGCTATATGAGCAACACAGAGCCATGGAACTATGGCAAAGAAGCACAACAGATTATTGCCAACTGTCTTAACGAACGCGAGCAGATGCGCCCATACATCGAGAAATGCGCAAAACAAATAGCTGAAAACGGCTACACATTAATGCGTCCGTTAGTGTTTGACTTTGCTGACGACGAAGAAGCACTAAAACAGAAGTACGAATACATGTTTGGTCCTGATTATCTTGTCAATCCTATCACAGAACCTAATGTCAAAGAATGGAAAACCTATCTTCCAAAGAACAAAAAGGGATGGACCGACAAATACACAGGCAAAGAATATGCTGGCGGACAATACATCACTACAAATGTGGATAAAACCCATATTGCTGTTTTTATTAGAAAGAAATAACTATCAACTTAATAACTTTAATCCTTATGAAGAAAACATTTATTGCTTTGATGATGCTTGTCTTAGGAAGCACATCTGCCATGGCACAAGCCCCAGGAGGATTTGGAGGCTGGCAGATGCCAGAAGTGAAACTTGAAACATCGCAGCAATGGAAAGATGTAAACTATGCTGGCGACAATCAGGCTTTTCACACCTGCGACATCTATCTCCCAAAGGAGAAGAAAGATTCCTACCCTGTTGTTATACATATCTATGGCAGTGCATGGTTCAGCAATAATAGTAAAGGAATGGCAGACCTTGGCACTATCGTCAAGGCTCTGCTCGATGCTGGATATGCTGTGGTATGTCCTAACCATCGTTCAAGTATGGATGCCAAATGGCCTGCACAGATTCACGATATCAAGGCTGTGATACGTTTTGTACGTGGAGAGGCAAAGAAATACCATTTTGACACCTCGTTTATTGCTACATCAGGATTCTCTTCTGGTGGTCACCTATCATCAATGGCAGCCACCACAACAGGCACACCAAAAGCCAAGGTAGGAAAACTGGATATTGACCTTGAAGGAAACATTGGTAAATATACCAATGAAAGCAGTAGTGTTAATGCAGCCTGCGACTGGTCTGGTCCTATAGACCTTACAAATATGGATTGCGGTGAGCACATGCAGATGGGTGATAACAGCCCTGAGGATGTGTTACTTGGTTCAAAACTTACCAAGGAACCAGATAAGTATCGTAGTCTAAGCGCTACCAGCTATATTGACAAGAACGACCCTCCTGTTATCATTTTCCATGGCGAAAAAGACAATGTTGTGCCATGTTGCCAGGGAAAGGAGTTCTATGAGCGCCTTCAAGAGGCAGGAGTAAAGACTGAAGCTACCTTTGTTCCTGAGGGTGGTCATGGCATGGGTATGTATGCCAAGGAGAACCTCAACAAGATGGTTATGTTCCTCAACGAAATACGTACAGGAGTAAAGGCAAGCACAGTATGCAATGCCGATGGTACTGTAACCTTCAACTACTTCAACCCTACAGCTAAGAAGGTACTGGTTGATGTGCAGTTTGCTGGACGCAAGGAGATGCAACGTGATGAAAAAGGCAAATGGACAGTAACTCTTGGTCCTGCTGCTCCTGATATGTATCCATATTGTTTCATCGTTGATGGTGTGAGCATCATGGATCCACTGAACCCACAGTATTTTCCAAATGAAGGCTTTAAGAGTAGTCTGCTTGAGATAAAGACCAAAGACGGTCTTCCTCACGACATTAAAAATGTTCCACACGGAAAGATCGAATATATCCATTACTATTCAAAGAGTCTTGGTGGTACTAACAATGCTGTTGTTTATCTGCCACCTACATACGGACAAGACCCTAACAAGAAATATCCTGTATTCTATCTTATCAGTGGTACTACTGATACCGAAGAGGTGTATTACAAGGTGGGTAGAGTGAACTACATTCTTGATAACCTCTTGAATGACAAGGCAGCCAAGGAAATGATTGTTGTTCTGCCATATGGTAATCCTACCAAGCTATTAGCTGATGCACCTGCACCAGGAAGTCCTCAGACAAAGTTTGGTGGTGACACCTTCAGCAATGACCTTATCAATGACCTCATGCCATACATAGAGAGTCATTATCAAACCATCAACGACCGCGATCATCGAGCTATCGGTGGTTTCTCTCGTGGTGGTAATCAAGGACTCTACAATGGTTTGGCTAATCTTGATAAGTTCTCTTATCTGTGTAGCTATAGCTCATTCACCTCAACTGATATTCCTAAGGTGTATGATAAAGCAAATGCAACAAATAAGAAGATTCACCTGTTCTGGTTGGGTGTAGGCACCGATGACTTCCTTTATGGCAATGCCCGCGACTACATGGAGTTCCTTGATAAGAAAGGCATACGTAGTGTTAAGGAGTTCACTACAGGAAAATTTGGTCATACATGGATGAATGCTAAGTATTTCCTTACTAAGACACTTCCTCTCCTGTTTAATCCTGAGGCAGCAGAAGAAGCAATGAAAAACGGTAAGCCAGCTCTTGCCAAGACAGGAAAAGAACAGCAGTTCACACCTGAAGTTATGGCACGTATCTTCCCGCGTCCTATCATCTCACCAGAGTTCAGCGGTAAGAACGTTACCTTCCGTTTCAAGGCACCTGAAGCAGATGCTGTGGAGATTGAAATTGAAAACATTGCTGAAAGAAAGACTATGACCAAGGATAATGATGGCGTTTGGGAATATACTCTAAGCCTCAACAACGATGCACCTTTCAAATACTGTTTTGTTGTAAACGGAACAAAGGTTGCCGATCCAAGCAATATGTATCTTGCTCCTGCTAACGGATTTAAATACAGCGTTGCCACCGATCCTCACTCTGCATATAGCTTTGCTTCTCAGGGCAATATTGAGCATGGTGTAGTGACCTATGACTTGAACAACAACACTGCCACATACACACCAGCAAAGAAAACAGAGAACATGCGAATAATAAATCTTATTCCTGGTAGTAACGATACTATCGAAAGCTGGTTCAAAGTTGGAGGTGCTGATGCCATCGCAGATAAGCTGATTGCAGAAGGAAAATCAAAGCCTTGCATCATCACTGTTGGCGAAGAGAATGCTAAGGCAGCAGTAAATATAAAGGCTGGGGATTACGCAACGCTTATTCAAGTGCTGAGCAATAATGAGTAATTTAAATGCTTGCGCAAACAAAAATAAAGCAATTTAATCGGATATATTAAATATGATTTCAACGTATAATACTCGATTATTTGCATCAATTTCGATAATTTGCGTTTAAAATAAAAAATAACAAACTATGAATAATAAAGAACATTAAATCAACATGAAAAAAACAGTTATTTCGTTGATGCTACTTGCTATTGGCACGACATCAACAATGGCACAAGGATTAAAAGATGCCTACAAAGATTACTTCACCATTGGTGTAGCTGTGAACAGCCGTAACGTCACAGATGCAGCCCAGATGGAGCTAATCAAAAAAGAGTTTAACAGTATCACTGCTGAAAACGACATGAAGGTGGCCCTTATCCAACCAAAGGAAGGCGAATTCCATTGGGAGAATGCAGATAAGATTGCTAATTTCTGTCGTCAGAATGGTATTAAGCTTCGTGGTCATAACCTCTGCTGGCATAGTCAGTTTGCAGACTGGATGTTCACTGACAAGAAAGGCAATCCTGTAAAGAAGGAAGTGTTCTATGCTCGTTTGAAGAAACATATCCAGGCAGTTGTTACCCGTTATAAGGATATTATCTACTGCTGGGATGTAGTAAACGAGGCTATGGCTGATCAGGCTTTCAGCTGGCCAGGTCACCCAGCTAATCCTTATCGTGAAAGCAAGCTTTACAAGCTTTGTGGCGATGAGTTCATTGCAAAGGCATTCCAATTTGCACGCGAGGCAGATCCTAATGCCCTTCTTTTCTACAACGATTATAATGCTGCTGATCCAGGCAAGCGTGATCGTATCTTTAACATGGTTAAGAAGATGAAGGATGCAGGTGTACCTATTGACGGTATTGGTATGCAAGGCCACTACAATATCTATGGTCCTTCAGAGGAAGATATTGATGCAGCTATCACTAAGTATGCTACCATCGTTAAGCATATACACTTCACAGAGCTTGACCTACGTACAAACATGGAACAGGGTGGTCAGTTGCAGTTCTCACGTGGTGAGGCTAAGCCTATGGCACCTTATCTCCAGACTCTTCAGGAAGATCAGTACGCTCGCATCTTCCGTATTTTCCGCAAGCATGCCGATGTTATCGACAATGTTACATTCTGGAATCTTGGCGACAAAGACTCTTGGCTTGGTGTGAACAACCACCCACTCCTCTTCGATGAGAACTATAAACCCAAAAAGAGCTATTATGTTGTTAAGGACTTCAATGCAACAGCTGACAATGTTAAGCCAATAGAGGATTTTGTTCCAAACCAGCTCAACCAGCCTGGTCAGCAATATCCTATGGTAAACAGCCAGGGCTATGCTCGTTTCCGTTTCAATGCTCCTGATGCAAAATCAGTTATTGTAACATTAGGTCTTGGTGGTCGTGGCGGTACTGTTCTGCGCAAAGACAAGGATGGTGTATGGACAGGTACAACCGAAGGTCCTATGGACGAAGGCTTCCACTACTATCACCTTATTGTTGACGGTGCTGTTGTTAACGACCCTGGTACAGGTAACTACTTCGGCTCTTGCCGTTGGGAGAGTGGTATAGAGATTCCTGCTCATGATGCTGATTTCTATGCTGACAAAGCGGCTGAACATGGTAAGGTTGTTCAGGTTCTCTTCCCATCAGCAAGCAGCAAGGAGTGCCGTCCAGCATTTGTTTATCTTCCTCCACAATATGATGGTAAAAAGAAATTCCCTGTTCTCTACTTGCAGCATGGTTGGGGTGAGAACGAGACTGCATGGATGACACAAGGTCATGCTAACCTCATCATGGATAACCTCATTGCAGAAGGTAAATGCAAGCCATTCATCGTTGTTTGCACCTATGGTTTGACAAACAACATTAAGTTTGGTACTATCGGTCAGTTCACAGCTAAGGAATTTGAGACCGTTCTCGTTGACGAGCTCATCCCATATATCGACAGCCACTTTAAGACCATCAACAAGAAAGAAGGTCGTGCTATGGCAGGTTTGTCTATGGGTGGTGTAGAAACAAAGCTTATCACTCTGCGCCGTCCTGAAGTATTTGCTTACTGGGGATTACTCAGCGGTGGCCAGTATGCACCAGAAGAGATCAAGAACAAGAATGATGTAAAGATGATCTTCGAGAGCTGCGGTTCTAAGGAGCGCCCAGAAGGCATCAATAAGAGCGTTGAGAGTCTCAAGGCTGCAGGCTTCAATGCGCATGGTTTTATCTCAGAAGGCACAGCTCACGAATTCCTTACATGGCGTCGCTCATTACGAGAAATGGCACCATTGCTCTTTAAATAATTATTTTGCAAAAAGGGAACAAGTCTTCACGACTTGTTCCCTTTATTCTTTCAAGCATTTCATATAGAACACCTTCTATACTAAATTGCAAATTATTAATTATATGAATCCAAATTAAAATCAAATAAGAAAGCCCCTACCCTACCTCCCCTCCAGAAGGGAGGAGTACTAACAGACAAGTTAAGCAAAAATAACTCAACATCGCACGTAGTGCGACTAATTACCTCCTTCGGTTCCACATTTATTCCCGTTGGTCATAGGAACTTCTTCCCTTCTGTCAGTGACCATTGGTTCAAAATTCAAAAATTCGTAATTACCTTAGTACTCGTTCTTTTATCACTTTCTATCGCCTGACCTAACTCGCGAGGATTCGCTTTTATAGGTTCTGCCACGAAGTCTGGAGTATTATATGAATACATCAGCATACGATAGTATTCACGTGGATTACGCTGTGGCAACAAGAATGGTTTTGAAACCTTACCCAGAGCATCTACGTGCGAGAAATACAGTTTAGTATATAATCCATCATCACGGCGACTGGTGAACAAGAACCAACGACTATTAGTGCTCCAATTATGGAAGCTCTCACATCGCTTACTGTTAGCCTCAGCTATAGGACGAGTCTGCATTGTCTGCAAATCAAGCATCCACAGATCAGCCTCAGGATGCCAAATAGAAAAATATCCATAGTCGATCTGAGTGTACATAAGATATTTCCCATCGTATGACAGACGAGGCCATGTAACACTCTTGCCTGTTTGGTTAGTATTAATAAGAGTATCGACCTTCTGTCCTAAACGTCCTGTCTTCTCGTCAAATGAAACACGACATAGACTATATTTCTCCTTATTATAGTTATCAGGATAAACCTGACGCTTTGCTGTTGTAAAATAAAGCCATTTGCCATCAGGAGAGAATGCAGGTGTATTCTCTGCCCAATACTTCTTCATTATCAGAGTATCACGCAAGATAGCATGCTCTTTTGTATCATATACAAACACATCAGATTCTGTATCAAAGACCTCTATTCGCTTATTCAGCTTACTATGGAACATCTGAGAAGTCTTATTGGTAGAGAAAGCACAATAACGTCCTCCAGGATGCCAATATGGATAAACCATTGAACCACCCAAATCTTCGTTTTTAGCTTGTAACAGTTCTATCTTTCCATTTGTAGCCACACCCGTAGCACCATGTTCGCCACGCACGTGGAACACATATTGCTTAGCACTTGTCTTATTAGCAGTATGGCAGTTCAAACATTGTCTTGATGTACGTGAGTTAGCGATCAGTTCTGTTTCATCAAAATTACTTAAATCACGCTGATAGAGCCCCATGCTACTATATAGTTCATAACTTGGAGCAATACGACGATAGGTTACTCCCCATTCGCCAAGTTCATCATTACTCACATCAATAGTAAAATCACGGAACCCAGTCCACTCACCATCTTTCTCTGCACATACACGAACAATAAGTTTTCCTCCCTTATTCTGTTTCAACAAAGCATGCCATGCATCAATATCAAAATCAGCATATTCGCCATTTACATGAAGTGCCCCACCCTTTGAGCCATTAACAACAACATCTATCGTTGAATAGTCCTCACTTGCCATAGTAAAATCAAGTGGAGCAATATCTACAGGGACAGTCACGCCCACATAATCAGGAAATATCTTAGGCAGCTGCTTCACATATTTCACATTATTAGGTTGTGAAGTGCAAGCTGCAAACAAACAACAAAGTAAAGTCAGGTAATATATCTTAAATTTCATGTATCCTAAGTTTTAAAAGAAGAAATGATCAGTTGTCTTGTTATGAATGTCCATCAACACACGGAAATATGGTACATTCTTCAGTTTCTGTGGATGAAGAGCCAATTCTTTCATTTCCTGCACTCTACTACGATAGAACAGAGTGTGCTCAAGAATCGAAATATATTTCAAAGCCACATCATATTGCCCAGTAACCAGATTTGTCAATGCCAAACGATAAAGGGCTCTTCCACTTTTGTTACAGTTACGTGCAGCTTCCATTGCCTCGAAGGCAGCTCGCTGCGATATATTGATCATACCTATTTGTAAAGTCACCTCACTCTGTAGAAAAGCAGTTGCCTGATTCTTCATTGATTGTTTTTCAAACGAAAGCGAAGAACGCAGTTCAGAAGGCTCCATCTCCTGCAACTTAAATTTGGCCAACATAACAGCATTCTGAACAGCCAAAGAGTTTATTGTATTCTTCTCACAATGGGTCAACACCTTTTGCCATTGTCCTGAACGTACATACATATCACATTCCATCTCCTCATAGGTGCCTACCATATATGCTTCTGAGGTGTAGTCAACACCCAAAGCAAGCTTCTTCAATGAATAAGGAGCTATCCACGAACTACCAACAATGCACAAAGCCAATAGCACTAATAACCCAAAGGCTGATGATACTACTGTTAGCTTATTATAATTTCTCCAAAGAGAAATAGCCAAATAAATTGGAAATAAAACCATCACTGGTCCTGCAATCCAATAACCTACTGGCACCATAATAACAGAAGCTATCAAAGCTTTCTTTGGCTTTGATGGTAAGATATTCATCATTAGCAATACCAATATGATGGCAACAACAAGTGTCATCATCACATCCACCTGGCAAGCCAAATAACAAAGAACGAGTGATGGGATAAAACTCACTAAGAACATGCACCATTGGAAACCTTTGCTTTTATCCGAGATCTTCTCTTTAGGAAAAAGATTCCATGTGAGCATCTGTGCCCCAACTAATAAAACAACATACCAAAGAGCGCCATATATAGGGTTAATAAAGAACTGAACAATAAATTCACTGAGATATTGAGCAAAACCTCCGGGCACTATAAGCCGTTCCGTAAAATAATCAGTATTCCACAAAAACAGCTGCGACTGCTCTCTTGCCAACATCAAGAAAGGCAAACGCATCTGCCAAATAAAAAACACAGCAACAGCAAATAATACCGTTAAGGTTTGCTGCCCATACCTGTCAATCAAATTGTTATTCTTCATTTAAGCCACTTTTATTTGCCGAAAGAGATAGTTCTCTGCCGGCAATTTCACATCAGAGAAAAAGAAGAAAGGCACTGTGCTTTCTTAAAACACAGCACCTTTCAACATTAATTATCTATTACACTAATCTAAACGGAAAAAAATCCAGTTTATTGTTTATCATCGTAACCAGGATTCTGATCACATGCAGGGTTCTTGGTCAACTCTTCCTGTGGAATAGGCATATCCATCTTACGATCATCATAATTGTAGGTACGAATTGTCCATGGAGTATCCTTCATATCTTTGTCCGCAATTTCACGCTTTGGATAGTTATGAGCAACATGGTCTGCCATATATCCAGAACGCTGCATATCAGGACGCAAAGACCACTCGCAGTTGAACTCCTTACGACGCTCCTCGTTAACAGCAACCTTCCATACAGGAGAATCAAAACTCTTCTTTGCCTTCAAAGCTGTGTAATATTCCTTAGCCTTGGTTACCTGCTCAGCTGTTAACTCAGTTCCGAAAGGAATAGGATAGTTTGCACGCTTCTTATAGAAAGAACCACCATCAACATTATCTCCCTCTACACGAGGATTCTGGCCTGTAGTTCCAATCCAATTTGAATAATCGTTATAATACGCCATGTATTTGGTAGTCAACGCTGCTTCTTTTCCCTTTTCAAGGATACCGAATGCACGCTGACGTAACTCATCTATCAAGCCCCATGCTGTTTCATCATCGCCACCATTTACACGGAAGAGACACTCTGCATAGTCGAGCATGATGTTAGGAAGACGCTTCCAATAAATAGGAGTAGGACTCCAGTGACCATCACCCCAAGACTGATAGTTAGCAGAAGCTGTACGCCATAACTTAGAACTCCAGATAGCTGGTGCCCACTCACCATTATTGAAGTGGAACTGCTTGGTTGTTGTACCAGCCTCACCCTTACCGAGAACCTCCTGTAAGTATGGGTTTACACCATAGATAGCTGGTTCATACCAATCTTTATATTTTGCCTCATCATAAGCTGGGTTATTGGGATCAATCTGTGGCACAGCACCTGTGTAGCAAGAACCAGCACGACGCTTGTCACCCTTCTCATAGCTTGAATACCACTCCCATGACAGATAGAGAGAACCCCATCCACCATTCTCAGGACAAGCTGTGTACCACTTCAACATCAACTTAGAAGTAAGGTTACCCCACTGTCCCCAGTTAGTACCTTCATCAAGCTGCTCACACCAAACAGTTTCTGGTCCCCATGCAGAAGCTGGATCCCACAATGTGGTGAATGATTCGTTGAGTGAATAAGTATGGCTTTCAAGAATCTGACGGAAGCAATCTGCTGCCTTTGCATAAAGTTTCTTTGCCTCTGCTTCATCTTGTTTCTGACCATTAGCACCATCAGTAAGACGGTAAGCCTTCCACATATAAGCATCGCCTAAGTAAGCAAGAGCCATACCCTTGGTTGCACGTCCATACTCATTATTATAAGGTGTCCATTCAAGAAGTTCTGCTGCCTTTTCAAAGTCTTCGATGATGAAGTTCCACATCTCTTCGTAAGTCTCAGCACGAGGCTTTGTAGGAGTATTATTATAGTTCTCACCAGATGCCAACATTGGTACACGACCGAATGTTGTAGCCAACCAGTGATAATAGAAACCACGAAGAGCACGAGCCTCACCCTCTGTACGTTTACGAACAGCATGAGTCAATGTAGCTACATCAGGTGCTTTTTCCAAACCGCCTAAGAAGTCATTAGCACGGTTAATACCTGCATAGACATGCTTCCAACCAGCAAGAAGCTCAGAAGAAGTAGCATTCCAAGCCTGTGAGTTCCAGTTCTTATCCCAACCAGTAGCCTGTGTATCAATAGTTGGGTGGCAACCAGTAAACAAGTTTGGTTTGAATCCCCAGTCACCATCATAGTTGTCATCTGGGTACATCATATCATAAACACCAAGGAGTACCTTCTCAACATTGGCATCTTTCTCGTATGATCCTGCTGGATCAACACCATCATACAAATCTACTGTCAGGAACTTATCGTTGTCACACGATGTCAAACCAAGTGCCATCGCGCCACAAAGAGCTGCTCCGATTAGAAAATATTTATTTTTCATATGTATTCAAATTATGTGTTACGCGTTTCTAATTATTAGAATGTTACATTTAAACCTGCCATCCATGTACGAGGCTGTGGATAACGACCAGTGTCAAGACCTGTATAGAGAACAGAACCAGAACCACACTCAGGATCACCATACTTATTATATGGAGAAATGGTAAGCAGATTGTTTACACCAACGTAAACGCGAGCCTTAACAATAGAGAGTTTCTTTGCGATTGCCTGTGGCAAATTATAACCAACCTGAATATTGCTGATGCGCAAGAAGTTACCATTCTTTACCCACATATCGCTAACACGGTAGTTACGGTTAGAATCAAGGATAGAAAGACGTGGCAGAGAACCAGAACCATCACGGAATGCTTCGTTGTAGCTCTTAGTAAGGATGTTAGGTGTAGTCTGGTCGTCAAGCTGACCCATAGAACACATCTTCATAGCTGAATAAGAAAGAACGTCCTGACCAAGTACACCATACATATAGAGGTTGAAATCGAAGTCCTTGTAAGTAGCAGAGAAGTTCAAACCATAGTTAAGCTTAGGGAAGCCATTACCAAGAATAGTCATATCGTTCTGGTCAATTTTCTTGTCACCATTCAAATCCTTGAACTTCATATCACCAACTTGTAATGGATGTGATGCATCACACTTAGAAACTTCATCCTTAGTGATGCGAGCCTTATAATCAGCAAGATCAGCAGCATCCTTGATAACGCCATCAGTTACATAGCCATAGTATGAACCAACAGCTTCACCTTCCATACAGATAGAGTGGTTGTTCCAATAACCATTACCATCAATAGCACCAACCTGAGAACCATCATATTTGCTTGCACCACTATTATCAGAAGCCGTATTATAGAGAGGTGCACCCATCTTCTTAACCTTATTCTTTATGGTAGAACCATTCAAACGAACATTGAATCCGAAGTCTTTGTTAACCTGCTTGTGATAACCAATAGCAAACTCGAAACCCTTGTTCTGGATGTTACCATAGTTAGTATAAACCTGATAGTTACCAATAGATGGACGGAACTGCTGATAAAGCAACAAGTCCTTAGATTCCTTAATGAAGTAATCAAGAGTGATATCCCAATCGTTCAGGAAAGAGAAGTCGATACCTATATTGGTCATTTCAGTTGTCTCCCACTTCAGCTTTTCATCAATAAGTGGAGTGAACCAACCTACTACACGATTACGATTACCACCGAATGCTCCAGAAATACCACCTTCACCATAGAGGTTGTAAGCTGCATCAGCACTAAGCTGAGCAATAGCCTTACCTGCAATGTTACCTGCATTACCAGTCTGACCCCAACCGAGACGAAGTTTCAAGTTATTAATAAACTTAATATCCTTCATAAAAGGCTCCTCAGAAATACGCCATGCACCAGCTACTGATGGGAATGTTCCCCAACGGTTACCTGGACCGAAGTTAGAAGAACCATCACGGCGAACAGTACCAGTAAGGATATATCGATTCATCAATACATAAGAAGCACGTGCGAAGTAAGAGATGTTACGAGTGTCAAGGTTATAAGCACCATCACCCTGAATATCTTTAGGTGTCTCAGTAAGTTTAATAGCACGGTTAGTTACAGTAGGGAAGTTACGAGCACTTACATTTACCCACTGTCCCCAAGACTTACCAACCTCATTACCAACCATCAAAGTGAGGTTGTGAATATCGTAGTTGAGGTTATAAGTAAGATAGGTCTGAAGACCAAGATAGAGAAAGCATATGTCTGATCTCCTAAAAGAGTAATCTCAGTCAAAGCTCCACCAATATAATTAAAACGACGACGACCACCTGTATAATCAGAGTTATTGTTACCAGTATAAGTTAATGTTCCCTGGCTCTTCAAATCAAGACGATGAATCTTTGTATCCAAGAAAATCAAATCAGCAAAAGCTGTTGTCTGAATACGATCGAAACCATTGCGTGAACGTTCACCGTTCTCCATCTGAGAAGCGTATGGGTTAGAACCTATAGCAGTATTTCCTTCCCAGCCACTTGTACTTGTCTGATAACCTGCACCATATGAGCCATCAGGATTTTTCAAATTTACATTAATAAGTTGACCACCTGCAGCATTTCCTTTAGTATAGTCAAGAGTAGGAGTCATTGAAGCGAAGTCACGTAGAGATGACATATTTTGGTTGTTACCCAGTGACATGTTAGAACCGTATGACTCACTGTGAGTATAGTTAATATCACCACCTATTTCGAGATACTTATTAACCTTACTTGTTACATTAGCACGAGTTGTGAATCTCTTGTATCTTGTGTTAACAACGGTACCATCAACATCGAGATAACCTAAAGATAAGTTATACTGTGTCTTTGCTGCACCACCGTTAAGAGATACGCCATACTGCTGACGAAGAGCTGCATGAGTCATTTCCTTCTGCCAATCAATTTCGTTACGCTTGCCATCATACTGAGCATCCCAAACCTGATTGATGAACATACCACCATCGTTAGCCTTTGCTTCACGGATAGCCTTAGCATAAGTGTTAAGATCCATTACATCAAGCTTGAATGGCAATGTCTGAAGACCAAAGTCTGCAGTAACATTAATATTCATGCGACCATCAATACCATGCTTTGTGGTAATCATTACAACACCATTAGCTCCAGCAGAACCGTAAATAGCGGTAGCAGATGCATCCTTCAAAATCTCAATACGTTCAATATCTGAAGGGTTAACAAAGTCAGCATTGTTACCTACCTGAACTCCGTCAACAACGAAGAGAGGAGAAGCATCACCATGGATAGTTCCGACACCACGAATGCGAATAGCAGACTTACCATCAGGAGAACCATCCTGCTGTGTTACCATAACACCAGCAGCAGAACCCTGCAGAGCCTGACCAATGTTCTGAGGCATACGCTTCATAACAGCTGCTTGATCAACTGTAGCGATAGAACCAGAGATGTCGCTCTTCTTCATGGTACCATAACCAACAACAACAACATCATTAAGAGTATTGTCCTCCTCTTTTAATGTAACAACAATATTGTTACGACCTGCAACCTTCACAGTTTGTGACTCATAGCCCACATAACTAACTTGAAGTGTTGACTGAGATGAAGCTTGAACGCTAAAATTACCATCCAAGTCGGTAACAGAACCTACCTGGGTACCAACAACACGTACTGTGGCTCCGATAATCGGTTCACCTGCTACATCTTTAACTACTCCCTTGATAATGCTCTGAGCCGAGATTCCAAGTGGAACCAAACAGAACAGGAATAGTAATAACAGCGGCTTTTTCATAGATTTAAAGTACTTCATATAAGCCAATTTGGTTAAAAAATATAGTATTAATGTAAACTTAGTCATGGTATTTCGTTGTCAGTCGCAAATATATATAAATAAGCAATACGAAGTGGTTAATAAACGTTTCAAATTAGTGAGATGTTACAAAATCAAAATAATTTGTAACATCTCGTGAAGTTTTTACACTCAAAACCTTAGATTTTAATGGTTAAAAGTAACAGAAAATGAGACATAATGAAACAAAAACCGTCTTATGACCACGCAAGAATGATACTATTTTGATAAAACAACGACCTCTCCCCCCGCCCTCCCCTTCTGGGAGGGAGCCTCGCAAACTCATATTACCAACAAGTAAAAAAAAACAAAAATAATATTACTCATTATTAATTTTCTCCTGTTGACCAGAGGGACTCCTCATTACTCATTCGTAATTCAACATTCCAAATTCAAAAATATATTATGAGGCTGACCTATTGCTCCCATACAGTAACCATATACTTACCATATAGAAAGCATATACTTAGCATACAAAAACATATGGTTTCTATATGCTAAGTATATGCTTGGTGTATTGTAGGTGTATAGGAGTTATATGGGAGCAATAGTGCTTCGCCATATGAAAAATTACTTTGCTACTTTCTTTCCATTAATGATATAAATACCATGAGGAAGCGATTGTAGTTTCTCCATGCCATTGGCTACTACCTGACCTTGAAGATTGTAAATGCGGGCTGAAGGTTTCATATGTATCATATTACTCAAAGCGTGGTTAATGCCTGTAGAAACCTTATTTGTGCCATCATTACTCAAATAAACATCTTTTATGCTAACAGAACCATTTCCTGTAGTCCATATACCTGCACGGAAAATATGAGAAGGTTTTAAATCACCTACCACTGTCTTAACGTTATTGGCTTCTCGTATTTTTTTCTGATTATGCAAATCAATGACTATACGAGTTTTATTATCAAAACTGGTCATTGATGGCAAAGACCAATAACTGCTCTCGTCAAACAATCGGAAAGAAGCACCACAGTTTTGTACACTATTAAGTTCAACGACAAGATATTTGTAATCAGACAAATCAACACCAGCAGCATACTCCCAACCACCAAAGCCATATGGTCCTGTTTTTAGTTCTCCAGTTGTTGCATTAAAACTACCTTTCTCCCATATATTTGGATTAAAGCCCTCATCGGTCAAAGGAAACAGACTATTAGGATCAATATAATATGGATTAGTTAAGGTCTGCTCATACTTTGTTTTGGAAGGATAGTAACTATTTGCATAATCTTCAAACCAATGAAAGCAAGGCCACAGGCAAGCATCAGGATCATTATAGAAAGTAGTATTACTTGCTGAAGTTGCAGGAATACCATCATATTCAGCCATAAAATGCTGCCAAGCAAAAATCAACCAACTAACATTATTATCATCATCTACAATTTGCTTGAAATTAGCACCAAAATTGTTATCACCAACCACACCTGTTTTTGCATGTGCAAAAGTCATATCTCCATATTTTTCAGATGGAGACCAATCAGTTTCTGTTACAATAATAGGATATTTTGCACTAACAGGACCTATTTGACTACGCCAACCTGCACGGAAATTTTCATAATTGATCGGAACATCACCTGACTCAGTATATCCTCCATTATACCAACCTGGATAACAATGAACAGCAAAACCAATATTATCACCTTTTATTGGATACTCAGCAAAGCCTTGATAAGACGCCTGCCACCCCAAGCCAGGTACAAGAAGAATATTATTGCAATTCTCACGGATTTTATCAACAATAGCCTGCATATACATTGTCATCTCTTCAGCCTCACTCTTCCCTTTAGTAACTGTAAAAAATACAGGTTCATTAGCAAGTTCAAACATTACGGCGCCATTATTCTTCAACTCTGGCTGCTGACTAACATAATCCCACACCTTTAGCAGATATTTCTGATAATCATCTCCTATGCTAATATATTTAGGACACACTCCAGGAGGACGCATAACTATATAAAGTCCTTTAGCTTGAGCATATTCTGCCATTGGAATAAATACTTCAGCAAGATATTTCTTAAAGCGTTCAAAATCAAAAGCATGAATATCACTTTCACCATCTACGTCTACATTTGGCGTATTACTCCAATAGGGATCCATATGCAAGCGCACGAAATTAACCTTCCATCCTGCATCCAAGATTTTATCTATCATTCCTTGGTTATATTCCAAACAAGCCTTTACATCATAATTATTCCACTTTGTACACCTCTCATTAAACCAAGGACTATAGGTTTGTGCAAATCCATGTAATACAACAACATTACCTATTTCATCTTTGAAATAGCGTCCTTCAACATGGAGAGGTATTAAATTATTTCCTACACGTTGGCTTCCGCCAGGCTGTTCATCATTTGCATAGCAAACGATAACAGAATAACTACAA
>CAJOCR010000028.1 GCA_905236755.1 uncultured Prevotella sp.
TGTTTAAAACGCTTTTTGAGGGTGAAGATGAGGTGAAGTTAGGGTGAAGATGGATTTTACACTTAAAGCATTGATATTCAGGGTATAACACCCGTAGGGGTGAAATTGGTTACAAACATTTTTATTTTAAACGTCTATGCAGCCTTTAAGCAGCGTGGAACAGCAAAATAAACATTACCATGTTTTGTATGCTTGCTCTGAAAACCAAGTGAATGTAAGGTTATACCTATGTCAACTTTATTTTTATGACTAAATGTTATCATTGGATAATGAGCATATAACTCATCCATGATTTCTAACATAGAAAACGCCTTCACCTCCTCTCCTTTCTTTGGCTTGCGAAAGCAAGCCTCTGTCATAGTTGCGAAATCAATGGTTTGCTGGTATGGCTGGTTGGCTTCTTGAATCTTGATTGTTTCTTCACGATTGAAGTAGCAAGGCTTGCCTGTGTTTATCTCGCTCAGAATCTGGGCATATAGCTGTTCGTGGTTTATTTCAAACGTGTTGTCTATGAGCTGTGTGCTGGGAATATTGACACACAGATAGCGACGGCTGCCAGTTGGGTCTTTCAAGGGTTGACGGCTGTTGGTTGTTGCCACAAACGAAGCATAGCGATGCTGATCGGTTTGCACAGAGGCATATATTCGTCTGCCGTTTACCTTACTCTTTGAAATGGTGTGTTTCAATTCAGCCTGCTGTGAGTTCTTCACCTGGTCAAACTCGTCGATATTCACAAGAAGATTGTGCGTGAGTGCCATTTCCTTGTCAAACTTGTTAGCAAGGTTCAAGTGGTCAAGATAATACTCACGAAGTGTAGCAGGAAGCAGTCGTTGGCAGAATGTTGACTTTCCACAGCCCTGATCGCCCATAAGCAGCAACACCACATCATTTCCGTGCTCCACATCCTTCTTCATCCAATGAGCCACCATAGAACGCAACCAAGTGCGAATCCACTCACTCTGCTTCTCGTTAACACTAGGGAGGTTGTTGATAAGCCTTCCCACATGATCTTCATCGTCCCAAGCAGGAAGGTTGTTCATGTATTCAGCAATAGGGTCGTAAAGAGGCGTGTGCTCAGAGTAAACATACATCTCGGCATACTTCTTCAACGATTTCACATCAGGCAACGCCATCTCAAGGTTCCACACGATAGAGTTCCATCGTTCAGTGGTGAGATGCTGCCACACAAGAGGATTAGAGCCGACACGAGTAACCTCGTATCTGCCGTTCAACACATTGTTACGGAACAAATAATTCTGTTCAAAAAACTCCTCAATCTGCATGAGATCAGAGTTTGCAGCAACCATAGTTGCAGCATCATTCATGATTCTGTTTTCCATAAAGATAAAAGTTTAAGAATTGGTTATTTCATCAGTTGTAAAGGCTAACGAGTAGTCTGCTTCTGCATGTTTCTCTTTTCGATTGCAAATATACAAAATCATTTTGTAACTTCCAAGCTTTGAGACAAATCCAGAAGTCACCTCTCGCTCACCTCCTCTATATATTATACTCAAAAGAGGTTGAAATCGGGTTTACCCAATGCTTACTTTTTAATTATTTCCCCGCTTTATTGTAAGTTATTATTATTTTAGTGGAAAAAGAATTTCTGGTCTCATTTTGGGAACAATTAACCCACTGATAATCGGCATTGCTGCTGAAAAACAGTGGGTTAATTCGTTATATTGTCAATCTTGAAAAGATGAATAACTATTTTGTCTAATTCTGCAAAATGATAATTATTAGCTTTATAATTGTCTCTTTGATGCTTCAAATAGGAGATTCTATGTAAAAATATAAACAAATAGTTCACATTTTGCATCAAAATAAGGAATATTTGAAGAAAAACATGTAACTTTGCAAAGCATGTTTTATGCACATAAATATAATCAATAATTATTTTTTTTAAATGAAACTTCTGAGCAGAAAATAAAAGTATATAGTTTTAGACATCCTTGACTCAACTGAATACCGAACTTGCACTTCATTATACGTCAGTTTAGTTAGGACAACAAGGGTGTCTGCGCTACATAATATGGGCGTGGACGGAATGAATGTTGTCTGATGTGGGCTGTGCAAGGCCTTGGTACCAACCAGAATTCTCCCACGCCCTTTTCTTCAAGAGGGCGTTTCTGTTAAATCGATATGATTACAAGAAATTTGAGGATTCATGGTGACAACATTGTTGAGTGCGAAAGAACACTCAAGATGATTGCTGAAGCATATAACTCAACTTTTGAGTTGTTAAATAGTCCGGTATATTTCCCAAAATATGCAATTAAGACAAAAGATTATTTATTTGTAATAGAACTTTTGTCTGGTCATGGAAGGTGGAGCAATATTGACTTAGGAGATATTGTTTATAAGGCTGGAGGTCGATTAAGAGAATCTGCTGATTCTTACTTGACTGAAGTTTCTGGAGCACATGAAACTGTTTTGCTTGGAATAGAATACTGTTCAGCCTTACCGGCTGGAAATAATGCATGGCAAAGAAATGGTCGTGCATTAGCAAGTGTATTTGCGAATGTTCCTTATCTGTATTACGCCGAGATTGGGGGTATTGAGTTAGATGAAAATCGTAATCCCAAAGCACCAAGATACCCTAATCCAGCTGTTCCATTTTCTTATGTTTCACTTTCTCATGACATGAATAGTGTATGTCTTCCTGTTTATAGAGCACATCCTTCTATGACACTACAGAATCATGCGGCATACAATTCAGCGTTGGGTTATAATGATGGATTAGTTTTTATCCGTCAGATACTTAATGGAGAAGATACCTCTTTGACAGTAAATTCACTTAAAGATAAAGCTGTTAAGATGGTAGAGATTCTTTCTAACTGTCGCAAAAAGAAGGACACTCTCAAAGGTAAGAAATGGGATGAACTTTTAAAATCAAGTAATAGAACTTCTTGGCTTGTTCAAAACTATAAAGAGGAATGGCAAAAGAAATCTTCTGATAAAGTGCTTGTATCTGGTACGTTTGAACTTCTCAAATCAAAAATCAAAAAAATGGCTGTTGTTCCTATCACAGCTAAAGATTTGCCTTTTTGTGTCGTTCCAAAACAAAACCTTCCATCACTAAAATCTTGGATTAAAGAAACTTATAATGGCTTGGATGTTTCGTTTGATTTGAATAAAGATTTAGCTTTAGTTTGGATAACAGGTTTTAAACCAAAAGGGGATGATTCACGACCAGACCGAGGACTATCTCCTTTATGCCGAATGATTTTAGGAAAAGATGCTAATATCATGGCTATTATATCAGGTCCAGGCACAAAATATACATGGGAAAAGTTGCTTAACTCTCCAAAAGAACTCTGTGACAGCAATGGGTTGTTTGAAGCAATCTTCTCATGTTGTAATTATTTGTTTGTTGATAGCGCAACATGTGACAGTTATGTTTTTATGCCTACTGGGGCAAAACTTAACAAAAACACTAAGCCTATTACATTTCCTTATATCCAAAAGCCTGTTGTAAGGTATTTTGAACATGATACAGACTGCGCAATACATCAAATCCTTTCTTCCCATAAAGATTTAGGTGTGTTTGAATGTTTCTGCAATCCACCTGGGGGCGACTGGTCTGGTATTTCTTTCTTTAAGAATGGTAAAGAATACAAGTGGACTTCCCTTCCACGTGTTTCAGAACATAGCAAGAGACCTGACCACATTTTCCAAATTGAAAGGAAAGGACGCTTAATATTCGTCCCTATCGAGTCTAAAGGATATGGGAAAGACCTAGAGAAAAACATTGGTAATCGACTCAAAGATTATATCAATGACTTATTTAACAGTGAACCAACTGCGTATAAGTCTAATGATAAGACAGATTGGAAGTTCTTTGAAGGCTCTATCGGTGAGGTGAAATACAGTATGATTTCTGTTGGTGCCTTTCTTTACAAAGACGAACGCGAGTTAACAAACCAACTTCTCAGGGGAAATCTGGATGCTATCTTCGCGTTCGAATTTGGGGACATCACCACCCTGCACTTCTATGCTAGTGCTAGTGGTGAGATCCTGCTTGATTATCTAAAGGAAATTGCGCTAGAACAAGCTAGTTTTATAATTAAGGTACACAGATTCTAAAATGTCTTCCTGCACCTTATCTATAACTTTTCTAAACGCAGATTTCCCAGTCTTAACTTTAAAAGTTTCTTTATATAGTTCCTTTGGAGGAGCATACGAATAGTTGCGACCTCCAGAGGAACCATCAAAAGTAAGCATCCAATTAACGCCTTTGGAGTTTAACAAATCGAGTGTATTATAAAAATCGTCTAAGGAAAACGGAGTCTGGGTATATCTGCTTTTTGTTCCACCGTAAGGAGGATCCAAAAAAACGAAATCACCTTCTTTCACGTCTTCTAAGCATTCTCGATAATCAACATTAAGGAATTCAAATTTATGGATAAATTGACTCCATTGGAATATAATATCTGAGAGGCGTTTCGGGTCTATGCCTGGTCTAGTCAGATGCAATGAGTTGTTAAATTCTCCTGCGCTATTATAGCGTATCATCCCATTAAGGCAAGTTCTTGTTAAAAACAAAAAATCAAGTGGATTCTTTGTTTTATTGAATGTGTCTCTTACTTCATAAAAGACCTGATAACCTTCATTTTGAAGTCTATTCCAACGGGTCGCATACTCTGTAGCGACCAACTCTGGATTATTCTTAATTTCATTCCACAATGCAATTAGCTCTGGAATTATATCACTGGCCTTTCCTTTCTTTGCCTTTGCGAATGGCATCATTGCGCCTCCACCAACAAAAGGTTCATAATAAGTGGTAGCAGGAAGAAAGAATTCTCCCAACTGAGTTGCAACAGTTCTTTTACTGCCCGACCATTTAATAACTGGCTGTAGTGGTTTCATTAGAATAAAGAGTAATTTTTCTTTTGAAGCGCATCTTCTAATCTTTTTTGCGCAATATCAATATATTCTTTTTCAATCTCGAAGCCGGTCACATTCATACCGAAATTAATACCAGCAACCATTTCAGTACCAGAGCCAGCAAATGGCACAAGCAGTTTACCTCCTTCTACGCCACACAATGCAAGGATTCTTTCAGACACTTTTATAGGTTTCTGAGTTGGATGAGAACCAAACTTCATTTCGTCTTTTGTTTTATTATTTGGAATATCCCAAACTGTTCTCATTTGCTTACCTGCTTCTTTGAGTAAATCTGATGAAGAATAGTACGCTTTTGATGCTTCATAATTAAAAAAGTATTTCCTTTTCTTTTCACCACCCTTATGAACCCATAGTATTGTTTCATGACTAGCGGTCAATCGTCGGCCTGACAGATTTGGAAAAGAATTGCGCTTAAACCATGCAATCTCATTGATGATTTCAAGACCCAATAACTGGCAGCATACGTTAACAAATCCTGAGTTATGATACGTTGCATGAATCCATATCGAACCTTCTAACTTGATAATTCTCTTCAATTCTTTAAGCCAAGCATAAGTGTTAAGAAAAGAATCATTTTGAGATAGTAAGTCCCACGCTTCATTTTCAAGATTCCATTCGCCGCCAAAGCCAGAAACCTTTCCCTTTTTACCGTAATCCCAGTTGTGCTTTGATGAAGCTCCATAAGGTGGGTCAACAATGCACAAATCAAAACTATCAGATTCAAGGGCCTTTAGTCCATCATAGACATCTTGATTGATAAGATTATATTGTACTGCCATTTTATTCTTGTATTTATTTTTTGTTTTTACTTACTATAAGTTCAGTAACATCAACACCTAACAAATCCGAAATATCGTTGAGAGTTTTTAAGTCAGGCTGTATTGTGTTCTGACACCATTTACTTACAGTACTTGGAGTTTTACCTAGTGCATCTGCAAGCCATTTACCTGTTTTGTTTTGTTCAACCAAAACGAGTTTTATACGATTGAAATTTGCCATAATATTGCAATTTATAGTAATTTGGTGCAAATCTATCAAAATTTTATGAAAGTAACGAGTTTTATCAAAGGAAAGTTGCAAACAACATTATTATTTCTCGTAAAACAGAGTAAAATGACACCTAAGACGACCACTTTTCGCTCAGTTTGTCCCAACCTTTCCCAAAAGGGACAAACGTTGATGACTTCAATTCGATAACTCTTATCTCATTATCCATGCAATCTCCAAATGACAAAATCGGAAAATTTCCGTTGTTTTGCTTTTAGCGAAACTTGGCGGCACCTCGGTATAGCTCAAACAAGCATGGCTCTACTCTCGGTTTGCACAAGCTTTCCATGTGAAGATTTGTTAAGCAGATGTTTTCATTTTGGGGTTTGTGAAATATTTGTTCCCAATTTGTTCCTTTTGCAATTTTTCTGCATAAATAATTGCTGATTATCAGACACTTGCAAGTAATCAGCAGGTTTTGAAGAAGAGTATTATGATATAACGCGAATTCAACAAATTCAAAATAAAGCAAGCTATATTCAATAGCCCTTTGCTCATTAATACATGGCATGCAGGGAAAAAGTAATATTCAGTTATTACTCCAGCATATTGATAAAGAAATTCTCAAAAACGCCTATTATATTTTGCAGTTCAATTCAACTCCATTCGGTCAATAACCGTTGGTTGCTCATTGATAATGGGGTGATATCCTTTGCGCTTATTGCGCATTGGTGCATCAGCACATTATTTTCCAAGATTGAGCATGAGTGCCCGAACTTGTGAGGGTTGCTTATATTTGGGAAAAGCCGTTGGAAGCTTGCTTGCACAAGGCTTTTGGCAAATATAAGCTAAAGGCTTTGAAGAAGCCTCTCATGCTTAATCATTTTCTTAAAACTATAATGAGTTTCCAGCTATTCTTCCAGTTGGGCAGCCCCAAGTAATATTGAAATATGGAAAAATGGAAGGATGGAACCGAAGGTCACTGACCGAGTGGATGCTGTCAGCGAAGCTGGTGCATCCGGATAAACGAGGGAAGTAAATATTTAAAGCGCTTTGCGCAAAAAAATGCCCAAAAGCTGGAGCTAACCAACTTCCGGGCAACATATAAAACTTTTTATCGGATAGTCTTGCTTATGAATATCTCAGGATCTGTCCAGGGCGAACCTTTGAACGGTTGGTGATATGGTTCAAACGGCAAATCATCTCTACGCTAACACCTCTCTGTTCTGCAATAGAGTAAAGTGTTTCGCCTTTCTTAACCTTATGATACAGTATTTCTTCGTTGGATGATGAGAAAGAAGAGCTCTTGCTGTGTCCTGGTGTGCCTCCCTGTACAAGATCACGGGTGTAACCGCCATTACCTACCTTACCACGCTCTGCAGTTGCAAGTCGTGAATCATCATCATATGTTTCTTTCTTGAAAGTATAGAAGTTTCCTGTAACATCCTGGTTACGGAAATCGAACAATAGTGCTGGATTTAAGGCTACACCACAAAGACGTGTTTCAAAATGTAGATGTGAACCTGTGCTTCGACCTGTGTTTCCGCCGAGACCGATAGGGTCGCCTGCACGTACCATCTGGTTTTCTGTTACAATCTGTTTAGACAAGTGTCCGTAAATTGTTTCCAAACCATTGTTATGACGGATTACAATATATTTTCCGTATCCGCGGCCTTCATATCTTACTATACGTACTTTACCTGAGAAGGCTGCGCGGATAGTGTCTCCGATATAAACCTTGATATCAAGTCCTTTATGAGTACGTCCCCAACGTGCACCGAAGTTACTGGTTACTACTCTACTTGGGGTTGGCATGCAGAAGTGTCGAAGATCAATTCTGAAAGAATCAGGCAACTCTGTAGCTTTATGAGCGTACTGGTTGTTCCAGTCTTCATATAGTTGTGCTGCAGGTGATTCCATTTGTTCTCTCTCTGTTACGCTCTTCAATGCAAGTGTATCAAGGGCTCGCATCTTGCGGTCAACAGGTGCCTGACGTGCCAAAAGGTCTTGTGCACTCACAGGTGTTGCTGCGAGAACAAAAAATGCCGCTATAATTGTCTTCTTTAAAATCGCATTAAAATATTTCATATCAATTTTAGGTTTAAAGTCTTCCGCCGGTCGTTATTTTTTTCAGCGAAGAACTATCGAGGATAATATATTTTTCCTCAAAAACGTATTAACGTTTACAAAGATAGCAAAAAAATATCGTTTTTGTTACTTTCTTAACTTATTTTATTGGGTATCAGCATTATTAGGTTTTGTGGTTAAAGCGTTGCCTTTCCCCACCAGCAAAAGGGAAATCAGGATATAGCCGACCAATTAATATTAGTTTTTCTTAACTCTTTTAACCTATTCCATAATACCGAATAAATATTCTTTTTGCATTCAGGATCATCGTCGATTATTTTCTGTGCTTCATCACGGGCAAGCTGCACAATTTGTCCATCGCGCGCAATATCGGCTATCTTTAAATCGAAAGCCATACCACTCTGCTGTGTACCTTCAAGGTCGCCTGGACCACGCAGTTTTAGGTCGGCCTCAGCAATCCTGAAACCGTCATTGGTGTCGCACATAATATCTATTCGCTTGCGAGTGTCTTCGCTTAGCTCTACCTTGGTTACAAGGATGCAATACGACTGCTTGGCACCACGGCCTACTCTACCACGCAGCTGGTGCAGCTGACTGAGTCCGAAGCGCTGAGCATCGAGGATAACCATTACTGAGGCGTTAGGCACGTTTACGCCCACCTCAATAACTGTTGTTGCAACAAGTATCTGAGTTTCTCCAGAAACGAATTTCTGCATCTCTTCCTCCTTGTCCTTAGCCTTCATCTTTCCATGTACCTTACTCATGCGGTATTCTGGGAACACCTCACGCAACACCTCAAAGCCTTCTTCAAGGTTCTTCATATCGCTTTTCTCGCTCTCTTTGATAAGCGGGAAAACGATATACACCTGACGACCCTGATTGATTTGCTGACGTATGCCGCTATACAGACTTGTCATCTGCTTGTCGTACTTATGTATGGTCATGATAGGCTTACGGCCCGGTGGCAGCTCATCGATAACGCTCACATCGAGATCGCCATATATGGTCATAGCCAATGTACGAGGAATAGGTGTTGCCGTCATAACAAGAATGTGTGGTGGGTTCTCGCTCTTCTTCCATAGTTTGGCACGCTGAGCCACACCAAAGCGATGCTGTTCGTCAACAACAGCCAAGCCTAAACGAGCAAACTGCACACTTTCTTCAATAACAGCATGAGTGCCCACAAGAATTTGTATCTCGCCTTTATGCAAGTCTTCAAGAATGGCCTGACGACGCTTGCCTTTCACTATACCTGTGAGCAGTTCTACACGTATATCCATACCATGAAGGAACTCCTTGATAGTAGAGAAATGCTGCTCGGCAAGAATCTCAGTAGGTGCCATGATACAAGCCTGGAATCCGTTGTCTATGGCTATGAGCATAGTCATAAGAGCTACAAGCGTTTTACCAGAACCTACATCACCTTGAAGAAGACGATTCATCTGTCGGCCGCTCTTCATGTCGGCACGTATCTCGTGCATAACACGTTTCTGAGCACCTGTAAGAGCAAAAGGTAGATTGTTCTTATAAAAGCTGTTGAACACCTGTCCTACATGTTCAAAGATGTATCCTTTATACTTACGGCGATGATCGGCTGTATAGCGAAGGATATTAAGTTGAACATAGAATAGTTCTTCGAACTTCAGGCGCACCTGTGCATGCTGAAGTTCATCAAGACTATGTGGGTAGTGAATATATCGGTAGGCCTCTTCCCTGCTGATAAGATGCAGACGCTGCGTTATAAAGGCAGGTAGTGTTTCAGGAAGAGAGCCTTGTGGCAGCTTACTGATAAGTGTTTTCGTTAGTTTCTCTATGTTTCGTGATGTTATGCCTGCGGTACGAGTCTTTTCGGTTGTAGAGTAATAAGGCTGCATCCCCATTTCGTTGAGCTGCAAATCGGCAGCCTTCTCTATTTCTGGATGAGCAAACTGATAACGTCCGCCAAAGATCGTTGGCTTGCCAAAGATAATATACTCTTCGTTTACCTTATAAGTTTTATAAATATACTGTGCACCACGAAACCACACCAAGTCAACAACGCCCGTACCATCAGAGAAATGGGCAACAACACGCTTACGACGTGCTCCCAGAGCAAATTCCTCGAAACTGAGAATACGTCCCTTAATCTGTACGAAAGGCATGTTACCGTCCATCTCATTTATTGTGTAAATGCGACTACGGTCAACATACTTATATGGATAGTATTCCAACAGGTCACACCAAGTATTCAAGCCAAGTTCTTTACTCAGCAAGTCTTTGCGCTTGGGGCCTACCCCAGACAAATACATGATGTCTTGTTCTAAAATACTATTCATAATATAAAACCTCTCCCCCCGCCCTCCCCCGAGTGGGAGGGAGCCTCGCAAGCTCAAATATGAGTTACTAATTTATTATAAAAGCGCTTTGCGCTTCATTATCATTTATCATTTTTCATTTATCATTTAGCGAAGCTCTGCTTCGCGCACTCCTCCGCAACCTTCATATCAAACGGGGTGGTGAGCTTGATGTTCTCACGATTACCTTCAACAAGGACTACACGGCAGCCTAAGCTCTCAACGACACTTGCATCGTCGGTAAAGGTGTCACGCTCTGGCTGATTGAAAGCCTGACGCATAAGAGAGATATCGAACACCTGAGGAGTTTGCACCTCTCTGAACATACTACGGTCAACAGTGTTGCCACCTCCGCGTGGGTCAACATATCGAAGGGTACTGGTGACAGGCATTACGGGTATTGCAGCATAACTTTCTTCGGCAGCCTCGAAACAACGGGCTATTGTCTCTAAAGAAACGAAAGGACGCACGCCATCATGAACAGCCACAAAGCCTTCAGCATCTTCTGGTATGAGAGCCAAACCGTTTTTTGATGACTGGAAACGAGAATCGCCACCATCGGCTATCTGATGCTTCACAGCGAACTGGTATTGTGAGCACAGCTCTTTCCAATAAGCCTGCTGCTGCTTTGGCAACACGAGTATGATGTTCATGTTCTCATCATATTCGTGAAAACGCTCTATGGTGTGCATCAAGACAGGTTTTCCGTTAACGGGAAGGAACTGCTTTGGAATATCTGTTCCCATACGAAGTCCTTTTCCTCCTGCTACTATAATAGTATAATTCATTATTTCGACTGCATTAAATGAGCATACATCATTCCCTCTTGCATCTGCTTTGTTGCTTCCTCACCAACAAAATAGCTTAATATCTTATAAGCATAAGGGAATACGGCTGCAGGACCTTCACCTGTGATAATATTATCAGCTTCCTGATAGAGTGTGGCTGTGTATTCTGCACCTGTGAGATATTTCTCACAACCAGGATAACATGTTGCTTTCTTGCCATCAAGAAGTCCAAGACTTCCCAACACCATTGGTGCTGCACAGATGGCACCTATTCGCTTGCCTGCCTCGTTGTGCTTAACCAAAACCTCACGAACGCCCTTGTGGGCATTGAGATTAGCCGAGCCAGGCATACCACCAGGAAGAAGCAACATATCTGCATCGCTGAAGTCAACATCCTCAAATATGGCATCAGCCTTCAAGGTAATTCCATGTGCTGTTTCCACAAATTCTGAGCCTGTAATACTTACTGTAACAACGTCAATACCACCACGACGAAGGATATCAACAGTTGCCAAGCCTTCGATGTCTTCAAAGCCATTGGCAAGAAATTCATATATTTTAGCCATAATTTGTTGGTTTAAATCAAGATTATTACGAAATAAATCGCTACTTTTGCAAAAATAAGAAAATTAATTGAATTGGCAAAAAATATGTCAGAGCGCAAGTTGAAATTCGCAATTTTCGGAAACGAATACAAGAAGAGTGAAGTTGAGCCCTACATCGAGCGTGTGTTAAGATACCTCGAAGCTCATGACGCTGAGGCAATGGTTGAACCTGTTGACTTCAACAATGCCGATTATGTTATTTCCATGGGAGGTGACGGTACTTTTCTGCGTGCAGCCTCAAAGGTTGGCAACCGCGAGATTCCTATCGTGGGTGTTAACATGGGGCGTTTAGGCTTTCTTGCCGATATTCTTCCAAGCGAAATAGAGGAAACTCTCGACAATATTTTCAATGGCAATTACTCTATTGAGCAACACACGGTAATAGAGGTTGAAGCTGATGGTGCAAAGATTGAAGGCAGTCCGTATGCACTTAATGATGTCGCTATTCTTAAACGCGACTCAGCATCAATGATCTCTGTCCGTACATATATAAACGATGAATTTCTTGTAAACTATCAGGCCGACGGTCTTGTCATTAGCACGCCAACAGGTTCTACAGCGTATAACCTCAGTAATGGCGGACCTATCATAGTGCCTCGCAGCAGCAGCCTTTGTCTTACTCCTGTAGCGCCACACAGCTTGAACATCCGTCCTATAGTAATCA
This sequence comes from uncultured Prevotella sp., assembly GCA_905236755.1. Lineage (GTDB taxonomy): Bacteria > Bacteroidota > Bacteroidia > Bacteroidales > Bacteroidaceae > Prevotella. The sequence goes on from CAJOCR010000028.1 coordinate 12,374, forward strand.
ACGACACAAGCGTTATCACTATGGATGTGGAGAGCCGTAGCCATAGTTTCCTTGTAGCCATCGACGGACGAAGCGAGAAAATGGTTGAAGGCACAAAGATAACTATTCGCAAAGCACCTTTCGTTATTAAGATAGTGAAACAGAACAACCGTCGTTATTTCTCTTCATTACGCGAAAAGCTTATGTGGGGAGCCGACAACAGAAAGTAAGTTCATCCTAAACGAATCCTAAACGCATCCTAAAGGAATCTACCATGAATATAAAGAGGTTGTTACATATACCCAACTTTAAATACAACACCAAAACATTATTGAAATGGCTTTGGCAGGTGTGGCGTGGTAACAGGCTACAAGCTATTCTCAATGCCGTTATTGGTTTGCTGCAGGTGGCTGTAAGCTTAGGACAGGTGTGGGCTGTGAAGCACGCCATAGACGTGGCAGCAGGAAGCATAGATGGCAACATCTATTGGGCTGTCGGTATCATGGGATTTCTTATTCTTGCTGATTTTGCCTTGAACATTTCAAGCGTATGGATAAAGAACATACTTGGCATAAAGGCACAGAACCGTATGCAGCAGCGCATGCTCGACAGACTGTTGCGCAGCGAGTGGCACGGAAAGGAGATTCATCATTCGGGCGATGTGCTTAACCGTCTGGAGTTTGATGTGAACTATGTTGTGAACTTCCTCACAGAGACCATTCCTAACACCTTGAGCGTGGTGGCTATGTTCTTAGGTGCATTCTTCTATCTTTTCTCTATGGACTGGCGTCTGTCGCTGATTATTGTAGCTATGCTGCCACTATTCCTTGGAGTGAGCAAGATATACATCGGACAGATGCGAAAGCTTACACGTAAGGTTAGAGACAGCGACAGCAAGGTGCAGAGTGTACTTCAGGAAACGCTTCAGCATCGTATGTTGATTAAGACCATGGAAAGCGACGATGCTATGGTTGGTAAGTTAGAGGACACCCAAAGCGAACTCCGACAGAATGTTGTTCGTAGAACCAAGTTCAGCGTTTTCAGCAATCTTATCATTAACTTCGGCTTTGCATTAGGCTATCTCATAGCTTTCCTATGGGCAGCCCTTCGCATGAGTGCCCACACCCTCACCTTTGGTGGTATGACAGCCTTTCTGCAGTTAGTAAACAAGATTCAAACTCCAGCACGCAACCTTATGAAGCTGGTTCCTGCTTTCGTGGGGGTGTTCACAGCTGCCGAGCGACTGATGGAACTTGAGGAAAACCCTCTTGAGGAACAAGGAGAGCCAATAATTCTTGATGCCCCATGCGGACTTCGTCTTACCAATATCAGTTATCAGTATAATGCTACTGATGGAGACGTTATTCACAATCTCAGCTTTGACTTCAAGCCTGCCACATGCACAGCCATACTCGGAGAGACAGGTGCCGGCAAGACAACCCTCATTCGCTTGCTACTCGCATTACTTAAACCACGAAGCGGAACCATCGAAATCTATAATAATACGTTCAACGTTCTCACTCCGCTTCATCGTTGCAACATATCTTATGTTCCGCAAGGCAACACCCTTATGAGTGGTACTATTCGTGACAATTTGCGAATAGGCAAACTTGACGCTACAGACGAAGAGATGCGCGAGGCTCTTCACCGTAGTTGTGCCGACTTTGTTTTTGACCTTCCTGAAGGACTGAATACTAAATGTACCGAGCAAGGCGGAGGACTGAGTGAAGGTCAGGCTCAGCGCATAGCCATTGCCCGCTGCCTTCTTCGCAACCGTTCTATTCTTATTTTCGACGAAGCAACAAGTGCGCTCGACGAAGAAACAGAAAGAAAGCTGTTGCAAAACCTTCTGGCTGAGAAACGCCACACCATTATCTTTATCACTCATCGCAAAGCAGTTATAGATTATTGTGATGAAACCTTAAAAATAGAAAAAGTATAACCAGTATAGCATCTTTCTTTCGTGTTTTTTAAAACAACACGCTACCTTTGCTTTACAAAAAAATGCAATTTTCTTAGCAACAATGCAACTTTTGTATAAGCATTAGCGTCAAAGTGTTATTAAAAAGCGAAAAAAAGAATGAGCTTATTACATCTAAATAACGTAAATAAAACGTATTTCGGAGCACAGCCTCTGCATGTACTAAAAGGCATCAGCCTCGATATTGAAGAGGGTGAGTTTGTTTCTATTATGGGTGCGTCGGGGTCAGGAAAGTCAACCCTGCTGAATATCCTTGGTATTCTCGACAACTATGACGATGGCGAGTATATTCTCGACAACACTTTGATTAAAGACCTTAGTGAAACACGCTCTGCCGAGTATCGCAACAAAATGATTGGTTTTATTTTTCAAAGTTTCAATCTTATCAGTTTCAAAACAGCTGTTGAAAATGTGGAACTACCTCTTTTCTATCAAGGAGTGAGCAGAAAGAAGCGTCATCAGCTTGCCATGGAATATCTCGACAAGCTGGGCTTGCTGCCTTGGGCAGAACACTATCCAAATGAGCTTTCGGGTGGACAGAAACAACGTGTAGCCATTGCACGTGCTCTCATAACACAACCTAAGATTATTCTTGCCGACGAACCTACGGGAGCCCTCGACTCAAAGACCAGCGTTGAGGTGATGCAGCTGCTAACCAAGCTGAACCGCGATGAGGGTAAGACTATAATCGTGGTTACTCACGAGAGTGGTGTAGCAAACCAAACAGACAAGATTGTACACATCAAAGATGGTATCATTGGTGAGATAGAGGAGAACAAAGACCACAAGGCTTCTCCATTTGGTATTAACGGCATAATGAAATAATCGTGAGAGATTTGATAGAAGAAATATGGGCTACCACGCGTCGCAACAAATTGCGAACAGCGCTCACGGGCTTTGCTGTGGCATGGGGAATATTCATGCTTATTGTGCTGCTTGGAGCCGGCAACGGCCTTATCAATGCCAATGAGCAGAACAACAACCGCTCCATCGACAACTCTATGACCATTTATGGCGGTTACACCAGCAAGGCATATAAAGGCTACGACATGAATCGTGAAATAGCCCTTCGCGATGAAGACTTTCGCATAACCAAACAGAAGTTCGACGATGTGGTTGACGAGATTGGAGCACAGATTTCACAGGATGGGCTTGTTATCACCCTTGGCGAAAACTATTTCAGCGGTTCACTCACAGGTGTTTATCCCATATACAATAAGATAAACAAGATGGACATGCTCTATGGACGATTCATCAACGACATCGACAACAAGGAGCGTCGCAAAGTGCTTGTTATCAACGACACACAGGCAAAAGAGTTACTCGGACACGATGATGCAGCTTCTATAGTAGGTCGTCGCGTTGAAGTGGGACAGCTCTCCTTTGAGATTGTAGGTGTTTACAAAGACAAGCAGAATGGCATGAGAGCCAGCAGTATTTTCACAGCCTACAACACCATTCGCACTCTATACAACAAAGGCGACTATGCTGGCAACATTGTTTTCACATTCCACGGACTTAACTCACAAAAGGAAAACGAGGACTGGGAGAAGAAATATCGTGCCACCATCAACAAACTTCATGGTGCCGACCCCACCGACGAGGATGCTATATGGATAAGCAACGGTTTCACCCAGATGCTGCAGATGCAAACCGGCTCAAACATCATTCGCACAGCCCTTTGGATTATCGGTTTGCTCACACTTCTCAGCGGTATTGTTGGCGTAGGCAACATCATGCTCATCACCGTTAAAGAGCGCACCCGCGAGTTTGGTATTCGTAAGGCTATAGGCGCCAAACCATTGAGTATTCTGCGCCTCATAATACTTGAGAGCATAATAATCACCACATTCTTTGGATATATCGGTATGGTGCTGGGCATGCTTGCCAACATCTATATGGACGCCACCATCGGACATGATGTTATCGACACAGGTATCTTCAAGACAACACTCTTCGTTGATCCAACAGTTGGTTTGGGCACATGTATAGCAGCTACCGTTGTTATGATATTAGCAGGAACATTTGCGGGAATACTACCAGCACGCAAGGCTGCAAAGGTACGCCCTATCGAAGCACTAAGAGCAGAATAAATTATGAGACTGGATATTGATACATATAAAGAAATTCTCGACACACTCACACGAAACAAGATGCGCTCGTTTCTCACGGGATTCGGCATTTTCTGGGGTGTGTTCATGCTTGTGTTCCTCATTGGTGGCGGTGGCGGCACAAAGGAGATGCTGATGAACAATTTCGAGGGATTTGCCACCAACTCGGGTATGGTGTTTGCTCAACAAACTACCAAACCCTATGCTGGATTTCGCAAGGGACGCCAATGGCAAATGAACTACACCGATGTGGAACGTCTGAAAGCACAGGTTCCTGAACTCGATGTTGTTTCACCAGTCATTTCAAACTGGGGAAGCAAAGCTATCATCGGTGAACACAAATCAAACTGCGTGGTAAAGGGACTCATGCCCGAATATGCCAAGGTTGAAGAACCAAAGATATATTACGGTCGCTATCTAAACGACATGGATATGGCACAGCGACGCAAGGTTTGTGTACTTGGAAAGAAAGTGTATAAAACTCTGTTCCCCGGAGGCGGCAATCCATGCGGACAATCAATACGCATAGATTCTGTTTACTATAACATCGTGGGTGTTGACTACAACAGCGGTGGCATACAGATTAACGGCAGTTCTGAGGAGAGTGTTATTATACCTATCACCATTATGCAACAGGCATACAACATGGGTAATAACGTGCATCTTATAAGTATGACATGCCGCCCAGGCTACACCATGAGTACCATCACACCACGCATACGACAGGTGATTGGTCGTGCTCACCAGGTTGACCCAACAGACGAGAAGGCTATATCGGTTTTCAACACCGAGATTCTCTTTGGTGTTCTCGACAACTTGTTTAAGGGGGTAAACTTCCTTATTCTTCTTGTGGGAATAGGAACTCTCTTGGCTGGAGCCATAGGTGTAAGCAACATCATGATGGTTACAGTACGCGAGCGCACCACCGAGATTGGTATTCGCCGTGCAATAGGTGCAACGCCAATAACCATTCTTTCACAAATAATCAGCGAGAGCATAGTGTTAACGATAGTGGCGGGAATGAGCGGCATCATGTTTGCCGTTATCATATTACAGATGATTGAAGTGGGTAACACCACCGACGGCATTCTAACTGCTCATTTCCAAGTGCAGTTCTGGACTGCCATTGGTGCAACAGCATTCATTAGCCTTTTGGGAGTGCTTGCCGGACTTGCGCCTGCTTTCCGCGCCATGAGCATCAAACCTGTTGATGCTATGCGAGACGAATAGAATAATTAAAGACTACTGAAATATGAAAAAGTACACGAAGTTTATTATTGCTGGCGTTATAGCAGCTATTTTCATTGGAACCTTCATCTTCCTCTGGGCTAAATCGCAACCAAAGCCTACGGAATATGAAACCTTCACTCCATCGTACATGGATCTGAAGAAGACTACTATTGTAACAGGTAAGATTGAGCCTCGCAACGAGGTTAACGTTAAGCCACAGATTTCTGGTATCATCACCGACCTTATGAAGGAGGCTGGCCAGATGGTGCAGGCTGGCGAGATTATTGCCAAGGTAAAGGTTATTCCTGACATGGGACAACTATCAAGTGCAGAGTCACGTCTGCGCCTTGCAAACGTTAATTTGAAACAGGCTAAGGTTGACTATGGTCGTCAGAAGGTTCTCTTCGACAAGGGACTTATCAGCGCCGACGAGTTCGACAAGACTCACCAAACCTACAAGCAGGCCCTCGAAGAGGTGCGTGCATCAGAAGATAATCTCGAGGTTGTGCGCGATGGTGTTTCAAAGAGCAATGCCAACACCAGCAGCACACTCATACGCTCTACTATATCTGGACTTATCCTCGACATCCCAGTAAAGGTTGGTAACACTGTTATCTTGAGTAACACCTTCAACGATGGTACTACCATCGCCACAGTTGCCAACATGAACGATCTTATCTTCCGCGGAAATATCGACGAGACCGAAGTGGGAAAACTCGTTCAGGGTATGCCAATGAAGATTACTATCGGTGCCCTTCAGGACAGCAAGCTACAGGCAAGCCTTGAGTATATCTCGCCTAAGGCTGTAGAGAGCAACGGTACTAACCAGTTTGAGCTGAAAGCTGCCGTTAAAGGCATGAACGGTGCTAAGATACGTAGTGGTTACAGCGCTAATGCTGAGATAGTGCTTGCTGAAGCTAAGCATGTGCTCACCGTTCCAGAGAGTGCTATTGAATTCGAAGGCAACAACACTTATGTTTACATTATCAAGAACAACGGTAAGGAAGTTACCTATGAGCGCCGCAAGGTAACAACAGGACTTAGCGATGGACTGAACATAGAGATTAAGTCGGGACTCACAGCCAAGGAAAAGGTTAGAGGACCAAAGAAGGTAGCTGATAAGGAATAAAAGCCCTCGACTCCCTTTCCAAAAGGAGAGTGAGAACAAACTGCTAATATACAAGCGTAAACTCTCAAAGAAATAACATAAGCTGATAGTCCTCCCTTCCCCACCGGGGAGGGTCGGGGTGAGGCTTCTATAATTTAAAAATATGAAAAAGATTTTATTACTCATGTGCATGGCACTAATGTCAGTAGGTGCCTTTGCACAAAAAGACATGATGGAACTTGGTGTAAAACTCAACTATGGCTTCGATGCTCCTCACGCAGGTATTGGTGTTCTTGGTCGTTATAACCTCGACGAGCATTTCCGTCCTGAGGTAAGCGCCAACTTCTATCCAAAGAACGATGGTATGAGTTCGTGGGACATCAGTGCCAACCTGCACTATGTTTTCCACCCAACACAAAAGTTCAAGGTTTATCCTCTTGGCGGACTGGCTATCGTGGGTGCTAACTACGATAACAACATAATCAAGGTTGATAACGGAACAGAAGTAGGCTTCAACCTCGGTGGCGGTATTCAGTATAACATCAACAGCGAACTTCATCTCAACGCCGAACTGTACTATCAGAACACCAATCACTACGACCGAGCAATAACCAACGTCAGTTTGGTTTATGTGTTTTAATAAGGAAGTTAGAAGAAGTTAGAAGGAGATAGAAGGAGTTAAAAGACATTAGTTTTATGCTATTGTCCTCTATCTCCGCCGCTGAAAGCGGCATAACTCCATTTAACTTCCTCTATCTTCTGAACTAATTAAGGTCAGTAATTTTACATATATAAGAAAAGAATCACGGGGCTGCCCGTGATTCTTTTTTTTGATACATGTAAAAAAGTTTTTGAAACATTTTGTATGCTTATTTTATCGTAAATATCCATATCTTTGCACGAGAAAAAATCAAATAACTAATATCTGAAGAAAAGAAAACTTATCTAATTAGCATAAAAACAAACCATGAACAAGAAAACAATCATCACCGCACTGCTCGCACTCGTTACTTTGACGGCGCTGGGACAAGAGAACATTTGGAACAACGTGATCATGGGCTACGCCAACGCTCCTATCATCAAAGTGAGCCGTGTGGCTATGTATGCCGACCGAACAGACGTTAACCTGCGTATTGACTATCGCAAAGGTCAGCGCATGGGCTTTTCAAAAGGAACTGCCCTGAAAGCCGACGGCAAAGAATACAAGGTGACGGGAGCCACAGTAATAAAACTGGATGAGACCTACACGATGACAGCAGACACATTGAGTCTGACGCTGACATTCGAACCGTTACCTGTGACAACACAGAGGTTTGACGTTGTGTCGAATGACGGTTTGCAACTGCTGAACATCCGCAATGCCAACAGCTTGCCCGAAGGTATCACCAACACCTACTGGCGCAACGAGACTACGGGTGACTGGCTCATTGGCATCACTAAGAATCACGTTATCTATGGCAATAAGGTGTGGGACATCGTGAACCAAACTGCAAAGAAAGATGCCTACGCGCTAACCATTAACAACGGCACAGTTATCAAGGTAGGAAAAATGAAGAAAGGCCAGAGAGTAATCACTTTCGGCAAGGAGAAAGCTGTGAAGTGTAGTCCTATCACTACAGCGACACTGCCTGACTATCCGACAAAGGACCAGCGCAAGGGCTTTGTTGATAACGGCTACCGAGAAGCTGACAGCGTGACCATCATCGGCTGGCTGAAGGATATGCCCGAACAGGCGTGGAAGCGAGGAAAAGAATTCAATGTTGCTATTGGAAATATCCTCAGCGACGGCGGCAAGGAGAACGGTTATGCCAAGATGGACTCTCTGGGACGCTTCACTCTCAAGATGCCTATTCTGAACTCTTCGGAGGCATTCCTCGACTGGGGACGAACAACTAATAACACCTTGCTGGAACCAGGGAAAACCTACTTCTTACTATATGACTTCACGACTGGACAGAAGCTTTGGATGGGCGACGACGTTAGGTTACAGAACGAGTTGTTGGCATATCCTCACGACTGGAATAGCGACCATATTACTGACAATGAAGAAGGCAAGATAACAGCTATGCAGTTCAAGGCGCGAACAGACAGCGCACGTGCTGCCAGCATGACCAAGCTACAGGGTTGCCTGACCCAGCACCCCAACCTTTCACAGCGATATATTGATTATCTTACCGGCTATTACCAAACCAGCCAGGGCTGGTCGATGATGCAGGCTCGCTACAGCTTTCCTGACCTTCCTAAAGAGTACATGGACTATGTGAGCCAGGAACTCTGGCAGAAAGCCAACAAGCCCTATACGCTCTATCGAGACTTCGGCACTTTCATGCGCGACTATATTGACCATATCACAACAGTCGATAACACAATCCGGGTTGGTAACCATGGCATCACCCTGGGCGATGCCGATAATGCATTTTTCCTGCGCTGCAAGCAGGCAGAAGGAAAGGTTACACTGAGCGATGAAGATTTGGCAGACTTAGACCGATATACCGCTGCTAACATGGAATTCCAGACTTCTGAGATTCAGAAGAATGTTGCAGCAGGAGCCAAAAATATTTTCGACATTGACAGCGTGGCTTTCCAAAAGTTCGAGCAGCAAGACTTTGTTCAGCACTACTTTGACATCATGGCGCGTGAAGACATTAAGAAGGTTATGCAAGAGGAGTGGCCTCTGATAAACCTATATGCCATTAAGCGAGTGCTTGATGCCTCTGGGGCTGACCAAAGCCTACATGACATAGCCTTGGCTCGCAAACTCTTTTGGCAAATAGACTCTTACCGCAAGTCGCTCGAACCCGTCATGATGGCCTATGCCGAGAAAGAGATTAAGATGCCTGCTGCCTTCAACTATGTTAAGGCTGCCAACGACAAATACCTGGCTCTTGAGCGTCAGGACTTTGCCAATGCTGCCAGTCTGCGCCCATCGTCGGATGTTGAGGGCATGAGCGATGGCGAGAAGATATTCCGCAAGATTCTTGAGCCCTTCAAAGGACGCATCGTATATCTCGACGTCTGGGGCACATGGTGTGGTCCATGCAAGAAAAACCTGAAGGAGTCGTGGAAGGTGAAGGAGCAGCTGAAGAACTACGACATTGTATATCTATACCTCTGCAATCGCAGCAGCGACGAAGCATGGAAGAACGTCATCAAGGAGTACAACCTTACTGGCGAGAACTGCGTACACTACAACCTGCCCGAAGACCAGCAGAGTGCCGTAGAGAACTATCTGAACATCCACTCATACCCTACCTATAAGCTCATCGACAAGCAGGGCAATATCCACGATCTGCACTGGCTGCACCACGAGGATATGAAAAGCTTTCTGGAAACCATTGATAAACTCAGCAAATAAAACTATGAACAAGAAAACAATCATCACCGCCCTGCTCGCACTCGTTGCTTTGACGGGGCAGGCACAAGTTCACTATCGCTTGGAAGGAAATATCGGCGATTCAACCATAACTGAAAAGGCGTTAGTTAAAGACATGTACAATAATAGAGGAATTATTGACACCGTCAACATCGTCAAAGGCATCATAGAACCTGTAGAGGGAGAACTGCCAGACACCACCATCTGTGCGCTGATTATCGGCAACATGCCTGAGGGCAAAGGGATTTATCTCGACAGATTCCTATACCCTGTATTCTTGGGAGGTGGTACAACGGTTATCGACGGAAGAACTATGCGCCATCCTTTTCTCAAAGGCACCACGATGTGCGAAGACTATACCTTGTTCCATAAGACAGAGAGTGAAGCTCTAAATAAATGGATGATGGAACGTATACGGAAAGCTAATGGAGGTCCGATGCATCTCACTTCGGCAGATATGGGACGGGAACAAACCGAACAAATTGCAAAGACAGCAAAAGAGATTATCAGCCGTCACACATCAGACATGCTCGGTCTTTACCTCCTGCGTGAGGAAGCCATTAATTACCTATCTCCTTCCACATGGCTGGAACTCTACAACAAAATGGAACCTTGGCTGAAGACAAAACCTGAGTATCATATGTCTATTTTCAAGTCAAGTATGGAAAAAAACATAAAAACAAGCGAAGGAACAATGTTCGTTGACATGGAAGCAGAAGTTGACGGTCACATCTGCCGCTTGTCAGACTATGTTGGCAAAGGTCGCTATGTCTGGGCTGAGTTTTGGGGATCAACCTGCCAGCCGTGTCTTACCCAGATACCCAAGCTGAATAGCATTTACAAGAAATACAAAGAACGTGGACTCACCGTATTGGGCATTGCCGTCCATGAAGATGCCGAGAAGACGCGTCGTGCTATCAAGAAACACGGCATCACCTATCCTCAACTGCTGAACACTCAGAAACAGGCTTCCATCAAATACGGCATCCTGGGCACACCCTACAGCATTCTCTTCGCCCCCGACGGCACCATCCTTGCCAGAGGGTTGCACGGCGATGATTTAGAGAAGAAACTTACAGAGATATTCGAGACAAAAAAATATCAAGAATTAGAGAATTAGAGAATTAGAGAATTTTAGGCTAACGCCCTTATGTTTCTAATTAATTCTACTTGAATTCATAAGAATTATAAGACCATGCAAGGGCGCAAGCCTAAATTCATATATATATTGACGAGTTGCATAAGCAAAAAAAAAGAATCACGGGCACTCCCCGTGATTCTTTTCTTTTAATAGATGATATAATCTTCTTCCTTCAATTATATTTTATATCCCAAGGTAATCTTGACACCTCTATTTTTATAGCTGAAATCTTTGTATGCCTTGGTTAATCCAAAATAATATTGAGCATTGATTGTGAAATGCTTGAAATCGTATCCTACACCAACTGGAATTCCAGCTGCAAACTTATTAGCTTCAGAGAAAAGCAAGAAATCTGTTCTGCCATCATAAACATTATATCCAAGCTCTACACCAGTATGTACAGAGAGTCCATTATATACATAAAATTTCGCCAACAAAGGAACCTCTATGTAGCCAAGATTCAAACTTGCGTTATTGTCTTTTGCTCCATAGGTTGAGTAGTTTAATCCTGTCACAACACCAAACTTTTCGTCTAACTGATATTGGGCACCCACTCCCAATATCCAACAATTCTTGGTATCTAAACCAGAATTAGTAAGATTAGTAAATGAAACACCAAGATGTGGCTCGAAGCGCAAAGTGCGAACGTCTTGCTGCGCCATACCTTTAACTACTACGCAAAGTAGGAAAAGTAATACAAATAATTTCTTCATCATATATTAGTTATTTTACAATACATTTCATCTCCTCGTGCAAAGGTATGGATATTTACAATAAAATAAGCATACAAAATGTTTCAAAAACTTTTTTTTATGTATCGTGCATCACCTTACATAGTATTTTTTTAAATCAAAGTTAATCAAACTCGCTTTTAAGTGTATGTAACAAAAAAATATATCAAGAATTAGAGAATTTTAGGCTAACGCCCTTATGTTTCTAATTAATTCTACTTGAATTCATAAGAATTATAAGACCATGCAAGGGCGCAAGCCTAAATTCTTCTTGATAAAAATAAAACTCGTGGAAATCTCTTGAACTCGACGTATTGATAAAAAAATATATATTGACGAGTAGCATCAGCAAAAAAAAGAATCACGGGCACCCCGTGATTCTTTTCTTATTCCCAAAAGTAGTTTTTCAACTACCCCCCTCCCTCGGAGGGGCTGGGGGAGGTTTCATTTCTCATTCGAGAAGCTATAAGGCACACTACTCTTTGCTGTTCCACGCTGCTTGTTTGGCTTGCTGCTCATAGTGAAACAGATGTTGCTGCCCTTGGTGAGTGTGGCATGAGTGATGTAGTTGTTGTTGCACACTTCGCCGTTGACGGTCATCTGCTGAATATAGCGGTTGTCGGTGCTATTGTCTGTTGCAGTGATGTTCACGGTGTTGCCGTTCTCAAGATGCAGTTTCACGCTGTCGAAATATGGAGTGCCCACAACATACTGGTTAGAGCCTGGGCACACAGGATAGAAGCCAAGGGCAGAGAACACATACCACGCAGAGGTCTGACCATTGTCTTCATCGCCACAATAGCCGTCAGGATTAGCAGTATATAGGCGATCCATAACCTCACGAATCCAATACTGCGACTTCCATGGCTGACGACTGTAGCCATAGAGATACAGCATGTGCTGGATAGGCTGATTGCCATGAGCATAGTTGCCCATGTTCATAATCTGCATCTCGCGAATCTCGTGGATAACGCTGCCATAATAGCTATCGTCGAAGATTGGAGGAACGATGAACACAGAATCCATCATGCGGTTGAATGTTTCCTCGCCACCCATGAGGTTTATCAAGCCCTGAGGGTCGTGGAACACACACCATGTCCAATGCCATGAGTTGCCCTCGGTGAAGGCATCGCCCCATTTGAAAGGACTGAAAGGCTCCTGGAACTTACCATTCTTCAATCGGCCACGCATAAGGTTTACCGATGGGTCGAACACATTCTTGTAGTTCATGGCACGCTGCTTAAAAGGCTTCAGTTCTTTCTTCGACTTGCCAAGAGCCATACCCAACTGATAGATGCTCCAGTCGTCGAAAGCATATTCAAGTGTGCGAGCCACATTCTCGTTGATTTTCACATCGTAAGGCACATAACCCAACTTGTTATAGTATTCGTAGCCCAAACGACCTGTTGAACTAATCTCAGGATGAACAGCATTAGCACCATGCACAACAGCCTTCCACAGTGTTTCGATGTCGTAGCCACGGATACCCTTGAGGTAAGCGTCGGCAACAACCGAAGCCGAGTTATTTCCAACCATACAGCCTCTGTGACCAGGACTTGCCCACTCTGGCAAGAATCCACTCTCCTTATAATCGTTTACCAATCCTTCCTGCATCTTGCTTGCCATTGAAGGATAAACAAGGTTAACGAATGGGAACAAGCAGCGGAAAGTATCCCAGAAACCAGTGTCGGTGAACATATAGCCAGGCAACACCTTACCATTGTAAGGACTGTAGTGAACAGGCTTGCCCTCCTTGTTGATTTCGTAGAAGCTACGTGGGAAGAGAACCGAGCGATACAAACAGCTGTAGAATGTGCGCAAGTGGTCAACATTCTTGTCCTCAACCTCAATCTTGCCCAGAACATCGTTCCATCTCTGGCGACCCTTAGCCACAACCTCGTCGAAGGTCAATCCATCAAGCTCCTTCAGGTTAAGCTCAGCCTGTTCATCGCTGATGAACGAAGAAGCCACCTTGAGAACGAGCTGGTCGCCACGCTTAGTGCTTGTCTTCCAAGCCAGTTTATGACTCTCGTAGCTGCGGTTATCGCTTTTCTCCTCACCATCGAAATTCTCGGTGCCACTCATCTGGCGATTACTCTCTATAACAAAATAGTTCTTGAAATTGTCGGGCACACCACCATTGTTATATGTAGTGAAACCAACAAGCTTGGTTGCCGACAGAGCCTTGATGGCAGCCTTACCACGAATGGCATCAACAACAACTGCTGCCTTCTCGGCATCAGGATAGGTTATGCGGAACATGCAGGCACGCTCTGTTGGCGCCATCTCAACAACAATGTCATAGTCAGCAAGATACACCTTGTAGTAGTAAGGGCGGGCAGTCTCAGCCTTATGCGAGAACCAGCTGGCACGCTTATTCTGGTCGAACACAATGTCGCCAGTGATAGGCATGATAGAAAAACAACCGTAATCGTTGATCCACGGACTTGGCTGGTGAGTCTGCTTGAAACCCCTAATCTTGTCGGCAGAATACGTGTATTGCCATCCGTCGCCATTAGCGCCGGTCTGAGGAGTCCAGAAATTCATACCCCATGGCATAGCAATGGCAGGATAAGTGTTACCAGTTGAAAGCGAATACTTTGATTCAGTACCTACCAGCGTACTCACATAATCCACAGGCTCTACCGCAGCCGAGGCGGTGAGAGCAGCAGACAGCATCATTGCTGAAAAGCAAAACTTTTTGAGAGAGTAAATTTTCATTTTTATATTTAATTGATTATTTTTTCAAACTTCGGGCTGCCACCTTATCAGCAAACACCTTCATCCAGTATCCGCCAATAACCGAACGAGCCTTGAAACCAGTCTGAAGACCAGTCTTGGTGTCGCTCCAGTCGCTGATAGGAACACGTGACTGTGTTTCGTTGATATATGTATATACTGGCTCCATGAAGAGATTAAAAGTCTTCTTATCCTTAGCCATAGCAGCAGTCCACATAATCCAGTCGCTCTTGGTATAGTCCTTGCGACAGTCAAGAGGCAAACCATATTTATTCTGCAGCTTCAGATACGACTTCATCTCACGTTCCATAGTGCCCTTAGGGAATACATTGGTGTTCCACAGCTTGTCCCACACCATATTGTATTTCTGGCTCCAGGTGTTCTCACGATCAAAAGCCAGACGGTAGTGGTTGCCCTCGCGTGCGGTCTTCTCCCAGATAGCACCCATCTCCTTAGCCTTCTGCATATACTTGTCGGCAGTAGCATCATCGCCCTTCATGCGAGCCATCTCGGCATATCCAGCCACACCCATGATAGCCTTTACAGAAAGGTTGGCATTGTGTGCCCAATGACCAGCGAAGTCGTCGGTACAAAGCTGGTTTGATGGGTCTTGTCCGTTCTTAACAAGATAGTCAGCCCATGTGGTGATAATGTCCCAATACTTGTTCACATAGTCAGTGTTGCCATCAATCATAGAAAGCATGGCAGCCAAGGTAATCATGTTTCCAGCCTCCTCAATAGGCATGTCGCCACCATAAACCTGTCCGTTGGCAATAGGATAAGTACCGAGGTCGTGAGCAGCAAAAGGCTTGGTCCATCTGCCAGAACGAGAATACTCAAAGATACTTGTCATCATGCCCTTCTCCAACTCAGGGTTATAAACAAGGAACAATGGAGCCGAAGGGTATGTAAGGTCAACGGTATTAACACAACCATTTGAGTTATTCTCCTTTGAGAAGAACATCAAATTACCCTTGTTATCCTTGAAGATTTTGTGAGCGGCTATCACCTGTCGGTAAGATGCCGACAACATTTCAGCATAGTGAACATTGCCAGCTTTCAAACCATCGTCGTAAATAGTCTTATCCATCTCCTTACAACGATTCATAATGTTCTCATAGTTATCCTTCAACTTCTCAAAAGCATCAAAGATAGTTACCTTACCTTCGTGAGCCCAATATGCCTTGTAGCGATTATACATATACTCTATGTCCTGAACCTCATCGTAGCCTATAAGCTCGAACGAAGCCTGTGGAGCTGTCACCTTTCCGAAATCATGAACATAAGCAAGAGTAGGCATTGTTGATGACTTGTATGAACGAATAAGGTTCTCGCTCTTAGGCAGCTTGCCTGTCAACACAAAGCTGTTCTTAACCTTGTCATAGTTGTTTAGACACACATCGCCATTGATGTTTGGCAGATAAAGATAGCCCCAGTCAATACCAATAAGGTCGCCCTTGTTTGCAAGAATAGGCTGATCGATAGTACCTGTCTTCAGGTAGCTGATGCCACGCTGCTGCACAAGTGATGATTCTGTTGGCTGACTGCTCTTGTTTGTTGCTATCATAGGCGAAGCCTGAAGGAAGAACTTCACATCATGAGCCTTACCATCAGTTGACTTCACCTGATAAGAGATGAAGTTTACAGGAGTTGACAGCAAGTCGAGGTCATTAATGAGCATAGGTGCTGTGAACACCACCTTCAACTCTACAGGTCCACATTCAAAGGTGTAATATGAAGATGTTGCCATCACGTCAACCTTTGTTTGCTTTGCTGTGAGTATATTGTCATTGATTGTTGTCTTGTCGCGATAAAGTCCGAAGTCGGCTAATGCTCCACCAAAGTTATTATGCACGTGCATGGCTATGATATTCTTACCCACATGCAACTGCTGGCGCAATGCACCTACCACATGTATAGACTCATTATGCACAGCATCCATGCGGCCTGTTCCTGCCAGCATGCCATTCACCCATACATCGCATGAGTCATCGTGTGAAAACATGAGATAAAGATTCTCCTTCAGATCATCCTCGGTGATGTTAACAACACGACGGATATAGATGTCGCTATGTTCTGTTGTCCAACTGGTGTGCACGCCCTCGCCATCGTTACCAAAAGCACCTTGACCATGTTTCCAGCCCTTGGTATCAAACTGCACGTTCTGCCAGCCCTTAGCTGCATTACCAATTAAGTAGTCAGCTTCCCAAGAGCCCTCTACAGCCATCGCTGCTATTGGTTCAAGAACTCTGTGTTCCTTGGCACCCATAAAGCGATAGGTGGTGCCATCAACACGCAACAAACCCTCTAAAGGCTTTTCGTCGTTGGTCCACAGACGAGTGCTGCCATCAGTAAGATTGTCGAATGGCGACCAAATTGAGAAATAAGGATCATTAACTACTAAAGGAACGGCAGGAAGACGCAGTTCTGTAGATTTATATGGTGTAAATATAGAAGCTGATTGTGCTGAAACTGCCAATGCAGCAAACAGCATAACCGCCCAAATTGCTAATCTTTTCATTGTATTTGAAAACAGTGTTAGTTGATAAACTCGTAATTATTGTGCAAATATAGTCATTTTTTTATAAACTACTGACTTAAAAAGTGTTATCCGGAAACAATCTTAATACCAAAAAGCCCATTTTACCTTTTTTCATTTATAATTAACCGAAGTATTCTAAGTTTTGAAGATATAAGAAGTTAAAGGGAGTTTTGCCGCTTTCTCCATCTAACTCCTTCCAACTCCTTAATCTATGGAATAATCACTTCCATTGGTTTACTGTAGTTCCAACGACGTGTACCGCTACCAACAGGCGTATCGTAGTTTATGCGAGCAGCTGCTCTTACAAACACATGACGACCAGAAGGAATGGCTACGCCCTTGGTTGACTTGATAACCACTGGTGTTCCCAACAGTTCATCAAAGGTGTCACCAGAATATTCTATGCTGCTCGACCAACGCTCATCACGCGCTCTGTAGCCCACGCTTGAAGAATAACTAATGAACAACTGAATATCAGTAACATTGGGATAACTCTCATCATAATTACCCATTGGCTGAACAAGTTCCTTGAACTCGCTACGTGACACACCACGCGTGACCTTCACCTTTGCAGTAATCTGACCATTCGAAACTGTTGGATAACCCACAAACTCAACCTTCAGGAAAGGCTTAACCTTAAAAATGCACTCTGTGCTGCCCTCAACCTTAACAGTCTGCGAGCCATCAACGATAGGTGTGCCTTCTTCGTTCTCTCTGATGATAGGCACAAACGGACCGTCAACACGCACGTTATAATATCCCTTGAACACCTTAGTGTTTTGGAATGAGCCGTTAGGCATGCAGAAGAAATCAGGGTTATGGTCAGCATTATCACTATAATCAAGCTGTGTCATGCGCACTCTGATTCCTTCACTACCCTGATCGGTAAGAATGGAATCGCCTGTGGCTTCATCAACAACAGCTCCGTGAATTGTTTCACCCGGCTCTTGATAGTTGTCAATCTCGAAGACTTCACAAGACGTGAACGAGAAACCCGACAACAATAATATAAACAATACTATTTTTTTCATATTCTCTTAATTTATCTGCCTCAAACCATAATGTAGATTTATCGGCTTCATTACATTGCTTTTGATTGAAACATAATTCTTAATTGAATAATTCTTCATCGCCCACAGGGCGATTAATTCATAATTCCACATTCATAATTCCACATTAACGATTTGGTTGCTGGTCAATGACACTACTCTTCACAACCTCTCCATTAGGAATAGCCCAGTAATAGTCGAGAACATTATATTCGAAAGTCTTCTGACTGATAAACTGGAAATGAATGTCGTAGAACCATTTCTTATCCTTTGTAGAATAGAACGGATACAAACCATGGAAACGGTATTGGTTGTTGTTGCTATAGGTGGTCTTGTCGCGTTCTTCACCCCAGAAGCCATCACGACCATCATAGTGCTGCACACGCCAACGACGCAAATCCCATTTGGTCTTTCCTTCGAAGGCAAGTTCTTTACGACGCTCACGACGAACGACATTTCGTCCTACGTTGGTATTGTCGAGAGTACCTGTCAGCAATGTAGCACCTGCACGAGAGCGAATCTTGTTTACTGCCTCTGTAGCCTGCTGAAGAAGGTTGTCACCATCAGGCGAAGCCACACCAGCAATAGACAGTTCTATAGCAGCCTCAGCCATATTGAGCAACACCTCGCCATAACGCATAAGGATAAAATGCTGATCGCATTTGCCCTCACCTATCTCTGCCGAAGGATCAGGATTAAGATACTTACGCACAAGAAGACCAGTCAACGAACCCTCGCCATTAGCATAGAAAGGACCATTGGCACCCGAAGCATTCATTGTTGTGCCATCCTCTAAAGGCACCTGCTCCTGACTGCTGTTAGGATTTGGACTCAGGTAAAGCATCTTCGGCTTCTTTGTGTAGGCATCAAGTTGCTGGTATGTCTTGTCGGATGTTGAATATGAATAGTCTGAAAACAATGGGCTTATAGGAGTTGATCCGACATAAGTACCAGTACGCAGTTCTTGATTGCGGTCTTTGAAATAGTCACCAGGGTAAATTATGTTTGCACGCAGACGAGGCTCTACATTCTTGAATATGTCCATAGGCTCGTCATACATGATGTAATGACCAGTAGCATTGCTGTTACCATCGGTTACGCGGATAGACCCGTCAGGATAACGCTCGAAGCCATCAAAGAGTTCACAGAAATCTTCTGTTGGACACATACCACTTGACAAAGGCTTGTGATATACAAATGGCGAATTATAAGCATCGTATCCGTGAGCTGTGGTTGGATAGCTATACTCTCTAACATCAATATTCTCAGGACTATCAGCATCGAAATACATATCAACCATGTTCTGGTATTGTGCATTCTTGTCGCTTGCCGACCACTTCTTGGTATAGAGCGAATAAGCACCACTACCTATCACTTCCTTTGCAGCCTTATAAGCCTCAGTGAAGTATTTCTTTGAAGCAGCCTCCCAACGGTCAGCAGCAAATCCCATCACACGGACACCAGTCTTCTGACCAGTACCTGTAAGATGTCCATTGACGGTTTGATTATATTTTGCTACAGAACCAGCATAGAGCATAGCCTCAGACTTCCATGCCAAAGCTTTGTACTTATTACTATATCCGCTCTTAGGACTTGTTGGCTGCAGCAGTTCTATTGCTCTGTCAAAGTCTGCAAGAATCTGGTCCCATGTTTCTTCCTCGGAAGCACGTGGCACTTCAAGATTAGCAGCATCGTCAGGATATTGAATAACCTTTGTCACCAATGGCACACCGCCAAAGCGTTTTGCCATAGCAGTAAACACCATAGCACGCACATAGTATGCCTCACCTAAATAGTGATTATACATGGACTCAGGGTAGCTGCCACGATATTTAGGTAAATTCTCCAAAAGGAAGTTTGCATCTCTAAGTTCAGTAAATGCCATACCCCAATAAGGTGTATCCTCGCCTACGAAAGCTCTACAGATGCCATCACGATCCAAACACTCGCCAGTGCCTTCAATACCTATGCTCACCAGCCAACCATTGAAGTTGAATCCCCATTGTCCCTGATACTTAAAGTCTTCATAAGGCATGTAACTATACAGACGAGCCATATAGATTTCCATACCCGACTCATCAGACAGTAATTGGTCGGATGTAATTACATTCTTTGGTGCGACATTCAAATCCACACATGATGTTGTGAGCATCAATGACGCAGCCAATGCTATCATTATTTTTTTCATGTTTCAACGTTTTTATTGAGTTAGAAAGTAACCTGCATACCAAAGGTAAATGTACGGTTCAGCGGGTAAAGACGACCAAGGTCATCACTTGGATGCTCTGGATCAACAAATTTTACGTTCGTCAATGTAAGCAAGTTATATGCGTTGGCATAAACTCGTATGTTCAGTGTAGGAATGAAGGCCAACTTAGGCACTGTGTATCCTACCTCTACCTGCTTCAATCTCAAATAATCAGTACTTACACGGTTAAAGGTTGAATTGCCCTTGGGATAGTGACCTGTATAAGCATAGTAGCCTGGTATCCATTCTGTAGCTGGATCATATGGGTCGGCTGTTGCTGATACAGGATGCCAGCGATCCCAATACTGCTCCAAAGCACCACCACCATTAGAACCCCAGATAGAGTAAAGAGGTTCTTCATACGACATAGATCCCATTGCTGAGCCTTGCCACAACATACTGAAATCAAAATTCTTCCAGGTTACATCAAAGCTAAGACTGTAGTTAAACCATGGTGTCTGGTCGTAAGCATATGGATGCTGGTCAAGGTCATTTATCTCACCATCGCCATTCCAGTCTTCATATCTATAATCACCTGGCAACACATCTTTCTCGTGATAAACGCCATCGTTCCATATCTCATCCCAGTTATTGTAACGACCATTGCCAGTGAATCCGAACTGAACACCCTGATAACGGTTATTGAGGTTGTCATGGCGCCACTGGTCATAGGCATTAGCGTATGGACCATTCTGTATTGCTGTGAGATATTTCTGACGGGTCACAGTAGCCATAGCCTTTACGTTATATGACAGATCGCGACCAATCTTGTTATGATGACGCAATTCTAATTCCAAACCAAAGTTGCGACTGCTGTTTGCATTCTCACGTGGAGGATTAGCACCAATAACTGTTGGGAATACTGAACGACGATATTCATAGAGGCCAGTCATCTTACGACTGAAATAATCCAAAGAGAAACCAAACAATCCTCCCCACGCTTCAAAGTCAACACCCAGATCAAGAGTCTGCGCCTTAAACCAAGAAATATCAAGATTGGCAATAGCCATAGGTGTAGCAGCATAGATAAACTCGTTGCCAAAGATATATCCTGGTGCATATCCGTTATAGTAACCAGAATCGGCATTACCACCTGTTGATGGATAGGTATAACCTGTTACCCAATCGTAGTTAGCACCAGAGTCATCACCCATCTCACCCCAGCTGGCACGCAGTTTCAACTGGTCAATACTCTTAAGGAAAGAGTTTTTGAACCAAGACTCCTCAGAAACCACCCATCCTGCAGATACTGAAGGGAAGAAGCCCCAACGATGACCGTCAGCAAACTTAGAACTGCCATCATAACGGAACTGTGCTTCCAACAGATAACGATTAGCATAATTATAGTTCACACGACCGATGAAAGCATTATAGTTAGCTGCATATACTGAGCCTGGATAACTGTTTCCAATCTGCGCCTCCTCAACACCATTAAACAGATAAGGTGAACTGAAAGCAAGATTTCGCTTTGCATAGAAATTATCACCTGTGCGACGTTGTGTCTCCATACCTATTACGGCAGAAAGATTATGCTTATCAAAATCACGGTTATAGTTCAATGTGAACTGATTAAGGAACTGCTGAGTTTCGTAGTTCTCACGTGTGAGCTGACTTGGTGAACTTGCAGAATACACCTTTTGAATGTATGACTGTGTCTGTGGATCGTAGGCGTACTGATAATACTCCTTACGGAACAAAGTATTATTGTTCTGATGAAGATCGTAACTAAGCATGGCCTTAGCCTTCAATCCCTTCAAAACATTATTAAGGGTACCAAAGTCGTATTCCAATGTTGCAGAAGTAAGCAACTGACGCTTCTTATAGATTCTGTAACCAGAGATATCAGAAGTCATCTTTGCAACAGTATTCTCTTCGAGGTCAAGACCATCATAGTTAAGCATTGTACCTTCTTCATCGGCATAAGCTGGGAAGAGTACACCTTGACGCCAGTAGTTACGAATAATATCAGTTGATGAACACCAAGGATTATTCTGACGGTCGGTCATGCCACTGATATTCAGCGACAGTTTCAAGCCTTTTGCTATTTCGGCAGATATATTTGAGTTTAGATTGTATTTATTGTAGTTTAGATCGCCCGACTTAAAGAATCCCTCCTGGTATAAGTAACCAAAGCTGATTAAATACTGAATCTTATCAGTACCTCCAGACACTGTTATATTATGATTATGTTCTGGTGAAGACTTTGCAAATATCAAGTCATTCCAGTTGGTTTCACGACGTGTGCCATTGCGGAACGACTCATAAAAATCATCTGTGTAAACAGGAGCACCACCATTTACGTTATTCATTGCCTGTTCGTTATACAAGTCCATAGTCTTGTATGCATCCAACAACATAGGCATACTCTTTGGTTTCTGAATGGTGAAAGAACTATTATACTGCACCTTTGTACGACCAGCATCACCTTTCTTGGTTGTTACGAGAACAACACCATTGGCAGAACGCAAACCGTAGATAGAAGCAGAAGCATCCTTCAACACTGAGATATCCTGAATATCATTGGCATTCATACGCTGGAAATCAGACATATCGCGAGGCACACCATCGATAATCACCAATGGAGAACCCATACCACGAATATCAAAGTTGTTATTATATGAACCTGGTTCTGCACTCTTTTGCCATACACGTACACCGGCAACACGACCAGTAAGCATGTTCTGAGGATTCTCGTTCTTTGTCCTTATCATCTCATCACCTTTCACTGCCGCCACAGCACCGGTAACCGAACCACGTTTCTGGGTACCATATCCCACAACGACAACGTCTTGCAGTTGGTTTACATCATCCTGCAAGGTGATGTTGATTTCCTTGCGCCCAGCAATATTCTGTGCAAAAGGTTTCATGCCCACATAGTTAACAAGCAACTTTCCGTTTGTTGGTGCTTGAATACTATATCTTCCTTCTATATCAGTAACCGTCATATTCTTAGTACCATCAACCAAAACGGTGGCACCAATAACGGGTTCTGCATTCTGATCAGTCACCACGCCCTTAACGGTGATGTTTTGTGCCCAAAGGCACTGTGACATCACCGCGAGCATGATAGTTAGAATAGCTGATTTAATTTCTATCTTCATGATACTTAGTTGATTGTATTATTTATCTTCTATTGCCTTATACTGATAGTTTGCCAATACTGCATATTCTGCTGCATAAGCAAAGGCCGAGAGACTCTCCACCTTGTTATTTGCAGGAGTCCAACTCCATCCTACAAGCAGGTTATTTGGCAACATACCATTCTTTAGATAGTTTGCCCAGCCATAATCCAGATTATTCTGGAAAGTAGTGATAGCTTCTTTTGTGCCATTATACACAGGATAAGCCTCAACATATCCACGCATCAATACATTGGTGAACCAAATATTGAAACCGTCGAATGGATAACTATAGTAGCCTTCCTTTGCAGCATCTTTCTTGGCAAACTCTCTAAAGGTGGCAGTAGTGAGTTCTTGTAGATCATTCATATATTCTGCAATACGGGTAGTACGATAGAGTTCGGCTCCGCCTGACACCATTGTACCACTGTTATAGGTAAATGCTGTTCCTGAAGGACTGGTCAGAGCCAATCCTTTACGATAACGAATACCGTCCACTGTTTCATACTGCACATTACCTGATGACGCACCAATAAGATCCCAATATACTCCGTTGCTCTTCTTAAGATGCTTCTTTTGCCATGCATACACCTTCTTGGCAAAACTCAAGTAATATTCGCTTTTAGGCTGTGTTACCTCGTAGCGATTGCCGTTCAAATCAATCTTCTTGTAGGTAACCTTATCGGCCTTACCACGATAAATCTCATATAACCACACTAATGGAGTAATCATAGGACCATTACTACAAGAATGCTTGGTAACATATCCTGGTCCCCAGGTAATACCACCCACTTCACCACCATTAGCATCAGGATTGCAATCCCAGCCATCAAGAACATAAGCTGTTAGATATTCAGCCTGCTCCAAATACTTAGCATTGCCAGTGAGCTTATAAGAATGTACTAATTCTCTAACAAGCCATTCCTGATCGTCATAAACATTCATCACACCCTCAACTTCAGCCACTTCCTTGTCGCTGGCACGGTTCACACCAAATACACGCCATGTATTTGTTCCTGTATATGATGTAAGGGTAAAGGTACCAGCATAATAATCAAGTCCATCATATAGCTTGGCAAGTAACTGCTCATAACGACTATAGTTATTATCATAAAGGTCTGGAACAAGTTTTCGCATATCTTTTAACGATTGCATAACCGAGTTCACAGCTTCAATGGCACTGGTGTACATCCACACACTTCCCACTTCACTTTCAGTTTTCTGTGTAACAGGATTATAATAGCGCAACATTGTCATATTATTACCCGTAAAATAATGAGCAATAGCTGTGTCTGTCAGAGCTATAGCCTTCTCCAGATTGAGTGCAGAAAGTTCTGCACCCCTCTGGTTTGGAAGGTTATTAGTGTTTATATTATATGGGATATGATCCATCTCCACCTTTGAACAACTGGAGAAAACCACCATACTGCTGAAACAAGCAGCAATAGTTATAATTATCTTCTTCATATTAGTTTACGTTAATACTATGGATACATAATTTGTTTTCATTACCGTTATCAGTACCCTTGTAAACACCCAAAACAAGTGTTACATCCTTACCATCAAACTGAGTAAGATCATAGGTGAATGTAGCATAACCCTCAGGATGATCCTTGTCACCATTTTCATGGATGAAACTTACACAGCCATTAGCAGCCTCTGCCCACTGCTGTACTGATGCATTTGAAGGTATGATATGCTTCACCTGCATATCGTTGGTGATTGCTGTAAGCTTAAAGTATGTAGCATTGCTGCCATCAAAATTACGACACTTCAAAGTAAGATGGTCATGACCACTTGATATAGAGAACTTAGCATAGAAATAGCTCTGTGGCAATGTAGTGCTCACCACAGCACCTCCACCATTGGTCTTTATAACGAAGCCCTCGCCAGCAAATGGTTCTGGGTCTTTCTGCAATGGTACAAATGACCATGCATAAGCAATGTGATTAATCTCGCGCCATGACTGGTAAGCCTCCCAATAGCTATCACGATTACCATTACGTGGAGATATTCCTGAGAAGCTATAACTCTTTTGAGGCATAGTTGAACGTACCATCTCACGGGTGAGAGCCCAGTCAGCCAACTCTTCACTGATGGCTGTACCTGTTAACCATCCCCAGTTTTCTGTAGGCACAGCCTGAGTATTGAAGGCAATGCGACGCAATACCAACTGCTTCCAGTAATCACCTGTTCTTGCACGATATGTACCAATAGCAATAACAATGTCCTTACCTACATATTCACTAAGGTCAAATACCTCACTTGCATAGCTCTCAGAAGCTAAAGAACGGTTGTCGCCCACCTTAACAGCATGTGGTTCTGATGCACTCATATCAATAACCTGCACACCCCAAATAGCAGGATCGTCAGCTGATGCTGAGTGGGTACGGCATTGAATCGTCATTATCTTATTATCCTCTGTAATATGTTTCATACCATATACGTATGAATCAAATTCTTGCAGATTAGCAGGATTACTTCTGTCACCCTCATCATTTCTTATACGCAGGGTTGTACCTTCATTTTGTTCTTCCCAGTTACCATAGAAATCCATGGTAGCCATGAAGTCGGTTGACCAATCCCAATGAGGATAAGCTGTAGCATTGCGACCACCTGTATATTCATTGAAATGCCAATAGTCGCAGTTCAATAAATCATCAAGTGTTTTATGAGGCAGAATCTGGCGTCCGCCCATGGTAACATCAACAATGGCTGTACCATCAATAAAACCATCAATACCAACGGTACGTGTAATGGTTTCATAACCATCATAAGTAAATGTCACTGTATATGCATCAAGAGGAAGATTATCGATTGTGAAACGACCATCAGAACCTGTTGTCACTACCTGTGTCTCACTTATGCTTACCTTTACACCAGCCTTTGGAGCATTACCATTCTTAGCATCAAGAACAATACCAGTGATCTTAGCTGCTGCATATTCCATAGCTGCATTAACCAGGGCAATACCCTTGTTATAACTTGCAGGAGTAACAGTAACACTAATTGTCTGATAGTCGGCCTTACTAAAGGTGATAATGTTTTTCTGGGTTGATACATTATTCAATGTGTATTCTCCCTCTGCATTGGTAACTGTAGTAAGGTCGGTTCCTTCTACTTTCACACCCACTCCCTCGAGTGGAGTGTTATAATCATCGGTGATGATACCCGTTACTGTTCCTATAGAGTATCCAGCAGACACGCTGTCGTCATCACTACACGAACAGACTACAAAATTCAGGCAGCCCAACATAATTAGAACTGCAAACTGATTGAAAAAGGTTTTCATGTTCATTTTAATTTAGGTATTTGTTTTATATTATTTGATAGAGTTTTCCCAAACAGCCGCAAATGTATAATTGGCCAGATTAAATATTGGGTTAATTTTGAATTAAAAAACAGATTATTCTATTAATCCAACCGAAAAATAACCCATTTTCCATGTTTTTACATTAAAAATAACCCAGTTAATCTGTCAGTTAAAAGATTATTTTCATATCTTTGCCGCAGTACTAACACTATTCTTTTTACCTATTTATGAAAATCAGAACCTTGTTTTTGCTCTGCATCATGGCAATTTCACTTAAAGCCTTAGCGCAGGGACTAACTTTTCAAAGCAATGCCAACTCTATAGAACAACGCACCTCTTTTAGTGTGTTCAATGGCGATGAAACAAAGTTCACTCATCAACTGAACATAAAATTCAAGATGCAACTACCTCTTCGCGAAGATGTGGGATATGTTATTCGTATTGTTGATGAAAGAAGTAAAAACGTATTTAACGTGTTTTACGATGGTAGAGGAAACGACTATATGGCTCTCAACGAAGAAGGCTATAAAAGTATTCTTGTGTATCATTTCAATCGTGAGCAGTTGCGCCTACGTCAATGGTTTGATGTACAAGTAATGTTCGATTTCGACAACAAGAAGATTACGTTCTCTGTTGATGGTCACAAGCAATCAATAAAAAAGGCAGACCTTCCATACTCGTTCACACCACAGATAATCTTTGGACGTAGCGATTACCTCATTGATGTGCCCACTTTCTCAATGAAAGACCTTGTGGTGAGCAATGCTAATGAACGATTAGTGTTTCCATTATGCCAAGCTGAAGGCAATCATGTTTATACCAGCGATGGTAAGCGCATAGGTTATGTTGATAACCCCTATTGGGCTATTAACGACAGCTATCATTGGAAACAAATCTTTGCAAGCAAGTCATCAACACCTGCTGGCAACATCTATAATACCAAAACACACCAAGTATTGTTCTACAATAACAATACCTTATCATTATATAACGTAATGTCACAACAAACACATCGCATAAAGTTTGCAACCCCTTGCCCTGTGACATTATATCTTGGTACCTGCTTCTTAGATGAACATGCTCAACAACTATATACATATGAAACATATCGCGACGGAAAGACTCCTACACAAGCATCAATAGCAAGTCTAAACCTTAATACCTTACAATGGAAAGCAGAATCAACAGAACAGATTGAAGATGGACAGATGCACCATCATGGCGCTTTCTACGAACCAACACAGCAACAATACACCATTTATGGCGGATTTGCCAATATGCGATACAATTCAGTATTCTATACCTACGACATAAAAAATCATCATTGGATAACTCGCAATGACATAAAAGGCGAAAAATTCCCACGCTATTTTTTGTCAATGGGATACGATGGCAAACGCTATGTTTACATTTTTGGAGGTATGGGCAATGATTCAGGCGACCAAACTGTAGGACATAGATTCTTCTACGATCTGCATCGACTTGACTTACAAACCAACAAAGTGGAAAAACTATGGGATGCCAACTGGAGTGGAAAAACAAAATCAGTATTTGTAAAGAACATGATTGTTAGAGATGGTTACTTCTACACATTAGGCTATTCAGAATTTCTTTCCGACTCATATCTCAAACTATACCGATTCTCTATAAAAGACGGCTCATATCAGCAGTTAGGCGACTCCATACCTATCCATTCTGATCGCATAGAAACTGATGCAAACTTATTCTACGACCAGCTACTACATAAATTTATAGCCACAGTCCAGGAATACAAAGACGAACACCATTCTGTTTTTCATGCTTATGCACTCAATGAGCCTGCACTATCTGAAGACACTTTCAGCAAAGCAAAAGTCATTCCAGGCATTACACGCTGGTGGTATGCAGGTCTAAGCATCATTGTGTTGATTATTGTCCTAATCATTATATACTGCAGATACCGACGACACAGACATTTCATACAAACTTCAGATATAGCAAACATTACTGATGAGTTCAAGGTACAGCCTGACTCTATTTATCTTTTTGGCAATTTCCAGGCTTTCAATGCCAAAGGACAAGATATCTCTTTCATGTTTACCGATAAACTACGACAGATAGTGTGCCTTATGCTGCAATACGGTAAGGAGGGAATACCATCACGACATCTCGGAAACATAATGTGGGGAGATAAAACAGCCGATAAAATTAAGAACTCACGTAGTGTGGCCATCAACCACCTCCGAAAAGCATTAGAGGAAATAACAGGTGTAGAAGTAATATACAAAAACAGCAACTTTATCCTCAACAGTCAAGCACCCTTCTATTGTGACTATCAGCGACTACAGGAACTTATCTCTACTGAGAGCGTACTCAATGAAACAGATAGTAACGAAATTCTACGTATTATCGGACGCGGAAAGTTCTTAGCATTCACAGATAATGGCACACTCGACCAATTCCGTTCTTCTGCCGAAGAACAATTACTCACTGTTTTGCGTAATATACTCCATGTTGCCGAGGCAGAAGATAAAATTCCTGTTATGCTAAAAACAATAAACTGCATCTTTAACATCGATCCTATAAACGATGAAGCTTATCGTCTGCAGTTACGCATACTGAAACGTCTTGGAAGAAATCTTGATATTGTTGAGGCACAGCTACGCTATAAAACAGCGTGCAAAGAATATTATGGTCAAGAATACCCAACTCCTAACTCTTAACTCACCAACTTAGCTGTCCACATTCAAAATTCGTAATTCTCAATTGACTCTTAACTTCTCGTTTGTTTTGCTTTCGCAAAGACAAAAAAAATCGGCGAAGATTTTCTCCCCTCCGACGTCCGGTGTCGCCCATTGGCGAAACACCGTTTTCTGCGATAACTAACAATCTTTTACCGATTTAATAACTAAAAACCTAAACTTTAAACCTAAAACCTGAACAATCTATGCTTTACCCTATCTAATACCTTTTGTTGTCCTTTACAATCTTTTACTTTACCTTAAACTAACACCTTTCTGTTGTCCTTTACAATCTTTATTTTACCTTAAACTAATACCTTTACCTTGTCGTCCTAAATTACAATCTTTGTGTTTACCTTAAACTAACACCTTATATCTTTACCTGAATCAATTTATACCTGAATCAATCTTTATCTTTACCTTAAGAACAACTTTATCTATTGTTTCTTTTCTGTCTTTTGACATTGCAAAGGTATAACAACTTTCAAATTCCGCAATATATTATTTGCATTTTTCACCGAAAAATATCACTTTCTTGACCTATATCAATCGTTTGTGTGCGCACACAATGTGTTTTATAGCATTCTTTTATTTTACATCTTTTATAATAAAACATTCGTTATTGTTACTGTTTATTACTAAATTTGCAAGCAAGCTTAACTATCATAAAAAATAAGACATGAGAAAACTACAATTCTTGGCCGCTCTCTCTATGCTGGCAATGTCGTACACGGCAAATGCAGCTGTAGGACCAACCTTTACAGAGTGGAACGACCAGCAGGTAAACGAAGTTAACCGTTTCAAGCTTCACACTCACTTTTTTGCTTATGAAAATGTTGATAAAGCCTTGAAAGGCGATATGACACTTTCATCAAACTTTCTTTCTCTTCATGGAGACTGGAAATTCAAATGGGTAGAGAATGCCGACCAACGCCCTACCGATTTTTTTAAGACTACTTTTGACGATAGCAGTTGGAAGTCGTTCCCCGTTCCAGGCATCTGGGAACTCAATGGTTATGGTGATCCAGAATACGTCAACATCGGTTTTGCTTGGCGAGGCAACCACGAGATTAATCCTGCAAAGGTTCCTGTTAAGGATAACCATGTAGGTTCTTATCGCCGTATCATAGATATTCCTGCTGACTGGAACGGCAAGCAAGTTATTGCACATTTCGGTTCAGTAACATCAAACATCTATCTTTGGATAAACGGTCAATATGTTGGCTACACCGAGGACAGCAAGATTGGTGCTGAGTTTGACATAACACCATATTTGAAGCCAGGAAAGAACCTCATTGCATTCCAAACATTCCGTTGGTGTGATGGTTCATACGATGAAGATCAGGATTTTTGGCGTTTGAGTGGTGTTGCACGCCAGAGCTACCTCTTTGCACGCGACAAGAACGTTCATATCGAGAATATCAAGATTACTCCTGACCTTAAGAACAACTATCAGGATGGTGAAGCTCTCATCAATGTTGATGTAAAGGGTGAACCTATAATTGACTTCGAGTTGCTCAATGCCAACGGAGTACGCATCGTGAAGAGCGAAAGCAATTTCAAGAAACGCACCAATGGTACTGTGCGCTTTGTTCTTCGCAATGTAAAGAAGTGGACAGCCGAAACACCTTATTTATATACCCTCGTTGCAACAGTTAAAGACAGCAAGGGCAACATCAAGGATGTGGTAACACAGAAGGTGGGATTCCGCAAGATCGAAATCAAGAACTCACAGTTCCTCGTAAACGGTCAACCTGTACTTATCAAGGGTGCCGACCGTCATGAAATGGATCCTGATGGAGGCTATATCGTAAGCGTTGACCGCATGATTCAGGATATCAAGATCATGAAGCGTCTCAACATCAACGCTGTACGTACTTGTCACTATCCTGACGATCCACGTTGGTACGACCTTTGCGACCAATATGGTATCTATCTTTGCGCAGAGGCAAACCAGGAGAGTCATGGCTTCGGTTACGATCTCAACTCTGAGGCAAGAAAAGAGAATTTCCTTGCTCAGATAATGGAGCGCAACCAGCATAATGTAGAAACGAACTATAACCACCCCAGCGTAATATACTGGAGTATGGGTAACGAAACTGTTGATGGTCCTAACTTCACAAAAGCATATCAATGGATAAAGAATTTCGACCAGAGTCGTCCTATCCACTGGGAACGTGCAGGAATTGGCGATAACACCGATATTTTCTGTCCAATGTATTGCTATCCAAAAGATTGCAAGAACTATTGCGAAAGCACAAGACCACAAGACCAGAAGCCTCTCATACAATGTGAATACAATCACACTATGGGCAACTCATCTGGTGGATTTGCCGAATACTGGCAACTCATCCGCAAATATCCAAAATATCAGGGTGGTTTCATCTGGGATTTTGCCGACCAAGCACTACATGCAAATATAGACCATAAGCAAAAGTCTTTGGCTGAATTAGAAAGAAAAGCAGCCTCTCTCATGCCAGGAACAGGCAACATCGAAGAATACCGCTATGGTGGCGACTACAACAACTATGACGCATCCGACAACAACTTCAACTGCAATGGTATTCTCGGTCCCGATCGCCAATTCAACCCTCATGCCTATGAAATTGCTTATCAGCATCAAAATATTTGGGCAGAGGCTGTTGACCTGAGCAAGGGAATCATAAGCATTCACAACGAATACTTCTTCCGTGACCTAAGCAACTACAAAATGGAGTGGAAAGTTGTTGACCACAACAAAACACTCAAAAGTGGCACTATCGACAACCTCAACATCACTCCTCAACAGACACAGCAGTTCACACTGCCTATCACCGAACTTGAAGGCAAGGAACTCTTCCTCAACATAGAGTTCAAACTCAAGAAGGCAGAACCTCTCATGGAAGCAGGTCAAGTTGTAGCTTATCGTCAGTTGCCTATTGGCGAGCGTATGCAGGCTTGCTGCAATATACAACAGGTAAAGGGTAAGTTGAAGATTGTAAACAAGAAAAACAATCCAACCCTTAATATCATAGCTGATGGTGTTGAATTACAGTTCAACCGCAGCACTGGTCTTCTCACCAAGTATCAAGTAGCAGGTGTTAACTACATTGGAGAAGGTGGTACTCTGCGTCCAAACTTCTGGCGTGCAGTAACCGACAACGATATGGGTGCACATCAACAGAATATCTTGGGAGCATGGCGCAATCCTGAGCTTAAGCTCGTAAGCCTTGAGTCAACTAAGAACAAAGACAAGAGTGCACTTGTAACAGCCATCTACGACATTCCAGCTACCAAGGCTCGTCTCACTCTCAAATACAATATCCTTGCAGATGGTACAATTCGTGTCACCGAAGACCTCACCGCAGGAGAAGTAGAAAAACTGAAAAATATGCTCTGCTTCGGTATGGTACTTGATATGCCTTACGACATGGACAAGTCACAATTCTATGGTCGTGGACCTATTGAGAACTACAGCGATCGTAAAGAATCACAAAACGTAGGCATTTACAAGCAAATAGCCGATGAGCAGTTCTTCCCATATATCCGTCCACAAGAAACAGGAACCAAGAGCGACATGCGTTGCTGGAAGCAAACCAATAGCGAAGGCAAGGGAATCAAGGTAAGCGCACTTCCTGAACTCTTCATGGCAAGCGCATTGCACTATAACATTCTTGATCTCGATGAGGGTATGAACAAGAAACAGCGTCATCCAGAGCAGATAAAGAAGAGCAAATTCACCGAACTGCGCATCGACAAGGCACAAGCCGGTTTGGGAGGTATCGACAGCTGGGGCGCATGGCCACTTGAGCAATATAGACTGAAATATGAAAATATGGTATTCAATTTCACCATATCTCCATTGAAATAACAAATTTCCAACATTATTACACATAAAATCCACCCTTTCATGGGTGGATTTTTGTATTTTTGTACCATCGAAACTTTTGAAAGTTCAGAAGATAAAGAATTATAGATTATGAATATAACACTCAAACAGATGAACAAATAAGCTCAAATATGATAACAAAACCTAAATCCTTAGCAGTTATGCTACTTGCAGCCCTCACATCTCTTGGTGCGAGCGCACAGCACAAACTCACAGTAAACACCACTCCTGGTGCCCCCATTCAGTCAACCATGTATGGCATCTTCTTTGAGGATATCAACTTTGGTGCTGATGGTGGTCTTTATGCCGAGATGGTTGAAAACCGCAGTTTTGAATTTCCCGATCACACCATGGGTTGGAACACCTTTGGCAATGTGAGCATCAACGATTTCAAACCTGCTTTTTCGCGCAATCCTCACTATGTAACCCTTCGCAATGCCGGTCACAACCAAAAATTCACCGGGCTTGAGAATCGTGGCTTCTTTGGTATGGGATTAAAGAAAGGCATGACATACAATTTCTCAGTTTATGCCCGTCTTGCCGACCTTCAAGGCAAAGCAGCAACTTTCCGTGTTGAACTTGTTGGCGATGATGATGTACCTATTTCTTGTGACACCATAACTGTTACTGAAAACAAGTGGCATAAATACACAGCCACACTCACATCAACCAAAACAGTTCAAAAAGGTCTTATGCGCATCTTCCTCATGTCTGCCGAAGGTGTTGACCTCGACCACATCAGTCTATTCCCTGCCGATAACTGGAACGGACTTCGTGCCGACCTCGTGAAAGACCTAAAAGACTTGCACCCTGGCATTTTCCGTTTTCCAGGAGGATGTATCGTTGAAGGCACCGACCTCGAAACACGTTATCAATGGAAAAACAGTGTTGGTAATGCCGAGAACCGTCCACTCAACGAAAACCGTTGGAACTACACCTTCCCTCATAGAATGTATCCCAACTATTATCAGAGTTATGGCTTAGGTTTCTATGAGTTCTTCCTACTCTCTGAACATATTGGTGCCGAACCTTTACCTGTTGTTTCTTGCGGTTTGGCATGCCAGTTCCAAAACAAAGACGACGACAAGAACGCACATGTAGCCGTTGAAGATCTTCAAAGCTATATCGACGATGCTCTCGACCTCATAGAGTTTGCCAATGGTTCAGTTAACACCAAGTGGGGTAAGCTTCGCGCCGATATGGGACACCCTGCACCTTTCAACCTCAAACAGATTGGTATTGGTAATGAACAATGGGGTAAAGTTTATCCAGAGCGTCTTGCTAAGTTTATAGATCAGATACGCGCAAAATATCCAAATATCAAGATTTGTGGCACCAGTGGTCCTTCAGCCTCAGGCAAAGATTTTGATTACGGCTGGGAGCAGATGCGTAAGCTAAAGGTTGACCTTGTTGACGAGCACTACTATATGAAGCCAGAATGGTTCTTCAACAACGCATCACGCTATGATAACTACTCACGCAAAGGTCCAAAGGTATTTGCAGGCGAATATGCAGCACATGCAGAAAACGAACCAAACTCTTTCGAAGCAGCCCTTTCAGAGGCTTGCTTCATGACAGGCTTAGAGCGCAATGCCGACCTTGTTCACCAAGCCACCTATGCCCCACTCTTTGCTCATGTAGAAGGATGGCAGTGGCGTCCTGACCTCATCTGGTTCGACAACCTCACCTCTGTGCGTTCAGCCAATTGGTATGTTCAAGCTCTCTATGGCAACAATGCTGGTACCAATGTGCTTTCTATTACCGAAGATGGTAAGGCACTCACTGGTCAGAACGGATTATATGCCTCTGCATGCTACGATAAACCAACCAAAGATTATATTGTAAAGGTTGGTAATAACTCAGACAAGCCTCAACAACTTATCATCAGTTTCAAGGGAATAAAGAATCTTGGGGCAGGCAAGGCTACCCTTCTGCACAGCGACAACCTGCTACAGGAGAACACCATCAACAACAAATATGCCGTTGTTCCTGTTACAACAGATATCAAAGCCGATGGCAACACACTATCCATCACCATCCCTGCAAAGAGTTTTGTCGTTTACCGTTTCTAATGTAAACTGTCAAATGTGTTTATATAACTTTAAACACTAAATACATAAAAAAAGGAAGATAGCTTTTAATGAGCATATCTTCCTTTTTTTCTACTTATTCTTATACCATTCCTTCAACACATAGAAAGCCTTTTTGCGCTTTCCCTTATCAGAAACCAATCCCTTGCGATTAAAATCTTTTTGAACAACAGGATTGATTCTGCGAGGAGAGCGGAAATCCTTCAAAACCCATGGAGTCATTCCTGACAAGCCTTCAATCTTGTTCAACATATCAAGATTCTCCTTATACAGGTTTTCCTGAAACTCCTCTGTCCAGCGTTCGTTTTTACTACCATGCAAACCAGCAACAGCACCTCCACCAAACTCACTAATGATAACAGGTTTATCATAAGGCACCTCCCATTTCATCTTTGGGGCATCATTCACATCACGATACCAACCAATATACTCGTTGAAACTTATAATATCAACATACTTATTCATGTTGTCATTCAGTCGATTTACATAGTTCGACTGACCAGTTACCTCCATAGCCATTGATATCAAACGAGTATCATCCTCTGTCTTGGCAAACTTAGCCAATTCTGAAAGAAACTTATCACGCTCAGCACTATGTGGAGTTTCATTAGCTACCGACCATACAATAACGTTGGCACGGTTCTTATCTCTACCTATCATATCCTGCAACTGGCGCTTAGCATTAGCAAAAGTTTTCTCATTTTTCCAATCTATAGTCCAATAACAAGGAATCTCCTCCCACAAAAGCACACCCTTACGTTCTGCTTCGCGAATAGCATGCTCATTATGTGGATAGTGAGCCAAACGCATAAAGTTACACCCAAGGTCTTTAGCCCACGCAAGCAACGTATCAGCATCCTCTGCCGAGTTACAGCGTCGACTGGTATAAGCAGTCTCCTCGTGCGAACTTATACCCTTCAAAAATATAGGTTTACCATTCAAAAGAATCTGCTTGCCACGAGTTTCTATAGTGCGGAAACCAATCTCATCACTTATAGTCTCCTCTGCAGTTGTAATGCTCACCTTATAGAGTTTTGGATTTTCAGGACACCACAGTGATGGTTTAGCTTTCAACATCACATTTGCTTCACCTTGAGCATCGGTAACCAATTTCTTTTTAATTTTCAGCTCAGGAATACTCAATGTAACCATTTTACCAGCTTTCTTCTCATTGAGCTTCAATTTTACATTGATAAGTTTAGTATTGCCCTTTACAAGCTGAAGAGAATAGTCTTCTATATATGTTTCAGGCACAGAAACCATCATCACATCACGAGTGATGCCACCATAATTCCACCAGTCGAAAATCTGTGTAGGGATGTTTTCCTTCTTTCTATTGTTGTTCACCATAACAACAATAGTGTTTTCACCAGCCTTCACAACATCCGACACATCAAAGCAGAATGGAGTGAACCCACCTTCATGCACACCAACCTGCTTGCCATTCACCCACACACGACTCAGATAGTTGGCTCCAGCAAAATAAAGCAATGCCTTTCTCCCCTGTTCTGGTTTCCAATTGAATTTCTGACGATACCACACACTACCCTCATACCAATACAACTGTTCATCCTGTGTGTTCCAGTCGCCTGGCACCTTCATACTTTTACTATCATCAAAGCTGTATTCCACCAAATCAGAAACATTTCGTGGCTTTGCATCAAGGAAAAAGCCCCATCGCGTAGGATTCATACGATAGTCATAGTAGCCAATATCTTGCTGATCAACAAAATATTTCCACATTCCATTGAGCGATGTAACACTTCGCCCATAAACATTCAAAGGTGCTTTCACCTCTTGGGCAGCCTTACCTTGTAGCACAACAGCCCCCAATAAAAACAATGAAAAGAGTATTTTCTTCATTTTTTATAATGATTTATTTTAGTTATAAGTCAAAAAAATGCAGCCGCATCAACAGCCTCATCTTTAGATTATTGGCACAAAGATACAAAAAAAGGAGACAAAACACCAATTTGTGCAGTCTCCTTTTTTTGAATATTGAATAGTGAATATAATTCAAAATTCCTAATTCGTAATTTCTAATTCAATTTTATCCAACTTCACTTCCTGGCATAACCTCACCAAGGGTGGTGGTTACATTCAACGAACCATCAAAGTTAACAGCCGAGAGAATCATACCCTGACTCTCAATACCCATCATCTTACGAGGTTCAAAGTTGGCTACAAAGAGCACATCCTTACCAATAAGCTGCTCTGGCTCATAGAACTTAGCTATACCTGAAAGAATAGTGCGGTCAACACCACTACCATCGTCAATAGTAAACTGCAACAGTTTGTTACTCTTCTTCACTTTCTGACAATCCTTGATATGACCAACACGGATATCAAGCTTCTCAAAGTCCTCAAAAGCTACATTTGGCTTAATTGGGTTTGCCTTGTAATCCTTTGCTGCTGCGGCACTCTCGTTAGCAGCCTTTGTAGCAGCAAGTTTATCGAGCTGAGCCTGGATGGCATCATCTTCAATCTTCTCGAACAACAAGTGTGGTTCGCCAAGCTGATCGCCAGCCTTCAGCAATTCTGTAGAACCTAACTGCTCCCATTCAAAACTTTCCATATTCAACATCTTACGCAAGTCGTTGCTTGAGAAAGGCAAGAATGGTTCAAAGGCAATAGCAAGGTTAGCTACCAACTGAAGCGAGATATTAAGAATTGTCTCTACACGCTTAGGATCAGTCTTCCAAACCTTCCAAGGCTCACACTCTGTGATATAACGATTACCGATGCGGGCAAGGTTCATAGCCTCGAACTGTGCCTCACGGAACTTGAACACATTAAGATAATTTTCTACCTTAGCCTTCACGTTCTCGAACTCCTCGATAGCTTTCTTATCTACATCCAGCAGTTCGCCACACGCAGGAACAACACCATTCCAATATTTCTTGGTGAGCTGCAAAGCACGGTTCACAAAGTTACCATAAACAGCAACAAGCTCTGAGTTGTTGCGCTCCTGGAAATCCTTCCATGTGAAGTTATTATCCTTTGTCTCAGGCGCATTGGCTGTGAGCACATAGCGCAACACATCTTGCTTACCTGGGAAATCTTTCAAATATTCGTCGAGCCATACTGCCCAGTTACGAGATGTTGAAATCTTGTCGTTCTCAAGATTCAAGAACTCATTAGCAGGAACATTGTCTGGCAAGATATAGTCGCCATGAGCCTTCAACATTGTTGGGAAGATAACACAGTGGAACACAATATTATCCTTACCAATAAAGTGTACCAAGCGGGTTTCTGGATCCTGCCACCACTTCTGCCATGTGCCCCATTTTTCAGGCTCCTTTTCGCAAAGTTCCTTAGTGTTCGACACGTAACCGATAGGTGCATCAAACCACACATACAGAACCTTACCCTCAGCGCCCTCAACAGGAACAGGGATACCCCAATCCAAGTCACGGGTCATAGCACGAGGCTGCAAATCCATATCTAACCAGCTCTTACACTGACCATACACGTTTGAACGCCACTCCTTGTGGTCTTCAAGAATCCACTGCTTCAACCACTCCTGATAGTTGTTCAAAGGCAAATACCAGTTCTTGGTTTTCTTCACCTCAGGCTTAGCACCAGAGATAGTAGAGTGAGGGTCAATAAGCTCCATTGGACTGAGGTCAGAACCACACTTCTCACACTGATCGCCATAAGCATTAGGGTTGCCACACTTAGGACAAGTACCCATCACATAACGGTCTGCCAAGAACTGCTTAGCCTCAGGATCATAAAGTTGCTCACTCTCCTTCTCCACCAGTTTACCTTCATCATAAAGTTTCTTGAAGAAATCAGAAGCAAACTTATGATGAGTTTCAGATGTAGTACGGCTGTAGATATCAAAAGAGATACCAAACTCCTTGAACGAATCCTTGATAATAGTATGATAGCGGTCGCAAACATCCTGTGGAGTGATACCCTCCTTCTTTGCACGGATAGTAATTGGCACACCATGCTCATCGCTACCGCCAATGAAGACTACGTCCTGCTTCTTCAAACGAAGATAGCGCACGTAGATATCAGCTGGCACATAAACACCAGCCAAATGACCAATGTGAACACCACCATTTGCATAAGGCAAAGCAGCGGTCACAGTGGTACGCTTAAATTTCTTTTCTTCCATTAACCTGCTGAATTATAATTCTTTGGGTGCAAAATTAGTGAAAACGAGCGGAATAACAAAATTAAAAGCTTGCTTTTTAAATTTTGGATTCCCGAGTGCATCCTAATTTCATCTGCAAGATAAAATTCCTTCATTCCTTTGGAATAAAATTAGTGAAAACGAGCGGAATAACAAAATTAAAAGCTTGCTTTTTAAATTTTGGATTCCCGAGTGCATCCTAATTTCATCTGCAAGATAAAATTAAATCGAAGACAATACAAAATAAAAAGGTCACTTTTTGTTTTTATTGTTGAGATGCCGCCTAATTTCTTGCGAAGCAAAAAAGTACTTAAAACAAAAGAAAGTAAAAAATAAGAACACTACTAATCATAAAAAAAAATATCTTTGCACCTATATCGTTTTTTTGCATTAAACAATATTTTCCCATTTGAACTCAGTGACAATAACATTTCGTATAAAACATTAAAAGGAATAAAGATATGAAACACACTAAAATTTGGATATTTACCGCAATTCTCATCATCTGCAATATTATTGCAGTACAGGCAGAAACCTTACGTGGAACAGTAAAAGACGCAATTACTGGTGAGCCCCTAATCGGTGCTACAGTTAGAATTTCTGAGTTAGAAAATGTTGCTGCTGTATCAGATATTGATGGCAACTA
Source organism: uncultured Prevotella sp. (assembly GCA_905236755.1). Taxonomy (GTDB): domain Bacteria; phylum Bacteroidota; class Bacteroidia; order Bacteroidales; family Bacteroidaceae; genus Prevotella. The sequence continues at coordinate 52,506 of CAJOCR010000028.1, forward strand.
TATCATAAATATCAAGCAAGGCGGACGCTATACTGTTGAAACAAACTATATTGGTTACGAGCCGAGCATTATGAAAGAAATAATGATTTCTGGTGCAAAAGAAGTTGTTATTGATATTGCTCTACGTGAAAGCACAAACGAAATAAATGAAGTTATTGTACGACCTCGTATTAATAAGGAAGCAACAGTTAATCCAGCTGTGCTTACTGGTGGTGTTATGCTATCAATGGAGGAAGCCAGTAGATTTGCAGGTGGCTATAACGACCCTGCTCGTTTGGTAATGTCGTTTGCAGGTGTCTCGGGTGAATCTGACGGAAGTGGCCTTTCCATACATGGTAATGCACCTGAACGTATGCAATATCGCATAGAAGGTATTGAAGTGTTTACTCCAAATCACTTTAACGATACCTGGAACGCTGGCTACGGACTGGTGAGCGCTCTGAACTCTAACGTCATTGGCAACAGCGACTTCTTCACTTCAACCTTTAATGCCAACTACAATAACGCCCTGAGCGGTGTGTTCGACGTAAAGATGCGGTCGGGCAACAACTCAAAGCACGAAAACATACTTCAGATAGGTACCGTGTCGGAAGAATTGACACTCGAAGGTCCTATTTCACGAAAAAACAACAGCAGCTACATCGTGAACTATCGTTATGGTTTCACTTCGCTAATGGATCAGCTTAAGCTAATAGACACTGACGAAGCGCACATAAAATTCCAAGATTTCTCCATCAAACTGAACTTCCCCACCAAGCGTGCCGGCACATTCTCAATCTTCGGATTGGGTTTCTACGACAGCACATGGGATGGTCGCACTAAAATTGAAGACACACACTCTGCATACGATGCTTCCGACGTTGAAGCAAATGTGTCACAACTGCTGGCAGGAATTTCTCACAAGATTCTCTTAGGCAATAAGTGGACTTGGCGTACAACGGTTGCCTATAATATGCAGCACTTAAAGAGCGATACGTATTATTACGGACTTATGCGTTCTAACGATGGTATCCTCACTCAGCCACTCACATACGAAGAACCAGAGAAGAAATATCTCTTTAGCAATCAGAAAATGAACGAAGACCGCTTGCAGTTCAACACCGAACTGTCAAAGCAGATTTCAGACAAGTGGCTCACCCAGTTTGGTGGCGGATATTCTCACCGTTTCTTCAATCTCGTATATCGTTCTGTTGACAAAGTCTATGCACCTGTCAACGCCATGCGGGAATATACCAACATGAAAGATAACACCGGTTTGGCAAACGTGTTCTGGCAGAACCTTTTCACTATAAACGACCATCTGAGTCTTTCGGCTGGTATTTCAGGAAACTACTTCCTGCTCTCAAAAGATTTATCAATAGAACCTCGCGTAAGTATAAAGTGGGATGCTAACGAAAAAAACAGCTTCTCATTGGGCTACGGTCTGCACTCAATGGTGGAAAAACTTGATGCCTACTTCTATCGCGATGCACAAGGAAATTTGGTAAACAAAGATCTCGGTCTGAGCAAGGCTCATCATCTGCACGCCACTTACATTCATAAATTCAACAGCAACCTGACTTTGCGTTTGAATGCTTACTATGAATATGGCTTCAATACTCCTGTAGGCATTAATGGCAGCACATATTGTGTAACCAATCGCTACTTCTTCTACACCGACGAACCTCTTGCCAACAAGGGAAACACACGCAACTATGGCGGCGACATCACCCTTGAGCACTATATGAGTCACGGTTTCTTTGGGCAGACAAACTTTTCCCTCTATAAATCACAATACAGAGGCGAGGACAAGGTATGGCGCAATCAACTCTACGATAGAGGCTTCATGTTCAAAATACTTGGCGGTAAAGAGTGGATGCTGGGCAAGAACGTGCTCAATGTCAGCGCAAAATACTCTATCCAAGGAGGCTTACGCTATACACCTATTGATGTAGAACAAATGCGTGCAAACGTTGCAGCAGGCATCATCGACGACAATCCAATATACAAGGACAATGAGGCTTTTTCAAAGAATTTCGATCCTACAAGCATCATCGACCTTACCGTTAGTTATAAGATCAACAAACGGAAGGTAAGTCACACTATTGCCTTTGAAGGTCTTAACGTTCTTGGAACCAAGACTCCAATGTTCCAGCGTTTCGATTTGGGTACTCTTGACGTGCGTACAGACAAAGGTGGCATCTCACTGCCAAACCTCTTCTATCGTCTTGATTTTTAATAGAACATAATATTTAAACAAAGGAAAACAATGATACATAAGAGCAACCAAACAAAGCAAGAACATAACGAGTCAAAATTCAGCGATGTTTCGCAAAGAGGAATAAGTCAAAACAACAAATTATGGAGCACGGCCGTAATACTAATTTGCGCTCTGATAGTATTAGTTTATGGTACAACCTCTTGCAAGGAGGCTAAAGCCCAAGAAGACGATAACACACAAAATGTTGTGAGCACAGAACTTATCCGCATCTCCCAAAGTTGGGATGGTGTAGAGCTGCCCGACTATCTGCAGGGACGCCCCGAACTGGTAGCGATGAAATACGTGTTCCCTGCAGGTAAGAAACTGGGCTGGCATCATCATCCTGTAATGAACTACGGCATACTGGTGCAAGGCGAACTTACCATTATCGGACAGGACGGCAAAGAAAAAGTTGTGCATGAAGGAGAAGCAGTAGTTGAAATGGTAAACACCATTCATCATGGTGAAAACAGAGGTAAAAAACCAGTCATCCTTTATATGTTTTACCTTACACAAAAAGGTTTACCACTTGCCGTACAGCATCCAGAAATTCCACTATAACCATCGTTTCTTCTGCCCATTTCATATATTTTGAAATGGGCAGATGCACAATTGCACAAATAAGCGCAAATAATATCAAACCATTATCAATTACAAAGTAGCATTTTTTGATAATTTCATCATCAAAATTCTGGAACAATAGCAATATATTACTTGGTTCCCCAAAAGCCATGTATCAACATGCAAAGGACTATTGAACATAGCTTGCTTTATTTTGAATTTGTCGAACTCACGTTATATCATAATACTCTTCTTCAAAAACTGCTGATTGTTCGTAAGTAACTGATACACAGATATATTGAAAAGACAAAAACGGCAAAAGAAGCAAATCGGGAACAAAAATTTTAGAAACCCCAAAATGAAAGCATTTGCTTAACATCTGTTAACTCGTAAATGAACGAAAATTTTCATTTGCTGTCATTAGAAGTGTGGTCTTGGTTGAGTCAAAACCGAGTCGAAATGTCGCTCTTCACAATGGTAACATTCTTCGTGGAAATGCTAACGTGTTTGCCAAAAGAAGCCCAAAAGTGGTCTTTTCAAGTGGCATTTTATAATAATTTCTGTGAATTATAGGGATTTGTGTAACTTTCTTTCAAAAATTGCCTTTTTTTTATAAAATTTATTATTTTTGCATGAAAGTATAATGTATAAACATGAAAATCGTAAATAATACAATGAGGCCGAATATAGTTTATGTTTCAAGTATCTTGAAAGAAAAGTTTCCAAATGCAGCAAACGAACTGTTTTCTGTATTAAGGAAGTATAATGTTACTGTAAAGGAACTCACTCATACTAAAGACGTTTGGTGTCGTGATTATATGCCAGTACAGAACAGATTGGGGGAACTTATTCAATTCAAGTATAATCCATCGTATTTGAGGGGAGAAAAGGAATGGGAAGAGTCGCGAAGTGATGTTCATGAAGTATGTGCAGCGAACAATATCAAACCAATCTTTTCAGACATTAATATTGACGGTGGAAATGTTGTTCTATATGGAAACAAGGCTATTCTTACCGATAGAATTTTTCTTGAAAATCCAGAGTATGATAAGAAGGAACTTGTTTCTGAACTTGAAAAACTACTGAAAGCAAAAGTAATAATCATCCCTGCATTCAAAACGGATGTGACTGGTCATGCAGACGGAATGGTTCGCTTTGTCAACGAAGATACAATTTTAGGCAATGATCTGAACTCCGAGTACAAATATATTCGTGATGGAATAAACAAAGCTTGCTCAGAAAATGGGCTCAATTATATCAACGTACCTTTCTTTGAGCAAAAGTACGACAAGAACCATGAAATGAATGCGATTGGTATATATGTAAATTATCTTGAAGTAGGTAATCTGATAGTATTGCCTAAATTCGGCGTAGAGGGGAACAAAGATCAGGAAACAATCGATTTGTTCCATAAAATTTTCCCTGACAGAATCATTGAGGCTGTTGACTATAACGAAGTAGCAGTTGAAGGAGGTCTTTTGAATTGCAGTACATGGACTATAAAAGAATAACAATATGGCAATAAAGACACACCACATTTTATTGGTCATGCTTGCATTGACTTTGTTCTCTTGCTCCAAAAGTCCAGAAGAGAAAGCAAGAACCCTGTTTGAGGAAAGTATTAAACCGCGAATGGGTAATCCTGATCTCTATGAATATATGCAAATGACAGATTTGGACAGTGCCTATTCTTCTTTGTCAATAGATAGGAATTACCTTGCATTAAAGGATTCCCTGAAGAAGAATAAGACAACGCTCTTTGATGCTTTCTCTAAGAATTATAAGGCAAAGGAGAAAAAGGAAAAAGCCTTAGAACAGGAGATAAAGGACTATGAGGATTCGTTTGTTCCACAGTATATTGGCTGGCATTCAATCATTGAGTTTCGTGCGGAGAATCTTTTTGGAGGCAGACAAATATACAAAGCCGATGTTTATTTCAATGATGAACTAACAAAATGCCTTGATTGGTTCGTTGAAGCAGAATAACATTCATCTTTTCAAGATTGACAATATAACGAATTAACCCACTGATTTTCAGCATTAATGCCGATTATCAGTGGGTTAATTGTTCCCAAAATGAGACCAGAAATTCTTTTTCCACTAATGTAATAGATGATTTACATATCATCTATCGTGTTAAACAAAAGCGACAATTTTTCTTCTCAAAATTATTGGCAATATTTTTCAAGATATGTGCCAACTCTTGAAAAATAATCTTTTCTACTTCTTTTCATAGACTATACCTCCTCTTCACTATTATTACGCAAACGGAATATTTCTTTCTGCTGTTCTATCTCACGGGCCAATACCTCTTTAGAAGGCATATAGGTAAGGTACTTTGAGGCATACATCTGTTTGTTAGTAGCAAGTGTTGAGAAACGTGCCACATCAGCATTTGTCTCAGAACACAGAATGATACCGATTGTCGGATTATCGCCTTCGGTACGTTTGTATGTGTCAAAAAGTTTTAAATACATATCCATCTGTCCAACATCCTCATACGATACTTTGGTAGTCTTGAGATCAACCAAGACAAAGCATTTTAGCAAATAGTTGTAAAACACCAAATCGATATAATAATCATTGTCCTCGGTATGAATATGCATCTGACGATCGACAAGGGCATATCCCTTGCCCATTTCCATAAGGAAATGTTCCAAATGGTCAAGTATGGCTTGTTCAAGCTTGTTTTCCGTAAAAGCTTCCCGGTGGCTGAGCCCAAGAAACTCTACAAGCATAGGATTCTTGACAAACGTTGATTTCTCCTTCTCGTAGTCGGCTGTCAAACGGTGCATTTCATCAACTACCTCCTGCCGTTTCACCTCAGGTGTTTGATTAAGACGATAGTAATATTGAGAATCTATGTTGCGTTTCAAGGTGCGATAGTCCCATTGTTGTGTGGCTGCCTCTTGCATATACCACATACGGGCTTCTGGGTCGGCAACACGTATCAGTCTTTCGTAATGACTCCAAGATAATTGAACAGGTAGCACGATTCCATCAGAAATAGATTCAGCAGGCGCTGTCTGCTGAATTGATGCAAGTCTCGATTTGAATTCAGCAGGCGCTGTCTGCTGAATTTGTAAATTACTGAAAGCCAGATAGAATTTACGATAATTTCTCACCTGTGTTTCAGAAAAGCCTCGGCCGAACTCTTCCGTTAATGATTTTGATGCCAACTCTATGATATGCTTACCATAGTCTGCACGAGCCTTTCCTTGCTGTTCTTCTTCAACAATACGTCTGCCAATAAGCCAATTTTGTAACACCTGCATTATATTAGCCATACGATAACTGGTATCTCTGGCGGCAGAAACTATTGTCCGAAGATCACTGATGAAGTTCTTCTCTTCATTTTCGTTGCTATGCTGTATCGTACTTCCCATATTTATTATTCCCCACTAATATTGTATTAATTTCCCATATGTTGCCAAATGGAACATATGCTATTTTCGTCAAGTTCATCAGATATATACAAATGCTTAGTTATTGCATGGTGTTTTGTACCAAACAAGTCAGCTATTTGCAGCTGTGTCAGCCACACATTCTCATTCTCTATACGAACATCCACCTGAGTCTGTCCGTCCTCTGTCTGATAAATGATGATTTGATTATTCAGGTCCATAAACAAAAACTTTGTTACAAAGTTACGTAAAAACGAAAGCAGAACAAAATAAACTTGTTTATTTTTTTATGCTGAGTGCATTATAACTTATTTAAAGTTAAGTAAAAACAAGAGAAATGCAAAATGAAAGCTTGCTTTTATTTTCACTTCCGAGTGCCAGTTAGCTTATTTAAAAATACTCTTAAAGTAGTATATTGCCACAAAACATATGTGCCAAAGCTTGAAAAAAAATCTTTTCGACTTCATTTCATAGAGTCTTCATACAGCTGTATATAATTCTGAAGATGCCTGATGTGAAGGCATGCCATGCAATCAAGGAATATATTTATATCTTCTTTCTCACATGTATCTATGAGGGCTTGAATATATTCCGCTTTATCATGCTTAAGCACCTTTGTTGGTAACACATTATATTCTATCTGCAAAAGATTCATAAGCAGTCGACATGTTCTTCCGTTACCATCTACCCAAGGGTGGATAGTAACCAATTCGTAGTGTGCCCAGAGTCACAAAGAAATCACCATCCTTGGCTTTCAGCATATCTGTAATGCAGATGTAATCTTCGCCATTTACATTTGATACACTTATCTCTGTATCTTGAACTATTATTTTTGCCATACTATGTTAGTGTATTTTTCGGTTGAGTTCAATAATTCCTTCACATCAACATCAAAGAATTACAATTTTAGTGATTGAGACAACTTTTATATCACCTTTCAAACCACCGTTTGCAAACGGTAATACAAATAAGAATAACTTACAACAAAAAGGGGGAAATAATTAAAAAGTAAGCATTGGGTAAACCCGATTACAACCTCTTTTGAGTATAATATATGGAGAAGGTGAGCAAGAGGTGACTTCAGGATTTGTCTCAAAGCTTGGAAGTTACAAAATGATTTTGTATATTTGCAATCGAAAAGAGAAACATGCAGAAGCAGACTACTCGTTAGCCTTTACTACTGATGAAATAACCAATTCTTAAACTTTTATCTTTATGGAAAACAGAATCATGAATGATGCTGCAACTATGGTTGCTGCAAACCCTGATCTCATGCTGATCGAAGAGTTTTTTGAACAGAACTATTTGTTCCGTAACAATGTGTTGAACGGCAGATACGAGGTTGCTTGTATCGGCTCTAATCCTCTCGTGTGGCAACACCTCACCAATGAACGATGGAACTCTATCGTGTGGAATCTTGAGATGGCGTTGCCTGATGTGAAATCGTTGAAGAAGTATGCCGAGATGTATGTTTACTCTGAGCACACACCTCTTTACGACCCTATTGCTGAATACATGAACAAACTTCCTGCTTGGGATGGTAAAGATCATGTTGGAAACCTTATCAACTGCCTCTCAGGTGTTAACGAAAAACAAAGTGAGTGGATTCGTATCTGGCTGCGCTCTATGGTGACTCATTGGATTAAGATGGATGTGGAGCACGGAAATGATGTGGTGTTGCTGCTTATGGGCGATCAGGGCTGTGGCAAGTCAACCTTCTGTCAAAGACTGCTTCCTAAAAATCTTCGTGAGTATTATCTTGACCACTTGAACCTTGCTAACAAGTTTGACAAGGAGATGGCTCTCACCCACAATCTTCTTGTTAATATCGACGAGTTCGACCAGGTGAAGAACTCACAGCAGGCTGAGTTGAAACACACCATTTCAAAGAACAAGGTAAACGGCAGACGAATATATGCCTCTGTGCAGACCGACCAGCATCGCTATGCAACAACAAACAGCCGTCAACCTTTGAAAGACCCAACTGGCAGTCGTCGTTATCTGTGTATAGATATTCCAAGCACACAGCTCATAGACAACACGTTTGAGATAAACCACGAACAGCTATATGCCCAGATTCTGAGCGAGATAAACACAGGCAAGCCTTGCTACTTCAATCGTGAAGAGACAATACTGCTTCAGGAAGCTAACCAGCCATACCAGCAAAATATTGATATTGCAGCTATAACAAAGATATGTTTCCGTAAGCCAAGGGAAACAGAACAAGTCACACCTACTATTACAACCGATATTCTTGAAGAACTATCGTGCCGTTACCCACAGATAATGCCTACTCAGAAAACAAAAATAGCGATTGCCGTTGCATTGAAATCACTTGGCTACAAAAGCACTCATACCCATAAGGGTAGCGCTTACTATGTAGTTCCCAAAAAATACAAAGCAGCATAATTTATCAAAAGACTGTCACCAAGTACACTAACGCACTGTATATCAAAGAAATAGGTGCTCAAAGACTGTCACCAGACTGTCACCAGACTATCACGCTTTTGAACGAAAATCAAAAAAATGATGGTGACAGACCGTGACAGTCTGGTGACAGTCTCAAATAGTTTAACAAGCTGTCTATCAATATTTTAACCTGCAACGTGACAGTCTTTGCAAAAAACTTTTTTGGGTAATTCTAAATACATTATTATAGGATTTACAGGCAACACCTGAAAAACGGAAAAACCAAGAAAAAAATAGCACGCTTCGCATGGAAATTAATCAGAATTAAAATCAAAATTAAACAAAATGCCGAGAATAAAACTTCTTTTCTTTGTTGCTTTAATATAATATTTGTATTTTTGCCTACAGATAATAAAAGAATTGATTATGACAGCAACGCAACTTAATGCCGAGATTCTTCGCAATATGAGCATTATTGCAGAGGATGAAAACCTGTTGAAACGAGTTGCAAAATATCTGCGTAAACTCGTTGCTGAAAAGGATAATTCTGCGCTTTTAACAAAAGAAGACTTCTTTGCAAGAATAGAAAAGGCAAAGAAGCAACCTGGCAAGAGTTTCTCAAATGTTGATGAACTTGAAAGATACATTAATAGCTTATGAGCCAATATAAAGTTGTTATCAAAGAAGAGGCTCAGAACGACCTTAAATATCTAAGCCTAAATGAACCAAAAGCCTTTAAGAAAGCCCTTACTTTGATTTCTGAGCTTTATGAACATCCACATACTGGCACGGGGAAACCTGAACGATTGAAAGGTGGTGATGGAACATTATGGAGTCGTCGGATTTCAAAAAAGCACAGATTAGTTTACGAAATTCAAGAAGCCATTGTTTGCATTGATGTTCTTTCTTCTTATGGACATTACAACGACAAATAGGAGAAAGTAAAACAGTTTCAAATTACCCTTATTTTTCCTTAGTTAGCCAATTTTTATTTCCTGCTTAAGAAAAATTTTCTGCCTGCCCAGAAACTTAAAATTTCACGTTTTTATGCTTTTTCTGTACTCTGTAAAACCGTAAAATATTTTTTATTATTTCCCTATATTCCTCCTATATTCCTTCTATATGAAAATTAGCCTCCCCCATCCCTTCCCAAAAGGGAAGGAGAATTAACTGCTTGAGTTTCTTGCTTGAATAATTATGAAGAAGAACCGAGAAAACATCTTCAAAGGTTTTCATTTCTTCGAAATGGTTGTGTGAGCAAGATGTTTTATTTTGAAAACAAGTTTTCCATTTCATCATCTTTCTCACCCAAGCCTTACGGCAGAAACCTTTTCAGAGATAAACCACGGCACTTCGTGCCTGTAAAAACCCTAACTCAACATTCATAATCAAATCAAAACTTGTAATTAGCGAACAGTTGGTTAGCCCTTCCTCACTGGGGAGGGATGGGAGAGGCTTTTCTTGGTTTTTCTTATTTAATTTGTTGTGAGGTTAAAGTCATAAACAGAAATTTCATTGAACCACTTGCCGTTGTGCTCATGCGCCTTGTAATGAAAGTCAACATCAACGAGGTCACCCTCTTTGGCTGTAAATCTTGCAAGTTTGTCCTCACCGAAGATGGTAGCTACAATCACATTAGGATACATAACTCCATAATCTTCAAAAACAAAGTCTTGTTTTTTCCATTGTTTTCCATCACGGTTCACACCAGTCTGAACTGGAAGCACATGTGTAAGCTTCATTCTAATTTTTGCCATTTGCTTTAATTTTAAATGTATTACAATATGGGTACAAAAAACGCACCCGTAACCAGCGTTTCTGATTACGAGTGCAAATGTAATATGGGAAGTTGAGGTATAAAATCGTTTATTTTATTCCTTTAGTTAAATACTGCAAATATGTACGTAATATTCTCTTTATCTCTATTGCTAAATCACGTGTAAAATACACTTGGCAAGATGTATAAAAATTGCTTTTCTTATCGGTATTTTCCATTATTTTACATAGAGTCAAAAGGCTATATTTTTTATTATCGTACACATTATTTTGTAGAAGTATTTCTACGATAGCAGTAATATAATAATAATTCGGGTTGCCTTTGTTTTTCCCTTTCGTGATAAAGAGTTTAGGTTTGATTTTGGGTGAGCATAGAATCTCTTGCCATAGCTGCGATATGCAGCTGTGGTAGGCAGGCGAGGCGCAATCATTGATGCGCCCAACATAATGAATAATCGACTCTAAGCTCCTTGTTGGCTTTACCAACCTGAATAAAAGGCCTTGGTTTATTAACTCTTTAATATCAATGTTATGCAAATCGTTTTCTGTGATTTGCACATACATATTTTTCATAGCAATGTTTATTGTGAAATGAAACATTGCATTGGGCCCAATGCCGTTTTACCATGGCATTGTATATGGAACTAAGAGCTCTATAGTGTATTTGATATGACACTATTGTGGCATATCAACAAATTAAGAGGTATTCATTTTTCGCATGGTTAGATTATTTTTAAGTTGTTGACTCTAAAAACGCCAACAAAGATAGAAAAAATATAGATTAGTGTCAAGGTTTTTATTAATAAAATGTATGTTTTTCGCATAAAAAATCCCCACTGACATTGCATTGTTGCAGAATCAGTGGGGAGTATGTTATGTCGATAACCTATTATCTAATCTCTATGCTTTGCGAATTACTATTAAAAACCTTATTCAATTCTTTTTTGATGGCTTTATATGCAATTTCCTGATCTTGTGAAATGGATATTCCCATACCGCTTGACTTAATAACAGCTACGCTTCGATTTGTGTAATAATCATAGAAAGTAATTGAAATATAAGTTTCGCCACCGTCCCACTTTTCCGTTTTAATATTTATTTTAGGAGACAAGACGTTTTCTCCTTGTGAAATGAGGACACGAGCCGTTTCTGGAGAAACAGCTTGTAGTTTCTCTGAAATGTCGTTTTCTAACATCATTAAGATATCGTCTAACTCGGCATCTCCTTCATTATTAGCACTAAACACAACGTATTTGTATTTGGCTAAATCATATCCGTTAGCTGTATTTATTATACTTTGAGACGAACCGCAAGAAGAGATTAATGCCAAAAATACAATTGATAATATGAATGTAAACTTCTTCATAATTTAAACATTATAAGTCTTCACCATTGGCACGGTTGTATTCATTGTCATAGTACATTGCAATATAATACTTGCCTAAATGTTCACATATACAGAACCACACAGACTTCTTGGAAATTAAATCCATACCCTTTTGCATTGCAATGTTTTGTGCTTCTTTAGTTATTTCTTCGGTGGCATTATCTAACTGCTCTTGAGAGTATTTTTTTAAAAGTTCATCTTTAACCTGTTTTTGTATAGCTAACGTATCCACTTTTCGTATATCTTGAGCTTGATAGAACAAAGCCTCATACTTCTTATTATGAACAAGCATTTCATATGAAATATCTTCAGCATCAGACAATGTATAATCTTTCAAGGATGCATATCTCTTATTATTATTAAACTGACTAACAAGGTTGTTGAAACGAATCTTTATATCTGCCTCATTTAGAGTTATGGCATCACAAACCATAATTCGACAAACTTTCTTATTATTAGTTACAATATAAACATGTACCTTTGTGCCATTAAACTCTCCTTCAAGGTACTCTGTATTTCCCAGCTTTTTAGATACAAATCCCTTTGAAATGAGTTTTTGTTTCATTGCAGATTTGTAGCCATCAACAGGGATACCAAGGAAAGTAGTAACATCCTTTTGTGCATACATGGCAACAGCCATAAAAGCCATAACCAAGGACATAAATATTCTTTTCATATTGTTTAATTTAAGTTTAATGCATAAATCGTTTATTTCGATTATATCTTTTTGCAAAGATACGTATTTATCTCGACAATTATTTCATTTCGCTTTGCTTTTTCATCTCTTTTACGTCGAATTCAGTTTCTATATAGTCTGAAGAATCTAAAACGAAGTCACAGTTATGGTACATTCTTTTCACCATTTCAATGGCAGTTGCTTCATTGTCAGCTTCCATTTCAATGGTGCGCTTTAATACCTCTGTAACTTCTATTTTGTACTTCGTCATATATCATGCAAAAATACTCAAAAGAAGTGATGCATTTTAGATTAGATCAAAAGTTAACAAAAAAGATCATTTCTTTTGCTTTCTCGTCATCAAATGTGTGGGGGGGGTAACAAAAGTAACGCCCCCCAAGTATGCTGTCCGAAGACGCGCCTGGGGGGCTTATTATCTTTGTTCTAAATAAGAAATCGTTTTATCTGTTGCAAAAATAGATAAAAAGCTGTTTGCTTCCAAATTTTTTTAGCAAAAAGATTATAACCCCCACATTAAAACAGTTGTTTTATGCGGGTTTGTAATCACACAAAGATAATAATTTTTTCAATAAGTTGCAACTGCATTTTGGGAATTTTATTTCACATTAGCTCTCAATGCTGACAATTCACGTTCAAGAGAAGCGATGCGTGTTTTCAGGGCAGCTATTTCTTGCTCTTGTGCGGCGATTATCTGTTTTTGTGTTCCTCGCTTATCGAGGCGTGCTGCCGTCATGCGCTCACGCACGCCTCCTTCTTCAACGAATTCGCGATCACGTTTTTCTATAAATGATGTCATGGCTTTGTCAACCATGTGGCAAAGGCTTATAGCAGTGTTTGCCATTTCTTCATCTGTCCATTTGTTAAAAAAAATCTCATAGTCGACAAGGCTGTCGTGAGTGCGGCAATAGGCTAATAGCTTGTTGTAGCGCTGACGCAAGTAGTTGGCGTGTTCGGGGGATAAGCTGGAGTAGCGGGCATACCCGGAGTTGCCGGCTTTTCTGGAATATTCGGTTTTTCCGGAATATTCGGAGTTGCTGGAATTGCCGGGATTACTGTGGGCATCGGCATGCCCTGGGGCGGCAGCCTTTGCCCATTCTGTCAGCTTGTGCTGCTTTATGTAGTCAAGGTAATCTTCCAAGAGTTCTTGGTTGCTGCCTTTGGCTATGCCCAGCAGCTTTATCTCCACCTCAAATGATGTTTGTCCATCGGTGAGTCCCTCGGCGATATTCTGCTTTACTGAGCGGGCAGCCTGCACCATCTGATCCACCGTGCGGTCGCCATATTTAGGTAGGAAGCGAGCACAGAAAGCCTTGGTGAGCTGCACCAGCACATCACTTTTACGATAGAAATGCAAATCGGTATATACTGTTGCCTTGCGCATTATGCTGGGTGTGCCATCATCATAGCGTTTCAATTGTATGTTTTTCTTCTCTTCCATAAATGAGAATTTTGTATTTTTCTTAATCACACAAAGGTAATAAATTATTTAATGCAAAGCAATAGGTTGGTGAAAAAAGTGTGCTGCGGTTTCAGTTTTCAGTTTTCAGTTATTTTTTTTCTTGAAAAAATACTATTTTGGGGTGCTTATATTATATATAATTATAATTATATATATATAAGAGGGTTGGAATGGATATTTTTTTAGTCGATTAAAAAAAAACTGAAAACTGAAAACTGAAACCATAGACACACATAGCAAATCAACAAGCTTACTAACACCTTAATAATCAGCAAGTTGCCAAATATTGCATTTCAACATTCGGGTCACTTTGGATAACCTACTGTTTTTCTTCGTATCTTTGCACTTGTCAAGAGTTCAAAGACGAAGCGCGCATCTCGAACGAATCTCGAAACCATCTCGAACCTTGCGCACGCCGAAGGCGTGCTAAAGGATAAACGATAAATGACAAATGATAAAGGGAGCGCACAGCGCTTTCAATGTTAAACTTAAATCTAATAGAAATGGCAAAAATCACTCCAATCGACGTGATCAAAGGTATCACAGGAAAGTACGGTAGCGGCAGTAACGACTACTTCGCAACCAACAAGTCAAGTAACAAGATTCATCTTGCAAAGATGACTAACCCTTACAAGGGTCCTGCAAGTGAGAAGCAGCTCGCTCAGCAGAGCAAGTTTGCAAAGAAGCAGGCTGCAGTTAGTGCATGGCTCAACGCTAACAAGCCAAGCGAGAAGAACGGTGCTAAGGGTACTGACGCCTACCAGCTGGCAATGAAGATCAAGAAGTCAATGCACTTCTCTTGCATCAGTCAGGTAATCTACAAGCATCTGGATGAGGACGGCAAGGTTGAGTTACCTGCAGCCCATCCCGACCTTCCCGGTGGGGAAGGAGAACAAACTGGCGGCGGAAATGGTGGCAACACCAACCCAACGCCCAGCCCTTCAACTGGAGGAGATAAACCAGAACTATGACCTATCCCCCCTCCCTCCCCTACAGGGAGGGAGCCTCACTAACGTTCAAATTAATTGTTTAACTTAAAAAAATCCTCTCAAACTGCTTGCAAAGTTCATTGTTACTAACTTTCTGACCGTAGGCAACGAGTGTAGCGAGGCACTCTCCCAGAAGGGGAGAGCGGGGAGAGAGGTCGATTGTTGTTATGAAAAAGGAAACTTGGAAAACAATTATTCAGTTGGTCATCTCTGTTTTGACCGCAGTAGCAACCACTCTTGGTGTTACAAGCTGCATGTAGCATGCGCACGCCAAGGCGTGCTAAATGATAAATGATAAAGGATAAATGGTAAAGATTAAAGCCTCTTGCATTAATTTTGCAAGAGGCTTTATTTATGGTTTCAGTTATTTTTTTCGCTTTTCATGTGCGTAACATCTCCCTCTCCTTTGGAGAGGGCTGGGGTGAGGTTTTTCTCTTTCTTCTTTCCCACATTATTATATATAATAGCTTTGCGGTAATCGGCACCGACATGAGAGAGTTTTGCATTTTCAATGCTCACACTACCCACATTTCTGAAATACATTGCCCATGATGGAAAGAAAGGCCACTCGCTGGTTTTGGCGGTCTTGAACCATTTAGGCAAAGAGGGGTCGTCGATTCCACGGAACTGCAAATCGACATTGCGAACGATAACCTTGTCGGTGTGGGCTGTGCCCCAGCTCTTTACAGACATTGCCATACGTGTGATGTCACGTGCAACGATGTTTTCTATTGTTATTGTGCCTGCACTGTTGTCTTCGCTCAGAGTAACACTCACTGGCGTGAGCACGGTCTCGGTCTTGAGATTACGAATGACGATACTGTCGAGGCGCCCGGGAGCAGCCCCCCACCCTCCTGGTTCAAGACTAATAGCTGCATCGCTACTGGTCTTTCCCGATGTGCGGTGCTTGCACTGTCCTGGTCCATAGATATGGTTATTTGATATTACAAGATTGACGGATGGCTGTATCATACGTATGCCGTTGCACGATGAGTTTATTTCGTTGCCGTCAATGACCATTCTGTGCCAATAGCCGCCAGCAATGCCGTCGTCGCCTGTATGCATGACGCAATCACGGATACTTACCTGTTCGCAACCACGGATATGGATGCCGTCCCAACCCTCGGTGATGGTGAGGTGTGAGAACTCGGTATCTCGGATGTCGTAGGCAAGGAATGCATAGTTGGCTGCATGCTGCACCTTGAAATGTGTGAATGTTAATCGTGATGATGATGCTGCTATGATGGTGTGAGGTCCACGCATTTTCTCTTCGCCATGCGGATTAAAGACGTGCTGTCCGTCGATGGTTCCTTCGCCTGTGATACCTGCATCGTGAATGTCATTGGCTATGACAAGTGCTTTTGTCCAGATGGTGTCGTAGGCACTATTGGCATTGGCTGTTCCTCGTCCGCTCTCATAACGTGAGAGGTCGTGAGTGGGAATAAAGCTGTCGTAATCGCTGAGCTGTGTGCTTCCCAGGAGTACTGCTCCTTTCTGCAACTGCACCATGACGCCCGACTGTAGGTGTATGGTACCTGTGAGATATGTTCCTTCAGGAACAACGACTACTCCACCACCCTGCTGCGCACACGACTGTATGGCTGCATTGATGGCATGTGTATTTAACGTGGTGCCGTCACCTTTGGCACCAAAGGAAAGAATGCTGATAATAATTGATAATAATAGCATAGTTAGATTTTACTCATTATTCATTATTCGCCGTTACATCGAAGACATCGCCTTCTTGCGACAGGTAGCTTTCTGGGAACACGGCACGGGCTTCTTGAAGTAATACTTCTTCATTGTTGTAGCGGGCGCTGTAGTGACCAAGGAGCAGCTTGCCAGCATGGGCATCGCGTGCCACCTGGGCTGCCTGCGAGGCGGTACTGTGAGCGTATTTCTTTGCTCTGTCGGCATTGTCGTCAGCGTAGGTGCTCTCGTGATAGAGCATATCTACTCGTTCTATGAGCTTGTGAAGCGATGGTATGTAGCGGGTGTCGCTGCAATAGGCATAGCTTCGTGGCGCATCGGCTGGCGTGGTGAGGCGACTATTGGAAATGACTTCTCCGTCGGCATTCACCCAGTCGGCTCCCGCCTTGATATTATCTATCTGTGAAACAGGTATCTGATAGTAGTCTATCATGTCGCGCTTGATGTGAGGACGTGTGGGCTTCTCACGAAATAGGAAACCACAACAGGGCATACGATGCTTTAGAGGCAGACTGACTACCTCGAGTGAACGATCTTCGTATATCACCTGGTTCTTGGTTGTGTCAACGGCATGGAATTCTACCTTATACTCTAACCCACTACAGAAGAGTGCTATCTGCTGGTGCAGGATGTCTTCGAGCTGGGCTGGTGCATAGATATGTAGTGTGGCGGTGCGTCCAAGCATACCAAAGGTGGAGATCATACCTATCAGCCCGAGGCAATGATCGCCATGGAGATGACTGATGAACACGGCTGAGATCTTTGTAAACCTTATGCGTGAACGGCGTAGCTGCACTTGTGTGCCCTCGCCACAGTCTATCATGAAGAGTTTCTCACGAATCTCTACTACCTGCGCTGACGCATTGTGCTGCAATGTGGGCAGCGCTGAGCCGCAACCCAATATGTGTACACGAAAGGGCTCCATTATTTTGCTCGCTTGTATGCAAACACTCCTTCTTTATTCTCAAGATAAAGACTGTCGGCACCGAGGTTATCAATATCAAAGGTGTCGGCATTGAGGATAAGATGGCCGTTGTATATCTTCCAGCTTACCCATGGGTGCTTTTCTGCCTTTACATTACTCTTGACTACACCACCTTCGAGAATCTTGAAGTTTTTGTCAATACTTGTCCAACGACCAATGAGCGATGTAAGGTTGATAGCCTTAACAACCTCGTCTTCGCCATCAACATTCTTTGTTGCGATTACTGCCATGCGGTCGCCAACGAGAATACCGCCCTGAACAGGATTCACATCGTCGTCGGCATTGAGCATATAAGTAATGGTGTCGCCAGCATCGGTAATGAGCTGAAGGGTGTGCATTGCACTGGCATCACCTACCACACCATAGACTGTAGTATCAGGAACTGCATCGACAGCGATTGAATCATTGTCGTCGGCAGAAAGATTGATGTTTTTCTTATTGTTGTTACTACATGAAGCAACTAACATTAGGCATAATGTTATAGCCGAAATACTGAATATTTTCTTCATAACAATAAGTTTATGAGTTTATAAGTTTGTGAGTTTGTGAGTTTTTAAGTTGGTGAGTTGGATACTTAACCTTAAACTATGGAACTCACAAACTAACGAACTAAAAAATAAAAATAGGAGGGCTAACCCTTGCAAAGAGTCGCTCCTCCTTTTTTATATGTTCGAAATAATATCAAAAAGTCAAAAATGTAAAGCGCAACTAACGTATGCGATCCATACTTCTGACAAGCTTCTCGTCAGCCAGGACTCCTTGACGAGCCATAGCATAAAGAATAAAGCTTATTGGAGGGCAACAGGTAGCCCAACCCATATGATAGTTCATTGTTGATACTGCATCGATACCACCCATGAAGCAGTAGTAGCCATAGGCAACGCAATACAACAGCAGCAGCAGCATGCAAGTCAAACACAGACGCGCCTGCAATATTCTGTTCTTATACATGAATATGGCAAGGATGTTCAACGGGCAAGAAAGAAGCAGCAACACAAAAAGTGGTGCCACAGAAAAATCAAGCGATGCCTGATTGCCTTTCACCCACAGATTATACACCTCTACATTTGTTCCCATTCCCTGTGGCGTAAAGGTGGCTACAGGAAGACACATGCCAACGATGGTCAGAATGAGTGCTGCAAGAAGGAAGAGGGTTTGCTTGCGCTGAATCATGCTTCCTCGTTTTTAGGCTCGTTTGGATCACGCCAATATACGTTACCATCAAGGAACTCCTGTGTAGCCAACAATGATGGCTTTGGAAGTTTCTCGTAGTAGCGACTGATCTCAATCTGCTCACGATTCTCAAATACCTCTTCAAGAGAGTCATTGTATGAAGCGAACTCAGCAAGTTTCTTGTTAAGATCCTGCTTGATTTCAACACCAATCTGGTTTGCACGCTTACCAATAATAACTACACTCTTGTAGATGTTGCCTGTTTGTTCCCACAAAGTAGCCAAGTCGCGGGTTACTGTGTTAATAGGCGCTTTTGATTTCTTGTAATCCATATTAAAACTTTATACTTATTTTTTTATTTTCTATATCGTATGGGGTTAGTTCTGAGCTAACTCACCTTCTTCTAATTCTCCAATCTTGTCATTTGCGTGCTTTGAGAGATATTTCTTGCACTTATCTATATATTCCTCAGCACGTTTCTTTTCCTTTGAATCAGGATACTCGTTGATGAAACCATAAGCTTCGTCTTCGGCATCTTGATAACGCTCTATCTTCTTTGAATCGATACTCTGCTGTGCAAGTTCAAACTTACTCTTCATGATGAGCAGAGCAAAATCCTCACGCAGGGTGGTATAAGGATAGTCTTTCAAAGCGTTCTGACTGGTAACAATACACGCTTCGTAGTTGTTGCCGTTGCCGTCTTCGCAGTTACCGAAATATGAACCGAGATTGTAATACAGTCTTGCTGAATGTAGTTCTTTCATAACCAACTTGTCCTGAAGTTCGAAAAGACGCTGCTGTGCTTTCTTCTTCAAAATAGCATCAGGATAGAGATCAAGGTAGTTCTGGAAAGCTGTGATAGCAGAAACTGTCATGCTCTGATCAAGACGTGGCTCTGGCGTGCTTTCAAAGATACTCTCACCCTCGTAGAAATGTGCAAGCTCAGCAAGATAGCCCTTTGGATACGACTGATAATAGCGCTTGAAAGCCTGCGCTGCTCCATCGTAGTCCATACTGCAATATTCTGCCATTGCAAGCATATATAAGCTCTCTTGTGCATTGTCGGTACCTTTTAATGGGGTAACTACATCGTTTAGAAGAGAGATTGCCTTTTGATACTTGCCGTTAGCAAAGCATTCTTTAGCATACTCATACTTGTAAGTATAGTCATTTAGTTTATATACCGCATTGAACTGACTTGAGCAACTGCTCAACAGCAATGCAGCTCCTATGAGGGATGATGATACGAGTTTCTTCATAACTTTAATTTTCGACTTGCAAAGATACATATTTTTGAACAGCTTACAAAGTAAAAAATACAATTTTTCGCAATTTATTAACCTTTATAACGCATATTAGGCAGGAATTTAGTATTTTTGCATTGTTTTCGCAAGCTTTGCTTGCCTAAAAAAGGAATTAGAAGTAGTTAGAAGGAGATAGAAGAAGATAAAAGACAGCGCTTTTGCTATTGAATATTGAATATTGAATATTGAATAATAATTCAAAATTGGATAATTGATAATCGGCGAAGCCGACTAATTGCAAATTCCAAATTCGTAATTCCACGTTCATAATGCGGCATAACTTCCTTTGACTTCTTATATCTTCTGAAAGAAAAATTATGGATTTTAAGATAACTTCAAAATATAAGCCTACTGGTGACCAGCCTGATGCCATTCGTCAACTTACTGAAGGCGTCAATAATGGTGACCCGGCTCAAGTACTGTTGGGTGTGACGGGTTCCGGTAAGACTTTCACTATTGCTAACGTTATTGCAAACGTTAACAAGCCTACGTTGATTCTCAGTCATAACAAGACTTTGGCAGCTCAGTTGTATGAGGAAATGAAGGGATTCTTCCCTAACAACGCTGTAGAATATTATGTAAGTTATTATGATTACTATCAACCTGAAGCTTATCTTCCTACTACTGATACATACATTGAGAAAGACCTTGCCATAAACGAGGAGATTGACAAGTTGCGCCTCGGTGCAGTATCTGCCTTACTCTCAGGAAGAAAAGACGTTATCGTTGTATCTTCTGTTTCATGTATTTATGGCATGGGAGGCCCTATTGCCTTGCAGGAGAACATCATTAAAGTAAAACAAGGACAGATAATAGACCGTAATGAATTTTTACGCAAGCTTGTTGACTCATTATATGTACGCAACGACATTGAATTGAAACGTGGTACCTTCCGCGTGAAAGGCGACACTGTTGACATTTTCCTTGCATATAGCGATAATGTGTTGCGCATTACCTGGTGGGACGATGAGATTGATTCTATTGAGGAAGTTGATGCCGACACGTTCCATAGAATAGCTTCGTTCAGTACCTACGAAATTTACCCTGCTAATCTGTTTGTTACTACTAAGGAACAGCAGGAAAGTGCCATAAGAATGATTCAGGACGACCTTGTGAAACAGGTTGATTATTTCACTGAGATTGGCGACAGTATCAAGGCTCAACGCATTAAGGAGCGTGTGGAATACGACATGGAGATGATTAAGGAGCTGGGACATTGTTCGGGCATTGAGAACTACAGTCGTTATTTCGATGGTCGTCAGGCTGGCGAACGCCCTTACTGTCTACTTGATTTCTTCCCAAAGGACTTCCTCATGGTTATCGACGAGAGTCACGTGAGTGTTCCACAGATTGGCGCTATGTATGGTGGCGACAGGGCTCGCAAGCAGAACCTCGTGGAATATGGTTTCCGTTTGCCTGCGGCCTTCGACAACCGTCCGCTAAGATTTGAAGAGTTCCAGAGTCTTATTAATCAGGTGATCTACGTATCAGCAACACCTGCTAACTTTGAACTGCAGGAAGCCGAGGGCGTTGTAGTGGAACAGCTTATCCGCCCTACTGGTTTGCTTGACCCAGAGATTGAGGTTCGTCCAAGCGAAAATCAGATTGACGACCTTATGGACGAGATTCTTACTCGTACACACCGTCAGGAACGTGTTCTCATAACTACTCTTACCAAGAGAATGGCTGAGGAGCTTACGGAATATCTGCTTAACCATAATGTACGTGCAACATATATTCATAGCGATGTGGCTACTCTTGACAGAGTGAAGATCATGATGGACTTACGTGCTGGCGTATTTGATGTGCTTGTGGGTGTGAACTTGCTTCGTGAGGGTCTCGACTTGCCTGAGGTGTCGTTGGTGGCTATTCTTGATGCCGACAAAGAGGGCTTCCTGCGTTCGCACCGCAGTCTTACTCAGACCGCTGGTCGTGCAGCACGAAACGTGAACGGTAAGGTTATCATGTATGCTGACACCATAACGGAGAGTATGCAGCGCACTATTGACGAAACGGCTCGTCGTCGTACGATACAGATTAAATACAACGAGGAACACGGCATCACCCCACAACAGATTATCAAGGAGATTAAGACTGCCTTACCTCAAGCACAAAGCGAAGAAACGGCTCGCACTCGTGTTGTCAATGCAAATATCTCTGCACAACAGGCGTATATCGAACCTGACAGCGAGTCATTCGCAGCCGATCCAATAAGCATGAAGATGACTAAGGAGGAACTACAGAAGAGCATTGAGAATACCACCAAGCTCATGAAGCTTGCTGCCAAGGAACTCGACTTCATCCAGGCTGCACAGTATAGGGATGAGATAGTGAGATTGCAGAAACTATTATAATAGCCTCCCCCCACCCCCTCCTACATTTTGCCCTGCGACAAAAGTATTGGGGAGGGACGGGGAGAGGCTTATATCATAAAAAGTTATAATAGACTTTTTATATTCGATATATTTTAGTACTTTTGTTTTTGAATTTCTAAAATATAAAGAGGAGAATATGAAAAAACTGATTATAACCTTGATGGCATGCATGCCTGTAGCTGTTTTTGCACAAAGTGATGTTGACGCTGCTAAAAAACGTCTGGAAGAAGCACAGAAAGCTCTTGAAGAGGCTAAACAGGCAATGATTGAAGCACAACAGAAAGAAACCGAAAAGGCTACAAAAACATTCAAACAGATAAAGGCTACCACTAAAGCTGAACTGGATGCCGTAAAAGCTAAGATGCAGAAAGAAGCAGGAATAGTTGCCGAAAACAAAGACAAGAAATATCTTGCTGGCGCTGTGCCTACTGTTGACGGTAAGGTGGTGTTCAGCAAGACGATAGCGCTCCCAGAAAAGAACGCTGACGAGGTGTATGCTGCTATGTACGACAAGATGATAGAACTTGTCGGTTCTGAAAAATCTCTTGAGCAGAGTGCTCTTGTTCAGGCTGACGAGAAAGAACATAAACTGGGTGCTAAGGTTTTTGAGTATTTGGTTTTTCATAGCAATGCCCTATCGCTCGACCGTGCTCTGATGAACTATATTCTCTTGATAACTTGTAAGGATGGTACTGCCGAGGTTGAAATGAAGCATATCAACTACGAATACGAGAAAGACCGTCCTACAGGATTCACATCGCCTGCTGAGGAACTGATAACAGACAAATACTGTCTGAACAAGAAGGGCACTAAGCTTAACCGCATCACTGGTAAGTTCCGTCGTAACACCGTTGATCGCTTTGAGGCTATCATTGACGAATTGCAGTAATTAATTTCATCAACATAATAAACAGAAAGAAATATGGATAACAACATAGAAGAAAAGACAACATTTGAACACAAGCACAGACTGGAGCCAATAAACACGAAAAATGAACCGTTGTTTAAGTTGCGTAATATTCTGAACCTTGTGTTTATGATTTTGGCTATTGTGGGCGCTCTTGTATATTGGTTCTCACACCAGAATCAGAATATAGCAATATGCATTGTCATCGTTGCTGTTGTTTTTAAGTTTGCAGAGGTTTCCCTAAGACTCTTTCACAAATAATGAAGAAACTATTCTCTATTCTTTGTCTGCTTACTCTTGTAGCGCAGGCATATGCTCAATTTGATGATAACCAGTATAATAATCAGATTGACCCAAATGGTAATATCTCCAAGCGAGGACAAATAAGCCCTGACTCTTTAGGAAGCGACAAAGAGATACCAAAGGGTATCAAGGTGTGGACGATTGATTCGCGATTTGGCGACCGTACTGATGCACAGCCTGATACTCTTTCGCATATGTTCATGAACTCTATATTCACTACGGGTGTCCGTGGTGAGTATAACGCATTGGGTAACCTTGGTTCACCACGAATAAGTAGAATATTCATTGACCGTTCTGATGCCGATGAACAGTTTATCTTCACATTACCATACGATTTCTTTGTGAAAGACCCTTCGCAGTTCCATTTCACAAATACGCTATCGCCATTTACTAATCTTACTTTCAACTCATGTGGCGACCGTATCAATGGTGAAGATCATTTTACTGCTAAGTTTGGTGTGAACGCAGGCAAGCGACTTGGCTTTGGCTTTAACTTCGACTATATCTATGGTCGAGGTTACTACAACAGTCAGGCTACATCACATTTTAACTATACGCTGTATGGTTCGTATTTAGGCGACCGCTATCAGGCTCATCTGCTCTTTACCACTAATCACCAGAAGGTGACTGAGAACGGTGGTATTACCGACGATAACTATATCGTTCATCCTGAAAGCTTCAGCGATAGCTATACAACAAGCGAAATCCCAACTGTTTTGGAACAAAACTGGAACCGTAACGATAATCAGCATATTCTTTTCACACATCGTTATAACTTAGGTTTCAACCGTAAGGTACCTATGACGGAAGATGAGATTAAGGCAAAGAAATTTGCTATTGAAGCAAAGAAAGAAGAAGAGGCTAAAAAAGCAAAGGAGAAAGCTGAGAAGGAAGGAAGAAAGGTTGATGACAAGACGGTTCTTACTGGTCGTCCTGACGATGCTATCATTGCTGGAAACGAGCCTACGCAAAAGGATAATAAGGGTGAGCGCATTGCGGTTAATGGAAAGGCAGCTGCCGACAGTTTGATAGCTGCAGAGAAAAAAGCAAAGGAAGACACAGCATGGGTTAAGAACGAATATGTGCCTGTTACAAGTTTCATTCACACGGTAAACTTCAGCAACTATCGTCGTATATACGAAGCTTATAAAACACCTGCTGACTTCTATGCTCAAACATATAATGTTAACCAGGTGCTTACTGGCGATTCTATCTACGACCAGACAAAGCACTATAGCTTGAAAAATACTTTTGCTCTGTCGCTTCTTGAAGGTTTCAATAAATGGGCTAAGGCTGGTCTTAAGGCATTTGTTACTCATCAGATAGAACATTTCGAACTTCCTGATTCGGTAGGCGGAACAGACTCAGAAACTGATCATAACGTAAGTATTGGTGCACAACTATCAAAGACTCAGGGCAATACTCTTCATTATAATGTTATCGGAGAGACATGGGTTGTGGGCGACGAGGCTGGTCAGATAAAGGTTGATGCAAACGTGGATCTTAACTTCCCACTCTTCGGAGATACTATTACTCTTGCAGCAAGTGGTTTCTTCCATCATATCAAGCCTACACACTATTATCGTCATTACCACTCTAAACACCTATGGTGGGACAATGATGATTTAAGTAAGATTACTCATACACGCATTCAGGGT
Source organism: uncultured Prevotella sp. (assembly GCA_905236755.1). GTDB lineage: Bacteria > Bacteroidota > Bacteroidia > Bacteroidales > Bacteroidaceae > Prevotella. The sequence goes on from CAJOCR010000028.1 coordinate 77,842, forward strand.
ATCTTCGCATATAAGAAGACACGTACCACATTGCGAGTTGCTGTTGACGAGATAAGCAACTACACTTATTTCGTATCTGGCTATAATGCCACAACAGCTGGAAGAACGGGTTATTCTGTTAATGTTGAGCAGAATGCAACAGACATCAATCTCATTACAGCACAACTGTCACAGGATTTCACCTTCGGACCATTGAACTGGGAAAATGTTATTACTTATCAGCGATCAAGCAACAATAACGTGCTGCCTGTTCCTGATTTGAACGCATACTCTAATCTGTACCTACGCTTTAAAATAGCAAAGGTGCTTAAATGCGATTTCGGAGCAGATGTAAGATACTTCACAAAATACTATGCGCCAGACTATAGCCCTATGCTCGGACAATATACTGTTCAGAAGAATATGGCTGCAGAAGGTCAGCCGGATACTCGTATAGAAATAGGCAACTACCCTATCGTTAATGTATATGCAAATTTCCACCTGAAGCATACTCGATTCTTTATTATGATGAGTCATATCAATGCTGGTTCAGGTAAACGCAACTATTTCCTTGTTCCTCATTATGCACTCAACGATCGTATACTTCGCATTGGGCTGAGTTGGAACTTCTATAATTAAAATTTTCTCCTTCAAGAAAGGAAACACATATTTATGACAGACAGTCAAGTAAAAACAAATAGTCTTAAAGCATGGATTCTGGCAGCACGCCCAAAAACATTGAGCGGTGCTGCAGTTCCTGTAATGATTGGCGCTGCTGCAACATATACCACTGCAAGAGAAAACTTTCAGTGGTTACCAACATTGTTATGCTTCCTTTTTGCTTTCATAATGCAAATAGACAGTAACTTCATCAACGACTATTTCGATTGCATAAAAGGCAATGATGATAAAGAAACACGACTTGGTCCAAAACGTGCCTGCTCGGAAGGATGGATAACTCTGCACGCTATGCGTATAGGCCTTGTCATCACATCTCTTCTTGGCTGCCTCGTTGGACTTCCCCTCGTCTTCTACGGAGGTTACAACATGATTATTGTAGGAACATTGTGTGTGCTCTTTGCCTTTCTCTATACAACCAAATTCTCATATCTCGGTCTTGGCGATGTTCTCGTTCTTGTTTTCTTCGGTATTGTACCCGTATTCTTCACTTGGTGGGTAAGCATACCGCAGGAAATGCAATGCTTTGAGCCATTCATATTATTTTTAGGAATAGCCTGCGGACTCGTCATCGACACACTTCTCGTTATCAATAACTATCGTGATCGTGACAACGATAAACATGACGGTAAGATAACACTTGTTGTAAGAATCGGAGAAAAGAAATCAGAGAAACTATATAAATATCTTGGAGCTACTGCAACTATACTGACCTTTAATCTAACGCTTCAGGCACCATCATTTAATTGCACAATCAGTAATATCATTATATTAGGTTTACTCTATTGTATATACCCCTTCTTCCATGAATCAACTTACGCCACTATGACAAGAATAAAGCATGGACGAGAGCTAAATAAAGTTCTCGGACTTACCGCTCGTAATATGTTTATCTTCGGTGTAACAACAACCATATCAATACTTCTTTTCTGGTAATAACGCACTAAACATTATATTTATATGAAGCAGCAAGTATCTCTAGACCTCATGGAGTTTGTTGAAAAAAACATTCTTCCTCGCTACGCTGAATTCGGTCGCAGTCACGGACTCGAACACGTAACACGCGTAATTCGCAATGCGATACAATTAGTTAAGATAACTGGTGCCGACATAGATATGGTATATGTTATCGCTGCATATCATGACTTGGGTATGAGCGGTCCTCGCGCCATTCATCATATTACTGGTGGAAAAATTCTTCAAGCAGATGCACGTTTGAAAAGATGGTTCAGTTCTGACCAAATAAAAATCATGAAAGAAGCTGTCGAAGACCATCGCGCATCGGCTTCAAAAGCGCCAAGAAGCATCTATGGAAAAATAATAGCAGAGGCCGACAGAGACCTTGATCCTGAAACCATTTTCCGCCGTGCTATACAATATGGACTTGAAAACTATCCTGAAAAAAATCAGGAAGAACAATGGGAACGATTCAATAACCATATGGAAGAGAAATACTCACGTCAAGGATACATCCATCTTTGGATACCAGGAAGCCCTAATGCACAAAAACTAAATACCATCCACGACACAATAGACGATAAAGCTCTTCTCCGCTCTACCTTCGACAAGATTTATAACGAAGAAAAGATATCATAATAGAAATATAATTAGAAATAGCAATGCTTGCTACCTTCTGATAAATAAAATAAAAAAGAAGGAAGAAAATTATCAGACTTTAATCAAGCATAAAGTCCCGCTGTGTATAAGAGCGGGATACGGGAGTCGAACCCGCCTTTCAGGCTTGGGAAGCCCGCGCACTACCGATGTGCTAATCCCGCATTTTGTTATGAGCCGATAACGGGACTCGAACCCGTGACCCACGCATTACGAATGCGTTGCTCTACCAACTGAGCCATATCGGCAATCAAACATTACTTGAATATCTGTTTTTCTGATATGCAGTGCAAAGGTAATGAATTATTCTCTAAATCCCAAAGAAATATTGAAAAAGCAAAGAGCGAAAAATTCAAATGCTATGCACTTTCTTTATCATTTATCATTTGTCATATTTCTATAACTTCTAGTTTCCCTAGAAAAAAGCGCAATGCGCTTAGTCATTTATCATTTGTCAACCAACGGTCACTGACTGAGCGTTTGCTGTCTGCGTAGCAGGTGCAAACATAACAGTGAAGGAAGTAATTAGCGAAGCGCATAAAATTTTCATCTATTATTAATTGAAAGATTGAAATAATAAAATATTATTCAATATTAAATATTCAATATTCAATAGCAAAGCGCGCTTTGCGCAACAAAAAAAAAGCCCCGAAGAACTGAATCTTCGAGGCTTCTAAAAGGAGGCGGCTTCCTACTCTCCCGCATTGCATTGCAGTACC
>CAJOCR010000029.1:0-33345 GCA_905236755.1 uncultured Prevotella sp.
GTTAAATCAAAGAAAAATAATTTTCGAAAAATTTACGTCAATTTTCGGTAATTACACGTTAAGCGAAGCGCATTGTTTAGGTCCTATATAATAGATATTCCAGGGGGCAATAGATTGATATCATTTGCACGATTGTGCAATGGCGCATCAGCAGGCGCATTGTAATCAATGCTATTGAAGATTGAAAATGAAATATGAAGCACAGAGCGCTTTATTATTTTTCAGCAAGAAACGCCAATTAGTTAGCCCTTTCCTACTGGAGAGGGATGGGAGAGGCTTCTTTTTAAACTTGTTTTCATAAAGACAGCAGCATAAAATCATTAAAAGAGCAGAATGCTCTTATCATCTTCATTTTCCTTTTGAATATCAGTTTCGTGCGAGGGTAAAGCGATAGTTGCCAAATTGGTCTTTGACACTTCTAATATCGGAATAACCTAAGGCCGAAAGCATCTGCTCCATATCTCGAACGAATCTCGAATTCATCTCGAAGGCTAAGATTCCGTTTTTCGCAAGCATTTTCTTGCCATATTCGGCAATAGCTCTGTAAAAACGAAGCGGGTCATCGTTTGGAACAAAGAGTGCAAGATGAGGTTCAAATTCCATTACATTCTTCTCCATATCCTTAGCCTCTTCATCGGCAATATATGGAGGATTAGAAACTATAAGATTAAATTTTTCTTCACTCTCAGGAAGTTCACTTAGATTCAAGGCATCATGCTTTTCAAATGACACGTTTGCATTCAAAGCCGAAGCATTAGCCGAAGCTATTCGTAATGCATCGTCGCTAATGTCCCAGGCTTTCACCTCTGCCTTCTTGTTCTTTTCAGCCAAGTCAAGGGCAAGCGTGATTGCTATGCAACCGCTTCCTGTACCTATATCGAGCACCTTATAAGGCTCTTCGAACTGACTCGTCAGCTCGTCTTCAGCCAACTGACAGAGTTGAGCTGTTTCTGGGCGGGGAATAAGCACACCAGGCTCTACATGAAAAGCCCTGCCAGCAAACTCGGCTTTGCCCAACACATATTGCACAGGCTCACCTTTTTCCAGACGCGAGAAAATATCATCAAGAAAAGCGAGGTCTTTTCCCGATAATTCATTAACTTTGCCAGTATAAAGGTCAGTAAGAGTCATGGAAAACTCAGATTCAAGCACCATTCGGGCAATAGCTTTCGCTTCGCCTGCATCATAAAGGGGTGTCAATCTGTTCCAAAGTTCCTGATATGTCATACTGCAAAGATATGAAAAATCGAGAGCAGAACAAAATAAACTCATTTAATTTTATGTCAAGACGAAATTAGTTCAAATAAACTCAAAGCTATGGCAGACGAAATAGAAAAAAGAAATGAAGCCTTCTTAATCTATCAAGATGAAAATGGAATAGCTCAGATCAATGTTCGATTTGAGGGAGAGGACGTATGGCTAACAGTTGAGCAAATGATGGAGTTATTCGACGCCTCGCAACAAGATGTGAGCTATCACATTAATCAAATCTATTCAGATGGTGAGCAAGATCCAGAACGAACTCACAAAAAATTTTTGTTAGTTCGACAAGAAGGAAACAGAAGCGTGCACAGAAACATATCATATTATAATTTAGACATGATTATCGCTAGATGATACAATATGGAAGTGACTATGACAAAGCCATTAAGGAACTGATTCAAAAAGAAAAGAAGTCAAGAAGAGGAAGTAAAGAACAATAATCAATGAATACACAACAAGATATCGACGAGAAATATATGAGACGCTGTCTGCAGATTGCAGCCAACGGATTGCAGAATGCCAAGCCAAACCCTTCGGTAGGAGCTGTTATTGTTGCTGCCGACGGAAGAATTATTGGTGAAGGCTACACCTCGGCTTACGGAGGGGCTCACGGCGAAGTAAACGCCTTTGCATCTGTAAAGCCTGCCGACGAGCATCTGCTGAAGCAGTCAACAATATACGTGTCGCTTGAACCTTGTTCTCATCACGGCAAAACACCACCTTGCTGCGACCTTATCATCAGCAAAGGCGTGAAAAGAGTGGTATGCGGTTGCGTTGACCCTTTCGCACAGGTGCAGGGAAGAGGCATCAAGCGCATTCGTGAAGCAGGTATAGAGGTTGAGGTTGGCGTTTTAGAAAAAGAATGTATTGCCTCAAACAAGCGTTTCATGACCTTCAACACCCACCAGCGTCCATATATAATACTGAAATGGGCACAGACAGCCGATGGCTTTATGGGAAGAATAGCACAAAACGGAAAGAAAGAACCGCTCGCCATTTCTACCCCATTCACCAAAATGCTTGTACACAAGCTAAGAGCCGAGAACGATGCCATACTTATTGGCAGAGGCACTTTTGAAACCGACAAGCCTCAGCTAAACGTAAGAGAGTGGGAAGGAAAAAATCCAGAGCGCATTATTCTTTCAAAATCAATGAGCAAAGCACCTGACGGCTGGCACGTTTTTTATGATATTCACGATGTTCTGCAACATCTGTATAACGAGAAGAAACAATCGCTTATCGTGGAGGGAGGCGCAGAAACTCTTAAGCAGTTTATTGATGAAAACCTATGGGACGAGATACGAATAGAAACGAACTCAAACCTTACAATACAACAAGGTGTTGCCGCCCCTGAACTTCCAAAGAATGCCGTACTCGTAAATAGCGAATGTTTCGACGGAAACACAATAAAAGTTTATGAGCGTGCTAATCCATGAGTTTTTTAGGCTATAAGTTGACGAGTTTTTTAGTTTGAACTTAGAGATAAAACAACTTAAAAGTTAGTAAGACATTTCAACTAATAAACAAACGAACTCAATATAGACGGATTATAGAGGCATTATAGAGCAATTATAAAGGCATATTTTCTTCTATCTATAAAAATGTTTCAAAAAAAGCAAATAACCGAACAACAGGCTTTAAGCAAACTGACTGGTTTGTGTGCACGAGCAGAACATTGCTCGGGCGAGATGCTCGACAAGATGCGCCAATGGGGCGTTGACGAAGAAGCACAAGCCCGCATAATGGAATATTTGACTAAGAACAAGTTTGTTGACGACGAGAGATTTGCCCGTTTCTTCATCAACGACAAGATAAAATACAACGGTTGGGGAAGAAGGAAAATAGAACAGGCACTGTGGATGAAACACATAGACAGAACGGTTTACGACCCAATCTTCGACGAGGTTGACACAGAAGAATACCTTGCTCAGCTTCGTCCAATAATAAAGCAGAAACTAAAGACAACCAAAGCAAATAGCGACTACGAACGTTCGATGAAAGTAATAAAATACGCTATGAGCCGAGGCTTTGAAATTGACCTTATAAGAAAATGTATTGATAATGCCGAGCTTCTTGACGAGACTTACTGACTTTCTTTTTCCACGCGAATGTGCCATTTGTGGAGAACGACTGAACCTGAGCGAAGAGCTATTCTGTTGCAGTTGCAATATGCAACTACCAAGAACAAACTATGCTCTAAGCCCATACGATAATCCTATGGCGCAACTTTTCTGGGGAAGGATTCCAATAGAAAAGGCTGTTGGCTTAGTTCATTACAACAGTCACACGCCAATAAGCAAACCTTTCTACGACATGAAATACCACGACCAGCCCGACCTGGCTGTTGAGATTGGCGTTTTTGCCGCTAAAGACCTTATAAATACCGATTTCTTCAACGATATAGACATTATTATTCCTGTTCCTCTTGCTCGAAAGCGCAAATCACAAAGAGGCTACAACCAAAGCGAGAAGATAGCCTTTGGCATCAGTCATATAACAAATATTCCAATGACCACGAAATGCGTGAAGAGAACAAGATACGAAGGCAGTCAAACAAACAAGAACACAGAAGAACGAGACGAAAACGTGAAAGACAGCTTCAAGCTAACCAAACCACAACTGATACAGGGCAAACACGTGCTTATTGTTGACGACATAGTAACAACAGGAGCCACAAGCTATTATGTAGCCAAGGAAATACTAAAAGCAGAGGGTACAAAAATAAGCATCATGACAATCGGAGTAACTAAAGAATAAGAGAAAACCTTTTCTGCTAATTTCTTATGTTATTTGAATTATTTCGTTTAACTTTGCAACCAAATCATTAAAAATATTGTTCAAATGGATACTTTAAAGAAAGATTTCGCATCAAAGTTGCTGAACATAAAAGCTATAAAACTTCAGCCAAACGATCCTTTTACATGGGCAAGTGGATGGAACTCTCCTATCTATACTGACAACCGCATCGCCTTGTCATACCACGATGTGCGCTCATTCGTAAAACTGGAGCTTTGCCACGCTATCCACGAGAATTTCCCAGAGGCTACAGCCGTTGCTGGCGTTGCCACAGGAGCTATTGCTCAGGGTGCTCTCGTTGCTGACCAGCTGGCCATGCCATACGCTTATGTTCGTCCAAAACCAAAGGATCACGGCACTAAGAACCAAATCGAGGGACGTCTGCCTGAAGGCGCTAAGGTTGTTGTTGTTGAAGACCTTATCTCTACCGGTTTGAGTTCATTGAAGGCTGTTGCTGCTTTGAGAGAAGCTGGCTTTGAAGTAGTTGGTATGGTAGCAAGCTACACCTATGGTTTCCCTATTGCTGAGGAAGCATTCAAGGAAGCTGGCGTGAAACTCGTTACACTTGGCGACTACGAGCACACCATCGAGGTAGCTGCAGAAACAGGATACGTATCTAAAGAGGATCTCGAAGTACTCAAGGAGTGGCGCAAGGATCCTGCAAACTGGAAGAAGTAATTATGACTACATTTGAAAGTACCGTTCACCAGATTCCTTACAAGCAGGAGTCGGTTTACAATATGCTCAGCGACTTGAGCAACATAGAGCGTGTGAAAGACAGAATACCTGCCGACAAGGTAAAAGACCTTGTCTTCGATTCTGACTCTATATCTATCAGCACACCTATGGGTGAGGTGAAGATGAATATCGTGAATCGCGAAGCACCAAAGGAGATAAAGTTTGAAACTGCAAACAGTCCTCTTCCTTTCAACTTCTGGATTCAGATTCTGCCTGTTACCGAAACAAGCAGCAAGATGAAGCTCACCATCAAGGCTGAACTGAATATGTTCATCAAGGGTATGGTTCAAAAGCCATTGCAGGAAGGCATAGAAAAGATTGCCGATGCTCTGGCAATGATACCATACGAATAGTTATGAATTAGGAGTTATGAATTAGGAGTTAAAATTCATAATTGAATAACTCTACATTGCCCATAGGGCAACCAATTCAAAATTCAAAATTCAAAATTCAAAATTCTCAATATGGCAAACAAACTCTGGGAAAAAAACTTTGAAGTGAACAAAGAGATAGAACGTTTCACCGTGGGTAAAGACCGCGAGATGGATCTCTATCTTGCTAAATACGATGTATTGGGCTCTATGGCTCACATCACTATGCTTGAGTCTATCGGACTTCTTGAAAAAGAAGAACTCAACAAACTGCTGGCAGAGCTGAAGAATATCTATGCCATCTGCGAACGAGGCGAGTTCAAGATTGATGACGACGTAGAGGATGTTCACTCTCAGGTAGAGCTGATGCTCACCCAAAAGCTTGGCGACATGGGAAAGAAAATCCATTCTGGCCGTTCACGCAACGATCAGGTATTGGTAGATCTTAAACTCTTCACCCGTCACGAGCTAAAAGAGGTTGTTGACCATGTAAAGATTCTCTTCGACGAACTTCTGCAAAAGAGCAACCAATACAAAGAGGTGCTCATGCCTGGATACACCCATCTGCAGATTGCTATGCCTTCAAGCTTCGGTCTTTGGTTTGGTGCCTATGCCGAGAGTCTTGTTGACGACATGCTCTTCCTGCAGGCAGCCTATAAGATGACCAACCGCAACCCTCTTGGTTCTGCAGCAGGCTACGGCAGCAGTTTCCCTCTTAACCGTTCGCTCACCACAAAGCTTCTTGGCTTTGACTCTATGGACTATAACGTTGTATATGCCCAGATGGGACGAGGTAAGATGGAGCGTAATGTAGCTTTTGCCCTTGCTACCGTTGCAGGAACAATAGCAAAGATGGCTTTCGACGCTTGTATGTTCAATAGTCAGAATTTCGGTTTTGTAAAGCTCCCTAAGGAATGTACCACAGGCTCAAGCATCATGCCTCACAAGAAGAATCCTGATGTTTTTGAACTTATCCGTGCCAAAAGCAACAAGATACAGAGTCTTCCACAACAGGTGATGCTCATCATGAACAACCTGCCATGTGGTTATTTCCGCGACTTGCAGATAATCAAGGAAGTGTTCCTTCCTGCCTTCGAAGACTTGAACGACTGTCTGAAGATGGCTGCCTACATTATTAATAAGATGGAGGTAAAAGAGGACATTCTCGACAATCCAATGTACGACCCAATGTTCTCTGTAGAGGAAGTAAACAAACTGGCTGCTTCGGGTATGCCTTTCCGTGATGCCTACAAGACCGTTGGTTTGGAAATAGAGGCAGGCACCTTTAAAGCCGACAGAAATATCCATCACACTCATGAAGGTTCTATTGGTAATCTATGCAACGACAAGATAGAGGCCTTGATGAACGAGAACATAGCTGCCTTCCACTTTGAACGAGTAGCCGAAGCAGAGAAGAATCTTTTGAAATAAGATATGAAATATCGCCATTCCATAATAAACATTATATCAGCAGCATGTGTCAGTATGACTATGCTGCTGTCATCATGTAATGGCGAAAGCGAATACTCATCACAACACGAGTGCTATTTTCTTTTCGATACATCAATTCACAACACAAGTATCATCAAGAACGCACTCATTCCCGAAGCACCAGGAATATTTGTAAAAATATCGCAGTCACAAAAGAATGGTATTCTATATGTTGATGCAGAACTCAACGATGGAAAAACAAAGGAAAGCAACAAGATAACAACAGCCAAAGAAACACAACGTAAATACACACTTGGCATTTACAACGGAATAATCGTTGGCTATAGCTCATTAGGAAATGGTCTTTATGCCTTCGACAATATCTGTCCTAACTGCTACGACACAGGGCGTTACCAGCAACTCTCGTGGGACAATAACGGCCCAAGAGTGAAATGCAACAGATGCCAACGCACCTACGACCTAAACAACGGTGGAATAATAGTGACAGGTGAACAAGGAGCCAAACTCATAAGATATATGGCACAATACACAGGTGGAATAGGTGGAATAGATGGAATCCTGGTGGTGCATAATAAGCAATAAGTTCTCCTCCCCTTATGAAGGGGAGGCCGGGTGGAGTTGGAAAATCAACATTCAAAAAACGTAATTAAAAAGTGTGAATTGTTTGGCTATTTAGATATTAAGCACTATCTTTGCAACGCTATTGATGCTTGAAGCGCTTTGTTTCAATCATAACGCGATGCCGCAATGGTGGAATTGGTAGACACGAGGGACTTAAAATCCCTTGGCCAGTAATGGCTGTGCGGGTTCGAGTCCCGCTCGCGGCACTTCCCTTTTATAACAATAATTTATTACTTATGCGCAAAAATCTTATTCTCACACTTTCTGCATGCTCATTGCTTTTAATGACATCATGCTCCAAGTTGGGCAAGTTGTCAGCAGATAATTTTCATGTAACCCCTAATCCATTAGAGACTCAGGGTGGAAAAGTTCCTGCAACTATCAACGGACAGTTCCCAGAAAAATATATGAAGAAGAAGGCTGTGGTTACAGTTATTCCAGAACTTCGTGGTGCCAACGGACAGGTTGCTCAAGGTCAGAGCACTACTTTCCAGGGCGAAAAGGTTATGGGTAACGACCAGACTATCTCATACAAGTTAGGCGGTCGCTACACTATGAAGACAGCTTTCGACTACACTCCAGATATGCAGCAGAGCGAAATGTATCTTACTTTCAATGCTTACCTTGGTAAGAAGAAGGTAGAGATTCCTGCTGTTAAGGTTGCTACTGGTGTTGTTGCTACATCAGAGCTTTACAAGGAGGCTATGAAGAATGTAGGTGCTTGCATCGCTCCTGACTCTTTCCAGCGTGTAAATGCTAAGAAGCAGGAAGCTAATGTAATGTTCCTCGTTAATCAGGCTAACCTCCGCAAGAGCGAGCTTCGTAACAATAGCGTTAAGGAATTCGTTCGTTTGCTCAAGCAGATTAATGCTGACCGCGAGAAGCTTAACCTCAACAACGTAGAGGTACAGGCTTACGCTTCACCTGAGGGTGGTTTCTCTTTCAACGATAAGTTGGCTAACAAGCGCCAGAACGTTAGTGAAAGCTACGTTAAGAAGACTTTGAAAGAGACAAAGAACGATGCACTTATCGATGCTCACTATACAGCACAGGACTGGGACGGTTTCCAGAAACTTGTTCAGGCAAGTAACATTCAGGACAAGGATGTAATCCTCCGTGTTCTCTCTATGTACAAAGATCCAGAGCAGCGTGAGCAGCAGATTCGTAATATGAGCGAAGGTTTCCGCGAGCTGGCAACAGCTATCCTTCCACAGCTTCGCCGTAGCCGTCTCATCATCAACTACGAGACAATCGGTCGTAGCGATGATCAGATTCAGGAGCAGTATGCTGCTGATGCAAGCAAGCTGAGCGCAGAGGAAATCCTCTATGCTGCTTCTCTTGAAGACAACGCAAGCAAGAAGGCTGAAATCTACAAGAAGGCTACAGAGCTCTATGCTGATGACTATCGTGCATACAACAACCTTGCTGTTCTTGCCCTCAACGAAGGCAACGAGAGCGCAGCAAAGAACTACCTCAACAAGGCTCTTGCTGTAAACAGCAATGCACCAGAGGCTTACGCTAACAAGGCATATATCGAACTTATGAAGGGTAACCTCGATGCAGCAGAAAAGGAACTTTCTGAGGCTATCGACGCTAACAACTTCAACCAGGTTCTTGGTAATCTGAACATTGCCCGTGGTAACTACAGCAATGCTTGCGAGGAACTTGCAGATATCGACAGCAACAGTCTTGCTCTTGCTCAGATTCTCAACAAGGACTATGCAAGTGCTACAAAGACTTTGAAGCGTGTTGAAAATGCAGACGCTCTTACAAGCTATCTCAAGGCTATCGTAGCTGCTCGTCAGGGCAACAACAGCGATGCTAACAAGTATCTGCAGGAAGCAGCTCAGAAGGATTCTCGTTGGGCTGGATACGCAAAGAAAGACCTTGAATTTGCTAAGCTTAGCAAGTAATTTTCACAGAAACTCAATTAACAATAACTTTTCATATCAATGAAAAAATATTGTTTACTCTTTATACTCACGCTGGTTTTGGCTGCATGCGGAACCGACAGTCATCATTTCAAGATTGACGGTCATTTCCTCAACCTTAACCAGGGTGAGTTTTACGTTTATAGTCCCGATGGCAACATCGACGGTATCGACACCATCAAGGTAACAGGCGGACGCTTCACATACGAAACGCCATGTGAAGAACCTTGTATCCTCGTCATTGTGTTCCCAAACTTCTCTATGCAACCTGTGTTTGCACAACCAGGAAAGAGCGTAGATATAAAGGCTGATGCTTCTCACCTTAAGAAGATGACTGTTAAGGGCACCGACGAGAACAAACTCATGAACTCGTTCCGCGAACAGATAGAATCAGCTTCCCCTGTTGAAGCACAGAAATATGCAGAACAGTTCGTTGAAGATCATCCAGAATCATTAGTAAGCGTTTATCTTGTTTCAACCTATTTCATTCAGTCACAACGACCAGACTATCGCAAGGCAGAAAAACTGCTTAACAAGATTATCGCATCACAACCCGAAAACAAATATGCAAGCCATATACTGCAGCAAGTGAAACAACTGCATAATGCAAGTGAATCTCTGCCAAAGTTTCAGGCTCTTTGCACAGACAATAAGACCATATCAACTAAAGACATTACCTCTGCTCAGATAAGTGTTATCACCACATGGGCATCGTGGAGCTACGACAGTATGGAACAGCAGCGACAGCTGAAATCGCTCTATGACAGCTATATGGGTAAGCTAAAGGTATTGAGCATCTGCGTGGAAGCAAGTCAAAAGGAATGTAAGAAGACTCTCGAACGTGAGAACATCAAATGGCCTGTTGTTTGCGATGGTAAGATGATGGAGGGTTCTCTTCTGAAGAAATTGGGAATATTCAGCGTTCCTGGAAATATCGTACTTAAAAACGGACGGGTGATAGCCCGCAACCTTACCAATCAAGAATTAAAAGAAAAACTCGAAGCGCTCAAATAAAACTCTACCTTGAGCGCTTCCATAAACAAAATAATCACCCCATACCATGCTTGTAAAAACATATTGTGCAGCCGTCAACGGTCTTGAAGTAACAACAGTTACCATAGAAGTAAGCCTCACCCCTGGTATATGCTATCATCTCACAGGATTAGGAGATGAAGCCGTACGCGAGGGACGCGACCGAATAGCTGCTGCCATGCAATACAATGGCTACAGCTTTCCAAAAGCCGATATCACAGTAAATCTTGCTCCTGCCGACCTACGCAAAGAGGGAAGTAGTTTCGACCTACCTCTCGCCATAGGTATTCTTGCTGCCAATGGTAGCTTTCAATGCGACTTCCTCGATAAGTATATGATTGTTGGCGAGCTGGGACTCGATGGAAAACTACAACCTATCAAAGGTGCTTTGCCTATTGCTATCAAAGCACGAGCACAGAAATTCAAAGGACTAATAGTACCAAGTCAGAATGTACGTGAGGCTGCTGTAGTTAACAATCTCGAAGTATATGGCATGGATAACCTCCTTGAGGTGGTGCAATTCCTTGCAGGACTAAAAAAGTTTGAACCTGTAGTTATTGATACCCGAAAAGAATTCTATGAACAACAATATCAGTTTGAACTTGATTTTGCCGATGTTCGCGGACAAGAAAACGTAAAACGCGCATTCGAAGTGGCTGCAGCAGGCGGACACAATATCATTATGATTGGTCCTCCTGGCTCAGGTAAGAGTATGATGTCAAAACGACTGCCGTCTATCCTTCCTCCACTATCGCTGAGCGAGAGCTTGGAAACAACACAGATACATAGTATCGCTGGTAAGTTAGGGAGAAACACAAGCCTTATCAGCCAACGACCTTTCCGTGCCCCTCATCACACCATATCTGAGGTGGCACTTGTAGGAGGTGGAGCAAACCCTATGCCGGGCGAGATTAGTCTTGCCCATAATGGAGTACTCTTTTGCGACGAGCTACCCGAGTTCAATAAGCACACTCTCGAAGTGATGCGTCAACCCTTGGAAGACCGTAAGATATCTATCTCACGTGCTAAATACTCCATCGACTATCCCTGTTCTTTCATGTTTGTAGCCTCTATGAACCCTTGTCCATGCGGATACTATGGCGACCCTACTCACCATTGTGTTTGCACACCAGGACAGATACAACGTTACATGAACAAGATTTCTGGTCCGCTTCTTGATCGTATCGACATACAATGTCAGATAACCCCAGTACCATTTAAAGACATCTCTAAGGCTGCACCAGGCGAGCCAAGCGCAAATATACGTCAGCGTGTTATTGCAGCCCGTAAAATACAAGAAGAACGCTTCCACTCAGTATCTTTAGGAAACGGAGGGCGCATCCATTGTAATGCGCAGATGACCGAAAAGATGATTCACCAATATGCAGAACCCGATGAAGAAGGCATTAACCTCTTACGTTCAGCTATGGAGAAACTATCTCTTTCTGCTCGTGCCTACAGTCGTATCCTAAAGGTTGCCCGCACCATTGCCGACCTCGACAATTCACCCAACGTAAAAGCCATACATCTCGCTGAAGCCATCAGCTATCGTGAACTCGACAGAGGAGATTGGGGAGAAAGATAACTCCTATCTCCTAACTTCTAACTCCTAACTTTTGCAAGGCGCTTCGCTTGACGAAAATTGCCAAAATTAACGTAAATTTATCGAGAATTAATTTGTCTTGATTAGATCTATAATTTATGAATGATTCGCGTTTAATTTTCGATTATTTGCGACAGCGTAAGCAACTATATACAATAGTCTTGGCGAGTTTTTATTTATCAAGACGAGTTGATGAGAACTCTGTTCGAATAATTATAGAAACGAAGTTCGACGGCCGAAGGGAAAGTCAATTCCTAAGCGCTTTGCGCTTATTGCGCATTGGTGCATCTGCACATTATTTTCTAAGATTAAGTATGAAACCCGAACTTGTGAGGGGCTTAGATTTGACTAAAAGCTGGTGGAAGCTTGCTTACATAAGCTTTTAGACAAATATAAGCGGAAGGCTTTGAAGAAGCCTTACATACTTAATCATTTTCTTTAGACCCCTCCAACTCCCCTCAAGAGGGGAGAGCTATTAACTGCGGAAGTATTTGTCAGCTTACAACTCCTGCCCTCTGGAGGGAAGGTTGGGAAGGGTCTTTACAAAAGAAATATAAAACCAGGCACTACCCAAAAAATCGGATTTTTTGGCGTTTTCTTGCCGGTATCGGCAAAAAACGCTATATTTGCGAGCATAATCGGCACAAAAACTTGCCGATAGAAAAAGTATGGAGTATATTTCTATTAGTCAATTTGCACAAAAATATGGTATCTCGGAGCGTACTGCACGCAACTATTGTGCCAAAGGAAAGATAGCGGGAGCTTTCTTAACAGGTAAAACATGGAATATCCCGGCGGATTCCCCAAAACCTGATAGGAAAACAAAAAAAATAATATCTCCACTACTATGCATACTAAAAGAACAAAAGGCTACCAAACAAAAAGGTGGCATTTATCACCGCACCCAGATTGACTTAACATATAACTCAAATCACATTGAGGGGAGCCGTTTAACTCACGACCAAACTCGCTACATCTTTGAAACCAACACCATAGGTATTACAAATGAAACTGTGAATGTGGATGATATTACAGAAGCTATCAATCACTTTCAATGCATAGACTATATTATTGACCATGCAGAAGAAAAACTTACAGAATACTTCATCAAACATTTACATTTCCTACTGAAAAAAAACACATCAGACAGTCAAAAGGATTGGTTTGCTGTAGGAGAATATAAACGTCTTCCAAACGAAGTGGGCGGAACAGAAACAAGTCTTCCTGAGAATGTTCATAGAGATATTGCTGCATTGCTAAAATGCTACAATACAATCAAGAAGCCATCCTTTGAGGATATCCTTAACTTTCATGTGGAGTTTGAAGCCATTCATCCTTTCCAAGATGGTAACGGACGTATTGGAAGACTAATTATGTTCAAAGAATGTTTAGCAAATGGTTATGTTCCTTTTATCATAACAGATGAACTAAAGATGTTTTATTATCGCGGACTTCATGAATGGAATCACATTAGCGGTTACCTTACAGACACATGTCTCACTGCTCAAGATAACTTCAAAGACCTATTAAATTACTTTAGAATTAAGTATTAAACTTTCGCAAGCTTTGCTTGCTAAGAAGAAAAAGATACACCTGTCTGTAGGCTGCTTGGCATTATATAGACAAAAAGACAGCAAGAAAAGAATCATAAGTAAATTCTCACTTGCTGTCTGGAAACTATTCGAGTTTATTTTATTATTAAGTATGGTCACATATTAATTTACAATGTATTGTAGCATAAAAATGCCAGTTCCATCACCATATTCTTTCAAAAATTCCTTGGATAATTTATATTTTTAATTTATGGCATAATTCATAAGAATATCAGTGCCATAGTCGTCATCTTTTAGTACGAAAGGCTCGTCATTCTTTTTAACTTCGATTCTACCAGTGAATATACTGCCGTCATCCATATCTTCGCTACTACATGATATTCCAGCGTTTTGTCCTTTTTTAAATGGTCCATATGTTGCTTCCCATTTACTTTCTTTACCAAAAGGCATCTGGGTAATATGATTGCCTGACCCAGTGGTTACATTGATACTTTTGACGCTATTTGGATTATTCGTAGTGCAGGTTATCACATAATGTACAAAATATACATCTTCAGGAGCAGGTTGCTCTGGTATAATTTCATTTGTGTCAGAAGAGCAGCTACAACAGAAAACAACACTAATGATCAATAATAAAAATCTAACTATCTTCATATTTTTTGTTTGTTTTATTTATTGCAGCGCAAAGGTACTGTATGATAAAAACAAACACAAAAAAAATGAGTACACATAGTACACATTTTTGCAAAAACTTTATAATCTCTTGATTACCCGCCAACTACAACAACACTTTATGGAGTACACAAAGTACACATTTGAGCCCACTCAAGAAGGTGGACTCAAAAAATGCATATTAAATAGCATGAATTTGTTCATCCAATCCTGATGTTCCACTCTGGTGAAACAATTTTTATTGATAGAAATATGTTACTAGTAATAAAATATATTATTCGTATAAAAGTAAAAACGCTACCGTAACGATAGCGTTTTATTGTTTATCAATGAATCGAATTCATGATTATTATGGAGTGTAAAATATGGCTTTTGTCATCTTACTTGGAATACAATAGTGGTATATACACTTCCTATTCGTAGGTCAATGGCGTAATCACCATTTGGGCAGTTTTGTGTTTCTATTTTTAGTTTCCCGTCATTTTCGCTCATTTTTATTTTGTTATCATTAAATCTTGTGTATTCAACACCATCAGGTAAAGTATATTCCATTGTATCATATCCCTCTAAAGTTCCTATAAATGTATTAAAAGGAGGCAATACATCTGATGAAGCGGTATACTTCGAATATTTTACAACAGCCCCCTTAGTTGTGCCGTTTTCTGGAATAGCTTCACAGACATAAAACTTGTAAAAAGTTGCTCCCATTTCAATAGCTGTTTTCCCTGAAGGAAATTTAATTAAGTCAGATGGTTTATATGCTTCATACCAATGATTATATTGTACAGCAAAGTGACGACCTATATTTGTCATGTCAAATGGAACTCCACTTCTTGTATCATCTTTTTTTGAATCTAAGTCTGCAATATACCAATATTCGGATGAAAAATTATTGGCATTATCAATAAAGATATCTGTTTTATCTAAATAGTTTTTGCCATTCTGCTCATTCATCATATTAAGAGTAGCAAAACTCTGCATATCAATATCATTGTCTGCATCTTTTTCGCAAGCTGTAAGGCTTAATGATATTGCTATAAGTACAAAAGTTTTAATAAATGTTTGTTTCATATTCATGTAACTTAAAGTCCAATAATATTGTAGTGATTTGCTAATGAAGAAATTGTAACTCTTTTTTCTGGTAGATTTTCTACCCAATCCCTTATGCCATAGACATCGAGCACTTCATCATCATCGTCATCAACATAGAATGAAAATGCAATATGTGTTTTGGGATTATAAATATATTGAATCCCTGTCTTTGCATAATAGTATTGATAAAAATCAGATTTATTAAAGTCATTAATAACAATACATAAAGGATTCCTTAGCATAGGATTTATTCGTGCTTTTTTGTTGTAATCTAATTCTAATTGATCACTAAACATTTGAGATCTGTTCGCTGATATGTTTCTTACCTTTTGTAGGAAATAACTGTTATCATCATTCTTGGCTAATTCTTCATCACTTTCTGTTTTACTGTTCATAAATATAATTCTATCTCCTTGTCTGGTTATAAGTACAGGTGCAACAGTATAAAGAGATTCGTATGCAGAATTACTCTTAACAAAAATTCTTTCGATTACAATATAAGGAGTTACAAAATTATAAAATGGAGTCAAAACACCATTTGTTGTGTCATCTAATCGTTGCTTGAAGTTCTTTTCTAAAACAAAATCAGACAGAGGGAAAAGACTATTGTCTGAAACATCAATAATAGTATTATTTTCCTCATCTGTTAGAGACCGAAGCCATGGAGACAAATCCACATTTAGATTCTCCATTGTACGTGCTTTAACCTCAGCTTCACATGTCCTTCTATCTCCTCCGAATGTTTTAATATATATATATGTATCTTTGCTTTGGAAATCTTTATTTTCGCTTTTTTGTTCAGAATCAGAAAATCCGAGTTCTCCACTACCAGTTGCTCCTTTATATGTTAAAGAAGCATTGATGGATTTCTCCATTCCTTTTTCTCTTTCGTTCGTATTAGAAACTTTCTTATTATGACCAGCATATATTGCATATGCTTTTCCACCTGTTAAATAGTCTGTCATAACAAATTCGCCATAATTGTCCAAAGTTGACTGTATAGTAGAACCGTATAGAGATCTGACAAAAGATCTTGTAAGAAATTGGCGTGAATATAGCTTTCTTATTCCGTCAGAATGCTGCAGTGAGAAGTGATCTGAAACAAAGTTTAAACTTAGTTCTCCGTAGGTCGCTTCTTCTAAACTGTCTATGACAGTTTTAAACACCTCAGTGGTACTTTTTTTTCTTCCAATTGAAAAAACTTTCAAATTGATAGAAAAGCCAGAGGAAACCTTCTTGGTTGTAGTTGAGTTATATTTATATCTATCATAGGTATCATAAGCAAAAATTTTTGTTTCAGTCGTATTTAGTCGAGTTCCACTAATATATGATGGATCATAACTTCTGATAGCTTCTAAGTCTATTACAGGAAAACTAACATTTCTAAGATCTCCCATGATAAAAGTACCGTTTAAAAGCTTATAGCCGTATCCCAGCAACCCATCATCGTTACCTCTATTAGTCGATGCAGCTCTACTATTAGCAGGGATAGTATTATTAGTTTTGGCACTAGGTAATTGAGGGTTGCGTTCGAATATGACTATATCCTTATCAGTTTGTTCAATAAGATTATTGTTTTTCGTATCTAATCCGTTAATATCATCTGTGCAAGAACCAAAAGAAATTGTAGCACAGAATATCAGCAGTAATTTATGTATTTTCATTTTAATATGGTTTTAGATATTACAATATTTTTAGCTTTGACAACTCCTAATTCTTCTCCATCGTCAAGGTCGAAGAATTTTATCACATCAGGTTTTGCTCTTTTTGTGGTATAAAGTGTTCCATACCAAGTTCCTTTTATTTTAAACCTTCTTACTTCCCCATTGTATTTATAGGACATATATGCAATATAGTTAACAGAAACATTATAATTTTCTAACCAAGAAGTAACTTCTATCAAAGAATTTGGTTTCGCTATACCATTGATATCAAATTTCAATATTCTACGAATATTCTGCGTATCACTAGAATATTTTATATTTCGTTCAAAATCAGTTTGTGTAAGTTCATCAGGATTTATAGGAGATGGAACCACTATATGCTCTGCCTCTACTTTAGGACAATAGAATAACTTTTTTTTCTCAGAAAGCATCTTAAGAAGGCTTTTCTCGTTGAATCTTGATGTGTCTGTTGCATAGTGAGCTGAGGTGATAGTAAACGATCTACGCTCTTCTGTTTCATTTTTGCCATAACTAACGACCTCTAAAGGAGTACGTTTAGTTATTTTTGCAGATGACTTATCAAAATCAATATAGTCAACAGTAAAAGAATCTTTTGATTGAATCAAAAATTGCTGCTGAGCTTTCCTTGAATATTTAGCATATCCTATTTTACCATTATCCTGTGCTTCGATCGAATAATGGAAAACAGACCACGCATTATTTGGATCTTCTTGTCCAAGATAGCCGTTATTTGTTATTGCAAAATATCCTTGATACTCGCATGGATTCAAATTCCAAGAAGCCATAAAAAGTGACCCTTTATCATCGTTTTGTGCATATAATATCTTTTTGTCAGGATTGTTTGTGTAGCAACCAACTCCAATAGGTGTATTCGATTTCTTAGAGTATATTACATATTGAATACCAGTTGAAGGTGGATAGATTTTAAGATAAAACAATTGATTATCATAGCGATTAGTATATGCCAAAATAACTTCTTTACCAGCTCCTGCACATGATAAATATTTACTTGAATTTTTACCAGTTCCTCTTGCTTCAATTGTCAATGGTATTTCTCTAAGTTGATAAATATTTTCATCAAAAAATTCGTCTCTTTCATCATCGTCATCATCATATGATGCCGTGTTTATCGCTCGTGACTGCATTTTAAGGAACTTGTCCCATAAAACTGTGTCCTTTTCTGCAGGAATAATTTCGCCTTCTACTTGTTTATCCGCATAAACAGGCTCTTTTTGCGTAACATCATCTACAACGCTTTCTGATACATCTTCGTTACTGCAAGAGCCAAATAATGTTAGCAGTAACAATGCCATTGTAACTCTTACTTGGATATGACCAAGTTTGATTTTTGATTTCTTCATTTCGTTAAATGTTTAAGAATGTTATTAAATAGAATTGTTAGGATGTATATAAAACATTATAGTTCTATATATCCATAGAAGCAGAAACGTCCTCCTATTATGAGTGGATTATTTTTAAGTAATAAAATTAATGGCTTCTCCTTACAAAATATTCATATATCCAACATATTCGATACTACCTATACTTAGTACAATCTTGTATTCTCCTTTTAAATCTGTAGGTAGAGAATATGTTGTATAATCTGGTGTTAGTTCTGTGGAGCAAATTAATGTTCCTGAGTTATCGTATATAGCCAAAAAGCTATATGTTCTTATCTTATTAAAAGATATGGTGTTTCCTTCAATATATGCATATACATAAGGACGCGGCGCTCTCCTTATTGGAGTTGCAGGAACATCTTTGTCTTCATAGTTGCACATTAAAGTTATCTTTTCGCAATCCTGTGCATAGCTATTAAATGTAGCCATCAACGATAATAAAATAATACTTATTAGTTTCTTCATGTTTTTATGATTTATTGTAGCGCAAAGGTAATGCTTGATAAAAACAAACACAAAAAAAATGAGTACACATAGTACACATTTTATAAAAAAGTTTATAACGAACTCTTTATTAGTAAGTTATAAAATGGTAAAATCGAGTACACAAAGTACACATTTGAGCCCACTCTATAAAGTGGACTCAAAAGATGTATATCAAATTGCATGAATTTGTTCATCCAATCCTGCTGTTCCATCCTGCTGAAACAACTTTTTATTGATAGAAATTCGAATGTTGGTTATACGTTGTTTTCTTGTATCAAGAAGGGTTGCTATCTCTGATGGTATAAAATTAAGTCTGATAAGAATGCTGGTTCTTTGCTCTTGTTTGGTAAGTCCAGCTTGTGATATTTGAAGATAGAAATCAGGCAGAAGAGATGATACCATTTCGTTTATTTCTATCCAGTCGTTTTCATTAGCTGATTTTGCATGTCGTGCAGCCTCGTGCATTCTTTTTACAATGCTAATATGTAGTAGCGATGGATCTTGTTGATAGTTTTCGTAATTTACTGGAGTATATTTGTATATAGACAATTGCTCCTCCAACTGTTTAATATCTTCCTCTTTTTTCTTCATGTAATCATTAATATTTGATTGCATGGATTTTAGTTCTTCGCTCGCTTTATTATATCTAAATAGCAAAGAAGTGTATTTTCTATTCTCGATTTTTTGCTGTCTTTTTTGTCTTGATACTTTTTTCCTTACGATATAAAAAGAGATAATACCTATAATACATAGGATAATAATAGCAGATTGAATAAGGAAAAGAAGTTGTTTGTTTTCTTTGGTCTTTTTGCTTGCAATCTCCTTATTTTCGTTATAATTATACAGGGCTTGTGCTCTTGTTATCTCTTCTGACGATTTTAGAAAGCTTACAGAATCTTTTATATCGGCATAAAGACGAGCATATTTTTCTACAGAATCAGTTATATGCTTTTGAGTATAGACAGATAATAATCCACGACAGCTATATTCAACGTTTAATATATTGTTTGGATAGGAAAGCAGTTTGTAATAATAGAATTGGGCAGAATCAATCTTTGAAGCTGCCTCATAATATTTTCCTACGTAATAAAAGAATAGTTCTCGCCCGTTTATTATTTCTCCATTTTTACCAAAAGCACCAGAGTAATTTATATATTCGGCAATATGTTTCTTTGCTTGTTTTAATTGTTTATTCTTGATTTCATTGTTAATCATGACAGTTAGACATCCTGCTGCATATTCAGGGTGTCCACAAGCGATATATTGACGATATGCGTTTTTATTGATTTCTGTGACTTTACCACTTTTGCCAAGCATATCATAGGCATAGCCAGAATGTTCGTAGTAGTTTATGGCAGATAGCGTATCTTTTGCCTTCCAAGCATAGGGAATAGCTTTTGCCCACATCTTTAATTCTAATTGTGGCGAGCGTTGATTATGAAACAATGCTGCCATTTGGGCATAAATTCGGCACAATAAAGTATAGTTGCAGTTTAAACTGGTAGTATCAGCTTTTCCTACAGCCTGATTATACTTTTCTATTGCAAGAGGCACATCTCCTTTGTCACGATATACGCATCCTAAAAGATAAAGTGATTTCATCTGTTCTTCATCACTACCATGTGATAAAAAATAGTTTACTACATCACACATAAAGGTATCTGATGCTAATGAAATGAAAAACTTGTTATGAGCATCGGCAAGCAGTAGATTATAATACATTTTGTCTGACGTAGAAAAATTTTCTTTTTCCTTGCCAAGGCTATCCAATACCAGCAAAGCTGTTGTGTCTTCTTTTTGAATAAGAGAATCTATTCTACTAAACTCATTCTTGTGCATAGAACGGGAACATCCCAAACAGGCAAGAATACAGACAATAAAAGCTACAGATAAGTATCTCATTTTTGTATTATATCAAAGCTAATTTTTAATAACGCATACAAAGGTAAAGAATTATTATCTTTTCTACAAGAAAATTGATATAATTTCAGTTATTCTGTAGCTTTATTCTCAACAGTTGAATTGGCTGTTAAAAAGTAAAATCATTCAAAGATAATTTTCGATAATTTGTGTTCACCAGTAATTTCCTGTGTTAGGAAGAAAACCTCTAAAACCCCATTTTTCAGGTTGCGACTTTGTCTCTTATGTTGTGGTTGAAGGCTTTTCCTTGTATGCAAGCATACTGTCAAAAGCCTACATCCACATCATCAGCCTTGCAGGCAACAACCTAAAAATCGGAAAAACCAAGAAAAAAATATTTATTAGTTGAAAGTTTGTTAGTTGATGAGTTTTTCGTTAGGGTTTTCGGTGCAAGCACCGAGGTTTTTCTCTAAAAGGTTTGGACCGTATGGTTTGTGATTGAAAGATGCTAATGAAAGCTTGCTTTCATTAGCATCTTGCGAACACAACCATTTCAAAGAAATGAAAACCTTTTGAGATGTATTTTTGGTTTTCTTTCTAAATCTCAACACAGGGAATTACGGGTGAGTCCTTTTTTCACTCTCTTTATCAACTCCCTATTCTCTTCAGTATCTTTCAACAAATCAGATTTCTGTAAGAAAATAGTGTAGTTCGCTTTTTCTTTCTTCTTATCGCCTGTTGCCCCATACATCTGAGCGATATTATAATACGTTATTGGATCATCAGGGTTATATATAGCGCTCTGTTCAAATTCCTTTGCTGCCTTATAATAGTTTTGTTTATTATAATAAGCCTGAGCCTTTTCTTTATACAGAATAGCCAACAGGGAACTATCTGGTTTCTGCAGTTCTATAGCTTGAGAAAGATAGATAACAGCCTCATCGTTCTTTCCCATTTCTAAACATAGAGTGCCCAGATAATGCAAAGAGATATAATCCTTAAAACCCTTATGCGTTGCAGCACGCAGCAGATAATCGTAAGCCAATTCATTTTTATGTAGCTTTGCAAGCGAAATACCCATTATAAAGGTAGATTCATAGTTATCAAATCCTTTTTCTTCAAGTTTTTTATATGTTTTATATGCTTCACTATAGTCTTCTAATAGATAAGAAGAATAACCATATTGTCGCAAGACTAACAAATTGGTTGAATCTCTAAACAAATAAAGTGAACAAATCTTCCCTGCCTGTAACGGTTTGTTATTATCATTACAATACGATGCCATAGACACAACTATCTCACTATCGTATGGATTTAGATGTGTAGCACTATCACCATAAAACAAAAGCGAATCTCTGTTGCTCATACTGCTATAGGCGAAATACAGCGAGCGAATATCATTATAAACAATACTGTCTGAAGGTATGCTTCTAAGCAAACTCGCACACTCTTTGTTTCTTCCCATTTTTCGATATACATTAGCAAGCTTTCTTGCCATAGTAACATTTGAGTTCAGATCATAAGCCTGCTTATAGAAAATAGAAGCATGGTAATAATTATACGCAGCTATACAACTATCTCCCCTTAAAGATAGAATCTTCAACGTATCAACAGCCTCTTGCTTCTTTTTCGCATCACACAACATAGAAGATGATTGCATTACAATCATCAGAAAAATAAAAATATAACGCATAATCTATTTATATAACAAATTATTGTTTCGCAAGTTTCGCTTGCAAAAACAACCAAAAGATCAAAACAAAGCGGCGCATGCGCCGCTTTTATTTTACTTTAGATTAAAGCTGATAGGAACATTATATTTCACTCTTACTGCCTCACCATTTTGTGTTCCTGGTGTCCACTTTGGCATAAGAGAAACAACACGTTCAGCCTCTTTTACAAGGTCGGCTTTGGCAGCAGCAATTTCTTCCTCTGTAGGCTTTGCCTTCTCTTGTGTTTCAGGCTGTCCGTCAGTCTTTTCTTTTTCCTGACGACTCATATTAGTATAAACAGTATGAACATCAGAAACAGAACCATCCTTATTCACAATAAACTGTACAACCACCCTTCCACTGGCCCCAACATTTTGAGCAGAGATAGGGTATTTCACATTCTGAGTAATATACTTAAGCAATTCAGCCATACCACCTGGGTATTGTGGCATTTGCTCAACAACATCAAACACCTTTGGATCATCGTCTATTACTATCTCTTCTTTAACAGCCTCTGATGCTACAGGAACATCCTTCTTAGCAACAGTAGCCTTTACTGAAACCGTTTTCTTCTTTTGAGTGGTAACCTTGGTTACATTCTTCTGGTAGCTATCAGCCAACTGATAGTCTATAACATTGCGGGCTGTAGCAACAAGAGAAATGGCAACTATAGGAAGTACATATAGGGCTTTAAGCCAGCTATAACGATTTTCTTTTTTATTCTGCATCATGGCGATTCTTTGTTTAAGGGTACTGTGATTAATACCATTGGCAACGGAATACCCGCCTGCTACCATGGCTTTTCGGATAAGTAGATATTGATATTGACGCACATTGATGCCCTGAGAGAGTACAGCCGCATCAGCTTCATACTCATGAATATCACGAATATCACTACGCAACATCCACATAGCAGGATTAAACCACTGAAACGACGTAAGAATATCCACAAGCACAACATCAAGCGAATGGTAACGCTTTATATGTCCGCGCTCATGCATCATGATGGCACTACATGGGTTCTCGTAATCACTACGCGAAAGCACAATATAGCGCATCCAACTAAAGGGCGAGATTTCACCCTCTGCAACGGCTATAATAGTACCGTCGTCCTGTGGGTGCTTCTCGCATCCACGAATTAGTATGCATACTTTCGATATCGAAACAATTGTATAAGTCAAAGTAATGATGACACCGAGTGCAAACACCACAGCCAGCACTATGCCCCACCACGGTGTTTCGGCATTTTCCTCTATAATACCAGCAGTCATCGGCTCACCCACGCTTACCGATGCCATCAGCTCACTTGAAACAATCTTTGTCTGGTGAAGCGTGATAACACACAACGGCAATACAAACGACAGCACAGCAGTACCTAAAAGCACTATACGATTCAGCACATGCAGATTGTCGCGTTGTAGCAGCAGGCGATAGAACATGTAAAACATGGCTATAAGCACAGCCACCTTGGCATCATATACAAGGAAATCCATCATATTAGTTTGCTTTATGGTTAAGGAGTTCAGGATAGCTATAAACTATTTCTGATTTTCAATCTGTTCTATCAGTTCCTTTAGTTCGTCAACAGAGATTTTCTCTTCTTTTACAAAGGCACTTACTGCAGAAAGATACGAATTGTCGAAATAGTTTTTTATCACACCAGCAATAGATTTCTTACCATATTCCTGCTCAGAAATCACAGGCTTATAGCGGAAACTACCACCGAAGCTCTCGTGCTCCAAGAAACCATTATTCTCAAGGAAACGCACCTGAGTTGATACCGTATTAAAATGCGGCTTGGGATCTGGGAAAAACTGAATAAGTTCGCGAACAAACATCGGACCATTCGTCCAAAACAAATCCATTATTTCCTTTTCCTTGTTCGTTAGTTTCTTCATATTTTGTTATTTTATTCGAGTTTAGAAAGTAAATATACTCTGTATATAATAGTTCATACAAAAAGAAAATAATGATGTAAAGAGCATTCGCTCTTATGATGATATTATTTTCAGGCATTATGAAAACAAGTTTTCAACAGCCTGTAATATAATCTCATCAGGCTAAAGCCTTACATCATAACGAAAATAAGGCGCTTTGCGCCAAAATTGCCTTCGGCATAAAATATTTTATGCGCATTAGCGCAATTTTAGCAGCTATGCTGCATTTTGTGGGGATGGGCTTGTATACAATCTTGTTAAATGCATGCATTTATAAAAGAGTGTATATCAAGTACATCATAAGACTCACCAGAGTCTTTGCTCTCTATTTTCCTTATATAAATATTCACTTGAAAAAGTTCAGTTATTTTTTTAAGTTTCACAATCTACGCTTGCTAAGTAGATAAAAGAAGATTAATATCCCCCCTTCCCTCTGGAGGGAAGGCTGGAAAGGGTCTTCTTTTTTCTTGTGCCGTCAATATCTATATCCGATGCAAATAAACTAAAAATATTAGTTCGTTACAACTAATTATCTTAGTTATTAAGATTCATTAAAACAAAATCCACGAATTTAAGTTCCATTAGCAATATCTATCCTATACTTCTCCTATACTCTTCCTATACTACAACCATACTCTAACTATACTACAACCATACCTGTTGTCCGTTTGTTGTTCGTTTGTTGTCCGTTTGTTGTCCGTTCGATGAACGGACAACAAACGAACATCAATCGTATATCAAACGAACATATATCGAAGCAAGAGTATAGTTGTAGTATAGTTAGAGTATGGTTAATGTATGGCTGTACTATGCCTGCAAAATAGCATTAGTAGAAAAAATGTTGTCATATAGCAACAGAATGTTGTTTTCGGTAACTTCGGTATTCTGCCAAAGTCGGAGAACGAGGTTGTAAACTGGATTGTTGAAACAACAGAAAAGTGGCAGGGAAAACGCCATTTTATTCATTTTAATGGAAACTACCATAGCGACAGTAACGATGGCATAGTGAAGTATCTGCTGAAATATCGTCCGGGAACAAAGGTAAAGACTATCTATAGCGTTAAGCAAGAAGATATATCAACTCTTGACAGCACATATCTCGGACACGGAGATTACTATATTTGTGTGCCAAGCGATATGGTGACAACCTATTAAGAGTTACGAATTACGAGTTACCAATTTGAAATTGGTCGCTTCGCGATGAATAATTAATCAATTATGAGTTATAAATTGGCAAATAATAATTTAAAATTAAATAATTCGTAATTAAATTAATTCCAAATTTCACATTCGTAATTCCACATTAACAATCACTCTCCCATTATGGTTACGACCAGTTTTCTTGGTCCGCCATAATCACGATATTCGCAGAAGTATATTCCTTGCCACGTGCCCATATTTAGCTTGCCGTTGGTAATGGGAATAGTGAGGCTTACGCCACTCAACACCGATTTAGCATGCGCAGGCATATCGTCTGAGCCTTCAAGGGTGTGCTGATATTCAGGGCGGTTTTCGGGAACAAGACGATTGAAGATAGTTTCCATATCAACTCGCACATCGGGATCATAGTTCTCGTTGATGCAAAGTCCACAACTTGTGTGCTTGGTAAAGATATTGATTATTCCTGTCTTAGGAAGTGGAGGTAGCTGACTCATTATCTCACTTGTTACCAAATGAAATCCTCGTGTCTTAGCCCTTAGTGTTATTTCGAGTTGATTAAGCATACTTTATGTAAAGGTAAAAGAGTAAAAAAATAAAAAGGTAAAACTTCTAACTTCTATCTCCTAATTCATAACTTTTTTTTCTATTACTGAACTTTCTCAAGTGAATATTTATTAGAGAAAATAGAGAGCAAAGACTCTGATGAGTCTTATGATGTGCTTGATATACACTCTTTTATAAATGCAAGCATTTAACAAGATTGCATACAAGCTCATCCCCACTACGTGACTTGCTCTCTTTCAAAAATGCAGCATAGCTGCTAAAATTGCGCTAATGCGCATAAAATATTTTATGCCGAAGGCAATTTTGGCGCAAAGCGCCTTATTTTCGTTATGATGTAACTTGTTTTCATAATGCCTGAAAAATAATATCATCATAAGAGCGAATGCTCTTTACATCATCATTTTCTTTTTGATTATGAACTATTATACAGAGTATATTTACTTGCGAAACTTAAATTCTATTATTTTTGCGACAAGTGTAAACTGGTAGGTAGCTTGAAGAACAGCGTATATAAAACCGCTGACGCCATCCAGAAATCCTTTCTTTAGGATATAGGCCTTGAAGAAACGGAAGAGCGGACGGAAGAGCAGGGCTGCAAGTCCATAGTTCTTATTACGACGACGAGGCATCTCGTAGTCTGAATATGTGTTGTTCTTACGCATAATATCTGCCACACTATCGTTTGCCAAGTGTTCGAAAGCCAGATCGATACGGTTTCTTGGTATGCGCTCTATTCGTCCTTGCACCTGTGGCGAGGTGTGAATAACTGGTGGCCAGTAGCTCTTGTCTTTACGAAGGAAACGAAGAATATAGTCAGGATAACTGCTATGCATCATTCTGCCCATGAAATAGTTCTTGCGGGGAATGGCTATTGCCTCTGGACAGTTGTCTGCATCCGCGATACGTGAATAGAGATAGTCGCGAAGCGAAGAGGGAACAATCTCGTCGGCATCAACTACCAACACCCAAGGGTATTGGGCTTTTTCGATAGCAAACTGACGGGCAGGCTCCACGATTCTTATCTCGCCCTTTGGGAAGGTTACTATTCGGCAACCATTCTTTCGGGCAATATCGAGGGTGCTGTCGGTGCTCTCCATATCACAAATCAACACCTCATCAAAGCCTTTCACGGCATCGATGACAGCCTGCAAATGCTTTTCGGCATTATAGGTATTGATAACTACGGATATCTTGTTTTCTTCTTTCATAGAGAGCAAAGTTACAATTTTTTTTCCTATATTTGCAGAATAATGCAAGAAAATGATTTTCTCATAGGCTTTGATGCCAAACGTATTGTTAGAAATGGAACGGGATTAGGTAGTTATGCCCGTACTCTTGTGAATGCTCTGGCTAAAAACGAGCATTTGCAACTTAACCTGTATGCCCCCGACGAAGGAAGAGACGATTTGCGCAACCAGATTTTCAATCGTGATAACGTGAAGTTTGTTTATCCAAAAGGATTGCATTTCCGTTTTCAACGCGATCTATGGCGCTCAAAGGGCGTTGTGAAACAACTAAAGAACGACGGAGTGAAACTCTATCACGGTCTTTCTGGCGAACTGCCTGCAGGACTAAAAGCAGCAGGCATTCCTGGAGTTGTTACCATTCACGACCTAATATTCTTGCGTCATCCCGAATACTACCATTGGTGGGATGTGGAGATTTACCGCCGCAAATTCAAGAGCACGCTAAAAGAGGCATCGCGCATCATAGCTATCAGCGAATGTACCAAGAGAGACATTCTGCATTATGGCGATTTCCCAGAGGACAAGATCGACGTTATTTATCAAGGATGCAGCAACCGCTTCCGTCAGTCTGTTTCTGATGCCGACAAGGAGCGTGTGAAGAAAAAATATAATTTGCCAAAGAATTTCATTCTCAACGTAGGCTCTATCGAAGAAAGAAAGAATGTTTTACTGGCCGTCAAGGCTTCGAGATGCCTTCGAGATGCCTTCGAGATGGTTATTGTGGGCAAACACACAAAATATACCGACGAGGTTTTAGATTATGTAAAGAAAAACGGCTTAGAAAACCGTGTGCACATTCTTCATGGCATTCCAGACGAAGACTTGCCAGTAATCTATCATCTTGCACAAGTGTTTGTTTATCCTTCACGCTACGAGGGTTTTGGCATACCAATTATTGAAGCCATACAAAC
Organism: uncultured Prevotella sp.; assembly: GCA_905236755.1. Lineage (GTDB taxonomy): Bacteria > Bacteroidota > Bacteroidia > Bacteroidales > Bacteroidaceae > Prevotella. The sequence continues at coordinate 28,088 of CAJOCR010000029.1, forward strand.
AGGTCTGCCTGTTGTTGCCTGCACAGGAAGCTGTCTGGAAGAAGCAGGCGGCCCCGACTGTCTGTATGTCAACCCCGACGATGTGGAAGGAATGGCTAAGGCCATAGAGCAAGCCGTAGCCGAGAAAGACTCACGTGTGCCTAAGGCACAGGAATATATCAAGAGATTTGAGAACAGCAATCTTGCAGCTCAGGTCATCGAGGAATACAAACTATTGAATAATGAATAGTGAATATTGAATAATGAACAATAGTCCTCTTGAATTCTTAAACTTTAAATTCAAAGATAAAAATATTAATGAAAACTTTTCAAAAAGCCTACCAAGGTCTTCAGCGCTTCATTGCCCTACCACTATGGCGCGACTTCAGATTTCTACTACTCTTCTGGCTCGGTTTAGGAGCCATAGCATGGGCAACAAAGGTTGGTCACTCGTTGAACAACTTCCTTATCTTCCGCTACACCTTTTGGCATGCTATTGCCCAGCAGCCACTTTATACTGAATATCCTGCCGAATATTTCGATACCAACCACTACGGGCCGTTCTTTTCCCTATTGGTGGCACCCTTCGCCTACCCGCCAGCATGGTTAGGTCTGCTCTTGTGGGAAATAATGTTAGCCCTGTTCCTCTGGGTGGCAATACGCCGTTCCACACTCAATAACAAACAACAGATATTCGTATATTGGTTCTGCGCTCACGAATTGCTTACCGCCCTCTTCATGTCACAGTTCAACATAGCCATTGCCGCATTAATGATATTGGCATTCACTATGATAGAGAAAGAGAAAGACGGCTGGGCAGCATTCTTCATCATCTTAGGAGCCTTCGTAAAGATATACACCCTTGCCGGACTGGCATTCTTCTTCTTTTCAAAACACAAAGTACGCTTCGTTCTCTCGCTCATAGGCTGGTCGGTTGTAATGTTCGTTGCACCAATGGTTATCAGCAGTCCTGAGTACATCATCGACCAATATCGTGCATGGAAAGAGAGCCTTACCGAGAAGAACGCCCTCAACATGTTTGCGCAAGGACAGAACATCTCGCTTCTTGGCATAGCCCACAGATGGACAGGCTGCTACACCTTTAGCGACCTGTGGCTCATCATACCAGGTTTCATAGCCTTCTGTGCCCCTTATCTTAGAATAAGCCAATGGAAAAACAGTCTTGCCTTCCGCCAGATGTTCCTTGCCTCTGCCCTTATGTTCATCCTTCTGTTCTCAAGCGGTAGCGAGTCGAGTGGCTACATCATTGCCCTTATAGGCGTAGTTATCTGGTATGCTTGCGTACCTTGGAAGCGCAACAAATGGGATATAGCTCTCATGGTGTTTGCCTTCATCCTTTGCAGCATGTCGCCAAGCGACCTCATGCCAAAATACCTACGCGAAGAATGGATCAAGCCCTACGCCCTCAAAGCCCTTCCTTGTGTCATCATCTGGTTCAAGCTCTGTTGGGAAATGCTCACGAAAGAGTACAGCCTCACCCATCCCTCTCCAAGCTTTTGACGAAGGGCAAAATGCAGAGAGGGGTAACCATCAGGCAGAACATTACCTCCATTCGGGAGCAGCCAGCTACGCAGTCAAAATTCAAAATTCAAATTGAGATGTTTTATTGTTTTTTCTTCTAAATCTCAACACAGGATTTTGCGAGTGACCCGACTTTTTGGGCAAAAAAACTTCTGTCGCATATAACATACTATGTTCATATACCAAAGATTTCAAACAATTTATCCAATTCTTATTATTTATATGTGCTTCACAAGGACCAAATAATGAAAGATATCATGGCCTAATAAATAGATATAGAGGAAATCCTGATGTTGATCTATTTGATTTTAGTGAATGAAAAATAGTTCGCAAAAATTGCGAATATTAAAAAAATAAATAATATCTTTGTACCCAAAGTTGCAATAGTTATGGAGATTTATTTCGAAAAAGACTATCTTCGTGAAATCTTCTACAATGGTGTCGCAAAAGACAAGAAATATCGTTTTCAACCAGATATCGTAAAACGATATGTGCGAGTGGTCAACATTCTCGACTCCGTTGAACGTATAGAAGACTTATATCGCTATCATGCCCTGCATTACGAGAGGTTAATTGGCGATAAAAAGGATATAGAGTCCGTTCGTGTCAACAACAAATACCGCATTGAATTTAGATCTAATGAGTCGGACGGCATTACTATTTGCAATATTATAGAACTATCAAATCATTATAAATAAAGAGGAGGAAAGGCGTATGGGAAACTTAGGTTATGGAGCATTTGCAACACATCCAGGCGAAGTGTTGAAAGACGAGATAGAAGCACGTGGTATTAGTCAGCGCAAACTTGCCGATAGTATGGGATTAACATATTCGGTTATAAATGAAATTCTAAATGCCCGTCGTCCACTTACTGCCAAAACAGCTCTAATGTTTGAGGCTGCACTTGATGTACCTGCTGATTCGCTGATGTATCTTCAAACGAAATATAACATGCAGACAGCCCGAAAGGATACTGCATTGTTTAATATATTGAAAGATATCAAGAAGGTCACAGCTGTTTTCTAAAGAGGAATAACTGTTTTTGAATTCATAACAGAACGTTCGTAAGTGAATGTTTACTCTAAAATATTATCAAGAATTCTTGATTAAAAAGAAACTTTAACTACTTATTTGCAGCTTGAGCACCTTCCCTATCGGGAAGGTTGGGATGGGCTATTATTTCTTCATATTAACAAATACGAATCTCAACAATAGGAAGTTGATAGGAACGACAAGTACGAGGGTGAGGATACCTGCCAGTTGCTTGCCGATACCTAATAACAGAAGAAGGTTGAGCAAACCTATCTCTAACAGGTAGTTTACTGCATGACTACCTAAGAAGCCAGCAGCATTACGCTTTGTTGCTGGCTCTTTAAAGGTGAAATGGGTGGTCATAAAATAATTGAATATCAACCCAACTCCATAGCCTAATGAATAAGAGATTGTTGGATTTACGAGTTTCAAAGCCAACAGATAAACGGCATAATGCAGTCCTGTTGACAATACACCCGTGATGCCAAAGCGAATTACTCGCCACACATCCTGATGCCACTTAGAGTGCTTTTGCCAAAAAGCCTTCAAACAATCAATCATTATACAGTATTTCGGCTATGTTATACAACGGACGATGCTTTACTTCTGTATAGATCTTACCTATATACAAGCCTATAACGCCTATGCCTATAAGCACAAAGCCACCTACAAGCCATATAGAGAGTATAAGAGAAGACCAACCAGGAACGGCTGTTCCTGTTACCAACGCATGAACAACATATATTCCTATGCAAAGACTAATAAGCAAGAAAATCAAGCCCATATAGATAATACCGTAGATAGGTTTTACAGAGAAAGAGGTAATACCATCTAAGGCAAGATTAAGCATCTTACGAAGGGTGTATTTTGATTTTCCTGCCTGTCGCTCGCTGATTACATCTTCAACAGTTGATGACTGCAAACCTATCATCGGGATAAGTCCACGCAGATAGAGGTTACGCTCATCATAGCCTGCCAGCATATTCAGGGCACGCTTACTCATAAGGCGGAAATCAGCATGATTGAACACACTCTCCACACCCATAGACTTCTGCAGCTTATAGAAAGCCTCAGCCGACATACGTTTCATCAATGGGTCGGCGGTACGCGAAACCTTCACACCATAAACAATATCATTACCAGCTTCGAACTCGTCTATCATCTTCTCGATGGCATTAATATCGTCCTGAAGGTCGGCATCAAGAGTGATAACAGCATCTGCCCACTCTCGTGCTGTCATCATTCCTGCCATGATGGCGTTCTGATGACCTGCGTTGTGAGCGAGGGATATTCCTTTTACAAAGCGGTTTTCCTTGTGCAGACGCTTGATGATGTTCCATGTTTGGTCTTTACTGCCGTCATTCACGAACACCATCATACTGTCGTCTGATATCTTACCCTTAGCTATGAGTTGCTCAAAGAGGGTGGTTAAGCGAGCCACGCTATCTTCCAGCACGGGCTCCTCGTTGTAGCAAGGAGATACTGTTGCTAATCTTATCATGCGCTTTATTTTTTCTTGTTTCTGTCAACAAATTCGCTATATGTAATAAACTCATGCCCCTTAGACTTCAGATGCTTTATCAGTCTGTCAAGACGAGCGGTCATCTGCTGACCGCTATGGTTCTTAATGATGAAAGGCATCTTATACTCTGGATGCTGCTTCAGCTCGTAGAATTCCCAAGGATGAAAATAAGTTACGAAATATCCATCGTGCTTCAACACTCTGTCAGTCATCCAATAATACAAACACTCTGGCAGGTTGTGAAGGGCAAGCCAGAACAAAGGAAAACGGATGATTGGAGTGACAGAGGCAGGAATCTGCATCACGCCCTCTTTCATGAACCATGTTCGTGGAGTGGTGAGATGAATATATCTGCCAGGAATACACGCTGGATTGAGTGAAGAGTTGTATTCCAAGCCTGCCTTGGCAATATCTTCGTCAGACACAGGGAACATTCGTGGCTGTCGGTAGCCTCTTGCCTTTATGCCTGATATGCGTTCTACTATTTCCTTTGAACGGAACACATCATCAGACTGTGGACGCCAATGGTCAACACCATGGCACGCCACTTCGTGTCCTTCGTCCATAATGCGCTTGATTACCTCAGGTGCATTTTCTGCAAAGTTACCAGTACAAAAGAATGTGGCTCTTACGCCATTGTCTTTTAGAGTATCAAGAATTTTATTTGTTCCGTAAACCGATACTTTCATGCCTTCCTCCAACGAGAAATCAACGCCATGTTCACGAGGCACATCAAATTCTTCAGTATCAAAACTTAATAGGATCATAGCAATTTTTGATTATGATATGCAAATGTAGCTCTTTTTTGGGTAATAATTGACATTTTATCCCATTTTTCTTTCCTTTAGGATGCCTTTAGGATTCGTTTAGGACACGTTGATATATTATTCGAGTTAAAACTCTCTTCAATTCGTCGAGACAAAAAAAATCAAGAATTAGAGACGAGTTGATGAGAACTCAGTTCGAACAATGAAAGATTTACTAAAGTTTCGTAAGTAAATATACTCTGTATATAATTGTTCATACAAAAAGAAAATAATGATGTAAAGAGCATTCGCTCTTATGATGATATTATTTTTCAGGTATTATGAAAACAAGTTTTCAACAACCTGAAACATAATCTCATCAGGCTAAAGCCTTACATCATAACGAAAATAAGGCGCTTTGCGCCAAAATTGCCTTC
>CAJOCR010000029.1:33392-47490 GCA_905236755.1 uncultured Prevotella sp.
TTAAATGCTTGCATTTATAAAAGAGTGTATATCAAGTACATCATAAGACTCACCAGAGTCTTTGCTCTCTATTTTCCTTAAATAAATATTCACTTGAGATAGTTCAGTGCGTTACAAGCGCAAGGGCGTTAGACAAAAATTCTCAAATTACTCGAACGGAGTTCTCATCAACCCGTCTCTAATTCTTGGCAAAAACCAAATTGAGACTGAGATATTGAGACGCTTTTTCTTGTTATGTTATTCATATACATTTTGTATCTTGTTGATTTTCATCTTCTTAGAAGAATCATATTTTCATTTTGTCTTCCAATTCCAGTTCTTCCAGTTCGTTTTCAGAGGTACCTACTTTTTCTTATATTATATATAACTATATATATATCAATAAGTTATATATATATTATAGAAAATGGCATATGCATTTTTTTAATTGGAAGACTGGAAGTGGAAGATTTGTATTTACTTCTCTATGATGCATTTTGTTGATTTTCAGCCTTTTAGAAGAAATAACTCTTTTGCTAATCTAACAGTCTTTACCAACTCCTCCCAACCTCCCCTTCATAGAGGCTTTTTAAAACTTATATTGTACTTGCAAATCAAGATCGGTTTTGCTCGAGCGGTTTATTTCGGCATACGAAGAGGAGATTTTAGAGCGGTCGAAATAATTGGTGGTGGTGAGATGAGCTACAAAGAGAAGCGACTTAGCCAACTTCACTCTTGCCTGTGCAGTATAACGAATGCCCTCGCCTGAAAAATTGGGGAAATAGAAACTATAGAGCAAGCCTTTTTCGCTGGCATAAACACGACTGTTATAGTCTTTGGTGTGAAAATACCCGCCACTAACGCTCATATTAAATCTCTGAGAGGTGTAACCCACGTTTCCTGACGCCATCCAACCAAACGAGCCCTCCGTTTGATGAGAATAAGCCACATCGCCTTGCAAGCGCCAAGATAATCGGTTATGATCCTGTCCTATCTGCAATCGTGCTCTGTGTTCATCACGATATTCAAATGCTTCTTTCTTTTCATTATCATATTGTCTATGACGCAACCGATAACGCAAGGACGAATGCCAAGAGCGTTTCTGATAGGTGGCTTGCATGAAATAGTCTAAACAATTCTGATTAGGCAGATGGCTTCCATAACGTGGCCAGTCGTGCTTAGAAACATCAATATATGTTTGAATATGCAGATTACGCATAGCCTGCCATTCTGCTCCAAGATAAATGCCTTTTTCGTTTTTCACACCAGAAGCCTCAGCAAAGCTCTCTGCAAAAAGAGCATTATAACGATAGGAATAATAACGTTGCAGAGCAACTAACGACAGACCATAGCCAACTCGAAGGCATCCCGAAAGAATCTCGGCCAATCTTCCGTCGTTATCAACAGCAGTCTCGCCACATAAAGACCATTTCCCAGAGGTATATCCATAGTCAACGCTCGCATTCCAAAAATGCTTGCCTTCAGGGTTCCATCTTTGATAAACCTGAGTCTTGGGTTTCATCTCTCTGCTTAAAGATGTGTAAACAGCCGACGAGCCAATATGAAAACCATTTTTTGTGTAATTGACATTCAGTCCTGAAGCAAACTGCGACGTGTTGTTCTTCTTGTCCATCTCTGTCTTCGTGCGATGATAGCCCGTAGTAACAATAGTAGAAATAGACGAACTGTCTTTGTTTAATGTAGCATCAATATCACGATACGAAATAAATGATGTAAGGTCGATATTCTTATTCAAGGCTATTGTTGCTGCCGCACCCTGAAGATAGTTCCCAGAAGAACGAGAAGAATGTGCCCGTATGTTTGTAGCTGTTCTATTCAGGTTATTAAGAGTCATAAGCTTTCCAAAACCATAGTCGCTATTCATAACAAGCCCGAGTCCCATACGCACACGATAACGACCTAAGGCAAGAGTCTTCACACGTCCCATATTTCGCATCAGAACATAGTAAGAATAATAATCATAGCCAAGTCTGTTCCTTCCCTTAAAGAATGGCTCGCCCGCATCTTTCGTCGCCACTATTCCCGCCTTAAAGTCTTGTCCGATAGAGAAATTATAACGAAGCCAATGACGATAACGGTCACCAAGATAAGCATTACCGTCACCCTTGCGTGAATAGAAAGGAATAGTAAACAGAGTGGTTAGCTCGCTCTTACCATATTTAAGGCGCTTCCAGAAAGGTTCTTGTTTCTTCTCTTCCGAGGGTCCAGCCTCAAGAAAACAACTGAGCAGGCGACGCTCATTCCAACTGATACTCTCTATCAAGGATATTTCTCCTAACGACTGCATTCTGTGATGCCTGTAAACATATTCCAGCAAGTCTTGAATCTGCTTGTCAGAAAGAAAAGGAAGCTGTTCCAATTCCTCTTTAGTTGCTCTATTGATATTTATCTTGTTAGTAGCAAGATCATTCAACACCTCATACACATTTGCCCACGACTCGCTCTCTGCATCATCAACAGATGTCATCTGTTCATAATATTGTTCCCATACAGGCGTGTCTTGCGCAACTGCTTTTATAGGGAATAAAACCAACAAAAGAATAGTAGCCTCTCCCATCCCTCCCCAATGGGGAAGGGCTAACCATCTGGAAAAAATCATGATTAAACAACTACTAATCGACATTGCTGACTAATTCTACATTAAAATATCCCTTTGGGGTGGTTTTTCTTATAAATCACATTTGGCTCTTCTATTCAAGTTTTGCTTGCAAAGCTTGAATTATTTCTATCCCACAAAAATAAATCTAATATTGTAATATTGCAATGGAAATAATTTTTTACTTACAATTTTTATCATTACTTTTGCCTCATGATGAAACTGAAGGTTTTTCTCATAACAGCCGTATTCTCGTTGTTTGCAACACAATCTTTTGCACAAAACGACAAGCAGGAACATATCAACCCAGAAGATATGGAGGTCGATATGGACAACCCTACCTTTGTGCCTATGGTGAAAGTGGGAAAGGTTCTTCAGGGAGGCGACAGCATACAATACGTAGAGCTAAACAACGTGTATGTTTTTCCTCAACCCGTCTTTAAGGATGCTGCTCAGCGTGCAGCCTATAATCGTTTGGTTAACAATGTAAAGAAGGTGTTGCCTATAGCCAAAGAGGTAAACCAAATCATTATTGAAACCTACGAATATCTGCAAACCCTTCCTAACAAGAAAGCCAAAGACAAACACATGGCTTATGTTGAAAAGAGCATTACCAAAGAGTATGGCCCTCGCATGAAAAAGCTTACCTACTCACAGGGCAAGCTGTTGATAAAACTCGTTTATCGCGAGTGCAATTCATCATCATACAAGCTTATTCAAGCCTTTATGGGACCTATCCGTGCAGGTTTCTGGCAAGCCTTCGCCTGGGCTTATGGTGCCAGCCTAACAAAGAAATACGACCCTAACGGAGTTGATCGTCTCACCGAAAGGATCGTATTACAAGTGGAAGCAGGACAAATTTGACAACTCTATTTATTTACTGAAAATAAGAATACATCAACTTCTGAGAATCGTAATCGAACAACATTACGCCATTATTATAGTTGCCTGCTTTATTCTTAATTAACGTATCATGAGGGTTAGGCGAAATAACGCAAAGACAATCTTCAGAATATTGTTCTGTAACATAAGCATAAAAATGAATCATTAGATACTTTTTCCCAGCTATTGTATAACCTAAATATTGGCGGAAATAATGATTCAACTTATACTTTGACATAGAACCAATTATATTGGCTGCTTTCTTTTTAAATAAAGCCACATCACTATCAGATAATTCAAACCATTTTGCATCTTTAGGCTGAAATTTCTTCTTATCCGTCCAAGTTGGAATAGCTGTCATTGCACAATCGTGATCACTTGGATCTACGTCTTGCGTATATAAATATCTAATATGTGAATTAGATCCATCATTTGAATCAGATTTCTTTGTGCAAGAAGTCAAACATAAGATGCTCACAATAAGGAGTGAAATATTTTTTGCATTCAATTTTTTCATAGTGAAAACTCAATATATCACATTAATAGTATTCCAACTCCACCCCAACCCTCCCCTTCATAAGGGGAGGGAGTTACTCCTCCGTAAACAGCACCTGAATTAGGGTCTGTCCGACAGCCTTTAGAGTGTTCTTGTCGATATGATCCATGTCGTCGGCAAGAGTGTGCCATGTAGGACCAAAACTGCTCTGCTGACAATCAGGATAATAAGGGATGATGTCGATAGTAGGAATCTTGGCATTTTCATTTACAGGAATATGGTCGTCGGTAATATTACCCCCCTCTTTCTTAGGGAAATAACTACCATAACCAGTCTGACGGGCAGCACGCCATACCTTCTTAACTATCTCGCCAGCATATTGCATAGACATTCCCTCTTTATAGAACTGAGCACCCTGACCGCCAACCATATCAAGAAGAATACCATAACGAGCCTCGTAGCCCTCTGGAAGATTCTTACTGAAGTATTGTGCACCAAGAGCCCATGTGTCGCCATTATCAGCTACATCAGCCCATTGAGGTGTTCCCCAGTCTTCTGCATCGAAGCACACAAAGTCAACACCAATAGAATGTTGAATGTTGAATGATGAGTTTTGAATGCTTTTGGCTTTCTGAAGCAGACGAGCTATTTCTATCATCACAGCAACCCCTGATGCACCATCATTAGCTGCAAGTATAGGCTTATGCCAATTAGCGCTATCAGGATCGTTGTCAGCCCAAGGACGACTATCCCAATGGGCGCAAAGCAATATTCGTGTTGTTGCTTTTGGATTATAGCTTGCTATGATGTTATGGCTCTTCAATATAGTGCCGTCGTAGCCTTTAAGGTCTGCCTTCTGACTCTTTACCTCGCAGCCATACTGCTTGAACTTTGCTATTATCCATTCTGCACAACGGTCGTGGCCCTCGCTATTCATATTACGATAGCCAAAATCACATTGAGCCTTTGTGAAAGCATAAGCAGAGTCAGCATTAAACTGAGGACCAACAGGATTTAGTTTCTCTACCTCTTCTACTTCCTCCACAGCAGGATTATCACTCTTCACAAACTTATTATACCCTGCATAAGCACCCCATCCAAGGACAGCACATGCAGCGACAGCTACAGCTATCTTCATTGATTTCTTCATTTTTTATTCCTTTGAGATTGAACTTCTGTCATAACACGAAGCCAGTTTCCTCCCCATATCTTTTCAATATCACTCTCACTAAAACGATTTCTCAACAACTGGATTGTGAAATTGATAAGCTCTGACGCATCCTTGATGCCTCTCACACCTCCGTCGCCGTCAAAGTCTGTACCAAGCCCCACATGGTCTATTCCCATGATGTCGATAGTATGGTTAAGATGGTCGATAGCATCCTTGATATTTGCTTCTGCATCTGTACGCAGGAAACCATGATAAAGAGTTGTCTGCACAACACCACCCTTCTGCGCAAGAGCACGCATCTGTTCGTCAGTCAGATTACGAGGAACATCACACAGAGCCTTGCAGTTGCTATGGCTGCAAACGATAGGTGTAGAGCTTATCTCAAGAGCATCGTAGAAGCTCTTCTCGCCTCCATGACTCAGGTCAACCATTATTCCGAGGCGGTTCATCTCCTTGATTACCTGCTCACCAAATTCGCTCACACCATTATGTGTGTTGTTGCCACGTGCAGAATCACAGATGTCATTATCGCCATTATGACAGAGAGTGATATATACTATTCCCCGGTCGGCAAAATGCTGCACGTTCTTTATATCATGATTAAGTGCAAGACCATTCTCTATTCCAAGCATAATACTCTTCTTGCCCTGACGCTTGTTAGCATACAGATCAGCAGGGGTACGTGCTATGCTCAGATAGTCTTTGCTTTCATCCACTATTGATTCTATCTTATCAAAGATATTATCAGCAAATGTCAGCGGACTACCATCGAACTGCTCACCCTCCTTGGGTTGAGGAAGATAAGCCACCATAGTAACAGCATCAGTACGTCCTTCAGTCATCTTATGAAGGTCATACAATATCTTTGGATCACGGTGACTGAACTCAATTCCCTGAGGGAAGAACATAGGCGTGTCGCAATGACTGTCAAGAGTAAGAATCTTATTGTGCAGTCGCTTAGCCTCAGCAAATTCTGACGCTCTGTCTGCAAGCCATTGGAAAATAGGTAAGCCATCTTCTCCAAGCCACTCAGGATGCCATTGCACACCAAGAATAGACTTAAACTCATTACTCTCTATAGCCTCAATAACACCATCTGATGATTTTGCTGTTACACGGAACAGATTTCCTGCATCGCTAACAGCCTGATGATGGAAAGAGTTTACATATAGTTTCTCTGATTGATACAGACTTGCAAGGATAGAATCCTTTTCAAGGCTTACACTATGAGTAGCCTCAGCTTTATCAGCATCCTGACTATGCTTTACATCTGTCTTTACATCCTGTGCCACCTTACCCCCTAATGCCATAGCCAAGGTTTGAATGCCTCGACATATTCCCAGCATAGGAATCTGACGGTTGTAAGCCAAACGAGTGGTAAGCAATTCAGCCAAGTCGCGTTCGGCATTAATATGATGAAGCTCAGGCGAAGGCTCTTCACCTGCCCACAACGGGTTGTAATCAGCTCCACCTGTAAGTACCAGTCCATCAATATGGTCAAGGGTGCTTACGATAACCTCTTTATCAGCAACAGGCGGAATGATAACAGGAGTAGCTCCTGCCTTTACCAAAAGACGATAATAGACACTACGGATAGTAGCATCTACATCACTATAATTAGCAGTAAGACCAATTATCGGATGATGATTGGTCTCAGGGTATGTTGAGTATATCTCATTGAGATACGACTCTAAATCATATTTTTTTCTCATATAAATTTAAGCTTCGCAAATAGCTCAACTCATTAAAACACAGCCATAGCCCATTGCTGGGCTTGGCACGGTTTTATTTTGCTTTTTCTTCTGTGTGAACAGGGATTTCACGCTTAATACTCTGTTCAAGCGAGATGAGAGTTTCTGTACTTACAACACCAGGAATAGTCTGCAAACGATTATTAAGCAAGTCCATGAGCTGTTCATTGTCACAAGCATAAGCCTTTACCAGCATAGTGTAAGGACCTGTTGTGAAATGACATTCTACCACTTCAGGAATATCTTCCAATCGTTCAACAACTTTCTTATACATGCTACCACGTTCAAGATTCAAACCTACATAAGTACATGTAGAATATCCTAAACTCTTTGGGTTTACATCAAAACCACTACCTGTGATAACACCGTTTTCCATTAGATGTTGTACACGCTGGTGGATGGCAGCACGTGAAACGCCACACTCAGCTGCAACATCCTTAAAGGGGATACGGGCATTCTTAGAAAGGATGCTCAGTATCTTCTTATCAAGATTGTCTATCTTATCCATTTGTTATTATTTATGTTTTCTTTCTTATACTTTAGGTTAAATAGTCCACATAATGATAGCAAATATAGACAATATTATTGGTTCAAACAACAAAATGCACGAAAATCTTACGAATTTCATGCATTTTGTTTATTTTTTATTACTTTTTACTTCCTGTCTTCTTTGTTTGCTTTGCAGGAGTGGCAGTTGTCTTTGTTTCTGCCTTTTCCTCTTTTGGCTTCTCAATACCAACAAGTTCTACAGTGAACACCAGTGTTGAGTAAGGCTTAATCTGACCAGCTTCTTGTGCACCATAACCAAGTTCCTGAGGTATGCATATTTCCCACTTACTACCTACAGGCATCATAGTGAGAGCCTCTGTCCAACCCTTGATAACCTGGTTACAACCAAATGTTGCAGTCTGTGGATTACGCTTGTAGCTGCTATCGAATACTGTTCCATCAATCATACGACCTTCGTACTTAACAGTTACCTTATCAGTAGCCTTTGGAATAGCGCCATTACCAGCAACAAGAACCTTATACTGCAAACCAGAAGCAGTGGTCTTCATACCTTCTTTCTGTGCATTACGAACCAACCACTCTTCGTTTTCCTTCTTATATTTCTGATTATTGGCTTCCTTGATAGCCTCGTTACGTGTTTTGAAGAACTTACTTGCGTTGGCTACAGTAAAGTAAGTAGTATCGTTATTGAGAACACCAACAAAACCCTCTTTGAAAACATTCAGACTAAGACTGTCCTTAGTATTCTTTAAATCCTTAGAGAAATATGTGAAAGCACGTTCCTTAATCATTGAAGCAACCTGCTGTCCTATCATCTTAGCCTTGTACATTGGGTCGTCGGCATTATCAAAAGCCTCATTGAAACTTTCAATAAAGTATTTCATTGATACGCTGTCAACACCCTGCTGACTAAGATAAGACATCAAACCCTCTGTAGCAGCCATACCAGCAGCATAGCTCAAAGAGTCGCTTGTTGACTTCAACTCAGGACGAGCCACCTGTTCAACAGTAGCCACAGCTTTTTTCTTCTTATCATTCTTTGCCTGCACACCTGTGAAGGTAGAAGCAAGCATTACCATTGCTAAAAATAAAACTGTCTTTTTCATTGTTATTTAAGTTTAGTTATTATCCTTAGAACAAAAGGTCACCGTAGGCTTTTAATGCTTACAGTGACCTCGTATTTGGAGTTTGGAATTAGGAGTTAGGAATTTGGAGTTGAATGCCTACGGCATATATAATTTTCTCCAGTTGATCAGAGGAACTCCTTCCCTTTGGTCGGTGACCTTCGGTTCCTAATTCAAAATTCACTCTTATTTAATATTCAGAAGCTCTATCTTGAAGATCAGAGTTGAGAAAGGCTTGATAGGACCCTGCTCGCGCTCACCGTAAGCCAACTCCTGTGGTACATAGATTTCCCATACAGAACCAACAGGCATCATAGTAAGAGCCTCTGTCCAACCCTTGATAACCTGATTAGCACGGAGTGACAAAGGCTGCTTGCGCTGGTAGCTGCTATCGAATACCTTACCATCGATTGTTCTACCCTCGTAGTTTACTTCTACCATAGAAGTATCCTTTGGCATAGGACCATTACCTACCTTGATAACCTTATACTGGAGACCAGACTTCAATGTAACAACACCAGCCTTCTTCTTGTTTGCAGCGAGGAACTTCTGACCAGCAACCTTGTTAGCGCCATACTGCTTCTCGGCGTTCTTAGCCTTGATAGCCTGCATCTTAGCCTGAGCAAGTACGTTTGCCTGCTGAACATTGAACTTAGGTGTTGCCTTACTTGATGTTCCATCGATGAAACCAGCAAGGAAATTCTTCATTGAGATAGTCTTGGTTGAATCATCACCAAATACCTCGTGATTAATTCCAGGCATCATCTGAGTAGCAATCTGCTGTCCAATCTGAATACCCGCATAGTAAGCAGCCTTCTTCTTGTCGTCACCGGCATTAGCACCGTCCTGAAGACCTTTAATAAACTCATCCATGTAAGTAGTATCAATCTGCATACGACCTACAAGATAATCCTTCAAACCCTGAGTCTGAGACAAACCAATAGCATAACTCATTGAATCTACATCATCCTTAAGGTCTGCCTTAGGAGTTGAATTGCCACAACCTACGAAAGTAGTTGCTGCAAGAGCTACGAGAGCTCCGAAAAATACTTTTTTCATTGATATTAAAATTTTAATTTCTTACGATTACTTTACTGCAACGAGTTCTACATCAAAGATAAGAGCTGCATAAGGAGGAATAGACTGACCAGCACCATTCTCACCATAACCCAATGTGTAAGGGATGAAGAAACGATACTTAGCACCTTCCTGCATAAGCTGAAGACCCTCTGTCCAACCAGCGATAACCTGATTAAGACCGAATGTAGCTGTCTGACCACGGTCGTAGCTGCTATCAAACTTAGTACCATCGATAAGAGTTCCCTCATAGTGGCACTCTACCTTATCAGTAGCCTTTGGCTTCTTACCGTTACCCTCGCGGAGCACCTGATACTGAAGACCTGAAGGCAATGTAACAACACCTTCCTTCTTACCATTCTCCTCAAGGAAATTCTCGCCTGCTTCCTTAGCCTTAGCAGCCATCTCAGCCTGCTTGTTCTGGAAGAATTCGTTTACCAACTGCTGACCTTCCTGATCAGTTACCTGTGGCTCTTTACCAGCGAAAATATCTTTCAATGCCTGAGCAAAATCATCAACGTTAACCTCTGAAGCTCCCATACCTGCGAGCTGACGGGCAATACCAAGGCCCAGTGCATAACTAACTTTATCCATGTTTTCTCTTTAAAATATATAATGTGCTTGTTTTAAAACGAGGACAAAGATAATAATTTTATTTTATTGCAAGTACACATTTGCAATAAAATTACTACTTTTGTAGAAAGTTAATAAATACAGAAGCCTCACCCCGCCCTCCACAAAAGGGAAGGGAGAAGAAAAAGCTGAGGTGTTCTTTTAGTATGTTAGCCCTCCCCCTTTGGGTAGGGATGGGAGAGGCTGATAATTATTATATAGCTATGAAGAAAATTGTATTCCTTACTGGTGCTGGTATGTCGGTAGAAAGTGGTTTCAAGACTTTCCGCGGTAATGATGGCCTATGGGAGAACTATCCTGTAGAGCAAGTAGCTTCACACGAAGGTTGGGAAATGAACCCTACCCTGGTAACAAATTTCTATAATATGTTACGCGATAAACTATGGGACGCTCAGCCTAACGAGGGCCATCGTCTCATAAAAGAGTTGGAAAAAGATTTCGAGGTATGTGTTATCACGCAAAATGTTGACAATCTACATGAAAAAGCAGGTTCTTCTCATGTTATTCATCTTCATGGCGAACTAACAAAGGTTTGTTCTTCTAACGATCCGTACAATAACAAGTACATACAGGAACTAACCCCAGAAAATCCTCATGTAGAACCAGGAACAAAAGCTGGCGACGGTTCGTTGCTTCGTCCTTTCATCGTGTTCTTTGGTGAAAGTGTGCCAATGATCGAGCCTGCTGCATGGGAAGCCCAACAAGCCGACATCTTTGTCATCATAGGAACAAGCCTCAACGTATATCCCGCTGCTGGACTCGTACAATATGCCAGACCCTCTGTACCTGTGTACCTCATAGACCCTAACCCTGTCAGCGGTGGTCACAACCGCAACATCATACATATTGAGAAAGGGGCAAGCGAGGGAATGCGAGCTTTGCGAGCAAAGCTACTTAATAATGAATAATGAAGCGCACGACGCTTTAGAGTTAGGAGATAGAAGTTAGGAGTTTATTGACTACAGCATAGATAATTTATAATTCTATAACTCAAAATCGCACGAAGTGCGACTAACTCATAATTCCTAACTTCAAACTCCTAATTGATATTAATAAAAAAAAGGATTCCACTTTTGCGTGGAATCCTTTTTTATTAATATCTAAAACTGCTTCCTCCAAGGAACTCACGAAGCAAACTGGTAGGTGGAATATCCTTTTCCTGTACCGTTTTAAACTGACTTAAGAACTTCAATAATCTATAAGCCTCGCTATATTCTTCGCAATTCTCTGGCACCTGTTCAAGCAAAGGAACAGCCTGCTGTTTGAGTACTGCAAGTTCAAATATCATAGCAGTATTGAACATTGCATCAGCATTCTCCTGATAAGGGAATATCCATTTGTTCTCACCTGCACGCACACTTGGCCAACGACGAATAGTCTCCTTAGCACTAACACCACGATACTTATAGTCGCGCACAATACGACGAAGCAGTCGGTTGTCGGTATTAGGAATATAGTTATGATTATCAAGAAGAATTGTTGTTAATGCCGAAGCATACACACGGAATTTCTGTTCTTCTGGGATGAGAGCCGTTAACTCGGGGTTCAAAGCATGGATACCCTCAACAACAAGAACATCATTAGGTCCCATCTTGAGTTTTCGTCCACTCATCTCACTCTTTCCTTGCTGGAAATTATATTTTGGAAGTTCTACCTCTTCGCCACGGAACAAGGCATTAAACTGTTCGTTTATAAGCTCCAGATTCAAAGAATAGATACTCTCATAATCATAATCGCCAGTGGCATCTCTTGGCGTTTTCTCTCTATCAACGAAATAATCATCAAGAGAAATTGGCAACGGTCTGATACCATTAGTTAACAACTGAATACTCAATCGCTTGCAAGTAGTAGTCTTTCCTGACGAAGATGGACCAGCTAACAGCACCAGTTTCACACTTTTACGATTAGCGATCTCGTCGGCAATACGTGATATTTTCTTTTCCTGCAACGCCTCAGACACGTTGATGAGAACCGTTGTATAATCATTTGCTATTGCCTCATTAAGATCACCTACAGTACGCAAGCCAAGAATTTTCTGTCGTCTATGATGCTCCTTGAAAATCTCAAACATCTTAGCCTGATGAGTTATCTCTGGCAGATAAGCAGGGTTCTTCTTGTCTGGTATTCTAAGAAGCAGTCCATCGTAATACTTTTCAACTCCAAAGAGATACAGCTTTGAGGTGTTGGTAAGCAAAGAGCCATAATAATAATCCACATAATCTTCTATCTGATAATATGTGGCATACATACGACCGCTGTTCTTCAACAGTTTCACCTTAGCTTCATCGCCAACCTCTTGGAACTTAGCTATTGCCTCTTCCAAGGTAACATTATATCTACGTATAGGCAGCTTGGCATCTATTATCTCCTGCATACGTTTACGTATCTGCGCAACGTCTTCAAGTTCTACAGGATGACCTATATTCAAATCCACAAAGTATCCTTTGGACACAGGGATATCAATAACCACCTCTGCCTTTTTATAAAGATCATGAACAGCCTTACACAGCACCATAAACAAGGTGCGTGTGTAGTTTCTGTGTGCAGAATCAGAATGCATATCCAGAAACTCTACCGTCTTATTATTATAAAGACGGTAATGCAAACCCTCGACCTTATTGTTTACCTTTGCAGAAATAGGGCCAAACTCCATGTCTAACCCCGACTGCTTATATATATCCATAAGACTGCTTCCTGCAGGCATTTCCAAGGTTTTATCATTGTTCTTACAACGAATATTAAGTATCTCTTTCATATGGTTTTATTCTTAGAGAAGATTGAAGATTAGTCGGCTATGCCGATATAATATTTAAATCTTTCATTATTTCAATATTTACATCTTTTCTTCCACTCGGTAAGTGACCTTCGGTTCCTAATTTCTAATTCTTTATACGTATGTCATCAAGATATCCCATACAGCAATGATATGGCAGATACTTCCTGCCAGCACAAAGAAATGGAACACCGTGTGCATATATTTCTTTTTGTTTATACTATAGAACACAGCTCCTGTAATATAGCAAACTCCTTCGCCTACTACCCACAGGAAAGCGGCTGTTGAGAGTGCATCAATAACGGGTTTCATTGCCAGCAACACCGAAAGGCCCATACCCACGAAGGTAATAGTCTCAAGGTTGCTATGAGTCTTTAGTTTGTGGAAACTGGATATTGTTCCAGCAAGAGCACACGTCCATACAAAGATGAACAACACCCAACCCCAATATCCGTGTTCACGCATGGCAATAAGGGTTATAGGCGAATAGCTTCCTGCAATATGCCAGTATATTGCTGCATGATCCCACTTGCGCAGGCGTTCTTTCCATTTGCTAAGAGGTGAAATAGCATGATACACCGTACTTGCCACATAGCTAAAGAGCATGCCCACAAGATAAAGGATTACTCCAGCCGAAGCCCATCCATTAGCATGGCTAAAGCACCAATAGAGGAATATTGTACCAAAGACAACTCCAAGCACAATTCCTCCAAAGTGCGACCATGTGTTCCACAGCTCCTCCGTACGGGTATAGAATATTTTTCTCACTACTTTTCGATTTCTACATTAATATTTTACAAGCGCTTTTTTTATTTTTTGTCTCGACGAGTTTATGAGAGTTTTAACTCGAATAATATATCGCTGAGTTGATGAGAATTCTGTTCGAATAATTAGAGAAACGAAGTTCGACGGCCGAAGGGAAAGTCAATTCCTAAGCGCTCTGCGCTTCTTAACTCCTAACTTCTAACTCCTAACTCTTATCTCCTAACTCCTAACTCTTGTAAGACGCTTCGCTTGACGAAAATTGTCGAAATTAACGTAAATTTATCGAGAATTAATTTGTCTTGATTAGATCTATAATTTAT
>CAJOCR010000030.1 GCA_905236755.1 uncultured Prevotella sp.
TCTTGGTTTTAGGGGTTTTCTTCCTAACACAGGGAATTACGGGTGAGCCAAAAAATTGGAGATAACAGAATAATTTTGTATATTTGCAAAAACATAAAAGCAATGTTGGTAGTAAAGAATTTAAACATTACATATTATCCACTCTTTACAACGTGACAAGGCAGTTTCTCTAACCTTCCTCTAAGGTAACGCTAAGGCTACGCTAAGGTAACGCTAAGGTAACAATAACCTTTCTCTAATCGAAACTTAGAGAATCGTTAGAGAACGATTAGAGAAAGGTTAGAGAATGATTAGAGGTACAACGGAAGAACAGTATAGTTTCGTGGGCAAAAAGAACAAAAATTCTATGCTTAACACTAACATATGAAGCAAAGTCAAAGGTAAAACGCGAGAAGATGTATGCACTCGGAAATGGAAAAAAAAGAAAAGCAAGCTTTTCCTTTTTCATTTCTCTCGTTTTTTGTATCTTTGCATGCAAATTGCAACATTATGAAATCTGATATTGAAATTGCTCAGGAAACCGAGTTGAAGAACATCAACACAATCGCTGAAAGCATCAATATTCCCGAGAAGGATATTGAACAATATGGCCGCTACGTGGCTAAAGTTTCAACTAACGCCATTAAGGTGGAACAAATAAAGAAACACCACCTAGTATTGGTAACAGCTATTAGTCCTACGAAAGCTGGTATTGGTAAGACCACAGTAAGCGTAGGTCTGGCTTTAGGACTCAACCAAATAGGCAAAAAAGCTATACTGGCTTTACGTGAACCATCATTAGGTCCTTGTTTCGGCATGAAAGGTGGTGCTGCTGGTGGCGGATATGCTCAGGTGCTGCCAATGGAAAAGATAAACCTGCATTTCACAGGCGACTTCCATGCTATTACATCGGCTCACAACATGATTGCTGCCCTACTCGACAATTATATCTACCAGCATGCTAACGAAGGTTTTGCACTTAAAGAGGTTTTGTGGAAGCGTGTACTTGACATCAACGACCGCTCCCTAAGACATATTGTAACGGGTATTGGTCCTTTGGCAAACGGATTAGTGGCTGAATCAGGGTTTGATATTACTCCTGCCTCAGAGATTATGGCTATTATGTGTTTTGCTACTGGCATTGAAGACCTGAAACGCAGAATAGGCAATATCCTGTTGGGATTTGATTATAACGACAAACCTTTCTATGTAAAGGACATGGGTGTAGAAGGAGCTATCACCGTGTTGTTGAAAGATGCTCTTAACCCTAACTTGGTACAGACAACCGAAAACACTCCTGCCTTTGTGCATTGCGGACCATTTGCCAATATTGCTCATGGCTGCAACTCGGTAGTTGCTACACGCATGGCACTCACCTACGGAGAATATGCTGTTACTGAGGCTGGTTTTGGTGCTGACCTTGGTGCTGAGAAGTTCTATGATATTAAATGTCGCAAGGCTTCACTACAACCAGATGTCACTGTACTGGTAGTGACACTGCAGGCGCTGAAGATGCATGGCGGAGTGGAATACTCTAAAATAAAGGAAGAGAATGCCGAAGGTATTAAGGCTGGTTTGTGGAATCTGGACAAACATGTGGCCAACCTGAAGAAATTCAATCAGACCGTTGTTGTTGCTTTCAATAAATATGGTGGTGACACTGATGAGGAAATAGATATAGTGCGCCAGCATTGCGAAAAGAATCTGCACGTGGGATTTGCTGTTAACAACGCCTTCATGGAAGGTGGCGAGGGTGCAAAAGAACTGGCTAACCTTGTTGTGAAGACTGTTGAGAACAATCCTTCAGGCAAACTGCAGAAACTATATCACAGCACAGATAGCGTAGAAGAGAAGATTA
Organism: uncultured Prevotella sp.; assembly: GCA_905236755.1. Lineage (GTDB taxonomy): Bacteria > Bacteroidota > Bacteroidia > Bacteroidales > Bacteroidaceae > Prevotella. Next base: position 1,838 of record CAJOCR010000030.1, read on the forward strand.
CCACTGTTGCCAAGGAAATATATGGTGCAGGCAGAATAACCTTTGCTAAGAAAGCTAAAGACCAGCTGAAACATATTGAAGAGATGGCTATAGAACATTTCCCTGTATGTATTGCAAAGACACAATACAGCTTCTCTACCAACGCCAAGGCTTACGGTCCTACCGATGGCTTTGATATGGAAATAAAGGATATTGTTATCAATTCGGGTGCAGAAATGTTGGTACCTATAGCTGGCAACATGTTGCGAATGCCAGGACTACCAAAAGAACCTCAGGCTAACAACATCGATATTGTTGATGGAAATATAGTAGGACTATCATAAACAATAAAAGGCTCTCAAATTTGAGAGCCTTTTATTGTAATGTGGAATGTGGAGTGTGAAATGTGTAATTGGTTGCCCTGCGGACAATTAATAATGAGGAATTAATAATGAAGCACAAAGCGCTTCATTTCCTTCCATTGGTTAGAGGAACTTCTCATTACTCATTACTCATTATTCATTGCGAAGCTTGCTTCGCATTAATTACACATTACAAATTAAACATTTCTATTATTTCTTCCTTATGTCGTCCCTTTATAATAATATGGTGATTACCAATAGGACGAGTGAGGAAGTAACGAGCCTGCTCGGCATTATCGAGTTGCACTACTGTTTGCGTGCGACATAGGTTAGGTTTGTTCTCACAAGCAAGGATAGTGCCTTCCTCAGCATACATGCGACTTGCATCGCCACTCATCTTGAAAATAGTTACATTGCCATGCATGTAGCCACGAATGCCAACTCCTATTCCTGACTCAAAATGGGTATCAAGCTCGTAACGGTCAACCATATTGAAAGGAATGGTGCAATGCGCAAACATCAAACGTCCCTTAACAACATCAACACTTGCTGGATTGCATTGGAAACCACTCTCGCCAGTAAGAGCATTTGAAACCATCATAGAAAGCAGTGCTGGCACATCGCCCTCACAACCAGCTACAATGCCCTCAGCATTAAGCTTGGCAAGAGCTATACAGCCTGTGTTCTTAACTGCTGTAAGCAGATCGAAACAACGTATGGTAAGACCAGAGAGAGAATATTTCTCTACCAACACCTTTAAACATTCGTAAATGCGAAGAGCACCAGGGATAGATTCACGAATAGCATCGTTAGGAGCCTTAGACATAAGCTCAGAGTCAGCAACATCTGACTTTGCAGCATAGATATCAAGAAGTTCCCGCATAGGAATATTGATTATCTCAATACCTAACTTACTGCTAATAGCCTGGGCATCGGCATTACTTGATATAAGCCAGTCGCTTGGAGCACCGATAACACCTACCTTTGCCCCATTGAGCAAACGCTTGGCATTACTAACATTCTGCAACACCTGAATACGATGGCGCACATATTCGCTACTACCATGAATAATCTCACCCGTAATGCCATTCTGCTGCATATAAGAGAGTATCTCCATTGAAGCAGCAAGCGAATTGCTCTTACCAGAGGTGAGCAGATAGATAGGCTGCGAACTCTTGCCTTGAAGCGTAGGAAGCAACTGATGAAAAATACCCTCTGTGCCACCAGTGCGCACAAACAACAGATCGAGCGCATGAGTACCATAATCAGAATAATCGGTACCACGGAAATCGTATTCCATATTAAGACTTTCAAGAAACTCCCTTGTACTTGCAGTAACAGCCTGCTCATCGTGCAGCTCAGATGTGAGCGTATAAATTGCTATTTTTACCATATAAATTGATTGTTTGTACAAAGGTATAAAAATTAATTGAACTAAACAACCATTACTCCAAACCACAAAACCAACTATCAAGAGCAAATGGTAAACTATAAACTGTAAACTACAAACGGTAAACAGTAAACAATAAAACATACAAACAGTAAAAGACTCGCTTCGCAGCGAGCCTCATACATATTATACAAAAACATTATGAATTTTAGCGAACAAACTTACGAGTGTCTAAAATCATTCGCTCCATAGGGTATTATCAATTTATATGGCTAAATGAATATTCCTATTTGATGTGTGCAAAGTTAGAACTAAAATCAATACATGTCAATACTAAGAATATGGTATTTTTGTAATACCTAAAATGAGTTATGTGCTTCACTCTTTTACCCTTTTACTCTATTACCTTTTTGCCTTTTTACTTTTTACTCTTTTACTTTTTTACTTTTAAACGACTCAATAATAACAAATCGAAAGAGACTTCATTGATTTACATCAAGAAATGACACTGTTAACGCAAACAGTTTGATAATTTGCAAAGAATATCGAAAAAACATCACTACCTTTGCATCGTAAAACAAAAGAAATGGGATTCTGAAATGTTTCCCTAAGGGATAATAACAAAAAGTAAAACGAGCCATTTTCAATAGGGGCTCACAAAGGTAAAAAGATTATGAAGAAGATTGTTTTGACACTCGTTGCTCTTATGAGCATGACAATGGCTTTCGCCGAGAATGTAGAAGCTAAGTCTGCTAACACTGCAGAGGCTTACAACATGACTGTAAACTACGACAAGCTTGCTGAGGCTTTGAGTCTTTCAGTAGATCAGCTCGACGCAGTTAAGGATATTCACAAGACATTCTGTGTTGAGATGATGAACGCTGGTAACGCAGCTAAGGATGAGCAGAAGGCAGCTATGGACAAGGCTATTGAAAAAGACCTTAAGTTCATGCACCACGTACTTAACAACAAACAGTATCGTAAGTACTTGTTGCTGCTCAACACCACTATCAACAACCGTGGTCTTAACAAGTAAAGAAATAAAAGAGAGAGAGAATATAAAACTGCTGGTCACAGAAATGTGATTAGCAGTTTTTTTTTGCATCATATCCTAATAACAAATAAAAAAAACGAGGGCAGCCAATCGACTGCCCTCACCAACACAAAAACTAAACTAGACTTAACTAAATGCGATCAAAGTAGTCATCACGACTACCACTAATCGAGAAATCATATTGCAAATATAATATTTGTTTTACTACAATCCAAGGAAAAACAAGAAAAATAATACTTTTTGAGATATATTTTTCTCATAATACCTGTCAACAAGCCGCTTAAAGAGTCACAGTCTTATTAAGCAGATAATTATCCAGCACCACCATTGCAGCCATTGCTTCAACAACAGGAACGGCACGAGGTAGAACACAAGGGTCATGACGACCACGAGCCTTGAGACTAGTGGCATTACCATCAATATCCACTGTGTGCTGTTCTTGAAGAATGGTGGCTACAGGTTTGAAAGCCACACGGAAATAAATGTCCTGACCATTGGAAATACCACCCTGTATGCCACCAGAATAGTTTGTATTTGTGGTGATACCCAACTGATTCATCGATTTAGCTCCTGCAACATCATTGCTGCTTGCGTTGCTCTGTGGAAGGAAGATATCATTCTGTTCGCTTCCCAAAGCTGTTACACCAGCAAAGCCTTCACCATACTCAAATCCCTTTACGGCATTAATGCTCAACATAGCTGAACCCAACTGGGCATGAAGCTTGTCGAACTCAGGTTCACCAAGTCCCACAGGACAACCCTTGATAACACAAGTGATGATACCACCTATTGTGTCGCCCTGGGATTTAACCTGCGCAATGAGTCTTTCCATCTCTACAGCCTTTTTCTGGTCGGGACAGCGAACAATATTGTCTTCTATGTGATTAAGATCATATTGACGGTAATCGCGTTCAAGAGCAATATTTCCCACCTGAGAGGTATATGCCTTGATATCAATATTCAACTGACGAAGAACAAGCTTGGCAAGCGCACCACCCACACAGCGAGCTATAGTGATACGAGCAGATGAACGTCCTCCCCCACGATGATCGCGAATGCCATATTTGCTGTAATAGGTGTAGTCGGCATGTGATGGACGGAAGAGATTACGCATATTATCATAATCATTGGAATGCTGATTGGTGTTGCGCACCTCAAAAGCAATAGGCGTACCAGTGCTTTTACCCTCAAACACACCACTCAGAAACTCCACACGATCTGATTCGTTTCTACTGGTGGTGATATGACTTTGTCCAGGACGACGACGATTGAGTTCGTGCTGAATAAACTCCATGTCGATAGTAATACCAGCAGGCATACCGTCAACAACACCTCCTACAGCCACTCCATGACTCTCGCCAAAGGTGGTCAGGGTGAACAGTTTTCCAAATGTATTTCTCATATGCGATGAATAAGTTTTTTTTATGGTTAAGGATAATCCCTCATTATGGGGATTATCCAAATTTTTTAATCATTAATTGTTGTGATGATTGCAATTGCAGCCACCTTCTTTGTGATTGCCACCACAACATTCGCCATCCTTATGATCGCCACAGCTACCACCACAATTACCGCCACAACCACCACAGCCTCCTGCATTGAGACTGTTTACATACTCCTGAAGTTCTTCCTTGCTAACCTCACGGCTCTCTACAACTGTGCCCTTGAAATTAAGCGATTTGCCTGCAAGAGGATGGTTGAGGTCAATCTTCACTGTATCGGCATTAACCTCAAGCACATGACCCATAAAACGATTACCGTCTTCGTTCTGAAGAGGAATGATAGCATCCTTGTAGATGTTCTTATCATCAAAATGACCATCTACATAGAACATCTTCTTATCAAGGTCGAGAACACGTTCTGCAACATGCTCACCATATGCGTGAGCGGCATCAAGAACAAAATCAAACTCGTCACCCTTGTTAAGAGCAGCAACAGCCTTTTCAAACTCTGGTATGGTGATACCAAGTCCGCTAACGAAATTGAATGGCTGCTCGGCTGGTGCCTCTTCTACCATAACTGTCTTTCCTTCACTCTCAGCATATAGCTTATAAGCCACTGCTATGTACTTGTTGGGAGTCTTTTCCATTTTTATATCGTTTTTTATGTTTCTTGTTTTCTTTCAACGTACTATATCGCTCCAATAATCTCTTGAACACTACTGCATCCATGTGCGTCGAGCCAATCGTTGATACCATCCTTTACTTTCTTGGTGACAGTTGGATCGATAAAGTTGGCTGTACCAATCTCTATAGCTGTAGCACCACACATCATAAACTCTATGGCATCTGTAGCACTCATAATGCCTCCAAGTCCCACAACAGGAATCTTAACGGCATGAGCAACATCATAAACCATACGAAGAGCTACAGGCTTAACAGCAGGACCCGAAAGACCTCCAGTGCGAATACTCAACAAAGGCTGACGCTTCTCAATATCAACAGCCATACCCATAAGAGTATTTATGAGCGACACACTATCGGCACCCTCTGCCTCTACAGCACGAGCTATCTCTGCTATGTTGGTAACATTAGGCGAAAGCTTCACTATAAGAGTCTTGTCATATACCTTACGCACTGCACGTACAACACTTGATGCTCCTTCACAGGTGACACCAAAAGCCATACCTCCATCCTTAACATTAGGACAACTGATATTAAGCTCTATAGCAGGAATCTTATCGAGAGCATTAATACGTTCGGCACATGCTGCATAAGTTTCAGGACTGTCACCACTGACATTTACAATGAAATTAGTATTTATATCCTTCAACTGTGGATAAATGTGATTGCAGAAATAGTCAACACCCTTATTCTGCAAACCAACACAATTAAGCATCCCCTGAGGAGTTTCTGCCATACGAGGATAGTCGTTACCCTCACGAGCACGCAAGGTGGTGCCCTTAACTATAATGCCACCAATCTCCTCAAGAGGAACGAAATCAGCAAACTCAAGACCATAACCAAAAGTGCCAGATGCTGTCATCACAGGATTAGACAGCTCAAGGTTATTTATTTTTACATTTAATGCAGCCATAACAACTTCTTAATATTTAACACTGGGCCTTCTTTACAAACGCATACATGTCCCTCGTTTGTCTTCTCTACACAGCATAGACAAGCCCCCAATCCACAAGCCATCTTTGACTCGAGCGACACCTCACAATCTATATTGGCAGCTGTAGCATACTTAGCCACACTAACCATCATTGGCTTAGGACCGCAAGTGGAAATGCGAGTGAAGTTTTCTTTTTGAAGAATAGAGTGGTTGGTTACAAAACCTTTCTCACCCTCAGAACCATCTTCTGTTGTGATGAACACACGACCAAGTTCCTGAAATTGATCCAACTCAAGCAAATCGTTCTTTGTACGAGCACCAAGAAGGAAGGTCGGCTCACAACCCATATCCTTTATTTGCTTTCCAAAATAAAGCAATGGAGCAACACCAACACCACCACCTATGAGAAGCGGATGTTCATCTACGCTCTTTGGAAGTGTAAATCCATTGCCAAGAGGAAGCACACAGTTTAGCGTATCGCCAGCCTGCAATTTACTAAGTTGAATTGTACCGTCACCAATAGCAGCTACAAGCAACCACAATTCGTTAAGATTGTAATCTACGTAGTTAATTGAGATTGGACGACGAAGGAATGTTGTTGAGGAACCATCAACACGAACCTCAACAAACTGTCCGGGTAACATTTGGGGAAGTGGAGCAGAATGAGTGAGCTTAATAAGCACATGCTTATCGCTAAGATGCTCCAATGACTTGACCGTTAGATCGAGAGCGAATTTCTTCATTTAGTATCTTTACTTAAACCAAGTGCAAAGATACAAAAATATAATTAAGTACCCGCACGCGGGTACCTAATAATTATAGAGTTTATTTCTTTTCGGGAACAAACGATTCAAACATACCATCACTATAAAAGATTGTAATTCTTGAAACAGAACGTGATGGTTTGTCAACATATTTGATAACTGTTTTCTCGATATTATTGGGTGTAGAATTTACACGAGGCTGTTGAGGTTGATCAAAAAGCGATGAAACTGGTGCCTGAGAAGGTGCTTCAAAATCAACAAGGCCATCGTCTAAAGAAGACGAAGCATTAGAATCGGTAGAGGAGGGTGCAGATGTTTTGTCGGCATACATCGATCCAGAACCAAACATGAGCCACTCAACAGAGATTGATGGAATTTTAGAATGGATAGCATCGACGATGTTGAGGGTAGGTTTTGTTCTACCGTTGAAGATGCTACTGATTGAAGCAGGGTTCAAATTTAGAAATTGAGCGAATGTCTGTTGAGTCATGTGCTGACTCTCCATAACCAATTTTATTCTATCTTTCATAATCGAGTTTCTTATAAAGATGGCGATTTTTCGCCTTTTCCTTTGACTTTACAAAGATAAAGCAATTTTTTGATATAAACAACATTTGTATAGTGTATTTTATTTTATAAAGGTTAAATTTATAAATTTATAGTTTTAAACTTTAAAGTCTTAGAGTGATTGAGTTTAGATTTAGATATACAAATCTATATTTTGAAAGATAAAGTAGTATTATCCCTTTATTTAGAGGGTTTTGAGTAAATAACTGGCTTTTATTAAGTTATTTAGAGTATGGTATCGTTATAGAGTTGTAATATGCAGTTTTTAGAAGCGGAACAAGTTCGGTTTTTGTTACGTTAGTAGTATAAAAACGTATAACCTATTGATTTTTAGCATATTATAGGGACGGATCATTGGGTGAATATTTATAGATTTGTATTTATAAAGGTTAATTTTAGATTTGTATTTACAAATGTAATATCTTTATTTTTGTATTTTAAACATAAAATACAAATGTAAATATCTAAATTTCAAGTTGGAGATTTGTATTTAGAAAATGCAAGATTTAAAATGTCAAATGTAACTAAATGTTAATCATGTTTTCTTTGCTCAAAAATCAAGCAAAATTTTCATTCGTTTAGTATTTCAAAACAACGGGAGAGTTTTCTAAAAATACGCGAAAAATGAACCCACTTTTTAAAGCTAAAACCCTTTATTTTCAGGCATTTAAGCCTGAAAAATGCACTTTAAAAACTGCTCTAAAAAGCACAAATAAGCCTATTTTCAGGCATAAAACAGGCAAAAACAAGATAAAAAGTACAAAAAAACGACCCTTTTGAGGGTCGTTTGGAGGTATTTTTAAGTTTCTAAATCATTTTTCAGGGTATCTTGCAAGTAAAACAGCCTAATGAAGTATGAAGAAAACGAGTTCTTTTAGCAGATCATCAGCACTTGTTTCTCTATTATCGAGTCCTTTTGACTTGGCATCAACCTCTCGAATTTTTGAAATTATCTGCATCGTTTTCATAGCTGAATAATTTCTCAGCCCTATTTCGTACTCTTTCGTTTGCCAAGAATTTCGCAAATCGAGCCGCTTCATAAGCATATTTTTGTCTGCCCTATTTGGCGTGTACCAAGCAATCATCAAATTCTGAAAGAATAAAAATAGATTTGGGAGAACAGCGAAAAGACTTCCTGCCTTCGGATTGCTGTCAAAGTATTTCACTATACGATTTGCCTTCAAAATATCTCGCTGCACAATAGCATTTCTAAATTCAAAGACATTGTACTCTTTACTTATTCCAATTTCGCGCTCCACTATTTCGGGAGTCACTCTCCTATCATTTTCAGGAAGTGTGATAAGAACTTTATCAAGTTCGGAAACCAGTCGATGAAGATCTGCACCAATATGATCGGCTATCATTTGCGAAGCCTTTGGTTCTATGGTTGCACTCTTCATTTTCAGATAACCATCAATAAAACCAGGAAGTTCACGCTCATAAAGTTTCTTGCTTTCGAAAATCACACCGGCTGTAGCGGCAGCTGTGTATATCTTCTTACGTTTGTCAATACTGCCGTTTTTGTGACAAAGAACAAGGACGGTTGATTTTACGGGATTTTTGAAGTACTTTTCAAGAGCCTCTGTTGAACGCAGATTTTGACTCTCTTTCACTATGACGACTCTATGTTCTGCCATCATCGGATAACCTTTTGCCATATCGGCAACCTGAGAAGAAGATACGTCCGAACCAAACACTATTGTCTGATTGAAGTCACGCTCTTCTGGTTGAAGAACATTTTCAGCAATGTAGTCAGAAATCTTATCTATATAGTAACTCTCTTCACCCATTAATATATAAATAGGTGAAAACTTGCGCGCCTTTAGGTCGCGCATAAGCTGCTCATATGAAATTCCTATTTTGTTTTCTGCCATTTCATGATTATTTTTATTACCTTTGTAAGGCTCTTGCAAAGTTAATGAAAAACGAAAGCAGAACAAAATAAACTCGTTTATTTTTTATGCTGAGTGCATTGTAACTTATTCAAAGTTAATGAAAAACGAAAGCAGAACAAAACAAACTCGTTTGTTTTTTATGCTGAGTGCATTATAACTTATTTAAAGTTAACAAAATGATTCCATTAAGCCTACCTGAATACAAAATAAAACTATCTGGTACTCGCGAGCACCCTACTATATGGGATGTTCTGCGTAAAAAGTTTGTGGCTCTAACTCCCGAAGAATGGGTTCGCCAACATTTCGTTCATTACTTAATTGAACACAAAAATTATCCTGCATCATTAATGGCTAACGAGGTTGAACTGACTATCGGTTCTAAAAAACTTCGTGTAGATAGTGCTTTGTACGACAACACGCTAAAACCCAAAATGATTATTGAATACAAGGCTCCTCATATTGCCATAACCCAAAAAGTATTCAACCAGATTTCTGCATACAACATGATTCTTCATGTTGACTATCTCATCGTGAGCAATGGCATAGATCACTACTGTTGCAAGATGGATTATGAAAGTAAAAAATACTTATTTTTAGAGGATATCCCAAACTACGAAAACATCTGACATTACGTTCTCGACGAGATCTTTTTTTATCTCGACGAGTTGATGAGAGTTTTGCTCGAATAATTAGAGACGGATTATCTCCAGCTACGTTCAACATTCAACGTTCAACATTCAACGTTTAGGCTTACGCCCTTGAGATTCTAATTAATTCTCTTTGAATTCAGAAGAATTTTAGGATAAGCCAAGGCGCAAGCCAATTCTCTAATTCCTGTAATTCTTGATAATTATTATCTTCAAGTTTCGTTTTATTTTTAATCAAGAATTAGAGAATTAGAGACTTGTTAGCATCCTGCTACGTTCAACATTCTTCTCCCTCTCCCTTTGGAGAGGGCTGGGGAGAGGCTTCCCCCTGAGAGGTCGGGAGAGGCTACAAAAAAGAAAGCGACCAGCATTAAAATGCGGTCGCTTTCTTTTTAAATGTTGACTCGAATAGTTAGTTGTTTTTAGGGACTCTTATGCGGACTTTCTATCCTGCTTTTTCTGCTTGCGCTTATCCATCTCAGGATGATGTGCAAGGAAATTCATTTTGTATTCGCGTGGTGTAACGCCCTGGAACTTAAAGAAAGCACTGTAGAAACTCTGGCGATTATTAAAACCAGTCATCTTGCAAACCTCTTCCATTGTAAGTTCAAGGTAGCGTGGATCAGTAAGAATACTCATAGCCTCATTAATACGATAGCTATTCACAAACTCACAATAATTCATGTGAAATCTGTCGGCACATACTGCAGAAATGTATCTAACATTAGTGCCCAAGTCAGCAGCTAACTTACGTGCGCTATACTCTGGGTCCTTATATTTCTGTTCAAAGATTAATTTCATCTGGATTTTCTCCTGTAATTCATCCTTTACCTCTGGACTCATAAAACGACGATAAACTGCCTTTTTTTCCTTCTTTTCTGTAATGTTATACTTCACCATTTTCGCAATTATATTTATTAGTTGACTCGAAATGTAATAATTTTATCTTACTAAAGTGATGCAAAAGTAATGAAAATTTACGGATAAAAAAAACATTTTACCGAAAAATATACCAAAAAAAATCTTTTTAAGTACAATAAACAGCTGTTAAAGGATTATTATCTGTTTTTAAAGGCATAATTAATAAAACAAAAGGAAATCTTCAATATGTAAATTTTTACTTTTACACATAAAATTGATGCAAAAACAGTATTTTTAACCTATATCATAGGATATAATGTAACATATTGCTATTATCGAACATTCTCACAAACAGCAACCTCTATCCTATCTATTGTAACACTGATATGTAACACTTGTTGATACACCGATATAGACGCATTATAGAGGCAATATAGAGGATTTTTGATTTACGTTAAGCTAATTTTTATATTTTCTCTTGCATATATTATCGTTTTGGCATACTTTTGGCTAATAATAACAGAAAACAATAATACAGAATATATGTCATACGGAAAATGGATTGGAGGCTTTTTGGGATTTATCACAAACGGACCTCTTGGAGCATTAGCAGGATTTGCACTCGGAGCACTCTTTGATCGTGGTTTAGACGAAGTAAATCAAGGCGAATCAACATTTGATGGCGATGGAGCGTATCGCGATGGCTCATCACAGGAACAACAATATCGTTTTGAACAGAGAAGACAAGCTGAAGGGGAACGTAACTCGTTTATGTTCACATTGCTTGTTCTTATGGCTTACATCGTGAGAGCCGATGGAAAAGTGATGCACAGTGAGATGGAAACCGTTAGAAAATTCCTTCGTAATAACTTTGGTTTAGCAGCTCAACAACAAGGCGAACAGATTATATTAAAATTATTCGAGCAGCAAAAGCAAATGGGTAGCACACAATATAACAATATTATTCATGATGCATGCCTGCAGATTGCTCAAAAAATGGAATATTCACAACGCCTGCAACTGCTTAATTTCTTAGTAATAATTGCAAAGGCTGATGGATATGTTGCGCCAGAGGAGATTAGTGCTCTTAAAAACGTTGCTATCAATATAGGCATTGACAGAAGTGATTTAGAATCAATGCTTAACATTGGCAACAGCAATAGCTTAGAAGCAGCTTATAAGGTGCTTGGAGTAAGTCCTAACGCTACTAACGAAGAAATAAAGGCTGCATACCGCAAAATGGCCCTTAAACATCATCCTGACCGTGTCGCTGCCTTAGGCGAAGATGTGAGAAAAGCAGCTGAAAAGAAATTCCAGGAAATAAATGAGGCCAAAGAGAGAATCTGGAAAGCAAGAAAGATGTAAATATTGAAATAATGAAAGATGTAAATATTGAAATAATGAAAGATGTAAATATTGAAATAATGAAAAATGGAAAAATTGAAAGCGCGAAGCGCTTCTTTATCATTTATCATTTTTCATTTATCAACCAACGGTCACTGACTGAGTAGAAGAAAAGATGGAAATATTGAAATAATGAAAGATTTAAATATTATATCGGCATAGCCGACTAATCTTCAATGTTCAATTTTCAATCTTCAATAGCATTGCTTGCAATGCGTTCGCCGGTGCATCCGAATAAACGAGGGAAGTAACTTTGAAGTTTGAGGTTTGAAGAATGAGTAATACAAATTTCAAAATTCAAAGTTCAAAGTTCAAAAAAAAGAGCCCAATTGAATTGGACTCTTTTTTATTTATGCTTCTTCTTCAGTCTTTTTCTTAGTAGCGCGCTTACGCTTTGGCTTCTCATCTGCAGGTTTCTCAACCTTGATACCAGCAAGTTCTGGATCAACGATGATACGACCGCAATACTCACAAACGATAACCTTCTTGTGCATCTTGATGTCAAGCTGACGCTGTGGTGGAATCTTAGCGAAGCAACCTCCACAAGCATCACGCTGTACAGTAACAATACCAAGACCATTACGGGCACCCTTGCGGATACGCTTGAAACTGCTAAGCAAACGTGGCTCAATCTTCTCCTCAAGTTCCTTTGCCTTAGCCTTCAGCTTATCTTCCTCTTCCTTGGTTTCTTCCATGATCTCGTCAAGTTCATTACGCTTCTCTTCGAGAGCCTGCTGACGGTCAGCAATCTGAGCATCAGCCTTTTCAAGATCACGTTTACGTTCATCAACCTTAATGAAAGCCTCTTTGATCTTCTTATTGCAAAGTTCGATTTCAAGGGTCTGGAACTCTATTTCCTTTGTAAGAGTATCGTATTCACGGTTGTTCTTTACATCATCAAGCTGACGCTTATAGCGCTCAACACTTGCCTGTGCATTCTCGATTTCGCCACGTTTCTGATTGATAGCATTCTGGAATTCCTGAATCTCGCTTTCAATCTTCTCTACACGTGTTGTAAGACCTTCAATCTCATCCTCAAGGTCTTCTACCTCGAGAGGAAGCTCACCACGAAGAGCACGCTTCTCATCGATAGCACTAAGAGTTGTCTGAAGGTTATAAAGAGTCTTCAGCTTCTCCTCTACTGTCAAATCTGTAGGATCTTTTTTTGCCATAATATTATATATGTTTTAATTAATTGTTACAAATAGAAGATTGGATTTGTATTTGTCTCTGCAATGAATGAATTAACGTCAGGACAATGTTTATCCAAAATATCCTTGAAAATCTCTGGTGTAAACTGCTCACTCTGATAGTGCCCAATAACACAAATCTGAATATCTTGACTATGACCAAAGAACTCATGATAAGACATCTCTCCAGTAATAAAGGCATCTGCACCCGCTTTTATAGCATTCTCAAGCAGAAAACTACCTGCACCACCGCAAACTGCCACCTTACGTATCTGACGACGAAGAAGTTCATTGGTTTGTACACACTCTACATCGAAAGTTTTCTTAAGCATGATAACAAGGTCATCAGCAGCCATGTCTTCTGCTAACTCTCCTATTACACCTTCTCCACCAGATACGCCATCTATATTCTGCTGTTTACCTAAGAATTGCACATTCTGCAACTCCATCTTTTCAGCAATCTTATAGTTAACGCCCCCCAAGGCTGCATCCAGATTTGTATGCATAGAAACTATTGATATATGGTTTTCAATAGCAAGTCTAACAGTTTTCTGAACCTCATTCTCGTCAGCTATACGATTGAGCTTACGAAATATCAGAGGATGGTGCGAAACTATCAGATTACATCCCTTTTTGATGGCTTCCTCAACAATCTGAGGGGTCACGTCAAGACACAATAAAGCCCCTGATACTTCCGCTTCTGTTAATCCGATCTGCAAGCCGGCATTATCATAGTCTTCTTGCAGGGGCAGAGGCGCGAATTGTTCAAGGGCATCTATCACCTTATATATTTTCACGCTAAATTATAAAATTTGGATACAAAGTTACGATTTTTATTTCATTTTTCAACAGCCTCAACGCCATCGTTAACAAGAATTAATACTTTATTTTTACTATCTCGAATTAGAGACGAGCTGATGAGAGCTTTGCTCGAATAATTAGAGACGAGTTGATGAGAGCTTTGCTCGAATAATTTTTGTTTTATGTGCGCAAAGGCGCAAGCTCAATTCTCTAATTCCTGTAATTCTTGATTAATAAATATCAAGAATTAGAGAATTATAGAATTAGAGTCATCTATGATAGTTTTATCAAGACGAGTTGATGAGAACTACGTTCGAATAATTAGAGACGAACTGATGAGAGCTTTGCTCGAATAATTTTAGGCTTGCGCCCTTGATTTTTTTTGCAAGTTGGTTAGCCCCCTCCTACCGGAGGGGGATGGGGGAGGCTTTTTTATACAAGCGCATCGTAAGCATCAAAAGCATAACGCTTTGCCACAAATAATGTAACCACTACCGAAACAATAGTAGCAGAGATAACAGCTATTAAAAGGAAAATCTGTGCGAACAAGGCAGTAAACACATCAGAGCCTGTGAGTAGCATGCTCCAAAAGATTACAGGAGTTGCACCAATAACCAAATAAGCCATATTTGAGATTGCTGCTATTGCAGCCTTTTCTATTGCCTTACCAACAAAATAGCGAACAGCCTCAGTATGCTTTGCTCCGTTGCCAATCAGATAGTCATAAAGCTGATGATGGTGTTCAAGCCCCACATAATAGGTTGCCAATGCCTTGTAATTAGTTTCAAGCATGCCCCCAACCAATAATCCACACACAGGCAAGAAGAAATGTGCTGCAAAAGGAGTTTTCACTCCCAACACAAGATAAAGCACATAAAGCGCATAAACTATTGTTGTAGCAGCTACTCCTGCACATGCAGGAACAAAGAATTGTTGCACCTTCAGCCTACTCTTTATAACAACAGCTAATGCAGCAACAACAGCCATTACCAGCGCAGCCAAAACACTCACCAGAACATTATCCAACATACATACGACATACATCACAGCCGTCAATATGCCTGTATATATAAGCAGTTTAGCACTTGCAAGTATAAACTTAGGAGCGAGCTTTCCACTAAAGACATAAAGTATATAGATGGGGGGCAAAAGCAGCAGCAACCCAAAAACGATTCCAGAAACAGTTATTGTCATATCAAATTAATATTTTCGTATATTTCATTCATATTTAGACTTTTATGGCTAATCTGTCGAATAGCAGGATTGTTGCTTACAACTATGATTGCTACCCCATCAGAAGCCATTTCTCTAAGATAATTCGCCAACAAAGCAGGCTCTGCAATATCCCTAATCTCATCAATGAGCACATAAGGACATTTCAGAATCTTAGCAATAGAAAGCATAGCCAACTGGATAGTAGCAGCAGGCAAAGCACTTATCTCTGCTTCCCACGCCCCCTGCTGCAAGCCCAATTTTTGCCATTCTTCAAAAAGCATTTCCATAGTAAACTCCTTCTCTTTATTAACTTTGAGATTACAAATACATTCTGTTATCTCAGCAATACTATGATAAGGAATCTCTACATCATGAGGAACATACGCCATCATCTTGCGGAAAAAACTAACAGAAGCGCCATCGATAATATCGCCATCCATAGTGACAAATCCTCCATCGAGTTGCTGCATTCCCAACAAAACCTTGAGCAAGAGAGTATTGCTTAAAGCATTCTCCCCTGAAACACATAATATTTCGCCAGGAACAATTGAAAAAGACATGTTAGGAACCAACACTGTCTTACCGTTTTTCTTCAATAGAGGATTTTTTATTTCCAACATAATGCGGACATATTTATTGTTCTACAAAAGTAATGTAATAGTGCGAAATATCAAAATAAAACATTGTTTTTAATTTGGCTTTTTCCAAAACTTGCACTATATTTGCATACTATTTATACAAAAAAAATATCCGAGAATGACAAGCAATTATCATACTCCCCAAGACTTTTATCTCCCAGCAGAATGGGAAAAGCAAGATGCCATACAATTAACATGGCCTCATGCCAATACTGATTGGAAACCATATCTTGATGATATTACCGAAACTTTTTTGCAGCTGTCGAAAGCCATATCTGATAAGGAAAAGCTCATCATAGCTACTCCCAACAAGAAATCGCTTTCCAACTATCTATCGAAAAAGCTTTCTGAAAGCAATCTCAAGAATATCATCATCTACGAATGCAACTCAAACGACACATGGGCACGTGATCATGGTGCTATCACTCTAAAAAACAAAAATGGTGATTGCCTGTTGCTCGATTTCAAATTCAATGGCTGGGGCGAAAAGTTCAAGGCTGAGAAAGACAACAAGATTACACACTGTCTGTACACACAAAACGCCTTTAATGGTTCTCTCGTTGATTATAACGACTTTGTACTTGAAGGAGGTAGCATCGAAACCGATGGTAAAGGCACTATCTTCACCACCACATGCTGTCTGCTTGCCCCACACAGAAATCAGCCTCTCGACAAAACTGAAATCGAAAACCAGCTGAAGGAAAGACTCAATGCCAACCGCATTGTGTGGCTTGAGCATGGCGAACTCATAGGTGACGATACCGACGGACATATAGACACCATTGTGCGCACAGCACCTAACGACACCTTATTATATATGCGCTTCGACAATTCACAAGATCCACAATACAACGATTTCATTGAATTAGAGAAACAATTAAAATCACTCACAACAGCCGATGGACACCCATACCGACTGCTTGCCCTGCCTGCTCCCGATGCTATGTACGATGAAGGCGACCGTCTGCCAGCCACCTACGCCAACTTTGTTATACTAAACAATCTTGTTATTGTGCCATCATACAATCAGCAAGAGAAAGACAAAGAAGCACGAAACATCATTCAGCAAGCATTTCCTCAGCACGAGGTTATCAGCATTGATGCAAGCACTGTGGTACGCCAGCACGGCTCGCTGCATTGCCTCACAATGCAATATCCCGCAAATAGCATTCACACAAAATAACAAGTAAAAAGAAACTCTTATGCGCACTATAAAAATAGGAATTCTCCAACAACACAATACTGCAGACAACAAGCAGAACATTGCTCGTCTGGCAGAAGGCATTGCCGACCTTGCAAAACGTGGAGCACAGCTCATCGTGTTACAGGAACTGCACAACACCCTGTATTTCTGTCAGGAAGAAAATGTTGATTACTTCAATCTTGCAGAAACAATTCCTGGTCCTTCAACCGAGTTCTATGGCGAGTTAGCCAAGAAGCACCACGTTGTAATAGTCACATCACTCTTTGAAAAGCGAGCTGCTGGTCTTTATCACAACACAGCCGTTGTTATTGAAAGCGATGGCAGCATAGCAGGCAAATATCGCAAGATGCACATCCCCGACGACCCAGGCTACTACGAGAAATTCTATTTCTGCCCTGGCGACATGGGATTCAAGCCAATACAAACATCACTTGGCAAACTCGGTGTGCTCGTATGCTGGGATCAATGGTATCCCGAAGCAGCCCGCTTAATGGCATTGCAGGGAGCTGAAATGCTCATCTACCCCACCGCCATTGGCTACGACAGTCACGATGTGAAGGAAGAACAGCAACGCCAGCGTGAGGCATGGACAACGGTTATGCGTGGTCATGCTGTAGCCAACGGACTCCCTGTCATAGCAGTAAACCGAGTAGGCTTTGAGCCAGCACCCGAAGGAGCTGATGATGCCCGTGAGCTGATAGACAATCAGGAAGCAGGCATACAGTTCTGGGGAAGCAGTTTCGTTGCAGGTCCACAAGGCGAACTCTATTACCGTGCTTCTGACAGCGAGGAAGAAAGCCTTGTTGTAGAACTCGACCTCGACCACAGCGAGGATGTGCGCCGTTGGTGGCCTTTCCTGAGAGACCGCAGAATAGAAAACTATAGCGACATCACCAAACGATTTATAGATTAGAAGACCCCTCCTAACTCCCCGTAGAAAGATTGAAAAATTGAAAGATTGAAAATTGAAAATTATCAGCTTGCTGATATAATATTTCCATATTTACATATCTCCATATTTCCATCTCCATCTGGGGAGGGTTATAACTGCTGAAGGGTGAGCAGGGATAGAAGCCCCCTCCTAACCTCCCCGTAGAAAGATTAAAGAATTGAAAGAAAAAAAGGCGGCAAGTGCCGCCTTCTTTATCCTTTATCCTTTTTCATTTAGCAAAAGCTTTGCTTTTGCGCTTCTTTATCATTTATCATTTATCGTTTATCCTTTAGCGAAGCTTTGCTTCGCGCATTCTATCATTTATCCTTTAGCGAAGCTATGCTTCGCGCTGGAGATGGGAATCCGGCTTTTATGCCAGGAGCGAATTGAAGTTTCAGCTTCTTTTCAAAGTCACCTTGTATAACTCGAATGCTTGACATATTATAAACTCTCTATTTGATATAGACACTTCCCTTTTCTATAGTGATTGGGAGATAATCTCTTAATATTGTCAAAAGCTAATTTCTTAAAGTCATATCACACTCAGATAAATTGAAATTTATTCCTCTCTATTTTGCTGTTTTGGGGATGTACCAACAAAATACCACATAACTATCCAAAAGACGATTACGCAGATAAAGGCAATCAGAAATGGTGTTTCAGAAAGCAAACCATGTTTTGAAAAGTTTACTATGCCATGAAATGCAGCACAGAAAAGCAATGAATGTGTTTCACTCACCACCTTTCCTATTCCCCATGAAGCGAAAAGCAGAAGTAAGAAGAATGGCAATACACTTCGCTGAGATAAATCTAAATGCCACAGGAACCACATTATTGTGATAATAAGTACATATTGCCACATAGGTAATTCCCGGAGTTCATATTGTAAAAATCCTCGCCAACCAAATTCTTCCAATAGCCCATAAGCAAATGCCCAAAAACATGTCATGCCCAAGTCCCATCCGCCGATAATGCCAAAAACAATACATGGTATAACAATAGTCGCAATGGATTTCCAGGCAGACTTGCCAAAGGGTGTGTATTCCGTTTTACGTTTGAAAATGAGCATAGCCATCAATGCTCCGATAGCAGGACCAAGCCCAGTGGCAAGTGCTGCGGAAACTTGAAGTGCATAGTTCGTTTCAATTGAAGGGAATTTTTCGACAACAAGCAATGATATATAACGCACCAAAAGGGCTATGACATAAAAAGTTGCAATTGCACCAATATGAATGTTCTTATAACTTAAATTTTGTTTCATTCGTAAATCCCGATTTATCTGTTACTATTTCTTATCTGGCTGCTGGCCGTCGTGGCCCTTCCATGCGCACTCGGTAATCTTCATGTCGGAGAATACAGCCGTGAAGGATGATTCCTCGGGCGAACAGGCATAGATGCCAAAACTGATCTCGTCGGCACCGGCATACATGTGGCAGATGCGCATCTGGCTGAAC
>CAJOCR010000031.1 GCA_905236755.1 uncultured Prevotella sp.
CGCATTGTTTAGGTCCTACATAATAGATATATCAAGGGGCAACAGATTGATATCATTTGCACGATTGTGCAATGGCGCATCAGCGCTTTATTTTCCAAGAGAGTGAATGCTGGTGTCCTCTGAAAGAGGATGATAAGGTTGATGATGGCTTTGGAAAGCTTGCTTTATGAAAGCCAAAATCAAACTTAACACAGGCTCAGAATGAGCTATCAGCCTTCACTCTCATTTTCTTAATATTCTTTTATGATTTAGCGCTTCGCATCTTCAAATTAGCTTACGTAGCAGCAAGAAAAATAAAGAAAATAATGTGCTGATGCACCAATGCGCAATAAGCGCAAAGGATATCAAACAATATTTTGCGGGTGACCCCTAAAAACTCACCAACTTACAAACTTGCAACTAATAAATATTTTTTCTTGGTTTTAGGGGGGCTTCCTAACACAGGGAAATACGGGTGAGCCCGGAAATGAAAATAAAAGCAAGCTTTAATTTTGCATTTCTCTCGACTTTAAGTAACTTTGAATAAATTACAATGCACTCGGCATAAAAAATAAACAAGTTTATTTTGTTCTGCACTCGTTTTTAAGTAATTTTGCAGAAAATATAATTATAAATCTATCTAACATGAATTTTCTCGAAGAAAAGATTTTAACGGATGGCGTAATTAAGCCAGGAAACATTCTGAAGGTTGACAATTTCCTTAACCACCAAATCGAGATTGACATTATGCGCCAGATGGCGTATGAGTTTAAGCGCAGGTTCAAGGGAGTAGAAGTGAACAAGGTGCTTACCATCGAAGCCAGTGGTATTGCCATTGCAACTCTCTTAGGCGACTTATACGATGTTCCGGTTGTGTTTGCCAAGAAAAGTGAGACTGCCAATAGCACCGACGACAAATATATGTCGCAAGCATATTCCTTTACTCATAAGAAAATGAATAATGTGTTTATCTCACGTCCGTATCTTAACGCAGGAGAAAAAGTGCTGATAGTTGATGACTTCCTTGCCGACGGACAAGCCATGCATGCTCTTATCGACCTTGTGCATCAGGCTGGAGGCGAAGTGGCTGGTATCGGTATCGCTATCGAGAAAGGTCAGCAACAGGGAGGCAAAATGCTTCGAGAAGAGGGTTTCCGCCTTGAATCAATAGCCATAATAGAAAATATGGACTGGGAAACACAAACAATACGTTTTCGCAAACAACCTGAAATTAAACTCGGAAAAACAAACTTAAAAGCCATCTAAAAAGCAAGTGTTATGTCGAACAAGAATAATCTCTATAAACTCGATGGACGAGTACCTGTTGCACAGGCTGTTTCCTTTGGACTACAGCATGTTTTGGCTATGTTCGTGTCAAACATTGCTCCTATAATCATTCTTGCAAATGCTGTAGGCACATCACCTGCCCTCAGTGCTATTCTCATTCAAAACTGTATGATTATAGCTGGTATAGGTACATTGGTGCAACTCTATCCCGTGTGGCGAATTGGAGCCCGTTTGCCTATCGTTATGGGCATTAGCTTCACATTTCTCTCACTATCTATCTCTATTGCCACCACACAAGGTATGGGCACTTTGATGGGAGCTGTTATCGTGGGTGGTATTGTTGAAGGAATCTTAGGTCTTTTAGCACGCTACTGGGTACGTATCATCTCACCTATCGTGGCGGCAACAGTAGTTACAGCCATAGGTTTCTCGCTCTTGCCTATCGGAGCCAACTCTTTTGCTGGCGGACAGGGAGCAGCCGACTTTGGTGCATTACACAACTGGATTGTGGGTTCTATTACACTGCTCACATGCCTTTGTTTCCAAATTTTTGCGCGCGGCATTCTTCGCTCACTATCTGTTCTCGTGGGACTTATTATTGGCTACATCCTTGCCATGTGTATGGGAATGGTTGACTTCTCTGGGCTCAACAACGTTAGCATTTTTGCCCTTCCACAAATTCTGCCTTTCAAGCCCGAATTCAACATCGGCGCAATATTATCCGTTATTGCAATATATCTTGTTGCAGCAACTGAAAACATTGGTGATGCAAGTGCACTATGCTCAGGAGCCTTGAAACGCGATCCAACAGACAAGGAACTGGGAGCCTGTGTTTCATGCGATGGTTTCATCAGCTCACTTGCCGGAGTATTCGGTTGCACACCTATCACAACATTCTGCCAGAATATTGGTTTGATAAACCTCTCGGGAGTGGTAAATCGTTTCACCATTGCCATGGGTGCTGCTATAATGATTCTTGGAGGTATAATACCTGTTGTGGGTGCAGTGCTCGCAACAATTCCACAGGCTGTTCTTGGCGGAAGCACCATTATTATGTTTGGCTCTATCATGTTTACAGGTTTCAGCATGATGGCAAAATGTGGATTCACCGAGCGCAACATGATTATTATCTCACTCTCGCTGAGTGTTGGCCTCGGTTTCACTCAGGTAAATGGTCTCTTTGGTATCTTCCCACAGATTATTCAAACTATCTTTGCAGAAAACTGTGTTGCAATAGTATTCCTGCTGGCAGTAATACTAAATGTAGTGTTGCCAAAGGAGAAATAAGAAACCTCACCACACCCCAATGTGGAAGCCTCTCCCCACCCCTCTCCAAAAGGAGAGGGAGAACTATTTTCGAATTTCAACCTACATATACCTTAAAAACATATGAGAAAAGAATTATATTCATTAATAGTGGTTACCGCAATGCTGACCATTACTTGTTGTAACAAAAGGGATCAGGTAAAGAGGCCTAACTTTATTACTGAATATCAAAGAGAAAAGACTTATGATGATACTCTTAAAGAACTTAATGAAGAATGGCGAAAAGAAAAAGAAAACTGGCCTGAGAAACAAAAAGCATGGGAAGCAGCTAAACCTGACACAGTTACCCTAAAACAGTTAGAAAATACCAAATGGATTCTAATAAAACCTATATGTTCAAAATATTATCATAATGAACTGGAATTCCATTTAAAAAATCTAATAACGATTTGCGAGTTTAAGAGATTACATGATACTGTAAGAATCAGTAATAGCTACTATTTAACAAAAGAAAAACCTGACACTTTCATTTACAAGAATGTTGGAAAAGTATCAAAAGGATGCTATATCGTATGCAATAATCCCAAATGGTCTTCTCCAAATATAATGAAGATTTTAAGTTTTAAAAATGATACTCTAAGGTGTGTGGAGAATTATATTCATGAACAGCAGAGTATAGGACGTCCCTATGGCTGGGTTGAATTTGTTTATATTAAAAAATAAATAGTATGTTTGATCACATTGCAGATTTTACAGCATGGCCAATACTTACAGGTATTCTGATTGGCTATATTGCAAACAAGTTAATGAGTGGTGAAGGCAAAGGTTGCTGTATGAACCTTTTTGTGGGTATCATTGGTAGCTATGCAGGAACCCTTATCAGTCATCTTCTTAATATAGAACTCTTTGGTAAGGGCTATATCACCAACTTTGCCTTCTGCGTTCTTGGTGCAGTTGTCGTGTTGTAGATATGGAGAAAAATAAGTTAGTAATACCCCTCCCATAGAGGGAGGGGAATATTACTGATTTATCTTTCAAGCTGATAGATATAATCAAAGGCATTATATAGCATATTTGCATCCATTGTTGACATTTTATTACGAATACTTTGTGATGCTTTGCGTCTTATAGTTTTATCTTCTTTTAGATAACGCCTTACGATACATAACATTGCTGCATACTTATATTCATCATCAAGAGAAGAGAAGTGATTATCGAAAAATGACAGATGACTATCTATATCCTTTGTAGCAGCCTCAACAAACTGAATAGCAAGATTATATTTGCCATCATTGTTGTAACCCAATTGTTTTAACTCAGCGACGAATGTCTGAAACTTTGTAGCATCATAGCTAATACTACCTGACACATAAAAATAGAGATTACTGTTATATAATGCTTGCAATGTGCTATCTATATCAGCAATATTTTCTCTGAATTCTCCCCTATGAGCAAACATATATCTGGCAGCAGGATCTGTTGTTCTTGAGGTGTAAGTACGATAAACGAAAAAATTATCTTCAGATAGTTTCTGATTATCTGTAAGGCCTTCAAAATAGTTTTGCACCATATTGATAATTTCGTTTCGTTTTGCTGTATAACTATTGTCACGCAAGGTGTTTAGGCTCTCCATCAAATAGGCTGCATAAGCCTTTATGAGAGTGGTAGAACGGTCGCCAGACTCATACATCTGCTGCATTTTCTCAGGTGTGAGTGATGGATCCATCAAACGCTTAATTAACTCTATGAATTCATCGGCAGGACTATATCCTGATGTACGGAACACCTCGTTTTCCTGTGCATCAATAACCACGAATGTAGGATAAGCCTTAGGAGCATATTTTTTTGCCAAGGCAATGCCTTCACCCTTTTCGGCATTTACTTTTATAGAAACAAACTTTTCATTGAAGTAGTCACCTACGGTTTTAGTAGGAAACACTTCACGCGTCATTAGCTTACATGGACCACACCAATCGGTGAAGAAATCCATAAAGACAAGTTTGTTTTCAGTCTTAGCAGCTTCCAGTGCCTGTTTGTAGGTAATAGTTCTAAAATTAGTTTGTGCAATCACCGTGATGCTAAGCATCAACAAAACCACTATTGATAGTATCTTTTTCATTGTTATTTCTATTATATATTAATGTCCTTGTTTTCCTTCAAGCTCAGGAATAACCATGATCGCTGTAAATAAAGATTCCAACGACATAGTTGGCAACTGTTTACGTAATATGAGTGCGAGTTTATCTTTGGTTGCTTGAGAATCAGAAGAAAACCTACGTGTCATTCCTTTCATAAGTGCCGTTGCATGTCGTCCATCAAGTTGGTTAAACCACTTTGGAATGGCATTAGCAAGATTATTAGGCTGCATGTTCTTAGGTTCAAGGAACAAAAGAGCTATTTTCATCTTACCATCGCCATCAATGTTCAGTTTCTTAATGTCATTCTTGATAGCTTTTAACTTTTGAGCATCACATGAAGTATCACCTGAAAGATACATATAAAGCTGCGTTGTGTATAACTCGCATATTATACTATCAACCTGACTTTTTAGCTCAGGATTAAAATTGTTTCTATTAGTAACGATGTATTTAGCTGGTGATTCTTCAATAGATGCTGTATATGTGCTGTAAACGAAGAGATTCTCTTTGTCAAGTTTCTGAACATCGGTAAGACTATCAAAATAGTTTTGTACCACTTTATTAACCATGTCTCGCGTTTTAAACCATGCTTCAACGGTGTTGTCTGAATCTACACGCGATTCCTTCAAATAGTCTGCATAAGCTTTTATTAATTTTGCATTACGTTCACCTGATTTGTAACGTGCAATCAATCTGTCACTTCTTAATTCCGGATCTCGCATCTTATCAAGTTCACCTATAAAGGCATCGGCATCTCTAAAACCCAAGCAACGTCCACATTCGTTTCCTTTAGTATCTAATACGACAAACGTTGGATAGGCAGTGACATTATACTTTTTTGCAAGTTCCACTCCCTCACCTTTTTCTGCATTTATCTTTAAGTTGATAAAATGACTGTTCATATATTTACCAACCGATTCCTTTGGAAATGTTTCGCGTGACATACGCTTACATGGTCCACACCAGTCGGTATAAAAATCAACAAACACCTGCTTTCCTTCTAAAGAAGCCGCTACTAGAGCCTCACTAAAAGAAATGTGACTAAAGTTAGTTTGCGCCATTACGTTTGTACTGATAAAAATCATCAGTGCTAATAGGATTTTTTTCATTTTTATATTAATTATATGCGTTATAACCTGAATTAAAATACCAGAACATTGTATTGAACCCTGAGTGTAAATACTTAACACTCTTTACCGTTCCTGTGCCTTGAGCTGTAAGAACAGCATCACCATCAGGAGCTCCACCAACAAGGTTAAAGAAATATAACTTATAATTATTGCCACTTTGTGTACCCACAACAAAATAGTTGAAATCGCCATAATAGAACTGATTTCCTACATAGGTAATTGTTTCGTTTGCCGGTACATTTACAGGAATCTCTACCTCAGTAAGTTCATCATTGGCAAATACTGTTGCATAAATCTTATTGTTATCAACGCAATAAATATATTTTGCACTAGATGAATTAACAGAGAACACATCTGTCTTGGCAATATGGAACTGACTTGGAATTTTGGTACGACTTTTTAGATAAAGTGCATCAAAATCAGATTCCGTTTGATATAGATAACGTTCCTTCGTTGTTGAGTTTTCAAGAATAAAAATAGCGGTTGCGCCATCGCTCATATAATTATATCCACAGGCAACGCAATCAAATTGAGTAAGATTCTGAGTTATTTCTTCACCAGCAAGATTGCTATATGTAAGTGGTGAAGACTGTCCTAAATAATCAGTTGAAACAAGACTGTGAGAACTTTCATCCCAAAGAAAGATACCACCATAAGAAGGAACATCGTGAACAAAGAAACGGCTACCACCATAGGTGTATTCTGGAATAAAATCGCTAAACTTACCACTGTTTAAGCTACCATCATAATTAGGGCCAGAGGCATTGCGAATACCTGCCGAGGTATGAAATACATGTCCCAACCCCTGAGTATAGTTCAGTCCATAAACTATTTCGTCATTGCCAACAGGCTCAAAAGAAAGATTTTCTTTTGTTATAATTGTTTTTAGATCCGACGAACGAGAGACACAGAAGTTATTGGCATCTGTTGTTACTGCAACAGCGTCAGAAGAAGCCATCTCACTATTCTCATCATCTATGTAACACATTCCATAGTCAATGTTCAGGTTTACAGGCTTTCCTGCCAGCGAACTACCTTTTACCTTTAAAAAGGCATCAGATGAAATATTTCCATCTTCGTTTAGGATATCAAGTTCTGTATTTCCGTCAGCAGTTTCCTTCATTATGTAGAAACCCTGTGAAAAAGATGTGGTTATTGCAACAGAGGCATACTTATAAACAGTATATCTATTATTTTTGTTTTGAACAATGAATCTAAGCTGATAGTTTCCAGGGGCACAGTTAACCTCATAATCGAGGTTAGGTGAATCACTTATTATAATAGGTTGAATGGTATCGCCAGAAGCTGTTATCTTACCTGTTTTGTCACTGATAAGCATCCACTGATATTCCAACTCATTCTCTGAATATCCAGATTCTATGGTTGGATTAATCTGAATATGCTGCCCTACAAAAGCCTTAGCAGAATAAGCCGATTCTATGCCACTTATGGTGATATCACTAACTTCTGCATTTCCAAGCGAACTGTCATCATTAAAACAACTAACCAATGAGACACTCACTATAAGGATAATAAATGATAAAATATTTTTCTTCATAATCGTATTCTATTGGGTTATTCATCATACCTGCTATCGAAATTCACTTCAGTACCATCCTCTTCACGCAATACATCAAGCCCTTGCTCTTGACGTTTAGCATTATATTTATCAAGCTCAGAGACAAGTTTATTTAATATATAATTGAGATAGTTTGTATCACCAGTGATAAACTCTTCAATAAAAGCATCATCCCAAGGTTTTCCTGTAATATCAATCATAAACTGATGCTTTACCACACCATAATATCCGATAAAATTATAAAGCGAATAATAATAACCATACATAGGATAGCCCTTTGTCCAATATGCAGGCTGAGCCAAACGATCGGTAATGCTTAAAGAACGAGTTTGGAAAACATCATAGCCTTTGGTGAAAAAATCGTTTGGCTTGATATGGTATTTCAATACCACGCTCTCATGCTTTAACGATGCATCACGCAAAACAACGATAGGTAATTTTGTACGAGCCTTACCTGCTGGCATAACATAATATTTTACCAAAGAAGGATCGTCAAATGCCACATAATGCTTTCCTGCAACAGCCATTACAGCAGAAGTATCTACCTGCTCAATAGTTATTGGACGATCGTAATCAGCGAGCAATCCCATAGACTCCACTTCCACCCAAACGGTATCTTGCTGAATATTACCAGAATAGATAAAAGAAAAACTACCCTGTGCCATATTTGGCTGAAAATTAGACGTTATTTCAGCCTCTCTATAATAGAAATTTAATCTACATGTAGTATCGCTAAATACTTCAAGACTCTTTTCGCATGAGGTTGTTACAAGTAACAACCCTAGCACAAATATATTGAATATTTTTTTCATGATAACTTCTAATTTTTATTGTTAGGATTATATTCTGAAGATGGAAGTGGAAGGATATAATCATCTTCTTTTATCTGTTCAGAGTTCCACCTCATCTTTTTGGCAGCAAGACGCTTATAAACATAAAACATCTGTCCCTCACCAATAAACTCTCTCTGATATTCATTAGGAATCTCAGCCTTTACTTCATCAAGAGAAGTAAAAGGAGTATAAAGTGTAAACTCCCTGTCAGACATATATGTACTATAAAGACTTAATACTTCTTCCAATGAGTTACTACTCTCCATCGCTATAAGATACATTTCCGAAAGACGTATCATTGGCACTATCTGATATTGAGTCATAAGATTATAGGTAGAAGCCTTACTCTCGTCATACCAGTATTTCTTAAGAGCAGGAGTAGTTTGCGATGTTATATTCTTAATATTTCTATTCCACAGATAAAGATATCTATTGTGAGAAGCTGTGGAGTTAGGTAAAGAGGCGAACAGGTCATTAAGCATATTATTAGTAAGAAGATAATGGAAGTCACGCCCTTGAACACTACGTCCACCAATAAGATCATTATTGGCATAACTATTTACATCATACTTGCTAATATAGAACAAACACTCATTAGGCAAAGCATTATATCCCGCCTTCAAATCAGAAACACCACTAAGAGATATTACATTTGAGCCATCAGTATTTTTAGCATTAATGATTTGAAGAGCAATATCATGAGCCTCAGCTGTATTACCAATATACATATCTATACGAGCATGAAGAGCTCTAACAGCCCAATAGTTAAGACGTGCCTGACGGTAAGCAAGGAAAATATCATTAACATTACTCGTATTGTTAAGAGCAGTAAAAGTGCTACTCATAATAGGGTCAGACTCCTTAAGAAGATTCTCTGCAGTGGTAACATCACTGATTATATTAGCTACATAAGCATCATAATCATAATAAGATGGCATTTCATCAATGCTCGTGGTGTAGCTATATGGGAGTAAAACTTTCTTGGTTCCATCCTTAGGCAACTGTCCAAACATGCGAAGCACATCAAATTGGCAATATGCACGAATAGCAAGAGCCTCTCCATGTATCATGTTACATATTTTTTCATCACCAATATTTCCTCCGTTTTCCGCAATATTCTTAATAATAACATTAGCAGAAGAAATTGTTGTGAACAATCCTGCATACATGCTTTTTATCGAAGCACGTCCTGCATCAGTAGTATATTTATGAAAACTCAAAGAATACTGTGGTTCCACATTGTCTTTAAAGCTTTCATTAAAAAACCAGCTATCCGCAAGATTTTCAATATGCGTCATAGTAAGGTTTTTGCCATAAATACTATTGTCACTCATGGTCATATAGCACCCTGTCAGCGCATCACGAAATCCCTTATAGGTTTCATATTGATTTTTTTCTTTTTGAATGTTTTCACCACGAACATCAAGCCATTCACCACAGCTTGAAACTAATAGTGAAAAGGCGCAAAAGGCTAATATATATTTTTTCATAATCATTATTTTTTTAGAACAGCAGTTTTATACTAAACTGAATATTACGTGAATAAGGATAACTTGTACCACGCTCCATGCGAATAGAGCCCCAATGAATAAGATCATTCATATTTACTCCGAATATAGCTGACTGAAGTTTGAAATTATCTTCCAACCAGGCATTATGCAACTTATACTGCAAACTAATACTTTGCAGTTCAAGAACATTATTATCCATAACATAACGCGATGTTGCTTTCGACTGTTCGCTACCAAGTTTCTTAAAGAATACAACATCACCTTCACGATACCAACGCTCATTAAGAACACGTTCATCAACATTCTGATTACGGATGTCATATAACGTTAGTTCTACACGATCACGAAGCGTAGAGTTATACATCTTTCCTCCCCAATAATAGCCAAAAGAAGCATTCAAGGTAAAATCCTTCCATTGTAACATAGTATTCAGATTACCACGGTACAAAGGTTCTGCACTACCACAATAGACCTTATCTGTGGCTTTCCAAATATCAGTAATATTTCCATTCTTATCAAGATATATCTCGCGTCCTGTACTTGGATCTATTCCTAATGAGCGCACTGCATATATTGAATTCTGCGGGCGTCCTTCATAGAACAGATTCTGTATTCCACTGCCATCCTCATCATAGGCATCACTTGACATATATGCCTCTGTTTGATCTTTTATAGCCTGTGAAAGACGAGTAATTTTATTGGTGTTGTAAACAATTTGAGCACCAACCAGCCAATTAATCTTATGAGCATCTTCGCGAATAATGTACCCCTGAAGAGAAGCCTCCCAACCACGATTCTGCACTTCACCAATATTTGCACGATAAGAACTGAAACCCATAGATAGAGGCATGTCCATAGAAGAAAGCAGGTTATTAGTGTTCTTGGTATAAACTTCGAAAGTACCTTTTATTCGATTGTTCAATAACCCAAACTCTGTGCCGATATTCATCTCTCTGGTCGTTTGCCAACTAAGATTGCTATTACCAAAACCACCTAACACAGCACCCATCCAAGCCATATAACGATTATCGGTAACATACCTATAATAGGTATAAGCATCATTTTCAGATGCACCACTCGCAGCACCTGTTTCACCATAGCTTGCCTTTAAGCGTAACATATTTACTATTTTATTTCCCTTAAGGAAATCCTCATTATGAAGGTTCCATCCTATACCTGTACTCCAGAAAGGAGCATATTTTTTATCACTTCCATATGAAGAATTTCCATCAACACGATAAGAGAAATCAATATAATACTTACCATTATAAGTGTAATTAACGTTTCCTGTCAAACCGAAGTATCTCATCTTGGTATTATTACCAGCAGGAAGCTCTTTTTCGGCATACTGACGAGCATTGGCTATTTTTGCCAAATCATCACTAGCAAAGCCTTCAAAAGCAACATTAAACCCATCGAAGACCTGCTGCTGAACAGCACTATTGATACCAACATACAAAGAATGCACTTCACTAAACACTTTGCTATATGACAGCGTTATATCTGCATTATAGGAAAGGGTCTTGCCAGAACCATAACGAAATAGTCCCCTACGAAGAAATCCATTGCCTGACTGATATTCTGTTCCCGTATCG
The DNA here is from genome assembly GCA_905236755.1 of uncultured Prevotella sp. Taxonomy (GTDB): domain Bacteria; phylum Bacteroidota; class Bacteroidia; order Bacteroidales; family Bacteroidaceae; genus Prevotella. The sequence continues at coordinate 11,319 of CAJOCR010000031.1, forward strand.
GAATTTGAATAATATGTATCCTCAGGAGAACGGAAGAAATTACTTTCATCATCATTCTTAGTAATACCAAATTGCCCACGCAAGGTAAACTCTGGCAATATATTCCAATCTACAGAGAAATTATTTGTTAGTTCCTGATAGTTGCTTTTATCAAAAGAGCCAAGAGTAGCATTATAAAGCGGATTCTCTACTCCCGAACCAAAACCAATAAAGGGATCGAGCAGCTTTACTGGTCTGCCATCACTATCATAAGGTGAATTGTAAGGCTGTTGCTTTGCATAATTACTAAAAGAACCATACGGACTCTCCTTGGAATTATTGATGCCTACAGAAGTGTAATTGCGGAAAGTAAGGGTCTTATATTTATATAGCAATGTCACCGAACCATTGAAATTCTTACGATAACTGCCTTTCATAGCACCTTCTACATCATTGTATTGAACATCTGCAGCCCAACGAAACTCGTTGCTTCCACCCTCTACACGCACATTGTAGCGCTGACCTACTCCAATATGCAACGGCTTAGAAAGCCAATCTGTGCTAACTCCAGAAAGAACTGCACGCAAACGCTTGTTGTATGCCTCCTTGTAGAGTATATCAAACTGATTACTATTTGTTGATATGTTGTATTCACGATCATAAAGCCCAGCACGACGTTCCAACTCCAACTTGTCAGCAGCATTCAGAAGATGATACGACGACAAATCAGGTATTTCCATTTGTAAACCAGCCTCAACGTTAACACGAAGGCTTCCTGGCTCGGGTTGCTTGCTCACAACAACAATAACACCATTTGCACCCTTTGAACCATAAATGGCAGTTGCTGCTGCATCCTTTAGAATATTTATGCTTTCTATTTCCTCATCATTATAGTCCATGAGTTTCTGCAATGAAATCTCAAAACCATCCATGATAACAAGAGGAGTATTAGGGTTACTCTTAGTTCCCTGATTAAATTCTTCCACACTCATTGGCAAACTTGAATTACCACGAATATTGATATTTGGCAAGTTGTTTGGATTACTTCCATTAAGATTGTCGATAGAAAAATTAATACTTGCATCAATATTCTTAAGAGTCTGTAAAAGATTAGTTCCACGATACTGACTCAACTGCTCACTTGTAACAGAAGAAACCGAACCTGTGTAGCTTTCACGAGCCTTTCTAAAAATACCAGTAACAACAACGCCCTCAAGCTGTTGACTCTCCTCCTCCATTTTTATCTTCATGTGACGCTGAAGTGGTAGCGTAACAGTTTTCATGCCTATATACGAAACCTGTATTTGGTGTTTTCCAACAAGGAGATAGTCAAAACTATATGCTCCATCAATATCAGTAACAGCTATCACCTTTGTTCCCAGTACCTTTATCTGAGCACCAGTTATAGGCTCTCCTTTTTCATCATAAACATATCCACCATAAGATTCCATCTTACGATCATTTTGATTTGCTTTATGTCGCACCGTAATATTTATGAATTTACCGTTTACCTTATATTCCAAGGGTTTATCCTTTAAAATATAATCAACGATATCCATAAACAGGGCATTTTTCACTTGACCATTTACCTTATATTTTTCGAGATCATCGTAGGTAAACAGAAACTTGTAAGAAGAGTTTTTCTCTAGTCTTAGTAATACTCCTGATAAACTTTCATTGCGAAAAGACATTGAAAGCCTTACATCATCGTTCTGAGCATGCAAAGGCAATGCCGAGAGCGTACTCAACAAAAGTAACAGAAAAAAAATGGTTTTTCTCATAAGCTAATTTTTCTTTAGTGTTATAGTGTTACTGTGTGTTAATACGCAGAAGAAAAGAAAAAGGTTACGATTTGATTAACTTTTTATCAAAAAACTTTTGATTTCTACATTAAAAGAGCTTGTTATCTTCCATTATTGCATATTAAAATACTCATTTTACTAAAAAAATGTCATTCAGATATCAATTGCTCATTGCTTTTTTATTATCTTTGCAAACCAAGATGAGAGATGATTTGAACTTTGACGATTTATTCCGCCTCTATTACGATTCGTTATTTCGCTTTGCACGGCAATTCATTAACGACGATGAGGACTGCCATGATATCGTAAGCAATGCTTACGAAGATGTGTGGCGCAATTTTTCACACATCGAAGAGATAACCGTCAAAGCCTATCTATATACAACCGTACGCAACCGAACCATTGATTATTTGCGGCGACAACAGAAAAGGCAACAATATATATCCTATGCTACACATATGATGGAGCAAACCATTTCAAGTGAGCATATTGCCGAAAGAGAAGATAACCTTCGGATAATAAAGCAAGTTCTTGATGAGATTGGTCATCCCACAAGCGATATTCTTACAGCCTGCTATATTGATGGAAAGAAATATGTAGAGGTGGCTGAAGAAATGCAGATAAGTATTGCTTCCGTGAAAAAACACATGGTTAAGGCATTGAAAAAAGTAAGAGAAATAAAAAAAAGGCTAAAACAGTAACCATTTTTTTCTTATCAGCGTACTATAATAAAAGTTCTATCACTCACCGAGTATTAATAGCTAAGAAATGAACAAAGAACCGATCGATACCGACATGTACGAACAGGCTTTAGATATTACAGAAGCAGGTTACGGCATTACTGAAGAGCAAGTAAATGCCCTTCAACATGACGATTCATTGTCTGAGAATGTTCAGATGGCTCTTGATATGCGTACAGAAATGCAACTTCGCAAAAATCCTATTGATGTTGAGGAAAGACTACAGAAGTTTTATAAAGACAGGATTATACCAAGTAAAGCACATTATGAAGATAATGAATCGAGCAATCGTTCTCGCACATTAATAATATCTCTGTTGGCTGTAGCAGCAACAGTAGTTGGGTTTATATTCTTTATTAATTATAAAGAAATGGTAAATACAGACCCTGGTTCTGTTTTTGTTGCTGATGCTATAAACACAGGGATAAGTATCACTAATGAGGATGGCAAGGAAATTGTTGTCAGCAACAAGAAGAAACAGAATATATCTATCTCCTTGAACGACCTAAAACAGGTTATCAATAATGGTGAGACAGAGAAAATAATTCTAAGCATCCCGTTTGGTTCTTCTGGCGACATACAATTACCAGATAGTTCCATTGTATATATGCACCCGGGAAGTAAACTGATATTCCCTACCCGCTTTACAGGTGATAACCGTGAGGTGTTTTTTACAGGAGAAGCATACTTTAAAATACATCATGATGCAAGCCATCCATTCATTGTCAAGTCTGAGAGAATGGAAACAAAAGTATTGGGTACAGAATTCAATATCAATACTGTAAGCTATAAGACCACTCTTATTAGAGGTAAGATACTCGTAAAAGACACAGACAATGATAAGGAGATAATTGTTAAGCCTGGTCATCAAGTTGATATTGAAAAGGGTATGATTGTTTCCAAAGTAAATACCGAACCTTATGAATTCTGGCGTGATGGCTATCTCTACTTTGATCAGGTAGAGCTAATAGATATCATGAAAGCTATTGGAGAGAACTTCAATATGTCTGTGGTTTTTCATAATCAGCAGGCTCTACATTACAAAATGCGTTTCATAACAGAACGTAACAAAGGTGTAAAAGCTGCCATAGAAGCCATGAACGCCATGAACAAGGTAACGGTTTCGCAAGTAGGCAACAAACTGATTGTTGACTAAACATAAGAAGATTATCTAATCTTAAGCGTAACTAATAAACAAACACCGAATACGTATTTCGTCACAAATTCTTGCCATTCATCCCAGAAATTTAACCGAATGAAAAACTATATGTATTTTTGCGACGACAAAAATGCAAAAAGCATATGAATAATTTAAATTACACAGAAAAAACAAAAAAGCATTTCGATGACATAGCATCAACCTATGCCAATTCATCCGACGGCAAGTTTTGCAAGGCTGCCTACGATTCAATAATAGCTGAACTGGAGAAATTCAAATCAGGCAAGTGGCTTGATGTAAGTTGTGGTCCAGGTACAGTGCTCTCCATGCTTTCCGATTCTCCTTTGGATAAATACGGCATCGACTTCTCGGAAAAAATGATTGACGAGGCTCGAAACAATGTAGGCGACAACACACACCTTTATGTTGCATCGGCTGAAGAATTGCCTTTCGAAAATAATGCAATGGACATTGTTACTTGTTCATTCGCCTTTCATCATTACATTCATCCTGCAACTGTGCTGCACGAATTCCGTCGTGTAATGAAGAAGGGAGCATCGCTTGCTATCGTTGACCCATATCTACCTCAGCCTCTGCGTTTTATAATAAATCCATTGTTGCGTTTCTCTAACAATGGCGATTTCCATATGTATGGTCGCAAAGAGTTAAACAAACTAATGCGAGAACATGGTTTCGAGTTAGAAAACTTCAAACGCATTGATAAAAAATATTTCTTTTGTCAATGCAAGGCTGTATGATTTTTCATAATAACCATAATCACATTGGTAATGAAACGTCTTTTATATCTGGACAATCTAAAAGTATGCCTAACGGTGCTGGTGATATTCCACCATGCTGGTCAGGCATACGGTGATGGCGGAGACTGGGCCTATACGCCCAGTAATCCTGCAGAGATAATGCCTTGGATATGGCATTTCTTCTCTGTAAATGCTGCCTTTTTCATGGGACTGTTCTTCCTGATTTCAGGCTATTTTGTGCCTGCAAGTTACGATAAACAAGGCGCATCGGTATTTGTCCAAAAGAAACTGATACGCTTGGGCATCCCCCTGTTGGTGATGGGCGGATTGTTATCGGTACTGTCAGGTAAATTAGAAATTGGCCACATGTGGTATATCGAGAGTCTGCTTGTGTTCGGTCTTCTCTATGCCTTTATTCGCCAATTCTGCAAACCTATCAATGGCGAGTGCCCATCAAAACCATCCATCATCGGCCTGCTAATATTCGGTGGCATCATGGGCATCGGCAGTTACCAGATACGTTTGATCAGTCCACAGGATCATTGGATATGGCCTTTCGGCATCATCCCCTTGCCAATGGAACCAGCCCACTATCTTCAATACGTGATGATGTTTATCGTCGGCATTCTGGCCAATCGCTTTCACTGGCTTGAGAAGATGAGCAATACCACAGGAATCCTGTCGCTTTTGATAGGATGCCTGTTAGCATTAGGCATCTACCTGCGCGATGGCGGTGAGTGGAACGACTTTGTCGCTCTGTGGTTCGGCATCTACGAGTCGTTACTTTGCGTATTCATTAGTTTCGGACTGCTCTGGCTGTTTCGTGAGTACGGCAATTGGAACAGTAAGTTCTGGCA
>CAJOCR010000032.1 GCA_905236755.1 uncultured Prevotella sp.
CGCTTGACGAAAATTGTCGAAATTAACGTAAATTTATCGAGAATTAATTTGTCTTGATTAGATCTATAATTTATGAATAATTCGCGTTTAATTTTCGATTATTTGCGACAGCGTAAGCAACTACATACAATAGTCTTGGCGAGTTTTTTTGTCATGAATTTCAATCGCGCTACCTCTTAATCACTTCCGGTTTGAACTCCTACCCTTTGGAGGGAAGGGTGGGAAGGGGCTTCTATTTTTCTATCGTGAAATCCAGCTGTTTCTTTTCAAGATTAGCCTTGGCAACCTTAATACGGATGGCATCGCCCAACTGGTATTTATGATGGTGACGACGACCCACAAGACAGAAATTGCGCTCGTCAAAGTCGTAATAGTCATCATCAAGATCACGCATAGGAATCATACCCTCACAATGGTTCTCGTCAATCTCGGCATACACACCGTACGAGGTGATACCGCTGATATGAGCATCATAGCTTTCACCAATCTTATCGCTCATAAACTCAACCATCTTGTATTTTATTGAGTCGCGCTCGGCATTCTGAGCTATCTGCTCCATGTCTGATGAATGTTCACACAGTTCTTCATAATGCTTCTCGTTGGCAGAACGACCACCCTCGGCATAACGAGTAAGCAGACGATGCACCATCGTATCAGGATATCTTCTGATTGGCGATGTGAAGTGAGTATAGTAAGGGAATGCCAAACCAAAGTGGCCAATGTTATGAACAGAATACTTTGCTTTCATCATAGCACGAAGAGCAACAGTCTGAATCATCTTCTGCTCTGGGCGAGCCTCACAATCGTCCATCAACTTATTGATAGCGCGGGCTGTAGCACCCATAGTGCCAGTTGACTTTAGCTTATATCCAAACTTCACGATAAACTGACGAAGGGTTTCAAGCTTCTGTGGATCAGGATTGTCGTGAATACGGTAAGGAAGCGTCTTTGCCTTCTTACCCTTCTTCACCAAGCCCACATCCTCAGCAACAGTCTTGTTGGCAAGCAACATAAACTCTTCGATAAGCTTGTTAGCATCCTTAGAACGCTTGAAGAAACAACGAGTTGGCTTTCCCTTCTCGTCAACATCGAAATGCAGTTCCTCAGAATCAAACTTCACAGAACCATTCTTGAATCGTTTCTGACGAAGTTTCTTAGCCAAACGATCGAGCATAATAAGTTCATCGGCATATTCTCCCTTATAGCCACCCTTGCCTGGAGCTGGAGCAGGTTCGCCTGTACCATCAACAACACCATTATCCTCGAGCAGCTGCTGCACCTCTTCGTAGGCATATCTGCGATTACTCTTTATCACACAATGCACAATACGATAAGACTTTATCTCAGCCTCATCATCAAGGTTAAAGATAACGCTATAAGCCAATTTTTCCTCATTAGGACGAAGAGAGCACACAAAGTTACAAAGGTGTTCTGGAAGCATTGGAATTGTACGATCAACAAGATAAACACTTGTTGCACGTTTCTGTGCCTCACGGTCAATAATATCACCTTCCTTCACATAGTGGCTAACATCAGCAATATGAACACCCACCTGATAGAGTCCCTTGTCTAATTTCTTAAACGACAGAGCATCGTCAAAGTCTTTAGCATCCTTAGGATCTATAGTACAGGTCCACACATCTCTGAAATCCTCACGTTCAGCAAGATCCTTGGCTGTTATCTCGCCAGTAATCTTCTTGGCAGCCTCTTCTACTGCCTTAGGATATTTGTAAGGCAAACCATACTGAGAAAGAATAGCATTCATCTCGGTATCGTTGTTGCCCATCTGTCCGAGCACATCAACGACCTCACCAACAATATACTTATTGTCAACATCAGGCCATTGCACAACCTTCACAATAGCCTTGTCATTGTTCTTTCCACCCTTTAGCTTGCGACGTGGAATAAGAATATCATGAATGAAAGTATTCTCTGGAGTAACAAGGAAAGCCATATCCTTCTCTACACGCAGACGACCCACGAACTCGTTCTTCTTTCTTTGCAGAATCTCAATAACCTGAGCTTCCTTAATGTGTTTAGCTCTACGAGCCATGAAACTAATCTTCACCCTATCACCATTAAGAGCAAAGAGCGAGTTACGTTCCGACACAAAGATAGGCTTATCACTACCATCAGGAATAACCGAGTTCTTACCGTTCACCTTACGCTGAAACACACCTTCAACAACCTGTCCCGACTGGTTAAGCTTGTAACTATTCTCCGAAACCTTCTGCAAGAAATCGTCCCAAGCCATTTCCTCCATAATGTCGATGGCAAGCATCTTCAAAGGATGAGTAACCAACTTTAGTTGGCGAAATATCTCTTTAAAACTAAAAGCCTTTCCTGGTTGAGAAGAGAAAAAGTTCTCCAGCTTTTCTGAAAGCTGCTTCTTCGACATTCTCTTTCCACCTTTTTTTCCTTTACCCATAGTGTTGTATGTTTGTAATTCTTACGCAAATAAACAAAAAAAAATCCATAATAACGACTTTTTTCCGATATTTTTTCGTTTTTCCTCCCTTATTCCTCTAACCGTTCTCTAACCTTTCTCTAATCGTTCTCTAACGATTCTCTAAGTTTTGATTAGAGCCGGGTTATTGTTACCTTAGCGTTACCTTAGCGTTACCTTAGAGGAAGGATAGAGAAAGGGCCCTGTCGCTTTTGCCTTTTCGGTCTCATTGACAACACAAAGATACTACATAGCATTAACTTCATAGGTGTTTATCGGGGGATATGGGAGTTTAAAGGAAAAACAGCATAAGGCTCATTAGAGCCTTGCTTTCTATTTTTTTCTAATAAATATTCACTTGAGGAAGTTCAGTAATTAATATTTTTCTTGGTTCTTCCTAACACAGGGAATTACGGGTGAGCCGAAAACATCACAAAGATACCACTTATTTTATAACAACAAAAAGGTGATAGGAAATGAGTAAAAAACTAAAAGGATAAAAAAAAGAAATGTGAAAGAAAAAAGGAGAGTAGAAATCTATATGTGGCAATATTTTTGCTTTATGCCAACAATCTTTCTACAAATTTTATTATCTTTGTGCTGCACTATAGAATAATTAGGGAAATATAATCTCTAATGTTCATTATGATTTGATTTGAATATGACGCAAAGCGAAGCAATACTGGAACAAGGATTAATCAATACCTTGAAGGAAATGAGCTATGAATACGTTTCCATCAAGGAAGAAGAAAATCTATATGCCAACTTCAAAGAACAATTGGAAAAGCACAATCATAAGGAGTTGGAATTACATGGTCGTGAACACTTCACAGACAAAGAATTCGAGAAGATTTGTATTTATCTTGAAGGTGGCACTCGTTTTGAGAAAGCCAAGAAATTGCGTGACCTTAAAGATTTTCAACTTGAAAATGGTGAACGTGTGTGGATTGAGTTCATCAACAAACAGCAATGGTGTCAGAATGAGTTTCAAGTAAGCAACCAGATAACTGTTGAAGGCAGAAAGAACTGTCGCTATGATGTTACCATTCTTATCAATGGTCTCCCTTTGGTTCAGATAGAATTGAAGCGTAGAGGAGTTGAACTGAAGGAAGCTTACAATCAGGTTCAACGATATCACAAGACTTCGTATCATGGATTATTCGACTATATTCAGTTGTTTGTTATAAGCAATGGTGTGAACACGCGCTATTTTGCTAATAATCCAAACTGTGGTTATAAGTTCACGTTTAACTGGACAGACGCTGAGAATGTTCCGTTTAACAACCTCAGTAAATTTGCTTGTTTCTTCTTTGACAAGTGTAATCTTGGCAAGATGATAAGCAAGTATGTTGTTTTGCACGAGGGCGATAAATGTCTTATGGTGTTGCGTCCTTATCAGTTCTATGCTGTGGAAAGAATACTTGATCGTGTTCAGAATTCCAATAAGAATGGTTACATTTGGCACACCACGGGAGCAGGCAAGACACTCACATCGTTCAAGGCTGCTCAGTTGGTGGCTGAAATAGACGGTGTTGACAAGGTGATGTTTGTGGTTGACCGTCATGACCTTGACACCCAAACCCAATCAGAATATGAGGCTTTTGAACCAGGTGCAGTAGATAACACAGATAATACTCGTCAGCTAATAAAACGATTGAAAGGTGATAGTAAAATCATTATCACAACCATTCAAAAATTGAATTGTGCCGTTACACGTGATTATTACAACAAGCGCTTACAGGATGTGCGCAATCAAAAGGTGGTGATGATATTCGATGAGTGCCATCGAAGTCATTTTGGAGAATGTCACAAGAATATTGTCAAGTTCTTTAATAATCTCCAGATATTTGGTTTTACAGGTACACCTATTTTTGCTGATAATGCAAATCAAGAGCATACTACGGCAGAAGTGTTTGGCGAGTGTCTGCATCGCTATCTTATCAAAGATGCCATTGCCGACGAAAATGTGCTTGGATTCCTTGTTGAATATTACAAGGGGCAGTTGCCAACGGCTGTTGATGATGATAAGCGCATGACAGAAATTGCACAGTTTATTCTTAACAATTTCAACAAATCTACTTACGATGGAGAGTTTAATGCACTTTTCGCTATCCAGTCTGTACCGATGCTCTTGAAGTATTATAAGATTTTCAAGTCACTTAATCCTAAAATCAAGATTGGAGCGGTATTTACCTATGCTGCCAATGATAGTCAGGATGATGAACTCACAGGAACAAATCAAGGTTTTGCAAACGAAAAGGTGACTTCTGACGAATTACAGGCTATAATGGACGACTATAACCAGATGTTTGGTACAAGTTTCACCACAGAGAACTTCAGCGCCTATTATGATGACATCAATCTGCGCATGAAGAAGAAACGTGCCGATATGGAACCACTTGACCTTCTTCTCGTTGTTGGAATGTTCCTTACAGGTTTCGATGCAAAGAAGTTGAACACTCTTTATGTTGATAAAAATTTGGAATATCATGGACTGCTCCAAGCTTTTAGTAGAACCAATCGTGTACTGAACGAAAGAAAGCGCTTCGGTAAGGTTGTCTGTTTTCGTGATCTCAAGAGTAATGTAGATAAAGCCATCAAACTATTCAGCAATAATCAGCCTGACGAGTTTATTATTCGTCCACCTTTTGAACAGACAAAGAAAGAGTTGAACGACCTGACTATTGCTTTCCTGAAAAAATATCCTAAACCTCAGTTTGTTGATACCCTACAAAGCGAATATGAGAAAAGAGATTTTGTACTCGCATTTAGAGAAGTCATCAAGAAACATGCTGAGATACAGATATACGAAGATTTTGAGCCAGATGCTCCAGATCTCTATATGACAGAGCAAGAGTTTCAGGACTTTAAAAGCAAGTATCTCGACCTCACGGTTGGCTTTATAAATCCTCCTGCTGATAGCATCTCGAATGTTGCCGAAACAGATCCTTCGTATGATGATAATGATTCGGGTATGGAAGACATTGATTTCTGTTTAGAATTGTTGCATAGTGATGTTATTAATGTTGCTTATATTCTTGGATTGATTGCCAACCTCAACCCTGATGACGATGATTATCTACAGAAAAGACAGGATATTCTTGATACCATGATTAAGGATGCTATTATGCGTAAGAAATCACAGTTGATAGATGATTTCATTCGTTACAATATTGACGACGATAAGGTAGGCTTCATGAAGGCTAAAGCCGATGGAACAATGGATTTAGAAAGCCGATTGAACGACTATATCCTTACTGCTCGCAACAATGATATTCATGATCTTGCTGTTGACGAGGATATTGATGAGGCTGCACTCAACAAGTTTATGTCAGAATACAACTTCTTGCATCGTGAGAAGCCTGAAATCATCAAGAAGGCAGTCAAGGCAAAGAAGGGGTTGAAGTTGATGGAGCGTTCTATGATGCAACGTCGTATCCTCGACAGATTACACGAAATCATCAATACGTATAATTGGGAATAATGTATTTTTTAATTAAGTAAACAAAAAGAAGAAACGAAATATGAGCGAAGACCTGCAACAGAAATTGCGCAGTCAGTTATGGACTGTTGCTAATACACTAAGAGGAAACATGTCGGCAAGCGACTTTATGTATTTCTCTCTTGGTTTCATTTTCTACAAATATCTATCTGAGAAGATTGAACTATATGTAAACGAAGAACTTGAAGCCGACGAAACAACCTTTCAAGAAGTGTGGAAAGGGAACGATGAGGATATGAAGGCTGAAATCAAGGAAATGTGTATGGAAAATCTGGGCTACTTTGTTGAGCCAAATTTCCTTTTTTCAACTATCATAGAAGCAATTGGGCGCAAGGAGAATATCCTACCTCAGTTGGAACGTTCTTTGAAGAAGATAGAAGACAGCACTATCGGACAGGAAAGTGAGGATGATTTTGGTGGTCTTTTCTCGGATATAGATCTTGCTTCGCCCAAACTTGGTAAAACAGCCGACGACAAGAACCATTTGATTAGCGATGTTCTTGTTGCTCTTAATGGTATAGATTTCGGTTTGGAAGAAGCAAGCGACATAGACATCTTGGGCGATGCTTACGAGTATATGATTGGACAGTTTGCTGCAGGTGCAGGTAAAAAGGCTGGCGAGTTCTACACTCCGCAGGAAGTGAGTGAGATTTTGGCAGAAATAGTCACCACAGGCAAAACACGTTTAAAGAATGTTTATGACCCAACCTGTGGTTCTGGTTCTTTGTTGCTTCGTACTGCAAAAAGTGGTAAGGCTGACTGTATTTTCGGTCAGGAGAAGAATCCTACAACATTCAATCTTGCCAGAATGAATATGTTGCTTCATGGTGTGAAGTATAACGATTTTGATATTCAAAATGGTGACACCTTGGAGGCTGATGCCTTTGGTGATCAACAGTTTGATGCCGTTGTAGCAAATCCTCCTTTCTCTGCTGCTTGGAGTGCTGCAGCAAAGTTTAATAATGATGACCGCTTTAGCAAGGCAGGTGTACTTGCTCCAAAATCAAAAGCCGACTATGCTTTTATTCTGCACATGATATATCATCTTAACGATGGTGGAACAATGGCTTGTGTGGCTCCTCACGGGGTGCTGTTTCGCGGTGCAGCTGAGGGTAAGATTAGAAAGTTCCTCATCGAGAAGCGTAACTGCATTGATGCTATTATTGGTTTGCCTGCCAATATATTCTATGGCACAAGCATACCAACATGTATCCTTGTAATAAAGAAATGTCGTGAGGAGAACGACAACATTCTTTTCATTGATGCCAGCAAGGATTTTGAGAAGATAAAGACTCAGAACAAACTTCGTCCAGAACATATCAAAAAGATTATAGATACATATCGCGAGCGCAAGGAGATAGAAAAATATAGCCATTGCGCTACTATGCAGGAGATAGTAGATAACGACTATAATCTCAACATTCCTCGTTATGTTGATACATTCGAGGAAGAAGAGCCTATTGATATTCATGCTGTGATGAAAGAAATTAAAGATCTGGAAGCTAAGCGTGCCGAACTTGACAAGGAGATAGAGGTGTATCTGAAGGAGCTCGGAATTGTGGAGTAATTTATTCAAGATCACAAACCATTACCTTAAAGTTGAGATGTTTATGGCAACGAAGAATGTAAAAACAACAGAACAACAACCTGTCACAAAATGTGACCAGTCCATTGAAGTGCAAGATGTGTACCTCAAACAACATGACAAGCACGGAGAGATCGTTCTTTATCAACCAGACGAAACAATTCGTTTGGAGGTTCGTATGGGAGACGATACAGTTTGGTTGACTCAGGCACAGATGGCAGAATTGTTTGATAAAGACAGAACCGTTATAGGACGCCATATTAGAAATATTTATCGTGAAGAAGAACTTGAGAAGGGTATCACATGTGCAAAATTTGCACATATGGGTAGTGAAGGTGATCAGACTTATGAATATACAGCCTACAACCTTGATGTGATAATATCGGTTGGATATAGAGTGAAATCACAGCGTGGTACAAAATTCCGTCAATGGGCAAATAGGGTTTTGAAAGAGTACTTACTTCGTGGATATAGTATGAACTCAAGAATAGCAGCCTTGGAACACCACACTACCAAACAGGATGCAGAAATACAATCCATAAAAGACAAAGTAGATTTTTTCGTTCGTACTTCATTGCCACCTGTAGAAGGAATTTTTTATGATGGGCAAGTATTTGATGCTTACTGTTTTGTTTCCGACCTAATACGTAAAGCCAATAAAACCATCGTGCTGATTGACAATTATGTAGATGATACCGTTTTGACGCTTCTGGATAAGCGTAAAAAAGGAGTTGAAGCCAAAATATATACGCAGCGCATAAGTCAGCAATTCCAGTTAGACATTGATCGTCATAATGCACAGTATCCTTCTATTATGGTAGCGCATTTCAACAAAGCACACGATCGTTTCCTACTTATTGACGACAAAGTGTATCATATAGGTGCTTCTATTAAAGACTTGGGCAAGAAATGGTTTGCCTTTACCCTCATGCAGGACATAACTGTTGATGAATTAATTAACAAGATCCAAGAAGAATAACAATGACAGCAAATAACAAAAATATAGATAAGCAAGGAAAAAAACTCCTTAATGTGCCCAATTTGAGATTCCCTGAGTTTGAAGGGGAGTGGGAGAAAGACAGAATACGCAATCTCTTCACCATAAATGTTGGTGGAGATATTGACAAGAAGAATGTTTCAGAAACCCAAACAGACAAATATCCATATCCAATAATTGCTAATGCACTTTCTAATGATGGTATATATGGTTATACATCCATATACAAGGATTCTGCCCCTTGCATTACGGTAACGGGACGAGGTGATATTGGAAGTGCAAAGTTTAGAAACTATCCTTTATATCCTATAGTTAGATTATTGGTGTTACATAGTAATGGTAAAATAGACTGTTGCTTTGGAGAATACGCCATTAATCATATTAGAAAATATGAAGAAAGTACAGGAGTTCCTCAATTAACTTCTCCTCAGTTAGGCGCTTATTCTATTTGTTATCCCAGTTTTGAGGAGCAAATAAAGATAGGGGATTTTCTCAATCTCATAGATAAGCGTATTGCAACCCAAAACAGGATAATTGAGGACTTGAAACAATTAAGGTCTGCGATTACAAACAGAATAATATATAATTTGGTTGCGGACAAGAAATTTGTTCCTTTTTCTGCCATTTATCAAATGGCAGGTGAGGGAGGAACTCCTAATACGAATAATAGACAGTACTATGAAGGGGGAACTATTCCTTTCATAAAGATAGATGACCTCTCTTCCAAATATCTAACAAGAAATAAGGATTTTATCACAGAAATAGGGCTACAAAAATCCTCGGCATGGGTTATTCCTGCAAATTCATTGATTTATTCTAATGGTGCAACAATAGGTGCAGTTTCTATAAATACCTATAAAGTTGCAACTAAACAGGGTATTTTAGGTATTGTACCCAAATCAACAGTTTGCGTTGAATATCTGTATTATCTGACTACTTCCACGTTTTTTAAAAAGCAAATTCATCGCATAATAACCCATGGAACAATGACAACTGCATATCTTAAAGACATCAATAAAATAAAAGTGCCATTGCCAGATATTGAAGAGCAAAATAAAGTCATTAAAGGATTAATTACATTATCAGAAAAAATAGAAAAAGAGCAAGAGATACTTGCAAATTTTCAGGCACAAAAGAAATATTTACTTCACCAGATGTTTATATAAACATTTGCTGAAGTAAATATGATTTTTGTAATTGATATTGTAAGAGTATGTGTGTTGCTATATCTATTTTATTATCAATTAATTCAAATGTATCGGCAATTTTATCTATACCGCATTCAGGGATGGTAATTTCTTTAGGTTCTATTTCTGCTATATAATGACGTTTATGCTCCGTTGTATCTAACTCAAGATATTTTAAGTATTCATACATAAAGCGAAGACTTATCCCACTCTTTTGTGTAAGTATTTTAATTGCAGATGATTTAACCTTAAAAGGAAAATCTACAATCTTGCAATCTAAAGTAAAGTCATCAAGTATGATACACTTGCCTTTTGAATAAATTCCATCTGTTTCAGAAGTATAACCCAGTATAAAAGCCTTGTTTGCAGTAAGAACTGGCGTTAGTGATTTGTCACAAGAATATTCAGTTTCATTTACAATATATTTCGTTGGCTGCTCGTAATCTAATACATCTTTTATTTGTATAACAAAACTATTATTACTCAACTGCACTTTCTTAAAAATTTGCTTTCTAATCGCAGACATTAGAGGGTTGTATATCTCAAAGCGTTTCACACAAACATCTCTTTTAACAGATATGTTTTCTGCTTTTGCAATTTATCCAATATAGATTCCTCTATTTTAATTTTATAAGTTATAGAATTGAGTATTTGGGCGATTTGTCTTTGTTCTTCTATGGCTGGAATTCTGTGCAATGTATTGAAATAATCATCAACAGATATATTCAACAATCCATGATTTCTTGCTCCTTCTCCTGATATTTCTGATATTCCACGATACCATTTAGTAGATTCAAAATAGTGACAAAGAAAATCAGAATCAACATTATTGTTTGGACGAAAGCAAACATACAAAGAGGATAAAACACCCTCATTATAGTTATCTAATCGCTTAACAGCCCCCCAAGGGTAATCTCCAGAGTAACTTTTATTATAAGCATAATCACCTTTATGAAGAAGATAGTAAGTAGTAAGATTTGAACTTGCAATTTGCTTATTAAAGAACTCTTGCTGATCAATTAATCCATACTGTGCTGCTATCGTAAGTATGCGATTACATGTATTATTTTTATTTCTTTCCGTTACTCGTTCAGCAATGTCATATAGTCTAACTTTATGCCATTCGCCATCCATACCTTTTAATCGTAATTTTGGAGTATGTTCTTTAGGCAAGCAAAATAATTGTTCAAGCATAAACTTCTTTTTACCTTTCAATTCCTCAATTATCCTGTTTTGAGTTGCAATACGCTCGTCTATGAGGTTTAATAGAGTGCCTATCTTTTTTTGCTCTTCTAATGATGTTTTATAATTTGTCAATTTTTCAAATGAAGATTTTGAAATAATTGGAACAGCTTGAACTGCAACAGAATTTAAATACCTTGGAAATCTACTCTGTAATGCATAATAGACAAAATGATTGTTATATTGTTTTTTCACAACAATAGAATTTATTTGCTGATTTGTTGACATTTCTGTTAATGCCATTCCCATTTTCCCAATAGTAGAACCAATACATGTTACCAAAACACTACCAGCAGATAACTTCCTTGTCTTATCGAATCCATTAGATGATAATTTTGTTTGTGTTTCTGTGATAAACTTATAAGATCCTAAATCAGAAGGTGATGCCCACAAATAAGTTCCATCTTTATAATTTGCAGAATCTTTTGTTGGAGGAGTATTACCTGTAATAATGTCTCCATAATCACCAATAGTACATTCCTCCCACTCCCCTTCAAACTCAGGGAATCTCAAATTGGGCACTTTTCAAATGCTGTTTCTCTAATCTAACGATGAGGTTGCGTAAAATGCTGCATAAAACTATTTTAATTAACGGCACATTATACGATAAATTAACGTTGAAAAGTGTTTTAAGTAACAATTAAACAGAATTGAAATGGAAAAGAAAAGAACTATCAGAGAGGTGTCTGCTCTTTGGAAAGCAGACAAGAAACAGTATGTGAAACAGTCAACGCTATCGGCTTACACTCTTATTTTGGAGAATCATATTCTACCAGAGTTTGGCGATAAAATGAAGCTCACAGAAACAGATGTACAAGAGTTCACCTTGAGAAAGCTACAAAGCGGACTTAGTCAAAAAACTGTGAAGGATATCCTTATCGTTCTTAAAATGATACAGAAGTTTGGAACAAAGGCAGGAATGCTTCCTTTTGTAGAGTGGGATATTAAATACCCTACAGAGCATAAGAAACAAGAGCTTGAAGTGCTTAGTGTTACTAATCAGCGTCGTATTATGCAGTATGCAAAAGAAAACTTCACGTTCCGTAATTTAGGTATTTATATTTGTTTGAGTACAGGGATGAGGATAGGTGAAATATGTGCCTTGAAATGGGGAGACATTAACCTGGCTACTGAAATGATAAGTGTGAACCGCACGATAGAACGTATTTATATCATAGAGAAGGGCATGAAACACACAGAGTTAGTTATTGGTACACCAAAAACAAAGAATTCTATTCGTGATATTCCTATGAGTCGTGAGTTGTTGAAAATAATTCGTCCTTTGAAGAAGGTGATGAATGACGATTTTTACGTTTTAACTAATGAAGCGAAGCCTACTGAACCCCGCACATACCGTAACTATTACAAACAGTTGTTGAAACAGCTAAATATTCCCAATTTGAAGTTTCATGGCTTGCGACATTCCTTTGCCACTCGTTGTATTGAGAGCCAATGCGATTATAAAACGGTAAGTGTTATTCTGGGGCATGCAAACATAAGCACAACACTTAATCTTTACGTACATCCGAATATGGAACAAAAGAAAAAGTGCATTAATAGGATGTTTAAATGCTTGTAAAAATTTTAGTTTTATGAAACTATGATGCAAGGTTTTTGTTAACTTTGCATTTAAGTAGTAAAATGGAAGGAGGAAACCAATGCAATTTGGGTTGCTCATATAGTAAAATTAAGTTTACCACGGCGATAGTAATATCGCCATAAATATCAGAAAAATGGAAATAAGGTTTTATCGTTGGTACAATGGTTTGTTAGCATCGCTACTCGCCTTTTTGGGTTATGGTTGTTCGTCAGAAGATCCGATAGATATGTATGGCACACCTGTAGAATATGGTGCACCAACAGTAGAGTTCCAGCTAAAGGGTAATGTTACCGATGAAGACGGTAAAGCAGTACAAGGAATAAAGGTAAAAGTGCAGGAATATTTTGAAAATAATAATGTGTTTAACATTGACTCTGTTAGAACAGATACAAATGGTAAATACCAACTTCCTTTAATATTAGACGGTTTTACTCAAAAAGACCTTAATAGATGCAAACTCATAGTAGAAGATACTGATGGGGCTGAGAATGGCGAGTTCAAAAACGACACCATAAATCTTAATGGCGCAGAAGCAAAGAAGATTAAAGACGGAGAGGGATGGTTCAATGGTGCTTACGAAGTTAATGTTGATGTGAAACTGAAAAAGAAATGAATCCAACACCATTAACCCTAAAAAAGAAGATTGCCCTTGAACTATGGCGACAGAAAGAAGCTATCGCTCGCAAACAGCATCCCTTAAGGCAACTGTTTTGGGAATGCACCTTGCGCTGTGACCTAAAATGCCGCCATTGTGGTAGCGATTGTAAGATGCAGTCGGCAAGCAAGGACATGCCAAAAGAAGATTTCCTACGTGTTCTCGACGGCATAGCACAAAAGGTAAACCCTCATGAGGTGTTTGTAATCATATCGGGTGGCGAACCACTTATGCGCCATGACATAGAAGAATGTGGGGCTGAAATCTATCGTAAGGGCTTTCCATGGGGAATGGTAACCAATGCGTTACATCTAACCCCAGAACGCTACCAACGACTTCTTAACTCTGGTATGCGTTCTATGGCTATCAGTCTTGACGGATTAGAAGAAGACCATAACTGGATGCGTGGTAACGAAAACAGCTTTCGTATGGTGTCGCAAGCCATCGATATGCTTACGGCAACACCCGGCTTTGTTTTCGATATCGTTACCTGCGTAACCCACCGCAACTACACAAAGCTAAACAATATCAAGGAATTTCTTATCAGCAAAGGAGTAAAACGCTGGCGACTGTTCTCGGTATTTCCTATGGGAAGAGCTGCCAACGATCCAATGATGCATCTTAACAGAGAAGAGTTTAAAGGACTCTTTGAATATATCAAACACACACGTGAGGAAGGGCGCATACGTGCCGATTATGGCTGCGAAGGCTTTTTAGGTAATTACGAAGGCGAAGTGCGCAATCGTTTCTTCAGTTGTCAGGCTGGTATTACCGTTGGTTCGGTAATGGCAGATGGCGCTATTGGCGCTTGTGCCAGCATACGTGCCGACTATCACCAGGGAAACATCTACGACGATGACTTTATGGACGTATGGGAAAACCGTTATGCCCCCTATCGCAACCGCAACTGGATGAAGCACGACGATTGTGCCACATGCCACTATTGGCGTTACTGCCGAGGCGGAGGTATGCATCTGCGTGATGCCAACGGCAACCTCCTCTTTTGCCATTTGAAGAGAATGAAAGAAGTTAATAGATAAAACGCAGAAAGAAGGGTGACGTTGATTATTTAGAGTCCTTTAGGATGCCTTTAGGAGTCGTTTAGGACACGTTGATATATTTAGAACTCGTCGTGTTGATGAAAACGAAGTTTGAGTAATTACGGGAATTAGAGAATAGGCTAACGCCCTTGCGCTTGCAACTAACTGAACTATCTCAAGTGAATGTTTACTCTAAAATATTATCAAGAATTGCAGGAATTAGAGAATTTAGGCTGACGCCTTTGTTCAAGTTGCTTAATGAAAATTTAATCCATAAGAATTTATGGAATGTAGTGTAACAAATCTTGTTTTAATTCTTAATAATTCAGTCGAGTATATAATGCAAGGGCGTATGCCTAAATTCTCTAATTCCTGTAATTCTTGATAAAAAATAAACTTACAAAACTTGAATAACTAACATGATTTGAATTTATAGGAATTCGAGACATTCGAGATAAAAAATTCTTGGCAAAAACCTAATTGAAACTGAGATATTGAGACGCTTTTTCTTGTTATGTTATTCATATACATTTTGTATCTTGTTGATTTTCATCTTCTTAGAAGAATCATGTTTTCATTTTGTCTTCCAATTCCAGTTCTTCCAGTTCGTTTTCAGAGGTACCTACTTTTTCTTATATTATATATAACTACATATATATCAATAAGTTATATATATATTATAGAAAATGGCATATGCATTTTTTTAATTGGAAGACTGGAAGTGGAAGATTTGTATTTACTTCTCAATGATGCATTTTGCTTTGATTTTCAGCCTTTTAGAAGAAATAACTCTTTTGCTAATCTAACAGTCTAACAGTCTAACAATTGATTTTAGAGGTATCCCTATTTTTCTTTTATCATATATATTATATATATAAATAATTAATAATCAGTAAGTTATAAAGATAAATGGAAAGAAAACAGAGAAATGGCATAGCATAAAAAACATCTGTTAGACTGTAAGACTGTTAGATTCCGTAGCTTTAATGGTCTTTATCCCGAAAATAAGGGTCACTCGCAAAATCCTGTGTTGAGAGTTTAAATATACTCTGTATAATAGTTCATAATCAAAAGGAAAATGAAGATGATAAGAGCATTCTGCTCTTTTAATGATTTTATGCTGCTGTCTTTATGAAAACAAGTTTTCAACAGCCTGCATCATAAACTCATTAG
>CAJOCR010000033.1 GCA_905236755.1 uncultured Prevotella sp.
AGGGCGATGAAAACTTGTTTTCATAAGCACTATGGCATTTTCTTGCATAGATGCTATAGGCATCTTCATGCTTCAAGATGTTTTCTCTGTTTTTCTTATTTTTAAGCGCGTAGCGCTTCTTTATCATTTATCATTTATCGTTTATCATTTAGCACGCCCTTGGCGTGCGCAGATTTATCATTTGTCATGAAATTCTTCATTGAATAATTCATAATTATATAATCGGCGAAGCCGACTAATTCAACATTCCAAATTCGTAATTCCAAATTCCAAATTTTTACTTCTTCGTCAACGCAACAATCACAGTAGCTAATGATGCCAATGTAGTACTCATACCCAACAAACGAGATGGGTCAAATGGCGCCTTATCAGGCTTACTTGGAACAATAATCTCACAGCCAGCATCCACATCCTTCGCTTTTGTACTCACACGACCATTCTGTAACACTATAAACACCTTTTTCTTACGTGCAAGGTTACCATAGCCACCAGCCATGTCAACATAATAGTCCACCTTCTTTCCTGGTACATACGATACCGTGTTTGGATACATCACATCACCTGATATTCTCACTGTTGGGTTATACTCAGGAATAAACAGCTTATCGCCAGCACGCAGGATGATATCCTCAGGACTACCAGGATTAGCCATCGCCTTATCAAGAGAGATACCAACATAATAAGTATCACCAATCTCATTACTGTCCAGTTTCACAGAGTCTCTATGAGTATTCTGTCGCGTAATAGCCTTCCATACGTTCATCACACGGATACGCTCATCAACACTCATCTTACGTTCAATTCTCGCACCCTTAGCGTATGCAAAAGTAGTGAGACCACCACTTCTCTTCACCAAGTCACTCAAACGCATATCCTTACGACTCATAGCATAGTCACCGGGGAACACAGCCTCACCGGTAACAGTCACATTTCTCTGCTCCTCAAAGCCGGGACTTCTTCTTACATACACCTGATCGTATGGCTCAAGGAAGAAATCAGCATCCTTATTGATAATCAAACCATCCTGAATAGTGAAACTATAAGTCTTGGCAATATCCATACCCTCCTGAGTAGCCGAAGGATTAAGTATTCTACGAGCCACATCCACTCTCGCTGTTGATGCAGCATCAGTCAGACCACCAGCCTGAACAATGAAGTCCTCCACCGTCTGGTGCTCAGCATACTCATATGTACCAGGGAACTGCACCTCACCACTGATAGTAAGAGTACGTACCTTAGTCTTTTCTGCCTCCGTAGGGATAAATATCACATCCTCATTCTTCAAAGTCACATCAGCTTCCTTACCATCCATAACAGCCTGCAGGTCAACAGCTAATGTAGTCTTTGTTCTATCATCTTTCAATCGCTGAATAACAACATGCTTAGGGTTAGCATCCTCTGTCAGACCCTGAGCAGTAATCACCAACTGACGAAGAGTGTTCACGCCACCCTTACCCAACTGATACATACCCGGACGGAACACAGCACCCTTCACCTCAACCATGTTCTCATAACGGTCAAGCATAGAGTCAACACTCAGCACATCACCATCCATCAGCTTAGTACTGCTCATCATATCCTTACCAACAGTATATACCTGACGACCAGTACCATTATATCTCTGCAGACGCAACTGCTCTCTATATGCATTATTAGCAAAGCCACCAGCATACTCCAAGATAGTATTCACATCATCAGTCTTACGCATCTCGTATGTCATAGGACGCTTCACAGCACCGGTAATCTCCACAAGACAGTCAAACGGACTGACGATAACAACATCATTATCCTGCAGACGCACATTACCAGCCAATCTACCATTCATGATATACTGGTACACATCCACAACGCTCACCTCTCTACCATTACGATACACCTTAATATTACGCAAAGTACCGAGGTCGTTGATACCACCAGCCATATACAATGCATGGAAAACAGTAGCAAACGCACTCAACGTATATGTACCAGGCACCTTCACCTCACCCATCACATTAACATGAATGCTGCGGGTAGAGCTTACCGATGTCTTCATACTACTACTTCTATATCTCTTTCCTAATGTGCTTTTCAGTTTAGCATTAGCAGCAGCAACAGTCAAACCACTAATACTTATAGGACCATATCCCGGTACCGTTACTGTACCCTCGTTACTGATAGTATATTCGTTCTCGCTCTGGCTACCACCATAGATATTAATAACAATAACATCGCCAGGACCCAACACATAATTGCTTGGAGTAGCAATATTCATATTAGGTTCAAAGCTCAACAACTTATTGTTGAAAACATCTCTACCAAAAACCTTTTTTCCTCTGTTGGTATCAGATTCCTTGGCTTCTTCCTTTTGATCTTTCTTCTCTTCCAGTTCAACTTTACCAGTAGTAAGTTCTTGGTTTTCTGTTCCCTTACCCTTATCCAGAGTAGCCTGCTTATTATCCAGCTTTGCTCCCTCTTGAATCTGAGCCGACATACTCAATGTCATAATGCTCAGGGCAAAAACGAATAAAACTCTTTTCATCATTTATTTTGTTTTTTTATTTTTCTGTTCATTCGCTCAACGCATAATTACCACCATCAATCCAACGATAATTACCGCTCGCATTAGCGCATTTCTCACTTCGTTATGTGCTTTCATGCAAATTTAACCATTTTTTCTGAAACCAATACACATAAATCAAAAAATTTCTTTTTTTCCACTATTTCCCTTGATTTTTCAACCCGAAAGAATTCGAAAAAGAAAACTTATAATCACATTCGAAGACCACAGATTCACACGGGAAATTTCATTTTTTCACTCTTACTTTTCTCCCCTGTATATAAGGTCCTTTTATCGGTGCAGGTATTTTCCTCCCTTGCAGATCATATATGGAGGCATCAGGATGCAGAGACACCTGCTGTATAGGTGTATTGATAATAGAAGTAGCCTCCTCATACATAAATGAAAACGAGGCATATCCATTGGTATCTATCGCCATGTTAGTGATAGGCTTTGACATAAGCATACTACCATCTATATTCGGCCTATTCAGCTTAGCCTGAGGCTCAGAGGAATTAGTCAAACAGTTGTTAGCTATCGAGTCGTTGCCTTGAATATCCTTCACCACATAGGGATAAGGCCAACCAGATATTTATCCCATCCCTGTTGTCTGCGATTCTCCACCATATAATATTCGTTTTCAGCACCGTCATTACGAATGAGGTAAGCCACGGGCTCATCATCCAGTGGTGGCATATCAGCTATGTCAGCAGAGCTACTTAACTCCACGGGAGTGAGCCATCCCATCAGCATACGCTCATGTGCAGAATAGTTGCATGGATAAAATCCTTGCCCATTGAAGTTACCAGTTGCCATAAGATCCCAACCGCCAAGCACATCATTTCTGCCATAATAAAAGTCAGGAAATCCAAAGCAATGAGTAAATTCATGACATATATTAGCAAATGATGTTTTTCTATCCCCATCATCCAACAGTTCCTGCGCACAGCAGTAACAGTCCACATAATACTCCTTATTGTTATATGTCACGGCACGGTAGCCACGTTTGTCAATCGGATCTTCAGTCGCAAAGTTCATGTGTTCACTCAGCCACCACTGATGAGGCCATATGCTATTTGTGCCCCCTCCAACGTCCATTCCCTTTCCAGCAAAGATAATAAGAAGCTGATCCACAAACGAGTCACCATCCCAGTCGTATAAACTCCAATCTATATCTTCAGTTTGCAACGCATCAACAATATCATCTACCATATACTGAGAGTATTCATCATGAGTTCTTGTGCTGCGATATTTTTTGCAACTGTCTGGCAGTTCAACAAATATCAAGTCAAACTTCAAGTTAAACTTACCATAACTCTGAGTCATGAAATAGTCATGTACAGAACCATAGAAATCGCCTTCAGAGTAATTTTCTTCATTGAAGATCTTATCCCATTTCTGATACACA
This sequence comes from uncultured Prevotella sp., assembly GCA_905236755.1. Taxonomy (GTDB): domain Bacteria; phylum Bacteroidota; class Bacteroidia; order Bacteroidales; family Bacteroidaceae; genus Prevotella. Next base: position 3,948 of record CAJOCR010000033.1, read on the forward strand.
GTAGAGTGGTCTTCAGCAAAATCCCTATCTTTATACGATGCCATGACTACCAACTGTCTGCGGTTACCAATATAAGGATTAACTGTCGTTTGCGTAACACGTGAACGATATCGCATATATTGCGGATTGTGTTTCCCCATTCTGCAACCGCGCAAAGGAACAACCTGTTCATCTTGATAAACAGTCTTTTCAACTTTTTGCTGTGCCATTGCACCCATAACTACAAATATAGCGAATACAATAAGCAATATATGTTTCTTCATATTCGTCTCAGTTAAAATCTAAAGGTTACAACATGCCACAAATATACTCAAAAAATTTAAAGTTGTAATAAAGAAAGCCACAAAAACTCACCCCCTCATAAATTAATCATTCCTCTCCCACCACAATACGCTCCGCTAAATGATAAATGATAAAGGATAAATGATAAATAGATTGTTATCCTTTTCTTTCCACTCTTAATATAATTTTGAAGAAAATGATTAAGCATGAACGGCTTCTTTAAAGCCTTCCCCAAAAGACCCTTCCCAGCCTTCCCTCCAGAGGGAAGGAGTCGCTAGCAAGCATATCTCTAGAAATATCTCTCCCCTCTTGAGGGGAGTAAGGAGGGGTCTAAAGAAAATGATTAAGTATGTGAGGCTTCTTCAAAGCCTTTCGCTTATATTTGTCTAAAGTCTTATGAAAACAAGCTTTCATCGGCTTTTACCAAATCTAAGCAACCCTCACAAGTTCGTGCCCCCATGCTTAATCTTGGAAAATAATGTGCTGATGCACCAATGCGCAATAAGCGCAAAGGATATCAACCCTAAACTCTAAACAGTAAACCATAAACGGTAAACTCATAAACTGTAAACCATAAATGAATCAATCATTCACCAGCAACTGTGCCCATTCTGGAATATCATCGGTGTAACGTTTAAATAGTTTTCCATCTGACATGCGAAATAGTAAACGAGCATCAACATCATCTATAGAGTTATCATAAACATATACACGATCAACAATAGTGGCACAACGCATACAATTAACTATAGATTTTTGATAACGAGAAATTATCTTAGGAATAGGCACGTCATGACCACCCTTCATAACTCGCTTTGCAATACGTGAAGAATTTATAGAAGGATGATTAGTAGATACAAAAAACAAACGGATAAAATAACCAGCGTCATTAGCACGACGAATAAAATCTACTTTCCCTTCTGTAGAAAGAACCGTCTCAAAGATTAAGCTATGTCTATTATGCAAACACTTTTCTCGTTCTTCTTCACAATACTTAGCAGCTTGCATAACTGCCTCTAGTGAATTCCAATCACCAAATCGTTCTTGAGCAATGTTATCTGGATTAATATAGATAGCATCCTCTAACCATTCATGTCTAAGAATTTTAGATGTAATAGTTGTCTTGCCAGATCCATTTGGACCTGCAATAACAATAAGAACTGGGCGATGTTCTGTTTCTTTCATGTCAATAAGCTGCTGCAGCTCTTTTAATTTCATCAAAATAGCGTTTGGTTGCTTCGCGATTTGTATATGCAGCCTCCTCTGCTGCCTCGCGCATCAACTGAGCAAGCATCTCATCTGTTGGCTCCTCCATAGAAGTCAGTCGATAATTATCTATATTCTGTGATTTCATCTCCAACAATTTAATTTATACCATCACAAAGATATAAATTATATTTGAACAAGCAAAAAAAAATAACGATATCGTGTACATTTGTTCACGTTATCGTTACTATTTTATCTCTTAAACTATAAACGGTAAACTTCTAAACAAATAAACTTTAAACTCAAAATTTGTAATTCGAAGCTACCTTTTGCGCCTGCTTTTCTGTGATTTCTGTGTAAGATTATCAATAGTTATAGAGAGTAATGAAAATCTGTATCTTTTCAATAAACTATGGTAAAACTTTTATTAGTTTTTCTACCGCTGCTTTTAAACTTTCCAAATCATTCTTTACGGTTGAAAAGACAATATCACCATCTATATCAAAATAGCCATGAGCTATATGATTTCTAATGCCAATAATATCTTGCCAAGGAATGTCTGGGCAATTTGTATTTAAAAAGTTTCCGTTGGATATACGGTCAATTTGCTTTACACCTTCACCAATGGCTTCTATCATCATACAACTTGCAGCAAGATTCTTTATTCCATCGGGAGAACAATAATAATCTTCCGATGAAACAATATCCTTGTTCCATTCTTTCAAATCAAGAATAGCAGAATGGATTTGTTCAAGAATTCCTTTGATTCTCTCTTGGTTATTGTATGACATATATTCCGTCTTTTTCAATTTCTTTCTTTAGAAAAGGGTTAATATGTTTGTGCATTCTAACAATATCAACTGAACACTCAAGTATGTTTTCAAGGTAGCGTTTTAAACGAGATACCAATATAATTTTTGGTTCCATTTCAACACATATATCAACATCGCTACCTTCCCTCTGTTCTTCTCTTGACACAGAACCAAAAAGACGAAGCGAACGGATACCGAATTCTGTGCGCAACTGGCTCGAATTGGCTTTTAAGATGTTGATATAATCTTTCCTTGTTTTCATATTCTAATCATTACATTGGCAAAGATACATTATGTTTTGCAAAGTTGCAAGAAAACAGCCACTTTTGTTCTTAGTAACACTATTGTTACATTATTAGTTGTTTTTCGCTCTTTGTACGGAATTATCGTTTGCGATAATAAAAAAAGAAGAATATTAGGATGTAAAACAAAATTTTTACAATACCCCATATTCTTCTTTTATAGATAGCATCGCTATCCCCATACAAAGAGATGTTTACCTTTGTTCTTTTTGTCGTTTGATATCCTTTGCGCTTATTGCGCAATGGTGCATCAGCGCTTTATTTTCCAAGGGAGTGAATGCTGATGTCCTCTGAAAGAGGATGTTAAGGTTGATGATGGCTTGGGAAAGCTTGCTTTCTGAAAGCCAAACATCAAAATTGACACTGGCTCAGAATGAGCCACCCGCATTCACTCTCATTTTCTTAATATTCTTTTATGATTTAGCGCTTTGCATCTTCAAATTAGCTTACGTAGCAGCAAGAAAAATAAAGAAAATGATTAAGTATGTGAGGCTTCTTCAAAGCCTTCCGCTTATATTTGTCTAAAAGCTTATGTAAGCAAGCTTCCACCCGCTTTTAGTCAAATCTAAGCCCCCTCACAAGTTCAGGCACCCATACTTAATCTTGAAAAAACACACTTATTAGTTGTCTATTCTCGATATTTTCCCTAAATAATAAACTTTTTCGTTGTTTTTAACGTCATTTACTTGATATATTGATCAAAAAAACATATTTTTGCAACGTAGAATATGTAAAT
>CAJOCR010000034.1 GCA_905236755.1 uncultured Prevotella sp.
CATGCTTTCTAAAAGCCCAAGCATCAATATCATTATAGGCTCATTCTGAGCCGTATTCCATTCATACACATTTTCTTCTTTTTAAAATCTCAAGTAAAAGAATTCACTTACGAAACTTCAGTTAAAAAAAATAAATGATGCAAGGAAATGAGATAATCTGTATTTAATAGGCAGATACGCGAAAGTAAATAATTAAATTAATAGAAAATGAAAAAGTTAAGTATTATTTCAGTGTTTGTTTGCTGTTTAGCAGCTTTGTGTTTAACATCGTGCAATAACGACGATAGCCCAAGAGGTCTCACCCCGGAAGAAGTAAAGACAGCCTTCTTGACAGTAAAGGGTAGTTACGATGGTGATCTTATATATGAGAAAAAAGCCGAAGGAACAGCCAAACCAGGTAAGCCAACCTTGGATACTCTCAAGATATCATGGCAGATAGATACCGATTCAACAATGCTTATAAAGTCGTTCCCATCAAAGTTGTTGGCTACATATATTACTGATAAAAACCTTAGTGCTACTCTTGCAGAACAACCAAACAGTGATATAAAATGTTATATCGGTTTTTATAGTATGTCACCAGTAGCATTTATCATTAATCCTGTGGCTCCAGCCTTTAATGTCAACTATGGAGGCAAAGACCATAAGGTACAGGTCGCTTTTAATGTTAACAGTGCTTATTCTTTCGGAGCATATAATTCCACAAAGAAACTGTTACAGATGCAGATTGTCGAGGCAGCCATTTACATTGATGGCAAATACGAAAAGGCAATGCTCGATACCGCTGTACCATTTGTGTTGAGTGCGAAGCGATAAAATACCTTTTCCGTCCTTACCTCTAAAGGACATGAGTACTAATGAAATAAAACAAAGTCTCTTGCAGCCGCAAGAGACTTTGTTGTTTCTTATTTTATACTTTTCAGAATAGCCAAGAGGTGATCCCAAACCATCTGTACAGTAGGGATGTGCAAACACTCGTCTGGAGTATGAACAAAACGGAGGGTAGGACCGAAGCTAATCATGTCGAGCTGTGGATAACGCTCAGAGAACAGACCACACTCAAGACCAGCGTGAATACCCTTTACAATAGGCTCCTTACCGAAAAGTTGCTTATATGTCTCACGACTAATCTCAACGAGCTTAGAGTTTGGATTCATCTTCCATGCAGGATAACCATCATTCTGGATAACCTCAGCACCAGCAAGCTCATAGACAGCCTTAACAGAGTTGCACATATTGTCGAGGTTGCTCATCACGTTAGAACGCTGACTTGCTACAATAACAACCTTGTCTTCCTCGCTCTGTACACTTGCAGTGTTGCTTGATGTCTCTACCATGTAAGCAAGAGCCTCGTCCTGGCACATAGCAAACACACCATTATCAACAGCCTGAACGGCACGGATAAGGTTTGTTGATGTAACCTTTGGCATAACAGTCTGAGCATCAGCTGATGCCATAGCCCAAACCATATTTGTATCAGTCACATGATATTCGTCTTCAACCTGCTTGGTAAACACGTTCCAGTCTGCCATAACAGCATCTTTCTTATCTGCAGGGATAGCGAAGATAACCTTACCGTCACGAGGAATAGCATTGTGCATCTTACCACTGTTCCACTGAGCAAGACGAAGGTCAAGCTTATCCTGCTGCATATAGAGGAAGCGAGCAAGAATCTTAATAGCATTAGCACGCTTCTTGTCGATATCATCACCAGAGTGACCACCAACAAGACCCTTGATAGATGCCTCCATAAAGAAATAACCTGCAGGAGCAGCCTCACGCTTGAAGTTAAATGTAGCAACAGTAGAACGACCACCAGCACATGAAACAAAGATCTGACCCTCATCCTCAGAATCAAGGTTGATGAGGTAGTTACCAGTCATAAAGCCAGCCTTCATACCACTTGCACCAGTAAGCTGAGTCTCTTCGTCACGAGTGAACACACACTCAATAGGACCATGCTCAATATCGTTGCTTGCCAAGATAGCAAGCTCAATAGCGCAACCAATACCATCGTCAGCACCAAGGGTAGTACCCTTAGCGTGCAACCACTCACCATCAACATAAGTCTGGATAGCGTCCTTGTCGAAATCAAACTCTACATCAACAAGCTTGTCGCATACCATATCCATATGACTCTGCAGGATAACGGTCTCGCGATTCTCGAAACCCTTAGTAGCAGGCTTGCGGATAAGCACGTTACCTGTCTCGTCAACTTTTGTCTCTAAACCGTGGCTCTCACCAAACTGGCGGAGGTATTCAATCATTTTCTCTTCGCGCTTAGAAGGGCGAGGAATTTTGTTAATTTCAGCAAACTGCTCGAACACGCAAGCAGGTTTTAATTCTACGTTACTCATAGTGTATAATTTTTATTGATATAATTCAAAAAATACTATTTTTTTTTGGATATTCGCTCCTTTAACATTACCTTTGTCCATGAATAATGCCTTTCGAGGCACTGCAAAAGTAATAAAAATGCTGAAATTAATTCTTTTAAGCGTGTTAATAATTGCTATATGTATAGCATTACTGAGTGTGAAAGTTATTTTTCGTAAGAATGGTAAGTTCGATTCTCAGCATATACACGACAGCCCTGCAATGCGTAAGCTCGGCATCCACTGTGTGGTTGACCAAGACAAGGAGATGCGTAGAAAGGGCAGAAAGAGAGATAAATAATTGCTAAACTTTCGTAAGTTCAGAAGAAAAAGGAAGTTAAAGGGAGTTATGCCGCTTTGTGCGGCGGAGATAGAGGACAACACCACTTGTCTATCTACTGAGCAAGCGAAGTTGATTTATTTGAATAATGAATATTGAAATATAATAAAAAATACAATGAAGAAAAACATTTTCCGCAGCGTTGCTATTGCTGCAACAGCTACTTTGATGCTCGCCTCATGCGATCAGTCAACTCCTAAGATGGATGCAAAGGCAGAAACTCCTGCTGCACCTTCAGACCTTAAAATTGCTTATGTTGAGGTTGACAGTATTATGTCACAGTATAAGTTCTGCAAGGACTATTCTTTGATTCTCCAGAAGAAGGGTCAGAATATCCAGAACACCCTCGCACAGAAGAACCAGGCTTTGCAGGCTGCAGCTGCTAACTTCCAGCAGAAACTTCAGCAGAACGCCTACACACAGGAGCAGGCACAGGCTATCCAGGCAGGCTTGCAGAAGCAGAACAACGACCTGCAGGCTTTGAACCAGCGTCTCAGTGCTGAGTTCCAGACAGAAACAGATAAGTACAACAATGCTCTTCGTGATAGCATTCAGCACTTCTTGAAGGTTTACAACAAGGACAAGAAGTATAGCATGATCCTCAGCAAGGCAGGTGACAACCTTCTTTATGCTGACAAGGCTCTTGATATCACCAACGAGGTTATCGCTGGTCTGAATAAGGCTTACAAGCCAGCTCCTGCTAAGAAAGAAGCTGATAAGAAATAAGAAATGAACCGTAAGGAAAGATATACATATATCTTGAATTATTTTAAGGAGACGCTACCAAATGTTGCTACAGAGCTTGATTTTGGTAGCGCCTTCCAGTTATTGGTGGCTACTTTGCTTTCTGCACAATGCACCGACAAGCGTGTGAACGAAGTAACTCCAGAACTGTTTCGTCATTATCCCGATGCCGAAACAATGTCGAAGGCCTCCTTCGAAGACATATTAGAATATGTAAAATCGGTGAGCTATCCCAATGCCAAATCACAGCACTTGCTTGAGATGTCACAGAAACTTGTGAAAGACTTCAATGGGGTAGTTCCTTCAACAACAGAAGAACTAACTACATTGGCTGGTGTAGGTAGAAAAACAGCCAATGTTGTTCAGGCGGTATGGTTTGGAAAACCCACATTAGCCGTAGATACACATGTATATCGTGTTAGTCATCGACTCGGACTTGTTCCAGAATCAGCTAACACACCAACCAAGGTAGAGGACTACCTCATGAAAAACATACCCCTTTCCGATGTGTCACGTGCCCATCACTGGCTCCTTTTGCATGGTCGATATGTATGCAAAAGCCTAAAACCCAACTGCAGTAACTGCCCTTTTGCTGAAATATGCCCAAGCGCAGATGCTAAATCATAAAAGAATTAAGAAAATGATTATTAGTGAATAATGAGATGTAATGTTATTTTGCTTACGCTGACGCGAATTATCAAAAATTAATCGCAAATTATCATAAATTATATGTTTAATCAAAGAAAAATAATTTTCGAAAAATTTGCGTCAATTTTCGGTAATTACACGTTAAGCAAAGCGCTTTGTTTTAGTCCTACATAATAGATATATCAAGGGGCAACAGATTGATATCATTTGCACGATTGTGCAATGGCGCATCAGCGCTTTATTTTCCAAGAGAGTGAATGCAGGTGTCCTCTGAAAGAGGATGTTAAGGTTGATGATGGCTTGGGAAAGCTTGCTTTCTGAAAGCCAAAATCAAACTTGACACAGGCTCAGAATGAGCTATCAGCCTTCACTCTCATTTTCTTAATATTCTTTTATGATTTAGCGCTTCGCACCTTCAATACTGCTTACGTAGCTGCAAGTATGAATTTAAGAAAATGATTAAGCATATAAGGCTTCTTCAAAGCCTTCCGCTTATATTTGTCTAAAGCCTTATGTAAGCAAGCTTCCACCAGCTTTTAGTCAAATCTAAGCCCCTCACAAGTTCGGGAACCCATGCTTAATCTTAGAAAATAATGTGCTGATGCACCAATGCGCAATAAGCGCAAAGGATATCAAACAATATTTTGCGGGTGCCCCCTAAAAACTCACCAACTTACAAACTTGCAACTAATAAATATTTTTTCTTGGTTTTTCCTTTTTCAGGTTATTGCCTGCAAGGCTGATGGTGTGGGGGAGGCTTTTAACAGTATGCTTGAATACAAGAAAAAGCATGCAGCCACAACATAAGAGACGAAGTCTCAACCTAAAAAACGGGGTTTTAGAGGTTTTATTTTTGGTATAAAATTTAATGGGGTTTATTAGTCTTGTGTTTTACAGTTGCTCTATTTCTTCAATACTTAGTCCTGTTGCTTTAGAAATTTGAGAAACATCTATTCCCATTTGTTTAAGATTACGAGCTGTTTTAACAATTCCTTCAGCAATTCCTTCTTTCTTTGCAGTGTCAAGGCTGTTCTTGATATCACGATAGGCATTGATGCTCTGTTCGTAACTTCGTAGTTCATTGCTGTCGAATTTAGCTATTTCAGCAGCTTCAAAGAGTTTGGTAAATACACGTTCCTGTAATTGTGCAGGACGAGACATAAGATTAGACAGGTTCTTTAAGACAAAGAGCCATTTATCAAGCATGGTAACAAGTTCGGTTTCTGTCTTGTTGAACTTCTCTAATTCAATATATAGATAGGTTAACTTATCATAGAACACCTCATGAGTCTTTATGTCCATGAGTTTCACTTCTCTATACAGACTTGCAGGATTGTTCCTATCCTCTGGCAAAGAGAAATTCAAGATACCAATAGTATATACTGGCTGAAGCTCATAGTTCCAGTCACCTTTACGTCCTTGTTGATTTATAGGGAAAGAAGAATAATAAATACTGCGGTCTTTATAAAACTCTTGGTAAGCGTTCTGCATTTCAACGATAAACTTACCACCATCAACAGTTTCGCAATATACATCAAAAATAGCTTTGCGAGCTACTTCATTTGCTCCAAAGACTTCAGAGTTTAAGTAGCTTACATCTTTAACTTCCTGTTCGCCTTCAAACAAGGCATTAAGGAAACTAATGAGTAGTTCCTTATTAAACTCTGTTCCAAAAATACGTTTGAAACCGAAGTCAGTCAGCGGATTAATGTATTTCTCAACTATCTGTTCCATAATTTATTCTCCTTCTGCTGCAAAGATAACACTTGCTGCTGATATTTCAAAATTTATGTGATTATTTATCCCGAAAACGAACGAAAAGCCATGGAAATTCAGTGATTTATAATAGATATTTCAAGGGGTAACAGATTGATATCATTTTCTTAATATTCTTTTATGATTTAGCGCTTTGCACCTTCAATACTGCTTACGTAGCTGCAAGTATGAATTTAAGAAAATGATTAAGCATATAAGGCTTCTTAAAAGCCTTCCGCTTATATTTGTCTAAAAGCTTATGTAAGCAAGCTTTCACCAGCTTTTAGTCAAATCTAAGCCCCTCACAAGTTCGGGTACTCATGCTTAATCTTGGAAAATGATGTGCTGATGCACCATTGCGCAATAAGCGCAAAGGATATCAACCGATAATACAAGCCTCTCCCAAATGCATTGTAAGCAATGCGATTGAACCAACGGTCACTGACCGTTGGTTGATAAAGAAGCCGGCACGAAAAAATAAATAAAGAAAATAGAAAGCAAGGCTCTAATGAACCTATGATGTTCTTACTTGGCTCTCTTTT
>CAJOCR010000035.1 GCA_905236755.1 uncultured Prevotella sp.
TACAATCTTGTTAAATGCTTGCATTTATAAAAGAGTGTATATCAAGTACACCATAAGACTCATCTGAGTCTTTGCTCTCTATTTTCCTTAAATAAATTCCACATTCTTCTGGTTTTCTTCCTAACACAGGGAATTACGGGTGAGCCTAATAATATCAAATCTTTATGACAACAACTAAGTCTTGACTGCCTACAGATAGCAAACAAGCAGCCTACAGGATGCAGGTTAACACCTGCCAATAGGCTACTTAGAACATATCAAAATAGTCAGTTTGCTCATATGTTGTACTTTCATTCGCTTCAGCAATGGCGTCTTCGTAGCCTGTTAAGGCAGAGAAGGGAGCGAACTGAGCTGCGCGTGCCTGCATAGACATTGGCTTGCGTACCTTTGACACATGATGTGGCAGATTGATAATATCGTCGTATTCGTTTGTCATGCTTTATGTCCTCCTATCTGATTATTTCGTTCTCGTGCAGTTGAGCCTTCCTCAAAGTTCAGTCCTTTAAGGATGGCGTTCTTACCAAATTTCTTTTTTATTTTCAATACTGTTTCCTGAAGTTTGCGCTCTCGTTTGAGGGCTGTCTCTACTTCTTCCTCAACCTTTCGTATTTCATCGTAATCGGTGAACAAATCAAGTTGCACAGGCTGTTTCTTCTGTTGTTTTGCCTGTTCTTCGCTGATAACATTACATGCAGTAACATTAAGTCGACGAACAAAGAATTCGGGATTAACAATGCCTTCATAAAGAGAACGTATAGCATCTCTTATCATACGTGTTGATGAGGTAAAACGTCCCAGTCTCATTGTGGAATGAGCATGCTTGGGTACCTGTCGTCCGTAATAATCAATAGCTACCTGTCCTTCATAACGCTCTCGTACAGTACAGTCTTTTAGCGAATCTCTGTCATAGCCGATAGTGAGCACTAACTGATTAGTGACCAGTCGGCGTTCCACAAGTTCGAGAGCAATAGCTTCAGCCATCTCCATTACCACTACCCTACCTTTCTTGAAATCGTAAGCCGAATGTAACACCTGTCCCTGACTAAGAGAACTATTCTCTGGTTTATATGCCTTGACATATTTCATAGTGCATGGTTCCCATCCCCAGGCATGATCGATAAGCAGTTCGGCATTTACTCCAAAGAGTTTATATAAAAGAGCTTCGTTTCTTTCAGACATACGTGCCAACTGTCCCATAGTAGTAATGCCATACATAGCAAGTTTCTGAGCAATACCTCTTCCTACACGCCAGAAATCAGTTATTGGCTTGTGATTCCACAACATTCTGCGATAACTCATCTCATCAAGTTCGGCTATTCTCACTCCATCCTTATCAGCTGGTACATGTTTAGCCACCACATCCATAGCCACCTTTGCAAGATACATATTCGTGCCTATACCTGCTGTAGCGGTGATACCTGTCTTATTCAAGACATCATGAATCATGTCAATAGCCATTTCATGGGCTGTCTTTCCGTATGACTGCAGATAATCAGTAACATCCATAAACACCTCGTCTATAGAATAGACATGAATATCCTCAGGAGCAACATATTTTAGATAGACACTATATATGCTGGCACTCACACGGATATACTCAGCCATTCGAGGGGTAGCCACGATATAGTCAACTTCCCAATCCTTATGCTCTTTCAGTTCGATGGCTGATGCAGATTTTCCTTTGAACGTATGGTCTGGGATGCGCTGCAATCGTTGGTCATTGATCTCACGAACACGTTGAACAACCTCAAAGAGACGGGCACGTCCAGCTATATGGCATGCCTTGAGCGTAGGAGAGACAGCAAGGCAGATTGTCTTCTCTGTACGGCTCTTATCAGCCACAACGAGGTTTGTAGTCAAAGGATCAAGTCCTCTGGCTGCACATTCCACGCTGGCGTAGAATGACTTTAGGTCAATGGCTATATAAGTTCGTTGCTTCAAAATAAAATATATAAAAGCCCATCCCGACCTTCCCGACAGGGAAGGAGTTCGAACTGCAAATATAATATTTTATTTTGAAATATATAAAAAGCCTATTGCAAATTGGCAATAGACTTTCAACTCCACCCTAACACTTCAATGGGTATTTTTCGGCTCACCCGTAATTCCCTGTGTTAGGAAGAAAACCAGAAGAATGTGGAACCAACGGTCACTGACCGAAGGAAAGAAGTTCCTATGACCAACGGGAATAAATAATTAATAGTGAATAATGAAATATAAAGTTATTTTGCTTACGCAGACGCGAATTATCAAAAAATAATCGCAAATTATCATAAATTCTTTGTTAAATCAAAGAAAAATAATTTTCGAAAAATTTACGTCAATTTTCGGTAATTACACGTTAAGCGAAGCGCATTGTTTAGGTCCTATATAATAGATATT
>CAJOCR010000036.1 GCA_905236755.1 uncultured Prevotella sp.
TTGAAATATGAAGCACAGAGCGCTTTATTATTTTTCAGCAAGAAACGCCAATTAGTTAGCCCTTTCCTACTGGAGGGGGATGGGGGAGGCTACTTATTTCCTTTTGATTAAGAACTATTATACAGAGTATATTTAATCTCTTAACACAGGATTTTGCGGGTGACCCATAATTTATGATAATTTGCGATTAATTTTTGATAATTCGCGTCTGCGTAAGCAAAATAACTTTATGAGAATTGGTTTTTCTTAGTAGTCCATTATATTATATGCAGTCCGAGGAACACCATCAAGCCATTCATAAGAATCCAAAATATAGCAAATGGTACTGTCTTACGCATGATATCACCATCCTGGCCTTCCATGTTACAAGCAGCTGTGGCAATAGCTATTGACTGTGGCGATATAAGTTTTCCACCCTCAGAACCAGCACAGTTAGCTGCTGCAAGCCAGTTTGTTTCATTACCAGTAACGCCGAAGAAAGTGCCTTGATGTATCAGACCAAGGTCATAGGCTGCTGTTGCTTGCAACTTACCAAATAGGATATTAGCATTTGTTGCACTACCTGTTACGAATGTTCCAATAGAACCTATCAATGGCGCAAAGAATGGAAAGGCTGCACCTGTGAGTAAGACAAGTCCTTTGGCAATGTCGTTAGTCATGCCAGTATTATTCATGAGCATAGCCATAGCCACCAAACAGCATATTGTCACCACCGTCTTCTGCAGGTTGAGCGTTGTCTTACAGAGTAGTTTCAGCAATCGCATTACACTCATTCCTTGTATTAAACCTCCAATGACTGCTCCGAGGAATATCATCAGTCCGGCATTAGACAGCCAACAGAATTTAAAGGTATTGCCAATGGCTGGCAACGAGAACTTCGTTACCAGTGTGTTATTAAGCACTTCGTTCACTGAAGGAACAATCTTGCTTGAAATAAGAATGAAGAATATTATTAATCCATAGACACTCCATGCCTTAAGAGTCTTCACTAATCCAAATCTCTGCTGATCTACCTGTACCTTGTCAGTGTCACTACTCTTTCGTATGAACAGTTTATCATATATGAGCATGGCAATAATAGCCGCTACCGAACCTAAGATAGCTGGTGTTTCTGTACCTATCCAATAAGCACAGCAGAACTGCACCAAGATTGAAAAAGAGCCCACGAACAGGGCAATACATATATTTTTGAATATTTTCTTGCGATCGGTCATCATCAAGATAACGAATGGAGTGATGAAGAACATCAACGAAAGTTGCAGTATAATAAAAGTAGCTACCTCGCATAGTTCCTCAGGTGTAGCCACACCACTTGCAGCTACCTGATTAGCAAGGGTAGTAGCTGGTAAACCAACAGCACCGAAGCCAACAGCAACGGTATTTGCTACCAGACAGATAACAGCAGAGAACATTGGTTTGAATCCTAATCCTATGAGGATTGCAGCAGGAATAGCCACTGCAGTACCAAAACCAGCCATACCTTCAAGTACACCTCCAAGTCCCCATGTCAATAACAGTACCAACAATCCCTTATCGGATGTCATTTGAATGAACTGTGCCTTAATGGTCTCTATCTCTTTTGTTTCACAAAGGATATTATAACTGAAGATAGCAAAAATGATGATAAGAATAATTGGAAAACAAGCTTTTAACAGTCCTTCAACAACAGACCATAGGACAATCCCATATATGGATGTCCCAGCATATTTCTCTGGTAATATATCCATTGATGATACGGCAAAAAGAGCCAATAGTATTGTGACAACAAGAGTAGCAATGGCACTCTTGTAACCTGAGACCTTGAAACCCATCATCAACACGATAAGCAACAAGATGGGGATTGCTGATACGAGTGCTGTCATAGTTTGTATGGTATTATAAATGTTATGTTTAATGTAAATGCGAGTCGTAACTCATCAATAAGTTATATTGAGCACAAAGATAGTATTTTGTGGAAATATTCTCTTTTTTTTGTGTTAAAAAACAAAAAACTCTTCGCAATGATCTGCGAAGAGTTCGTTTTGCCTCCTTTTTTTTACCCTTTTATCACTTTACTGAACTTTCTCAAGTGAATATTTATTAGAGAAAAAAATAGAAAGCAAGGCTCTAATGAGCCTTATGATGTTCTTACTTGCTTTCTTTTATAAATGCAAGCATTTAACAAGAAATCAAGTAATTCCATCTC
>CAJOCR010000037.1 GCA_905236755.1 uncultured Prevotella sp.
AAACATAAATTCATCATAAGAGCAGAATGCTCTTTTCGTCTTTATTTTCTTTTATATTAAGAGAAAAATACAGAGTATATTCACTTACGAAACTTCAGTTTTTTAAATTTTCTATGCAAGGTTTTCACAATTTATGTATTTATAAAGCAAAAGAAGAAGGAGGAAATAGATAGGTAGATAATAAAACAATTAAAATTCCGTTTGCATAATAGCTACGGAACTGAAATGAATATATTCGGAAATAACAAAGAAAAAACCATCGTACAACTTTTTCGCCAGGGCAATGCTTTGGCGATGGATAAGTTGTATGCCGAATATGCAGACTATCTTACTACTGTATGCGCCCGATATATCGTCAATGACGATGATCTGAAAGATGTGTTGCAAGAGAGCTTCATTAAGATATTTACTCAAATAAATCAATTTGAATATCGTGGTAAGGGTTCTCTTAAAGCATGGACAACAAGAATTGTTATCAACGAGAGTCTGCAGTTTCTTAGAAAACAAAAAGGGAATGCTCCACTTGTGGTCGATGATCCGCCTGACATCCCCGATGAAACTCCTGATACTGAAGGACTTAGCGCAGACACATTAAACAATCTTGTAGCACAGCTACCCACTGGATACAGAACAATTCTAAATCTATATGTGATAGAGGGAAAAAGTCACAAAGAGATTGCACGGATGATGGGTATTAAGCCCGACACGTCTGCATCACAATTTCATAGAGCCAAGAATATGTTGGCACGACTAATTAAGGATTACAAACGAAAACAGGTATGAACAAAGATTGGATGAAACATCTGAAGGACCTTTCACAAAGCTCTTCTCGTAAAGCTCCTGAGGGTCTGCTCGACGACATCAAGAAAGAGATGTCGCGTAGAGGTGTCATGCCTGTTGCACAACCAAAGAAAGCACGTGTCATTGGCATCACACCACAACGTATCATTGCCGTTGCTGCTGTAGTATTATTCATTGTTGGCACCACTATCTATCTAAAAAAAGACACATGGAACGTGCAACAACAGATTTCTAAAATAAACTCTCAAGACTCTAAGACAAAAGCTGAAAAAAGAACAGAAACATACGAACATCATGATGAATCTGAAAAAACAAATACTGTTCAACATTTAACATTAAAAGGAAAATACTTGGCTCTTTGCGCCCAAAACTCACAAGACTCAAAAACAGAAATTAAAGAAGAACAAGTAAATAATGTAAAGGAAGAAACGACAAAGGAAGAGCAGCAAGACTCTAAGGAAGAGACAAATGCCAATAAATACCAGATGCCAAACGTTGCTTCCCTCGTCAATACTGATCGTCAAGCGTCAAGTGCCATCCAACGTTCAACGATCAACGCTCAACGCAATACGTCTTTTGGTGTTTACTATGGAAATATGATAGTTGGTAATGCTGGATTTGGATCAGAAGGAGAATACAGTAATTACTATGCTCTTGATTGCGAACCAGTATGGAGGGATAATAATCCTGATTTAATATCATCAGTCTCTCCTACTATCACTAATGTAAATCACCACCACCCTATTCGTTTTGGATTATCTGTGAGATATGCCATCAACAAACGTTGGAGCATTCTTTCGGGTATCACTTATTCGTATCTGCAATCTGATTTCAGCAGCTATAACAATATTTCATCAACGAATAGCAAACAAAAACTCCACTATATTGGTATTCCTGTTAGCTTGAGCTATAACCTATGGCAAACTAAACATTTCAACCTATATCTTATAGCTGGTGGAGAGGCTGAAAAGCTGGTGAAAGGACAAAAAGAAAGCACTAAAAAGGAAGCGAATAAGACTAACACCTATACCGAGAACGTACATGATAATAAACTGGTATTCAGTACCAATGCTGCAGCTGGTATAGAATATCAAGCAGGAAAACATATCAGTCTGTTTGCTGAACCTGGCATAAGCTATTACTTCAAGAATGGCAGTAGTATAGAATCACACTATACTGATAAGCCGCTGAACTTTAATCTTAACCTCGGAATTAGAATACGCTAAAAAATTACAATGCACTCGGCATAAAAAATAGGCAGCCTCCCCCATCCCCCTCCAATGAGAAGGGGCTAACCATCTGTTTGCGCTTTAGGCTACTTATTTGCTGTTTTAACTCCTTCCCTATCGGGAAGGTTG
>CAJOCR010000038.1 GCA_905236755.1 uncultured Prevotella sp.
TCTCGCCTTCATCAGTTGGTTCTGATTCAAAACACCCACGTAGGTACCTATCGTAAGCTTTTTATCCTCATACTTATAGTAAAGGTTCAGCTTTCCTATTCGTTTCATCCCATCGGCTATTTTTGGTAATCGCGTTACTTCAAGTGTCACCTCTGGAACTTGAGATACAGCCCATACTATGCTTTCGTCAAAATCAACCTTTTTCTTCCTGAACATATTGTGCAACATGTTTTCCTGAAGAACACCACCATATAAATAGGTATACATCAATGGTAGTTCAAGTCCGAAATATGATTTCTTCAGTTCAAATATGCCTTCTTCCGTATTATCATGTGGCAAATTATCCAAGACATCTGCATAGTACAGAATAAACTGCTTGTTCAAGCCGTTAATCAGAGAAGTGGCCAGCTTCTCAGCTTCAGATGTTGGTATATTGATATTGTTTGTTATTGATAGGTCTGCCTCAATCTTTATCATCTTTGCCTCACCGCAAGTTATTCTTTCAGAGGTTATCGGAAGTCCCCAATTCCTTTTATGATAGAAAGCATCAGCAGCAGATGTCACAAGCGACAACGTAAACGAATCAGTAATATCCTTCATGCCAATTGCCTGTTTATATAGAACTTTTAATTGTGGTATCGCATCTTTGGCAAACTTGTTGTCAGGTTCCAACATAAGCCAAAAATTGGCCTTACCTAACAATGAGAGTATATACGTCGAAAAATACTTGTATTCACCTTTTATTCTGGTATCAACTCCATACTTGATTGCGTAATAAATATCCTGTTCATAGCTTCTGCGCTTGTCTCTTGGTAATTTGAGGTTGCCATTTTTCAACGCAATACCCGTCAATATCTTGTTGTCTTGTTCTTTGTAAAGCCGTACCTTCTTGGAGTTAACACTAAACCCAGAATCCTCAATTATGTCCGTTGCATACTTTATAAAGGCAACAGGAATCTCGTCGCCCGAGAAAGAAATATCATCAGCATATCTTGTGTATCTATAGCCAAAATGCTTTGCAAGGCGATACAAGCGTTTATCCATCTGCCTTGCCACAATATTACTCAACACTGGACTGGTCGGAGCACCTTGTGGCAGTTCATCATCAAGACAGCATATTCGGGCCAACATCCACGAAACGGCACCTGTATAGCCTATGTTTTTGAACACCTGCACCACCTTGTTTATCTTGATTGATGGGAAGAAATCCTTTAAATCTAGTTTCAGTAGGCATTTGTTCTCTACATGTTTTTTAGCGTTTGTGACAATAGACCTGCGAGTGATAAACCCATGAGCACAACCGTGTACATTCTGCCTCTTGAGTATATATTCATAAATCCACTGCTGTATGATTTTCAGCGAAGGGTATGGTGCTCGGATCTCACGCATTCCACCAGACTTTTTCTTGATTTCAAATGTCCGGTAGAAGTTTTCTGTGCCATTGGTGATGGCAAATAGTTTCTCATTTTCTATGTAGAGAAGTTTTGCAAGATGTTCCGAATCAAAAATAACGCAAGCTTTATGCGTAAGTATATTGCCTACATATTTAAGCAATGCTCCACGCATATCATCAGTCATGGGATAGTTCTCATAGTACTTCACCCATTTCTGGTATGTTGCATTATTGACTTCTATTTTCTCTAACATAAAGTAAAAAGGAGGGCGAGGTCTAAAACTACTTTCTTTGATTTCCAGCTGTTAGCGCTTGCGCTAACAGTTATGCAAGTGCGTGCACTTGCATATGTGATAGCGCCTGCGCTATCACAGGGTATTGTATAGCCTCAGCTACCGAAGCGACTTCACTTCTAATTGCTAGTTTCTTCTTTACTCTCGCCCTCCATAATTTTCTTGCAAGCATCAGCTGATGGCAAATACGGCTCA
Source organism: uncultured Prevotella sp. (assembly GCA_905236755.1). Classification (GTDB taxonomy): domain Bacteria; phylum Bacteroidota; class Bacteroidia; order Bacteroidales; family Bacteroidaceae; genus Prevotella. The sequence continues at coordinate 1,882 of CAJOCR010000038.1, forward strand.
TTCACTTCTACCGTACTGCTTCTGCTGAAAAACTCGTCTATGTAACTTGATTTCCAATTGTCTATTTCTTCAGCGGTTTCCTCCTCAACTTTTAATATAGGGATTGTCGTTTAATTCTTCTTGTATAGGTAGGCATGAGGCTTTGCCCTTGACAGGTTTTTGCACCAGCCTTGCCGTCATTGCGTTTTCTGCTGT
>CAJOCR010000039.1 GCA_905236755.1 uncultured Prevotella sp.
GACCGTTGGTTGATAAAGAAGCCGGCACGAAAAAATAAATAAAGAAAATAGAAAGCAAGGCTCTAATGAACCTATGATGTTCTTACTTGGCTCTCTTTTATAAATGCAAGCATTTAACAAGATAGCAAGTAATTCCATCACCACCACGTGGTTTTGCTTTCTTAAGAAAATGCAGCAAGCTGCTAAAATTACCTCCTTCAATTTTGCAATTTCAGTCGATATAAAATATTAATGTTCCTCCCTTATGAAGGATAAGTATGATGGAATTGGTTAGCCCCTTCTCATTGGAGGGGGATGGGGGAGGCTACCCTATTTTCCAAGAGAGTGAATGCTGGTGTCCTCTGAAAGAGGATGATAAGGTTGATGATGGCTTTGGAAAGCTTGCTTTCTGGAAGCCAAAATCAAACTTGACACAGGCTCAGAATGAGCTATCAGTATTCACTCTCATTTTCTTCATAATTTTATTCGTTAATATGCGCTATGCTCCTTTATACTTTATCATTTAGCAATGCTTGCATTGCGCCTATTATTCAATATTCAATAGCGAAGCGCAGCTTCGCAGACAGCAAACGCTCAGTCAGTGACCTTCGGTTCAAAAAGTTCAAACTTCAAACTTCAATGTTCAAAGTTCAATGTTCAATAGCGAAGCGCCAACTCTCGCTCTGCTCTCTCCAAATCCTCAGGAGTATCAATTCCAACAGTCTCGATATCAGTGAGTCCCACCTTTATCTTAAAGCCATTCTGTAACCATCTTAGCTGTTCAAGACTTTCAGCAATCTCAAGAGAAGATTGTGACAGTTGAGTTATCTTTCTAAGTACCTCTCTGCGATACGCATAGATACCCAGGTGCTTCAGGAAAGGGTAGTGGTCAAGCCATTCAGTCTGCTCCTTACCACGAACAAAAGGAATGATAGAACGACTGAAATACATAGCGAAGTTGTTGTTGTCAACAACAATCTTAGGACTGTTAGGATTAGCAACAGCATCCATACTTGTAAAAGGCTTACCAAGAGTAGCTATCTGTGTCTCTTCATCATCGAAGCAGCTACATACAGTTTCAATCTGACTTCTCTGAATAAAAGGCTCGTCACCCTGTATGTTCACAATAACATCATAGTCACCACCAATCTTTTCAATAGCCTCTTCAATGCGGTCGGTACCACTCTTATGATCAGTACGGGTCATAACCACCTTACCGCCAAATTCTTTCACGCAATTATAAATACGCTCGTCGTCGGTAGCCACACAAGCGTCATCAAGAATCGATGTTACCTGTTCGTAAACACGTTGTATCACAGGCTTCCCTCCGAGTAATGCCAATGGTTTGCCGGGGAAACGAGTAGAAGCATAGCGTGCTGGAATCAATCCTATAAATTTCATCTTTTTTATTTTTTGTATTGGGGCTCTCATAGATCCCCATGGTAATTTATGTTCGCATTAGCGCATCCTTAACATGCGCTTTCATGCAAATTTAACCATTTTTTCTGTAACAAGTCCAAATATTCCCAAAAATCTCATTTTTATAACACGAATATTTTTAAGAAGAACCAAGAAAAACACCTCTTTGTATGCAGATGACTTTGTCATCTATGTAGGAAGTTTTTGTGGATTTATGAAAATAAATTTTCACCATCCCCATAAACTTCTTTTCACATTGCCGCAAGCAGCAATGCCATACAAAGAGAGATAAACATATAAAACCTTATACTGAGCATAGATACAAACGTTTGGTTAGTTAGCAGAGCACCGAGGTTTTTCTCTTAAAGCATGATGCTATCGCTTGCGATAGTGCAGAGAAATGGCAAGGGCGATGAAAACTTGTTTTAAAGTAGCCTCTCCCGACCTCTCCAAAAGGAACCAACGGTCGCTGTTCGACATTAGTCGAGGAAAGCAAAGGAGGACTATCTGTTTGAGTTTACTGCTTTATCATTTATCATTTGTCATTTAGCGCAAAGCGCGCATAAAGGTGTTTTCTCTGTTTTTCTTATTTTTAAGCGCCTAGCGCTTCTTTATCATTTATCATTTATCGTTTATCATTTAGCACGCCCTTGGCGTGCGCAGATTTATCATTTGTCATGGAATTCTTCATTGAATAATTCATAATTATATAATCGG